>CAXTIU010000001.1:0-488521 GCA_964244495.1 uncultured Beijerinckiaceae bacterium
CCCAGGTAGCTCAGTTGGTAGAGCATGCGACTGAAAATCGCAGTGTCGGTGGTTCAATTCCTCCCCTGGGCACCACTTGCCGCTGCCGTTGCATGACGCCCTCGTCCCGATGATCCATTCATCGCATGTTACTCTTCGCCGAGGCCGCGAGCCGAACGTCATCGCCCCTCCTGGCGGACCGGGGAGTTAGATTGAACCGGCGAGAAGGCCGTCGACGTGCCGCCCGATCGTTTCCTTCGAGCGCGACGCTTTGCGGCGTTCGGCCTCGATGATCGCGAGCAGGTCCTTGAATGTCACTTGGATGTCGTCGTTGACGAGCACGTAGTCGTACTGCGACCAGCGGCGGATCTCGTTGCGGGCGTTGGAGAGACGGCGCGCGATCACGTCGGGTGGATCTTCCGCGCGCCGCTCGAGCCGTACCCGGAGTTCCGCCATGGACGGCGGCAGGATGAAGACCGTCACGGCATCCATGCCGGCGCGCGCTTTCACCTGCTGGGTGCCCTGGTAGTCGATATCGAAAAGAACGTCGCGTCCCTCCGCCAGCACCCGGTCCACCGGCGCGCGCGGGGTGCCGTAGAAGTTGCCGTGCACCTCCGCCCATTCGAGCAGGTCGTCGTCTTCGCGCAACGCGGCGAACTGCTTCGGGCTGATGAAGTTATAGTGCACGCCATCGGCCTCGCTCGACCGCCGCGCCCGTGTCGTTACCGAGATCGACAAGGTGAGGTCGAGATCGGCCTGTGTCAGCAGCATCCGTGTGAGCGTCGTCTTTCCCGCGCCCGATGGCGAGGACAGGATCAGGATGAAGCCGCGGCGTTCCGACGAGGCGCCGGAACGGGCGCCGCCATCCTTTCCGACATCGAAACCCGCGTGATGCTCGCTTCCCATTTCGTGCCGCCTATTCGATGTTCTGGACCTGCTCGCGGAATTGCTCGATCTCGGCACGCAGTTCAAGGCCGATCGCGGTGGAGACGGCATCGTTGACCTTGGCGCAGAAGGTCGACGCCTCGCGAGCCAACTCCTGAGCGAGGAAATCGAGGCGGCGGCCGACGGGACCGCCATCCTCGATCAGGCCGCGTGCCGCAGCGACATGGGCCGCGAGGCGATCCAACTCCTCGCGAACGTCGGCCTTGGCGGCCAGCAGGAGGGCCTCCTGGTGCAACCTGACAGTATCGAGACCGGGTTGAGCGGCGAGCATGGCCACCGATCCTTCGAGTCTGATGCGGATGGCGGAGGGCTGGCGGCCCGGCGCGGCGTCGGCCTCCCGCGTCAAGCGGGCGATGGCGGCGAGGCGCTGCTCCAGCACGGCTCGCAACGCACCGCCTTCGCTTTCGCGCATCGCCACCAGGGCGGCGAGGCCGCGCTCGAACCCCTCGACGCAGGCGGCGTGGAGCGCCTCCTGCTCCATCGGGTCGATGGCCGTCTCGTCCATCTCGACGACTCCCTTCACCCCGAGCAGTCCGTCGAGCGTGGCGGGACCGACGGTCGCCGGCAGCGTGATCTTGGCGAGCGATTGCAGGAGTTCGCCGAGCAGGACCGTGTTGATCCGGGCTCGAAGCGTTGCGGTCTCGCGCGAGAGAGCCAGCGTTAGGTTACACGTGCCTCGCGCGAGTCTGGCGCCGACGCGCTGCCGGCAGCCGACGTCGAGCGCGTCGAAACCAGGCGGCAGACGCAGGCGAACGTCCAGCCCTTTCCCGTTCAGCGTCTTGAACTCCCACGTCCACCGGGTGGCGCCGTGCGAACCCGCCTGCCGCGCGAACCCGGTCATGCTGCGGATCACGGACATGCGGTCCACGACGTAAAGGATCCGGTCGAAGCGGCCGTCACGCTAGTGGATCAGTTCGGGCGGAACCGATTTTGCGGTATTGAGGTCGTACGTCTTGTCGCGCAGGGGATCGAGTGCGGTTCCTTCCGACACGTCGTAGATCTTGGGGTGCAGCGGTGGCGTCTTGACCGGCGCGGCCGGGGTCGCCGGCCCGGGATCCGCGAAAAGGTCGCCGCCCATTTGTCCGGGCAAAGCGTCGAGGGCCACCCTCGCGTCATGGACCGGGGCGGACGCGCCTTGCGATGCGGCGGTGACCGGCTGGTCGGCCGTTTCGGGCGTGACCGGTCCGTCGAGCGCGATGGAGGGTTGCGGTTCCGCGCCGCCGATCGTGAACCCGAGAGAATCGATGCTGGACGACAGCGCGGCGACGTTCACGGTCGCCGCCCTACGCCCGCGACGAGGTGGCGGAAGGTTCTCCTCGACGGTGGCGATCGAGGCGATGTCGTGGTTGGCCGCGGGATCGACGAAGGAAGCGACGCGGCCGGTGCTCACCGTACCGAACGCCGCCGGGAGCGTTCCGAAGGCGGCGTCGGACGCATCGCTGCGCTGATTACCCCGCGTCGGCGATGGGGAAGGTGATGGCGCGATCGCCGCCGGTGATAGCTTGTCGACGTCGACCTTGTCCTTGGTTTCGCGCTCGATCTGACGCCAGCGCTGGACGTTGCGGTTGTGCTCGTCGATGCTAGAGGCGAAGACGTGACCGCCGGTCCCGTCCGCGACGAAATAAAGATCGCCCGTGCGCGATGGATTGGCGACCGCCTCCAGGGCGGCTCGGCCGGGATTGTCGATCGCGCCGGGCGGCAGGTTGTCGATCTGATAGGTGTTGTAGGGCGTCCGCTTGTCGAGTTCCGCGCGGGTGATCGAATGCCCGAGCGTCCCCTGCCCGGCGACGAGGCCGTAGACGATCGTTGGATCGGACTGCAGGCGCATATGCTTCTGCAGCCGGTTGATGAAGACGCCGGCGACGCGCGGGCGTTCGTCGGCCTTGCCCGTCTCCTTCTCCACGATCGAGGCGAGCGTGACGAGTTCGAAGGGCGAGCGGAGCGGCAGATCCGGCGACCGTCGCGCCCAGATCTGCTCGACGATGCGGCGCTCGTCGTCCTCCATCTTCTGCAGGACGTCGTTGCGCGAGGAGCCCCTCGCCACCTTGTAGGTCTCGGGCAGCAGCGTGCCCTCCTTCGGCATGTCGCGGATCTCGCCAACCAGCACGTCGCTGTCGCGCAGCCGCTGGACGACCTGGGCGCTCGTCAGGCCTTCGGGGATCGTAATGGCGTGAAGGATCTGCTTGCCGTTGACCAGCGTGTCGACGACACTGCGCATGCTCGCATGCTGCTTGAAGAGGTATTCGCCGGCCCTGACCTTGCCGCGCTTGTGCTCGACGGTGAGCACGATGTTGAGGGCGAGGGGGCTGTCGATGACATCGTCGGCGCTGAGCTTGTCGATGATGTCCGGCAGGTCGGTATGTGGCGCGATGAAGACGACCTTGTCGGCGGCGAGCGGGCCCGGCGCCTGCACCCGGTTCGTGCCCCACACCAGCGCGCCCAGGGCGCCGATGGCGATGATGACGAGAAACGACAAGAACCCGCTCAAAGCGGAGAGCGTCGGGCGCTTCCGGTTCGGCGGCTTCGGCGGCGGTGGCGGCGGTGCCTCCGGTTGAAGGGCTTCATTCGGACTTTGCGGCATCATCCTTCGCCCAGACGTGGTGCGGCTCATGTAGGCGCGACCGGCTCCGATCGACGTAGGATGCGGAGCGGAAACCGGTGCGTCGACTGTCATGCAACTTTCCACCCGGAGGAGGATCGCGGCCGAACCCACCCTCGGGCGCCAATGGGGCGAAAGGTGGGTTCAGCCGGACCGCTCAGGTATTCCATAGCACGGCCATCCAAGAGTCGAGGGCGCAAGAGTCGGGGGCGCAAGAGTCGAGCATCGCGGGAGCCGACTTCGTCAACCCGCATGTTTGAAGATCAAGCACGCGTTGGTGCCGCCGAAACCGAAGGAGTTGGACAACGCGTACTGGACCTCGCGCCGACGCGCCTCGTGGGGCACGAGATCGATGCGCGCGAAATCGGGCGGGTTGTCGAGGTTGATCGTCGGCGGAACGATCTGGTCGCGGATCGCCAGGATGCTGAACACCGCCTCGACGGCACCCGCCGCGCCGAGCAGATGGCCAATTGCCGACTTGGTCGAGGACATGGACACGCCGGTGGCATCCGGCCCGAGCACCCGCTGCACCGTGTTCAGCTCGATCTCGTCGCCGAGCGGGGTGGAGGTGCCGTGCGCGTTGATGTAGTCGAGCTCGGCCGGCCTGACGCCCGCCCGCTTGATCGCCGCCTGCATCGCGCGAAACGCCCCGTCGCCGCTCGCGTCGGGTGCCGTGATATGGTAGGCATCGCCGGACATGCCGTAGCCGACGACCTCGGCGTAGATCCTTGCGCCGCGGGCCCTCGCGTGCTCGTAGGCCTCCAGCACCACGGCGCCGGCACCCTCGCCCATGACGAAGCCGTCGCGGTCGCGATCGAAGGGTCGCGACGCTTTGGTCGGCGCGTCGTTGAAGGATGTCGACAGCGCCTTGCAGGCGGCGAAACCGGCGATGCCGATACGGTTGACGGATGATTCGGCACCACCGGCGACCATGACGTCGGCGTCCTCCAGCGCGATCAGGCGCGCGGCATCGCCGATGGCGTGCGTGCCCGACGAGCAGGCGGTCACGCAGGCGTGATTGGGCCCCTTCAGCTTGTGCTGGATGGAGACGTAGCCTCCGGCCAGGTTGATGATCCGGCCCGTGATGAAGAACGGCGACACGCGGCGCGGACCCTTCTCGTGAAGGATGACCGCCTGATCGTTGATGCCGCCGAGACCGCCGATCCCGGCACCGAACATGACGCCGGTCGCGTTCTGCTCCGCCGCCGTCTTGGGATGCCAACCGGCGTCGTCCAGCGCCTGCGTCGCGGCGGACACGGCGTAGAGGATGAAGGGATCGATCTTGCGCTGTTCCTTCGGCTCCATCCAATGGTCGGGGTTGAAGCTGCCGTCGCTGCCGTCGCCGTAAGGGATCTGCATGGCGACGCGGCAAGCCAGATCGTCGGCCTTGAAGCCGTGGATCGGTCCGGCCCCGCTGCCGCCGGCGAGAAGCCGCTTCCAGGTCGCCTCGACGCCGCAAGCGAGCGGGGACACCATGCCGAGACCCGTTACAACTACCCTGCGCAAAGCCCCAACCTTCGCTTGAGTCCGGATTCAAACATCAGCCTGGAGTCGAACATCTTGGAAATCAGGTCCGGACTATCCTACCGAAATCATCAGATGGCATCGGATTTACGATCGGTAGAGAACCGGATGATCGAGACACGGCCGCCCTCGGACGGATGACGGACCCGCCCCTCAGGACGAGGCGGCCGTCGCCTTGTCGAGGAAACGCACGGCGTCGCCGACCGTGACGATCGTCTCGGCGGCGTCGTCGGGAATCTCGACGCCGAACTCTTCCTCGAAGGCCATCACGAGTTCGACGGTGTCGAGCGAGTCCGCTCCCAAGTCCTCGATGAAGTTGGCGTTGTCGACGACCTTGTCGGCATCGACGCCGAGGTGCTCGATCACGATCTTCTTCACGCGGTCGGCGACATCACTCATCGTCTTCAATCCTTATCTTTCCGGCCTTCGCCGGCCTTGCCGTTGCGCGTGACGCCGCCCGGCAAACCTGCCACGACGGCTATCGCAGACTTCACTAGACATCGGGACGGCTCTCGTCGAGCCCGACCGCGCTGAAGCATGGTTTTCAGCTCGGCGCCATCCATCGACTTGCGCTCACTAGCATGGCTTGGCGCGCCTGGCGAGTGTGATGACTTAAAAGGTTAAGTCGTTCAAATCATTGCCATTCCACCATTGACATGGAGGGTTTGCCCGGTCACGTAGGCTGCTTCGGCGCTCGCGAGGTAGACCGCCGCGGCACCGATCTCGCCGGGTTGGCCGAGCCGCTGCATCGGCACGACGCCCAGGATGGCCGCCTTCTGCTTCTCGTTCAGCACGTCCGTCATCGGCGTCGCGATGAAGCCGGGCGCGATGCAGTTCGCCGTCACGTTGCGCGTTGCCGCTTCCGCCGCGAGGCTCTTGGTCAATCCGACCATACCGGCCTTCGAGGCGGCGTAATTGGCCTGCCCGGCGTTGCCCACCGCGCCCACGACGGAGGTCACCGCGATGATCCGACCGTAGCGTCGCCGCATCATGCCCTTGAGACAGGCGCGCGCCAACCTGAACCCGCTCGTGAGATTGACGGCGATCACCTGGTCCCATTCGGCATCGCCCATCCGCATCAGGAGATTGTCGCGGGTGATGCCGGCGTTGTTGACGAGGATATCGATGGGTGCCGCGGCCGCCTCCGCCGCTGGGACGAGGGCAGCGAGCGCGGCGGCATCGCCGAGGTCGCACGCGACGACGTGCACCCGTTCGCCGAGATCGGAGGCCAGCGCGTGAAGCGGCTCGGACCGGGTGCCGGACAGGACCAGCGTGGCGCCCTGCCCGTGCAGGGCGCGCGCGATGGCACCGCCGATGCCGCCGCTCGCTCCCGTGACGAGCGCGGTCCTGCCTGCGAGATCGAACATCAGGATCTTCCTAAACGCCGCGTCACGCGGCGGAATTCGTCTTGAAGGCGTCGATGTCGGCGGGAACGCCGATTGATACGCCACCGGCTCCATCGACGATCCGCTTGACCAGTCCGGACAGGACCTTGCCGGCGCCGCATTCGACGAAGGTGGTGACGCCGCGCCCCGCCATGAAAGCGATGCTTTCGCGCCAGCGGACGGTTGCGGTGACTTGCCTGACCAGCAACGCACGGATGATGTCGGGATCGCCGATCGGTTCGGCCGTCACGTTGGCGACGAGCGGAACGCATGGCGACACGATGACGACCTCGGCGAGCGCCTCCGCCATCGCATCGGCGGCGGGCCGCATCAGGGCGCAATGAAAGGGCGCCGAGACGGGTAAAGGGATCGCGCGCTTGACGCCCCGTGTCTTGGCAATCGCCATGGCCCTGCCGACAGCGGCCCGCTCGCCGGAGACGACGACTTGCCCGCCGCCGTTGTCGTTGGCAACCTGACAGATGCCGCCGCCCTCGCACGCTGCCGCGGCGATGGCGGCCGCCGTTTCAGGGTCGACACCGACCAGCGCGGCCATCGCCCCTTCGCCGACTTGGACGGCACGCTGCATCGCACTACCGCGCAGGCGCAGGAGCCGCGCCGTTGCGGCGAGGGGAATGGCACCGGCGGCGGCGAGCGCGGAATACTCACCAAGCGAGTGGCCGGCGACGAAAGCGGCGTCGCGCGCGAGGTCGAGGCCAGCTTCCGCCCGGAGCACAGCCATCACGGCGAGGCTCACCGCCATCAGCGCCGGCTGCGCGTTGGCGGTGAGCGTCAATTCCGCGTCCGGCCCTTCGAACATCAAGGTCGAGAGCGGCTGTCCGAGCGCCTCGTCGACCTCGTCGAACAGGTGGCGTGCGGTCGGAAACGTCTCGGCGAGCGCTTTTCCCATGCCGACCGCCTGCGAGCCCTGACCGGGGAAGACGAAGGCCTTCATCGGAAGGCGCGGACGTTGAAGGGTTCAGTCATGGGGTGGCGGACTGGCACCGCCCCCGTCCCAAGTCAAGCAGTTGCGACACGAGCCGTCGAAAGAGGTTTGTCTCGCGCCGACACCTGCAACACCGGTCTCCTGGCAGTCGAGGCTCAAAAGTAACCAACTGGCTGCCATGAGCTAGCCGAGAATGCGCGGCACGACGCGGCCTGAACGCCGCCGCCGCGATCCCGCCACCGGGCTAGCGCCGCCGGCTCACCCCGTCTCGGCAAGCAGCGAGAGTTGGCTGCGATGCTCGCCGATGACGTCGGTGAGATAGGTCGGGTAGTCCCCGGTGAAGCAGTGGTCGGTGAACTGCGGCCGGACCGGGTCCCGGCGCTCCTCGCCCATGGCGCGATAGATGCCCTCGACAGAAAGGAAGGCCAGCGAGTCGCAACCGATGTAGTCGCGCATCTCCTCCAATGAGTGCGTCGCGGCAAGCAACTTTTCGCGCTCGGGCGTATCGATCCCGTAATAATCGGGATGGGTGATCGGAGGCGAGGAGATGCGGAAGTGCACCTCGCGCGCGCCCGATTCGCGCATCATTCGGACGATCTTCAGAGACGTGGTGCCGCGCACGATCGAATCATCGATCAGCACGATGCTCTTGCCGGCGACCACGGCCTTGTTGGCACTGTGCTTCAGGCGGACGCCAGACTCGCGGGTCGATTGCGTCGGCTGAATGAAGGTGCGGCCGACATAGTGGTTGCGGATAATGCCGAGTTCGAACGGGATGCCTGAGGCGCGGGCGTAGCCGATCGCCGCCGGCACGCCGCTGTCGGGCACGGGGACGACCACGTCGGCGTCCACCGGCATCTCGCGCGCGAGTTCGGCCCCCATCGACTTGCGGATCTCGTAGACGGAGCGGCCGTGGACCATCGAGTCGGGACGGGCGAAGTAGATGTACTCGAAGATGCACGGGCGGGGCTGGACGCGGGGGAACGGGCGCAGGCTTTCGATGCCCTTGTCGCTGATGACGACGATCTCGCCGTTCTCGACGTCGCGCACGAAGCGCGCGCCGATGATGTCGAGCGCGCAAGTTTCGGATGCCAGTATATAGCACCCGTCGAGTTCACCGATGACGAGCGGCCGGATGCCGAGCGGATCACGCGCGCCGATCAGCATCTTGTTGGACAGGGTGACGAGCGCGTAGGCGCCCTCCAATTCGCGAAGGGCCTCGATGAAGCGCTCGATCACGCGCGCCTTGCGGCTGCGGGCGACGAGATGGAGGATGACTTCGGTGTCCGACGTGGACTGGTAGATCGCCCCGTCGCGGATCAATTCGCGGCGCAGCGTCAGGCCGTTCGTCAGGTTGCCGTTGTGCGCCACCGCGATGCCGCCGGAGTCGAGCTCCGCGAACAAAGGCTGGACATTGCGCAGGATCGTCTCGCCGGTCGTCGAGTACCGGACGTGCCCGACCGCCGCGCTTCCCGGCAACCGGGCGATCGTCGAGGCCTTGGAGAAGTGATCACCAACCAGGCCGAGGCGGCGCTCGGAGTTGAAGCGGTGACCGTCGAAGGCGACGATTCCGGCCGCTTCCTGCCCACGATGCTGCAACGCGTGCAGACCCAGGGCGGTGATGGCAGCCGCATCTCCATGGCCGAAGATGCCGAAAACGCCGCATTCCTCGCGAAGTCGATCGGACTCCCAGTCGTCACAGCCGGCGTCGAGGTCGGATATATGGCTGACGGGAGCGGCTTGATCGGTCATTGGAACCTCGCGGTACCGGCCGTTCGCGTAAGCGAAGAAGGGCACGGCTCAGTCGTCTTCTGCCGATAGGACGTAGCGTGGCGGCCTTTACATAAGCCCAATGCCGGCAAACGCCAGTCGAACGTCCCAGCGGCCCCCAAGCTCAGGGCGCTTTTCCACCGTTGTTGCGCGGCGGCGGCAGTGGAACGGGTGAATCGGCATCGGGAGCGGTCTTGTCGTCGGGCGTTTCGACCTCAGGGGGCGGCTCTTCGGCCGGAGTCGCCTTGGTCTTGATGATCTTGTTCAGGAGATCGTGCGGCAGCATCGCCTGCATGTCGTCGCCGACGCTCTGCAGCAGCGGCCGCATGCGGGCGTTCCTGACCCAGACCGGCTGCTTGTCGACGGGATCGAGCATCTGAAAGAAGACGAAGGCGATCACGCACAGCACGAAGCCGCGCGCCGCGCCGAACAGGAAGCCGAGGGAACGATCCAGCGCACCGACCTTGGAGTCGAGGATCGCGTCCGACAGGTTGACCGTGATGATCGAGACAAGGATCAGCGCGACGAAGAAGATGGCGGTAGCCGCCGCGATCGAAGCCCAAGGCTCCTTGGAGACGTAGGGTTTCACGTAAGGCAGGAGGTAGGGGTAGAGGTAGACGCCGGCGGCCGCCGCCGCGATCCAAGAGGCGATCGCCAGGACTTCGCGCGTGAACCCGCGCAGCATGGCGAGCAGGGCGGAGATCAGGATCACCACGATGAGGCTCAGATCGAGGTAGGACGGCATGGATCCGCAACCTTGGGCTTGTTCATCGCGCTCGCCGGACGGAGATCTCCGATCGGCGGGGCGTGTCGCTGGGGGCGTGATGTCAGGACGTCTTCGTCGGGACGTGCGCTTATAGCGAAGCTCGATCCTCCCGTCACGCCGCTCGCCGGGCATCGGCGCGAGCCTGTGGCCCGCGCTCCTCAGGCGCGCTCCCCTACCGGTGCGTGTGAGCCCGTGCAGCGCCACCCGTCTTCGGCGCGGCGATGTCGGCGACGAGCGCGCCGATATGGTCGCAGACACGCAGGCCGAGCGGCTCGGACGCGTCCCCGCCGGGCGCGAGCTTGGGCGTGACGGCCGCGGTGAAGCCGAGCTTGCCCGCTTCCTTGAGCCGCGCCGCCGCGTGGGCAACCGGTCGCACCGCGCCAGACAAACCGACCTCGCCGAAGTAGACGGCGTGCGCGGGCAACGCCTGGCCCGACAAGGACGACACCAGTGCCGCCGCCGCGGCAAGGTCGGCGGCCGGCTCGCGCACCCGCAGGCCGCCGGCGATCGTGAGATAGATATCGTGCTGACCGAGCCGCAGCCCGGCATGGGCTTCCAGCACCGCGACGATCATCGCGAGGCGGCTCGTGTCCCACCCGACCACCGCGCGACGCGGCGTGCCGAGCGTCGTCGGCGCCACCAGCGCCTGGATCTCGACGAGGAGCGGCCGACTTCCCTCCATTCCTGCGAAGACAGCGGCCCCGGGTGCCGCCTGCTCATGCCCCGTCAGGAACAGCGCCGACGGATTGGCGACCTCGCGCAACCCGCCGCCGGTCATTTCAAAGACGCCGATCTCGTCGGTCGGCCCGAAGCGGTTCTTGATCGAACGGAGGATGCGGAAGTCGCGCCCGCCCTCCCCTTCGAAGGAGAAGACGGCGTCCACCATGTGCTCGACGACGCGCGGTCCGGCGATCTGCCCGTCCTTGGTGACGTGACCGACGAGGACGACCACCGCGCCGGTGGTCTTGGCGAAGCGGATGAGGCCCTGGGCGGAGCCCCGCACCTGCGTGACCGTGCCAGGCGACGCCTCGACGATGTCGGTCCACATGGTCTGGATCGAATCGATGATGACCAGCGCCGGGCAACGACCCTGCGAGAGGGTCGCGACGATGTCCTCCACGCCGGTCTCGGCGGCGAGTTCCACGGGGGCGCCGCTGAGCCCGAGCCGCCCGGCGCGCAGCCGCACCTGGTCCATCGCCTCCTCGCCTGAGATGTAGACGACCCGCTCGCCGCGCCGGGCGAGCGCGGCGCAGGCCTGGATCAGAAGCGTCGACTTGCCGATGCCCGGCTCGCCGCCGAGCAGCACGACCGATCCGGCGACGAACCCTCCGCCGCTGACCCGGTCGAGTTCGGCGATGCCGGTGGTGAGGCGCGCCTGCGGCGTCTCCGCCGCGCCGAGCGCCCCGAGCCGGAAGACGCGGCCCTTTCGAGCATGGCGTGCCGTCTGCGCCCCGATCCCGGTGGTTCCGGCCTCCTCCACGATGGAGTTCCAGGCACCGCAGGCCTCGCAGCGCCCCTGCCAGCGCGGCGTGAGGTTGCCGCAGGATTGGCAAACGAAGGAGGAACGGGTCTTGACCATGACATCCATATAGGCGCGTCGGGCGCCTGTCGAGGATCGCCCTGACGCCTTCGTGGCCGAATGTTGACACCCCGGCACGGCGTCCCTACAAGCCGCCGCACCAGGAACGAAGAAGCCGGCGGCCACGCGACGGCGCTGGAGGCCTGTTGGGGCAGAATGAGGACAAGCCGACCGACGCCGAGCTTCGCGCGAGGCTCGACAGGCTCTCGTCCTCGCTCGAGGCGCACGAAGGACGTGAGCCGATGCCGCGGACCACCGACACGAGCGTCGGTGGCGCCATGAGCCTCGGCTTCCGTGTCCTCACGGAGTTCACGGCCGGCATCGTGATCGGCGCCATCATCGGGTGGCAGCTCGACAAATGGTGTCACACCTCGCCGATCCTGCTGATCATCTTCCTGATGCTCGGCACGGCGGCGGGGTTCTGGAACGTCTACAGGATCGCCGCCAAGCCGACGGGGCGCGGCCGGCGCGATCCGCTCTGAGGTCAAGGCCGCACGGCGGCGCGGGAGTGGAACGTGGCGGCAGAACAGGCGATCGACCCGATCCATCAGTTCCGGATCGAGCCCATCATTCCCCTGCACATCGGCGGCCTCGATCTGTCCTTCACGAACTCCGCCCTGTTCATGGTGATCGTGCTCGCCCTCGTGGTGCTGCTGATGGTGGTCGGCACCAGTGGTGGCGCGCTCGTGCCGGGCAAGGTCCAGTCGGCGGCGGAGATGGGCTACGAGTTCGTCGCCAACATGGTGAAGCAGACAGCCGGCCAGGAGGGCATGCGCTTCTTCCCGTTCGTGTTCACGCTGTTCCTCTTCGTGATCTTCTCGAACGTCATGGGGCTCATCCCCTACTCGTTCGCCGTCACCGCCCAGATCGTCGTGACCTTCGCCCTCGCGCTCCTCGTGATCGGCATCGTCATCGTCTACGGCTTGGTCCGCCACGGCACGCATTTCCTCGGCTTGTTCGTCCCCAAGGACGTGACGCCCGTCCTGCTCCTGATCCTGGTGCCGATCGAGGTCATCTCGTTCATCTCCAGGCCGATCAGCCTGAGCGTCCGCCTCTTCGCCAACATGCTGGCCGGCCACATCACCTTGAAGGTGTTCGGCGCCTTCGTGGCTTCCCTACTGGGCGCCGGCGCCTTCGCCGTGATCGCGCCCCTGCCTCTCGCCATGACCGTGATCCTCACCGCCTTCGAATTGCTCGTTGCGGTGCTGCAGGCCTACGTCTTCGCGATCCTCACTTGCGTCTACCTGAACGACGCAATTCATCCGGGCCACTGAATAAACATCAACAACAGATCGGTTGCCCGTTCAAAACCCTGGAGCATCCCCTTTTCATGGATCCTGTCGCAGCCAAGTACATCGGGGCGGGCCTCGCCGCCATCGGCATGGGCGCCGCCGCCATCGGCGTCGGCCTCATCTTCGGCCCGTTCCTGTCGGGCGCCCTCCGCAATCCCTCCGCCTCCGACGCGCAGTTCGGTCGCGCGTTCATCGGCGCGGCGCTGGCGGAAGGGCTCGGCATCTTCGCCTTCCTCGTGGCGATCCTCCTGCTCTTCGTGAAGTAGGCGTCGGCTACCGACGACCATCGCCGGGGCGACGTCCCCGGCGATATGCCCTCCCACACGACCGATCTTCGTGCCCCGATCTTCGCGAACGTCGGGCGACGCAACTGGGAAGCTTGACCGATGGCGACAGTGATTCCTTCGGGCGAAAGCTCGGGCGGGCAGGAAGCGGCTTTCCCGCCCTTTGATCCCGCCACCTTCACCTCCACGATCTTCTGGCTCGTCGTGACGTTCGGGGCGCTCTACCTCATCATGTCGCGCATGGCCCTGCCTAGCGTGAAAGATATCCTGAGAACGCGCTCGGCCAAGATCCACGACGATCTCGCCGCCGCGCGAACCATGCGTGAGGAGGCCCTCGCCGCCTCGAACGCCTACGACAAGACCCTGGTGGAGGCGAGGACTCGTTCCCAGGCCCTCGCCGCAGAGACACGCGCCAAGGTCAAGTTGGAGCAGGACGCCAAGCGCATGTCGCTCGAAGCCGACCTCGGGCACAAGTTGCAGATGGCCGAGGCGCGCATCGCCGCCATGAAGACCGCCGCTATGGCTAACGTCGGACAGATCGCCAACGAGGCGGCTTCGGCGATCGTGGAGCACATCACCGGCAAGCCAGCCGATCCCGACGCGATCGCACGGGCGATCGCCGACGCCTAAGCTGTGAAAGTCTGAGGTTCGATCGTCATGGATTCGGAATTCTGGGTTGCCGTCGGTTTCATCATCTTCCTCTTCGTCGCCGGCTACCTCGGCGTCCATTCCCGGATCGGTGCGGCGCTTGATGCGCGCGGGCAGCGCATCAAGGACGAACTCGCCGAGGCCGAGCGGTTCCGGCGGGAGGCCGCCGCCGTGCTCGCCTCCTTCGAGGGCAAGCGGCTAGAGGCGGAGACCGAGGCGGCGGCGATCGTGGAGCAGGCACGCGCCGAGGCCGAGCTGATCGCCGGCGAGGCGGAGAAGCGTCTCGCCGATTTCGTGCAGCGGCGCACCGCGCAGGCCGAGGCCAAGATCGCCACCGCCGAGACGCAGGCGCTGGCTCAGGTCCGGGCCTCTGCGGCGGACGCCGCGACGGCGGCGGCCGCGATCGTCCTGAAAAGCGAGACCGTCGGCGGTCTGGCCGACCGGCTGATGGAACAGGGCATCGGTGAGATCAAGCGCCTGGCGCACTGAGAGCCGGACTCGCCGGCGCCCGTCCGGGTTCGTTGGGTAAGCGCCGGCGAAGCGTCTAGTACGCTGACCGCGCTATTGGCCGGTAGCCGCCGCTTCCTTCCGCAGGTGACGACGACCAGCCTTGGCAGCCGGCGCCCCGTCGCCTTTACCGGCGTCGATCCCGACTTTGATGCTGTAATCGGCGGCGGTACGGCCGGCCGCGACGGGCACGTTGATCATCTCCGATATGAATTCGAAGGGCACGGACGCCTGGCCGCCTGCGACGGTGGCCGGCACGCGGAACAGCTTGCTTTCCACAGGCTTCTGATCGGCATCGCTGAACACGACGACCCGGAGCGGAACGTCGAAATGACCGGCGGCGCCGACCGGGCCCAGCAGCACCCGACCGTTCGCACCGACCTTGACGGCGATCCGGCCGCCCGACACCGAGCACTCGCGCCCGACATCATGGAGCGAGTACTGGTAGCGCAGACCCTCGTTGCCCGTCGCGCCGGCCGCCATGACCCGCTGGACCTGCGTCCCGTCGAGGATCTCGATGGTCGGGCAACCCGAAGGCGCTTCCTTCGGCGCTGGACCGGGCGGCTTGCCGAGGCCGACAGCCCTCGTCGCCTTGCCGATCGAGGTCTTGATGCTGTCGCTCATCCTGTCGCTCCAATTCTGCGTCAGGCCGCCATCATCGTCGTCGTCGGCGGCGTGAGCGGCCGGCGGCACGCCGAGCGCCGCGCCGGCCGCCATCGTCACGCACAGCAGCAGCGCGGCCGGCCCCGATCGCCGCCGCGCACCGCCACTCTTGCCCCCTGCACGCATCCGCGCCTCCTCCCACTCGAACCCGTCGACACCGCGCTTCGCCCGACCCGTCAAGGGAGTTCGGCGAAGGCGTCCTTGAAACCGGCGAGGGCGAGCGGAATGCCGATGCCCTGTTCCGGTGTCCTGAAGATGATGAACACGGCATTCTTGCCATTTTTAAGTTGGTCGATCAGCTTGTCTTCCATCACGACCTCCGCGACGCACCCCGACGGTAGGCACCGCACGAAGCCGGCGTGGCCGATGTCGACATCGTCGATCTTCAGACCGAGGCCCGAGGGCAGCAGCACACCGAGGGGCGCGATCACCCGCAGGAGACGGTTCTTGCCATCGGCCGTCTTGAGGACGATGACGATGAGGGTGATGTCGGCTTGATCCTCGGCGGCGATGCTTTGCACCAGCGCGCACATCTCCTTGGCGGCGCCGGGCGGCGTCTCGCAGCGTACCTGCCAGTCGCCGTACTTGGCCTTGACCTTGCCCTGCGCGGCCAGGGGCGCCACCATGGATGCCACCAAAGCGCACGCGAGACCCGCGCACGCGAGAGCCCGGGCGAGCATAAAGACGGCATGAGGCAAACGCAGGGGGAAACTCATCGGCGTCCTATACACAATCGCGTTCGCCGCGGCACACGCGATCGCGACGTCCCATGTTCAGGCCTGGACGGCTAAGGTAAAATCGCGACGGAAGCGAGCCCGGGCCGGTGCTTTTATGACGCTCGTGAACGCTCGCGGGCAGCATCGGCCCTGCGCCGGTACCGCCTGCGCATCGTTTCTCCGGCGTTCGCGACGCGTTGTCGACGGGTGCGATGCCGACCTTGCGTGAAGGCCAGTCGCCCCTGGGGCGCCTGGAGCTCACGGCCGCGAGATATGCCTTCGGGGTGCGACGACGTAGGGGTGCATGCTCTGCATCCTACGTCCTTTCCAATCCCGCGCTTCGCTGCCACATGTCACCGGGTGGCGGCTCGATCTCAGGGCGAGTGGTCCGCCTCGTGGCCGATGTCGGGATCATGGATGGGTTCGCGAGGATGGAAGGCGGGCGGGGTGGAACGCGTGGAGACCCCCTTCCGCAAGACGACGGCCGACACCTTTAAGCCACGGCCGGACGATCTAGAGTGTCGCGCGGCCAAGGTCGTCAACCAACGTTCGCGTTTTCGGGTAAGATCACCGTCATGAGTTCCGTAGCCCGAACCAAAACAACCCTGATCGCGACGGCAGGACCGGGCGATTACCTCGCCCTCCTCAAGCCTCGCGTCATGTCGCTCGTCGTCTACACGGCGATCGCCGGCATGTTGATCGCACCCGGTCTCGGCGATCCCGTCCTCGCCGTCGCGGCCCTGGTCGCCATCGCGAGCGGCGCGGGCGCGAGCGGCGCCCTCAACATGTGGTACGACGCCGACATCGACGCCGTCATGCACCGCACCGCCAAGCGTCCGATCCCGGCGGGACGCGTCGCGCCGACCGACGCCCTGGTGTTCGGCTGCGTCCTCAGCCTGCTGGCCGTGCTCGCCCTGGGCGTCGTCGCGAACTGGGTCGCGGCCGGCCTGCTGGCCTTCACCATCTTCTTCTACGTCGTCGTCTACACGATGTGGCTGAAGCGGGCGACGCCGCAGAACATCGTGATCGGGGGCGCCGCCGGCGCCTTCCCACCGATGGTGGCCTACGCGGCCGTGACCGGCACCGTGTCGTGGTCGAGCTTCGCCCTGTTCGCGCTCATCTTCGTTTGGACGCCGCCGCACTTCTGGGCGCTGGCGCTCGTCAAGTCGGAAGAATACGCCGAGGCCGGCGTGCCGATGCTGCCCAACGTGGTCGGGCCTGCACGCACGCGCCGCGACATCCTGCTCTACTCCGTGCTCCTCCTGCCGGTCGGCATGCTGCCGTTCTTCCTGGGCTTCGCGAGCGTGGCCTACGGCGTGCTGTCGGCCACGCTCGGTCTGGCGATGCTCGGCCTGTCTTGGCGCGTCGTTCGCGTCGGCGACGGCAAAGAGGCGAACAAGGCGGCGATCAGCCTTTTCAGCTTCTCGATCCTTTATCTTTTCCTGCTGTTCGCCGAGCTGATCGGCGAACGGACCCTCGCCTTGGCCCACGTCACCCTCTGACGCGGCGCCGGAATGCTCTTCATGACCGGCCGTCTTCGCCCGCTCCTCGTCCCCGCCCTGGTCACGCTGATCTCCGGCGCGTTGCTGGTCAGCCTCGGCGTCTGGCAGGTGCATCGCCTCGCCTGGAAGGAGAACCTTCTCGCCACCATCGACGCGCGAACCAGGGCGACGCCGCGGCCGCCGCCGCCGCCCGCCACCTGGCCGATGCTGAAACCGGGCGATTACGAGTACCGTCGCGTCGTCTTGACCGGAACCTTCGACAACGGCAAGGAGACCCTCGTCTTCGGCAGTACGCCCTACGGCGTCGGATCCTACGTCATGACGCCGATGCACCTCCGAGGCGGCGATCGCGACGCGGGTCAAGACGGAGGCACGGTGCTGGTTAATCGAGGTTACGTGCCGCCGGACCACGCGGACCCGGCGACACGCGCAGCCGGCGAGCCGAGCGGCGTCGTGCGGGTCGTCGGCCTGATGCGGGCGCCCGAACATCGCGGCCTGTTCACGCCGGCCGACGATCCGACCGCCGGTCAGTACTTCAGCCGCGATCCGGCCGTGCTCGCCGCGCACGACGGTCTGGCGAGCGTCGCGCCGTTCACCGTCGACGCGGACACGGCGGCCAACCCCGGCGGCTGGCCACGCGGGGGGACCACGGTGATCGCGCTCCCCAACAATCATCTCGTCTACGCGCTCACCTGGTTCGGCACCGCCTTCGCCGTCTTCGCCGTCTTCGGCAACTATGCTTGGCGCCGCCTCAAAGCCGGCGGAGGGCGCGACGCCGCGCCGACCGGCGCGTCGGGCCGCGGCTTATCCTCCCTCAAGGCACGGTCTGAAGCGTGAAGTACGTCTCCACGCGGGGCGAGGCGCCCATCCTGTCCTTCACCGAAGCGATGCTTGCCGGACTGGCACGCGACGGCGGGCTCTACCTGCCGGCGATCTATCCCGTGCTGTCGCACGCCGACATCGCCGGCTTCGCCGGCCGATCCTACGGGGACGTCGCGAAGGCGGTGCTCCTGCCCTTCGTCGGCGACGATCTCGACGAGGCGACGCTGGAGCGGATGATCGCGGCGGCCTACGGCGGCTTTCGCCACAGCGCGGTCGCGCCGCTGCGGCAGCTCGGCAACAACCTGTTCCTGCTGGAGCTCTTCCACGGGCCGACGCTGGCCTTCAAGGACTTGGCGATGCAGCTGCTCGCCCGCTTCATGGAGCACGCGCTGACGCGGAGCGGCCAGCATGCCACGATCCTCGGGGCGACCTCCGGCGACACCGGCGCGGCGGCGATCGAGGCGTTCCGCCACATCCCCAACGTCGATGTCGTCATCTTCTTCCCGCACGGGCGGGTGAGCGCCGTGCAGCGCCGCCAGATGACCACGGCGGACGGCGACAATATCCACGTGGTGGCGCTGGAGGGCACGTTCGACGATTGCCAGGCGGTGGTGAAGGCCCTCTTCAACCATCCCGCGTTCCGCGACGAGTTCGGGCTCTCCGGCGTGAACTCGATCAACTGGGCGCGCGTGCTGGTGCAGACCGTGTACTACTTCACCAGCGCCGTCGCGCTCGGCGCCCCGCACCGCGCGGTGTCCTACGCGGTGCCGACCGGCAACTTCGGCGACGTGCTCGCCGGCTGGATCGCCAAGCGGATGGGCCTGCCGATCGAGCGGTTGGTCATCGCCACCAACGAGAACGACATCCTCGTCCGCGCGCTCGACACCGGCACCTACGAGACGCGCGGCGTCAGCCAGACGCAGTCGCCGTCGATGGACATCCAGGTGTCCTCCAACTTCGAGCGGCTGCTCTTCGAGGTGGGTGGGCGCGATGCCGCGCAGCTTCGCGGCCAGATGGCCTCGCTGCGCCAGTCGAGCGGCTTCACGATCACCGCACCCGTGCTCGCCGCGATCCGCGCCGAGTTCGACGCCGCCCGCACGGACGAGGAGCGGACGCGCGCCGAGATCGCGCGGTGCTGGCAGGACGCGTCCGAACTCGTCGATCCGCACACCGCCGTCGGCCTTCACGCCGCCCGCGTCGCGCTGGCGCGAAACCCGGGGACGCCGATGGTGGCGCTCGGCACCGCCCATCCCGCCAAGTTCCCGGAGGCGATCGAGCGGGCGGTCGGCGTCAAGCCGCCGCTGCCCAAGCACATGGCCGAGCTGTTCGCGCTGCCCGAGCGCTTCACCGTCCTGCCCAACGACCAGGCGGCGGTGGAACGCTTCATCCGCGAGCGCGTCGCGCCGGGTCGGCCGGTGAAGACGGCGTCATGAGTGTCGCGATCACCACGCTCCCCTCGGGACTGCGCGTCGTCACCGACAGCATGGGACACCTGGAGACCGCCTCGCTCGGCGTCTGGATCAGCGCCGGCTCGCGCCACGAGCGCGTCCACGAGCAGGGGCTCTCGCATCTTCTCGAGCACATGGCGTTCAAGGGAACGCGGCGGCGCTCCGCCCGCGACATCGCCGAGGAGATCGAGGCGGCGGGCGGCGACCTCAACGCCGCCACCGGCGTCGAACAGACCGCTTATTACGCGCACGTGCTGGCGGCGGACACCGGCCTCGCCCTCGACATCCTGGCCGACATCCTCACCGACTCGACGTTCGATCCCGCCGAGCTTGAGCGCGAGAAGGGCGTGATCCTGCAGGAGATCGGGGCTGTCGAGGACACGCCTGACGACCTCGTCTTCGACCTCTTCAACGCCGCCGCTTTCCCCGATCAGCCGATCGGCCGGCCCATCCTCGGCACGCCAGATGGCGTGTCCGCCTTCGATCGCGCGTCGATCGGAGCCTACCTCGCCAACCATTACCGGGGCGGCGGCATGGTGGTCGGCGCGGCCGGCGCCGTCGAACACGCCCGCATCCTCGACGAGGCGGCCGCGCGGTTCGCCGCCATCGGCGGCGACGCCGTCGCGCCGGTCGCGGCGGCGGCGCGCTACGTCGGCGGCGACAGGCGGCTGCGGCGCAAGCTCGAGCAGGCGCACGTCGTGGTCGGCTGGGAAGGGCTCGCCTACGACCACGCCGACCATCACGCGCTGCAGATCTTCGCCAACGCGGTCGGCGGCGGCATGTCGTCGAGGCTGTTCCAGGAGGTTCGCGAGAGGCGCGGCCTCGCCTACGCCATCTACACCTTTCACTGGGCCTACGCCGACACCGGCTTGTTCGGCTTCTACGCGGCGGCAGGCGGCGGCGACGTGGCCGAGTTGATGCCGGTCGCGCTCGACGCGCTCGCGCAGGCCACCCATGACCTGTCGGAGGCGGAGGTCCAGCGGGCCAAGGCGCAGATGAAGGTGTCGCTGCTGGCGGCGTTGGAGTCGTCCACCGCCCGCTCGGAGCAGATCGCCCGCCAAGTCCTCGCCTTCGGCCGCGTGCTGACGCGCGAGGAGATGATCGGCAAGGTCGAGGCGCTCGGCCTCGGCGACATCAGGGCGGCCGGCGCGCGGGCGATGGCATCCGCGCCCACGGTCGCCTCCATCGGACCGATCGGCAAGGTGCCGAGCGCCGCCCGCATCGCCGCCCGCGTGGGAGCCCCCTGATGGCCCTGTTCAGGATCGGCGCGACCAGCGAGAGCGCCAACTTCGTGAGGGGGGACGGCGTCTACATGCGGCCGCCCGAAAACCGCGATTTCGAGCAATGGGCGGCCTTGCGCCATCTCAGCCGAGGCTTCCTCGCGCCATGGGAGCCGACTTGGCCGGCCGATGACCTCACGCGGGCCGCCTTCCGCCGTCGGTTGCGCCGTCACGCCACCGAGATCGAGAACGACGACGCCTACCCTTTCCTGCTCTTCCGGGAGAGCGACGACGCGCTTCTGGGCGGTCTCACCTTCGGGCAGATCAAGCGCGGCGTCGCGCAGGCGGCGACGCTCGGCTACTGGATGGGCCATCCCTTCGCCGGCCAGGGTTGGATGTCGCGCGCCGTGCGCTCCGCCACCGGCTTCGCTTTCGCCACGCTGCGCCTGCACCGGGTCGAGGCGGCCTGCCTGCCTCACAACGAAGCCTCGATCCGTCTCCTCACGCGCACCAACTTCCAGCACGAGGGCTTGGCGAGGGCGTACCTGCGCATCAACGGGATCTGGCAGGACCACCTGCTGTTCGCCCTGCTCGAGTCGGACCCGGTGTCGCTCCGCCTGCCGCGCCGCGACAGGCCCGCCGCGGGTGCCGCCGAGGATTAACGGGCGGGGGTCGCCGGGCCGGTTGCCTTCCTCGCGGCGCTTGCCCCGGTAAACGTCAAGCTCTACGGTCCGCCGCGCCCCGTGCCATCGGGCGCCGTGGCGGATGCGGGGTGCGTGGTGCGGGATCTATCTTATCGCCCGATCATCCAATCGTTCGCGATCATGCGCCCGGACGTGATCATGCCGGCGTTCGCGTCTTGAGAGTTCCGTGACCTTCGTTTCCCGTCTCTTCCGCCTCTGCCTCGCCGCCGTCGTGCTGGCGGGCGGCGCCCTGCCGGCCCGGGCGATCGAATCGACGCGGGTGCCGCTCGACGCTTCCGCGATCGACCTGACGCGGGCGGTGGAGCGTTACTCTTCGCAGGGCGACAGGCTGCTCGTTTCCACCGCGCCGGGCCCGGACGGGATCGTGAGGCGCATCGAGGTCCGCGCCAAGGACCCCGGCACCCGACCGAACTGGATCGTGTTCGCCCTGACCAACGACACGGACGAGCAGATCGAGCGCCTGATCGTCGCCCCGCATTTCCGGCTGGTGGCCTCCGGCGTCATCTGGCCCGACCTCGGCGCCACCCGCATCTCGGCGATCACGGCGAGCCAGGGCTTCGCGCCGGAGCGCGAGGAGTCGACCGACGCGGACGTGTTTCGCCTCACGCTCGACCCCGGCACCACGGTCACCTACGTCGCCGAGCTGCGCACCCCGAACCTGCCCCAGCTCTACCTGTGGGAGCCGGACGCCTACAAGGACAAGGTGACGAGCCTGACGCTCTACAAGGGCATCGTCATCGGCATCGCCGGGCTGCTCGCGCTGTTCCTCACCATCGTCTTCGTGGTGAAGGGAGCCGTGATCTTCCCGGCCGCCGCCGCGCTCGCCTGGACGGTGCTGGCCTACGTCTGCATCGACTTCGGCTTCTGGGACAAGCTTTTCGGCACCTCTGGGACCAGCGATCGGATCTGGCGCGCCGGGGCCGAGGCGACGCTGTCGGCGACCCTTCTCGTCTTCCTGTTCGCCTATCTCAATCTCAGCCGCTGGCACGTCCGCGCCTCGCGCGTCGCGGCGGCGTGGCTCGTCTTCCTCGCCGCGTTGATCGCGCTCGCCGTCTACGACGCCCCGGTCGCCGCCGGCGTCGCGCGCATCTCGCTCGCGACGATCGCGGCGGTCGGGTTCGTGCTGATCCTCTACCTGTCGACGCACGGGTACGATCGCGCTGTGATGCTGATCCCGACCTGGTTCCTGCTGCTCGCTTGGGTGATTTGCGCCGGCTTCACCGTCACCGGCACGCTCACCAACGACCTCGTCTCGCCCGCCCTCATCGGCGGCCTCGTGCTGATCGTTATGCTGATCGGCTTCACCATCATGCAGAACGCCTTCGCCGGTGGCGGCCTGGGAACCGGCGGCGTCACGGACGCGAGCCGCCGGGCGCTGGCCCTGGTCGGCTGCGGCGACATCATCTTCGACTGGGACGTGCCGGCCGACCGCATCTTCGTCAGCCCCGAGGTCGAGACGCAGCTCGGCCTCGGCCGCGGCTCGCTGGAAGGGCCGGCGGCCGGCTGGCTCGACGTGCTGCACCCCTTCGAGCGCGACCGCTACCGCGCCTGCCTCGACACCATGCTGGAACAGCGACGCGGGCGCATCAACCAGGAGTTTCGCCTGCGGGCCGCCGACGGGCATTACTTCTGGTACGGCATGCGGGCGAGGCCTGTGGTCGGGCCGGACGGCGAGGTGATCCGCATCATCGGCACGCTGTCCGACATCACCGAGGCCAAGGTCGCGGAGGAGCGGCTGCTGCACGACGCCGTGCACGACAACCTGACCGGCCTGCCGAACCGCGAACTATTCTTCGATCGGCTGGAGGCGGCGCTCACCTTCGCCCAGAACGACCCGCGCCTGCGTCCGACGGTGTTCTGCATCGACGTCGATCGCTTCAAGCAGATCAACGAGTCGGTCGGCCTGTCCGCCGGCGACTCGATCCTGCTGACGCTGTCGCGGCGACTGAGCCGCCTTCTCAAGCCGCAGGACACGATCGCCCGGCTCAACGGCGACCGGTTCGCCGCCATCGTCGTTTCGGAGTCCGAGGCGGACCCGACGGTCGCGCTCGCCAACGTCGTTCGCCGGGCGCTTTCCACCCCCGTCACCTTCTCCGAGCGCGAGATTCCGCTCACCGCCTCCATCGGCCTCGCCCTGTTCGATCCGCAGCTTCACCCGCGCCGCGAGGACATGCTGAAGGACGCCGAGATCGCGATGCGGCACGCCAAGAAAGGCGGCGGCAACCGTATCGAGATCTTTCGTCCGGCCATGCGAACGCTGCGCTCCGACCGCATCGCGCTGGAGGCGGATCTTCGCCGCGCGCTCGATCGCGGCGAGATGAAGGTGTTCTTCCAGCCGGTGGTCCGACTCGAGGACCGCACCGTTGCCGGCTTCGAGGCCCTGCTGCGCTGGGACAACCCGCGGCTGGGCCGGCTCAGCCCGTCCGAGTTCATTCCGATCGCCGAGGAGACCGGGGTCATCGTCGACCTCGGCATCTTCGCCCTGGAGCGGACCGCCCGTGAACTCGCCGCCTGGCAGCGCGCGCTCGACGTCGACC
The DNA here is from genome assembly GCA_964244495.1 of uncultured Beijerinckiaceae bacterium. Taxonomy (GTDB): domain Bacteria; phylum Pseudomonadota; class Alphaproteobacteria; order Rhizobiales; family Beijerinckiaceae; genus RH-AL1. The sequence continues at coordinate 23,834 of CAXTIU010000001.1, forward strand.
CGCCGATCTTCGCCTCCGTCAACGTGTCCTCTCGCCAGCTGCTGCGCCACGACCTGCTGCACGACGTGAAGGCGGTGCTGACCCGCTGCGACGTCGCTCGCGGCAGCCTCAAGCTGGAGCTGACCGAGAGCCTCGTGATGGAGAATCCGGAATACGCCTCGCAGATCCTGACCCGCATCCGCGAGCTCGGCGCCGGGCTCTCGCTCGACGATTTCGGGACCGGCTACTCCTCGCTGTCCTACCTCCAGCGCTTCCCCTTCGACACGATCAAGATCGACCGATCCTTCGTCCACACGGCGGGCAACAAGGGCAGCAAGCCGGTCATCCTCCGCTCCATGGTGGCGCTCGCCCATGATCTCGGCATGGAGGTCGTGGCGGAAGGCGCCGAAAGCGAGTCGGACGCGATCGAACTCTACCAGCTCGGCTGCGAGTACGCGCAGGGCTACGCCTTCGGCTACCCGATCAGCGCGATGGACGCGCGCAAGCTCGTCGGCGCAGCGACGATCGCGGCCTAGGCGACCGCTTCGTCCTCTACGCGCGGCCCACGCCGGCGATGGGTGTCGCGCCGGCCTCGGGATCGTGCTAGTCGGCATACGACCCCATCTTCCATCGCATCGACGTACCCGGAAACCGCCGCGCGCGTTCCGGGCGGATGCTCTAGCGAACCGTTGATCCCATGTCCGATTTTATCCGCGAGGTCGACGAGGAGGTCCGCCGCGACCGCGCCATGCGCTTCCTGTCCCGGTTCTGGCCGCTCTTCGCCATCCTCGCGGTGGCGATCATCGCCGGCGCCGCCTTCTGGCGCTTCGCCGGCGACCGGCAGGTGAGTCTCGCCGAGGCGGCGAACGCGCGCTACGACGCCGCCTCGGCGCTGGCCAAGGACGGACACGGCGAGCAGGCCCGCGCCGCCTTCGACGCGATCGCCAATAACGGCCCGCCGGGCTACGCCCTGCTTGCTCGCATGCGGGCGATCGAGACGCGGGCGGCGGGCGATCCGGACGGCGCCGCCAAGGCTTTCGACGGCGTCGCCAACGACGATGCGGTGAGCCCGGCGATGCGGGCGTTGGCCCGGCTGCGAGGCGCCTACATCCGGGTCGACCATGAGGCGCCCCAAGCCTTCGATCAACGCTACGGCCGGTTCTCGACCGCCGACTTCCCCTACCATGAGTCCATGCGCGAGCTTCTCGCCCTCGCCGCGCTGAAGCGCGGCGACGGGACGGCGGCGACCCGCTACCTGACCGAGATCATCGGCGACCCGCTCACCCCGGCCGCCCTGCGTAGCCGGGCCGAAGCGTTCGAGGCGCTCGCTGCTGGGGGGACGGCGGAAGCGACCGACGCGACCGCGCCGTCGATGACGGTGACGCCGGCTCCCATCCGGCAGGCGACCGCGCCGGACGGGTCCTCTCCGGCGTCCCCGGCGGCGCGGCCGGCACCGCCCGCCGCGCAGCCGGGTCGCTAGGCCGGCTAAGGGATCACTCGTGTTCACCATCGCCATCATCGGCCGCCCGAACGTCGGCAAGTCGACCCTGTTCAACCGCCTCGTCGGCCGCAAGCTGGCGCTGGTCGACGACCGCCCCGGCGTGACGCGCGACCGGCGCGAGGGCGAGGCCAAGCTCGGCGACCTCCGCTTCACGATCGTCGACACGGCCGGCCTGGAGGAAGGCGACGCGGCCTCGCTGCCCGGGCGCACCCGCGCCCAGACCGAAGCGGCGATAGAAACCGCGGACGGCCTGCTCTTCGTGGTCGACGCTCGCGTCGGGCTGACCCCGGACGACCGTGCCTTCGCCGCCCTCGTCCGACGCGCCGGCAAGCCGCTCATCCTGATCGCCAACAAAGCCGAGGGCCGCGCCGGAGGCGACGGCGCGATGGAAGCCTACCAGCTCGGCCTCGGCGACCCCATCCCGCTCTCCGCCGAGCACGGCGACGGCTTCTCCGAACTCTACGCCGCCCTGCTCGAGGCCCTGCCCGAGCAGACCGCGCTCGTCGAGGAGGAGGCGCAGGAGGAGGCGCGCACCTTCGACGACGAGGAGGACGGCAGCGAGCTCGACACCAGCAAGCCGCTGCGCATCGCCGTGATCGGCCGCCCCAACGCCGGCAAGTCGACCCTGCTCAACAAGATCATAGGGGCCGAGCGGCTGCTCACCGGACCTGAGGCCGGTCTGACGCGTGATTCGATCTCGGTCGACGTCGAGTGGCGCGGCCGCAAGCTGAAGATGTTCGACACGGCCGGCCTGCGCCGCCGCGCCAAGGTCGAGGACAAGCTGGAGAAGCTGGCCGGCGCCGACGGGCTGCGCGCCGCCAAGTTCGCCGAGGTCGTGATCCTGCTCATCGACGCGACCACGCCTTTCGAGAAGCAGGACCTGACGCTCGCCGACCTCGTCGCGCGCGAGGGCCGGGCGCTGGTGATCGGGGTCAACAAGTGGGACCTTGTCGACGACAAGGCGGCCAAGCTTCACGCCCTCAGGGAGGAGGCGGTACGGTTACTGCCGCAGGTCAAGGGCGCGCCGGTGGTTCCGCTGTCGGGCATCACGGGCTTCGGCGTCGAGCGGCTGCTCGAGGCGGCGATGCAGGTGCAGGCGGTGTGGAACAAGCGCATCGCCACCGCCCGGCTCAACCGCTGGCTGATCGCGACCCTGGAGCACCATCCGCCGCCGGCTATTCAGGGGCGGCGCATCAAGATCCGCTACATGACGCAACTGCGCGCGCGGCCACCGTACTTCGTGATCTTCGGCAACCAGCTGACGGCGCTCCCGACGAGCTACGAGCGCTTCCTCGTCAACGGCATCCGGGAGGCCTTCACCCTGCCTGGCGTGCCGATCCGCATCTCGCGCAAGACGAGCGACAATCCTTACGAGCACCGCAAGAGCCGTCAACGCTGAGACGACGGCACGGGACGTGCGCGGCGGCTCGCGGGAAAGGCCGATGCAGTTGAGGAGAACGACGGCGCCGGAACGAACCCTCGATGCAGCCGCCGCTGTGACCGGAGTGCCGAGGCTACTCGCCGATGACGTGCAACACGACCTCGCGCCGGTGCGGCCGGCTGCGATGCTCGAACAGGTATATGCCCTGCCAGGTGCCGAGCGCCATTCGGCTGGCGACGATCGGGATCGACAATTGCGTCTGGGTCAGCGCCGCCCTGATATGCGCCGGCATGTCGTCCGGGCCTTCCGCAGCGTGGACGTAGTCGTCGCCTTCCGGCGCGACACGCTCGAAGAAACGCTTGAGATCCGTTTGGACATCGGGGTCGGCGTTCTCCTGGATCAGCAGTGAGGCGGAGGTGTGCTTGCAGAAGACCGTCAGGAGGCCGCCGCGCCATGCCTGCGCTGACACGAACCCACTGACTGCCCCGGTGATCTCGGTCAAGCCCTTGCCACTGGTCGGGACGACGATATGGGTGACGGCTTGCCGCATGGGATGCACCCATAGCATCCAAAACGCGAAAGAACAAAAAGCATCCGTTCACTGTTTGTTTTCACGCCTGAATCGGTCTATAGAAAATCGACGATGTGGGTCGCGGCCACCGGCCGAGCCTGGCGGGCGTGATAGGTGCGGGTGATCGGATGCTGACCAGGAAACAGAGTGAACTCCTCCGCTTCATCAACGAGCGGTTGAAGGAGGCGGGCGTGCCGCCCTCCTTCGACGAGATGAAGGAGGCACTCGACCTGCGGTCGAAATCGGGCATCCACCGCCTGATCATCGCGCTGGAGGAGCGCGGCTTCATCCGACGCCTGCCGAATCGGGCGCGCGCCTTGGAAGTGTTGCGCCTGCCCGAATCATCCACGCCTTCCGCTCCCGCGCGGGCCAAGCGGTTCGAGCCGTCGGTGATCGAGGGCGATCTCGGACGGGTACGCCCCGCGGCGACAACAAGCGCGGACGATGGCCGGGGCGTGGTGACGATCCCGGTGATGGGCCGGATCGCCGCCGGCACGCCGATCAGCGCCCTGCAGAACAAGAGCCACACCGTCGCACTGCCACCGGACATGCTGCCGTCCGGCGAGCATTACGCGCTGGAGGTGCGCGGCGATTCGATGATCGAGGCCGGCATCTTCGACGCCGACACGGTGGTGATCCGCCGCCAGGACACGGCGGAAACGGGCGACATCATCGTGGCCCTCATCGACGACGAGGAAGCGACCTTGAAGCGGCTGCGCAAGCGCGGCGCCTCCATCGCGCTGGAGGCGGCCAACCCGGCCTACGAGACCCGCATCTTCGGACCGGATCGCGTGCAGATCCAGGGCAAGCTGGTCAGCCTGATCCGTCGCTACTGATCCGCGCCTCAGCTCAGTTATCCGGAGAATGGGCGGTCCGCGTCGCGAATCGGTGCCGCCAAGGCTGCTTCGGTAGCGGCGACCACGGGCGATCCTCATCCACGCCGCGCACGGCAAGGGTGGTGAAGGCATCCGATCCGGTGACGGCCTTGAGCGTGACGCTGCCCGTGCGCTTCAGTGAATCGCGGTCGATGACGAGCGGCGCGGCGCATCCCAGCGGGGCGACCAGCGGCGTCACCAGGACGCTCGCGCGCAGGCAATCCTCGGCGAAGGCGGAAGGGTCGAGGTCGACGGCGACCGCGCGTCCGTCGGCGAGGTGGGCGACGCAGCCGGTCTTGTCGCAGGCTCGTTTGTCGATCGCGTCCTTCGCCGGCCGCCCGTCGGCGTCGGCGCGCAGCCATTGTTCCGCGTCGAAGGCGCTCGGGCGGGACCCGATCACGGTGAGACGGCCGTCGGCTTGGCGGACCGCGACGGCGTCGCCGCCCTGCGCCACCGCGACGTCGAAGGCTGGGCCGCTCGCGGCGCCGAGCAGGCCGAGAGCTGCGAGCGGCACGGCTGTGAGGCGGAGGATCGGGCTGCGCCAGATCACCGCCGACAGCACGGCGAGGGTGAAGAAGACGAGCGACCAGGGCGCGAAGGCCGGCAGGTGCAGGCTGGCGCCCGGCAGCGAGCCGACGAGGCGGGCGGCCCACATGATGATGGCGATGCCGGCGCCCACATAGTGCCAGACGAAGGCGTCGAGGCCGAGCGGGTAAAGGAGCGTGCCGAGCAGCGCGCCGGGGACGGCGAACACCTCGATGATGGTCAGGGTCAGCGGATTGCCGAGCAGGACGTAGGGGTTCACCTCGTGGAAGCCGTAGGCCATGAACGGCGCGGTGGCGCTCGTCGCGCAGAAGGTGGCGAAGAGCGCTTGCCGCCATCCATGCCCTTTACGGCGGGAGAACCAGCCGCCGCGCCCACCCGCCCGCGCCGGCACCACGACGTCGTCGCGCGGCGCGGTGGCGGCCCGCGCCTCGTAAACGGCGACGAGCGCCGCCACCGCCGCGAACGACAGCTGAAAGCTTGCGCCGAGCAGCGCCTCGGGCTGGAGGAGCAGCACCGCGAGCGCCGCCAGCGCGAGATTGCGCATGGTGAGCGCGCGGCGGTCCAGGATCACGGCGGCGAGCACGATCAACGTCATGAACAACGCGCGCTCCGTGCCGATCCGCGAGCCGGTGGCGACGTCGTAGGCCGCCGCAGCGACCATCGCCGCACCGGCCGCCCACTTCTTGGTGGCGCCGTGCAGGGCGCAGGTCCGGCTCAGCGCGAGCAGGCGGCGCAGCCCGACGAAGAAGATGCCGGCGACCAGCGTCATCTGCACGCCCGAGATAGTCACCACGTGGAAGATGCCGGCCTCGCGGATCAGGCTCTTCGCGGTCTCGGACAGCATGTCGCGCTTGCCGGTGACCATAGCGGCCGCGATGGCGCCGGCGTCCCCGCCCACCGTGCGGTCGACACGTTGGGCGAGCGCGTTGCGGGCACGGTCGATCGCCGTGGCGGCGCGCAGCCAAATGTCGGGCGGTTCCGGCGGGTCGGCGGCCTCGATGCGGCCGAGCACGTTGCCGACCGCCCCGATGCGGGCGAACCAAGCGTCGCGGGCGAAATCATAGCCGCCGGGCTGCGCGGCGCGCGAGGGCGGCAGCAGGCGCGCCTTCAGTTCGACGTAGGCGCCGGCCTCGAAATCCGGCGTGTGCCGGGTCGTGAGGCGTAGGCGGTAGGGCGTGCGATCTGGATCGAGGTCATCGCTGGCCGCGACCCGCAAGACGAAGCGCGCGCCCTCGCGGCGCAAGTCCATCTCCTCGATCGTCCCCTGGACGGTGACGATGCGGATCCGATCCAGCACCGGCGCGGCGAGCCGGGCCGTCCGCCAGCCCGCCGCCGCCATGCCGCCGAGGATCGACGCCGCGGCGACCAGCGTCATGTAAACACGGGTGTGGCGACGCGAAGCGAGCGCGAGGACGGCCAGCGCGATCGTCAGGCCGCTGGTCAGCGGCAGCGAAGGCTCGCGATCGGCGGTGAAGTAGAGGACGACGCCGCTACCCACCGCCGCCGGCACCCAGAGGAAGAAACGCCGATGGTCGGCCTCGACCTCGAAGGCCTTCGTCAGGGCGGCGGGCAGGCTGCGGATCGACCACCGCGCCGGCGCGGCGCGGCGGCCGGCGCTCCCTTCGAGTGTGGTGCCGGCGGCTGCCGTCATCGATCCGTCCGTCAGGAACGCGCCCATCGATCGTGGCGCGGCTCAAGGCGGCTCTCGGACGGTGAAGCGCCGGCGCGGCAGCCTTGACTTTCCCCCATGCTACACGACAAACGGCAGCCCGTAAGGGGCGCCGCAGCCGGTCGCTCCTTCGCAGGAAGGTGCCCCCACAGCATGGTCGACGTCGTCACGCGGTTCGCCCCGTCCCCGACCGGCTTCCTCCACATCGGCGGGGCTCGCACGGCTCTGTTCAACTGGCTCTACGCGCGGCGGTTCGGCGGTCGCATGATGCTGCGCATCGAGGACACCGATCGCGAGCGCTCGACCCCCGAGGCCATCGCTGCGATCATCGACGGGCTCGACTGGCTCGGCCTGAAGTGGGACGGCGAAGTGGTCTATCAGTTTCAGCGCGCCGAGCGGCACCGCGCCGTCGTCGACGACCTGCTGGCGAGTGGCAACGCTTACCGCTGCTACACCAGCCAGGCCGAGCTCGACGCCATGCGCGAGCGGGCGCGCGCGGAGAAGCGGCCGCCCCGCTACGACGGTCGCTGGCGCGACCGCGACCCGGCCGAGGCGCCGCCGGGCGTCGCGCCGGTGATCCGGTTGCGCGCGCCGCAAACGGGGGACACGAACGTCGATGACAAGGTGCAGGGCCGCGTCACCTGGGCCAACAAGGACCTCGACGACCTCGTGCTGCTGCGCTCCGACGGCACGCCGACCTACATGCTGGCGGTGGTGGTCGACGACCACGACATGGGCGTCACGCAGATCATCCGGGGCGACGACCACCTCACCAACGCGGCGCGGCAAGCGCAGATCTACCAGGCGCTGGACTGGACCGTGCCGGCGATGGCGCACATCCCGCTCATCCATGGCTCGGACGGCGCCAAGCTGTCGAAGCGGCACGGGGCGCTCGGGGTCGACGCCTACCGGGCAAGGGGCTATCTGCCGGAAGCGCTCCGCAACTACCTCGTGCGGCTCGGCTGGTCGCAGGGCGACCGCGAGTTCTTCACGACGCTGGAGATGATCGATGCCTTCGATCTCGGGGCGATCGGTCGTTCCGCGGCGCGCTTCGATTTCGCCAAGCTCGAGAACGTGAATGGCCACTACATGCGGGCGGCGAGCTGCCAGGCGCTGGTCGAGGCGCTCGAGAAGGCCCTGCCCTACCTCGATGGGAACGGCCCGAAGAGCCTCGACGCCGCCGAGCGCGCGAAGCTGCTCGCCGCGATGCCGGGGCTGAAGGAGCGGGCCAAGACGCTGGTGGAACTGCTCGACGGTGCCGCCTTCCTGTTCAGTTCGCGCCCGTTGCCGATGGACGCCAAGGCGCAGGCGATCCTGGCGACGGGGCGGTCGCACATCGTCGCCCTGCTCGCCCGCTTCGAGGCGTTGCGCGGCAGCTGGACGGCGCCCGTGATCGAGGCCGACGTCCGCGCCTACGTCGCGGAAGCGAAGGTCAAGCTCGGCGAGGTCGCCCAGCCCCTTCGCGCCGTGCTGACCGGCCGCTCGGTGTCGCCGGGCGTCTTCGACGTTTTCGAGGTTTTGGGGCGTGAGGAGAGCCTGGGCCGCATGCGGGATCAGGCCAGTTGAGCGCGAGGTCCGCTGCCGAGCGGGATCGCGCATGGGGAAAAATCAACCCGTCGCGGCTCGGCACGTCGAGTCTTGTGGCCCATGCGCCTATGGGCTAATCGTGCTGAATGATACGCGACGTTGGCGGTTCTATGGCGGCGGGACGTCGGCGCATCCTTAAGCTTCAGAAGGGTCGTTCATGAGCACAGGTGCTGGATCCCTCGCGGTCGCCGACAAGTCGATCGCCCTGCCTCGGAAGGACGGCGTCCTAGGCCCCGCCGTTCTCGACATCTCCAAACTCTACGCCCAATCGGGCATGTTCACCTACGATCCCGGCTTCACCTCCACCGCGAGCTGCGAATCGAAGATCACCTTCATCGACGGCGACGAGGGCGTGCTGCTGTACCGCGGCTACCCGATCGAGCAGCTCGCCGAGAAGGGTTCGTTCCTGGAGACGTGCTACCTCCTCCTGCACGGCGACCTGCCGACGAAGGAGCAGGCGGCGGATTTCGAGTTCCGGGTCCAGCGCCACACGATGGTGCACGAGCAGATGTCGCGCTTCTTCCAGGGCTTCCGCCGCGACGCCCATCCGATGGCGGTGATGGTCGGATCGATCGGCGCCCTGTCGGCCTTCTACCACGACTCGACGGACATCTCCGATCCGACGGTGCGGATGATCGCGTCGATGCGGCTCATCGCCAAGGTGCCGACGCTGGCGGCGATGGCGTACAAGTACACGATTGGTCAGCCGTTCGTGTACCCCGACAACAACCTCGACTACAGCTCCAACTTCCTGAAGATGTGCTACGCGGTGCCCTGCGAGGAGTACAAGGTGGATCCAGTGCTGGCGAAAGCCCTGGACAAGATCTTCATCCTCCACGCCGACCACGAGCAGAACGCTTCAACCTCGACGGTGCGACTGGCCGGTTCGTCGGGCGCCAACCCCTTCGCCTGCATCGCCGCCGGCACGGCCTGCCTGTGGGGACCCGCCCACGGCGGCGCCAACGAGGCCGCCCTGAAAATGCTCGCCGAGATCGGCTCGGTGAAGAACATCCCGAAGTTCGTCGAGCGCGCCAAGGACAAGAACGACCCGTTCCGCCTGATGGGCTTCGGCCACCGGGTCTACAAGAACTACGACCCGCGCGCCAAGATCATGCAGAAGACCTGTCACGAGGTGCTCAGCATAACCGGCACGGGCGACGATCCGCTGCTCGACGTCGCCGTGGAGCTGGAGCGCATCGCGCTGTCGGACGACTACTTCATCGAGAAGAAGCTGTACCCCAACATCGACTTCTACTCGGGCATCACGCTCAAGGCGATGGGCTTTCCGACGGCCATGTTCACCGTGCTGTTCACCGTCGCCCGCACCGCCGGCTGGATCGCGCAGTGGAAGGAGATGATCGAGGATCCTTATCAGAAGATCGGTAGGCCTCGACAGCTTTACACCGGAGAGGCCAAGCGCGACTACGTGCCTGCGGCCGAGCGCTGACGCGATCCCGCCCGGCCGGACGCGGCGGGGCCACCTTCCGTGCCCAGCCGGGCCTGAGGCCTTTCGCCGGCCTTGCGGCACGTCGGGGAATGCCGATTTTGGGTCCAGTCAGACCGTGATCGGATCCCAGCATGACCCATGACCAGAGCGCGCGAGCCGCCAGACTGCCCGAGATCGGCGCGCGGATCATCGAAGCCGACATCGTCGTCTCGGGGGCCGGCGCGACCGGTCTCGCCGCCGCGCTCGCGCTGGGACGGGCTGGCCACACCGTCGTCTGCGCCGGGGTCTCGGACATGCGCTCGAGCGGGCGCACCGTCGCTCTGTTCGAGGGATCGCTGCGCTTCCTGCGTTCCATCGGGGTCGGCGACCGCCTGGAGCGGGTCGCGCAGCGTATCCGGTCGATCGAGATCGTCGACGACACCGGCGCGCGTGTCGCGGCCCCGCCGCTGAGCCTGGACGCGTCGGAGATCGGTCTCGACGCGCTCGGCGCCAACATCGAGACCGACAAGCTCATCGCGCTGCTGCGCGACGAAGCGGCGGCCATGCCCAACGTGCATCTCACCGACGCGCCTTTGCGGGGCATCACCCTCGACGAGGACGCCGTTCGGGCCAGCGACGCGATGGGTCGGACCTTCACCGCGAGCCTCATCGCCGCCGCCGACGGGCGCCGCTCGCCGACCCGCTCCGCCGCGAAGATCGCTGCGCGGACCTGGACCTATCCCCAGGTCGCGATCACCGCCTTGGTCAGCCATCGCAAGCCGCACGGCGATCGCTCGTTCGAGTTTCACACGCGCGGCGGACCCTGCACGCTCGTTCCCTTGGGAGGCGCCGCCGACCATCCGCATCGCTCCTCGCTGGTATGGCTGATGAGCCCGAACGAGGCCGCGCGCCGCCGGATGCTCGGCGACGCGGAACTCGCGGTCGAGTTGCAGCATCAGACGCGCTCGGTCGTCGGGCGCATCACGTTCGAGGCGGCCAGGGGCGTGTTCCCGATGAGCGGTCTCAAGGTCAATCGTCTGGCCGCTCGGCGGGTCGTACTTCTGGGCGAGGCGGCCCACGCCTTCCCGCCGCTCGCCGCGCAGGGCCTCAATCTCAGCTTGCGCGACATCATGCAGCTCGTCTCCACGCTCGCCGACGCGCGCGGCCGCGATCTCGAACTGGGATCGCCCGCCGCGCTGCAGCCCTACGAGCGGGCGCGCCGGCGCGACGTCGCGCTGCGCACGAACGGCGTCGACGTGCTGAACCGTTCGATCATCACCGATTTCGGCCCGGTCGACGCGGCGCGCGGTATCGGTACGGCGGCCTTGCGCCTCATCGGGCCGCTGCGGCGCGCGGTGATGCGCGAAGGCATCCTGCCGCCTTCGCCGCTCGGTGATGCCTGCGCCACGTGGGCTGTGCCTTGACCAGCAACAGTTTCGGTCCAGCCGACGCTGTCGCGGCCAAGGAAGCGACCGCCAGCCGCGTGCCGCCGTTGATCACGCCATCAGGAACCTCACCCTGACCAGAACATTGTAGGAACAAGGAGATTGCCATGACCGACAAAACGTCGAAACCCGATCATCAGGCGAAGACCGACCATAATCCGAAGACAGACCCGACGCCGAATTCGAACACCGTCAAGGATCCGCACGACTGGACGACCGGCGAGGAGCCGATGACCGGCGCGCAGGCCTCCTATCTCAAGACGCTCAGCGAACAGACGCACACCGAGTTCGATGAGAACCTGAACAAGGCGGAAGCCTCGATGCGCATCGATGCGCTTCGCTCCGAAGCAGGGCTCGCGGGCAAGAAGTAGGTTGGTCTCGCGGCCGCATCAGCGAGGAGGGGCGTCGGCGTTCGCCGACGCCCCTCTTCATATCACGAGGCCCGCGTCGTCAGTGGACGTGGGCCAGCACGGCCAACAGCAGCAGCGCCACGATGTTGGTGATCTTGATCGCCGGGTTGACGGCGGGTCCGGCCGTGTCCTTGTAGGGATCGCCGACCGTGTCACCGGTCACCGACGCCTTGTGGGCGTCGCCGCCCTTGAGGTGCCTGACGCCGTCCTTGTCGATGAAGCCGTCCTCGAAGCTTTTCTTGGCATTGTCCCAGGCACCGCCACCCGACGTCATCGAGATCGCGACGAACAAGCCGTTGACGATGACGCCGAGCAGCGAGGCGCCGAGCGCCGCGAAGGCGGACGCCTTTGACTGCGACAGGAACAGCACCCCGAAGTACACCACCACCGGCGCCAGCACCGGCAGCAGCGAGGGCAGGATCATTTCCTTGATCGCCGCCTTGGTCAGCAGGTCGACGGCGCGGGCGTAGTTGGGGCGCGAGGTTCCCTGCATGATGCCGGCATCCTCGCGGAACTGGCGACGAACCTCCTCCACCACCGATCCGGCGGCGCGGCCGACCGCCGTCATCGCGATGCCGCCGAACAGGTAGGGGATGAGGCCGCCGAAGATCAGCCCGGCGACGACGTAGGGGTTCGACAAGTCGAAGCTGATGGTGCCGATGTTCCTGAAGTAGGGGTACGCGTCGGCGTGGGCCGCGAAATAGTGCAGGTCGTAGTTGTAGGCGGCGAACAGCACCAGCGCGCCGAGTCCGGCGGACCCGATCGCGTAGCCCTTGGTCACCGCCTTCGTCGTGTTGCCGACAGCGTCCAGCGCGTCGGTGGAATGGCGCACCTCGCTCGGCAGCCCGGCCATCTCGGCGATACCGCCGGCATTGTCGGTCACGGGTCCGAAGGCGTCGAGCGCGACGATCATGCCGGCAAGGCCGAGCATCGTGGTCACCGAGATCGCGAGGCCGAACAGGCCGGCGAGCTGAAACGTCGCGATGATGCCGCCGATGATGACGAGCGCCGGCATGGCCGTCGATTCGAGCGATACGGCGAGGCCCTGGATGACGTTGGTGCCGTGGCCGGTCACCGAGGCCTGGGCGATGGACACCACCGGACGCTTGCCCGTGCCGGTGTAATACTCGGTGATCACCACGATAAGGGCGGTGACGACCAGGCCGACGATGCCGCAGATGAAGAGCTGCAAGCCTTTGATGGTGGCGCCCTCGACCACGCCGAGCGTGCCGAAGCCCACGGTGAAGTAGGTGGCGACGGCGAGCCCGACGATCGACAGCAGGCCGGTGACGATCAGCCCCTTGTAGAGCGCGCCCATGATCGAGTTGTTGGCGCCCAGCCTGACGAAGTAGGTGCCGATGATGGACGTGACGATGCAGGTCGCGCAGATCGCCAGGGGGTACAGCATGGCCGAACGCACCATGGCCGTGCCGCCGAAGAAGATGGCGGCCAGCACCATGGTCGCGACCACGGTGACGGCGTAAGTCTCGAACAGGTCGGCCGCCATGCCGGCGCAATCCCCGACGTTGTCGCCCACGTTGTCGGCGATGGTCGCGGGGTTGCGGGGGTCGTCCTCGGGAATGCCGGCCTCCACCTTGCCGACGAGGTCGGCGCCGACGTCGGCGCCCTTGGTGAAGATGCCGCCGCCGAGCCGGGCGAAGATGGAGATCAGCGAGGCGCCGAAGCCGAGAGCGACCAGCGCGTCGATGACCTCGCGGCTGTTGGCCGCCTGTCCCATCCCGCTCGTCAGAACGTAGAAGTAGACGGAGACGCCGAGCAGCGCGAGGCCGGCGACGAGCATCCCGGTGATGGCGCCGGCCTTGAACGAAATGTCGAGGCCGCGCGCCAGCGACAGCGAGGCGCCCTGCGCCGTTCGCACGTTGGCGCGCACGGAAACGTTCATACCAATGAAGCCGGCGGCCCCCGACAGCACCGCGCCGATCAGGAAGCCGACCGCCACCGGCCAGGAGAGCAGCAGGCCCAGCACGACGAAGATCACGACGCCCACCGCGGCGATGGTCAGGTACTGGCGGCGGAGATAGGCCTGCGCGCCCTCGGCGATGGCGCCGGCGATCTCGCGCATGCGGACCGATCCGGCGTCGGCGGCCATGAGTTGCGTGGTCGTGACGATCCCGTACACGATCGCCAGCAGGCCACCCAGGATAACCAACCAAAGTCCGTTCATCGCGCCCCAACTCCAGATCACCGGCCTCGGCGGTGAGCCACCGGTTTCGACCGGCGCGGACCTTAGGCGGAAAGGGACGCCATTCGCAATTGAGCACGTCGGTGAACGCCCACCCTCCGCTCGTCCAATAGGAAGAGGATGGACGTTGCGGTAGGTGTCCGGTCGTCCAGCCCCCCGGTTCACGGCCCCGCCGTCCCGCAACACGGCGCCTGCCCATGAAATCCTCGATCTTCGGCTTGCTCTTCCTCGCCTGCGTCGTCGCCGTGCCGGCACGGGCGATGGAGCGTTTGCCCAACTTGCGTCCCGACCAGTTGTCGCCGGAGCAGAAGGCGATCGAGGACGCGATCGCCTCCGGACCGCGCGGGAACAGCACCGGGCCGTTTCAGGCCTGGCTCCGCAGCCCGGCGCTCGCCGATCGGCTGCAGAAGGTGGGCGAGTACGTCCGGTTCCAAACCTCGCTGCCGAAGCCATTGAACGAGTTCGCCATCCTGATCGCCGGACGGTACTGGAACTCGGCGTTCGAGTGGGCCTACCATTATCCCCTGGCGATCAAGGGCGGCGTCAAGGCATCCGTGCTCGGGGATCTCTCGAGTGGTCGCGACCCCGCCGGGATGAGCGATGACGAGGCGCTGGTCTACGCGTTCTCGACCGAACTGCGCCGCGACAAGGCGGTGTCGGACGCGACCTACGCGAAGGCCCTGAGCCGCTTCGGGGAGCGCGGCGTCGTCGATCTCGTCGCCGTCAACGGCTACTACGACATCGTCTGCATGACGCTGAACGTCGCGCAGGTGCCGGTTCCCGCCGGCAGCGCGGCGCCGGCCCTCGCGACTCTCAGGTGAAGTGCTGGAAGCTGTCGCGCGCGAAGGCGAGCGGGCTCCCGTCCTCGCCCAATATCGCGACCGGCGCGTTGCCGGCCTCGGCGAAGCCGATCCGGGTGCAGGCGACCCGCGCCGCCTGCGCCGCGCCCTCGAAGGCGGCGGCTGAGTCGGGCGCCACGGCGCAGAGAATCTCGTAATCGTCGCCCCCGCTCAGCGCGGTCTCGAGCAGGCACGGCTCCAGCCGGATCGCCGCCCGAACGGCATCCGAGAGCGGCACGTCGGCGGCCCGGATCGTGGCGGTCAGCCCTTCGAGCGCCAGCAACTTGCGAAGGTCGCCGCGAAAACCGTCGGACACGTCCATCGCCGCGCGCGCGTGCGCCCGCAAGGCCTCGCGCAGGGCGAGGCGCGGCTCGGGACGCCGATGGCGCGTGAGCAGCGCCCGCGCCGATCCCGCATCGAGGGCGGCGAGCCAAGCGGCATCGGCCGGCTCGTCCAGACGGACCCGCAGTCCAAGGGCCGCGTCGCCGATCGTGCCGGTGACGTAGAGGGCATCGCCGGCGCGCGCGCCGGTGCGCGGCACCATGCGGCCAGCCCCGGCTTCGCCGAAAGCGGTGATCGAGACCGTCAAAGGTCCCGGCGTCGCCACCGTGTCGCCGCCGAGCAGCGGACAGGCGTAGGTGCGTGCATCATCGGCGAGCCCGGCGGCGAAGGTGGCCAGCCACGCCTCGGTCCAGTCCGTCGGCAAGGCGAGGCCGAGCAGGTAGCCGAGCGGCGAGGCGCCCTTGGCGGCGAGGTCCGACAGGTTCACGCGGAGGGCCTTGCGCGCGACGGCGTCGGGCGGATCGTCGGCGAAGAAATGCACGCCGGCGACCAGCATGTCCACCGTCACCACCAGGTCGTGGCCGGGGCGCGGCGTCGCCAGCGCGGCGTCGTCGCGCAGCCCGAGGCCGCCGGGACCCGCCTGCGGCGCGAAATAAGCGGCGATGAGGGCGTCTTCGGAAGGACGGGCCACGGGCCGCTCTCAGTGCCGGCGCTGCGAAGGCGCCTTGGTCACCAGAACCTTGCGCATCCGCGTGTTGCCGAACCAATGGTCGCCGAGCGTCACGGTCTGGCGGAGGATCGCCTCGTAGCCGATGGCCTCGAAGAAGGGACGCGCCGTGTCGCTCGCGTCGCATTCGAGTTGGCCGGCGCCGCGCCCGGCCGCCAGCGTCTCGATCGCGCCGACGAGCATGGTGGCGACGCCGCGCCGCGCGGCGGCGGGATAAACATAGAGCATGTCGATCGTGTCGCCGCCCCGCAGCGCGACGAAGCCGACCGGCGCCCCGCCCAGCGTGGCGACGAGGGTCAGCCCGGCGCGCAGCCTGGCGCCGAGAGCGGCCTCGTCGTCGGCGACCGCCGCCCAGGCGTTGCGCTGGCCCTCGTCGTAGTCGTCGGCGGCGAGGTCTTCCACGGCGGCCTGGAAGATCGCCGCCAGCACCGGCACGTCGGCCGGAAGCATTGGCCGCAGCGCGGCTTGCGGGTCGGCGCTCATGTTCCGCATCTCACGTCTTCAGCTCCCAGCTCGTCCCATCCTTGTTGTCCTTGACCGCAACGCCCATCGCCGCGAGTTGGTCGCGTAATCGATCCGAGGCGGCCCAGTCTTTGGCCGCCCGCGCCGCCGCGCGTTGCCGAATGAGGGCGTCGGCGCCCGCCGGCAGCGTCCGCGCGGCCGGCCGCGCGGCGAGCCCGAGCAGGTCGAGGCCGCCGCGCAGCGCGCCAGGGTCGCTCGCGCGGAGGGCGTGAAGCTCGGCGATGGCCAGTGGCGTGTTCATGTCGTCGGCCATGGCGGCGAGGAAGGCCTCGCCCGGCGGCGCGGCGGGGGCGTCCACGCAGGCCCTGGCGAAGTCGCCCATCGTGCGCTCCGCCTCCTCCAGCGCCCTCGCCGTGAAGTCGATCGGCTGGCGGTAGTGCGTCCGCAGCATGGCGAGGCGCAGCGCGTCCCCGCTCCACGCGCGGTCGCCGAACGTCGTCGACGCCCAAAGGTCGCGAATGGTGATGAAGTTGCCGAGGCTTTTCGACATCTTGTCACCTTCCACCTGCAGGTGGCCGTTGTGCATCCACACCCGCGCCATCGTGGCGTGGCCGAAGGCGCAGCGGCTCTGGGCGATCTCGTTCTCGTGGTGCGGGAAGACGAGGTCGATGCCGCCGCCGTGGATGTCGAAGGTTTCGCCGAGGTGCTGCCAGCTCATCGCCGAGCATTCGAGGTGCCAGCCCGGCCGCCCGCGCCCCCAAGGGCTGTCCCACCCCGGCTCGTCGGCGCGCGAGGGCTTCCACAGCACGAAGTCGGTGGGACCGTGCTTGTAGGGCGCCACCTCGACGCGGGCGCCGGCGATCTGCTCGTCCAGTCCCTTGTTGGCGAGGCGGCCGTAGTCCGGCATCGTCGGCACATCGAACAGCACGTGGCCTCCGGCGAAGTAGGCGTGCCCGCGCGCGATCAGCTTGTGCATGATCGCGATCATCGGCGCGATGTGGTCGGTGGCGCGCGGCTCAAGCGTCGGCGGCAGGCAGCCCAGCGCCACCGCGTCCTCGTGGAAGACCCCGATCATCGCGTCCGTCAGCGCGCGGATGCCGACGCCGCGCTCGGCGGCGCGCGCGTTGATCTTGTCGTCCACGTCCGTGATGTTGCGGACGTAGCGGACATGGCCCGCCCCATAGGCGGCGCGCAGCAGGCGGAACAGCACGTCGAAGACGATCAGCATGCGGCCGTTGCCGATGTGGAGGTTGTCGTAGACGGTCGGGCCGCAGGCGTAGACGCGCACGTCAAGCGGGTCGGCCGGCTCGAACACCTCCTTGCGGCGGGTCAGCGTGTTGTGGAACCTCAGCTTCATGGCGTCCGGCTTGCTCGTTGCGACGTGTCCGGGGTCAATTGTCGGCTTGGACAGGCCCGACCTTTAACGCGCGCCGAAGCATTCCTGACAAGAGCGCGACATCGCGACCGCGACGCCTTAACCACATCTTCAGCACCGGGGCGCAAGCATCGACACGGTTCCAGTCGCTTGTGCCGAGTCCGCCATGCCCGCCATCGCCAAAGACTACCGGAAGATCGTCCAGGTCGCCCTGCCCCTCCTCGGCGCGCTCGTCGCCATCTCGGTCTCGAAGGCCCCGAGCCAGGCCGCGACCAACCACATGCTCGTCATCCCGGCCTCGGACGGCTACGGCTTCGACGATTGCCTGAGCGGCGGCAAGGCGTGCGGCCGGGTGATCGCCGACGCCTGGTGCGAGGCGCACGGCATGGCAGCGTCCGTCTCCTTCGGTCGCGCGGAGGACATCACCGCCTCGATCAAAGGTGCGCCGGCCGGCAAAGACGCGGCACCGGCGCAGGACAGCTTCATCGTGAATTGCCGGGATTAGACCATCGATCGAGCCGCACGCAGGGAACGTTACGTCCTCGCCGTCGCTTGCACGCGAAACGAGGAGAGCGAGCCATGAAGACGATCCTGACGGCTTTGGTGATGACGGCGGCGGTGGCATCCTTCGCCGGCACGGCCGAGGCGAAGGGTTGCATCAAGGGTGCCATCGTCGGTGGTGTCGCCGGCCACATGGCCGGCCATGGCAAGATGGGCGCCGCCGCCGGTTGCGCGGTCGGGCATCACAGCGCCAACAAGCAGCAGAACGCCAATCAGGGCGGCAAGTAGCCCCTACCGCCCGGGCGAACCGGGCGAAGAGGCCGGATGCACCGGCCTCTTCGTCGTTTTAAGGGCTTCATTTCACGAAGTCGGCGCAGCGCGGTGTGTCCGTGGTCTGGCCCCATGGCATCACCGGCACGCTCGATGTCGAGTTCTTCGGCGAGCCCTCGATGAGCTTATCGCTGTAGACCATGTAGACGAGGACGTTGCGCTTGGTGTCGCAACCGCGGACGATCTGCATGTGCTTGAAGAAGATCGAGCGCCGCTCGGAGAAGACGGTGTCGCCTTGGGCGAACTTCTCCTTGAACTTGATGGCGCCGTATTGCCGGCACGCCAGGGAGATGTCCGACACCTCCTCGGCGAGCCCGAACGCGCCCTTCAGACCGCCTTTCTCCGGCACGGTGTAGTAGCAGGCGACGCCGTCCACGCCGGGATCGTCGACCGCGAAGGTCGCCAGCTTGTCGCTGGGCGTGAGGAGCCTGAATTTCGTGGACTCCTGGAAGATGAGGTCCGGGTCGGCGCCGGCAGCCACGGTGCCGAGCGCCGACGCGGCCGAGGCGATCGCGATCAGCGCGGCCACGCGCGCGCGACGGCCTCCCGTACGGACTTCGTTCCTCATCGGCTGACATTCCTTCTCGTCGGTGCGAAACGCGGCGCGACCATCGATGGTCGGGACTGACGTGGTAAAAGAAGCATGATGCCGGTCAAAGCGATGCCGTGACGCGGTCTGTCATTTTTGAACCATGAAGCTTTGGTCACTCGGCGGACATGGCGACATCGCTCCATCGGGACCACCCATCCGTACCAGGCTCGGCCCCGTCGCCGTACCATGGGCCAAGCTCCACACGCGAGGGTTCGGCGCGTCGCCACGCCCTCGACCGGCTCGCGAGGCGGAGCGGAGGCGGATCGATGCGCCCGCTGGCCGCGGGCCTGCTGGCACTCATGGCCGCGACGGCGCCGTGCGGTCAAGCCGCGCGAGCCCAAGGATACGATTGCGATCGCTTGCAGGCCCAGATCGCCCAGCTCGACCGCGGCGGTCGCGGCGCGGCCCAGGGGCGACGCGCCGGCGCCGAACTGGCGCGGACGCAGGCCTACGCCCACCAACTCGGCTGCGACGGCTTCTCCTTCTTCGGCAGCAATCCGGAATGCGGCGGTCTCAACCAGCGCGTTCGCCAGCTGCAGGCCACCGTCGGGCAGCTGCAAGCGGGCGGCGGCGGAGCGCGCGGGGACCTCGTCGCCCGCTACAATGCCGGGTGCCGGCAACAGCCGCAACCGCGCGGCTTCTTCGAATCGCTGTTCGGCGGGAGCGAGCCGCAGCGTCCGGCAGCCCTGCCGCCGCCCCCTCCTCCGCCAACTCCGGGCAATGCCGAGCCTGAAGGCGACGATCACGCCCGCGGCGGTTCCCAGGCGGTCTGCGTCAGGACCTGCGACGGCGGCTTCTTTCCCCTCGGCCTGTCGGCACGTCACGGCGGCGACGATCTCGCGGAGATGTGTTCGGCGCTCTGCCCCGGCACGGAGGCGGCGGTCTACACGCGCAATCCGAACGCCGAGATCAAGACGGCCGTGAGCCTCGACGGGCACCCCTACATGGACCTGCCCAACGCCCTTAAGTTCGCCAAGAGCGTCGCGCCGACCTGTTCCTGCCATCCGGCGGGGAAGACCTGGGCCGAAGCGCTCGCCAACGCCGAGGAGGTGCTGGGCAATTCGCGCAAGGGCGACATCGTGGTGACCCAGGAGAAGTCGGACGAGCTGGCCCACCAGAAGAGCGATCTCAAGGTGTCCGCCGTACCGCTGGTGCCCAATGGGGCCGGAACGACCTCGTCGCTCGACGCGGCGAGCGCCGTGGTGCCTCAAACCAGCCCGGCGACCACGCCCGACGCCGTCAGGCGGCCCGTCCGCCGAGTCGGTCCGCAGCCCTGAACCGGCCGATCAGGGGCAGCAGCGCCGCCAGTTCCGGTCCCGTCTCGCGGCCGGTGAGGGCGAGGCGCAAGGGGTGGAACAGCGCCCCGCCCTTGCGCCCGGTGCGGGTCTTCAAGGCACTGGTCCAGGTCGTCCACACCGTCCGATCCCAGGGTTCGGGCGGCAGCAGGGACGCGGCCTCGCGCAGGAACTCCGCGTCCCCTCCGGGGCGATCGGCACCGGGGCCGATGGTGCCGGCGGTCACCCTCCACCAGCCCTCGACCTCGGCGAAGACGGTGAGGTTGCCGCGCACGGCCAGCCAGAAGGCTTCCGCGTCCGGACCCGCGATGCCGGCGGCGGCGAGCCGCGCGGCCACCGCCGCGAAGGGGAGCGCGTGCAGGGTGCGCGCCGACAGGGCTTCCAGCTCGGCCGGGTCGAAGCGGGCCGGCGCGCGCGAGATATGCGACAGGTCGAGGATGGCGACGAGGTCGTCCAGGCTGGCGACCGGGTGCACCGGGTCGGACGAGCCGGTCAGCACGGCGAGCGAGGCGACCGCCAGCGACTCCACGCCCGCCTCCCGCAACCCGCCGATCGACGAGGCGCCCGAGCGTTTCGAGAGGCCTTCGCCGTCCGCCGTGGTCAGGAGGTTGTGGTGCGCGAACGTGGGCGGCGCGCCGCCCAGCGCCGCCGCCAACTGGATCTGCACGGCGGTGTTGGTGACGTGGTCCTCGCCGCGGATCACGTGGGTGATGCCCATCGCGATGTCGTCGACGACCGAGGCGAAGGTATAGAGGCACGAGCCGTCGCCGCGGATCAGCACGGGGTCGGACAGCGAAGCGCAATCGATGACGCTGGCGCCGCGCACGAGGTCGTCCCAGGCGACGGGGACCCGGTCGAGGCGGAAGCGCCAGTGCGGGACCGCCCCGCCCGCCTCCAAGCGGGCGCGGTCGTCGGCGGTCAGGGCGAGCGCGGCGCGGTCGTACACCGGGGGCAGGCCGCGCGCCTGCTGGCGCTTGCGGCGCCGATCCAACTCATCGGCGCTCTCGTAGCAGGGATAAAGGCACCCGGCCGATTTCAGGCGTTCGGCGGCGTCCGCGTAGAGCGCGAGGCGGCTGGATTGCCGCGCGGTGGCGTCCGGTTCGATCCCGAGCCAGGCGAGGTCGACGCCGATCGCCTCGACGAACGCCTCGCGCGAGCGCTCGACGTCGGTGTCGTCGAAGCGCAGGATGAAGCGGCCGCCGTGTTTGCGGGCGAACAGGGCGTTGAGCAGGGCGGTGCGCGCGTTGCCGATGTGGACGCGCCCGGTCGGTGAGGGCGCGAACCGGACGACCGGAGCAACCGTCATTCCGCCGCGCGGACGGACGGCAGGCCGCGGGCGACGCGCTCGTCCTTCAACAGTTCCGCCACGAGGAAGGCCACCTCGATCGCCTGCTCGGCGTTGAGCCGGGGATCGCAGTAGGTGTGGTAACGGTCGCGCAGGTCGCCGTCCGACAGGGCGCGGGCGCCGCCGGTGCACTCCGTCACGTCCTTGCCGGTCATCTCCAGGTGAATGCCGCCGGCGTAAGTGCCTTCCGCGCGGTGTACGGCGAAGAAGGTGCGGATCTCGCTCATGATCCGCTCGAAGGGCCGGGTCTTGAACCCCGACGTGGCCTTGATCGTGTTGCCGTGCATCGGGTCGCACGACCACACGACGCTGCGACCTTCCCGCTTGACGGCGCGCAGCAGGGGCGCGAGCGCGTCGCCGGCCTTGTCCGCGCCGAAGCGGCAGATCAGGGTGAGGCGTCCAGGCTGGTTCTCCGGATTCAGCACGTCGATGAGGCGTAGGAGGTCGCCCGGCGCGAGCGAGGGGCCGCACTTCAGGCCGATCGGGTTGTGCACGCCGCGCGCGTACTCGACGTGGGCGTGATCGAGCTGGCGGGTGCGATCGCCGATCCAGATCAGGTGCCCGGAGGTCGCGTAGTGGTCGCCGGTGGTCGAGTCGACGCGGGTCAGCGCCTGCTCGTAACCGAGCAGCAGCGCCTCGTGCGAGGTGTAAAGCTCGGTCTGCCGCAGCTCCGGGTGCCTCTCCGGATCGAGCCCGATCGCGCGCATGAAGCCGACCGTCTCCGAGATGCGATCGGCCAGTTCGCCGTAGCGGGCGGACTGCGGGCTGTCCTTGACGAAGCCCAGCATCCAGCGGTGTGCGTTCTCGAGGTTGGCGTAGCCACCCGAGGCGAAGGCGCGCAGCAGGTTGAGCGTCGCCGCGGACTGGCGATAGGCGTCGATCTGACGCTGCGGGTCGGGCACGCGGGCGGCGGCGTCGAACTCGATGCCGTTGATGATGTCGCCGCGGTAGGACGGCAGCTCGACGCCGCCGATCCGCTCGAACGGCTCCGAACGGGGCTTGGCGAATTGGCCGGCGACGCGGCCCACCTTCACGACCGGCAGCGCGGCGGCGAAGGTTGTCACCACCGCCATCTGCAGGAACACGCGGAAAAAGTCGCGGATGGTGTCGGCGGCGTGCTCGGCGAAGGATTCGGCGCAGTCACCACCCTGCAGCAGGAAAGCCTCTCCCGCCGCCACTTGGCCGAGCATCTTTCTCAGTTTGCGCGCCTCGCCGGCGAAGACGAGGGGCGGGAAGCTCGCCAGCTGGCGCTCGGCCTCGGCGAGGGCGAGGGCATCGGGGAAGGCGGGGGCTTGCTGGATGGGCTTGCCGCGCCAGCTCTGCGGCGACCAACGGTCGACGGACATCGTTCAGCTCCTGCGCGCCGGGCGGACCGGCGGTGACGCATGCCTTCTACAACAGAAGGGAGTTGGGATGCGACCCCTGAGCCGGATGATCGCGCGCCGTCGATCCAGCGAAGGGCGAACCGGAAACGAGAAAGCCCGGCTCGGGGGAGCCGGGCTGTCGATCGACCGATCCGGTCGCTGGCCGCGTCGCGAGACGTCGCTTCAGGCGTGCTGGGCGGACGCCTCGGTCGAGAAGTGGCCGCACCAGTCGGACTTCGTCACCACCGGCCACAAGCCGTGGCTGTCGGGGCCGGGCTGGGAAACGGGTGGGTTGAAGCGGCACAAGCCCTCTTCGGTCGTGGGCTTGCCGGAATTGCTGTGATGCTCGTCGTAGTAGGCGCAGCTCTCGCAAGACGTCGTCATCGCATGATCTCCTTCGCCGCCTGGTTCGCATGGCGCGCGCTCATGAACCTTGAATACTTCTAAATTAGATTCGTTCCAAAATCAAGCCGAATAAGGCGACGCGGTGGCTCGTCCGTCGGGGCCGACGCCAGCGAGGCGGGCGGCGTAGCGCGCCATGAGATCGACTTCGATGTTGAGGCGGTCACCGGCGCGGCGGTCGCCCCAGGTCGTCACCTCCAGCGTATGGGGGATCAGCAGGATCGACAGCACGTCGCCCTCGACCGCGTTGACCGTGAGCGACGTCCCGTCAAGGCAGACGGAGCCCTTCTCGGCGACGAAGCGGGCGAGCGGGGACGGCACGCGGACGGCGTAGCGGCTCATGCCGTCGAACGGCTCGACGCTCACGATCTCCGCCGTGCCGTCGATGTGCCCGGTCACGATGTGGCCGCCGAGTTCGTCGCCGATCTTCAAGGAGCGTTCGAGGTTGAGGCGCGTGCCGGGCGCCCAGGCGCCGGCCGTCGTGCGCGCCAGCGTTTCCGCCCCCACGTCGACGTCGAACCAGGCGCCCCCCGAACCTTCGCCGATCGCGACCGCGGTGAGGCACGGGCCGCCGCAGGCGATCGAGGCGCCGAGCGCGATCGATGCGGGATCGTAGCGGCACGCGATCCGGATGCGGGACAGGTCGCCGCGCGGCGCGACGCGCGCGACGGTGCCGATATCGGTCACGAGGCCGGTGAACATCGCTCGACGCTTTCGTAGTGCTTGAGGCGGTCGGAGCCGACCATGCGGTGTCCGATATGGCGATAGCGCGCGGGATCGTCGAGGGTCGCGCGCGCCGCGGCGTCCAGCGTCGGGACGCCCTCCCCCCCGAGAGGACGTGGCGCGGTGAAGATCAGGACATCGTCGGCGAGACCGGCGCCGATCAGCGCGGCGGCGACGCTCGGGCCGCCCTCGCTGAAGACGCGGGTGACGCCCCGTCGATCCAGCGCTGCCAGGGCGGCACCCAGGTCGACGCGGCCGGTCGGCGTCAGGCCGACGGCGGCGAGTTCCACGCCCGCGTTGCCGGCCAGCGCTGCGCCGCGCTCGCGCAGGGCCGCCTCGCCGGCCAGCACGAGGACAGGTGCGTCCGAGGCCGTCAGCACCACGCGGGCGCGCGGCGGGATCCGCAGGTCGGCGTCGAGGACCACGCGCAGCGGCGTCGCCCTCACTCCGGGCAGCCGGACCGTCATGAGGGGATCGTCGCCGAGCACCGTGCCGATGCCGACCATGATCGCGTCGTGGATGGCCCGCATGCCGTGGACCACGCCGTTGGCCGCGACGCCGGTGATCGCGAGGCGCCGGTCGTGCGGGCCTCCGGCGACGAAGCCGTCGGCGGTCTCGGCGAGCTTGAGGGTTAGCGCGGGGCGCCCCAGCGTCATGCGTCTGATATGGCCGCGATGGTCGCGTTCGGCGGCCTCGGCGTGGACCCCGCCGACGACATCGACGCCGTGCCCGCGACAATAGTCGCGCCCGCGCCCGGCCACCAGCGGGTTGGGATCGCCGGCGGCGTAGACCAGGCGCGTGATACCGGCCGCGACCACCGCCGCGCAGCACGGTGGGCTAACGCCGTGGTGGCTGCACGGCTCCAATGTCACGTAGAGGGTCGCGCCCCGCGCCGCCGCGCCGGCCTGCGCCAGCGCGATCACCTCGCCATGGGGCCGTCCGCCGTCCGCCGTCCGCCCGCGCCCGACGACGACCCCGTCGCGAACGACCAGGGCGCCGACCGACGGGTTGGGCGACGTGCGGCCGAGGCCGCGCCGCCCGAACGCGAGGGCCGCCGCCATGAAGCGCTCGTCGTCGGCGTGCTGGTCGAGATCCCCCGGCGTCATGTCGGACATGGTGGAACGGGTCCCCCGTCGAGGACCCGTCATCCGCTCAGTAGATCGGGAAACGCTTGGTCAGCGCGGCGACCCGCTCGCGGACGATCCCCTCGTTGTTCCGGTTGCCGTCCTCGCCATGGGCGGCGAGGCCGTCGAGGCAGGTCGCGATCAACTCGCCGACTTGGCTGAACTCGGCCGTGCCGAACCCGCGCGACGTCGCCGCCGGCGATCCCAGCCGGATGCCGGAGGTGACCATCGGGCTCGCCGTGTCGAAGGGCACGCCGTTCTTGTTGCAGGTGATGTGGGCGCGCCCCAGCGAGGCTTCCGCCGCCTTGCCGGTGACACCCTTGTCGCGCAGGTCGACCAGCAGGAGGTGGTTGTCGGTGCCCCCCGTCGAGATTGCGTAGCCGCGCTCGACGAGCATGGCGGCGAGCGCCTCGGCGTTGTCGAGAACCTGCTGGATGTAGGTCTTAAAGGACGGCCGCAGCGCTTCGCCGAACGCCACCCCCTTGGCGGCGATGACGTGCATCAACGGGCCGCCCTGGATGCCGGGGAAGATGGCGGAATTGAACTTCTTGGCGAGATCGGCGTGGTCAGTCAGGATCAGGCCGCCGCGCGGTCCGCGCAGGGTCTTATGCGTCGTGGTGGTGGCGACGTGCGCGTGCGGGAACGGCGAGGGATGCAGGCCTGCCGCGACGAGCCCGGCGAAATGCGCCATGTCGACCATGAACGTGGCGCCGACGGAATCGGCGATGGCGCGGAACCTGGCGAAGTCCCAATGGCGGGGGTAGGCGGAGCCGCCGGCGATGATCAGCTTCGGCCCGTGCTCCTGCGCCAGGCGGGCGACCGCGTCCATGTCGATGCGGTTGTCCTCCCGGCGGACGCCGTAGGGCACCGGCTTGAACCATTTGCCGGACATGTTGACCGGCGAGCCGTGGGTGAGGTGGCCGCCGGCGGCGAGGTCGAGGCCCATGAAGGTGTCGCCCGGCTGCAGCAAAGCGAGGAACACCGCCTGGTTGGCCTGGCTGCCGGAGTTCGGCTGCACGTTGGCGAAGCCGACGCCGAACAGCTGGGTGGCCCGCTCGATCGCGATGCGCTCGGCGATGTCGACGTACTGGCAGCCGCCGTAGTAGCGACGGCCAGGGTAGCCCTCGGCGTATTTGTTGGTGAGGATCGAGCCCTGCGCCTCGAGCACCGCCTTGGACACGATGTTCTCGGACGCGATCAGCTCGATCTCGTCGCGCTGACGGCCGAGCTCCCGGTCGATGACGCTCGCCATGTCGGGATCGACGGCGCGCAGGTCGGCGTTGAAGAACGATGTCGCTTCGCCAAAGCCGAGATCGGACTTGGTCATGGTTAGCCCCTGCTGGTGAACCGGCGCGAGCGGCCACCCCCGTCGTGGTCCGGCGGTGGCGAAGCCTAGCACGCATCCCTGAGCTCGGGAAAGACGAGCGTGCCATACATAGCGTCGAACGTCCGCCGTGCAACGAGGACGCCCGCCGACCCGCCCAGCGGGCGTCTCCCGGCGGACGGCGACGGACGTTTACTGCTCGTCGGAGTCCGCGTCGGCCGGCGCGTCGTAGCGCGTCTGGCTGATCGAGCCCTGGGGCTGCGCCTCCGGGCGACCGATCGAGCCGGTCGCGACCGGGTTGAACCCGTCGCGCTGGTAGATGTCCTCGCGGAACTCGACGATGCCGTTCGGCTGGCCCCAGGCGGTGACGTAGACCCAGTACACCGGCACCGGCTGCGCCAGTTTCACGTCGACGCGGTTGCCCGACCGGATCGCCTCGTCGATCTGCGGGCGGCTCCAACCGGGCGTGTCCTTCAGCAGCCATTCGACGTAGTCGCGCACGTTCTGCACGCGGATGCAGCCCGACGACACGAAGCGCTGGTCGTCGCCGAACACGCCCTTCTCGGACGTGTCGTGCATGTAGACGCCGTAGGGGTTGGCGATGTTGATGCGCACCACGCCGAGCGAGTTCTGCGTGCCGGGATCCTCGGTGTAGCGGTAGTTCGTCGCCTCCATCGAGTGCCAGTTGATGGAGGAGGGCGGCACCTCCTGCGCGTTCTTGTTGTAAACGCGGATGTGGCTCTCGGTGAGGTAGTTCGGGTTCGCCTGCATGCGCGGGATCAGGTCCTTGCGGATGATCGAGGCCGGCACCGTCCAGAACGGGTTGAAGTTGATGTCGATGGCCCGCGTCTGCATGACCGGCGACTGCCGGTCGATCTTGCC
Organism: uncultured Beijerinckiaceae bacterium; assembly: GCA_964244495.1. Lineage (GTDB taxonomy): Bacteria > Pseudomonadota > Alphaproteobacteria > Rhizobiales > Beijerinckiaceae > RH-AL1. The sequence goes on from CAXTIU010000001.1 coordinate 50,994, forward strand.
GACGCCGGCGCGGTGGTGCGACCAAACCCGGCCGTTGTCGACCGTCTCCACCGCCTCGGCGGGGATGTTCGCCATCACGAAGCGTTCGCCGAGGTTGCCGGAGAAGCTCTTCAGACGGATGAGGTTGACCTCGAGCTGATGGAGGCGGATGTCGGCCGAGATGTTCATCGCGGTGAGCGCCTCGGGGCCGACCACGCCGTTCTCGATCAGGCCATGGCGGGCCTGGAAGTGCTTGACCCCGGCGTCGACGTAGGAATCGAACACCGGCGAGGACCCGGCCGTGCTGTCGAGGTCGCCGGAGACGACGAGGCGGTGGCGCAGCGCGACGACCGCCGGGCCGTTCGAGCCGAGCTTCAGGACCCGGCCGGTGGGCACCTTGTTCCAGCCACCCGCCTGCACGATCCTGCGGTAGGTCTCGATGGCGCGCTCGGTGGCGTCGAACGTCGCGGCCGACAGCACCGGCGTGGTCGAGCGCTGGACGGACAGGCGGGCGTCGGCGTCGTAGCCCTGCGCCCATTCCGCCTGGTCGCCGAACCCATCCGCCTGCTGGGCGCGGGCGGCGCCGATACCGGCGAGGTCGGCACCCGCCAAGGCGAGGGCGCCGGCGACGCTCAGAGCCCGCATCGCGGCGCTCGCGCCCGTGCTCGAGAAAACCTTCTTTGCTGCCACGTTCCACTCCGGATGCATGATGCCCGTCTCGTCAGGCCCGACCGGCCCGACGGGAGCCGGCGCGCGCGAGCGCGCACCTCTCACACGCCCGCCAGACCTACACTCAGTGCGGTTAACAAGACGCGAACGGGCGGCCGATTTGTGGCGAGGGAACGGAGCGGACGCTCGCCCGGCGGCATTCGAGGCCTCCGTTGCATCGAGGGCACAGCGCGTGGCGGCGGAAACGGATCACAGCCGGAAACGGATCTGGTCGGTCCAGAAGCGTTCGAGGCGGGCCAGCGACTGGTTGAGCGCCGAGAACTCGCCCGGCGAGATGCCGCCGATCCGCTCCACCGTGGCGACGTGCTTGTCGTACAGGGCGCTGATGATCTTGTGCACCTCGCGGCCGCCCTCGGTGAGGCTGATGCGGACCGAGCGCCGGTCGAGGCGCGAGCGCGAATGGTGCATGTAGCCCATCTCGACCAGCTTCTTCACATTGTAGGACACGTTGGAGCCGAGGTAGTAGCCCCGCGTGCGCAGCTCGCCGGCGGTCAGCTCCTTGTCGCCGATGTTGTAGAGGAGCAGCGCCTGGACGGCGTTGATGTCGGAGCGGCCCCGCCGGTCGAACTCGTCCTTGATCACGTCGAGCAGGCGCCTGTGCAGCCGCTCGACCAGGGTCAGGGCCTCCAGGTAGGCGGGACGGACGGCGACGCCCGCCTCGTCGCGGCCGTCGACCATGCCGCTGACTGCCATTTCTCTCACCGCGCTGCCCATCGTCCCATCCTCTGGCTCGTGTCGGTCGGCATCCCTGCCGCTCATCATGCGACAAGTTATACGGACGGCGGATGAAAACGAGTTTAAGTAACAGCCTGAATCAGGGGTTCATCCGACGACGTAAACGATTGATGAAGCCGGGATAGCGAAACCTTGACAAGTCCGCTCTTTTTCTACTTAAAGAATAGCCAATCTCCGTGCCGGTTATTCTTGGCGTCGCGCGAGATCAAGTGGCGCGCGAGACCGTTCCGGCCTGCCATGTCAGGGCGAAGTAGAGCACGATGAGCAGCACGTCGGCGCCGCTGCGCAGGCCGCCGAAGATCCGCCCGCCGAAGATTAGTCCGCCGACGACCTGTCCGCCGGAAACCTGCCCGCCGAAGACCTGGGCGACGCTGAACGCCACGAAAATCTGCGAGATGGCGGCGAACAGCCACAGCACGCCGCCCCACGGCGTCGCGAGCCACAGCCCGACGGCGGCCAGCAGGTCGATGACCGAGAAGAAGATGATCGCCCCCGTCTGCCCCGTCGACAGGTGATCGAAGATCTCGTCCGACGGCAGCATGAACTGCGCCCATTGCGCGAGCCCCTGCAGGATCCACAGCGCCGCGAGCAGCCGCATGAAGACGACCAGGATCAGGCCCCACCGCGTTTCCAGCTGTTCGCGCGCGCTCACCCCGACGCGGATCGCCGCATCGCTCTCGTTGGGCACGATCTCCCTGCCTTCGCCGGGGATCAGGCTCACGCGGCGGCGGCCCGCCGCGCCGCGCCGGCCGCGTCGCCCGGGGCCTCGCCCGGCCCGAGCGGCACCACCCCGGTCGGATTGATCCACGGGTGCGAGCGGTAATAATGGTTCTTGATGTGGTCGGGCCGGAACGTCGAGGCGACGGCGTCCACGCTCAGCATGTCCTCGAGGTAGGCGGTCAGCGCCGGATAGTCCGCGATGCGGCGGATGTTGCACTTGAAGTGCCCGACGTAGACGATGTCGAAGCGGAGCAGCGTCGTCACCAGCCGGATGTCGGCCTCGCTCATCGCGTCGCCGGTGAGGTAGCGCTGCGCGGCGAGGCGGTGGTCGAGCAGGTCGAGCGTCTCGAACAGCGGCACCACCGCCGCCTCGTAGGCGGCCTGGGTTGTGGCGAAGCCAGCCTTGTACACGCCGTTGTTCACCGTGTCGTAGACGAGCGCGTTGACGACGTCGATCTCGTGGCGCAGTTCGGCCGGGTAATAGTCCTGGGCCCTCGCGCCGCACGAGACGAAGCTCGCGTTCATCATGCGGATGATGTCGGCGGATTCGTTGGAGACGATGGTGCGCCGTTGCTTGTCCCACAGCACGGGGACGGTGACGCGGCCCGAATAGTCCGGCTTGGCGGCGGTGTAGACCTGGTGCAGGAACGCGGCGCCGTTGACGGGATCGGGGATCACCCCGTCGCGGGGATGGAAGGTGATGCCGTCCTCGCGCATCAGCCAGTCGGTGATGGACAGCGAGATCGCGTCCTCCAGCCCTTTCAGCGCCCGCATGATGAGGCAGCGGGTCGCCCAGGGGCAGAAGTAGGCGGCGTAAAGGTGGTAGCGCCCGCGCTCCGCCTTGAAGCCGCCCTCCCCGCTCCGACCGGCCGATCCGTCCGCCGTCACCCAGTTGCGGAAGGCGGCGGCGTCGCGCTCGAAGCGGCCGCCGTGCTTGTCCTGGTCGTAGCCCTTGTCCTGCCAGACGCCCTCGACGAGCACACCCATAGACTGAACCCCCGGCCTCGCCCGAACCCGGATCGTTCTTTAGCCGTTCGGCCGCCCGGGAGGCAAACCGCGCGAGCGGGTCGGCCGCCGCTCGCCACGCGGGCCGGTCGGCCAGGGATCGCGTGAACGATCCTGTCGGCTCCCGTTCATCCGTCCAGGCCTACGGTGATGGACGCAAACAGGAGGACGATTCGATGCTCATGTTCAGATCCCTCGTCGCCGGATCGATCGCCGCGGCGACGCTGGCGTTCGCGCCCGTGGTCGAGGCGGCCCCCGTCCCCGTCCTTCAGCCATCGGCGCTGGCGGGCACCGCCCTGCCGGTGACGCGAACCGCGGCGCATGGCGGCGGCGGGCATCATGGTGGTGGTGGGCACGGCGGCGGGGGGCACGGCGGCGGCGGGCACGCGGGCGGTGGCCACGGCGGCGGACACGCAGGTCGCGGCGGGCATGGCGGTGGCGGGCATGGCGGTGGCGGCGGCTTCGGGCGCGGCGTCCGCGTCGTCGTCCACCAGAGCCGGGATGTCCGCACCGTGGTGCGCGGCGGCTTCGTCGGCGGCACGGGGCGCCATTTCTACGGCGGGCAGGCCTACTGCTTCTACGGCGATGGCTGGCGCGGACCCGGCTTCTACCTGTGCGGGCGTCCCTTCCTGCACGGCTTCTACCTGGCGCCCGGCTTCTTCGCCGGCGGCGGAGGATACGATGTCGTCCGACGCGGCTTCAGCACCCGGACGATCGTGGGCGGGCGCTTCGGTGGCGGGAACTTCGGTGGCGGGCGTGGCGGTCATGGTGGCGGCGGCGGGCACGGCGGCGGAGGCCACGGCGGCGGCGGGCATGGTGGTCACGGCGGCGGCGGGCATGGTGGTCACGGGGGTGGTCACGGCGGCGGTCGTCATGGCGCCCACCGCTAGGATCTGAGGACCGACGGCGGACCTCGACCGGTGCCGAACCCACGCGACCGGGCGCGGTATCTGTCGCCGCCTGGGCCTCGCGCTCGCCGCGTTAATCCGCGCCGGCCTCGAGGCGCGTCACCTCGCGCGCGAAATGGAGCGAGCCGCCTCGGCGTCGGGCAGCCACGGCGTGATCCGTGGGACGATGGTGCGGTCGAGCGCGGCATGGCGGTCCCGGGGCATCGCCGCCGCGTGCGCGCCGGGTCGCCGCGACCGCCTCGAGCGGCGTGGAGCACGAGCCGGTCTTCTTGCGCAGGCCGTCGCGGTTCACCTCCGGGAACGCCTGGTGAACGTACGGCCAGGCGTCGGCCTCGTCCTTGGCACGTCGGCCCACGCACCCGCGTCGAGGACGCGCGCGAGCGTGCCGAGCGGCGTCTTGAGGCTTGCCTGGCCGCTGACATCCTCGGTCAACCGGCCGAGCGAGGTGCCGATCAGCGGATCGGTCTTCCCCAGCTCGCGTCAGCGGCCTCGGCGAAGAGCAGCCTGCGCTGGTCCCATCGTCGGCGCGGTCAGCCCCTGGTGGCCGAGCGCCGACGGCTCCAGCACCCGTCGCGCGGCGGGCGGCAGAGCCGGGCGCCGACCCGGGCGGGCTTCGATGGATTGACGATCCGCCCATCGCCGTCTTAAGGTAATGCTACCTTTGACGGCATGGGTCCAAACACCTCCTGACGCATGACGCATCCTGACGCTAGAATGTGTGAGCCGCGTCCGAAAACTGGAGTCCCCGCGATGACCACCGGCCAGCGTCCCGACACCCGATCCCTCGGCCTGACGCATCGCCCGCGCCGCAACCGGCGCACCGACTGGGCGCGGCGGATGGTGCGCGAGCACGTCGTGACCGCCGACGACCTGATCTGGCCGCTGTTCCTGGTGGACGGCGAGCGCCGACGCGACCCGGTGCCGTCCATGCCGGGCGTCGAGCGCTTGTCGGTCGACGAGGCGGTGCGCTCGGCGGTCGAGGCGGCCGAGGCCGGCGTCCCGGCGCTGTGCTTCTTCCCCATGACCGACCCCGATCTGAAGGACGCGCGGGGCGGCGAGGCGCTCAACCCCGGCAACCTCGTGTGCCGGGCGCTGCGGGCGATCAAGGCGGAGGTGCCGCATATCGGGCTGATGACGGACGCCGCGCTCGACCCCTACACCAGCCACGGCCACGACGGCGTGATGGCCGGCGAGGCCATCCTCAACGATGAGACGGTGCGCATCCTGTGCGAGCAGTCGCTGACCCAGGCGCGCGCCGGCGCCGACATCATCTCGCCCTCCGACATGATGGACGGGCGGGTGGGCGCGATCCGCGCCGCGCTCGACGGCGAAGGGTTCGAGGACGTGCAGATCATGTCCTACGCCGCGAAGTACGCGTCCGCCTTCTACGGGCCGTTCCGCGACGCGATCGGCACCAAGGCGGTGCTGGTCGGCGACAAGCGCACCTACCAGATGGACCCGGCCAACACCGACGAGGCGCTGCGCGAGGTGGAGGCCGACATCGCGGAAGGCGCCGACATGGTGATGGTGAAGCCCGGCATGCCCTACCTCGACATCATCCGCCGCGTCCGCGACACCTTCCAGGTGCCGACTTTCGCCTACCAGGTGTCGGGCGAGTACGCGATGATCATGGCCGCCGCCCAGAATGGCTGGATCGACGGCGACCGCGCCATGATGGAGAGCCTCACCGCCTTCAAGCGCGCCGGCTGCGACGGGGTGCTGACCTATTTCGCGCTGACGGTGGCCAAACGGTTGAAGGCTGGCGGGTGAAGGCTGGGAAGATGAACGGCCGCCCCTCGACTTGCGTGCAAGGTCGCGTCGAGCGTCGCGATGGTGAAGCTCGCCGGAGCGGGTTTCGACCCGTCGCGACCTCGCGATCCTTCAGAATCTCAGCCTGGCAGACGGAGTCGAGCGACACGGCGAGCACGTTCCTAATCATCGCCGGTGAGCCGAACAGGAGCGGCGGCCTCATGGCCGAACACCACCCGCATGAGTACGACGAGGGGGCTTACAAGGCGGCTTGGACCGCATCTGCGGCGGCATCGGGCGGCTGATGGCGGCGCCCCGGCGCGCTCAGGCCCGCCCCGACGACGCGTCGGCCCGCCGCGCGAGCCACCAGGCCAGCACCGCCGCCACGGCGATCAGCGTGCCGACGAGGCCCATGATGCCGGGCCAGCGCCCGCGCGACCAGAACACGCCGCCCACCGTGCCGAACACGCTCGATCCCCCGTAGTAGGCGAACAGGTAGAGCGAGGCCGCCGCCCCCCGCGCCATCGTCGCGCGGGTGCTGACCCAGCCGCTGGCGATCGAGTGCGCGCCGAAGAAACCGGCGGTGAAGATCGCGATCGCCGCGACGGCGAGCACCAGGCTCGTCGTCGCGGTGAGCAGCAGCCCGGCCGCCATCACCCCGAGCGCGGCGATCATCATGCGGCCTCGCCCGTGGCGCGAGCCGAGCCGCCCGAACCAGGCGGAGGCCGGCGCGCCGCCGATGTAGACGAGGAAGATCGTCCCGGCGACCGCCTGCGACAGGTCGAAGGGAGGCTCGATCAGCCGGTAGCTGAGATAGTTGTAGGTGGCCACGAAGCCGCCCATCAGCACGAAGCCGATGACGTAGAGCGCGAGGAGGCCGGGGTCGCGCAGGTGCCCGACGAAGGCGTCGCCGAGGTGCCGCAGCGCCACCCCGCGTTCCGGCTGGAAGCGGCGCGAGGGCGGCAGCAGCGCGACGAACAGCGCCGCCGACATCAGGCCGAACAGGCCGATGACGCCGAGCGACACGCGCCACGACTGCGTCACGTCGATCAGCACGCCGGTGAGCACCCGCCCCAGCATGCCCCCGTAGGCGTTGCCGGCGATGTAGAGGCCCATTGCGCCGCCGAGGTCGCGCGGGTGGACATCCTCGGCGAGGTAGGCCATCGCGATCGACGGCACGCCGGCCATCGCCGCGCCGGTGAGCGCGCGCACGAGGAGCAGGGTCGGCCAGTTCGGCGCGAAGGCGGCGGCGACCGTCAGCGCGCCGACGGCGACGAGCGACACGCTCATGATCGACTTGCGCCCGCGCACGTCGGACACGCGTCCGGCCACCAGCATGGCGAGCGCCAGCATGCCCGTGGTGAGGGACAGCGACAGGCTCGACACGCTCGGCGACACGCCGAGGTCCCGCGAGAAGACCGGCAACAGCGGTTGCACGCAGTACAGCAGCGCGTAGGTCGAGAAGCCGGCCGAAACCAGCGCCAGCGTCACGCGGCGGAACTGCGGCGTCCGCGCCCGCAGGAACAGGTCGCCCGAGCCGGCGAGCGCGAGCGTCTCGAGAGCGGTTTCACGGGAGGGGGGGCGTTCGTCGTTCGTCACCCCGCGAGTGCTACAGCATCAGGCCGGAAAGTGCGCGGCGGTTTTCCGGCAAACGATGCGGCGGACCCCGGCGTCCGGCGGGGCGCGGCGGGGAGAAGTCGGGGCGCCCGAACCGCACAGGGGGCGACGATCGGCGCGACGATGAAATCTTCGTGTTCGCTCATCGAGCCCCGATGTGTCATTCCGCCGTGCCCGGCGTCTTGCGGCTTGGCGCAGCCGCGCTATCCTGCGCGTCGGATCAGGCAAGGGGCGGGACCACAGAGTGTCGAGAGAGCCGCGCGATGCCCCGCAATTCTACCTTACCGCACCCTCGCCCTGCCCCTACCTGCAGCGCCGCGAGGAGCGCAAGGTCTTCACCCACCTGATCGGCAAGCGGGCGGTCGCGCTCAACGATACCTTGAGCCAGTCCGGCTTCCGTCGCTCGCAGACGATCGCCTACCGTCCGGCCTGCGAGGCGTGCCGCGCCTGCGTCTCGGTGCGCGTCAGGGTCGACGAGTTCGCGGCGTCGCGGAGCCTGCGTCGCGTCGCGGACCGCAACGCGGACGTGCGCGGCGCCGTCATGCGCGCCGAGCCGACCTCGGAACAATACGCGCTTTTCCGCGACTACCTCGACGCTCGCCACGGCGACGGCGGCATGGCCGACATGACCGTGCTCGATTACTCGATGATGGTCGAGGACAGCCACGTCGAGACGCGGCTCGTCGAGTATCGCACCGGCGTGACGTCGATCTCGACGGGCACGCTGGTCGCCGTCTGCCTGACCGACCTGCTCGCCGACGGGCTGTCGATGGTCTACTCGTACTACGAGCCGGAGGCCGCCCACCGCTCGCTCGGCACCTACATGATCCTCGATCACATCGTGCGGGCGAAGAAGCTCGGCCTCGCCCACCTGTACCTCGGCTACTGGGTCGAGGGATCGAAGAAGATGGCCTACAAGGCCCGTTTCCTGCCGCAGGAACGGCTCGGCATGAACGGCTGGGAACGGATCGAAGCGTAGCGGCGGCGCCGGCTCATCGCGGGGCCCGGCCCCACAGGGCCGTTTCCGTCGCGGCGGCGGCGGCCAGCAGCAACGCGTCCTGCCCGGGGCGGGCGGCCAGTTGCACGCCGACCGGCAGGCCGTTGGGGCCGTGGCCGACCGGCACCGTGAGGCACGGCAGCTGCAGGAGGGTCCAGATCCGGTTGAAGGCGGGATCGCCGGTGGCCTCGAGGCCGCGCGGCGCCTCGCCCGGCGCCGGTGGCGACAGGATGACGTCGACGGCGCCGAACAGGCCGTCGATGTCGCGGATCACGTCGCGAACGCTCGCCAGCGCGGCGTCGTAGGCGCGCCCCGACATGCCGCCGCCCTCGTCGAGGATGCTCTTCAGGATGGGCGACAGACTCGCCTCGTGCACGCGCCGCTCGTGGCCGAGCGAGCGGCTCATGTCGTAGGCCATGACGAGGCGCTGGAGGCGCGGCAGCGCTTGGAGTGACGCCGGCGTCGGGAGGTCGGAGACGGCGTGGCCGGCGGCTTGCAGGGCCTCCATCGCATGGTCGAGCACGCGGACCGCCTCCGGCTCGGCGCTGTTGGGATAGGGTTCGCGCAGCACCGCGATCCTGTAGGGCCCGCCCGACCCGTCCGGCTTGAGGTTCGGCCTGCCGGTGAGGTTGGCGACGAAGAAGGCGGCGTCGGCGACGTCGCGGGCGAACACGCCGACCGTGTCGAGCCAGTCCGACAGCACCTTGACGCCGGTGCGCGGGATCAGGCCCCACGACGGCTTGTAGCCGACGATCCCACAGAAGGCGGCGGGGCGGACGACGGACCCGGCCGTCTGCGTGCCGAAGGCGAGCGGCACCATGCCCGCGCCGACCGCCGCCGCCGAGCCCTGCGAGGAGCCCCCCGGCGTGTGCTCGGGGTTGTGCGGGTTGGTCGTCTTGCCCGGGCGGTGGTAGGCGAATTCCGTCGTCACCGTCTTGCCGAGCACGACCGCGCCGGCGTTGCGCAGTTGGACGACGCAGGCGGCGTCCGCGCTCGGCCGGTAGCCGTCGTAGATCAGCGAGCCGTAGCCGGTCGGCAGGTCGGCGGTGTCGATGTTGTCCTTGACGGCGACCGGGATGCCGGCGAGCGCGCCGGCCTTGTCACCGAGCCCGCGCGCCTTGTCGATCCGCGTCGCCTGCGCGAGGGCGCCGGCCTCGTCCAGCACGGTCCACGCGCCGACGGCCGGATCGCGGGCGGCGACGCGGTCGAGGCAGGCGCGCACCGCGTCGACCGCCGTCAGGGTGCCGGCCTCCATCGCCTGGGCCATCTCGCGGGCGGTCGGGCAGGCTGGCACGTCTGACATGGAGGGCGCTCGGCGGTGTGGGTTGGCGGCTGATCGTCCGGGCATTTCTAGGCGGCCGACCCGGCACGGTCGAGCGGAGAATGCGCCGGCCGTTATCCCAGCAGCGCGGCGGCGTCGGTCGCGGCGACGCCCGCGTTCCGCATGGCGGCGCGCATCCGTTCCATCGAGCCGTCGGCGTCGATGCCGGCGACCGCGTCGGTGACCATCGCCGTGGCGAAGCCGGCCCCCGCCGCGTCCACCGCCGTCCAGCCGGCGCAGAAGTCGGTCGCGAGCCCGGCGACGAAGACGCGGGTGAGGCGGCGCTCGCGCAGGTAGCCGGCGAGGCCGGTTCGGGTCCCGTCCGCCTCGAGGAAGGCGGAATAGCTGTCGAGGTCGCGGCGGTAGCCCTTGCGGATCACCAGTTCCGCGTGGGGCACGGCGAGCGCCGGCGCGATGTCGGCGCCCGGCGTCCCCTGAACGCAATGGTCCGGCCAGAGCACCTGGCGGCGGCCATCGGGCAGCGCGAGGCTTTCACCCGACGCCCGGCCCGAATGCGCCGAAGCGAACGAAACGTGCCCGGCGGGATGCCAATCCTGCGTCAGCACGACGTGCGCGGCGGCTTGCTTGAACGCTCGCGCGAGAGCGTTGATCGGCGCGACCACGGCGTCGCCGCCCCGGACCGCCAGCGGTCCGCCGGGCAGGAAGTCGTTCTGGACGTCGACCACGACGAGGACGTCCGTGGGCGCGACGACGATGCGGCTCATGCGCCATCCTTCCGGTCGATCCGCAGCCCCGTCAAGTCGCGGCGCCGGCACGACGCCGGGCCGGCGGACGAAATGTCCCGCCGGCGAACCATCCGTCCGTTCCCGGCTTCTCCCGCCGAATCACCGCGCCAACGACACTCGAGGCTTGCCATGTCCGACCTGACCCGCCGCACCGTCCTCGCCGCTTCCGCCGGACTCACCGCGGCGGGGCTCGCGCCGGCGGCCTCCGCCGCGGAAAGCCAGCCTTCCGCGCTCTACGGCACCGTCAAGGATGGCCGCGTGACCCTGCCACCGCTGCACGGCCCGAGCGAGAGCGGCGGGCCGACCGCCAACCCCGAGCCCCCGGATGGGCGGCTCGGCGTGGCGGTGGTCGGGATCGGCCACCTTTCGCTGGAGCAGATCATTCCCGGTTTCGGGCAGGCGACCGGCGTCCGGCTCGCGGCACTGGTCAGCGGCCATCGCGACAAGGCGCTGACGATCGCCGCCCAGCACGGCCTGCCGGCGAACGCCGTGTACGGCTACGACGACTTCGACACGATCAAGAACAACCCGGCCGTCGACATCGTCTACATCGTGCTGCCCAATGCCATGCACGCCGACTTCACCGAGCGGGCGGCGAAGGCCGGCAAGCACGTGCTCTGCGAGAAGCCAATGGCGACCAGCGTCGCCGAGGCCGAGCGGATGGTGAAGGCCTGCGCGGACGCGAAGGTCCGATTGATGATCGCCTACCGCCTGCAATACGACGCCACCCACCGCGCGCTGATCGGCGTCGCCCGCTCCAACCAGTTCGGCAAGCTCAGGTATATCGAGGCGGTGAACGGGCAGAACGACGCCGCGAACGGCCAGTGGCGCCAAGTCAAGGCGATGGCCGGCGGCGGCTCGCTGCCCGACGTCGGCCTCTACTGCCTCAACGCGTTCCGCTACATCACCGGCGAGGAACCGGTCTCCATCACCGGCCGCATCACCCAGCCGAAAGGTGACCCGCGCTTCACCGAGATCGAGGACCTGTGCACCTTCACGCTGGAGTTCCCCTCCGGGGTGGTGGCGACCGGCATCTCGGGCTACGGCTTCCATGAGAACCGACAGCTGCGCTGCATGGCGGAAACCGCTTGGTTCGGCCTCGATCCCGCCTTCTCCTACAACAACCTTCAGATGCACGTCGGGCGCAAAGAAGGCATGAGCAACGCCCGCGAGACCCGTGCGTGGGCGCCGAAGAACCAGTTCGCCGTGGAGATGGACGCTTTCGCCGACGCGATCCGCGCCGACCGGCGGCCCCATACGCCCGGCGAGGAAGGTTTGCAGGACCAGCGCATCATCGCCGCCATCTACGAGGCGGCGGCCGGCGGCCACGTCGTGACCATGCCGCCGGTGGCGGGCCTCGACACCACCCGCGGCCCGCTGCCCAAGACGCAGCAGGGCTGAGACGCGGGAAGAGCGAGTCACCACCGGCGCGAACGTTCGCGCCGTTCGGCGATTGCCCCATTGATGCCTGATCGCATCGGGAGGACGGGCGATGCTGACGAGAACGGCGATCTACGAGGGTACGATCAAGGCCGGCCGCGAGGACGAGTTCTTCCGTCGCGTGCGCGACGAGCTTTACCCGTACTGGCGTCGCTTCCCCAACGCCCTCGCCGTGCGCGTGCAACGGACGGTGCGGGCGGACACGGGTGCCAGACCGGTCGCGATGATCCTCGAGATGGACTTCGCCGATCGCCAGGCGCTCGACGCCTGTCTCGCCTCCCCCATCCGTCCGGAGTCGCACGCGGCGACGGAGGCGGTCATGACGCTGTTCGAGGGGAGCTTCACCCACTACGTCACCGAGGCGAGCGTGCTCACCCCCTCGGCTTGACGTTCGGACGGCGCGGCGAGCGAAGGAGGGCAATCATGTCGATCAATGACCGCTTCGAGAAGATCGCGGACAGCATCTCCGGCGCCGCCGGTCGACCGGCCACCTACTTCGTCGCCTGCGCGATCATCGTCGTGTGGGCCGCGACCGGGCCTTTCCTGCACTATTCCGACACGTGGCAGCTCGTGGTGAACACGGGAACCACCATCATCACCTTCCTCATGGTGTTCCTCATCCAGAGCACGCAGAACCGCGATACCAAGGCCTTGCAGGTGAAGCTCGACGAGTTGCTTCGCGCCACCCACGGCGCCCGTCCCGAGTTCATCGGGGTGGAGAAGGAACCCGAACGGGTCATGGACGACAAGAAGCAGCGTTTGGCGGGCGAAGCGTAGGCGATTCCTCGGCACGGTTCGGCGGCGCGGCGTCGGTTCGGGGTTCGCGAGCAGGCAGGAACGAACGACGCCCGATCGACTTGCCCGGGTTCTCACGTGGAGGAATCATGGCTCAGGAGAACCGACCGCTCGCCGTGGTCACCGGCGCGTCCGCCGGCATCGGCTATCAACTCGCCCTGCTCTGCGCCCGCCGGGGGTACGACCTCGTCGTCGCCTCCGACGAGGACACCATCTCGGCCACCGCGCAGGATTTCCGTCAGGCCGGGGCGGTCCAGGTCGAGGCGGTGCAGGCGGACCTATCGACCACGCAGGGCAACGACGCGCTCTACGCCGTCACCCAGAAGGTCGGCCGGCCGGTCGAGCTCCTGCTCGCCAACGCCGGCCGGGGCCTCGGCCACGGCTTCCTCGACCAGGATTGGGGCGACGTGCGGCGGGTCATCGACACCAACGTCACCGGCACGGTCTACCTCGTGCAAAGGATCGGCCGCGACATGCGCGGGCGCGGCGCCGGCCGCATCCTCATCACGGGGTCGATCGCCGGTCACCTCGCCGGCAGCTACCAAGCGGTCTACAACGCCAGCAAGGCGTTCCTCAACCTGTTCGGCGCGGGCATCCGCGACGAGTTGAAGGACACCGGCGTGACCATCACCGTGCTGAAGCCCGGCGTCACCGAGACGAACTTCTTCGAGACCGCGGCGATGGACCCCGGCACGCCGGTCGGCGAGGGCAAGAAGGACGATCCAGCCGATGTCGCCAGGACCGGCTTCGACGCGATGATGCGCGGCGACGCCGACGTGGTCCACGGCGTGAAGAACAAGATCGCCACCGTTCTCACCAACGTGCTGCCGGACAGCCTGGTCGCGAAGGGGCACCGCAAGATGTCGGAGCCGAAGGATACGGGGGATTGAGCGTCTCCGCCCCCTCAGGAGACGCCATGCGTCGGTGAGTCCGTATCTAAGGCTCCCGGCTTCCGTCGATGCCTTGCTAGGACGCCGGAAGCCTTTTGATAACGATGGATCCCGCGCCTCAGCGGTTCTTGAGCATGTCCCACACCAGGAAAGCCGGGATAGGGATCATGATCGCGAAGAAGATCCAGTCGAACATTTGCGGCATGTTGAAGTTCTTCCGTGTGTGTCACCCGGACCGTCAAGGACGCCGTAGGTCGAAAGTTCCGGACCCGTTGAGACCTTCGAGCGTTGCGCTCCCCCTCCGCCATGAGCGCGCCGAACGTCCGAGGGCTCCGCACCCTTAGCGCGGGATCATCCAGGGCACGACGTACTGCTGCAGCACCACCATGAGGCCCAGCAGCACGGTGAGCGCGATGGAGTGCTTGAAGGTGCGGGCGAACACCACGCCTTCCTGGCCCTTCAGGTCCGTGACCGACACGCCGGTGGCGATGTTCTGGGGCGAGATCATCTTGCCCATCACGCCGCCCGACGAGTTGGTGGCGGCGATCAGCACCGGGTTCAGGCCGAGCTGGTTGGCGGCGACCACCTGCAGGTTGCCGAACAGCGCGTTGCCCGACGTGTCGCTCCCCGAGAGGAACACGGCGACCCAGCCGAGAAACGGCGACAGCAACGGGAACATGAAGCCCACCGATGCGACGCCGAGGCCGAGCGTGTAGTTCAGACCGGAATAGTTCATGAGGTAGGCGAGGCCGACGATCAGCGCCACCGTGATGATGGCGAGCCAGCTCTGCCGCGCCGTCTTGCCGACGCAAGCCAGAAAACGCGCCGGACCCACGCCGACGAGGGCGGCGGTGATGATGGCGGACAGCAGGATGGCGGTGCCGGTCGCGAGCGGCTGGAACACGTAGAGCGCGGCGTAGGGCTTGTGGTTGTAGAGCGTGATCGCGACCGCGTTGTGCAGGCCCGGCCACTTGATCGCCTGCTGGCCGATCATGAAGACCTTGAAGTGCGTCCAGGCGATCACGACGACCGACACCACCACCCACGGGATCCAACCCTGCCAAGTGGGGATCGCGCCCGGGCCGGAACCGCCGACCGGCCGGGCCGTGACGACGTCGGCGCCGAGCGCGTGCGCCCTCGCCGTGCGGCGCCCGATCGAGTAGGCGGGATCGGGCACGGGGGACCAGACCGATAGGAAGCCGATCGTCACAATAAGGGCGGTCAGCGAGGAGAGGACGTCGGTGAGGGCGTAGTCGAGGTAGTTGGAGGAGACGAATTGCGCCAGCGCGAAGGAGCCGCCGGCGACCAGCAGCAGCGGCCACAGCGCGCGCACCGAGCGCATGCCGCCGTAGACGGCCATGACGTAGAAGGGCAGCAGCATCGCCATGAACGGCAGCTGCCGCCCGACCATCGCGCCGAGCGTCACGGGCGACAGGCCGGTCACTTGGCCGAGCACGGTGATCGGCACGCCGAGCGCGCCGAAGGCCACCGGCGCCGTGTTGAAGATCAGCGTGAACGTCAAGGCTTCCAGCGGTGGGTAGCCGACCAGGATGAGGAGCGCGCTGGTGATGGCGACCGGCGTCCCGAACCCGGCCACGCCCTCCAGCAGGCAGCCGAAGCAGAAGCCGATGACCACCAGCACGACGCGGCGATCGTCGGGCATGTGGTCCACCACCCAGTCGCGGAAGGCGTCGAACCGGCCGGACACGACGGCGATGTTGTAGAGCAGCAGCCCGTTGACCACGATCCACATCACCGGCCAGATCGCGAACACGGCGCCGGCGGCGAACGCGTCGAGCGCGAGGCCGACCGGGAAGCGCCAGATCAGCACGGCGATGACGAGCGCGACCACGAGGCCGCCGAGGGAAGCCTGCCAGGCCGGGCGACGGAGGAGGCCGAGCAGGACCAGCACGGTCGCGATCGGAAGCACGGCGACGAGGAACGATAAAGTGAGATTGCCGCCGACAGGGGTCAGCAGTTGATTGAACATGTTTCCATCCCGCCGTCGCGACTCGGTCCGCGTCGCCCCCGCCTCTACTCCGGGTCGCCGCACCTTTGCAATCCGCCACTCGCCTGATGAGGGGACCGACGGCGCCCGAGCGCCCGCATCTGGCGCGACCGTGGTCCGGCGCCGCTGTCGGAACCGATCCCATCGAGGCGCGATAGGATGAGGGGTGCGCCCCGCGACCCGGAGGATCACGCCTTGTCCCAGCAGATACCCGTCGATCCGCGCAGCATCGTGGAGCATGCCGAGGCCGAGGCGCCGTCCGGCGGCGGCGTCCACGCCATCCTGCCCGACCTCGGCTACCGCCGCCTGGGCATCGTCAACGTCGTGTTCGTCGGGCCGCCCGGCGCCGGCGATCGTGGCTGGGTGCTCATCGACGCTGGCCTGCCGGGAACGAAGGGGCTGATCCAGCGCGCCGCCGCCGCGCGCTTCGGCGAGGGGTCGCGGCCGGCGGCGATCGTCATGACGCACGGGCACTTCGACCATGTCGGCGCCCTGGAAGCCCTCGCGGCCGCGTGGGACGCGCCGGTCTACGCCCACGCCCTGGAACGACCCTACCTCGAGGGCTCCGCGTCCTACCCGCCGGCCGACCCGACCGTCGGCGGCGGGATGATGGCGTTGCTGTCGCCGCTCTACCCGACCCGCCCGGTCGACGTGGGACCGCGCCTGCGGACCCTGCCCCCGGACGGGAGCGTGCCGGCGATGCCGGGCTGGCGCTGGATCCACGCGCCCGGTCACGCCGTCGGCCAGGTCGCGCTCTGGCGGGAGGCAGACGGCGCCCTCGTCGCCGGCGACGCCTTCGTGACCGTCGCGCAGGAATCGGCCTACGCGGTGGCCGTGCAGGCGCCGGAGATCCACGGCCCGCCGAAGTACCTGACGATCGACTGGGAGGCGGCGCGATCCTCCGTGCGAGCCCTAGCGGCGCTGAAGCCTGAGGTGGCGATCACCGGCCATGGGCGCCCGCTGGCCGGGCCGGCGCTGCGCCAGGGGCTCGACGCGCTCGTCGCAGCTTGGGACACCGTCGCGGTTCCGGCGGAGGGACGCTATGCGAAGGCGCCGGCCCGGGCGGCGGACGGAAGCGCCTATCGCGAGCCCTGAGCGCCGGCGGTGGCGGCGCGAGGCCCGCCGCGACACCATCAGCCCGGTCGCGGACCCCTCAGTAGAAGGAACCGAATAGCCCGCCGCCGCTCCGCGCGGGCGCCTGCCGTGACGGACGCTCGGCGCCGTAGCCATCGTCGTATCCATCCCGCGCGGCGTAGCCCCGGGGCGCGTAGTCCTGCGAGGGATAACCCTGCGGCGCGCCAGCGTCGGGCGCGTAGGCCGCCGCCTCGTCGCGCTGCTTTTGGCGGATCGAGGCCACCGTCGGGGCGACCCTGGTGGAGGCACCGGTGATGGTGATGTCGGCCCCCTCCGCCTTCACCATGTCGAACAGCTTGGCCGACTTGTCCATCGGCAGCCGGACGCAGCCGTGCGAGGCCTTGTGACCCCAGGGGGACTTGCCGAAACCATGGATCGCGAAGCCCGGCGCGAAGAAGATGGCGTTGGGCATGTACGCCTGCTCGTACTCGTCGGAATGGTGGTCCTTGTCCATCCACAGCACGTTGAAGCGGCCGTTCGGCGTGTCGTAGCCGGTCTTCCCGGACGACACCTTCCAGTCGTAGACGCCCGAGGCGGATTCGACGTGGATCGTCTGCGCGTCGAGGTCGACGGCGATGCGCGCCTTGGCCTGCGCCAGCGAGGGGGCGAACAGGCAGGCGGGCGCGAGGAGGCACGCGGCGGCGGCGGAACGGGCGAGGGTACGCATGGGGAAGGAATGCTCCACGACGGCTTCTTCTCGGAACGCGCGTAGCACGGATAAGGTCCCGCTTGTGCTGCACTTGGGGCACAGGCGTCGCGCTTCGGGCGCACGGCTTGGTCGTCAACGCCTTCTCAGGTGCTGAGACCTGGATCGGCCGCGGGTCACAACCGGATCGACCTCGGCGGGCGGCCGCCCCGCGCGGCATCCTTGACGGCGTCCGACGGCGCGGCATGATCCGCGCGTCGTGTTACCGCTCCAGGAGGCCACGGTGATCATCCGCGACGACGAGACCCTCGACGTTCCCGTGCCGGGCCGCGACGGCGCGCCGGCCGGCGCGATGCGGTTGCACCTGTTCCGCCCGGCGATCCCCGGCAAAGGGCCGGACGGCCGCGTCCCCGGCGTGCTGTTCTTCTCCGAGATTTACCAGGTGACGACGCCGATCCGCCGGCTGGCGGCCCTCGTCGCCGGGCACGGCTACGTGGTGGGCGTGCCCGAGGTGTACCACGAGCACGAGCCGCCGGGCACGGTGCTGCGCTACGATCCCGCCGGCACCGATCGCGGCAACGCGCTGAAGTTCGCCAAGCCGGTCGCCGCCCACGACGCGGACGCGCGCGCCGGCCTGGCCGCGCTCGCCGCGCACCCGGCGTGCAACGGCCGCCTCGCGACGATGGGCGTGTGCCTGGGCGGCCACCTCGCGCTGCGCGCCGCGCTGAACCCGGGCGTGGCGGCCGCCGCCTGCTTCTACCCCACCGACGTCCACTCCGGCACGCTGGGCAAGGACGCGCGTCCCGCCGGCGAGCCCGACGGCACGCTGGCCCGCCTCGCTGAGCTGAAGGCGGACACCCTGTTCGTGTTCGGCCGCCAGGACCCGCATGTGCCGTTCAGCGGCCGCGAGGCGATCCGCGCCCGGCTGGAGGCGGTCGGCGCACGGTACGAGTGGCACGAGGTCAACGCCGCCCACGCGTTTCTGCGCGACGAGGGGCCACGGTACGATGCCGAGCTGTTCGCGCAGGCGGTGGGGTGGATGCTGGGGTTGTTCGGGCGGCTTCTATAAAGGGCGCCGCTGCTCCCCGACCGTCCACGACGCGGTCGGATCAGCACCTTGGGAAGGGAGTATGCCAAGTAAGCACGACAACGGACAAACTCGATGAACTCTAATATCCAAACCCTTGTCGCCGCTGCCCTGGCGATTGCCGTCCATCATGTGGCGATCAGCCAGCAGCCAGCCAACAGCACTCAGTCTCAGACCAACCAGGCGTTGGGCACAGCGTGGCAGCAGACGCCCGCGTCAACGCAGACCGCCACGCCGCAAGCGCCGATCCCCTCCACGGCGCCGACCGCACCCGCACAACAATCGCCGCGGTAGACTGGCGGGACGCCACGATGATGGTGTGGGCGGGTTTCTGTAGCCTATGGGGGTTCGACCCATCTAGCGTCACTAGCGAGTCATGTCGTATGGTGGGGCTCAACAAGTCTCTTTTTTGGTTAAGTCAAATCTATGGACATTCAGAGCCCCACGGCCATCAGCCTTTTGGAAGATATTGCAGCTGGTCATATTGTACTACCTGACTTTCAAAGGGATTTTGTCTGGAAACCGGAAGACGTGAAAGATCTTCTAGTCTCTGTTCTTGCAGATTACTATGTAGGTACCATGTTGTACATGGATAGCGTCAGGGAAGACGCGCCGTTTGCGATAAGGCTAGTAGCAGGAGTTGATACAAGATATCCCGGGCGACAGCCTCAGACTGTAGTAAAAATACTTTTAGACGGACAGCAACGTTGCTCATCGTTATTCTACGCTACTTTCGAGCCGAGCGTACCGCTTTATGGTCGAAAAAGCTCTTTTAAATTTGTTATGGACATCAAAGAAGCGCTTAGTGCAAATTGGGAAAAATCAGTAGTTTCTTACAACACAAAGAATGCCAAGGAAGTAGCAACTTATTCGACTGATAATTACATTCACTTCTCTGAATTTTTGGATCAAACAAAACTGATTAGTAAACTTAACGGAAATCTGTGGTCAAATCGCATTCCCGAGATCTTTTCTATAGTGAATCGCTTTTGTCAATTTAAGGTTCAAATGGTAGAGCTTCGACAGAACACGCCATTGGACACAGTCATAGAAATCTTTGAACGCATTAACAGAACGGGCATGCCGTTGAATATAACAGATTTACTTGTTGCGAGGCAATTCAAGTCGGGCAATAACCTTCGCGGATTGATTGAGGCTTCAGAGCAAAAATACCAATTTCTTCAGGAAGAGAATAATATTGATCCAGAGTTTGTTCTGCGAGCAATGTGCGCTATCCGTGGCGATGAGATTAATAAAGGCAATATACTCAAGCTCCCTCCTCAAAACTTCACTAAAGAATGGGAGTACGCATGTAGCAAGCTTGAGGAAGCTTATCGCTTTATCACAAATCTTCAGACAGGTTTTGGGGCAATTGATATTCGTCGCTTTATGCCTTTCAAGACAATGATTATTCCCTTGGCAGGCTTGCTCCATCATGTAAGTCCAAAAGGACATTTATCATTAAAGAGCCAGTACGAGAAGATCTCTGAGTGGTATTGGGCCTCAGTATTTGCAAATCGCTATAATGAAGCTGTAAATACTACGACATCTTCTGACGTTCAGCGCGTCGCTGCTTGGATGGAAGACGACGCAAAAATTCCTGAGTTTATTAAGAACTTCAATGTTCTTGCCATCGATTTTTATGTCTCTTCAAAAGCGTCAGCTACCTATCGAGGGGTCTTATGTTGTATTCTGAAGGAAGGAGCTTTGGATTTTAAAAGCGGCAAAGATCCTGTACAGGAGATACAGAAGCTGCAAGATGATCATATCTTTCCACGAGTTGGCTATTCAGACAACTCGATAATCAATCGTACCCTTATATCAACGAACGCAGAAAAGAGCAATCAACAACCAGGAAAGTACTTTTCTGCTCTCGAGACCGTGCATGGCAGAGATGAACTACTTTCTATACTGCAAACACATCTCATCGATAAACACTGCTTGCGATGTTTATTAAGCAACGACCTTGATGGCTTTAAAAGAGCACGTTTACAAGTTTTTCGAGGCGCGGTAAAAATGTTGGTCCCGCATGCACTTAATCCGCAGCCTCACGAATCTTAACTTAGCTACTCCGCCGCCGCCCTTACCTCCCCCACTCCATCCCGCCCCCGCCGCACATCCGGAGCCATCGCCTCCGCCGCCAGCAGCCCCAGCGCCACGTCCAGCGCCATGCTCGTCGACGCCGGGCTCCCCAGCCGCCGCACCGACACGCCCCGGCCCTCCGCCTCCTTGCGCCCCAGCACCAGAAGCACCGGCACCTTGGCGAGCGAGTGCTCGCGCACCTTGTAGTTGATCTTCTCGTTGCGCAGGTCGCCCTCCGCCCGCAGCCCCGCGCGCCGCGCCAGCGCGATCACCTCCAGCGCGTAGGCGTCGGCGTCTTGCGTGATCGTGGCCACCACCACCTGAACGGGGGACAGCCACAGCGGCAAGTGGCCGGCGAAGTTCTCGATGAGGATGCCGGTGAAGCGCTCCAGGGAGCCGAACATGGCGCGGTGGATCATCACCGGCGTCACCTTGTCGGAGCGCTCGTCGATGTAGAAGGCGCCGAAGCGGCCGGGCAGGTTGAAGTCGACCTGCGTGGTGCCGCACTGCCACTCGCGGCCGATCGCGTCGCGCAGCGTGTACTCCAGCTTGGGGCCGTAGAAGGCGCCCTCGCCGGGGTTGACGCCGGTCTTGAGGCCTTGCGCGGCGATGGCCTCCAGCACGCGGCCGAGCGCCGCCTCCGCCTTGTCCCAGGCCTCGTCGGTCCCCACCCGCTTGTCCGGCCGGGTGGACAGCTTCACCACCACGTCCTCGAACCCGAAGTCGCGGTAGATCGAGAGGATCATCGCGTTGATCGCCAGCGCCTCGGCCTGGATCTGGTCCTCCGTGCAGAAAATGTGGGCGTCGTCCTGGGTGAAGGCGCGCACCCGCATGATGCCGTGGATCGCGCCCGACGGCTCGTAGCGGTGCACGACGCCGAACTCCGCGATGCGGTCCGGCAGGTCGCGGTAGGACTTCAGGCCGTTCTTGAAGATCTGAACGTGGCCGGGGCAGTTCATCGGCTTCAGCGCGAAGACGCGCTCGTCCTCCGTGGTCGTGACGAACATGTTCTCGCGGTAGGTTTCCCAGTGACCGGACGTTTCCCACAGCGCGCGGTCGAGCACCTGGGGCGTGTTCACCTCGACGTAGCCGGCCGCCTCCTGGCGCCGGCGCATGTAGCCGATGAGGCACTGGAACAGCGTCCAGCCCTTGGGGTGCCAGAACACGGTGCCCGGCCCCTCCTCCTGGAAGTGGAACAGGTCCATCTCGCGCCCGAGGCGGCGGTGGTCGCGGCGCTCCGCCTCCTCCAGCCGGTGCAGGTAGGCGTCGAGCTCCGGCTGGGTGGCGAAGGCGGTGGCGTAGATGCGTTGCAGCATCGGGTTGCCGGAATCACCGCGCCAGTAGGCGCCGGCCACCTTCATCAGCTTGAAGGCGCCGCCGACCTTGCCGGTGGAGGTCATGTGCGGGCCGCGGCAAAGATCCAGCCAGTCGCCCTGGTGGTAGATGCGCAGGTCCTCGCCCGGTGGGATCGCGTCGACGAGCTCGACCTTGAACGTCTCGCCCCGCTCGGCGAACCAAGCCTTGGCCCGCTCGCGGGACCACAGCTCCTTCGTGAAGGGCCGGTCGCGCGCGATGATGGCGCGCATCTCGCGGTCGATGGCGGCGAAATCCTCCGGGGTGAACGGCTCGGCGCGGGCGAAGTCGTAGTAGAAGCCGTTGTCGATCACCGGGCCGATCGTCACCTGGGTGCCGGGGTAGAGCGCCTGCACCGCCTCCGCCATCACGTGCGCCGCGTCGTGGCGGATGAGGGACAGCGCGCGGGGGTCCTCCCGGGTGAGGAACTCGATCCTGGCGTCGGCGTCGAGCGTGTCGGCGAGGTCGGCCAGCGCGCCGTCGCGCAGCATGGCGACGGTGCGCTTGAGCAGGCTCGGGGCGATAGAGCAGGCGATGGCGGCGCCGGTGACGCCGGGCTCGTACTGCCGCGCGTTGCCGTCGGGGAACGTGACTGAGATCATGGTGGCGGGCTCCTCGGGCTCACTCGCCGATACGGGTCGGCGTAAGCGTCAGCGCGCTCTTAGCATGGGCTTCCGACGCGGGTCACCCCGCCGGGCTCGGACCCCGTCGGGCCTGGCCCACCAGCCGGCTCGCGGCGGCCGATGGCCGCGCGGCGCGGCCATCGGCGCGCGGCCCCTCGCACGCCAACGCCACGATGTGATCCAGCATCCAGTCCATCGCCGGCCGGGTGGTGAGGTTGTGGTCGGCGCCGGGCAGGACCGTCACGGTGACGTTGGGGTGGCGCAGGGTCCGGCCGTTGGGGCCGAAGTAGTTGCGCAGCTCGACGAGGCCGGGGTCGCCGGCGCTGTAGACCAGCGACACGCGGGTGCCGCGCGCGGCCACCGTGGCGAAGAAGCGCTCAACCCGCGCCGCCATGGAGTCGCGCCCGACGAGTGAGCGGACGCCGAGCGGCACCCGCGCCATCGCCCCCTTCAGCCCCCGCTTGGCGAGGAAGCGCATCGCCGGCAGGACGCGGCGGCGGCTGCGCAGGAGCTTGGCGAGGGCGCCCCGGCTGCGGATGTCGCCGACGTAGTCGTGCATGGAGCGCAGGCCGTAGCGGATCACGTCCTCGACGCTCTCGGCCGGGTTCCACACGAGGCGTTGCGTGTTGATGGCCACGAGGTCGGTGACGCGCGGGTCGCGCGCGGCGGCGCGCAGCGCCATGTAGGCGCCGCTGCAAACGCCGACGAGCGCGATGCGCTCGCTTCCCCGCGCGGCGAGCAGGTCCACCGCCGCCGCGATGTCGGGCAGCAGGCGGTCGGAGTAGATGAGGTTTAGCGGGCGGCCCGGCTCGTCGCGGCTCTCGCCGAGGCCGGCGACGTCGATGCGAAGGCTGGTGAGGCCGCTCGCGGCGAGGCCCCGCGCCAAGTCGACCGATCCGCGCCGCCACCCGACATGGGCGTTGAGGCCACGGTTGAGCAGGACGATCGCCGGGCCGCCCGCGTGCGCGCCCGGAGGCTGGCAGAGGATGCCGAAGAGACCGCCGTCCGGCCCGAAACGCACGGCCTCCTCGCGGTAGCGGCGCGCGTGCAACACCGCCGGCGGCATCGACGGGCGTGGGGGCCGGACGGGCTCGGAGGGCGGGCGCGCGGGATGGACGCGGCGCAACGCCGCCACGACGCGCTCGGCGGCGACCGGCAGCGGCTGGATCGCGGTGGCGTCCGACACCATCAGGTGGAACGGCGCGACCGCCTCGAGGCGCACGTCGGCACCGAGCCGGCGGAGGTGCTCGGCGAGCGCGGCGCTCGCGCGGCGCTCGGGCTGGTCGAAGAGGATCACGTCGCGCACCGCGAGGGCGTCGACGGCGGCGAGGTCGAGCGCCCTCACGCTGGCGACCATCGCGTGCGACATGGAGAAGCCGAGCACGTCCAAGCCTTCGTCGGCGGCGAGGTCGATCCTGATGCCGATCTTGTCCGCGACGAGGCTCGCCGTCGCCGCGAGCTCGCGGACGTAGGGGCGGCCCTTCACGACCGGGGCGATCAGCTGGAGGCCGACCACGTCGCCGCGTTTCCGCGCGGCTTCGACCGCCAGCGTCGCCCCGAGCGACTGTCCGACCAGGATCAGCGTGTCGGCGTCGCTGCCGGCCTTGAGGAGGTCGGCGGCGGCGCCGACGGCGTCGATCCATTCGGCCACGTCGCGGACGTCGGTCGCGCCGCCCGGCGCGTTGCCGGTGCCGGGATAATCGAAGCGGATGCAGGGAAACCCGGCGGCGGCGATCGCTTCGGCGAGCAGCCGCCAGCCCTTGCGCAGGATCAGGTCCTCGAAGCCCCAGGGCGAGCAGAGGACGACGCCGACACGTCCCTCGGCCGGGTGGAGGAAGCCGTGGCAGCCGGCGAAGACGCGGGGCACCCCGTCGTGGTGGCCGGGCCCGGTCGCCGCCGTCACCGGCGCGGGCTCGTGGCTGGCTGGCGACACGACGTGCATGCGGGTTCCCTCGCCGGCGACGAAAGCGTTCGGATCGTCCGTTCCGGAGCGAGCTTAGCTTCTGTTCGTTTAGAAGTTCTTGTCGCGGGCCGAGCGTCTTGAACGGGTCGGCCCGCGTGGCCGGATCAGCTCGCCATCGCCAGGGCTTCGCGATCCGGGGCGCCCGTCCGGTTGAGGATGATGCCGGCGAAGTTCGGCCGGTCGGCGAGGCCGTCGATGGCCGAGACGAAACCGTCGCGCAGGACCTCCTCCCAGCACGCGACGACCGCGACCGCGTCGGCGAGCGCGGCCGGCGTGTCGAGATCGGCCCCGGCGGCATCGGCGGCGCAAGGCGGCCCATCGACGAGGATGAGGTCGAACGCGTGCCGGAGGGCGGCCAGGGCGGCGCGCAGGCCCGGGGCGGTCGTCGCGAACCGTTTGCGTCCGATCGGCAGCACGGCGAAGGAGCGCTGACGCACGACCGCCGACGCCACCGCGCAGTCCCCGGCCAGGACCTCGCCGAGGCCGAGGTTGGCGTCGAGGTCGGTCGCCGCCGACAGACCGCGCCGAGCCGGATCGGCGTCGACCACCAGCACCCGGCGGCCGGCCCGGCCGCTCGCCGTGGCGAGGCATAGGGCCAGCGCCGTCGCGCCACCCTCGCCGAGCGGGCTCAGCAAGACGACGCCGCCGGGGAGCTTGCCGGCGATGTCGTCGATCGCGCGCGAGAAGGCGGAGCCCGGATGCTCGCCGAGGTGCCGCACGCAATCGACCTCGCCGTGCCGGGCCACGATCTCCGGCACGCGGCCGAGGATGAACGGGTTTCCGCCGGGCTTCGGGGCGTCGGCCTCGGGGCCGAACGGCCCCGTCCAACGCACCCGGTCCAGCAGCGCGGCGAGGCCAAGGCCGAGCAGCAGACCGGCCGCGCCGGCGACCGCGACGATCAGCTTGGTCTTGGGCGAGGCGGGTGCGGAGGGTTCCAGCGCCGGCGAGATCAGGCGAGCCTCGGGTTCCTCGAAGGTCGATTGCTCCTGGGTGAGCTTGGCACGCGAAAGGAAGTTCTCGAACAGCGCCCTGTTGGCGAGGTTGGTGCGCTCCAGCTCGCGCAGCTTGACGCCGACCGCGTTGTCGCCGCCCGACGCGTCGGTGAGGGCGCCGATCGAGCGGCGCAGCGAGTCTTCCCGCGCCTTGGCGACCTCGTAGTCGTTGCGCGACAGGGAGACCAGGCGCTTCATCTCGTTGGCGAGCGCGCGGTCGAGCCCGGCGCGTTGGGCGCGGACCTGCGCGATCGCGGGGTAACCCGGCTCGTAGACCACGGACAGATCCGCTTCGCGCCGCGTCAGCTCCGCCTGCTGCGCCCGCAGCTGCGCGATAACCGGCGAGCGGATGATGGCGGGCAGGCTGTCGACCTCCGCGCCGCCGGCCTTGAAGCGGCTCGCCTGCTGGGTGGCGGCGAGCTTCTCAGCGCTGTCGGCGCTGGCGGTCGCCAGCCTCTCGTTCATGTCCTGCAGCTGCTGTTGGCCGATGGTGACGTCGCCCTCGGCCGTGGTGGTGGTAAGCTCGTGCCGCCGGCGGTAGTCGGCCACCGCCTGCTCCGACTGGCGCACTTGGTCGCGAAGATTGCCGAGCCGCGCCTCGAAGAAGGTCGCCGCCTGACCGACCGCCTTGGTCCGCACGTCGACCTGGTCCTCGACGTAGGTTTGCACCAGCGTGTTGGCGAGCCGCATCGCCTTGCCCGCGTCGCGCGAGGAAACGGATACCGACAGGACGTAGCTCTTCGCCACGCGCGTCACGTCGACCTTGCCGTACAGGCGCGGGATCACCGGCGCGAGCCTGGGGTCGATGCCCTCCGTGCCCGGCGGATCGGCCTCGGTCGCCTTTGCGCCGCGGAACAGGCCGAATACGCGGTCGACCAGGCCGGGGCGCCCCGACGCCGCGAACTCGGGGTCGGCGGCAAGGTTCTCCTTCGCCACGACCTTGGCGAGCACGCGCGTCGACAGGATGATGGGGACCTGGCTGTCGACGATGGCCGAGTCGAGGGCGGAGTCGACGGCGGCGCCGTCGCCAGCGAAGACGTGCGGCTTGTGGGGATCGAGAAGCATCTGCGCGGTCGCCGTGAAGACCGGCGTGAGGGTGAGGCAGACGAAGCTGGCGAGCATCGCGCACGCCGCGGCGACGCCCAGCACCAGCCGCCAGCGGCGCGCGAGGAAGCGCCGGACCTCGTCGAGGTCGAGCCTGTCGAGATCCCCATCGGAAACCGCTGCTGTCATCGACCCTTGCGTCCCTCGACCCGGGGCACGCGGGCCGGTGTCGCCACGCCCGCGCCGAACCCCGATCGATCCTGCCGACGGACAAGATAAAGGCGCATCCTTAACATTTCGCCGTCCGTCCGCCGGCCCGGATCAGCGGCGCCGCTCGTAGGCGGCGATCGACTTGATGTACATGAAGGTCGGGTCCTTCACCGTGTCGATCGGCCAGCCGGAGCCGAGCGCGAGGTTGGCGAGCAGGTACATCGGCTGCCGGAACTCCGGCCGCGTCGGCGTGCGCCACACCTGCCGACGGTTGAAGTAGAAGGTGACGAAGGCCTCGTCGATGAGCACGCCGTAGCGGTTGAACTGGTCGAAGGCGGTGCCGGCGGGGATCGGCACGATGGCGCCGTCGCCGAACCGGGCGTCGCCCTCGCCCCAGACGTGGACATTGGCGTGGTAGGAATCGGGCGCGTTGCCGTAATACTCGAAGGCGTCGATCTCCGCGCGAGGTTGCGGGGTGATGCCGACGAGCCAGAAGCCCGGCCACACGCCGGTGCCGGTCGGCAGCTTGGTCTCGATCTCGAAGTAGCCGTAGCGCTGGGCGAAACCGGCACCGCCCGGCCCGTCGTGGTCGCGCGAGGATATCAACCCGGACCGCCAGCGGCCGTCCGCGTCGCGGCGCGCCTCGATGCGGAGGATCGCGCCAGCGGTGGTGAAGGGGAAGCCGGGCGCGGGATCGGCGAAGGCGGCGTCGCCGAAGTCGCCGTGCCAGGGCGTGTGGGCGATCCATCTGGTGCCTGGCCCCCAGGCCGACACGTCGAGGTGCTCGAAGTTTTCCATGAAGGTCCGACGGAACGCCCCGATGTCGAGGTTGCGCGGTGCCTCCGTGGCGGCTTCGGCGTCGCGGGCCGGGCCGGCGTCGCAGCCGGCCAGGGTCGCGGCGGCCAACAGCGATGCCGCCAGCGAGACGGCGCGAGCGAGGGTGAAGGACGCCGGACGGCGGGACGGCATGCGATTGACTCCGTGACCGATCGGTGAAGACCGACGATGGAAGCCAATCAACGCGCCGGACCGCCGCCGATCACGCGAAATCCAGTGACATGGTTAGCGCGGGGCGGGTGGCGCGGCGACGCGCTCGGCGCGCGACGGCGGTCGCGGCGTAGCCGACGACGGCGCGAACCCGGCGCGGCGCCGATGCCCCCAACTTTCGACGTTCGCGGGCACGTCCCGGTAATCTTCTCGTGCGGGTATCGCGGCGAGGAGCGAGCGATGCGGGTAGCGATCGTCCATTATTGGCTCGTCGGGATGCGCGGCGGGGAGAAGGTGCTGGAGGAGCTGTGCCTCCTTTATCCGCAGGCGGACATCTTCACCCACGTCCACGATCCCGCGCGCACCAGCGCCGTCATCAACGCCCACCGCGTGACGACGACCTTCATAGCGCGGCTGCCGTTCGCCCGCCGGCTGTACCAGCGCTACCTGCCGCTCATGCCCCTCGCGCTGGA
Organism: uncultured Beijerinckiaceae bacterium; assembly: GCA_964244495.1. GTDB lineage: Bacteria > Pseudomonadota > Alphaproteobacteria > Rhizobiales > Beijerinckiaceae > RH-AL1. Next base: position 79,227 of record CAXTIU010000001.1, read on the forward strand.
GGAGCTCGACCTGACCGGCTACGACCTCGTTATCTCCAGCGAGGCGGGACCGGCCAAGGGGGTGATCACCCACCCCGACGCGATGCACGTCTGCTATTGTCACTCGCCGATGCGCTACCTGTGGGACCAGTACCACACCTATCGCGGCCGGGCGGGGCGGCTGACCCGCCTCGTCATGTCGCTGACCATGCCGGCGCTGCGCGCCTGGGACGTCGCCTCGGCGGCCCGCGTCGACCACTTCGTCGCCAACTCCCGCTTCATCGCGCGCCGGATCGCCAAGGCCTACCGCCGCGACAGCACGGTGATCTACCCCCCGGTCGACCTGGATGCCTTCGCCATCGCGCCGGCGCCGACGCGGGAGGCCTATCTCGCGATCGGCCAGCTCGTGTCCTACAAGCGCTTCGACCTCGCGGTCGCCGCCTGCACCGCGCTCGGCCGCCGGTTGATCGTGGTCGGCACCGGCGTGGACGAGGCGCGCCTCAAGGCGATGGCCGGCCCCACGATCGAGTTCAAGGGCTGGGCCTCGAAGGACGAACTGCGCGAGATCACCGCCGACTGCCGCGCCCTCCTGTTCCCCGGCGAGGAGGATTTCGGCATCGTGCCGCTCGAAGCCATGGCCTCGGGCCGGCCGGTGATCGCCTACGGGTCCGGCGGCGCGCTCGACACGGTGGTGCCGGGCGAGACCGGCGTGTTCTTCACCACCCAGAGCACGGAGGCGCTGAGCGACGCCATCCGATCCTTCGAGGCGATCGAGGCCGGCTTCGACCCCGAACGGATCCGGCGGCACGCCAGCGGCTTCGGGCGCGAGGTGTTCCGTGCCAGGATGGGTGCCTTCATCGACGCTCGCATGGCAGCCGGCACGGGCGCGCGAGTCGGGATCGCCGCACCGCCTCCTTTCGCGGAGGCGGCGGCATGACGGACCGACCCGCCCTGTGGACGATCAACGGCCGCTTCCTGGCGCAGCCGACCACTGGGGTGCAGCGCACCGCCGGTGAGATCACGCGCGCCATCGACCGGCGCCTCGCCGCCGACGAGGCCTTGGCGCGTCGGATCCGGGTCGAGCTCCTCGCGCCGGCCGATTGCGCCGCCCTGCCCCGCTTCGACGCCATCGCCGTCCGCCGCAGCCGACGCGGGCGGGGCTACGCCTGGGAGCAGTGCGTGCTGCCGGCGGCGGCGCGCGGCAGGGGCCTCATCAGCTTCGCCAACCTCGGGCCGCTCGCCCACCCCCGCCAGATCGTCTGCCTGCACGACGCCAACGTGTTCCTCGCGCCGGACTCCTACTCGCGCGCGTTCCGGCTGGCCTATCGCGGGCTGCTCCCGCTGCTCGCCCGGCGCGCCGCCCGCGTCACCACCGTGTCCGCCTTCTCGGCGGCGATGCTCGGTGCGTTCGGCGTCACCGGCCGGCAAGGCGTCCGAGGAAGGGACGCGCAGGTGATCGGCAACGGCCACGAGCACGCGCTGCGCTGGCATGCCGCCGCCTCCAGGTTCTCCGCGCCAGGCGCCTTCGCCCGCCCCTACGTCTTCGCGCTGGGAAGCCGCGCCGGGCACAAGGGGCTCGACCTGCTGCTCGGCCTCGCCCCGGCGCTCGACGCGCTGGGCGTCGACCTGGTCGTGTCAGGCGGCACGGCCGCCATTTTCACCGGGCGCGCGGTCAAGGAGGGCGGGAATGTCATCCCGGTCGGCTTCGTGTCCGACGACGACCTCGCCGCCCTGTTCGCCGGCGCGCTGTGCTTCGCCTTCCCCTCGCGCACGGAGGGGTTCGGCCTCCCGCTGCTGGAAGCCATGGTGCACGGCGCGCCGATCGTCGCCGCCGATGGCGCCAGCATGCCGGAGGTGTGCGGCGGCGCGGCGCTTTACGCGCCGGCCGACGATCCCGCCACGTGGCTCGCCCGGATCGCGAGGCTCGCCGGCGACCCGTCGCTGCGCGGGGACCTGCGCGAAAGGGGCCGCGCCCGCTACCCCCGTTTCTCGTGGGACGCCGGCGCCGACGCCTATCTCGAACTCGCGCTGAGCCTGGCGCCGGCCGGCGCGGCTCCGGCGGCCACCGCCTCCTCGGCCCCGCGGCGAACGGCTGCCCGTAGCCCGCGATGACGATCACGATCTTCGGGTTGCTCGTCGCCGCCCTCGGCGTCTGGTGCCAGTTCGGCCCCGTCCGGCGCACGATCGTCGCCATGTTCGGCCTGATCGTGCTCGCCGCCGTCTCCGCCTTGGATCTGCCGGCGCTCGGCGGAGCCTCGGTCACCCCCGCCAACTTCTTCCTGCTGTTCTTCCTGTTTCGCCTCGCGTCGACGCGCGACGGACTCGGCGCGCTCGCCGCCGAGGCCGGGCCGCGCCGCCCGCTGTTCCCCTTCCTCCTGCTCGTCCTGTGGATCTTCGGCTCGGCCCTGCTGCTGCCGCGTCTGTTCGACGGCGCCACGCAAGTGTTCTCGCTGGCGCGTTCGCTCGACACGGACACCGGTACGGTGCCCCTCCATCCCACCAGCGGCAACATCTCGCAGGCGGTCTACGCCGCCGGTGGCCTCATGATGGCCTGCGCCACCGGCGCCTACGCCCGCAACCCCGGCGGCCGGGCGGCGCTGCTCACCGCGATCACGGTGCTGACGGGCGTGCACCTCGCCTTCGCGACCCTGGACGTGGTGACCGCGGCGACGCACACCGGCTTCATCCTCGACCTCGTCCACACCGCGAGCTACGCCTTCCTCACCGACGACGAGGTCGGCGGGCTGAAGCGGATCTCCGGCTCCTTCACGGAGGCGTCCGGCTTCGCGACCTTCTCGCTCACCCTGCTCGCGGTAAACCTCCCCCTCTTCGTGATGCGCGCGCGCCCGCGCTTCACCGGCCCGGCGAGCGTCCTGCTCGCCGGCTTCATCGTCCTCTCGACGTCGAGCGCGGGCTACGCCGGGCTCGGCGTGTTCGGCGCCGGCTTCCTGCTGTTCGCGCTCGCCGCCGGGGTGTTCCGGCGGCGGCGGCGCGTCGTCCTGATCACCGCCGCCGCCGCCGGCGCCGGGCTGTTCCTCGTCAGCCTCGTCATCCTCTTCCTGCCGGATGTCGCGGCGACCGCCGGCGCCGTGCTCGGCGAAAGCGTGTTCGACAAGGGCACCTCGGACTCGGCGATCGAGCGCGGCTCCTGGAACGCGCAGGCGTTGCAGGTGTTCGGCGACACCCGCTGGCTCGGTGCCGGCATCGGCAGCACGCGCGCCTCGAACTACGCCCTAGTGCTGCTCTCGAACCTCGGCGCGATCGGCCTCGCCCTGTTCGTCCTGCTGATGCTCCGCCTCACCTTTGGCCGGCTGTCCCCATCCGTGGTGGACGAGGACCGCGCGCTGGTCAGGGCCGCAAGGATCGGGATGGCCACGACGCTCGTGCCCAGCCTCCTCGTCGGCACGGTCTTCGACCTCGGCACCCTGTTCTACGGCCTGGCCGGGATCGCCGCCTCCGGCATCGCGACCTCGAGCGCCTCGCACGGCGTCGCGGCGCGGCGGGCCGGCGCGCGAACGGGGCACGGCCCTAACGCTTCCTTCAGGAGCCGCGCGTAGTCTGGCGGCGAACTCGCAAGGTGCTGACGTCGGCATGACACGGACCCTCACGCTAGCCATCGCGATCGCGACGACCGGCCGCGCGGCGACCCTCGCGGAGACGCTGAGGGAGGTGGCGCGCCAGACGCATCGGCCCGACCACATCGCCATCTGCCCCGCGCAGGACGGCGACATCGACCACGAGGCCCTCGCCGACATCGGCCTTCCGATCCGCACAAGCCGGGGCGACAGGGGCGCCTCCGCACAGCGCAACGCGCTGCTGCGCGACATGCCCCCGGTCGACATCGTGCTGTTCCTCGACGACGACTTCTTCCTCGCGCCGGACTACCTCGCCGAACTCGTCACCCTGTTCGCCGCGCACGAGGACGTGGCGCTCGCCACCGGCACCCTTCTCGCCGACGGGGCGAACGGCCCCGGCTTCACGCCGGGGCAAGCGAGGACGATGATCGCCGCCACGCCCGAGCGGCCGAGGGAGCGCCTGGAGCCGGTGTTCTGCGGCTACGGCTGCAACATGGCGGTGCGCTGGTCAGCGATCGCGGCGGACGGCCTGCGTTTCGACGAGAACCTGCCGCTCTACAGCTGGGCGGAGGATGTCGAGTATTCCCGCCAGGTGGCGCCCTACGGCCGGCTGGTGAGGAGCAACCGGCTGCGCGGCGTTCACCTCGCCACCAAGCGCGGCCGCACGTCGGGCCTGCGCTTCGGCTACTCGCAGGTGGCCAACCAGGTTTACCTCCGCCGCAAGGGGGTCATTTCCACTCGCCTCGCGGTCGTCTACGGCGGCCGCAACGTGCTGGCCAACATGCGCGGGCTGATCCGCTCGGAGGCCTACATCGACCGGCGCGGCCGCCTGCTCGGCAACGTCTACGGGTTGATCGACCTCATCCGCGGCAAGTCCTCGCCGCTGCGCATCCTCGACCTTTGAGCGTGGCGACGAGGGGCGGGGCACCTGCCCCGCCCTTCAAGCGAGGCGGCGCGGCGACGCGCGCGCCGGTGACCGCCCGGCCTCCGGCCGCGCCATCCGCCAACCCTCGTAGCGCCCGATGGCGACGGCCCGGTAATAGGCGCAGCGCCGCCGGTCGCCTCGCAACAAGGCGATGCCGGCGCGCATGAGCGGGCGGACGACCCAGGACGCGAGCGCGGACGAGGGATAGCCGTGCCGTCGCAGCACGTAGCCCAGGCCCCGCGCGTAGCCCCTGCCCTTGCGGAGCATGGCCGGCGCGGCGATGTCGAGTTCGGCGTGATGGCCGTAGACGCTTGGATCGAAGACGCACGCGGCGCCGGCCGCCAGCGCGCGCAGCATGATATCCTGGCCCTCGCAGGCCTGCCATGGCGTGGCGGCGCCGACGCCGATGCCGACGTCGTACCCGCCGACCGTGTCCAGCGCCGCGCGCTTGAAGAAGACGACCCATTCGATCCCGGTGATGAACACGTTGGAGCGGTCGATGGGCGTGGCCACCTTGGCGAAGCGGCCGTTGATGTCGCGCCCGGTCTCGTCGGCGGCGCGGCCGGCCAGCACGTCGGCGCCGCGCGCCTCCATCGTCGCCAGCGCGTGCGCGAGGACGTGCGGCGGATACCAGCAGTCGTCGTCGGGGAACAGAACGACGGACCCGCCCGCCCGCGCCAGGCCGCTGTTGCGCGCGCGACTCAGCCCGCTCTCACCCGGCGTACGCAGATGGGTGAGGGGGAACGACCAGCCCTCCCGCTCCGGTTCGCCGACGCGCGCGTCCGCGTTCTGGTCGACGACGATCACCTCGAACGAGCGGCAGGTTTGCGCCTCCAGGCTCGCGAACAGGGCTTCGAACGGCCTGGCCCGGCCGCGCGTGGCGACGACGAGCGAGAGGATCGGTTTGGTCGGTTCCGGCATGGGCGGCTCTCGGCGGTGAAGTTCCGCCAGGAGCGCACGGCCGGCCGCCCCAAGTCGTTAAGGCGCGTCGGCTTCCCGCGGCGATGCTTAAGCGAATCCTGCCGGCATCCCTCACATCCGCTTCTCCCAGCGCCCCTCCGCGCCCTGCTGCCAGTAGGCGAGCGCGAAGCCCTGGGCTTTCAGCCGCGACCATTGCCGCCTGGCGTCGGCGAGTTCGGCCTCGTCGCGCCCGTCAAACATCAGGACGACGCGCCGGTAGGGCGCCGTCGCCGGATCGAGGCGGATCGCGGCGCCGCCGACGTGGAGGCGCATCGCCATCCCGACGGCCGCGTCGCCGGGCGTCGCGCCGTCGTCGGGAGCGTCCGTGAGCAGAATCGGCTGCCGCTCGGCGGCCCTGTCGCGGATCGTGCCGTGCGGCAGGAAGCTTTCCGGCGCGTAGGTCCACAGCGCGTCGTCGAGCGCCTTGAGGCGAGCCTCGTCCGGCACCTCGACCACCACGCGCCAGCCCCGCGCGAGCGCTTTCTCCAGCACGGCCGGCAGCGCGGTGGCGAGGGGCTGCGTCGTGAGATGGTAGAACCAGACTTCCGTCACGTCGATAACCCGTCGCGCCGCCGGTCAGCGCGTCTCGTAATGGTCGGCGATGAGGCGGTCGAGCAGCCGCACGCCCCAGCCGGACCCCCAGCTTTGGTTGATGTCGGTGCCGGGCGAGGCCATGCCGGTGCCGGCGATGTCGAGGTGCGCCCACGGCACGTCGTTGACGAAGCGTTTGATGAAATGGGCCGCCGTGATCGACCCGGCGTGGCGGCCGCCAGTGTTCTTCATGTCGGCGAAGCGCGAGTCGATCAGCTTGTCGTAGCCGGGGGTGAGCGGCATGCGCCACACCTTCTCGCCGGTCGCGCGGCCGGCGGCCAGCAGCTGCTCGCTGAGCGCGTCGTCGTTGGAGAACAGGCCGGCGTGCTCCTGGCCGAGCGCGACCAGGATCGCGCCGGTCAGCGTCGCGAGGTCGATCATGAAGCGGGGCTTGTACTTGTCCTGGACGTACCAGCACACGTCGGCGAGCACCAAGCGGCCTTCCGCGTCGGTGTTGATGATCTCGATCGTCTGGCCGGATAGCGAGGTGACGATGTCGCCGGGGCGCTGCGCCTCGGGGCCGGGCATGTTCTCGACCAGGCCGATCGCGCCGATGACGTTGACCTTGGCGCGGCGACCGGCCAGCGCCTGCATCAGCCCGACGACGCAGGCGGCCCCCGCCATGTCGCCCTTCATGTCCTCCATCCCGCCGGCCGGCTTGATGGAGATGCCGCCGGTGTCGAAGGTCACGCCCTTGCCGACGAAGGCGACCGGGCGGCCGGAAACCGCCGGGTCGCTCCGCTCCAGCGCATCAGCCCCCACGCCGTTCCATCGCATCACCACGAGGCGGGCCGGCCGGGCGGACCCCCGGCTGACGCCGAGGATCGCGCCCATGCCGAGTTCGCCCATCGCCGCCTCGTCGAGGATCTCCACGGAAACGCCCAACGCTTCCAGGGCCTTGGCGCGCTCGGCGAAGGTTTCGGGGTAGAGGACGTTGGCCGGCTCGTTGACGAGCGAGCGGGCGGTGAGGACGCCGACGGCGACCGCGTCGCGCTCGGCGACCAGCCCCTCCACCGCCGCGACGTCGGCCACCGCGATCGTCACGGCCGTCGCGCCGCCCTCCTCGGGCTCGTCCTTCTTCTTCGTCTTGTAAAGGTCGAAGCGATAGTCGCGCAGCCGCAGCCCGAGGGCGAACTCCGCGACGGCGTGGACAGGGTCGACCACGCTCGGCGCGATCAAGCGCGGCAAGTCGAACAGCACGCTCGCCCTCGCCCCGCGCCCGATCTTGGCGGCGACGATCCCCCCGAGGTTCGCCGGCTCGAACGGCTTGGCCGCGTCGTCGCCTTTGCCGTGGGCCTCGCCGCCGGTGCCGACGACTAGGAGGCGGTCGGCGGAGAAGCCGGCGGGTGCGATGAGGTCCATCGTGGTGCCCGGCTTGCCCTTGAACTTGGCCGTGCCGGCCGCCTTCCCGACCAGGGCCAGGCCGGCATCGCCCAGGTAGGCCTTCGTCGCCTCGCCGAAGCCGAGCTGCCCGGCGCCGTCCGGCTTGGCGGCACCCGGCCCGGCGAACAGCACCACGACCTGCGCCGCCTCGACCCGCACCCCCTCGCCCTGCGCTCCCTCGGCCTGCGCTCCCTCGGCCTGCGCTCCCTGGCCGGCGCGCGTCATGTCCGCCTTCATCCCAGCCAGGGGGGCGTAATCGATTCTGATGGACTCGGACATCGGTTTCCTCTGAGGGCACGGCCTTACGGCGGCGCCTTTGCGGCCTTATGCGCGTCATCATGTGGAGTCAGGGTGATGGTGGCAAGAGGTCCCGCTGCGGCGCGGGGCCGACCCGTCCGCGGCGAGGCGGCCCTCAGCACGGCGCCGCGTGTTGCCGCCAAACACTAGGCCCCGGCCGCACGGGGCACTAAGCCTGGACTCCGATCCACGACTCGCCGAAAGGAGGCCGGGGACGAACCGAGTGACCTGTCGAATGAAGCCGCCCGAGTCCAAACGCGTCAAGTTCTCACGCGCCAAGCCCGCACGCGCCCGCTTCGATCCCGTCGCCGGGAACGTGGTCGGCCGCCGCCGCGTCCTCGCGCGAACGTTCGACGCCAAGCGTCTGCGATAAACCGAGCCATGATCGGCTTGACGCTCGGCCGCTACCTGTCGTCCCGCTTCTTCCGCATGATCCTGGCGGTGTTCGCCACGATCTTCAGCCTGGTCTTCGTGATCGACTTCGTGGAACTGCTGCGCCGCACCGGCAACATCGTCGGGGTCACGACCTCGTCGGTGGCCTTCCTGTCGCTGCTGCGGACGCCGGCCGTGTCCGAGCAGGTGCTGCCGTTCTGCGTGCTTTTCGGCTCGATGGCCGTCTTCCTCAACCTGACGCGCAAGCTCGAACTTCTCGTCGCGCGGGCGTCCGGGATCTCGGTCTGGCAGTTCCTCGGGCCGCCGATCCTGATCGCCGCCGCCATTGGCGTCGCCTCGGTGTGCCTGCTCAACCCGCTGTCGGCGGCGATGAAGCAGCGCGCCGACCGGATGGAGGCGACGATCTTCGCCGGCGACGGGTCGGGCGCGGACGCCAACGCCGTGTGGATCCGTCAGACCGGCGTCGACGGCGGCTCCATTCTGCGCGCCGAAAAGGGGAGCGACAACAACAACGTGCTGAGCGGCGTGACCGCCTACGTGTACGACGGCGGCAACCAGTTCCGCGAGCGGGTCAACGCCGCCACCGCCACGCTGGGGGACGGCGTATGGACCTTGCGGGACGCGCAGGTGTCGGAGCCGGGGCAGGAGTCGCACGCCTTCGGCACCTATCTCCTCGCCACCACGCTGCATCCAGGCCAAGTGGCGGAAACCTCCATGTCGGCGGAGGCCGTCGCCTTCTGGGACCTGCCGGCCCTGCGGGCCGAGAGCGAGAGCGCCGGGCTCGACGGCAGCGGCTACCGCCTGCAGTTCCAGACCCTGCTGGCGCGCCCCCTGCTGCTGATCGCGATGACGCTGATCGCGGCGGCCTTTTCCTTAAGGTTCTTCCGCTTTGGTGGGATCGGAAAATTCGTGGGCGGCGGCGTAGCGGCTGGATTCGTGCTTTACGTGGCGACGAAATTCGTGGGCGACCTGGGCGGCTCGGGCGTGCTCAGCCCGCCGGTCGCCGCCTGGTCGCCGGCGATCGTCGCCAGCATGCTGGGCGCGCTCGCCCTCCTCAACCAGGAAGATGGCTGATGGGGCGTCGGCGCGCCCCCGCGAAGCCGCGCGGTACGAGGCGCGGGCACCCGGCGTGGGGCGCCCGACCCGTCCCGTTTCACGCTTTCGCGATCCTGCTGGTCGCGCTGGCGACCGCTGGCCTGCCCACGCTCGCTCCCGCGCCCGCCGCCGCGCAGACGGTCGCCGACAGCCTCAAGCCGAAGACCGACAAGAACGCCAAGATGCTCGTCGAGGCCGACGAGCTCGACCAGGACGACAACGCCAACACCGTCTCGGCGGTGGGCAACGCCCGCATCTACTACGACGGGCGCACGCTGGAGGCCGACAAGGTCGTCTACAACAAGACGACCAAGCGGCTGTTCGCGGTCGGCCATGCCAAGCTCACGGAGAAGGACGGCACCGTCCTGCACGGCGACACCTTCGACCTGACCGACGATTTCCGGGACGGCTTCGTCAACAGCATGCGGGCCGACACGCCGCAGCGGACCCATTACAGCGCGCCGCGCATGGAGCGGATCGGCGGCGACACCACCGTTTTCAACAGGGGCACCTACACCGCCTGCGACGCGTGCAAGGACAATCCCGACAAGCCACCGCTGTGGCGCGTGCGCGCGAAACGGATCATCCACAAGAACGACGAGCAGATGATCTACTACGAGGATGCCTACCTCGAGTTCTCCGGCATCCCGGTCGCTTACGTGCCCTACTTCTCCGCGCCCGACCCGACGGTGACGAAGAAGTCGGGCCTGCTCGAGCCGAAGACCTTCTTCAGGTCGCAGCTCGGCTACGGCGTCGGCGAGCCGGTCTTCTTCAATCTGGCGCCGGACTACGACCTCACGCTGACGCCGACGGTGTTCACCAACCAGGGGTTCTTCGGCTCCGGCGAGTTCCGCCAGCGGACCGACAACGGCCTGTACTACTTCCGCGTGTCCGGCATCGACGAGACCAACCCCAGCGCCTTCGCCGGCGGCCCCTACGGCTCGGCCGGCCAGCGGCTGCGCGGCGACATCGACACCAAGGGCGAGTTCAAGATCGACGACTACTTCAAGTACGGGTGGAACATCGCTGTCCTGTCCGACAAGTTCTACTTGTTCGACTACCAGATCCCCACCGACACGCTGTCGTCGAACTTCTTCTCCGAGTCGATCTCGACCGTCTACCTGACCGGCCAATCCGCCCGCAGCTTCTTCGACCTGCACGGCTACACCATCGAGGGCCTGTCCACCCACGACATCCAGGCGCAGCAGCCCGTCGTCCACCCCGTGCTCGACTACAACAAGACCGTGGACATCGATCCCGCCAAGACCCGCGGCGTGGGGGGTCAGCTCGAGTTCGACTTCAACCTGACGAGCCTGTCGGCGCGCTCGGCGACCTTCGAGGCGGTCGGTCCCAGGGTGCTCGACTCGGCCTATGGCCTCTACGACATCTGCAACGTCTACGTGCCCGGCCGGACGTCCGGCAACGCGTGCCTGCTGCAGGGCATCGGCGGCGACTACACGCGCGCGACCGGCCAGATCGACTACCAGCGCAAGTTCATCGATCCCATCGGCGAGGTTTGGACGCCCTTCGCCTTCGCCCGCTTCAACGGCGAGACGCTCAACCTCAACACGAGCCACACCGAAACCTTCGCCAACGACGGCGCGGTCAGCGGCTTCTCCAACGCATCGCAGACCAACTTCGTGCAGTCGGGCAACACCGGCAACCTGATCCCCGGCGTGGGGGTGGAGTACCGCTACCCGTTCCTCGCCAACACCAAGGTCGGATCGTTCCTGCTGGAGCCGATCGGGCAGGTCATCGCCAGGCCCAACAACGAGATCGGCACGCGCTCGCTCGTCAACATCGACTCGCAGAGCCTCGTCTTCGACTCCGCGAACCTGTTCGACTGGAACAAGTTCTCCGGCTACGACCGGTTCGAGACCGGCCTGCGGGCGAACTACGGCGCCCAATTCTCGGTCAACCTCAAGGGCGGCGGCTACGCCAACGTCATCGCCGGCCAGTCCGCGCAGATCGCCGGCACCAACGCCTACGCGACGCCCGACGCCGCCAACATCGGCTTGAGTTCCGGTCTCGACAAGCCGCTGTCGGACTACGTGGTCGGCTCGACGATCACGCCCTTCCCCTTCATCTCGTTCGGGGCCTCGGGGCGCTTCGATTCGTCCACGCTGGAGAACCGCCGCGTCGACCTCATCGCCAACCTGAACCTCGGCGCGCTCACCGCCGGCGCCCAGTTCGCCAACTACGAGGCGCAGCCGGTGATCGGCTACGACGTCCGTCGCGAGGGTCTCGCCCTGAACGCGAAGTACAAGGTCACCGAGAACTACTTCACCCAGGGCAACGTGACGTTCGACATGAGCCGCCACCTCTACCCGGAGGCGCTCATCGACTACACCAACCCTGGCCCCTTCGCTGTCGCGGCGCTGGGCTTCGGCGCCGGCTACACCGACGAGTGCACGACGTTCACCGTCAACTACAGCTCGGTCTACCAGGATAACGGCACGGGCGCGTTCGGGCACAACCAGACGGTCCTGTTGTCCCTGCAGCTGCGCACCCTCGGCGATGCTAAATTCTCGCGCGCCACGAGCACCACGAACTACTCGGGTCTCGATGGCGTGAAATAGGGCGCCCGAAAAGCGCCGACATTCTGCAAATAAGAAGCGGCAGGGAGATCGTGATGCCATCAAGTCTTTTCTCGACCACGCCGCGCCAGCCCTCCAAGCCATGCCAGCCCTCCAAGCCGCGGGCAGCCACCCTCTCGCTCCTCGCGTGCCTGACCGCGGCCGTCGTGGTCGCGTCGCCGAGCCGGCCCGCCCGCGCGCAGGCCATCGCCCTGTCGGTCAACGGCGACCCGGTGACCTCCGTCGACCTCGAACAGCGCATGAAGCTGCTGCGTGCCCTGCACAGGCCGGCGACGCGCGACGCGGCGATCGAGAGCATGATCTCGGACCGCCTGAAGAACCACGAGGCGGGGCGCTACGGCATCACCATCAAGGACAACGAGATCGGCGAGGAGATCCAGCGGGTGGCTCGGAGGAGCAAAACCACGACGCAGCAGCTCCAGGCCGATCTCGCCAAGTCCGGCGTGGCGCCGGCCCATTACATCGCGTTCTTCAAGGCCGAACTCGGCTACTACGTGCTCGTCAAGGCGCTCAACAAGGGCGTGGAAGCCAGCGAGATCGCGGTGCGCGACGAACTCACCAAGGAGAAGAGCAAGGGCTCGATCATCAGCTACACCTTGCGCCAGGTGGTGTTCACGATCGATCCGGGCGACGGCGCGGAGGCGGTCAGCGCCGCCGTCAAGGGCGCGACGACGCTGCGCGAGCGCTTCACCAGCTGTTCGAGCGGCATCCCCTACGCCAAGAGCCTGCCGGGCGTCGCCGTCCGCGAGCAGCTGAAGCGGTCCTCGACGGAACTCGGCGACGGCATGCGGGACATCCTGGACAAGATGCCGGTCGGCCACGTCACGGCGCCCTCCCGCTCGGCCAACGGCATCGAGGTCATCGCGCTGTGCGACCGCAGCGCTAGCAGGGACGATACCGAGCTGCGCAAGGTCATCTCCGACCGTCTCCTCGACGAGCACTACGATCAGGAAGAGAAGCAGAAGTACCAGGAGATGCGCGCCACCGCCGTGATCGAGAAGCGGTGATGGAGCCCGCGCCCGCTCCGGACAGCGCGAGCGGGCCGGCCCTTGCCCTGACGCGCGGCGATCCGTCGGGCATCGGCATCGAGGTCGCGCTCAAGGCGTGGATCGCGACGCGCGCCGAGGCGGCGGCCGATCCCTTCTTCCTTGTCGCCGACCTCGACCATTGCCGGCGTGTCGCCGCCGCGCTCGGCCTCGCCGTGCCTGTCGAGGCTTGCGAGCCGGGCACCGCCCGCCGGGCCTTCCCGCGTGCCCTTCCGGTGTGGCCCCTCGACGTTACCACTCGCGGCGTGCCCGGCCGGCCCGACGCCGCCGACGCGCCGGGCACGATCGCCTCGATGGAACACGCCGTGGAACTCGTCGCGCGCGGCGCGGCGTCGGCCGTCGTCACCCTGCCCGTATCCAAGGCGATGCTGCACCAGGTCGGCTATCCCCATCCGGGCCAGACGGAGTTCATGGCGGAGTTGGCCGAGCGGCACTACGGTGTGCGGGCGCGGGCGGTGATGCTGCTATGGTCTCCCACGCTCGCCGTGGTCCCGGCGACGATCCACGTGCCGGTCGCCGCCGTGCCGGCGCTGGTGACGCGGGAGCTGATCGACGACACGCTGCTGACGATCGCCCGCGACTACGCCGCGCGCTTCGACATCCCCCGGCCGCGCATCGCGGTGACCGGGCTGAACCCGCACGCCGGCGAGGGCGGCGATATCGGCCGCGAGGAGATCGACGTGATCGCCCCCGCGTTGGAGCGGCTGCGCGCGGAAGGGCTCGCCGTCACCGGCCCCTACCCGGCCGACACGCTGTTCCACGCCCCGTCCCGCGCGCGCTTCGACGTGATCGTCACGATGTTCCACGACCAGGCCCTGATCCCGATCAAGACGGTGGCCTTCGACACGGCGGTGAACGTCACGCTCGGCCTGCCGTTCGTGCGGACCTCGCCCGACCACGGCACCGCCTTCGACATCGCCGGCCGCGGTATCGCCGACCCGTCGAGCCTCCTCGCGGCGCTGCGACTGGCCGGGCGCCTCGCACGGGCGGACGGACGGACGCGCGGCGCGAATGGATGACGGCCTGCCGCCGCTGCGCGAGGTGGTGGCGGCGCACGGCCTGGCGGCGCGGAAGGCGCTGGGCCAGAACTTCATCTTCGACCTCAACCTGACCGGCCGCATCGCGCGGGCCGCCGGTCCGCTCGCCGGCGTGCGGGTGGTCGAGGTCGGGCCGGGACCGGGCGGCCTAACCCGCGCCCTGCTGGCGGAAGGCGCCGACGTCGTCGCGATCGAGCGGGACGAGCGCTGCCTCACCGCCTTGGCCGAGGTGGCCGCGCACTATCCCGGCCGGCTCGAAGTCCTGGCGCGGGACGCGCTCGCCACCGATTTCGCCGAATCGGCCGCGCCAGGTCGCCCGTCCCGCGTCTGCGCCAACCTGCCCTACAACATCGCCACCGCCCTGCTCGTCGGCTGGCTCGAGGCCGAGCCCTGGCCACCGTGGTACGATCGCCTGACGCTGATGTTCCAGCGCGAGGTGGCCGAGCGCATCGTCGCCACGCCGGCCGAGCGCGCCGCCTACGGGCGCCTCGGCGTGCTGGCGAACTGGCGCTGTGCCACCCGCATCCTGTTCGACGTGCCCCGCCAGAGCTTCGTGCCGCCGCCGAGCGTCACGTCGAGCGTCGTCGAGCTGGTCCCGCGCCCCTCGCCCCTGCCCTGCGACGCGCGCACGCTGTCCGCCGTCACCCAGGCGGCGTTCGGCCAACGGCGCAAGATGCTGCGCCAATCGCTGCGCGCGCTCGGGATCGACCCGGCCGCGCTGCTCGGCGCCGCCGGGATCGAGCCGACGCGGCGGGCCGAGGAGATCGACGTCGCCGGCTTCGTCCGTCTCGCGCGCGCGTTGTCGCACGCGAGGGGCGGGGCTGCCGCCAAAGCCGATCCGCGCTAAGCTCGTCGGACGCTGTTGGGAGGAAACCGCATGTTCATCGCCATGAACCGCTTCAAGGTGCTCAAGGAAGAGGCCGGCGACTTCGAGGCCATGTGGCTCGGTCGCGAGTCGCACCTGGAGAAGAACGAGGGCTTCGTCGCCTTCCACATGCTGCGCGGGCCGGAGCGCGAGGACCACGTGCTGTATTCCTCGCACACGGTGTGGGCCAGCAAGGAGGCGTTCACGACGTGGACGACCTCCGAGCACTTCCGGGCGGCCCATCGCGGCGCGGGGCAGAACAAGCGCATGACGCTCGGCCACCCGGAGTTCGAGGGCTTCGAGGTCATCCAGACGTTGGAGAACCCGGCGCTGAAGGTCGCGGCGGAGTAGGCGTCACGCCCCGCGACGCGGGCTTGCTCCACGACGGGCTCGCGCCCGCGGGGTCAGCAGCTCGCGCAATCGGGCGGGACGCTCGCGTGGTTGCCTTCGGGGGCGCGCACCAGCGCGGGACCCTCCAGTCGGAACAAAGGTCGCAGGCGGACGCCGCACCAGCTGCCGGCGACGGCGAGCGGCAGCCAAACCCACCCCGACACGTTGCCGACAGCGATGGCGCTGAAGTAAGCACCGATGTTGCAACCGTTCGACAGTCGCGCGCCGAAGCCCATCGCCACGCCGCCGAGCACCGCGCCGGCCCAAGCTCGCCGTCCCCCGCCCCAGCGCGGCCGGAACGCCCCGCAATGGGCGGCCGCCAAAGCCGCGCCGAGCAGGATGGCGACGTCCATCATCGACGTCACGTCCAAGGTGACGGAGCGGTCGAGTTGCGTGTCGAACCCCGGCCGCAGCCAGTAGGCCCAACCATGGGCGTCGAGCCCCGCCGCGGTGAACAGCTTCGATCCCCACAAGGCGAAGGCCGAGGTCTCGCCCCAGGGCTTGCCGGCCAGCAACAACGTCGCCGCGTTCAGGACGGCGAGCGCGAGGCCGCCGGCGAGCAACAGCCTCGGCGTCGGGACCGCCGCCGCCCGACCGGCGACCAGCGCCATCAGGCCCAACGCGCTCAATTGCAGCGCCAGGGCCGGGCTGGTGCCGAACAAGCCCTGCAGCGTGGCGCCGGGCAGGCTGGGCAGGGTCCACCAGAACCCCATGGACCACGCGCCGAGCGCCGACCCGAGCACGAAGCCCGCCACGGTCCCGATCAGCTTGCCGTTGCCGCCACCGAGCGCGAACAGCGTGCCGGACGCGCACCCGCCGCCGACCTGCATGCCGGCGCCGAACAGCAGCGCGCCGACGACGAAGCCGACGCCGATGGGCGTGGCTTCGCCCCGCATGGCTTGGCCAAGGACGGTGCCCTGCGCCAGCATCGGCATCATCAGCAGGGACGCCAGCGCGAGCATCAACGCGTGCGCGCGGAAGCCCGAGGCGTCGCCCCGCTGCACCAAGGCCCGGAACGCGCCGGCGAAGCCGAAGCTGGTCCTCAGCAGCACCGCCCCAATCGCCGCGCCCACGAGCACCAGGGCGGCGTACCGCCAACGGCCGCCCGGTTGAAGCCACGCGCCGAGGGCCAGGGCGGCCAGGAGAACGCCGCCGCCGGCGAGGACGGCGGCGTTCAACGACGGCGGCGTGAGCCGGAGCGGCCGGAACGGAAGCCGTTGGATCGTGTCGGACATGAGGAGGCTTTCGACGCTGAACGTGAGGCCGACACATGGGTAGGCCCGTGCGCGAGGCAATGAGGGCGTGGCGCCGGAGCGCTCACCACCAGCGCGCCGGCGCCACGACGGCTGGCGCCGCCTTCTCGATGACGGAGGCGACGGCGAACAGGCTTTCCTCGTCGAAGGCGCGGCCGATCAGTTGCAGGCCGAGCGGCAGACCCTCCGCCGACAGCCCGGCCGGCACCGCGATCCCCGGCAGGCCGGCCATGTTGACGGTGACGGTGAACACGTCGTTCAGGTACATCTCGATGGGGTCGCTCCCCTTCTCGCCGAGGCCGAAGGCGGCGGACGGGGTGGCCGGCGTGAGGATGCAGTCGACCCCGTCGGCGTAGGCCGCCTCGAAGTCGCGCTTGATCAACGTCCGGATCCTTTGCGCGCGCACGTAGTAGGCATCGTAGTACCCGGCGGACAGCACGTAGGTGCCGATCATGATGCGACGGCGCACCTCGGCGCCGAAGCCCGCCGCTCGCGTGCCCTCGTACATGTCGACGATGTCGCGCGCCGGCACCCGCAGGCCGTAGCGCACGCCGTCGTAGCGGGCGAGGTTGGAGGAAGCTTCCGCCGGCGCCACGATGTAGTAGGCGGCGAGCGCGTATCTGGTGTGCGGCAGCGAGATGTCGACGACGGTGGCGCCGGCGTCGCGCAGCCAGGCGATCCCCTGTTGCCAGAGCGCGTCGATCTCCGCCGATAGGCCCTCCGCGCGGTACTCGCGGGGGATGCCGATCGTCATGCCCCTGACCGAGCGGCCGACCGCCGCCTCGTAGTCCGGAACCGGCAGGTCGACGCAGGTGGTGTCCCGGGCGTCCGGGCCGGCCATCGAGCGCAGCAGGATCGCGGCGTCGCGGACGTCGCGGGCGATCGGGCCGGCCTGGTCGAGCGAGGACGCGAAGGCGACGATGCCCCAGCGCGAGCAGCGCCCGTAGGTCGGCTTGATGCCGACCGTCCCGGTGAAGGCGGCCGGCTGGCGGATCGAGCCGCCGGTGTCGGTGGCGGTGGCCCCGAAGCACAGCCGCGCGGCGACCGCCGCCGCCGAGCCGCCGGACGAGCCGCCGGGCACGAGCCTGGCGTCGTCGCCGCGCCGGCGCCAGGGCGACACGGCCGGGCCGAAAACCGAGGTCTCGTTCGACGAGCCCATCGCGAACTCGTCGAGGTTGAGCTTGCCGAGCATGGTGGCGCCGTCGCGCCAAAGGTTGGCCGTGACGCTCGACTCGTAGGGCGGCACGAAGCCTTCGAGGATGCGGCTGCCCGCCGTGGTCTGCACGCCCGCCGTGCAATACAGGTCCTTGATGCCGAGCGGGATGCCCTCCAGCGGCCGGCCTTCGCCGGCGGCGAGCCGGGCATCGGCGGCCTTCGCCTGCGCCAGCGCCCGCTCCGGCGTCTCGACGATGAAGCAGTTCAGCGCCCGCGCCGCCTCGATCGCGTCGATCTGGGCGCGGGCGAGTTCGGCGGCGGAGAAACGCTTGGCGCGCAGCCCGTCGCGGGCGGCGGCGAGCGTGAGGGCGGTGAGATCGGTCAAGGCTGGCTTTCCTGGCGGAGCAGTCGCGCGACTCGGTGGCGCTATTCGATGACCTTGGGAACCATGAAGAAACCATCCTCGCTCAAGGGCGCGTTGGCGGTGACACGATCGGCGATCGCGCCGTCATCGACGATATCCTCGCGCTTCTTCATCGGCATCGGTATGACGGAGGTCATCGGCTCGACGCCGGCGACATCGACCTCGTCCAAGGTCGCGACGAAGGCGAGGATCGCGTTGAGCTCGTCCTGCAACCCGGCGACCGCCTCATCGGCGACCTTGATGCGCGCGAGGTGGGCGATACGGCGGACGGTCGCCTGGTCGACGGGCATGGGGGTTCCATGAAAGATGGACGCGGAGCGCGTCTATAGCATCGGCCGGACCGCCCGACCACCGTCACGAGACGAGTGCAAGGGCAAGTGAAGGAACGTCTTGAGCATCATCGACCTCGTCGCGCTCCGCCCCCGCCTGCGGCGGCTCGATCGGCTGTTCGGCCTGGACCTCGGCACCAAGACGATCGGCCTGGCGGTGTCCGACGTGGAACGGCGGCTGGCCAGCCCGGTGACCACGATCCGCCGAACCAAGTTCACGATCGACGCCGCGCTGCTGCTTGGCCACGCCCGGACGTTCGAGCCGGCGGCGCTCGTCATCGGGCTGCCGTTGAACATGGACGGGAGCGAGGGGCCGCGCGTGCAGGCGACTCGTGCCTTCATCCGCGGCATGGGCGGACTGACCGATCTGCCCTTCGTGCTGTGGGACGAGCGTCTGTCCACCGCCGCCGTGACCCGGCAACTCATCGAGCAGGACGCGTCTCGACGCAAGCGTGCCGAAGTCGTGGACCGGATGGCCGCCGCCTACATCCTGCAGGGCGCGCTCGACCGCCTGGCGCGCCTACCCGACGAACCGTCGCCTGTCCGAGGACCGGGTCAGTAGCCGGTGTAGCTGTAGCTCGGGCCAAGGTAGCCGCTGCCGTGATAGCCATAGCCGGCGGGATAGTCTTGTCGGCGCTGGTAGCCGCCATAACCGTACCCGTCGGCGGCGGTGGCACCCGGGATGCCGATGTTGAGCAGGCCGCCCAGAACCGGCCCCGTGATGAGCGGACCGGTGGCGGCGGGCTCGATCGTGTCCCGGTCGACGTAGTGCTTCGCGTGGCCAGCGGACGCATGGCGGTGATGCCGGACTTTGTGGGCCGGATCGGCGAACGCCGCGGACCCGAGCACGACCGATCCGACGACGAGCGCGCCCACGATCCGGTTGACGACCTTCATGCGATCCCGCTCCCCTCGGGGCCGCGACTCGGAGCCCCTTTGACCTTACCAGAACGGCGCCCGTTCAGTAGCGCGCGCGCACCCGGCGGCCGTCCGGCGCGGCGTCGACAGGGCACTGATGATCGACGCCGGGCGGGATGCCGTTGATGGAACGCGAGAAGTCCGTCACGTTCCAGCCGTTCGGAAACAGGCAATGCGCCACGACCCGCACCGGCGGTCCACCGGCGTAAGGATCGGTCTGGATCTGGTAGGAGGGTACCACGTCGAAGGCCTGGTCGTAGGCGGACGGGTCGGAGAACGGGAGCGGCGGAAGCGGGTAGAAGGGGTTGTAGGCGTTCAGATCACGGTTGTAGGTGACCTGCGCCGCCGCCGGCGATACCGTCCTGACGAGCCCCGCCGACCCCAGAAGTCCCCCGGCCACGATCGCCGCCGCCGTCCGCAAGAGCCCGCTCGACCGCATTGCTTTCTCCAATCCCGCCTGAATGACGCCCCGCGATGCCAACCGTTGCCCAATTGGCACAGCCAGCTACCGAAGTTCCAACGGTGCCGTATGGGAGTCGGTTCCAGCCGAGCTGCGGCCGGGGCGCGCTTGACGGCGATGGTCGGTCCACTCAAGTTGAGTCAGATCTTGTTCGAAAAGCGTCAGTCCTGATTCACGTGTTCAAAGCGAAGGCTTAATTCGTGAAGGCTTCGTAACGGATCGCTTCAACACCGGCTCGTAGATCAAGACCCGAGGGGGACCTATGAAGAACATCCTGCTATCGCTTTCGCTGCTCGGCCTCACCGCGACCTCCGCCCTCGCGGCGGACTACGCGCCGCCTCCGCCGGCCGCGCCGCCGTCGCTGTTCATGCAGAAGGTGGCCCCCGTCGTCGCGCAGTTCGGACCGACGACGGGCTTCAGCACCATCGAATGCTCGAACTGGACGCGTCTGAGCGACGGCAGCTGGAAGGCGCTGAACCCGACGCTGTTCTCGCTCGGCTTCGTGCAGGAGATCGTCCCGCCGCGCGCGCCCATCAAGCTGGGGGGCTTCATCTACAACAACATCGACCTGTTCTCGCAGCTGACAACCCAGTGCGCCGCCACCGTGGTGACCGCCCGGTACTGACCACGTCGCGGGACCTGGATCGCGACTCTGACGTGAAAGGCGGCTTTGGCCGCCTTTTTCTTTGGTCCGCCCTCAACCTCGCAGCGTTGCCGCGCTGGTCTTTTTCGCCGTACGAGCGCCGAACCCGGGAGCTTTTCCGCCGCGGTCCCGTTGCCGCGAGGGTTGTGCGGGGTTCGAGGCCCCCGACCCGCGAGGATCGCGCGATGCCGGATGAAGTCGCCAAGCCAACGATGTCGTACTGGCACGTCTACACCGACGCCGACGGCGTCAGCGCGCAGGCGAAGTGCACGCTGGCCGACTTCACGTTCAAAGGGGTCGGCGCCGGTGTTTCCCCCCAGTGGAACGACAAGATGGACCCGAGCCAGGCCGGCGTGACCTTCACCGTGCTGCCGGTGGGATGGATCGGCGAGTGGCACGAGAATCCCAAGCCGCAATGGATCGCCGTCCTGACCGGCCGATGGTTCGTCGAGACCATGGACGGCCACCGGGTGGAGATGGGCCCGGGCGAGCTGATGATGGGGGAAGACCAGGGTACCAGGGGCGGCAAGGGCCACCGATCGGGGACGGTGGGCGACGAACCCTGCACCATGATCGTGACCGGTCTGGACGTGACGCCGACCGTCAACCAGCCCGGCCGCTTCCGCTAGCCTCCTCGACACCGCGCCCGCGCTCCACCACGAGAGACCCACGACGATGGACAGCAGCACGCACTACGATGTCATCGTCATCGGCTCCGGACCGGGCGGCGGATCGGTGGCCCAGCGCCTCGCGCCGACCGGCAAACGCATCCTGATGCTGGAGCGCGGCGACTACCTGCCGCGCTCGCTCCAGAACTGGGACTCCAAGGCGGTCTTCGTCGACGCGATCTATCAGGTGAAGGACACGTGGCACGGCAAGGACGGCGAGACGTTCCAGCCTGGCCTGCACCGCTTCGTCGGCGGCAACTCCAAAGTCTACGGCTCGGCCCTGTTCCGGCTGCGTGAGCAGGACTTCGGTGCGATCCGCCATCACGATGGGGTTTCGCCGGCCTGGCCGCTCGGCTACGATGTCTTCGAGCCCTATTACGGGCAGGCAGAGGCTTTGTTCCAGGTGCGCGGCCAGCGCGGCGAGGACCCCACCGAGCCGTGGTCGTCGACGCCCTACGCCCACCCGCCGGTCAGGCACGAGCCGCGCATCCAGCAGCTGAACGACAAGTTGGCCGCCAACGGGCTGCACCCGTTCCACCTGCCGCTCGGCATCCTGCTGGAGGAGAAGGACGGTCAGGTCACGCCGTCCAGCCCCTGCATCCGTTGCGACGCCTTCGACGGGTTCCCTTGCGCGATCAACGCCAAGGCGGACGCGCAGATCATCTGCGTGGACCCGACGCTCAAGCTGCACGACAACTTCACCCTGCTCACCAACGCCTATGTCCACAAGCTGGAGACCGACGCATCGGGGCGCAGCGTCGGCCCGGTTCGCGTGACGCGCGACGGCGTCGAGGAGACCTACACCGCCGACATCGTGGTGGCAGCGTGCGGGGCGCTCAGCACGTCGCTGCTCCTGCTGCGCTCGGCCAACGACCGGCATCCGAACGGCTTGGCCAACGGCTCCGACCAGGTCGGGCGCAACTACATGCGTCACAACATGAGCGTGCTGATGGCGCTCCTGAAGGACCGCAACGACACGAGCTTCCAGAAGACGCTGGCGGTGAGCGACTATTACTTCGCCTCCAAGGAGAACGAGCATCCGCTCGGCCTGATCCAGATGTGCGCGACCTCGCACGGCGAGCAGATCCGTGGCGAGGCGCTGCCGTCCTGGCTGTCGTTCGCGCCCGAGATGCCGTTCGAGGCGATGGCCTCCCATTCCATGGATTTCTGGCTGCAAACCGAGGACCTGCCGAACCCCGACAACCGCATCCGCTACGACGGCGAGCGCGTGGTCCTGTCGCTGACGGAAAGCAATGAGGTCGAGGCGCAGGGCCTCAAGAGGAAGCTGGAGCAGATGCTCAGCGCGGCCGGCGAGACGCACATGCTGATGCATCGCAGCCTCTACCTCGGCAAGAATATCCCGCTGAACGGCACGGCGCACCAGGCCGGCACCAGCCGCTTCGGGACCGATCCGGCGACCTCCGTCCTCGACCTCAACTGCAAAGCGCACGAACTCGACAACCTTTACATCGCCGACGCGAGCTTCTTTCCCTCGATCGGCGCGGTGAACCCGACGCTGACCATCATCGCCAACGCGCTGCGCGTCGCCGACCACATCAAGGAGCGTCTGCGGGCTTAGCCGCCGCGCGTCGGGCGGCTTCGACGCGGCGGTTCATGTCCTTCACCCGCATGGACATCTTGATCGCGCGCCGCTCCTCGGCCTTGCCGGCGACCGGCCGGAGGATGCGGCGGAACTCGTCGCGCTTCTCGTGCACGGACGCGATCACGTGGCCCATCGCCACGCCCATGTCGACCAGCACCGCTTCCGATAACTGCAGACTGGCCTCGATCGTCTCCGGCACCGCGTCGGTGGCGCCGAGCGCGTAGAGCCGCGCGGCCCGGTCCGCGTCGCGCGCCCTGGCGACGATGGTGAGGTTGGGCAGCCGGGCGCGGACCTGCCGCACGATGTCCTCGGCGACGTCCGGCTCGTCGAGGGTGATGATCAGGGCCTCCGCCGTATCCAGCCCGCAGCGCTCCAGGAACTCCATGCGCGCGGCGCTGCCCCAAGTGATGGCGACGCCGGCGCGGCGGAAGCCGCGTACCGTTGCCACGTCCTCGTCGATCGCGAGGTAGCTGATCGCGTGCTTGCGCATCATGGTGCCGACGAGCTGGCCGACGCGCCCGTAACCGATGAGCAGCGCGCGCGGCGGCGCCGTCTCGTGCTTGGGCACAACGGTGAGGACAACGTCGGCCCTGGGGATCTTGCGGATCAGACGGCGCGCCAGGGCGGCGAGCGCCGGCACGGCGAACAGGGACAGCGTGACGGCGATCTCCGTGTTGGCGCCGATGTCCGCGCGGATCACGCCGGCCCCGACGGCCGCCGCGATGAGCACGAAGGCGAACTCGCCGCCCGGCGCCAGCATCAGCGCGGCTTCGGTGGCGACGCGCCATGGCAAGCGCATCACCCGTGCCGCGAGGAAGGCGACGGCCACCTTGACGAGGATGAAGCCGGCGGCGATGCCGACGGTGGCCAGCGGCGCGGCGATCACCTGCGCGAAGTCGAGGCCCGCCCCTACGGCGACGAAGAACAGGCCGAGCAGCAGCCCCTTGAAGGGCTCGATGGTCACCTCGATCTCGCGGCGGTACTCGGTTTCCGCCAGCAGCAGGCCGGCGATGAAAGCGCCGAGACCCATCGACAGGCCGCTGACGGCTGTGAGCAGCCCCGTGCCCAGCACCACCAGCAGGCAGGCGGCCATGAAGAACTCGGTCGAGCCGGCGGCGGCGACGTGGTGGAACAGCGGCCGGATCAGCACGCGGCCGCCGCCGACCACCAGGAGGAGGCCGCAGATCGCCGGCGCCAGCGTCGTCAGCAGGGTGACGCCGATGTCGCCGCCGGTGCGGATCGAGAGCATCGTCACCAGGAACAGCAGCGGGGCGACCATCAGGTCCTGGAACAGCAGCACGGAGAAGACCGTGCGCCCCGCCGCCGCTCCGAGCCGTCGACGCTCGGCCATGACCGGGATGATGACGGCGGTGGAGGAGAGCGCCAGCGCGGCGCCCAGCGTCAACGCCGCCGCCGGCGACTGGCCGAGCAGCAGGGCCGCCACGCCGAGCGCGAGGCTGGAGGCGAACAGCTGCAGCGTGCCCAGCCCGAACACCAGGCGACGCAGCCGGGTGAGGCGCTCCCACGAGAGTTCGAGCCCGATCATGAAGAGCAGGAACACGACGCCGAAATCGGCGACCGGCGCGATGGCGTGGATGTCGTCGAGGACCAGGAACGAGAAGGCGCCGATGCGGTGTGACAGGGAGCCGAGGCCGTAAGGGCCGAGCGCGGCCCCGGCGCACAGGAAGCCGATGACCGGGCTGAGCCGCAGGCGCCGGAACAACGGCACCACCAGCCCCGCCGTGGTCAGGAAGATCAGCGTCTCCTTGTACTGCTCGGGGGCGAGGGCGGCCATCGGACTCCGTGGGGTGGGTACGACGGCCATCATAGGCGAAAGCTGGCGCCGGCTCACGCCCGAACCGCCGGCCGCGCGTTTCGGCCGCCCGGCCGCCGCGTCAGCCGATCATCATGAGGTTGGCGTTTCCGCCGGCCGCCGTGGTGTTGATGCTGAGCGAGCGTTCCCGCATCAGCCACTCCGGGGGATAACGACCGTCCGCATCCGCCGTGTGGATGAGGACGATCGGACCCGGCATCGCGGCCAGCTCGGCGCCCATCGCCAGCAGGGCGTCGCGACCGCCCTGGAACAGGACGGCGTCGAACGCCGCCCGCTTCCAGTCCGGCACGGCGACGATCGACGCCGCCGAGGCGGGTGGAAGCGCCGGCAGCTCACCCATCCGCTCGGCGGGGACGAGGGCGCGGTTGCCGGTCGCGAAGACGACGCCGATCTGGGCGAGCAGCGCATCCCGCGATCCGGCCGCGCACAGCACGGCGCCGCGCGGCTCGAGCCGGTACAGGTTCTCCTCGCCGACCGGTCCCGGCAAGGCGATCCCGCCCCCAACGGCGAGGTCGGTGGGGGGACACCGGGCGAGCAGGCGGCGCAGGTAGAGCGGCCCGCCGGCCTTCGGCCCGGTCCCCGACAGGCCGTGGCCGCCAAAGGGCTGCACCCCCACGACGGCGCCGACCAAGTTGCGGTTGACGTAGATGTTGCCGGCCGACGCGCGTTCCGTCACGCGCGCGACGGTCGCGCCGACGCGCGAGTGAATGCCGAAGGTCAGGCCGTAGCCGGTCGCGTTGATCGCCTCGACGAGCGCGTCGAGCCGGTCGCCGGCGAAGCGCAGCACGTGCAGCACGGGGCCGAACACTTCCCGCTCCAGCGCCGCGAGGTCGTCGATGACGATGATCGTCGGCGGCACGAACGTGCCGTGCTCGCAGCTGGCCGGCAGCGGGGCCTGGTGCACCGGGAGGCCCCGCGCGCGCATGGCCCCGATGTGGGCGAGGATGTCGTCGCGGGCCTCCGCCGAGATGACGGGGCCGATGTCGACGCTGAGGCGGTCGGGATTGCCCACGCTCAGTTCGGCCAAGGCCCCCGTCAGCATCGCCAGCGTCTTGTCCGCCACGTCGTCCTGCAGGCAGAGCACGCGCAGGGCGCTGCAGCGCTGCCCGGCGCTGTCGAAGGCCGATGCCAGCACGTCCGCCACCACCTGCTCGGCGAGCGCGGACGAGTCCACCACCAGCGCGTTCTGGCCGCCGGTCTCGGCGACCAGCGGCACCGGGGCAGCATCCGGGTTGAGCCGCTTCGCCAGCTCGCCCTGGATCAGGCGGGCGACATCGCCCGACCCGGTGAACAGCACGCCGTGCGTGCGTGGATCGGCGACGAGCCTCGCGCCGACGTCGCCGCCGCCCGGCAGCAGTTGCAGGGCCGCCGCCGGCACGCCGGCCTCGTGGAGGATCGCCACGGCCTGCGCGGCGACCAGTGGGGTTTCTTCCGCCGGCTTGGCCAGCACCGGATTGCCCGCCGCGAGCGCCGCCGCGACCTGCCCGGTGAAGATGGCCAGCGGGAAGTTCCAGGGGCTGATGCAGACGACCGGACCCAAGGCCGCGTGCGAGGCATTGTCGAAGCCGTCGCGGACCTGCGCCCCGTAGAAGCGCAGGAAGTCGACCGCTTCCCGCACCTCGCCGACCGCGTTCGGCAGCGACTTGCCCGCCTCCCGCACGATCAGGCCGAGCAGCGCCGGCCTGCGCGCCTCCATGAGGTCGGCGGCCCGCCCGAGGATCGCGGCCCGCTCGGGGGTCGGGACACGCCGCCACGCCTCCGCGGACGCGGCGGCGGCCGCTAGTGCCGCGTCGACGGCCGCCGGCGTCGCGTCGAGGACGTGGCCCACGAGGTCGCGATGGTCGGCGGGGTTGCGGACCTCCCGCGCTTCCGCCGCCTCGGCACCGGCCGGAGCCGCCGTCCACGGGTGCGCGGCGCTCTGCGCCAAAGATGCCGCCAGCGCCCGCAACCGATCCTCGTCGCTGAAGTCGAGGCCGGCCGAGTTGGCGCGGATGGGCGCGAACAGCTCGGACGGCAGGCGGACGCGTTCGTGCCGGGCGCCGACCGGTCGCGATCCGGCGACGGTCGCGACCGGATCGGCGGCCAGCTCCTCGATGCTGATCGCGGTGTCCTGGATACGGTTGACGAAGGAGGAGTTGGCACCATTCTCGAGAAGCCTGCGCACGAGATAGGCCAGCAGCGTCTCGTGCACCCCAACCGGCGCGTAGATGCGCGCCGCGCGACGCAGCCGGCTGGTCACCTCGTCGTAGAGCGGCTCACCCATGCCGTGCAGGCACTGGAACTCGTAGGCGTCGGGGGCGGCGTCGCAACCGCCTCGGCCGGCCATGGCGTGGATCGCGGCAACGGTGGCGGCGTTGTGCGTCGCGAACTGCGGGAACACCGCGTCGGGCGCCTCGAGCAACTTGCGCGCGCAGGCGATGTAGGACACGTCGGTGTGGGCCTTGCGGGTGAAGACGGGGAAGTCCGCCAGCCCGTCCTGCTGCGCGCGCTTGATCTCACTGTCCCAGTAGGCGCCCTTCACCAGGCGGACCATCAGCCGGCGGCGACTGCGCCGCGCGAGGTCGATCACCCAATCCAGCACGAACGGGGCGCGCTTCTGATAGGCCTGCACCACGAAGCCGATGCCTTGCCAGCCTGCCAGCGCCGGATCGAAACACAGCGCCTCCAGCAGGTCCAGCGACAGATCGAGGCGTTCCGCCTCCTCCGCGTCGATGTTGAGGCCGATGTCGTAGCGCCGCGCCAGCGCGGCGAGGGCCGTGAGCCTCGGCAGCAGCTCGCTCATGACGCGCCCGCGCTGGGAACGGGCGTAGCGGGGGTGGAGCGCCGAGAGCTTCACCGAGATGCCGGGTCCCTCGACGACGCCGCGTCGCGCCGCCGCGCCGCCGATCGCGTGGATCGCGCGCTCGTAGTCGGCGAAGTAGCGCTCCGCGTCGGCGGCGGTCGTCGCCGCCTCGCCCAGCATGTCGTAGGAATAGCGGTAGCCCCGCGACTCCAGTCGCCGCGCGTTGCGGAGCGCCTCGTCGATCGTCTGGCCGGTGACGAACTGCTCCCCCATCAGTCGCATCGCCATGTCGACGCCCTTGCGCACCACCGGTTCACCGCCGCGCGCAATCAGCCGATTCAGCGCGGCGGCGAGGCCGGCCTCATCCACCGATCCCACCAGTTTGCCGGTCACCACCAAGCCCCAGGTCGCGGCGTTGACGAACGGCGACGGGCTCCGGCCGACGTGGGATCGCCAGTCGCCGCCGCCGATCTTGTCGCGGATCAGCGCGTCGCGGGTCGCCCGATCGGGGATGCGCAGCAGCGCTTCCGCGAGGCACATCAACGCGACGCCCTCGTGGCCTGACAGGTCGTACTCGCGCACCAAGCCCTGCACCGCGCCGCGCGTCCCTTTCGCGCGCAGCGCCCCGATCAGCGAGACCGCCGTCGCGTGCGCCCGCCGCACCGTCTCATCAGGCAGCGTGGCGGCCGCGACGAGGGCTGCCACCCGTTCCGACTCGGGTGCCCGGTAATGCGCCGTGACGGCCGAGCGTAAGGCGGACTGGCCGACAAGGGACGACGCGAACGCCGCGAAAGGCTCCGGCATGGGCTGACTGGCTGCGACGTCGTGCAAGAACCCGGTCTCCACGCTGATGGTGCCGCATGATCCACGTGACGTCGATGAGGATACGAGATTCGGGCCGGTTCGCGGAACCTCCGAGATAGCATCGGTCGAGCGGACGGGGAACTCCGGGCGATCGGCGATGCCGGCGGCAGCTACCGTCCAGCGATCAGCGGCAGGTCGTCGCGCTCGTACGAACGGTCGACCCAGCGCAACGGCTGCGGAGGCGAGCGCGGGTGCGGATCAGACGCCTCGAACGATCGCCAACCGGGAAGCGACGAGGACGAGCCGGTGCCGCGATAGCGCATCGGTTTCTCGTCGCATCGGATGGCTCAACGTGACGCGACGAGGTGCCGACGCACCAACCCCTCCAAGCTCAAGCGAGGAGGCATGGTCAGCAATGCGGCCAACGCCAACCAGCGCTCGCCCGGTCACGCGCGGGACACGAAGCAGCCAGCAACGGATGGACCCATTGGCGGCCACGAGGGCGGTGCGTTCGACGGGAATCGACGGTCGCCGGTCCCGCGCCGGCGAATGTCAGCTGAGGCTCGGGAAGAGATCTTTGATGCCAGCGCGACGCCTAAGACCACAGCGATGCGCGCGGAACCCTGCTAGGCTGGATAACACCGACGGGCGTGACCACCGCGAAGATCGGCGGATCAAGCGGCACACGCACCGTCAGACGCCGGATCGGCGGCATATCGATCGGGAAAATGGCTGGGGGACCTGGATTCGAACCAAGATTAACGGAGTCAGAGTCCGCTGTTCTACCGTTGAACTATCCCCCATGCCGCCTTGCGGCATGACGCGCGAGGCTCGCCGGACGGTCGTGGCACGCGCCCTCGTTTAGTTTTTCGTCCCCGCGAAGTCAACGCTGGCGAACCTCGATCCCGCCAAACCGCTTCGCCGTCCCCTCATGCCCGCGAGGTCACGTCGTCGGGATGGCGTTGCCCGCCTCCAGGGCGCTCGCGCTCGGCATCGTGCCGGCGTCGAGGTGGTGAAGGAAGGCGATCATCTCGTCGTTCCGACCGATCGCGCAGGCCGCGCGCGCTTGGCCGTCCTTGATGTAGAAGGTGATGAAGTCGAACTTGGCCGTATCGCCGCGCGTGATCGTGCTGTCCCAATCCTTCGTGTAGCCGGCGTAGTCGAGCCGCTTGTCGCCCTGGTTGCTCCAGAAGAAGGGCGCGGCGGTAAACGGCTTGGCGTCACCCAGGATCGCGTGGGCGATGTGGGCGCCGTGCTGCTCGGCGAGCCGCCAATGCTCGATGCGGACGAGGCCACCGCCGCGCGCCTCGGGATAGGCGGCGATGTCGCCGCCGAGCCAGGCTCCGGGCGCGACGCTCAACGTCGCGTCGACGACGATGCCGCCGTCCTCGCGCAGGGGCACGCCGGCGAAGGCCGCCGTTTCGGGGCTGGCGCCTGCGCCGATCACCACGAGATCGGGGTGGAGGCGCCGGCCGTCTTTCAGCACGACGGCCTCGACCTTTCCCTCGCCCTCCAGTGCGGCCACCTCGCCCTGGAGGAGCGTGACGCCGATGGCCTCCTGGTTCGCCTTGATGACGCCCGCCACCTCGTCGCCGAAGCGCTTGGCGAAGGGCAGCGGCTCCGGACTGACGACGGTCACCCGCAGGCCGCGCTTGGTGAGGAAGGCCGCCGTCTCGAGGCCGATGAAGCCGCTGCCGATCACCACCACGCTGCCGCCCTCGGCGGCGGCGGTGCTGAGCGCGACGCCGTCGTCGAGGCTGCGCAGGGTGTGGACGTTGCCGAGAGCCACCCCCGGCAGGTCCGGCACGGCCGCCTTGCTGCCGGTCGCGACCACCAGCGCGTCGCCGGTGAACGAGCGGCCGTCCTCCAGCGTGACGCGGCGGGATGCGGGCTCGATCCGCGCCGCCGTACCCCGCACCATCTCGACCTCGTGAA
Source organism: uncultured Beijerinckiaceae bacterium (assembly GCA_964244495.1). Taxonomy (GTDB): domain Bacteria; phylum Pseudomonadota; class Alphaproteobacteria; order Rhizobiales; family Beijerinckiaceae; genus RH-AL1. The sequence continues at coordinate 109,168 of CAXTIU010000001.1, forward strand.
GCGAAGCGAAATCGGGGACGAGCAGGCTCGCCGGATCGGTCTGCTTGGCGATGAACGCTTTGGACAGCTTGGTCCGATCGTAGGGGCCGGCTTCCTCACGGCCGATCATGACGACGCGGCCGGCGAAACCGGCGAAGCGCAGGGTCGTCACCGTCGCCATGCCGGCGGCGCCGGTGCCGACGACCACGACCGTTCGGTCCTCTCCTTGAGGACGCGGGGGCTCGGTGGCGATCGCGTCGAGCGTCGCGACGGCGACGCCGCCTTCGAGGCGCACGGGGTAGCGCTTCAGCCCTTCGAGCGCCGGGGGTGCCAGCAGCACGCCGTCGGTCACGTCGAATACCGCCTTGTGCCATGGACAATACAGCCTGCCCTCGCAGATCGCGCCCTTGGCGAGGGGCGCGCCGTAGTGCGGGCACTTGGCCTGGAACGCCCGTATGCCCTCGGCGTCGCGCACGAACAGAACCTTGGCGTCGCCATCCTCCGCCTGCTTCATGCCGTTCATCGGCACGTCGCCGATGGTCACCCGGATCTCGGCGCTGGCCATACCCTCAGTCTCCGTCGCATCCCGCGATCGATAATCGCGGCGGCGGGAGGGGGTTGCCTCACGCGGCAGCCGGCCGCGCCGGGACGGCCGCGCCCCGCAGGCCGGTGACGCGCAGGGTCACGGCCAACGTCGCCGCCCACCCGGCGAGGCCGCCGGCCGCCGAAACGGCGATGGCGGCAACGGGGCTGGCCGGTCCGACGCCGACGAGAGCGAGCGCGCCGAGCGCGCCGGCGCCGGTCGCGGCGGTGCAGGCTACTCCCGGCAGGAGGCGACGCAGGAGGGCGGCCGTGCGCGTCCGCGTGGCGCGCAGCGCGACGGCGATCGCGGCCAGCGCGAGGCCACCGGCGACGACGGCCTGCGCGACGGCCGCGCCGACCGCCCCGAAACGCGCGGCGGCGAACAGCAGCGCGATGGCGGCGAGCGAGGCGAGCGTCCTGATCCTGAGGATGAGGCTCGAACGGTCGATGACGCCGAGCGTAGGGTCGAGGAGGGCCTCGAAGGCCGCCAGCACGCGGGCCGCCGCCAGCACGGCGATGACGGGGATCGCCTCGTCCCAGCCGGGGCCGACGACGAGCGCGAGGACGCTGCGGCTATCGATGACCAGCCCGGCCAGAGCCGGCCACGCCGTGACCGACAGCGCCGTCACCAGGGCGAGCCATTCCATCCGCAGCGCGTCGGGCTTGCCCCTCGCGCGGGCGAACTGCACCCAGGCCATCGTCGTCACAGGCTGGTAGGCGATCTCGCTGACGCCCAGCACGACCCGGCTGCCGAGCCGGTAGGCGCCGGCGGCGGCGGGGTTGACGAGCGTCCCGATCAGGATGTCGCCGCTGTAGCTCGCCACCATCCCGACGATGCGGCTGGCGTAGATGTTGACGGCGAAGCGCCAAGCGCCGGACGCCGTCGCGCCGTGCCATTCGAACCGTGGTCGCAAGCGAAGGACGAGGGCATAGCACAGGCACGACAGCGCGAGCTGCGCGTAACGATAGATCACCAGGGCGAACAGCCCGAAGCCCCGCTCGAACAGCGCGACCGCGAGGAGGCTGGCGATCGTCTCCATGCCGATCCAGAGCCAGTAGTAGGTGGTGAGGCGGCCGCGCCTCAGGATGACCGCCTCCTGCCAGCTCGCCACGGAGGCGACGATGGCGGTCGGCGCGAGCCAGAGCATGAGACGGGCAACCTCGGCGGATTGGGTCAGGTGTCCCATCGCCACCGAGAGGATCGCGACGAGGATCGCCCCGCCGGTTCCGAAGGCGAGGTTCATCCAGAAGCAGGTGCTCAGGATGGAGTCGCCGGTGTCGTCCTTGACGATGAAGTCGTAGACGCCGCCGTACATCAACGCCTGGAGCAGGACCACGAAGGCGCTGGCGATGGCGTAGATCCCGAAATCCTGCTTGCCCAGCAGGCGGGCGGCGATGACCGCGAGCGCCAGCGCGGTCACCTGCGACCAACCGCGCGCGACGACGCCGAGGCCGATCCGCCGCGCCACCTGGGGGATGATCATGACCTGTCGCCCTTGCTCGAAGCACACCGCGCCGGCGCGCCGGCCGCCCCGGTAACCAGCGGCATCCGCTCAGGCCCGCCGGACGGGATCGTGATGCCGGAAGGCCCGCAGGACGCCGCGGTGGAACGAGAGGCTCGCGAGGTAGCGCACCCGCACCCGCAGGCGCAGGGCGTCGGCACCCTGCAGCCGCACGAAGGCGAGGCCGACCTTCGCGAGCGTCGACAGGGGGACACGCCGGCGGGTGGCGTGGCGCACCAGCGGGAAGGCCCAGCTTTCCCCGAGCGCTTCGTAGAAGCGGGCGACGTAGTCCCGCGTCTGCCGCGACGGCGGGATGTCGTGCAGCACGGCGGCCTCCGGGACCCACCAGCCCGCGAGGCCGTCCCGCAACATCGCCTTGACGACGGCGGTCTCCTCGCCACCCCGCCGTCGTCCGGGCGCGACGCCGAGTTCGGGATCGTAGGGGTAGAGGCGCTGTTCGCGCGCGCGAACCGCGAAGTTCGCGCCGTAGGGGATGCAATCGTCGGCAAGGGCGAGCGGACGCTCGGCGGGTCCGAAATCCCGTTCGGCGAGCAGGAAGCCGAGCTCGTGCCTGGCGGCGGCGAACCACGGCGGCGTCGGACCGCGCAGGACCGGGGTCACCTTGCCACCGAACACGGCGGCGTCGGGATGGCGCCCGAACGCCTCGACGTAGGCGGCCAGCCAGCCGGGTTCCACGAGCACGTCGTCGTCCGTCCAAACGATGTGGCGTCCGCGCGCGCGGCGAAGGCCGGCGTTGCGGGCGTTGGACAGCCCGGCGACCGGTTCGGGGAGCCGGGCGATGTCGAGCTGGTCGGCGAAGGAGGCGACGACGGCGGCGGTGTCGTCGGAACTGCCGTTATCGACGACGAGGACGTCCCACCGCACCGTCGCGGGGACGCGCAACGCGCACAGCGCGTGAAGGGTGGAACGCAGCTGCGTGGCCCGGTCGCGCGTGCAGATGACGATCGTGCAGTCCATGCCCTGTCCGCCGCTGAGGAACCCGGCGCGATGATGGGCAGCCCGTGCCCGCGACTCAAGCGCGGACTGTCGACGGCGTTAAGCGGCCCTTAGCGCGGCCGCGCGCATTCAACCGGTGCGGGCGGCGCGCCTCACCGGGCGAAATCGAGGCCCATCATCCGGTAGCGCTCGGGATCGTCGCCCCAGTCCGGCCGAACCTTCACGAAGAGGAAGAGGTGCACGGGGTGCTCGGCCGCTTCCGCGATCTCCTTGCGCGCGGCGGAGCCGATCGACTTGATCGTCCGCCCGCCCTCGCCGATCACGATCTTCTTGTGCCCCTCGCGCGTCACGTAGATCGTCTGCTCGACCCGTGCCGAGCCGTCCTTCTGCTCGCGCCACTGGTCCGTCTCGACGGTCGACTGGTAGGGTAGTTCGTCGTGCAGCCGCTCGAACAGTTTTTCGCGGGTGATCTCGGCGGCGAGCGAGCGGAGCGGAGCGTCCATGACCTGATCCTCCGGGTACAGCCAGGGACCCGGCGCCATCAGCGTGGCGAGGTGGGCGACGAGCTTGGGGACGCCGTGCCCGCGCAAGGCCGAGATCATGAAGGTGTCGCCGAACAGGCCCTGCCCGTTGAGCGTTTCCGTCAGGGCAAGAAGGCTTTCCGCCTCGACCGTGTCGATCTTGTTGAGGACGAGCACCTTGGGTACGACGACCCTTGCGAGCCCGTCGAGGATCGCCGCCGTCTCCTCGTCCAGGCCTTTGCGCGCGTCGACCAGCAGGGCGACCACGTCGGCGTCGCCCGCCCCGCCCCAGGCGGTGGAGACCATGGCGCGGTCGAGCCGCCGCCTGGGGGCGAAGATGCCGGGCGTGTCGACGAAGACGATCTGGGCCGGCCCGGACAGCGCGATGCCGCGCACGAGCGCCCGCGTGGTCTGCACCTTGCGCGAAACGATGGACACCTTGGTGCCGACCGCCTGGTTGATCAGCGTGGACTTGCCGGCGTTGGGGGCGCCGATCAGCGCGACGAAGCCGCAACGGGTCCCGTCGGCCGGACCGGTTCCAGAAGGGACAACGCCCTGGTTCGCGTCGCTCACGGGCCTTTCCCCTCCCTCGATCCCGCCTCCCTTTGAGGCACCTGCCGGGTCACACCTTCCCGCGTCATGAAGGCCGCGGCCGCCGCCTGCTCGGCGATCCGTTTGGATGGTCCCTTCGCCTCGGCCGGCGCGTGGCCGGCGACGGTGACCGCGACGACGAACTCGGGCGCGTGGTCGGGACCGCTGCGGTCCCGCTCGGCGTAGAGCGGCGCCGGCAGGGCCCTGGCCTGGGCCCATTCCTGCAAGGTGGTCTTGGGGTCCTGCAGGGGGCGCCGCGGCGCGCGCATCTGCGCGGCGAACGCGCGCTCGACGAGCGCGCGGGCGGCGTCGAGGCCCCCATCGAGGAAGACGGCGCCGATCACCGCCTCGCAGATGTCGCTGAGGATCGCGTTGCGCAAGGCGGCGCTGGTGCGCTCGCCCGGCCCGAGCCGGATGTGGCCGGCCACGCCCCAGTCCTCGGCCACCGCCGCGCAGCTTTCCCTCCGGACGAGGTCGGCGAGGCGCCGCGACAGCTCGCCCTCCTCCGCCTCGGGAAAGGCGGCGTAGAGCATCGCGGCGACGGCCACGCCGAGCACGCGGTCGCCGAGGAACTCGAGCCGCTGGTAGCTGGCCACCCTCGTTTTGGCCGCTCCGACATGCGTCAAGGCGAGGACGAGGACGGCCGGGTCGGCGAAGGCGTAGCCGAGGCGCCCTTCCAGCGCCGCGAGTTCGGCGGACGGGCGGGACGTCAACGGTCCGACATCATGGGCGCGACATCAGCGGCGCGCCATCAATGGATCGGCTTGAAAAGCCGGTTCCAGCGCACCGTCCAGGGCCATTCCCACACCTTCCACGCGGGCTGCCCCTGCCCGACCGAGAAGAAGATGATCTCCGCGCGCCCGACCAGGTTCTCGAAGGGGACGTAGCCGACGCCGCCCTGGTCCGGCGGCACGCGGCTGTCGGTGGAATTGTCGCGGTTGTCACCCATCATAAAGTAGCTGTTCGCCGGCACGGTGAAGAGTTCGGTGTTGTCGTTGAAGCCCGTGTCGCCCTGGATCTCGATGATCGTATGGGTCACGCCGCCCGGAAGCGTCTCCTTGTAGGTCGGCACGTCGGTCTCGCGGCCGTAGTAATCCTCCGTGCGGACCTTGGCGATCGGCTCGCGGGGCACCTCCGTGCCGTTAATGTAGAGGCGACCCTCCTTCATCTGGATCGTGTCGCCCGGCAGGCCGATCACCCGCTTGATGTAGTCGGTCGCGTTGTCGCGGGGCAGCTTGAAGACGATCACGTCGCCGCGCTTGGGGGGCGTCGCCAGGATGCGGCCCTTGAAGATGTCGGGACTGAGCGGCAGCGAGAACTTCGAGAAGCCGTAGGAATACTTCGACACGAACAGGAAGTCGCCGACGAGCAGCGTGGGGATCATCGACCCCGACGGGATGTTGAAGGGCTGGAACAGGAACGTGCGGACGACGAGGGCGATGAGCAGGGCCTGCGCGACGACCTTCACGAGTTCGAAGAACCCGCCCTGCTGCTTCGCCGGCAGGCCGGCGACGCGCTCGTCCTTCGCTTCCACGTTCTTCGTCATTCTTCGGGTCTCGTTGATGGGAGGCGGCTGACGGCGGACCGGTCGGAGCCGGCGGTGCTTAACACGCGGCCCGGACGGGGTACAGCGCGCACAATCCGGGCGCGATCAGGTGCCTGGGGCGCGCGGGGCGCGCCCACGCGGTCCTCAAGAGGCGACGGCCTCGATGACCACGAAGGCCTGCGCCATAGGCCGTTCGTCGGTGATGGCGAGGTGGATGACCGCGGTGTGGCCGGGCGGCAGCAGCGCCGCGAGGCGGGCGGCCGCGCCACCGGTCAGCGCCATGGTCGGCTTGCCCGACGGCAGGTTGACCACGCCCATGTCGCGCCACGCCACGCCGTCGCGGATGCCGGTGCCGAGCGCCTTGGCGCAGGCCTCCTTGGCGGCGAAGCGCTTGGCGTAGGAGGCAGCCCGCCCCGCCCGGCCGTCCGAGCGCCGCCGCTCGACCTCCGTGAAGCAGCGCCGGACGAACCGCTCGCCGAACCGATCCAGCGACTGGGCGATGCGGTCGATGTCGCAGAGGTCGGTGCCGATCCCGACGATCACCGGCGCGCCGTCCCGCGCCGCCTCGCGTCGAGCGCCTCGTCCAGGCCCGCGTCCCGGCCGGCATCCATCGCCGCGCGCATCGTCCTGACCGCCTCTCCCAGACCAACGAAGACGGCTTCCCCGATCAGGAAGTGCCCGATGTTGAGTTCGACGATCTCCGGCAGGGCGGCGATGGCGCGGGCGGTGTCGAAATCGAGCCCGTGGCCGGCGTGGCACTCGATGCCGAGCGTCGCCGTTTCCCGGGCGGCGGTCCGGATCCGCTCGAATTCGTGGGCGGCGCGCCCGGCCTCGCCGTGGAGGAGCGCGTCGCACCAGGCGCCGGTGTGCAGTTCCACGACCGGCGCTCCGATCGAGCGGGCGGCCTCCACGGCACGCGCCGTCGGCTCGACGAACAGCGACGCGCGGACGCCGACCTTGGCCAGCTCGGTCGCCACGGCGCGGAGGTGGTCGTGGCCGCCGATCACGTCGAGGCCGCCTTCCGTCGTGCGCTCGCTGCGCTTCTCCGGCACGATGCAGCAGGCGGCCGGCCGCGTCGCGAGCGCCAGGGCCACCATCTCGTCGTTGGCCGCCATCTCGAAGTTCAGCGGCGCGTCGATGGCCGCCTTGAGGCGCGCCATGTCGTCGTCGCGGATGTGACGACGGTCCTCGCGGAGGTGCGCGGTGATGCCGTCGGCGCCGGCCGCCAGGGCGAGGAGCGCGGCGCGGACGGGGTCCGGCAGCGGGCCGCCGCGCGCGTTGCGCACGGTGGCGACATGGTCGACGTTGACGCCGAGGCGGAGCCTCTTCCCGTGCGCTGTCCCGCTCATCTACCCGTTCACCCGCTCGACCTTGCTGACGATCGGCCGCGCCCGCAGTTGCGACACGATGGTCGAGAGATGCTGAAGGTTCAAGACCTCGATGTCGATGACGAGGACGCGGAAGTCCGGCGACACCGGCTTCATCAGGACGTTGTCGATGTTGGCCCCGTTCTCGCCGACGACGGTCGCGATGGCGCCGAGCGCGCCCGGCTCGTTGATCGCGGTAACCTCCAGCCGGGCCGGGAAGAAGGGGCGGTCGCCCTCCGCGATGTCCCAGCGCACGTCGAGCCAGCGTTCGGGCTGGTCGTCGAAGGCGGTCAGGTCCTGCGACTGGATGGGGTAGATGGTGATGGACACGCCGGGCGCCAGGATACCGACGACGCGGTCGCCCGGCACGGCGCCCCCGTTGGGCGCGAAGAGCACGCGCAGGTCCGGGTGGAGCCCGTCGGCCGCCACCATCCGCCAGTCGACCTCGTCGCTGACGCCGGGGACGTGGAACAGCAGGTTGGCGTTGGTGCTGGTGCCGAACCATCCCCCTTCGTTGCGGGCGCGGGGCGCGGCCATCGGCCGGCGCTCCTCCACGGCATCGGGGTAGATCGCCTTCAGCACGTCGCCGGAGAACATCTCGCCGCGTCCGACGGCGGCCAGCACGTCGTCCACCGTGGGATGGGCGAAGCGCGGCAGCGCCGCCCTGAGCCTGTCCTCGACCAGCGTCCGTCCGGCGCGCTCGAAGGCGCGGGCCACGATCTGCCGGCCGAGCGCCGAATACTGCGCCCGCATCGCCTCGCGCGTCGAGCGGCGGATGGCGGCGCGCGCCTTGCCGGTCAGCACCAGCGTTTCCCAGATGGCGGGCGGCACCTGGCCCTCCTGGCGGACGATCTCGACCTCGTCGCCGTTCTGCAGGGAGCTCAGCAGCGGCGCCGGGTGGCCGTTGATCTTGGCGCCGCTCGCCGTGTTGCCGACGTCGGTGTGGACGGCGTAGGCGAAGTCGATGGCGGTGGCGCCCTTCGGCAAAGCGATCAGCCGACCGTGCGGCGTGAAGCAGAACACCTGGTCGAGGAAGAGCTCCAGCTTGGTATGCTCGAGGAACTCCTCGGGCGAAGACCCCTCGGCGAGCGACTCCACGGTGCGGCGCAGCCATTGGAACGCCTTGCTCTCGCTCGTCGGCGGCGCGCCCCCGCGCACGCCCTCCTTGTAGAAGACGTGCGCGGCGATGCCGTGGTTGGCGATGGCGTGCATGGCGCGGGTGCGGACCTGGAGCTCGACGCGCTGGCGGCCCGGCCCGACCACGGTGGTGTGGATGGAGCGGTAATCATTGGGTTTGGGCGTGGAGATGTAGTCCTTGAAGCGACCCGGCACGGTGGACCACTTGGTGTGGAGCACGCCCACGGCGCGGTAGCACTCGCCCACGGACTCGACGAGGATGCGGAAGCCGAAGATGTCGGACATCTGCTCGAAGGCGATCGATTTGCGCTCCATCTTCCGCCACACCGAGTAGGGCTGCTTCTGGCGGCCGGTCACCTTCGCGGCGATGCCGTCGGCGGCGAGCGCCCGCGTGATCTCCTCCTCGATGGCGACGATGCGCAGGTTGTTGCGGCGGCCGATGTCGTCGAGGCGCGCCTCGATGGTCGCGGCGGCGTCCGGCATCAGGTGGCGGAACGCGAGGTCCTCGAGTTCGTCGCGGACGCGCTGCATGCCCATCCGCCCCGCCAGGGGCGCGTAGATGTCGAGCGTCTCCTCCGCGATGCGCGCGCGCTTCTCCGGCGGCACGAAGTGCAGCGTGCGCATGTTGTGCAGCCTGTCGGCGAGCTTGACGAGCAGCACGCGCACGTCGGCGGCCACCGCGAGCAGCAGCTTGCGGAAGTTCTCCGCCTGGACCGCGCGCTTGGACACGAGGTCGAGGCGCTTGAGCTTGGTCAGCCCGTCGACCAGCTGGCCGATCTCGCGGCCGAAGATCCGGTCGACCTCCTCGCGGGTCGAGGCGGTGTCCTCGATCACGTCGTGGAGCACGGCGGCGACAATGGTCGCGTCGTCGAGGTGGAGGTCGGTCAGGATCGCGGCGACTTCGAGGGGGTGCGAGAAGTACGGGTCGCCCGACGCCCGGACCTGCGCGCCATGCGCCTTCATCGCGTAGACGTAGGCCCTGTTCAGCAGGACCTCGTCGGTTTGCGGATTGTAGCGGCGAACGCGGTCGACCAGCTCGTACTGGCGCATCATCGGCGTGATCCGTTCGCCCGCGGGTCCGGCTACGCCGCGCCGCGGGCTCACGATGGGTTCGACCGGCGGACCGGCCCTGTCAGCCATCAGCTATGCCCCGTTCCGATCGTTCGCGAAACAGGGAAAGGCGGCGACCTATTCGCCCTCGTCGTCGGTCGCCGCCGGGGGGACCAGACCTTCGAGGCCGCGAAGCAGGTCCTCTTCCGTCATGCGATCGAACTGCACATCGGTCTTGGCATCCGACTGCATCGCGGCCGGGCCGGTGGACAGGGCGGGCACCACCTCCGCCTCCGGCTCGTCGACCTCCACCTGGTTCTGCAGCGAGTGGATGAAATCCTCCCTCAGATCCTCGGGAACCTGGGTCAACTCCGCGATCTCGCGAAGGGCGACCACCGGGTTCTTGTCGTTGTCGCGATCGATCGTGATCTGCGATCCCGACGCGATCATCCGGGCGCGATGACTCGCGATCAGGACGAGGTCGAACCTGTTCTCGACCTTGTCGACGCAATCCTCGACGGTCACACGTGCCATGCGCTTCGTTCCTAACTCAAGGAATTTGCCGACGACATACACAAGGCGCGAGCGTAGTTACAAGATAATTATGAGATTACAATTCATTAACGCTCGGTGGTTTTCCATGCTCGCCACCAACTGCGGCTTGACGCCACGTTGAAGTAGCGCCATTCCTAGCTGCGGATATCCGCGCGAGCCCATTTCAGGTAGTGAGCGCTCCCGACGGAAAGCTTAGCCGGTTTCCTCATCCTAAAAGCCGAAAGCAAGGGAAGGCTATGAGAGCAACGAATGCCTGAGTCAGATCGAATCGCGCTGTTCATCGACGGCGCCAACTTGTACGCGACCGCTAAATCTTTGGGATTCGATATCGACTACAAGCGTCTCCTGAAAGAGTTCCAAAGCAGGGGAAAGTTGGTTCGCGCCTTCTACTACACGGCCCTGGTCGAGGATCAAGAATACTCTTCCATCCGGCCGCTGATCGACTGGCTAGACTACAATGGTTTCGCCGTCGTGACAAAGCCGACGAAAGAGTTCGTCGACGCCCTCGGCCGCCGCAAGGTGAAGGGCAACATGGATATCGAGCTGGCCGTCGACGCGATGGAGATGGCCGAACACCTGGATCAGATCATCCTGTTCTCGGGCGACGGTGATTTCCGCTCGCTCGTCGAGGCCCTGCAGCGCAAGGGCGTACGGGTCTCCGTGGTCTCGACGAATTCGACCCAGCCGGCGATGATCGCCGACGAGCTGCGTCGGCAGGCCGACGAGTTCATCGACCTGATCCATCTCGTGCCCAGGATCGGGCGCGACCCGAGCGAGCGGACGCAACGCTATCAGGATCGCCGCGCGCCGCTGGTCGCGACGGCCAGCCCGCCGCCCGAACCGCATGACCCCGAGGGAAGCTGAAGACCTGGCGGACCCGGTCGCATCGGCCGGTCGGGCGGGGACGGCACCGCTCCCTCCGGATCGCGACTGCCGGCTTTGCCCGCGACTCGCCGCCTTCCGCGACACCAATCGGAGCCATGAGCCGGCGTGGTTCAACGGGCCCGTTCCGACGTTCGGACGGCTCGATGCGCGCCTCCTCGTTGTCGGCATGGCGCCCGGCCTGCGGGGCGCCAACAGGACCGGCCGACCGTTCACCGGGGACTACGCCGGCGACCTCCTCTACGCGACCTTGCTGCGCTTCGGCTTCGCCCATGGCCTATACGACAGGCGTGCCGACGACGGGCTGAGGCTTCAGGGTTGCGCGATCACCAACGCGGTGCGCTGCGTGCCCCCGCAGAACAAGCCGACGCCCGAGGAAGTCAGGACCTGCCGAACGTTCCTGCGATCGCTCCTGGAGGGCATGAGCGACCTCCGCGTCATCGTCGCGCTGGGCCGGGTCGCCCACGAGAGCGTGCTGCGCGCTTGCGACGCCAAGCTCGCCGGCACGCCGTTCGCCCACGGCCGGCGCCACGTGCTGGCGCGCGTCGGCCACCACCCGGTGACGCTCCACGATTCGTACCATTGCTCTCGTTACAACACGAGCACTCGTCTGCTCACGCCCTCGATGTTCGAGGCGGTCTTCGCCGCCGTGCGCGGGGAGTTCGGCGACGCAGCGCCCTGAGCGGGGCGGCCCTCAGCCGTTCTGCTTCAGCAGGCGGCCCTTCTCTCGGTTCCAGTCGCGCAGCTTCTCGGTTTCCCGCTTGTCGTGGAGCTTCTTGCCCTTCGCCAGCGCGATCTCGATCTTGGCGCGGCCGCGCGCGTTGAAGTAGATCTTCAGCGGCACGATCGTCATGCCCTCGCGCTCGACGCCTTGCGCGATCCTGACGATCTCCTTGTGGTTGAGCAGCAGCTTGCGCGGGCGCTTCGGCTCGTGATTGAACCGGTTGCCCTGCAGGTACTCGGGAATGGTCGCGTTGATGAGGAAGACCTCGCCCGAGCGTTCCACCGACGCGTAGCTCTCGGCGATCGTCGCCTTGCCGGTGCGCAGCGCCTTGACCTCCGTGCCCTCCAGCATGATGCCGGCCTCGAAGGTCTCGCCGATCTCGTAGTTGTAGCGGGCGCGGCGATTGTCGGCCGCGACCTTGAAGAGCGGCTCCGGCTTAGGCGCCATGGGCTTGATCCTCGCTGGACCGGCCGGCGGGCCGTGTCACGGGTCGCTCGAGGATCCCCACCGCTAGTTCAGCACGCCGGCGTGGACCATGGCGCGGCGGATCGCGGCCTTCGACAGGTCGCTCGCAGCCAACATGGGCAGGCGCACCTCGTCGGTGATTCGCCCGAGTTCGGCCAGCGCATACTTCGGGCCGGCCGGGTTCGGCTCGAGGAACAGCGCCGCGTGCAGCGGCGCCAGCCTGTCCTGGAACGCGAGCGCGGCCGCGAAGTCGCCGGCGAGGCAGGCGTCCTGCATGGCGGCGCATTGCCGGGGCGCGACGTTGGAGGTGACGGAGATGCAGCCGTGGCCGCCGTGCGCCATGACGCCCAGCGCGGTCATGTCCTCGCCCGACAGCTGGATGAAATCGGGGCCGAGCTGGGCCCGTTGCAGCGCGGTTCGGGCGAGCGAGGCGGTGGCATCCTTCACGCCGGCGATGTTCGGCAGCTCGAAGAGGCGCTTCATCGTGTCGATCGACATATCGACGACCGAGCGCGGCGGTATGTTGTAGATGATGATGGGGATGCCGATCGCGTCGTTGATCGCCTTGAAATGGCGGTACAGGCCCTCCTGCGAGGGCTTGTTGTAGTACGGCGTGACGACCAGCACGCCGTCGGCGCCGGCCTTCTCGGCGTGCCTTGCGAGGTCGAGGGCCTCGGCCGTGTTGTTCGAGCCGGCGCCGGCGATCACCGCCGCGCGGCCCGCCACCTGCGCGATGCAGGCCTCGACGACCCGGTTGTGCTCCTGGTGCGTGAGCGTCGGGTTCTCGCCCGTCGTGCCCACCGGCGCGAACCCGTGCGTGCCGCTGGCGACCTGCCACTCGATCAGCGCGCGGAAGGCATCCTCGTCGAAGGCGCCGCCCTTGAACGGCGTGATGAGCGCCGTGATCGATCCCCTGAATCCCGCACCCATGACAACCCCTTCGATCCGCGGGACCATATCCGGGTCCGCGGCGCATCCCCCGGTGCGCATTCTTCCGGGATGACGCCCTAGGGGCGCCGCATTCCTCAGGCTCCCTGGCGACATGATGAACCACTCGATGGCGGCACGCGGAGCGCGGCACACACATAGCGGCTCGCCATCGCGACGCAAAGACCCCGGACGACGCAAACCGTCGGATCGACGAAAGGTCGTCTGGACGTCCTTCCGAGGCGGGCGGAACGCCGGCCACCACTGACACCCGGCTCGCGCCGGTTGCGCGGCGAACCTCGGAAGCCCGCCCGGCGCCATCGTAAACACCGGTTAACCCCAGCGGGCCAAGCTGCGGTGGACGCGCTTCGCGGACATCCATCATGAGCGACGAGCGTCGCGGCAAGGGAGACGGCGGCATGAAACATCGCGGCTTGGCCCTCGTCGGGACCACCGCCCTTTGCGCCGTCCTCCTCGCGCCGACCCAGGTCGCCGACGGGCGCCTTCCGCGCTGGATGAACATCTTCGCGGACGTGAAGGACGGCCTGCGGCAGACCGCCGAGACGCTGCGCTCGACACTCCACCTGCCCTGGTCCGCCGCCCCGGCCAGGACCGCCTCCACGCCTTCCTTGTCCGGCCTCACCCTGGAACGGCCGCAGGCGGTGCGTGACGCGGAGGCGCTGAAGCAGGCTTACGCCGTCGCGATCGCCAACGAGCGGATCCGCGCGCTCGGCATCAACCCCGCCGGTATCCAGGACGCCGTCGCCGCCTACCGCTCCGAGAACGTGGCGGCGGGTGACGCGGTGGCGCAAGCGATCGGTGATCCGCTGGTCCGCACCGCCCTCGAATGGGTGGCGCTCCGCGACGCGCCGCAGAAGATCGGCGGCGACCGCCTTCTCGCCTTCGAACGGGCCCACCCGGATTGGCCGAGCCACCGCTGGTTCCGCGGCCAGGAGGAGGCCCGCCTGCTGCGGCTGCAGGACCCGAGGCTGGTGGAAGCCTTCTTCGCGACGAGCGCACCCGAGACGTCGCTCGGCAAGTACGCCCTCGCCAAGGCCCTGAAGAGCGACGGCCAAGCCCCCGAAGGCGTCGCGCTCGCCCGCGCGCTGTTCCGCGACACCGAGATGACACCGTACCTGGAAGGGCGGCTGAAGGCGGATTTCGGCGCCGACCTCAGCCAAGCCGACTACAAGTACCGGGCCGATCGGCTGCTCTACAAGGAGCAGGTCGGACCGGCGATGCGCGCGGCCGCTTTGGCGGGTCCCGACGAGCTGGCGCTCGCCAAGGCCCGTGTGGCGGTGATCGCCGAGTCGGCGAGCGACAAGGCCATGGCGGCGGTGCCGGCCTCGCTGCGCGGCGACCCCGTGATGGTCCTGTCGGAGATCCAGAAGCTGCGTCGCGCCGACAGGCTGACGGAAGCCGCCAAGCTGATGCTGGGCGCGCCGCGCGACGCGACGAAGCTGATCGACGGCGACGAATGGTGGACCGAGCGCCGGGTGCTGGCGCGCAAGCTGCTCGACGCCGGCAACGTCAACGCCGCCTACGTCATCTGCGCGACCCACTCCGCCCAGTCGAACGAGGCCAGGATCGAGGCCGAGTTCCACGCGGGCTGGATCGCGCTTCGCTTCATGAACGAGCCCGACCGCGCCGCCTATCATTTCGCGGTGGCGGCCAAGCTGGCGGAAACGCCGACCTCGCTCGCCCGCATCGCCTACTGGCAAGGCCGCACGGCCGCCGCCTCCAGCGCCCCCGGCGCGCTGGCCGCCGCCGCCGACTTCTATCGCCGCGCGGCCGTGCACGGCTCGACCTACTACGGCCAGCTCTCGCGCGACGCGCTCGGCCTGACGAGCGATCCGGTGCGGGAGCCGTCGCAGGAGGCCACCGGGGCGCAGCGGGCCGAAGCCGTGCGCGTCGTCGAGCTGCTCTACGCGGCCGGCGACAGGGAGCTGGCGGGCAGCCTCGCGGCGGACGTCGCCAGCAACCTCGCCGACGACAAGCAGATCGCCGCGCTCGCGACCGTCATCTCCAGCCAGCGCGACGCCCACCTCGCGCTGACGATCGGCAAGCTGACGGGACAGCGCGGCGTTCCCGTCGACACCCTCGCCTTCCCGACTTTCGGCATCCCGCCCTACGAGGCGCTGCAGAACTCCGCCGCCGCGCCGGTCGTCTACTCGATCGCGCGGCAGGAAAGCGCGTTCCTGCCCTCCGTCGTCTCCAAGGCCGGCGCGAAGGGGCTGATGCAGATGATCGACTCGACCGCCAAGCGCACGGCGAACAGGGCCGGCCTGCCCTTCGACGGCGCCAGGATGACGAGCGACGCCGCGTTCAACGCGCAGCTCGGCGCCGCGCACCTCGGCGCCCTGCTCGCCGAGCAAGGCGGCTCCTACATCCTGACGTTCGCCGCCTACAACGCCGGCGGCGGCCGCGTGAAGCAATGGATCGACGCCTACGGCGACCCGCGCACGCCCGGCGTCGATCCGGTGGACTGGGTCGAGCGCATCCCGTTCACCGAGACGCGCAACTACGTGCAGCGCGTGATGGCCAACGTCACCATGTACCGGGCGATCTTCGCCGACGAGGCGAAGACCGGTGCCGCCAGGGGCGATCGCGAGGCGAAGCTTTGAGCGGGCCGCTCGCGGTTCACGCCGCGCGGCCACGGCGTCTCGCCAGAACGGCCGCGCATCCTTTGGGTGACGGCTTCAGTGGCGGGCCACGAAGGCGTCGATGAGCTCCACGACGTGCGACACGGCGTAGGGCTTCGGCACGAAGCGCCGGGCCGGCGCGTCGAGCGAGCGCTCGGGATAGCGGCGGCCGGAGGTCACCAGGACGCCGATCGCGGGCCAGCGCGCGCCGATGCGCTCGGCCAGCGCGAAACCGTCGAGCGCGCCCGGCATCTCGACGTCGGTGAACACCACCTGGATGCCGTCCGTGCTCTCCAGCACGCTCAAGGCCTCGCTGGCGTCGCAAGCCTCCAGCACCTCGAAGCCGGCCTCGCTCAGCATGTCGACGTTGAAGACGCGGAGCAGCGGCTCGTCGTCGACCACGAGGATCCGCGGGTGGGTCGATGGCCGGTTAAGATCCATGGTGCGAAATCCGAAGCCATTGAGCGGTCAACGAAAGCTCGGCCCTTTCGCTTAAGGGAGGCTTTACAACCGGCCTCGTGCGCTCGAATGCTTAACGGGGCGTGAAGGCCGATCGGCACGGGAGCGGCGATGGTGGCGGGTCAGGCGACGAGCCGGTTCTATCAATCCTCCGACGGCTTGAGGCTGCACTACCTGGATGTCCGGCCGGAGCGGGACGAGGGGCGTCGCGCGGCGGTGTGCCTGCCCGGCCTGACGCGCGGCGTCGCCGACTTCGGCCGCTTGGCGGAGGCGCTCGCCTTCGCCTCGACCACGCCCCGGCGCGTCGTGGCCTTCGACTACCGCGGGCGCGGGCGGTCGGCGCACGATGGCGACTGGCGCCGCTACGACATGGCGGGCGAGCGGGCCGACATCCTCGCCGGCATGGCCGACGCCGGCATCGGGCGGGCCCATTTCATCGGCACGTCGCGGGGCGGGCTGCACGTCATGGGGCTCGCCGAGCCCCACCGAACCGTGATCGACGCGGTCGTGCTGAACGACATCGGACCCGTCCTCGAACCGGCCGGCCTGACGCGCATCAAAGGCTACATCGGCCGGCAGGTTCGGCCAAAAGACCTCGACGACGCCGTCGCGATCCTGCGCGGCGGCGTCGGGCGGGACTTCGACGGCCTCAGCGCGGACGAATGGCGGATCTTCGCCCTGACGACCTTCGGGGACGACGAGGCGAACCTCCACCTGCGCTACGATCTCTCGCTGGCGCGCTCGTTCGACGCGCTCGACCTCGACAAGCCGCTGCCGGACGCCTGGCCCCAGTTCGACGCCCTGCGCGGGGCGGCCGTGCTGACGCTGCGCGGCGCCAACTCCGACCTGCTGTCACCGACGACCCTCGCCGCCATGGCGGCGCGCTGGCCGGGGAACGAGGCCTTCGTCGTCCCCGGCCAGGGCCACGCCCCACTCCTCGCCGACGCGGCCTCGATCGACCGGATCGACGCCTTCCTCGCGAAAGCCGACGCGGGCGGCTGGTAGGCGGCCGACCCCGGATGGGATCAGCTACACCCGCTGGTCCCGCCGCAGGTGTCGCATTTCAGACAGGTGCCGTTGCGGACCAGGGTGAAGTTACCGCATTCACCACAAGCTTCCCCGGTATAGCCCTTCATCCGCGCGATCGAGCGCTTCTCGGCCGCACTCGCCGCGGCGGCGACGTCGATGGTCGGCGCCGCGTCCCACGCCGGCTCGGCGGCGGGTCGAACCTCCCGCTGGACCTCCGTCCGCAACGCCGTCGCGCCCTGCGAGAGCGGTCCCTGGACGGTCGGTCCCTGCGCGACCGGCACCTGGCTCGGCGCCGGGGCGAACCCGCCCTGCACGAGCATCAGCTTGTCGGCCTTGGAACGGACGAAACCGCGCGAAACGAACTTGGCGGTGGACGCCGGCACCTCGGGTGCGCGGCCCGCCGGCCTGCCCTGCTGCTCGCCGCCGCCCAGCACGTCGGGTCCGATCTCGCTCGGATCGATGTGCGCGAGCTCGTTGCGGCCGAGGTAGGAGATCGCCAGCTCGCGGAACACGTAGTCGAGGATGGAGGTCGCGTTCTTGATCGCGTCGTTGCCCTGCACCAGCCCGGCCGGCTCGAAGCGGGTGAAGGTGAAGGCGTCGACGTACTCGTCGAGCGGCACGCCGTATTGCAGGCCGACCGAGATGGCGATGGCGAAGTTGTTCATCAGCGAGCGGAAGGCGGCGCCCTCCTTGTGCATGTCGATGAAGATCTCGCCGATGCGCCCGTCCTGGTACTCGCCGGTGCGCAAGTACACCTTGTGGCCACCGACCACCGCCTTCTGCGTGTAGCCCTTGCGGCGGTCGGGCAGCCGCTCGCGCTCGCGCAGCCTCTCGATGCGCTCCACCACGCGCTCGACGATCCGTTCCGAGATCGCGGCGGTGCGCGCCGGCAGCGGCGCGGCGAGCACGGCCTCGACCGCCTCGTCGACCTCGTCCTCCTCGTCGGCGATCAACTGGCTGTTGAGGGGCTGCGACAGCTTGGAGCCGTCGCGGTACAGCGCGTTCGCCTTGAGGGCGAGGCGCCAGGAGAGCATGTAGGCCTCCTTGCAATCGGCCACGGTGGCGTCGTTGGCCATGTTGATGGTCTTGGAGATGGCGCCGGAGATGAAAGGCTGCGCCGCCGCCATCATCCGGATGTGGCTCTCGACCGAGAGGGTGCGCTTGCCGATCCGGCCGCAGGCGTTGGCGCAGTCGAACACGGGGTAATGCTCCCGCTTGAGGTGCGGCGCCCCTTCGACCGTCATCGCGCCGCAGGCGTGGACGTTGGCCGCCTCGATCTCCGCCTTGCCGAAGCCGAGCCACGACAGCAGGTCGAACGCGGGATCGTCGAGCTCGGCCGCCGGCACGTTCAAGGCCCCCGTGAGGAAGTCCGCGCCGAGCGTCCATTTGTTGACGACGAACTTGATGTCGAAGGCCGACGCCATCGCTCCTTCCAGCTCGTCGAGCTTGGCGTCGGTGAAGCCTTTGGCCCGCAGCTTGGCGTGGTTCACGCCCGGCGCCTGCCTGAGAGAGCCGTGGCCGACGGCATAGGCCTCGATCTCGGCGATGTCGGATTCGCGATAACCGAGCGCCCGCAGTGCCTCCGGCACCGCGCGGTTGATGATCTTGAAGTACCCGCCGCCGGCGAGCTTCTTGAACTTGACGAGGGCGAAATCCGGCTCGATGCCGGTCGTGTCGCAGTCCATCACCAGGCCGATGGTGCCGGTCGGCGCGACGACGGACACCTGCGCGTTGCGATAGCCGTGCCGCTCGCCGAGCGCCAGCGCCCGATCCCAGGCGGCGCGCGCGTGCTCGGCGAGGCGCCCGTCGCGCAGCGCCCGCGCATCCAGCGGCACGGGGGCGACGGAAAGCTGCTCGTAGCCGTCGGCATGGCCGTAGGCGGCGCGGCGATGGTTGCGCATCACCCGCAGCATCGCCTCGCGGTTGGCGCCGAAGCGGGCGAACGGGCCGAGTTCCCCCGCCATCTCGGCGGAGGTGGCGTAGCACACGCCCGTCATGATGGCCGACAGCGCGCCGCAGATCGCGCGGCCCTCGTCCGAATCGTAGGCGATGCCCGACGACATGAGGTAGCCGCCGATGTTGGCGTAGCCGAGCCCCAGCGTCCGGTACTCGTAGGAGAGCTGGGCGATCTCGCGGCTCGGGAACTGCGCCATCACGACCGAGACTTCCAGCACCACCGTCCACAGCCGCACCGCGTGCTCGTAGGCGGCGAGGTCGAAGCGCTCGGCGACCGGCTTGGCGGGATCGGCGAACTGCAGGAGGTTCAGCGAGGCGAGGTTGCAGGCCGTGTCGTCGAGGAACATGTACTCGGAGCACGGGTTCGAGGCGACGATCGCGCCGCCGGCCGGGCAGGTGTGCCAGTCGTTGATGGTGGTGTGGTACTGGAGGCCGGGGTCGGCCGAGTGCCAGGCGGCGTGGCCGATCTTGTCCCAAAGCTCGCGCGCCTTCAGCACCTTGTGCGGTGCGCCGGACACGCGCTTGGTCAGCGTCCAATCCCCATCCTCCTCGACCGCGCGCAGGAAGGCGTCGGTGATGCGGACGGAATTGTTCGAGTTCTGGCCGGCGACGGTGAGGTAGGCGTCGGAGTCCCAGTCCAGCGTGTAGGTGTCGAGCGACACGTCGGTGAAGCCCTGGCGGGCGTACTGGATGATCTTCTTGACGGACGCGTCGGGCACGTAGGCGCGCCGCGCCAGCTTGATCTCGCGCTTCAGCGCCGGGTTCTTCTCCGGGTTGAAGCAGTCGTCGCCGTCACCCTCGCAGTTCACGCAGGCGCGCAGCACCGCCTTCAGGTGCTTGTTGAGCGCCTTGGAGCCGGCGACCAGCGCCGCCACCTTGTCCTCCTCCCGCACCTTCCAGTCGATGTAGGCTTCGATGTCGGGATGGTCGGCGTCGACCACCACCATCTTGGCGGCGCGCCGCGTGGTGCCGCCGGACTTGATGGCGCCGGCCGCGCGGTCGCCGATCTTCAGGAAGGACATGAGCCCGGACGACTTGCCGCCGCCCGACAGCCGCTCGTTCTCGCCGCGCAGCCTGGAGAAGTTGGACCCGGTGCCGGACCCGTACTTGAAGAGGCGGGCCTCCCGCACCCACAGGTCCATGATGCCGCCCTCGTTGACGAGGTCGTCGGCGACCGACTGGATGAAGCAGGCGTGCGGCTGCGGGTGCTCGTAGGCCGATCGCGACGCCTGGAGAACGCCGGTGCGGTGGTCGACGAAGTGGTGGCCCTGGCTCGGGCCGTCGATGCCGTAGGCCCAGTGCAGGCCGGTGTTGAACCATTGCGGCGAGTTCGGCGCCGCCATCTGGCGCGCGAGCATGTAGCGCAGCTCGTCGGCGAAGGCGGCGGCGTCCGTCTCGTCGTCGAAGGTGCCGGCCTTCCACCCCCAGTAGGTCCAGGTGAAGGCCAGCCGGTCGAACACCTGCTTGGCCGAGGTTTCCGACACGAAGCGCTCGCGCTCCGGCATGTCGGCCAGCGCCGCCTCGTCGGGCACGCTGCGCCACAGG
Source organism: uncultured Beijerinckiaceae bacterium (assembly GCA_964244495.1). GTDB lineage: Bacteria > Pseudomonadota > Alphaproteobacteria > Rhizobiales > Beijerinckiaceae > RH-AL1. Next base: position 129,584 of record CAXTIU010000001.1, read on the forward strand.
AAGGAGGGCACCGCGTTCTCTTCCACCCTCTTCAGCCGCGCCGGAACGCCGGCCTTGCGGAAGTATTTCTGGGCGATGATGTCGGCGGCGACTTGGCTCCAGCCGACCGGCACCTCGATGCCGTCGAGCGAGAACACCACCGAGCCGTCGGGATTACGGATCTCGCTCTTCGTCGCCCGGAACGCGATGGTCGCGTAGGGGGACTGGTCGGCGATGGTGAAGCGGCGGGAGATACGCATGAACATCCTTCACTCAGAGTCTCGGCTCGCGGTCGACAAGACCGGACAAGGCCAACGAGACTCTAGCGTGCCCCGCGCCCCCGCTCGACATCAGTAAAATCGCTCAAGGTTAACGCCGGGACCCCGCTGAGGTCTTGGTTAACGTGTCGCGATACTCCGCCGCCCGGACGGTGAACGGGCCATGATTCGCATTGCGAGTCGAGTCGATGGCGCGATCGAGCGGTGGATGACCGGAGGTGATCAGTCGGCAACATGGTCGCAACCGCCTCGCATGGAGAGGAACGCGGCGAACGTGGAGGGCGTTCGCGGGGCGACGACACTTTAGCTGATTCGCCAGGAAAAGAACACAACGGGAACGTCGATCGCGCGGCGTGGCCTCGGCCGCGTCGTGACCGGCCGCCGGCGCCACAAACGAAAAACCGCGCGAGCCCGAGCTCGCGCGGTGTCTTCAGGTTCAGCGGATCGGACCGGGAGCCGATCCGATCTCCGGGTCCAGGCTTTACTGGAAGGGGAAGTAGCGCAGCGAGGTGAACACCATCTGGTCCTGCGTGCGGTTCGAGCGCAGGGGCGCCGCGGCGGTGGGGCCGGTCGCGTTGGTGGACACGCCGAACAGCTGGCGCCCGACGTACTCGTACTGCGCGGCCACCCGCACCTCGCCGAAGGCGCCCTTGTACAGCTTGTCGGTGAAGCCGCCGGTGAACTCGTAGATGCGATGGGTCTGGCCGGTGCAGGTGCCGCCTTCGACCTCGCAACCGTAGTTGTTCAATCCGCCGGTCACGCCGTAGCCGGTCTGGGCACCGTTGGCCGCGTTGACCGAGAAGTTCCGGTTCACCTGGTCGACGCCGGCGAAGCCGTAGATGTCGAACGACGGGCTGGCGTGAAGGATCAGGCCGGCGTTGACCGACTGGATGCTGAGCGGCTTGACCTCGCCGTTGGAGTCCACGGTGGCGTCGGGCAGGCCGGACGATGTGTAGCGCCCGATGCCCTTGCCGAGTTCGCCGTTCGACTGGAAGTCCAGCTTGTTGTTGATGAGCGGGACGATCACGCCGTAGCCGACGCCGAAGCCGTGGGTGCTCTGCTTCTGCGACAACGGGAACCCGCCGGCCACGGCGGCCGTGGAAGCCGCCGGCGCCGCGAAGCCGCCGGTGCCGTAGTTCACGTCGTCGACGAAGTTGCGGTAGATGCCGAGGCCTTCGAGGTGGATGTCGCGGTCGAGGATCCTCGCCTCGTAGGCGACCTTGCCGAGCACGTCGGGCACCTGGTTGAGCGATAGCTGCTGGTTCGCGCCCTGGCCGCCGAAGTTGCCGCCGGCGCCGGTGACGAGGCAGGAGCCGGTGGCGACGCCGGTCACGGGGTTGGCGGCGATGTTGGCGGCGGCGTTGCTGGCGGCGGCAGTCGTGTTGCTGACGACGTTTCCGCAAGCGCCGTTGTTGGTGACGGTCGCCGCCTGTTCGGCGTCGAGCGAGATCCAGAGCTTCTTGTTGAAGTCCTTGGTGATGCGGATCTGCGGGATGCGGCCGTAGTCGAAGCCGGCCAGCACGTCGGAGTCGAGGGTCGGCGGCAGCACTTCGTTACGCGGCGTGATGCCCTTGCTGTTCAGCGTGACCAGCGACCAGTTCTGGCCGGCCAGCACGTGGAAGCCGTAATCGGCCGAGTCGAGCGTGGCGTAGAGGTTGCGGACGCGCGGGACGAAGGAGGTGGTCTGCGTGAAGTTGGAGGTGGTGCCGGCGCCCTGGAGATCGAATTCGGCGTAGCCGGCGACCAGCAGGTCCTTCGAGACCGGCGCCTCGACCAGGAGGGCGAAGCGTGACGCGCGGATCGTGAACCTCGTCTCCTGCGTGTGCGCGGAGTCGATGTTGTTGGTCGGGATCGAGAGCGAGCTCGCGATGTCGGAGTTGTCGCTCTTCGCGCGGAAGATGCCGGCCGCCTCGATGAAGCCGCCGGGGGTGATGGTGAGCGCCCCGAACTGCAGCCTCTTGTCGGCGGTGGCGAAGACCGGGGTGGCGCCCTCGGGCAGCGAGGCGAAGGCCGGGGCGACAGGGGCCGGGGCGGGCGCGCGCTGATCGGCGACGGCGCGGACCTTGGCGTTGGTCTTCTTGGTCTCGGTGCGGGTCTCGGCGACCGAGCCGCGCAGCGACTTGATCTGCGCCTTCAGCTCGGCGATCTCCTTGGCCAGCTCGGCGTTGGACGTTTCCGCGTGCAGCGCCAGCGGCGAGCAGCCCAGGAGCAGGGCGGCGGCGAGGCCGACGCGGCAGGTGCGCCCGGCTGTCTTGGCTGGTGAGAACTTGATGGTGGATGTCACGAAAAACCCCCGAGTACGATCTAGGTGAACCCGGCTCCCCAACCGGATCGCCTTTTCGCTATAGCCCAATGGTTCCCCGAAAAGTGATGGAAAAATACCGCGCCGCTGCCGGAACGATATGCTGCGAGCGATCGTGACCCTCGCCTCGGGGCTTCCCGTAAAAGCAATAATTCATTATTTTCAGTTACTTACGCTCGTAAGCTCACGCCGAAATGACGATGATCGATCGCGGCCTATCATTTTTTGCTAAGGCCGGTGTGGCTGATAGGACACATTTTGCCCTCGCACGGGTGGGTCACGCCGCTCGCGTCCACCTGGGATGACGCGCGATCCTGTCGCGCGCTCGATCACTTTAGAATTCCTATAAACTGGTTGACAACGCCGCCGCCAATGTTTCATCGCAACACCTCCGAAGCCGGGAGCGCCGATGAAGACCTTCGACCAGCTCGACGAGAGGGAGATCCTGGCGCTGGCGATCAGCAGCGAGGAGGAGGACGGCCGCACCTACGCGGACTTCGCGGAAGGTCTGCGCGAAGGCTATCCGGAGACGGCGCACGTCTTCTCCGCCATGGCCGCCGAGGAGAACGGCCACCGGGGTCGGCTCATCGAGCTTTACCGCGCGAGGTTCGGCGAGCACATCCCGCAGGTGAGGCGCCACGACGTGCGCGGCACGGTCCACCGCAGGAAGCTGTGGCGGGTCCAGCCGCTCGGCCTCGAGGCGGTCCGCCGGCAGGCGCGGCAGATGGAGCAGGACGCCGCGCGCTTCTACGGCCTCGCCGCCGCCAAGGCGACGGATGCCTCGATCCGCAAGCTTCTCGGCGACCTCGCCGCCGCCGAGGCCGACCACGAGCGCACCGCCGGCGCGCTGGAGGTGCGCCATCTTCCGCCGAGCGCCCGCGCGAAGGAGGACGACGACGCGCGCCGCAGCTTCGTCCTGCGCATCGTCCAGCCCGGCCTCGTCGGTCTGATGGACGGCTCCGTGTCGACGCTCGCGCCGGTGTTCGCGGCGGCGTTCGGCACGCACAACACCTGGAACGCCTTCCAGGTGGGCCTGGCCGCCTCGCTCGGCGCCGGCATCTCGATGGGCTTCGCCGAGGCGCTCGCCGACGACGGCAAGCTGTCGGGACGCGGCACCCCGTACCTGCGCGGCCTCGTCTGCGGCCTGATGACGGTGCTCGGCGGCATCGGCCACACCCTGCCCTACCTGATCCGGGACTTCACGGCGGCGACCGCGGCGGCGGCGGCCGTCGTCGTCGTCGAGCTGGGCGTGATCGCCTGGATCCAGTGGCGCTACATGGACACGCCACCGGTGTCGGCGGCGGCGAAGGTGATGCTCGGCGGCGGCCTCGTGCTCGCCACCGGTATCCTCATCGGCGCCAGCTAGCCCGACGGAGCCGTGGAACCTGCTCGCCCCTTCGCGTCGGCGGGAACGGGTCGCGTCCCGCGCGCGAGGGGCGCCACGGCGGTGCCGAGCAGTTCGATGGATCGTTTCATCGCGCCGTGCTCGGACGAGGCGGAACTCATCTGGAAGGTGATCCGCGACAGGCCGCCGAGAACGTCGCTCGCCTCGCGCATCTTGGCGGCGACCGTCGCGGGGCCGCCGACCAGGAACGGTCCGTCCGGTCCGCACTGCGCGTCGAACTGCGCCCGCGTCGTCGGCGCCCAGCCGCGCTCCCGTCCGATCGCCGTGAACATGGCGGCCCAGCCGGGATAGAAGGCGTCCACCGCCGCCGACTCGCTGTCGGCGACGAAGCCCAGCGCGTGGACCCCGACGCGCAGGGTATCGGCGCCGTGGCCGGCGGCGCGGCCCGCCTCGCGGTAAAGGTCGACGAGGGGACGGAAGCGCCGGAACGACCCGCCGATGATGGCGATCATCAGCGGCAGCCCGAGCCGGCCGGCCCGCACCACCGACTGCGGGGTGCCGCCGACGCCGAGCCAGACCGGCAGCCGCGCCTGGTGCGGCCGGGGGTAGACGCCCTGCCCGCGCAGCGGCGGCCGGAACCGCCCCGTCCAATGGACGTGGCTGTCCTCGCGCAGCGCCAGCAGCAGTTCGAGCTTCTCCGCGAACAGCGCGTCGTAGTCCTCCTGCCGGAAGCCGTAGAGCGGGAAGGCCTCGATGAAAGACCCGCGTCCGACGACGATCTCGGCCCGACCGGCCGACAGGAGGTCGAGGGTCGCGAAATCCTGGAACACGCGGACGGGGTCGGCGGCGCTCAGCACGGTGACGGCGCTGGTGAGCCGGATGCCGCGCGTCCGCGCGGCGGCGGCGGCGAGGAGCACGGCGGGGGCCGCGTCGAGGAACTCGCGCCGGTGATGTTCGCCGATCCCGAACGTGTCGAGCCCGGCGCGGTCGGCGACCTCCGCCTCCTCCATGAGGTTGGCGATGCGCTTCACGGGCGTCAGCGCCGGGTCGGCGTCCGGTTGAACGGCGGCGAAGCTGTCGATCCCGATCTCCATCGCCGGCCTCTCAGGGCGCGGGCGCGGCGGCGGCGCCGTGGCGTGCCGCCGGCCTGACCTCGGCGTCGCGCCCGTCGTAGCTGGCGCGCGCCGTGTGGATCTTTTCGAGGTGGCGGAAGGCCCATTGGCCGAGCGCCAGGACCGGCTCGGCCAGCGAGCGCCCGAGCGCGGTCAGCTCATAGTCGACGCGCGGCGGGATGGTGGGCGTCACGGTCCGGGCGACCAGGCCGTCGCGCTCCAGCCCGCGCAGCGTCAGGGTGAGCATGCGCTGCGAAACGTCCTCCACCGCGCGCTTGATCTCGCTGAACCGGCGCGGGCCGCGCCACAGCAGCATGATGACGAGCACGCTCCACTTGTCGCCGACGCGCGAGAGGACGCTCCGGATCATCGGGCATTCGCTCTTGGCGGGAAAGAGGGACGCGTCCATCCGCTCGGTCGCTTGGTCGATTCCTTGTTCGATTCCTCGGTCGATCAATCGCTCGGTCACTTGGCTGTGCCCCCGGTATCAGGTGTGTGCCGTCTTGCGCGTCCGGCGCCACGCCATATCCTTTTCGACGTTACGAATGTAAAGTAGGTATGGAAATGAAACTGCTGCACATCGATACCAGCATCCTGGGTCAGGGCTCGGTGACGCGCGAGGTCACCAAGCTGATCGTCGAGCGGATCACGGCGGGCGGGCACGCCACGGTGACCTACCGCGACCTCGCCGTCGAGGCGCCGCCGCACCTCACCTTCGCCTCCATGCCGGGCGACCATCCCCGGGCGGTCCAGGCCGGACCGCTCGACGCGGCGGGCCAGTTGGTCCGCGACGCGAGCCAGGCGATGCTGGACGAGTTCATCACCGCCGACGTCGTGGTGATCGGGGTGCCGATGTACAACTTCACCATCCCCTCGCAGCTCAAGGCGTGGATCGACCGCATCGTCATCCCCGGCAAGACGTTCCGCTACGGGCCGAACGGGCCGGAGGGCCTGGTCAAGGGCAAGCGCGTGATCGCCGCCATCGCGCGCGGCGGGTTCTACGGCCCCGACACCGCCGCCGCCTCTGCCGAGCACGCGGAAAGCTACCTGCGGAGCGTGTTCGGCTTGCTCGGGGTGAGCGACCTCGAATTCGTGACGGCGGAAGGGCTGTCGGCCGGCGAGGAAAGCAAGGGCAAGGCGATGGCGTCCGCGCGCGCGGCGATCGGGCAACTCGCCGCCTGAGCGTCGTCGACCGAGCGCCGTGATCCGCCCCGATCCCGGGGCGGATCAAACCGTCAGGCCTGTCAGCTGGCCGGCTTCTCGAAGGCGCCGCTGAGGGTCAGGTCGACGTCGTCGCCGATCAGCGGCACGTACTTCGTGACGCCGAAGTCGCTGCGCTTGATCGTGCCGTGCGCCTCGAAACCGGCGGTGTAGGCCTTGTCGAGCGGGTTGACGCCCGCGCCGTTGAACGTGACGTGCAGGGTGAGCGGCCTCGTGACGCCGTGCAGCGTCAGGTCGCCGGTCACGTCGGCCGTGCCGGGCCCCTTGGGCGTGACCGCCGTGGACTTGAAGCTCGCCCGGGGGAAGCGTTCCGCGTCCAGCCAGTCGGCGGCCTTCAGCTCGCCGTCGAGCTTGGCGTTGGTCGTCGACACGGAGGCGACCGGCAGGGTGACCGCGAGGCTGGCCGCGGCCGGGTTCTTGGGATCGAGCGTCAGGGTGCCGCTCGCCCCGGTGAAGTCGCCGTACCACTTGGTGAAGCCCATGTGCGACACGCTGAACAGCACGCGGGTGTGGCCCGGTTCCACCTTGTAGGCGCCCGGTTGGACCGCCGCCGGGCTCGTGTTGGCCGGCGTCTGCGCCTGGGCGGCGCCGGCCAGGAGCAGGCAACCGGCGGGGGCGAGGAAAGCTTTGGAAAGGATCATGGTCAGTCTCTCTTGAGGCTCGCTCGGTCGGACACGGCGCCGTGCCGCGGCTCAGCGTTTCCTACGGCGTTTCGCATCCGAGAAGAAGGGCCCCGCCCGCCGCCGCCGCGCGTCGGACCCGGCCGACCCTCCCTCGACGTTTCCGTCCTCCTCGTCGACTGATCCTCGTCGACTGATCCTCGACGATTGATCCTCGACGATCCATGGCGGCGGGGTCAGGATGCCGGCATGAAGCGGGACGTGTTCATCGACAGCTGCGCGGTCAACCGGTTCGCGCTCATCAACGTCAACCCGCCGCGCGCGCTGGCGGGCAGCGCCTTCACGCTCGCGGTCATCCCCGCCCTGGAGGCGGAGTATCGACAGGCGCTCGACCACCTTTTCGTGCCGCCCTACGTCAAGGCGCTGCTGCGCGACCTGCTGGAGCGCTGCGAGCGGCGGGGGACGCCGGCCGCGTCGCCGCGCGGGGGCACCGACGCCCAGCTCTTCGCCCTGGCGCGGACGGCGCTCGTCGTCACCGACGACGCCAAGCTCCACCGGCGGGGAGACCATGAGCGCGGCGGCATGATCGCTTGGTCGGAGGTGGAAGCGCACCTGCGGGCGGACGGGCGGCTCCCCGACCTGCTGCGCGCCCGCGCCGGCCTTCCGGATCGGGGACGCGGGCGGCCTCAGATCCCGCGCGGGCCGGCGAGCGCGTAGAAGCGCGCCGCCGCCGCCATGTCGCGCCGGCGCCGTTCGCGGCGGGCCGTGGCCTCCGCATCGGCGCCCCAAAGGCGCGCCTGGTAGTCCTCGTCGACGTTCGCCGCCGCCCACGCGTCGGCGACGCTCATCGCGTCGAAGGCGACGGCGAGCGCGATGAGGACCGAGCCCGTCAAAGTCGTCATCACGCTGAGCGCGGCGAGGCGGAGCACGCCGCCCGGGCCGGCCGCCGTCGCGGCGACGGCGTCACGCGCCGCGGCGAGCGCCGGCTCCGGCTGCGCGACGTACATGACGCCCCGAACGCGGATGAAACGGGCGCCGAACTTGTCCCGCGCGAAGGCGAGCACCGGATCCCAGGCGGCGGCCTGGGCGGCGACGAGCGCGTCGGGCTCGCCGGCGCGGTAGCAGACGAGGTCCGTTTCGGCGAATTTCGCGACCTCGGCCATGCTCGCCTCGCGATGGAGCGCGACGCCGTCGATCGCGGAATTGGCGAGCCGGGTGAGCGGCATGCTGTCGGGCTCGATCACCTCGCCCTGCTCGCGCCACTCGTCGGCCAACGCTTCGGCGAGCGCGCGGGTCGGCACGCTCAAGCCCCGCTTGGCCGGCGTGCGCACCGGCCGGCCATCGAGGCGCGGCCCGAACGCCCCCGCCGCCTCGGCGGTCGTCACCTCGCGGTAGAACCGGCGGGGCAACGCCTTCTTCAGGTCGCGCCGCGCCATGGCGGTCGGATCGATCCGCGGCCGCCGGGTGGATTCGTCCGCCTCATCGCTCATGTGCTCGGGACCGCCTCGCCATGCCGGCTCTCGCCCTGCCGTCCGTCCAGGAACGCCGACAACGCCCCGAAGGTCTCGACGCATGCCGCCGCACCCACCGCCCGCAGCGCGGCCACGTCGTGGAAGCCCCAGCCGACGGCGAGCGGCGTGACGCCCGCCGCCTTCGCCATCGCCATGTCGAAGGTGGTGTCGCCGACCATGACGCAGGCTTGCGCCGGGACGCCGGTCTCGGCGAGCGCCGCGCGGATCATCGAGGGGTGCGGCTTCGAGGGATGGTCGTCGGCGGTCTGGATCGTCGCGAAGGTCGTCGCCCACCCCCGCGCCGCCAGCAGCCGGTCGACGCCGCGCCGGGACTTGCCGGTGGCGATGCCGAGCAGGATGCCCGGCCGCGCGGCGAGCGCGGCGACCGTCTCGGCGGCACCGGGATACAGCAGCTCGCGGTAACCCGGCGCGGCGCGCATCGCCGTCCACGCCTCCGTGTAGGCGTGGCGCAGACCCTCGATCGGGCCGTCGGCGCCGACCAGCGCGGTGAAGGCCTCGCTCAGCGACAGGCCGACGACCGCCAGCGAGCGCTCCGGTGCCGGCGCCGGCAGGCCGAGGGCGGCGAAGGCGCGGGCCTGGGCGCCCAGGATGGGCTCGCGGCTGTCGAGCAGGGTCCCGTCGAGGTCGAAGAGGATCAGTCGCCTCGGCTTCGGCGCATCGGCGGCCGCGTCGGCGTCTCGTTGCAAGCTCGCTCCCCCCGTCTGACCGTGGCCACGATTGTTCCATAGCCGCGATTCGCCTAGCCTCGAACCCATGAACGACGTCGCATCGCGTCCCTGGCACCTGACGCCCCCGCCCTTCCCGGAGATCGAGGACGCGGCCGGGCGTATCCGCGGCGTCCTGGTCGAGACGCCGCTGCTGGAGAGCGAGCGCCTGAACGAGCGGCTCGGCGGGCGCCTCCTCGTCAAGGCGGAGGGATTGCAGCGCACCGGCAGCTTCAAGGCGCGGGGTGCCTGGAACCGGCTGTCCCTGCTTTCCCGGCGGGAGCGGGCGCGCGGCGTGGTCGCCTTCTCCTCGGGCAACCACGCGCAGGCCGTGGCCTGGGCCGGGCGTCGCCTGGGTGTCGCGACGGTGCTGATCGCCATGCCGGCCGACGCGCCGGCCGCGAAGATCGCGCGAACGCGCGGGTGGGGCGCCGAGGTGGTCCTCTACGATCGCGCGAGCGAGGATCGCGAGGCGCTGGGACGTCGATTGTCAGAGGAGCGCGGGCTCCTCCTCGTGCCGCCCTACGAGGACCGGCGGGTGATCGCCGGGGCGGCGACGCTTGGCCTGGAGGTCGCCCGGCAGGCCGGGGCGCTGGGAGCCGTGCCGGACGCGCTGCTGGTGTGCTGCGCCGGTGGCGGCCTAACGGCCGGATGCGCCTTGGCCTGGGAAACCGTGCTGCCGGACGCGCGGGTCTACGCGGTGGAGCCCGCGGGTTTCGACGACACCGCCCGCAGCCTCAAGGCCGGGGCGCGGCTCGGCAACGCGCCCGACGCGCGGTCGATCTGCGACGCCGTGCTGGCGCCGATGCCCGGCGCCCTGACGTTCGCCATCAACGCGCCCCGCCTCGGAGGCGGCCTGGTCGTCAGCGACGCCGAGGCCCTCGCGGCCATGCGGACGGCGTTCGAGGAGTTCGGCCTGGTGGTCGAGCCGGGCGGCGCCGTGGCGCTCGCCGCCGCGCTCGCCGGCCGGTTGCCGCTCGCCGAGCGCACCACCGCCGTCGCGCTGACCGGCGCCAACGTCGACCCGGCCACCTACCTGCGCGCTTTCGCCTCGGCCGGATCGTGAAGCGAGGCCCCGCTCCGAGGCGCTCGCCCGGGCGCCCTACCCCGCGCTCGCCTCGCCCGGCCGGTCACGGCTCAGGCCCCTGCTGTCCAGCTCGGCGAGGTAGTCGGCCCATCTCGCCTCCCGCGTCCGCCCGAGTTCGTGCAGGTAGGCCCAGGTGAAGATGCCGGTGGCGTGCATGTCGTCGAAGCTCAGCTTGACCGCGTAGGTGCCGACCGGATCGACGCCGATCACCGCCACCAGCCGCTTGCCGCCGACCGTCTTGCGCTCGTGGCGGCTGTGGCCCTGCACCTCGGCGCTGGGGCTTTGCACCCGCAGGTACTCGGCCGGCAGGGCGAAGACGTGCCCGTCGTCGAAGGACACCTCCAGCGTCCGGCCGCCGTCACGCACCTTGATGTCCGTCGGCCACGCCCCGCACGCTTCCGTCATCCCGCCACCCCGTGATCCGCCGTACCGTACCGCAAACCTGGACTTACGGCGCGGACGTTCAAGCGCTATATGGGCGGCATGGTCCCCGCCGCAGCCCTCGACTCCCGATCCGACCTCCGCCCGCCGTCGATCGAGGGAGGCGACGCCGGGCGAGGTCCGCTCGTCGATCCCTACGGCCGCCACGTCGACTACATCCGCGTGTCGGTCACCGACCGGTGCGACTTCCGCTGCGTGTACTGCATGGCCGAGGACATGGCGTTCCTACCGCGCCGCGACCTGCTCTCGCTGGAGGAGCTCGACCGGCTGTGCGGCGCCTTCATCGCGCGCGGCACCCGCAAGATCCGGCTGACCGGCGGCGAGCCCCTGGTGCGCCGCGACCTCATGCGCTTGATCCGCAGCCTGTCCCGCCACCTCGACAGCGGCGCGCTCCGGGAGCTGACGCTGACCACCAACGGCTCGCAGCTCGCGCGCTTCGCCGGCGAGCTGGCGGAGGCCGGCGTGCGCCGCATCAACGTGTCCCTCGACAGCCTGGACGACGCCAGCTTCAAGGCGATCACCCGGCGCGGCGACCTGCCCACGGTGCTGAAGGGGATCGACGCCGCGCAGCGCGCCGGCCTCGCCGTCAAGGTCAACACCGTCGCGCTGAAGGGCGTCAACGACCACGAGATCGCGCCGATGATGGAGTGGGCGCACGGGCGCGGCATGGACCTCACCCTCATCGAGGTGATGCCGATGGGCGAGATCGGCGAGAACCGCATCGACCAGTACCTGCCGCTCAGCCGCGTCCGCGCCGACCTGATGGAGCGCTACACGCTGCGCGACCTCGCCTACCGCACGGGCGGGCCGGCGCGCTACGTGACGGTCGAGCAGACCGGCGGCCGGCTCGGCTTCATCACGCCGATGACGCACAACTTCTGCGAGAGCTGCAACCGGGTGCGGGTGACCTGCACCGGCACGCTGTACATGTGCCTGGGCCAGGACGACGCGGCCGACCTGCGCGCGGCGCTGCGCGCTTCGCCGGAGAACGCGCTGCTCGACGAGACCATCACGGCGGCGATCGCCCGCAAGCCGAAGGGGCACGACTTCATCATCGACCGCGCGATGGAACGCCCGGCGGTCGGACGGCACATGAGCGTGACCGGGGGGTAGGTGGAGGCTTGGTTCATTTGACCGGCGGTCGACCGACGCTCGCTTCCTCGCGTGTGCTCAGCTGTCATTCTCCTTGGATCGTTCTTGGTCCGGCGCGAGCAACGATGGCGGCAAGTCACGACGACAGATCGACAATCACGCGATCACCCAGGCCTCGCTTCAGGCTTGGATGTTTTAAGCGATCGCCGCCGATCGCATCGCGTTCGCCCTCGGCGATCAAGCGTGCTCCGCCGGTTGCGCGCTCTCGTTCGCGGCGACGGGCAGGTGCTCCTTGACCAGCAGCAGCGAGCCGTCGTGCCGCTCGGCGCAGAGCCGATCCCCCGTCGGCACGTCGCGGGTCGAGAAATAATGCGTCACGATCGCCGTCCTCTTGGTCGAACGGTCACGGATGACGTCGCCGCCGTGCACCAACTGGCTATGCCAGATCAGCACGTCACCGCCCTTCGCGATGAATCGTTCGCGGCGAAGGCCGAGGGCGTCCATCCGTTCCTGGGTCGCGGCGACGGCGCCCGGCACCTCGTCGAAGATGGCTTTGACCGAACCGTCGGAGAAGCGGTGCGGTGCCAGCTTGTGCGATCCGGGCACGTAGAAGACAGGTCCGCAGTCCTCGGTGACATCGTCGATGGCGATCCAGGTCGCGAGCATCTGGTTGGCGGTGACGGGCGACATGTAGAACATGTCCGAATGCATGTCCTGTTCGCTGCCGACTTCGGACAGGATCGTGTTGCAGACGACCGGGGCGTGTCCCATCAGTTCACGCAGCATGGCGACGAGGCGCGGATCCATGGAGAAGTCGCGCGTCGGGCCGTCGGTCAGGTAGTGGTCGACGAGACGGTAGGATCGCGCGCGATCCCCATCCAACGCGTCGCGGAAGTACAGCTTGCCGCGATTGGTGAACACCACGAGCGGATTTTCCGGAGCGCGCCTGTCCCGCCAGAGACGGTCGATGTGGCGTTTGTAGGCTTCGACGGCCGGCTTCTGGAAGAATCCCTTCAGGACGATGTAGCCGTGATCGTTCCATTGCTCGAGGTCGTCGGCCGAGAGCGAGGCCGCGCCGTCCGAAGGGGCTGCCGACGGCGATCCCGTCTTGCCGAAGACCCTGCGTATGTCGGAATTGTCTCGCAGGAATTTCCTCTTCAGGGCGGCTTTCCGCAGCTGCAATGATGCGAATTTATGCAGATGCGACAGGGTTGGGATCTGCATGCTTCATCCTTCGTGACAGGCCGTTCGAGAAGGGTTGCCCCGCCGGGGTCGTGATGCTGCCGGGAAGGCGCTGAACCCCGACCACATGGCGGCACCATAGCCGTGCCGGTTCGCGCTATGAAACGGATTTGCCGGACGTGGCAGGGGTGCTCGTCGTGCGCCTGCTGCCCGGCCCGGGGGTCGCGGCGACGGCTTACCGCGACGCCTTTCGATGCGAAGACGAGGCGCTCGATCCAGCAAAGCCCCAAGGCGGCCCTCGACGCCCCGGCCCTGCGGCCTGCCAGCCCCGTCGGGCCGCAGGCTCACCCGTTCCCTCGTCGGCGCCTTTCGTGGGACCGCTTGTTCGCCGCGCGGACCCATGTCGCCGAACGTCGACACCGACGCGGGCGTGTCGCCGTCCGCGACGAGGGCGCGACCCGAGGTCGTCGAACGTCGACCGGGTCGGCTCCGAAGTCGTCGAACACCGACTCCGGCGAGGCGCGATGTCAGCGGATGTGAGATCGCGAGTCATAAGGTAGAATGGCCTAATCGGCGTTGCTTCTCAACCGATCATGAGGTACATATACCTTAGCTAACGTCAACCTATTGTCGCGCGTCCGCTCGCGGCGCGAAGCCCGGGGTTCCGGATGCCCGGAATGGCCGCTCGCCTCCCAAGCGCTCACTCGATGGTGATGCGCGGCGCCGCACGGACACGGGCGCCCTCCAGCCCGGTCTTCACCCGGCCGGCGATCGCCCGGTACACGACGCCCTGCGGGCTGTTCGGCGCGACCGCGACGGTGGGGCGGCCGCTGTCGGCCCCCTCGCGGATGGAAAGGGCGAGCGGCACCTCGCCGAGGAAGGGCACGCCCATCGCGTCGGCCTCGCGGCGCGCCCCGCCATGGGAGAAGATGTCGGACTGGCCCCCGCAGTGCGGGCAGATGAAGGTGCTCATGTTCTCGACGATGCCGAGGATGGGCACGTTGGTCTTGCCGAACATGGAGATGCCGCGCCGGGCGTCGATCAGGGCGAGGTCCTGCGGCGTCGAGACGATCACCGCGCCGGCGAGCGGCACCGCTTGCGCCAGCGTCAGCTGCGCGTCGCCGGTGCCGGGCGGCATGTCGACGACCAGGCAGTCGAGCTCGCCCCAGTCCACCTCGCGCAGCAGCTGGTTGATGGCGCTCATCACCATCGGCCCGCGCCAGATCATCGCCTCGTCCTCCCCCACGAGGAAGCCGATGGACATGGCCTTCAGGCCGAACGCCTGGATCGGCTTCAGCATCTTGCCGTCCATCTCCGGGCGCTCCTTGAGGCCGAGCAGGCGGGGGAGCGAGGGGCCGTAGACGTCGGCGTCGAGCACGCCGACGCGCCACCCGTGCGTCAGGAGGCCCAGCGCAAGGTTGATGGCGGTCGTCGACTTGCCGACGCCGCCCTTGCCCGAGGCCACCGCGATGATGCGGGTGATGCCGGGAATGGCGATGTTGCGCGACGGCGCCGGCCGCGCCGGCGCGTGCCCGTGCGGCGTCGACGCCTTCACGGGCGCGCCGCCCGCCGGCTGCTCGGCGGTCAGGCTGACGAGGGCGGCGCCGACGCCGGCGACGCCCTTGATCGCCGCCTCGGCCTGGACGCGCATCGTCTCCATCGCCTCGGCGAGGCGCGGGTTGCCGGTGAGCGCGAGGTACACCTTGTCGTCGCGGATGGTGAGGCCGACGATCCCGTTCGAACGCGACACCGCGCTGCGCCCGTCGGGGCCGGCGACCGCGCCCAGCGCTTTCAGGACATCCGTTTCGCTGACCATGATCCCCACCCGACGCCGACCCGCGCCTCCGAGCGCGTACGCGGCTCATATAGGCGTTCCTTATCGCCGCGCGAGCATCCTTCCCGCCCGGAGGGTCCGCTCCCGTCCGGCCCGGGTTGCGCGCGGGATCGCGATTGGGCAGTGTCGCGCGCGATTTCGCCGAGCGGATACACGGAGCCTCGCCCTGGTCCTGTCATGGAGCTTGCCGTGGCGTGTCGCATGCGGGGGATGGAGCGGTCGCCCCGGGCGGCGGACGGCGGGGCGGCGGCTTTCCGCCGTCCTGATCGGCCTGATCGGCCTGGCCGCCACCCTCGCCCAGACCACGGCCGTCCACGCCAACGCCGAGAGCGACCCGTCGCCGTCCGGCCACATCACCATCGCCAGCGAAGGGGCACGGCCGCCCTACAACTACTTCGAGCGCGATCGACTGGCCGGCTTCGAGATCGACCTCGCCGCCGACCTCTGCCACCGCATGGCGGTGACCTGCTCCTTCATCGCGCAGGATTGGGACAGCATGATCCCCGGCCTGCTCGCCCACCGCTACGACGCCATCATGGCGGCGATGGAGATCACCAAGGATCGCAAGGCGCAGATCGCCTTCTCGACGCCTTACGTCCGCATGCCCTCCGCCTTCCTGGTCCGCAGGACGACCGACCTCGCCGCCGAGTCACCCGAGGCGCTGGCCGGACGGCGGATCGGCGTCGAGCAGGGGGGCACCCACGAGGCCTTCCTCGCCAAGGTTTATCCGCGATCCAAGATCAAGCGCTACGGTTCGCTCGGCGACGCCATCCTCGACCTGGAGGCGGGCCGGGTCGATGCCGCCATCGGCGACAAGGACGCGATCGTCACCTTCCTCGAAACACGGCGCGACGCGGCCTGCTGCAGGATCCTCGCCGACGTGGCGCGCGACCCCGCCTTCTTCGGCGACGGCATCGCGATCGGCCTGCGCACGGGGGATGTCGCGCTGAGGGACGCCTTCGACAAGGCGCTCGCCGCCTGCATGGCCGACGGCGCTTTCGCCAGGATCAGCGCCCGCTACTTCGACTTTCCGATCGATTGACGGTCGCGACGACGACGCGCAAGCAGGCGGCAGTGTCGTCTTCGACGCAGCAACAGGAGTGATATGAATGGCAAAGGTTTCCTTCCTCGGTCTCGGCGTGATGGGCTTCCCGATGGCGGGCCACCTCGCCAAGGCCGGCCATGAGGTCACGGTGTTCAACCGCACGGCGGCGCGGGCTGAGGCGTGGGTCAAGGCCAACGGCGGGTCGTACGCCGCGACCCCGCGCGAGGCCGCCGCCGACAGCGACGTCGTCTTCTGCTGCGTCGGCAACGACCAGGACGTGCGCGCCGTGACGCGGGGCGAGGACGGCGCGTACCACGGCATGAAAGCCGGCGCGACCTTCGTCGACCACACGACCGATTCGGCAGAGGTCGCGCGCGAGCTCGCCGCCTTGGCCGAACAGCGCGGCTTCGCCTTCCTGGACGCACCCGTCTCCGGCGGCCAAGCCGGCGCGGAGGGCGGCAAGCTCACCGTGATGTGCGGGGGCGCCAAGGCTTCCTACGACAAGGTGGAGCCGCTGATCGCCAGCTACGCCAAGGCGTGCCGGCTGATGGGTCCGGCCGGCGCCGGCCAGCTGACCAAGATGGTGAACCAGATCTGCATCGCCGGCCTCGTCCAGGGCCTCGCGGAAGGTTTGCACTTCGCGCTTCGCGCCGGCCTCGACGCGGAGGCGGTGATCGCCGTCATCTCCAAGGGCGCCGCGCAGTCCTGGCAGATGGAGAACCGCTACAAGACCATGGTCGCCGGCGAGTTCGACCACGGCTTCGCCGTCAACTGGATGCGCAAGGACCTGGCCATCTGCCTCGACGAGGCGCGCCGCAACGGGGCCAGCCTGCCGGTGGCGGCGCTCGTCGACCAGTTCTACGCCGAGGTTCAGGCGATGGGCGGCGGGCGGTGGGACACGTCGGCGCTGCTCGCGCGCCTCCCCAAGGACCGATGAGGCTCGACGAACGTCGTACGCCCGTTCTCGGTGTAGTTAATGTCTAGTGACGTGGTTGTTCAGTCATCGTTGACCACGTCTACACAACAATCGCGCGCCGGCGCCTCCGTGTCTTGCAAATGATCATTGACGACGCTCTATTGGAGGCCTTGGAGGCGCCTTCATGCTTCATACCATTCGCACCCTCATCGCAGAGCACGGACGACTGCCGGTCCCGGTCGAGGGCCTGCGCGACGACCAGGACCTTTACGCCGCGGGCCTCACGTCCTTCGCCGCCGTGCAGCTGATGCTGGCGCTGGAAGACCGCTTCGACGTCGAGTTCTCGGACACGATGCTGAACCGGCGCAGCTTCGCCAGCATCGAGGCGATCGCCGGCTGCGTCCACCAGCTCGCCCCGGCCCTCGCCTGATGAGCGTCCCCGGCGTGCCCGGCCCCGGCGCGAGGCTCCTCGAGCGTGCCGCCGAGGCGGCGCTCGTCGCGGCGTCCAACGCGGCCGATGTCGACCGGCAGGGCCGCTTCCCGCGCGAAGCGGTCGCCGCCATGAAGAGCGGCCGCCTGCTCGGCGCGATGCTGCCGGTGGCCTACGGCGGCGAGGGCGCCAGCCTGTCCGACGTCGCCGAGATCTGCTCGCTGCTCGGCCAGCGGTGCGCCTCCGCCGCGATGATCTACGCGATGCACCAGATCCAGGTGTCCTCGCTGATCCTCCACGCCCAGGCGAGCGACTGGCATCGCGCCTTCCTCCGGCGGATCGCCGACGAGCAGCTCCTGCTCGCTTCCGCCACCTCGGAAGCCGGCGTCGGCGGCGATCTGCGAACGTCGCTCTGCGCGGTCGAGACGCGGGGCGACGCCTACAGGCTGGAGAAGAACGCCTCCGTCATCTCCTACGGCGAGGAAGCCGACGCGATCCTCGCGACCGCGCGTCGCGAGCCGGATTCGCCGCCGTCCGACCAGGTGTTGGTCGTGGTGATGAGGGAGCACCGCTCGCTCGAGCGCACCAGCGTGTGGGACACGCTGGGCATGCGCGGGACCTGCTCGGACGGGTTCAAGCTGCGTGCCTGCGGGCCGGCCTCGCACATCCTGCCGAGACCCTTCGCCGAGATCGCCGCGCGTTCCATGCTCGCGACCTCGCACCTGCTGTGGGCGGCGCTGTGGTACGGCATCGCGCTCTCCGCCGTGCACCGGGCCCAGGCCTTCGTCCGCGCCGACGCCCGTGGCCGACCGACCGACACGCCCGCCGGTGCGACGCGTGTCGCGGAGGCGGCGAGCCAGCTCCAGATGATGAAATCCATGGCGCGCGACGGGCTGCACCGCTTCGAGCACGCCGGCCACGACGAGGACGAGCTGACCTCCGTAGGTTTCGCGGTGGCCATGAACAACATCAAGGTCGCGACCTCGCAGATCGCGGTCGAGATCGTCAACAAGGCGTTGCTGGTGTGCGGCATCAGCGGCTTCAAGAACGACACGCCCTTCTCGGTCGGCCGCCAGCTGCGTGACATCCTGTCCGCCCAGGTCATGATCAACAACGATCGCATCTTCGGCAACACGTCGACCATGCTGCTCGTCCACCGCCTCGACGCTCAGCTCGTCGCCTGACGTCGACATCATCCCACGAGGACCCTCCCCATCATGTGCATGGTCTGCGGTGATCTGCTCGACGGCCTGTTCGCCCGCGGCCTGCTGTTCGACATGGGCGTCGACGGCTTGTACGGGCGCAGCGGCGTGTTCGAGGACGTGGTCGAGCGCCTCGGCGCGCTGATCGCCCGCTTCGGTCACGCGGCGACGCCCGGGCACGGCGCGGAGATGAAGCCCGAGATCCTGCGCTTTCCCCCCGGCATGAACCGCCGCGACTTCGAGCGCTCGGGCTACCTCAAGAACTTCCCCGACATGGCCGGCACGATCCACAGCTTCGCTGGCGGCGACCGGGAGCACGCCGCCCTCCTCGACCGTCTGCACGCCGACCTCGACTGGACCGGCGACCAGCGGGCGACCGACGTCACCCTCGCGCCGGCCGCCTGCTACCCGCTCTATCCCGTGATCGCCCGGCGCGGGCGGTTGCCGGAGGCGGGCGGCCTCTACGACATCTACTCCTGGTGCTTCCGTCACGAGCCCTCGCGCGACCCGGACCGGATGCAGATGTTCCGCCAGCGGGAGTACGTGCGCGTCGGCAGCCCGGAACAGGTCACGGCGTTCCGCGAAACGTGGCTGCGCAAGGCGCCCGACATCGTCGAGTCCCTGGACCTGCCCTACCGGATCGAGGTCGCCAACGATCCGTTCTTCGGCCGCGCCGGGCGCATGCTGAAGGCGAGCCAGCGCGATCAGGAATTGAAGTTCGAGCTGCTGATCCCGATCAACGATGGGAAGAAGCCGACGGCTTGCATCAGCTTCAACTACCACCAGGATCATTTCGGCAGGAACTGGGACATCGCGACGGCGTCCGGCGCGACCGCCCACACCGCCTGCGTCGGCTTCGGCATGGAACGCCTCACCCTGGCCCTGTTCAAGACGCACGGCCTCGATGTCGACCTTTGGCCGCGCCCGGTGCGCGACGCGCTGTGGGGTTGAGCGGTGCTCGACAGGGTTCCGCTCGCGATCTTCCCGTCGCTGTCCCCCGACGCCTACGTGCCGCACGCGCTGCACCGCGACGCGCGCGACTGGCCGGAGACGAACTGCTACGTCGATGTCTGGATCGCCATCCTCCACGCGATGGGCGAGGATCCGGCCGCGGCGCTCGGCTTCACCGCCGCGCAGGATTTCGAGGGCGACCACTTCACCTTCGCCAAGTTCCCGCCCGGGGACCTGCGCGAGCAGTTCGGCCTCGACGTGCGGGAACTCGCGATCTACGACCGCCTCGAATCCCACCTCGTCGAGCAGGCGCGGCGGCGCCGCATGGTGCTGGTCGAGGTCGACGGCTTCCACCTGCCCGACACCCGTGGCGTGTCCTACCGGCGCGAGCACGTCAAGACGACGATCGCCGTCAATCGCGTCGACCCGGCGCGCGGCGAGCTGCACTACTTCCACGGGAACGGTTTCCACGCGCTGGACGGCGACGACTACGTCGAGTTGATGCGCCTCGGGGGCCGCTCGGACGCCGACCTGTTCCCTTACGCCGAGATGGTCAAGTTCGAGGGGCGTCGAGCGTGCGACGCCGCCGCCGCGCTCGCGATCCTGCGCCGGCACGCGGCGCGTCGCCCGAGCGAGCACCCGGTCGTCGCCTTCCGCGAACGGGTCCGCGAGCAGGCGGGCGCCGCCGCCGCGCGCGACGAGGGCTTCCTGCACAGGTACGCCTTCAACACCGCGCGCCAGCTCGGCATGAATTTCGAGCTTCTCGGCCGCCACCTCTGCTGGCTCCACGACAAGCGCCTCACCGCGAGGCCGCTTGGGCCGGCGATCGAATCATGCGAGGCTTTGTCGTCCGGCGCGAAGGCGTTCCAGTTCCAACTGGCCCGCGCCGTCGCCCGCAAACGCTTCGATGGTCTCGAACCCGCCCTTGACCCCCTGGTCGACCATTACTCGCGCATCATGGACGGCGTGGCCGCCCTTTAGCGCGTCCGGCCGAAGCGGCGCGGCCGTGACGCGGTCGGGCCGATGCTGATCGCGGATTGGGCGTTCACGCGCACGGCGCCGCACGCCTGGCCCGACCCCGCCGCGATCGCGGACGCCACCGAATGGCTGCCGGCGATCGTGCCGGGCACGCTCGGCGCCTCGCTGCGGGCGCTGGGTCTCTGGCAGCCCGACGACGACGTGGCGTTCGACGCCACGGATGCCTGGTATCGCGCGACGATCGCCGGCACCGGGCCTGCGGTGCTGCGCTTCGACAGCCTGGCGACGATCGCGGAGGTCTACCTCGACGGCGCGGCCATCCTCGCCTCCGACAGCATGTTCCTCGCCCGCGAGGTCGGCGTCGAGCTGTCCGGCACCCACGCGCTCCACATCGCGTTTCGCTCGCTCGACGCCCATCTCGCGACGAAGAAGGCGAGGGCGCGCTGGCGGCCGACCCTGATCCGCCCGCCAGGCTTGCGCCTCGTGCGCACCCTGCTGCTCGGCCACATCCCCGGCTGGGGGCCGCCGGTCCACGCGGTCGGACCCGTGCGCCCCGTGTCGCTCGTCGACGCGACGGTGCTCCGGGTCGTCGACAAACGCGTCACGACCTCCATCGACCCCGACGGGGACGGCCTCCTCGACCTCGCGATCCGCCTGTCCGGACCGACAAGCGGATGGGTCACCGCGCGCGTCGGCGCGATCGACTTCGTCCTCGTCGACGAGGGCGACGGCGTGCTGCGCGGCCGCGCCGAGGTGCCGGACGTGGCGCGCTGGTGGCCCCACACCCACGGCACGCCGGCCCTCTACCCGCTGGTCGTCACCGTCGGCGACCGCGACTTCGACCTCGGCGCGATCGGGTTCCGCACGCTCCAGGTCGAGCGCGACGCGGACGGCCGCGGCTTCGGGCTCGTCGTCAACGGCACCCCGGTGTTCTGCCGCGGCGCCTGCTGGACCACCGCCGACATCGTGGCCCTGCCCTTCTCGCGCGAGGCCATCCTGCCGCTGCTGACCCTGGCGCGCGACGCCGGCATGAACATGGTTCGCGTCGGCGGCACGATGGGCTACGAGGGGGATGCCTTCTACCGGCTCTGCGACGAACTCGGCCTGATGATCTGGCAGGACTTCGCCTTCGCGAACTTCGATTATCCCGCGTCCGATCCCGCCTTCCGCGCCAGCGTCGACGCGGAAGCGCGCCACTTCCTGGCGCGCACGCAGGCGTCCCCCTGCCTCGCCGTGCTCTGCGGCGCGAGCGAGGTGGCGCAGCAGGCGGCGATGCTGGGCATGCCGGCGGCGCTGTGGAGCAACGCGCTCTTCGACACCGTGCTGGCCGACGCGGTGGCGGCGCTGCGCCCCGACGTTCCCTACACCCCCCATTCGCCCTGGGGCGGCGAACTGCCGTTCGTCGCCGACCACGGCATCAGCCACTACTACGGGGTGAGCGCCCACCGCCGGCCGATCGAGGAGGCGAGGCGGGCGCACGTGCGTTTCAGCGCGGAAAGCCTCGGCCTCGCCAACGTGCCGGACGTGGCCCCGCTCGCCCTGGAGCCGGACCGGCCGGCGATCGTCCACCCGGCCTTCGTCGAGCGCGGCGCCCACGACATCGCGGCCGGCTGGGCCTTCGAGGCGGTCCGCAACCATTACACGGAAGCGCTGTACGGTCTCGACGTCGCGCGGTTGCGGGCGGAAGACCCCGACCGCTTCCTCGATTTCGCCAGGGCGACGAGCGCGGAGGTCATGGAGGCGACCTTCGCGGAATGGCGGCGGGAGGGCTCACCCACGCGCGGCGCGCTGGTGTGGTTCCTGCGCGACCTCGCGGCCGGCGCGGGCTGGGGCGTGATCGACGCGCTGGATGCGCCGAAGGCGGCCTACTGGGGCTTGAAGCGGGCGTTCCGGCCGGTCGGCCTCGTCCTGAGCGACGAGAACCTCAACGGCCTGAAGGTCAGCCTGTTCAACGATCTCGCCGCAGCCCGCGCGGTCACGCTGACCCTCGCTTGCCTGCGCGAGGGCGAGACGGTCGTGATGAGCGCCGCCACCGACCTCGTCCTCGAACCACGGCGCACGGTCGGCTTGCCCGCCACGACGCTGTGGGGTGGCTTCTTCGATACCACCTACGCCTACCGTTTCGGCGAGCCGTCGCACGACGTGACGGTGGCCCGCCTCCTCGATGCGGATGGCGGTCATCTTGCCGGCGCCTTCCACTTCCCCCTCGGTCGCGGCCACGAACGACACGACCTCGGCCTGACGGCGACGCTGGTCGAGGACGGCCGGGGCTGGTCCCTGGCGGTGGCGACGCGGCGCTTCGCACAGTCGGTGCGGATCGCCGGCGCCGCGCTCCGTCCGGACGACAACTGGTTCCACCTGGCGCCGGGCGCCGGGCGCGCGATCGCCCTCGGGCGATCCTCGCGGCGTCCGACCGGCACGGTCACGGCGCTGAACGGTCACGGGAGCGTCACGTGGTAGGCCGCCGAACGACGGTCTCCGCGACGCCCTCGGCGGATCGACGCCGTAGATTTGTTCCGTCGTGAAACGACCGGCGCGAGACGGCGTTCTGCGAAGGCGAAGCGAAGGAACGACGCTGGTGCTCCACTACCTCTACGTCATTATCATAGGTTTCATCGCCGGCCTGATCGCCCGCTTCATCATGCCGGGACCGAACGATCCAGGCGGCTTCGTCATGACCACGATCCTTGGGATCGTCGGATCCGTCGTCGCCAACTTCGTCGCCGTCAAGGTCGGCTGGGTCCAAGGCAGCGAGGGAACGAGCCTGCTGAGCGGTATCGTGGGCGCCGTCATCATCCTCTTCGTCTACCACCTGATCACGAACCGCTCCGCCAACGCCGTCTGATCTCGACCGCGCGGGACGGCTTCCGCCCGCCCTCGTCCGACGGCTACTTGGCCGAGCCGCCGCCGGTCGCCGACGGGGGGATGACCGGGGTCGAGTTCGGGCGCGGGTCGGGCGCCGACTTGCCGATGCCGGGATCGACGTCGCCTCTCGGCGTGATGACCCCGCCGCTGTGGCTGAGCTTGCTGCTGAGGTCGCCGCCGCCGCTGTCCTGCAGGCTCGTCGGCGCCTGCTTCTCCGCCGGGGCGCTGTCCGGCGACGTCGTCTGCGCCGTCGCCGCCGTGGCGGCGAGGAACGCGAGCACGGCGACGGCGATGCCGGTATTCTGATGCATGGGATGTCTCCGTTTATCTCCGGTCGTGGGGATCGAACGTCCCGCCGTCCCGCCTGTTCCTGCCGGTCGCGCGGGGCGGGCGAGGCCCGCGACGCCCCGATCGGAGGCCAGCCTTCCGCGCGCGCGGCGAAGGGGAGGAAAATCTGGCGCGATGATCGGATCATCGAGAATTCCGCTCCCTCGCAATTCGCGCAGGCATGGCTTATTTTTCGGATCGAAGGTTGCGAGGCCCCATGTCGAAGATGATCAGCGCGAACGACCTCGCGACAGGCGCCGTTGTGTTCCTCGGAACGGCCGGAACGTGGGTGGGGGCGGTTGATCAGGCCGCGGCGTACGCCGACGACGCGGCGGCGGAAGACGGCCTCGCGATCGCTCGACGCGACGTCAGGCGCAACCTGATCGTCGATCCCTTCGTCACCGAGAAGGGGAACGACGGCAAGATGACGTTGCGCGACTCCATCCGTGCCAACGGTCCGACGATCGATTATCGCGTTCCATGACGGGTCGAGGACGTCGAGCCGCGCGGCGACGGGCGGTCGAACGGTCGAGGAGTTGAACATCGATGTACCGCTATGACGAATTCGACGCCGGCTTCGTGTCCGAGCGGGTCGAGCAGTTCCGGGGCCAGGTGGAACGTCGCCTCGACGGCCAGCTGAACGAGGAGCAGTTCCGCCCGTTGCGGCTCATGAACGGCGTCTACCTGCAGTTGCACGCCTACATGCTACGCATCGCTGTGCCCTACGGCACGCTGTCGTCGCGCCAGATGCGCAAGCTCGCCCATATCGCGCGCACCTACGATCGCGGCTACGGCCACTTCACCACGCGGCAGAACCTGCAGTTCAACTGGCCGACGCTGAAGGACTGCCCGGCGATCCTGGAGGAGTTGGCCTCCGTTGAGATGCACTGCATCCAGACCTCGGGCAACTGCATCCGCAACACCACCGCCGACCATTTCGCCGGGGCCGCCCACGACGAGGTCGAGGACCCCAGGCCCTACGCCGAGATCATCCGGCAATGGTCCTCGCTGCACCCGGAATTCTCATTCCTCCCGCGCAAGTTCAAGATCGCGATGACCGGTGCGTCCACCGATCGCGCGGCGATCCAGGTGCACGACATCGGCTACCAGATCGTCAGGAACGAGGCCGGCGAGGTCGGCTTCGCCGTCTACGTCGGTGGCGGCCAGGGGCGCACGCCGCTCATCGCCCACCGCATTCGCGCGTTCCTGCCGAAGGCGGACCTGCTCGCCTACACGAACGCCGTGTTGCGCGTGTACAACCTGGAAGGCCGCCGCGACAACAAGTACAAGGCCCGCATCAAGATCCTCGTCCACGAGAAGGGGGCCGACGCCATCCGCGAGATGGTGGAGGCGGACTTCGCGCGGAACCACGACGCCGGCCTGACCCTGCCGCAGGGCGAGATCGACCGCATCAAGGCTTATTTCGCGATGCCCGATCTCCCCGCGCGAGGCGAGGTGTCGGAGGCCATCGAGACGCGTCGGCGCGCCGATCCAACCTTCGCCCGGTTCGCCGACCGCAACCTGTTCCGCCACAAGATGGCGGGCTACGGCATCGTGACCGTGTCGTTGAAGCCGGTCGGCGGCATCCCCGGCGACGCCGGCGCCGACCAGATGGACCTCCTCGCCGACCTCGCCGCGCGCTACGGCTCCGACGAGCTGCGCGTGTCGCACGAGCAGAACGTCGTGCTGCCGCACGTCGCGCTCGACGACGTGCCGGCGCTCTACGACGCGCTCCAGGCACAGGGCCTCGCGACGCCCAACGTCGGGCTCGTGTCCGACATCATCTGCTGCCCGGGCCTCGACTATTGCGCGCTGGCCACCGCCCGCTCCATCCCCGTCGCCCAGAGGATCTCCGAACGCTTCGGCGCTCCGGAACGGGCGGCGGAGATCGGCGACCTCAAGATCAAGATCTCCGGCTGCATCAACGCCTGCGGCCACCACCACGTCGGCCACATCGGCATCCTCGGCCTGGAGAAGGCCGGCGTCGAGAGCTACCAGCTGACTTTGGGCGGCACGGCGGACGAGACCTGCTCGGTCGGCGACATCACCGGTCGCGGCTTCTCCTCGGAGAAGATCGTCGATGCCGTGGAGACCGTCGTCGACACATACGTCAAGCTCCGCGCCACCGCCGACGAGGATTTTCTGAGCGCCTATCGCCGGGTCGGCATGCGGCCGTTCAAGGAGGCTCTCTATGGGACCGCGTGACGCCCGCGTGGCACGACGGGTCGGCGCCTGATGGCCTACTTCGCCAAGGGCGTCTTCGCCGCCGATCCCTGGGCCCGACGCGAGATCCTCACCGTCGCCGAGCTCAGGGAAAGGGGCGATGCGCGCCCGACGCCGCTCGGGCTGCGGCTGGAGCCCGGATGTCCCGTGGAGACCATCGCCGACGCGCTTCCCGCCGTGACCCTCGTCGCCATCGCGTTCCCGAAGTTCGTCGACGGGCGCGGTTACTCGATGGGCTGGTTGCTCCGCTCGCGCTTCGGCTACGAGGGCGAGATGCGCGCGACCGGCGACGTGCTGTTCGACGAATTGCAGTTCATGACCCGTTGCGGCTTCGACAGCTTCGAGATCACCGATACGGCGACGCTCGACCTGCTCCGGGCGGGTCGTGGGCCAAGCGCTTTCAACCGCTTCTACCAGCCAGGCCTGGAACGCGAGATCCCGGAAGGAACGCGGCCCTGGGCGCGCCGCCTGCCGCCCGCAGGGGCGGGAACCTAGCTCCGGGCGGCCGGTTGATCGGCCATTCCTGTCCATCACCGGCGGACGACGGAGGCTCGGCATGCCCAGCATCAAGCAGGCGAATATCCTCATCATGGCCACCGACGGCTATGAGCAGTCCGAGCTGACCGTCCCGCTCGAGAAGCTGAAGGCGGCTGGCGCCACCGTCCACATCGCCGCCCCCAAGCTCGGCGAGATCAAAGGCTGGGACAAGACGAACTGGGGTTCCAGCGTCACCGTCGACATGAAGATCGACGACGTCGACGCCGACGACTTCGACGCGCTCGTGCTGCCCGGCGGCCAGATGAATCCGGACGCGCTGCGAATGAACGAGAAGGCGGTGGAACTCGTGCTCGACTTCCTCGACAGCGAGAAGGTCGTCGCCGCCATCTGCCACGCACCCTGGCTGCTGGTCGAGGCGGATGCCGTGGAAGGACGCACCTTGACGTCGTGGCCCTCGGTGAAGACCGACATCGAGAACGCTGGCGGCGATTGGGTGGACGAGGAGGTCGTGGTCGACGACAACATCATCACGAGCCGCTCGCCGAAGGACCTCGATGCCTTCGTGGCCAAGATCATCGAAGAGGTCGAAGCGAGCGAGGGCGACTTCCGCCGCACCGCGTGAGCGCCGCGGCGGCGACCCGTGCCGCCCCGGCGAAGGGGCCTCGTCGCCGGTCGTCCGGCGACCGCCTCGGGAGAGCACATCGTCACCTCGATCAGCACCCCAAGTCTGGAACGCACGATGCTCGTAGAACTCGCCCCCGAAAAGGTCTGCTTCCTCATCGTCAAGCTGCGGGAGTTCGGCGTCCAGGCCGAGCCGAACCTCGGTGGCGGATCGGACGCGACCGATGACAAGTTCGTCGCCGTCTTCGAGAACGAGGCGGACCCTTCCGTCGTGAGCGAGGCGGAGGGCCTGATCGAGGCCATGAACACGGACGAGCAACGCGAACTGATCGCCCTGAGCCTCGTCGGAGGCGGCGAATACGCCAAGGACGAGTGGAACGACGCCTTGGAGGCGGCGGTGTCGCACCCCGAGCCGACCACCTCGGCCTTCCTCCTCGGTAACCCGACGGTGTCGGACGCTCTCGAGGAAGGTTTGTCGATGTACGGCTTCTCGTGCTCGGACTTCGAGACCAGCCGCCTCTAGACCGCTGGCGTCGGCGGTGGACGGCCCCTGCGGAGCGCTTGCCGCGCGTTCACTCGGCGCGTTCGCCCAGGGAGGTGCGGCGGCTGTCGGCTGACGCCGTGTCGCTCAACGTGGTGCACAGGATGCGATGGAGGCCGGCGAGCAGGGGCTCCTGGGCGTTGGTCATGGCGGCGACCACGGAGCGCAACTCGCCCTCGTCGCCCTGCCGCACGAAACGCCTGACGGACAGGGCCGTGAAGCGGCCGACCGTCATGCCGTTGCTCGTCGCGGCCTCCGCCACGTCGCCGGCGAAGCGCCGGCCGATGCTGGCGACCGCCGCCTGCGCGACGCTCTCGTTGACACAGGTGCGGACGATCTCTTCGATAAGCATATCGAATTTCCCACCGGAACTTCATGGATGACGCAAGATACGCCCACTCGACCGCATCGCGACGCCGGTGTTCGTCAACCGGGATCGGCGTGAACGCGGCATTCGCCACACTGTCGGAGGAAGCCGTCAGAAAAATGACGGTCGAGAAAGCCGTCTCAGTTTGGAGATGTTACAGGTAAGGAGATCGCGAGATCATCTACACTTACCTTATCTTTCGACAGAGATGGTCGAGGAACGCCCGTACGGCGTCCGGGTCGGCGAGGCGCCGCGCGGCGAGGCTCGGTCCCGTCCCGACCTTCACCGCCACGCCGCCCAGCGCCAGTACCATCTCGAAGCCGTGCTCGTCCGTCAGGTCGTCGCCCACGAACAGCGGCACACGGCCGGCGAAGGGCGCACTCCCCATCAGGCGCGCGATCGCGACGCCCTTGTCGACGTTGGCCGGCTTCACCTCGGCGACCATCTTGCCGCGCTGTACCATCAGGTCCTGTCCGGCGATGAGACCGTCGAGGAAGCGCAGCACCTCGCCTTCCCGTTCCGGGGCGCGGCGATAATGGATGGCGAAGGTCGAACGCCCTTTCGGCTCGAGCCATAGCCCGGTGCGCGCGACGTAGGCTTCGGCCTCGGCCCGGATCGCGAGGATCGGGCCCTCGCCACCCACCGTCTCGCGACCGTCGGCGAAGCGAAGCTCGGCGCCGTGCACGCCACCGGCCGGCAGGACGAGCGGGGCGACGATCCGGTCGAGGTCGGCGATCAGCCGGCCGCTGACCAGTGCCAGCGCGCCGCCGGCCGCCTCGCGCAGCCGTCCCAGCAGGTCGAGCAGCGCCGGATCCGCGACGACGTCCTGCGGATGGTCCTTGAACCCGAGCAAGGTCCCGTCGACGTCGAGGAAGACGGCCGCGCGGGCCGGTGCGATGTCGTCCCACCATGTCTCGACCATCGCCATGTCTCCCGCCATCCCCGTGCTCGCGCCGCCACTCCGTGACCTTGCCGTTCCCGGCGGTTTGATGACAAGACGCCATCATGGAACCCCTGGACGACGCGTCACGCCTTCGCACCGCCCTCGTCGCGGCCAACCTTCAGCTCGTGCGCGACGGCCTCAACCAGGGCACGTCGGGCAACCTCAGCGTCCGCCACGGCGATCACCTGCTGATCACGCCCTCCGGCGTGCCGGCCGACCGGGTGGAGGCATCGATGATCGCCGCCATGCCGCTCGCCGGCGATGGGGAATGGAGCGGCCCCGCCAAGCCGTCGAGCGAGTGGCGCCTCCATCGCGACATCCTCGTCGCGAGACCCGATGTCGGGGCGGTGGTCCACACCCACTCCCTCTACGCGACCGTGCTGGCGACGCAGCATCGCCCCATCCCCGCGCTGCACTACATGGTCGCCGCCTTCGGTGGTCCCCTCGTTCGCTGCACGCCCTACGCCCCCTTCGGCACGCAGGCGCTGTCCGACCTCGTCGTCTCCCATCTCGGGGACGGCCATGGTGTGCTGCTCGGCAACCACGGCATGGTCGCGACCGGGACGACGCTGGAGCAGGCGATGTGGCGGGCGGCCGAACTGGAGCTGCTCGCCAGGACCACCGTCCTGGCCACCCTCGGGAGCACGCCGCCGGTGATCCTTGCCGACGACGAGATCGCCCGGACCGTCGCGCGCTTCGCCGACTACGGCCTGAACACGGCGCCGGCCGCGGACCGATGAGCCCTACCAGGCACCGGTGTTCTCCATCGACGTCCACGGTTCGGCCGGCGCCTTGGCCTGCCCCTTCTGCAGCAGTTCGATGGAGATGTTCTCCGGCGAGCGCACGAAGGCCATCCGGCCGTCGCGCGGTGGCCTGTTGATGGTGACACCGCCACGCCGGAGCTTCTCGCAGGTGGCGTAGATGTCGTCGACCTCATAGGCGAGGTGTCCGAAGTTGCGGCCACCATCGTAGGACTCGGGGTCCCAGTTGTAGGTCAGCTCGACCTCGGGCGAGCGTTCCGCCTTGGCCCTGCCGCCGTCCTCGGGCGCGGCGAGGAACACCAGGGTGAAGCGACCTTTCTCGTTCTCCGTCCGGCGCACCTCTTCGAGGCCCAGATTGGCGCACCAGAAATCGAGCGCGCGCTCGATGTTCTCGACGCGCACCATCGTATGCAAATACCTCACGCTCTTCTCCTCGTCGTTGGACGCCCGGGGCCGAACGCGGACGAACGTCCGCTTGATCCATCCAACGTCGCGATCGATCCGGCGTTCAGCCCCGCACGCCTTCCGGTCGGGCGACGGCTCTGCTACCAGCGGGCCTCGCGCGAGCCACGCCCCTATGACGACCCCCGACATCGACCAGCAGAAGCAGCGCGCCGCCCTGGTGTCGGTGACCGTCAAGGTCGGGCTCACGCTCGCCAAGTTCACAGCCGCCGCCCTGTCCGGGTCGCTGGCCCTGTTGTCGGAGGCCGGCAACAACCTGTGCGATGTCGGGGTGACGCTGCTCAGCCTCCACTCGATCCGCATCGCCGCCCGACCGGCCGACGAGGACCACCCGTACGGGCACGGCAAGGTGGAGGCCGTGTCGGCGCTGATCCAGACCGGCTTCCTGATCGCGCTCGCGGTCTTCATCCTCATCGAGGCGGGCAAGCGGCTCGTGAGCGAGAACGCCGACGTCAAGCCCGGCTTGTTCTCGTTCGCCGTGCTCGCCGTCTCCATGGTGGTCGACGCGGTCCGCTGGATCACGCTGCGGCGGGTCGCGAAGGCGACGAGCAGCCCGGCGCTCGCCGCCGACGCGCTCAACTTCGCCACCGACATCGTGGCCTCGGGTCTGGCGATGGGCGGGCTCGCGGCCGTGGACAAGGGCCTGCGATACGGCGATGCGGTCGCCGCCATCGGCGTCGCCCTGTTCGTCGGGATCGCCGGGTTCCGCCTCGCGCGCGGAACGGTCGACCTGCTGATCGACACGGCCCCGAAGGGCCTGTCCGATCCCGTGCGCGAGTTGATCGCCGGCGTGCCGGGCGTGATGGCGGTCGGCGCCCTCCGTTTGCGGCCTGTCGGCCACGGCATCGGCGGCGACGTGGTGATCTCCGTGTCCCGCACCTTGTCGCTCGATCGCGTCGCCGCCATCCGCGAGGCGGTGACGGCGACCGTCGCGCGCGCGCATCCCACGGTCGGCATCGGCGTCACCGTGCAGCCGGTCGCCCTCGACGACGAGACGGTGGTGGAGCGCGTGCTGTTCATCGCCCGCAAGCGCCAGGTGCCGATCCACCACGTCACCGTGCAGGCGCTGGGCCGGCGCCAGTCGGTCTCCTTCGACGCCGAGATCGACGGCCGCATGCTGCTCGGGCGCGCTCACGAGGTCGTCACCGCGCTGGAGCTGGCGATCGCCGACGAACTCGGCGACGGCTTCGAGATCGAGAGCCATATCGAACCGCTCGAGCTCAAGGAACTGGAGGGCCGGGATTGCGACGGCGCCGCGCGCGAGCGGGTGGAGGCGGCCCTCAGGCGTCGGGCACCGGAGGGCGGCATGCTGTGGGACGTCCACGATGTCCGCGTGCGGGAAACCGAGGCGGGCCTCGTGGTGAACTACCACTGCCTCGTCGATCCCGCGCACTCGGTCGACGCGGTCCACGCCCACGTCGACGCGCTCGACCGTCGGGTGCGGCTCGACTATCCCGCCGTCGCCCGCATCGTCGGCCACGCGGAACCGGTCAAGACGCACGATCACGGCTGAACCACTCGTCGATGGCGGCGGCGGCGGCGGCGGGGTCCTCGCGATGCGGGAAGTGCCCGCAGTCGATGGGGCCGAGGTCGAGGTCGGCGAAGGTGTCGCCGAGCCTGTCGCTCCATTCGTAGGGCATCAGCGGGCTGCGGGTGCCCCAGCGCACGCAAGTCGGCACTGTGATCTTTTGCTGGGATGGCACCTCGCCGCGGATCGTGGCGAGCCGCGACGCGGCGCTGCTGATGTACCAGTTGAAGCCGCCCTGCAGGACGCCCGGCCGCATGAAGGTGTCGACGAAGGCTTCCATCACGTCGTCGAACGCGTCCGGTCGCCCGGCCCAGTGCCGCAGGAAATGGCCGATGTAGTCGCGGCACGATCCCCGCGTCGCGCCGACGAGCGCGGCGGCGAACGGCATCTGGTTGAAGGACTGGTACCAGATCTCCTTGAGCTTCTCCGGTTCCGCCCAGCGGGCGCCGATGCCGGGATAGGGACAATCGAAGAAGAACAGCTTGTCGAAACGTTCGGGAGCGGTCCGCCCGAGCGTTTGCCCGACGTAGGCGCCGACGTCGTGGGCGACGAGGCCGCAGGTCGCGACCCCCAGCGCGTCGAGCACGGTGAGAATGTCGGCGGCGTGGACATCCGGGCCGACGCCGTCGGACGGTGCCGTGCCGGGTGTGGCGCTCGCCCCGAAGCCGCGCAGGTCCGGCGCGATGAGGCGATACGCCCCGGCGAGCCGGCGCATGACCGGCTCCCACGTCAGGGAGAACTCGGGCCAGCCGTGCAGCAGGACGAGCGGCGGCCCGGCGCCGAGCGAGGCGACGTGGAGGCGAACGCCGTCGGCGTCGATCGTGTCGTGCCGGAGATCGCTCATGCGTGGCGAATGCGCGAGCGTGCGTCCGGTTCGCGCGGGCGCCGTTCGCCGCCGACCCTTGCGGCGCGCGGCCGGGCTCCTAGTATGCGGCCCAACCGCCCCGCGATGGCACCCGTCGTCCAGCAGCAAGGGTCCTCATGCGCACCGATCAAGCCCAGCCCGTCCGCCTGTCCGACTACCGCGTCCCCGACTATCTGATCGACACCGTCGCCCTCGATTTCGCCCTGGCCCGCCACGGCACGCGCGTCCGGTCCAGGCTGGCGATCCGACGCAACCCCGAGGCGCCGGCCGGCCGGCCGCTGCTGCTTGACGGCGATGGGCTCGTGCTGACCGGCGCCAGCCTCGACGGCCGGCCCCTGTCGCCGCAGCATTTCACCGCCACGGCCGAACGGTTCGCGCTGCCCAAGCCGCCGACGGCGCCGTTCGTCCTCGAGCTGGACACCGAGCTCGACCCGGCGGCGAACTCCAAGCTGATGGGCCTGTACCGGTCCGGCAGCGCCTATTGCACGCAATGCGAGGCGGAGGGGTTCCGCCGCATCACCTACTTCCTCGACCGGCCGGACGTGCTCAGCGTCTACACCGTGCGGATCGAGGCGGAGCGCGACGACGCGCCGGTGCTGCTCGCCAACGGCAACACCGCCGAGGCCGGCCCGGTCGCGGGGACGAGCCGGCACTACGCCGTGTGGCACGACCCCCATCCAAAACCCTGCTACCTGTTCGCCCTGGTGGCCGGAAACCTCGGCGTCGTCACTGACGCGTTCACCACCGCGTCCGGGCGCCGGGTGGCGCTGGGGATCTACGTCGAGCCGGGACGCGAGGACCGCACCGCCTACGCCATGGACGCGCTCAAGCGCTCGATGCGCTGGGACGAGGAGGCGTTCGGCCGCGAATACGACCTCGACGTCTTCAACATCGTCGCCGTGTCCGACTTCAACATGGGGGCGATGGAGAACAAGGGGCTCAACGTCTTCAACGACAAGTACGTGCTCGCCCTGCCCCGTACCGCCACCGACGGCGACTACGCCGGGATCGAGACGGTGATCGCCCACGAGTACTTCCACAACTGGACCGGCAACCGCGTCACCTGCCGCGACTGGTTCCAGCTCTGCCTGAAGGAAGGGCTCACCGTGTTCCGCGACCACGAGTTCTCCGCCGACATGCGCTCGCGCCCCGTCCGCCGCATCGCCGATGTCAGGGCGCTGCGCGCCGGCCAGTTCCCCGAAGACGCCGGCCCGCTCGCCCACAACGTGCGACCCGACGCGTACCGCGAGATCAATAACTTCTACACCGCGACGATCTACGAGAAGGGCGCGGAGGTCATCCGCATGCTGAAGGTGCTGATCGGCGACGACGCCTTCCGCGCCGGCATGGACCGGTACTTCGAGCGCTGCGACGGCACGGCGACCACGATCGAGGTGTTCCTCGACTGCTTCGCGACCGCCTCGAGCCGGGACCTCGGGCGTTTCGCGCTGTGGTACCATCAGGCCGGCACGCCGGAGGTCGCCGTCGACGGGGACTTCGACGAGGGCACGGGCACGTTCACGCTGACCTTCGATCAGACCTGCCCCCCGACGCCCGGCCAGGACACGAAGGCGCCCTTCGTCATCCCGGTCGCCTTCGGCCTGCTGACCACGGCGGGCGACGCGATCGCGCCCCGGTCCGCCGACCTCGCCGCGGACGAGGCGGCGCGCGGCGTGATCGTCCTCGACGAGGCCTCGCGCGCGATCCGGTTCACCGGGCTCGTGGAAAGACCGATCCCCTCGCTGCTGCGCGGGTTCTCCGCGCCGGTCCGGCTCAAGGCGGACCTCGGCGACGACGACCTCGCCGTCCTGGTCGCCCACGACGGCGACAGCTTCAACCGCTGGCAGGCCTCGCAGACCCTCGCCACGCGCCTACTCACGCGCTCCGTGCGGGCGATCCGCGACGGCGGTCAGCCGCTGTTCGAGCCGACCTACGCCGCCGCGCTCGGCCGCCTGCTCGAGCGCGGCGAGGCCGACCCCGCGTTCACCGCGCAATGCCTGCTGCTGCCGAGCGAGGCGGACCTCGCCAACGACATCGGCCGCAACGTCGATCCCGACGCCATCCACCGGGCGCGGGAAGCGTTGCGCGCCGTCCTCGGCGCGACGTTGGGCCGGCGCCTCCACGCCCTGTACGGGACGCTCGCCGACGACGGCCCCTACTCGCCGGCGGCGGCGCCCGCCGGACGACGGGCGCTGCGCAACGCCGCGCTCGACCTGCTGGCGGCCGGCGACCGCGCGCGCGGTGTCGAGCTGGCGCAGGCGCAGTTCGAACGCGGCGCCAACATGACGGACGTGGCGGCGGCGCTCGCCGTGCTCGCCCGCGTCCCGGGACCGCCGCGCGAGCGCGCCCTCGAGCGTTTCTACGACGTGTTCCGCGACGATGCCCTCGTCATCGACAAGTGGTTCGCTTTGCAGGCGGCGCAGCCCGACGCGGACGTGCTGGAGCGCATCCGCGCGCTGATGGGGCACCCGGCCTTCTCGATGAGGAACCCCAACCGCGTCCGCGCGCTGATCGGCAGCTTCGCACACGGCAACCCGACCCGCTTCAACGCACCCGACGGGTCCGGCTTCGGGTTCGTCGCCGACACGGTCCTCGCGCTCGACCGGCTCAACGCCCAGGTCGCCGCCCGCCTCCTGTCCGCGTTCAAGAGCTGGCGCTCGTTGGAGGAAGGGCGGCGGACGCGGGCCGCCGAGGCTCTGCGCCGGGTCGCCGCCACACCCGCGCTGTCGGTCGACGTGGCGGATATCGCGACGCGCTCGCTTGCATGAATACTTGCGGCTGGCAAGTCCCAATACTTGCGCCGATCGCATCTTCACCTCGCGATGTAAGTTTGTAACCGATGGACCGAAGTGCCGCAGCCCGCTTCCATTTGGCGGCGCGTGAAAGGTTTGGTCTGGACAAAACGGCGTTTTCGGACGCAAATGGGCGTGTTCGGAGGCGGGGGCCACATTCGCCGCCGACATGGCGAAGGAGCCGACCATGGGACGTGCGGGCGCGCCCGGTGCCTCTGTGCGGACAGGGGTACGTCGCGGCGTCACGCTGACGCGACAGGCTGCCTTCGCTCGGGCGCTCGCCTTTCGCGGCTTCGCCGCCGCGAGGCGAAGTCTCCAGGATCTGACGTCCGCGGGCCTTGCCGCGGCGCGTTCGGCGGCGGCAGCCATGCCGGCCTACAGCGAGCGCATGGTTCGCTGGACGGTGCCGGTGGTGATGACGACCTTCATACTCGCCCTCGCCGCGATCTCGCTCCGCTTCGCCCTCGCCGAGCAGAGGCGGATCGTCGCCTCCGCGACCACGGATATCGTGCTGCTGGCGGCCGTGATCGCCGACGACATCGACCTCCGCCTACGCGACGCGCCGGAGCAATCGCCGGCGGCCATGCTGCTCGGGGCGATCCCGTCGCACGGGCTGGATCGGGGCCAGCGCGTGCTGCTGACCGATCAGACCGGCCGCATCATCGCCAGCGACCCTCAAGCCTCCTACGAGGGAACCATCGCCGATCAGGTCGGCACCGCCGCCCCGCTCACCGTTTTCGCGGAAAAGGCGGGGGTGATGCGCCTGACCCTCGTCGACGGCACCGACGCGCTCGCGACGGTGCGGACCCTCCACGAGCCGCTCGGCCAAGCGGTGATCATCCATCCGCTCACGGACGTCCTCACGGATTGGCGAGCGACGCTGGCCCAGACGGTCGCCCTGCTCGTCTGCGTAGCGGCGGCGCTCGGCGGCCTGGCGCTCGCCTACCTCCGGCAAGCCAGCCGCGCGCGGACGGCCAACACCTCGTGCCGGATCATGCGCGACCGCGTCGACATGGTCCTGTCGCGCGGACGCTGCGGTTTGTGGGACTGGGACCTCGCGAGCGGCAGCATCGAGTGGTCGCTGTCGATGTACGAGATCATCGGCATGGTGCCCTCACCCCGGCCGCTCTCGTTCGCGGCCGTGAATGCGCTCGTCCACCCCGACGACGGCGGCCTCGACGCGATGGCGCGGATGCTGTCGGCCGGTGCGAGCAACGCGATCGACCATTCCTTCCGCCTCCGCCATGCCAAAGGAAGCTGGGTCTGGCTCCGCGCCAAGGCGGAGCTGGTCGGCGGCCCCGGCGCCGACGAGGGCGGTCCGCATCTCGTCGGCATCGCCATCGACATCAGCGAAACCATGGTGCTGGAGGAGCGGACCGCGCGCGCCGACATGCGGCTGCGCGATGCCATTGAGACCATCTCCGAAGCCTTCGTGGTGTGGGATGCCGACAACCGCCTCGTCATGTGCAACTCCAAGTTCCAGCGCTTCCACAACTTGCCGCCCGAGGCCGTCGCGGTGGGCTCCCCCTACGCGTCGGTCATGGAGCAGGGCACCCCGCCGCTCATCCAGTCGCAGGTGGCGCTCGGCGAGATCCAGCCGCTGGGCGCGCGAACCTTCGAGGCCCAACTCGGCGACGGACGCTGGCTGCAGATCAACGAGCGCCGCACCAAGGACGGCGGTTACGTGTCGGTGGGCACCGACATCACGACGCTGAAGCGGCACGAGGAGCAGTTGATCGAGTCCGAACGGCGGCTGACGAGTTCCGTGATCGACCTGCGCAAGTCCCGCCAGATCCTGGAAACGCAGGCCCAGCAACTCGCCGAACTCGCCGAGAAGTACCTGGAGCAGAAGGCGGAGGCGGAGACGGCGAACCGCGCCAAGTCGGACTTCCTCGCCAACATGAGCCATGAGCTTCGGACGCCGCTCAACGCGATCCTCGGCTTCTCCGAGATCATGATGCTGGAGTCCTATGGCACGCTCGGCTCGCCACTCTACGCCGAGTATTGCCGGGACATCCACGCCAGCGGTCAGCGGCTCCTCGCGGTCATCGCCGACATCCTCGAGATGTCGCGCCTCGAGGCCGGGCGCGTCCGGCTCGTCAAGGAGCGCTTCGCGGTCGGCGGCACCATCGACGCCGCTGTCGCGACCGTCGCGGCGAGGGCGCAGGCCCAGCGCATCGCCATCCGCGTCGATCTCCAACGCGACACGGCGCTCGTCGCCGACCGATCGGCGGTCGAGAAGATCCTGACCATCCTGCTCAACAACGCGGTGAAGTACACGCCGACCGAGGGCACGGTGGTGGTGCGCGCCCGCGCGGTGCAGGGAGCCGTCAACCTGTACGTCGAGGATAGCGGCGTCGGCATCACGCCGGAGGCGATCGCCCGCCTCGGCAAGCCCTTCGAGCAGACGGAGCAAGGCTTGAAGGACGGCATGCGCGGCAGCGGCCTCGGCCTCGCCATCGCGCAGTCCCTCGTCGACCTTCACGGCGGCACGATGCGCATCCGCTCGCAGGCCGGCTCCGGCACGGTCGTCCTGGTGCACCTGCCCAATCCCAGGATGGTCGCGCCGTCGCCGAAGCTCCAGATCGCAGGGAGCGACGCGCGCGTCGAGATCCAGTCGACGCGCTCGGCATCCCGTTCGGCGGAGACGATCAGCCTCATCGCCTGACGGCGCCGCGGGCGGCCGCGTGGGGATGCCGGACCGTCGCCTCAGGCGGACGCCGGCCGCAGCTGTCGGGCGGGAGGCGGCAGCGATAACGGAACGCCCGGCGAGGCGGCGCCCCTGACCGCCGGCAGGGCGAGGACGATGCGCAGGCCCGGCTCGTTATCCTCGACGCGCAGTGTCCCGTTGTGCAGGCGCGCCACGGCGGCGACGAGCGACAGGCCCAACCCGGACCCCGGCCGCGACCGTGAATTCTCCAGACGCACGAAGCGATCGGTGACGCGCGACCTGTCGGCGGCGGGGATGCCGGCGCCACGGTCGGCGACGGCGATCTCCACGAAGCCGCCGTGTCGTCGCACCGAGATCGTGACGTGGGACGTCGCGGGCTGGCTGGACGGTTCGTCGCCCACGCCGTACTTCAACGCGTTGTCCACGAGGTTGGCGAGGGCCTGCCCGATCAGCTCGCGGCTGCCATGGACGTGGAGGTCGGGATCGATGGCACCGTCGAGGAGCACGCCGCGACTCTCCGCGACCGGCTCGTACAGTTCGCCGACGTCGCTGGCGACGCTGGCCACGTCGACCTCGACCATCCCCTCGCGTCCCGCCCCCGCCTCGGCGCGGGCGATCATGAGGAGCGCATCGAAGATGCGGATCATCCCGTCGGCGTCGTCGATCACCTTCTCCAGCGCTTCGCGGTAATCGTCGACGCCGTCGCCGAAGCTGAGCGTCTGCTCGGCGCGCGCCCGCAACCGCGTCAGCGGCGTCTTGAGGTCGTGCGCGACGTTGTCGGACACGTCCTTCAGCCCGCCCATCAGCTCGGCGATCCGTTCAAGCATGGCGTTGAAGTTGACGACGAGGCGGTCGAGCTCGTCGCCGGAGCCGGTGAGCGGCAGGCGACCGGACAGGTCGCCCTCGACGATCCGGCGCGCCTGCGCGTTGATGAGGTCCACTCGATGGAGCACGCGACGCGCGAGGATCAGGCCACCGATCGTGCCGATCACGGTGAGCCAGACCAGCGAGGTCAACAGGGCGTGCCAGAGGATCGGGCGCAGCGTGTCGCCCTCGGCGAGATCGTGCCCGACGAGCAGGCGGAAGCCGCCCGACAGGGCGAACACGCTGGCGAGCGCGCGCTTGGGCGCCCCCTTCACCTCGTAAGTCACGCCGACGACGCCGGTCCTGTCGAGGGCACGCGCGGGAAGGGCGGACACGTTGCCGACGATCGGCTCGCCGGCGTGGGTCGTCACGAGGTAGAGGCCGGCACCGGGCTGCTTGACGCGCTGGTCGATGATCTCGACCAGCCGGGTGATGCCGCCCTCGTTGTATTGCTCGGACAGGCCGACGATGTCGGCGTCCACCGTTTGCTTGATCTGTTCGTCGATCAGGCTCTTGACGTTCCAGCCGACGCTGAACAACACGAGCACGGCACCGATCGAGGTGATGACGAGGTATGCCAGCG
Source organism: uncultured Beijerinckiaceae bacterium (assembly GCA_964244495.1). Lineage (GTDB taxonomy): Bacteria > Pseudomonadota > Alphaproteobacteria > Rhizobiales > Beijerinckiaceae > RH-AL1. The sequence goes on from CAXTIU010000001.1 coordinate 168,746, forward strand.
AGATCTTGAACGCGGTGGTGCGGAAGAGCTTGCCCAGCGCTGTCATGGTGGTGCCGTCATCGCGCTGCCGTCATGATCCGACGCCGTCAGGATCGGGCGTTGTCGCGGATCGTGTAACCCGTGCCGCGCACCGTCTGAAGCAGCGGCGAGTCGAAACCCTTGTCGATCTTCGCGCGCAGGCGGGAGATGTGCACGTCGATCACGTTGGTCTGCGGGTCGAAATGGTAGTCCCACACGTTCTCGAGCAACATCGTGCGGGTGACGACCTGCCCGTTGTGCTTCATCAGGTACTCCAGCAGGCGGAACTCGCGCGGCTGCAGGATGATCTCCTTGCCGTTGCGCATCAACTTGTGCGCCAGACGGTCGAGTTCGAGGTCGCCGACGCGGTAGACCGTTTCCTCGCCGTTGCCGGACTGCTTGCGGCGCGCCAGCACCTCCACGCGGGCGAGCAGCTCGGAGAACGCGTAGGGCTTGGGCAGATAGTCGTCGCTGCCGGCGCGCAGACCCTTGACGCGATCATCGACCTGGCCGAGCGCCGACAGGATCAGGGCGGGCGTCGTGACCCCGTGCGCCCGCAGGCCGCCGATCAGCGACAGGCCGTCCATCTTGGGCAGCATGCGATCGACGATCAGGACGTCGTAAGCCTCGTCGCGCGCCATGTCGTAGCCTTCCAGCCCGTCGCGCGCGGTGGCGGCGACGTGCCCGGACTCCCGGAAGGCCTTGACGAGGTACTGGGCCGCCTCGCCGTCGTCCTCGACGATCAAGATGCGCATGGGCGACATATAGCGACTTTCAGGGCCGGGTGTCAGGCCGGGATCGCTCCCGACCCGTCGGCGTCCGTCAGCCGAAGCGTCCGTCGGCCGAGCCGCGCGACCAGGGGGTGGCCGGCGCCGCGATCGCGAGGCGCCGGCGCGTGGGCTCAGCCGTTGGCGGTGGTCCCGAGCGCGACGAAGCGGATGCCTTGGTCGTTCTTAACCCGCAGCAGCACCGCCTTGCGCCCGTCCTTCTTGGCGTCGGAGATGATCGCCGTGATGTCGGACGGCTTGCTGACCTTCTGGCCGCCGGCCTCCAGGATCACGTCGCCGACCTTCAGGCCCTTCTGCGCGGCGGCGCCGTCCTGGTCCACGTCGGCGACCACCACGCCATCCTTGCCCGCGCCGGGGATCGTCGCGGCCGGGGCGAGCTGCATGCCGAGCGCCGCCACCGTCGACTTGTCCTCGTCGCCGCTGATCTCGGCCTTGGCGACCTGATCGCTGTTGGGCAGCGTGCCGAGCTTCACGTCGGCCGTCTTCTCCGCGCCGTTGTGCCAATAGCTCAGCGTGGCCTTGGCGTCGGGGCCGAGCGACGCGATCTTGCGGGCGAGTTCGCGCGGCCCGTCGACCTTCTGACCGTCGACGCCGAGGATGATGTCACCCGACTTGATGCCGGCCCCCGACGCCGGCCCGGTCGGCGACGCTTCGGCGACGAGGGCGCCCTTCGTCGACTTCAGCCCGAGGCTTTCCGCGATCTCGTCGGTGACCGGCTGGATCTGCACGCCGATCCAGCCGCGCGCGACGGTCCCCTTCGTCTTCAGGTCGTTGATGACGGTCTGCGCGACCTCGGAGGGGATGGCGAAGCCGATGCCGACGCTGCCGCCCGAGGGCGAGAAGATCGCGGTGTTGACGCCGACGACTTGGCCCGCGCCGTTGAACGTCGGACCGCCCGAGTTGCCGCGGTTCACCGGCGCGTCGATCTGCAGGAAGTCGTCGTAGGGGCCGGCGCCGATGTCGCGGCCGCGCGCGGACACGATGCCCGCCGTCACCGTGCCGCCGAGGCCGAACGGGTTGCCGACCGCGATCACCCAGTCGCCGACGCGGGGCGCCGCCGACGCGAAGGCGACGGTGGGATAGGTGCCGGCCTTGGTGACCTTCAGAAGCGCCAAGTCGGTCTTCTTGTCGGTGCCGATCACCTTGGCCGGCAGGGTGGTGCCGTCGTCGGTGACGAGGGTCACCTCGGTCGCGTGCTCGACGACGTGATTGTTGGTCACGACGTAGCCGTCCGCAGTGATGAAGAAGCCGGAGCCCTGCGCCTGCGTGACATGGGGCTTCGCCGGGTGCTGACCCTGCCCGTTGCGGTTGCCGAACTGCTTGAAGAAACGCTCCAGCGGATCGCCGGGCTGGAACTGCGGCATCTGCTGCTGGTCGCCGTTCTCGTCGCTGTCGCCCGTCTCGTTCATCTTGACCTTGACGGACACGACGGCGTTGCGGACGTGCTCGACCACGTCGGCGAACGACGTGGGATTGACGGTGATGACGTGATCGGCCGCCACCGGGGCCGGCGCGTCGGCGAGCGCGGAACGCGAAGCGGCCAGACCACCGGCGAGCGCGCCGGACAGCGCCAGGGCGCCGGCGGCGCCGAGCAGCGTGGTGCGGACCGGCACCCTCTTGAACCTGTTCGATGGATACATCTTCGTCTCCTGCGAGCGACCGGCGAGGCGTCGACGTGAACCGTTCGCCTTTGATCTCGCGGAGAAGATGGCGCACGCCGACTTACCCGCCCATGTCCGCAGCATGAAAGATCGGTAAGGTTGCGCGTCGGGCCCGCGTCAAGGGGAGCGGGGCTCGGCGGTCGCGCCGCTCACGAGATCATCCAGACGCCGCCGCTCGGCCTCGCTGAGCGGTCGGGCCGGATCGTTCCCGGGGCGCCTGCGCAGCGCGAGGAGGATGGCGCACCCGCCCCCGACCAGGACGAGGAGCGGCGTGCCCCAGAGCAGGAGCGTCCGCGCCTCCAACGGCGGCCGCAGCAGGATGAACGTCCCGTAGCGCGCGACGAGGTAGGCGCGGATGGCGGCGTCCGTGTCGCCCGCCTCCAAGCGCTGGCGCACCAGGACGCGGATGTCGCGGGCGAGGTCGGCGTGGCTGTCGTCGACCGACTCGTTCTGGCACACGAGGCAACGCAGCCCCTCCGAGAGGGTGCGGGCGCGCGCTTCGAGGACGGGGTCCCGCAGGATCTCGTCGGGCTCGACGGCGTGGGCCGGCAGGGCGGCGCCGAGCGCGAGCCAGGCACCGAGGACGAACGAAGCAACGCGCATCATTCCGCCGGCAAGGTCGCCGCCGGCGCGGTGGCGACGCGCGGACGCCTCGCCCGCGCGGCGATCCCGAAGCGCAACCGCCGGTCGGACAGCGACACCGCGCCGCCGAGCCCCATGATCAGCGCGCCGATCCAGATCAGCGTGACAAGCGGCTTCCAGAACAGCTTGACGTCGACGCGCCCCCCTTTCGGCGCGGCGATGCTCTCGTACACCTGTCCGAAGCCGAGCGTCACGATGCCGGCCTCGGCGCGCGCCATCTGGCGCACAGGGTAGAAGCGCGAGGCCGGCTCGAGCGTGGCAACGGCCGCGCCGTCACGCCGGATCACCGTGCGCGCCACCACCGCCGTGAAGTTCGGCCCGCTGGCCTCGCTGACCGCTTCGAGCTGGGCGGCGAACGGGCCGACCGTCGTCAGCTCCCCCGGCTTCATGGACAGGATGCGCTCGGCGCCCCAGCCGGACGCGGCGAGACCGAGCAGCGTGACGCCGAGGCCGGCGTGGGCCAGCGCCGTGCCGTAGGCCGAGCGCGGCAGGCCGAGCGCGCGCGACCAGGCGTTGGGCCAGCCGCCGCCACCGATGCGCCGGCCGAGATCGACGAGCGAGCCGACGATCACGAACACCGCCAGCCCGGCCATGCAGTAGGACAGGACCGGCGCGCCGCGCCAGGCCGCCAGCAGCAGCAGGGCGGCGACGCCGGCGAGCGCCGCCACCATCGAACGCTGCGCCGCGCCGAGCCAGTCGCCGCGCTTCCAGGCGAGCGTCGAGCCGATCGGCATGGCGAGGAACAGGGGCACGGTCAACGGGATGAAGGTGGCGTTGAAGAAGGACGCCCCGACCGAGATCTTCTCGCCGGTCGCCGCCTCCAGGGCGAGGGGGTACAGCGTGCCCACGAACACGGTCGCGCAGGCTGCCGTCAACAGCAGGTTGTTCAACACCAACGCGCCCTCCCGCGACACCGGCGCGAACAGGCCGCCCTGCCGCAGCCGCCCGCCGCGCCAGGCGAAAAGCCCCAGCGAGCCGCCGATGAAGACCGTGAGGATGAGCAGGATGAACACGCCGCGTCGCGGGTCGGTGGCGAAGGCGTGGACGGAGGTCAGCACGCCGGACCGCACCAGGAAGGTGCCGACCAGCGACAAGGAGAAGGCGAGGATGGCGAGGAAGATCGTCCACACCTTGAGCGCCTCGCGCTTCTCCATCACCACCGCCGAATGGAGCAGCGCCGTGCCGGCGAGCCAGGGCATCAGCGAGGCGTTCTCAACCGGGTCCCAGAACCAAAACCCGCCCCAGCCCAGCGTGTAGTAGGCCCAGTACGAGCCCATCGCGATGCCCAGCGTCAGGAACGTCCAGGCGATCAGCGTCCACGGCCGGACGAAGCGCGCCCACGCGGCGTCAACGCGGCCGGCGATCAGCGCGGCGGCGGCGAAGGAGAAGGTCATCGAGAACCCGACGTAGCCGAGGTAGAGCAGCGGCGGATGGATCGCGAGGCCCATGTCCTGCAGCAGGGGATTCAGGTCCTGCCCCTCGATCGGCGGGGCGACGATGCGGGCGAAGGGATCGGACGTGAGCAGGATGAACAGGAGGAAGGCCGCGGCGATCCACGACTGCACGCACAGCACCAGCCCGCGCAGGTCGGCCGGCATGCCGCGCGCGGCGACCGCGACGGCGGCGGCGAACACCGCGAGGATCAGCACCCAGAGCAGCATCGAGCCCTCGTGGTTCCCCCACACGCCGGTGATCTTGTAGAGGAGCGGCTTGGTGGACGACGAGTTCTCGACCACGTTGACGAGGGAGAAGTCGGACACGACGTGCGCGTAGGTGAGCGCCGCGAACGACAGCGCGGTGAAGGCGAAGCCGGCGAGCGCCACGGGGGGCGCGACCGCCAGCAGGGTGCCGTCGCGACGGAGGTGGCCGACGAGCGGCACGACCGCGTTGACGAGCGCGAGCGCGAGCGCCAGGACGAGGGCGAAATGGCCGGTCTCGACGATCATCGGTGACCTTTCATGGCGGCGCTACGGGCCGGCGCCCGCGCGCCCGTCGGAGGACGCCACCGCGCGCGGCGCGGCGGAGCCGGTCGCCGGCAGGACCTCGCCGTCCTTCCACACGCCCTGCTTCTTCAAGGCGTCGGCGACCTCCCGCGGCATGTAGCGCTCGTCGTGCTTGGCCAGCACGCTGTCCGCGCGGAAGATCCCGTCCGCTCCGACGACGCCTTCCACGACGGCGCCCTGCCCTTCCCGGAACAGGTCGGGCAGCAGGCCGGTGTAGGCGACGGGGACGGCGTGAACCGTGTCGGTCACGGCGAACGCGACCCTCTCGTCGCCCTCCTGCCTGAAGGTGCCGGCCTCGACCAAGCCGCCGATGCGAAGCCGCGTGCCAGGCGCGGGCGCCTTGGCGAGGTACTCGGTCGGCCCATAGAAGAAGACGATGGTGTCGCTGAGCGAGTACAGGACCAATCCGACGGCGAAGCCGAACACGGCGAGCGCCGAGGCGATCAGGGTCAGCCGTCTCTTCTTGCGCGTCATCATGAGCGAGCCGTCATCAGCCTTCCAGCCCGAGTTCGTGGGCGGCGTCGTCGATGCGCTTGGTCGCCGTCGGATCGGCGGCGAGATTGCGGCGAGCGTCGGTCAGTGCGGCTTTCGCCCTCTCCCCCTCGTCGAGGACGCGGTAGGCGCGCATGAGTCGCAGCCAGCCGTCGACATCGTGGCCGTTGGCGCGGAGACGGTCGGCGAGCCCATCGACCATGGAATGGATCATCGCCAGTCGCTGGTCCGCCGGCATGGCGGCGATCGCCTGGGCGGTCGCGCCGGACGCGCCGGCGACGGGCGGACCATCGGACGCGGTGATGCCGGCGGCCTCCGCGATCTGGCTGCGCACCGCCGGCAGCCACGGCGCGTTCGGTGGCGAGTCGGCGGCGAGCTTCGTCCACAACGCCACGGCGCGCGGCTTGTCGCCGTCCTGTTCGGCGGCGACCCCGAGGTAGAAGGCGGCGCGCGGCGAGCCGGCGTCGAGCCGCATCGCCGTCTCGAAACTGGCTTTGGCCTCCGCCGTCACCGTTCCGCCGGCGGCGGCTACCTGCGCCTCGCCGAGGGCGGCGTAGCGCTCGCCGCCCGGTCCGAGCGTACGGATGGCGGCGCGGTAGGCGCGCACCGCGTCGTCGAGTCGTCCGAGCCGCAGGTAGACCGGCGCGATCACCGTCCAACCCCGGCCGTCATCGGGAACTTCAACCAGGTGGCGTTCGATCTTGGCGATCGCCGCCGCCATGTCGGTGCCGGCCGGCGCCGCCTTCAGCCTCGCCTCGAGCGGCTGGTCCGGCAGGTCCGGCGCGCCGACGTCGCGATAAAGACCAAGCGCCAGCACGGGCACGAACAGGAGTGTCCCGAGCGCGACGACGCGCACCGCCGCCGGTGATGACGAAGCCGGACCACCGGCGCCCTCCGTCGGCTGGCGCCCCGCCGCCGCCATCAGGCGTCGAGCCGCCTCGTTGCGGGCGACATCGGCCTCGTCGACGCCGATGACGCCGCGCATCGCGTCCCGCTCGATCTCCGCCAACTGCGTCTTGTAGAAGGCCACGTCGAGCCCACGCTCGTCGAGCCCGGCCGGCGCGCGCGACAAGGGCCAGAGAACGGCGAAAACGGCCGCTCCGGTGAGAAGCGCGAAGATGATCCAGAGGCTCACCACAACGATCGATCCACGATCCCCGCCACACCACGTCTCCCGACCGGAAACAAGGTGACCGATCCCGTTCTAACCTCGTGCCCGACAGCTTGGAAGACGAATTGTTGTCACGCCGGCCTTACAGCTCGGTCTGTCAACTCTCTCGCGGGTAGAGGCGGCGTCCACGATGCCATTCGGTGCCGCGGGCGACGGAGCCCGATCCGCCGCCGGCACGCCGAAGCTGCTTCCAGGGGCGTCACTGACGACAGTTCGCGCAGGTGCCGGCGACTTCGATCACCTTGCGCTCGATCGTGAAGCCGAGCGTTTCGGCGATCGATTGGCAATCCTTGTCGACCATCGGGCTGTCGATCTCGATGGCGCGCCCGCACTTGAGACAGGAGAACACGACCCCATGGTGATCATGGCCGACGTGGTCGCAGGCGACGTAGGCCTGCCGGCTCTCGATCTTCACCACGAAGCCGTTCTCAACCAGGAAATCCAGCGTGCGATAGACGGTCGGCGGGGCGACGATGCGGTTCTGCGCCTCGGCCAGCTTCTGGATGATGGCGTAAGCGCCGAGCGGCTGATCGGCCCGCGCGAGGATGCCGACGATCTCCCGCCGCAACGCGGTCATCTGCAGGCCGCGCCCGAGGCAGGCGGCTTCGACTTGGTCGGTCCAGGCTGATCCGGGCATCGCGGTCTTCTACGGGGAAAACGGGCCGCGGCAAAGTCAGGACGCGGGGAGGACGAGCTCCGCCCGCAAGCCGGCGGCGGGGCTCTCCTGCAACGCGAAGACGCCGCCGTAAAGCTCGGCGAGCTCGTCCACGATCGACAGGCCCAGCCCCGATCCCGGCTTCGACTCGTCGAGCCGCTGGCCACGCTTGAGGGCGGCGGCGTACTGGCTTCGCGCGAGCCCGGGCCCATCGTCGTCGATGGTGACGCGGAAGAACGGTCGCTCGGACGCCGCGTCGCGGAACTCGGCGCTGATGCCTATGGAGACGGCGCGCGTGGCCCACTTACCGGCGTTGTCGACGAGGTTGCCGATCATCTCCTCCAGGTCCTGGCGTTCGCCGAGGAAGCGGACGCCCTCGCCGCCGTGCTCGGAGAAGACGATGGCGCGGTCGCGGTAGATCTTCTCGAACGTGCGCACGAGGCCCTGGACGACCGGCGTGACCTCCGTCGCGCTGCCGATCTTGCGCGCGGCGACGGCGGCGCGGGCGCGCTCGAGGTAGTAGGTCAGCTGGTCGCGCATCACGACCGCCTGCTCGCCGACCTTGGCCGAGAACGGACCTGGTTCGGTCGCAGCCTCGTTGACGATGACGCTCAGCGGCGTCTTGAGCGCGTGGGCGAGGTTGCCGACCTGGGTGCGGGCGCGTTCGACGACGTCGCGATTGGCGGCGATCATCAGGTTGAGCTCGCTCGCCAACGGCGCGATGTCGCGCGGGAACACGCCCTCGATGCGTTCCGTCTCGCCCCGCCGGATGGACGTCACGCCTTCCTGGAGGCGGCGCAAAGGCAGAAGCCCGAAGCGCAGCTGCAACGCCGAGGAGCCGACCAGCGTCAACGCCAGGATCGCGAAGGTCACGGTGAGGTCGAGCTCGAACTGCCGCATCTGCGCGTCGATCTCCTCCGTGGTCGCGGCGACCTGCACGAGGTAGATGCCGTCGTCGCCGGTGTCGATGACGCGTTCCACGATGCGCAGCGGGCGATCGTCGGGACCGCGCGCGTAACCCCGGCGCGAGCTGCCGAGCCCCGCCGGCACGCCGGCGTCCGCGAGGCGCGGCAGCCGCGCGGCGAACAGCGAACGCGAGGCGCGGATGTCCGGCTTCGAGCCGTCGAGGCGGGTGATCTGCCAGTACCAGCCGGACAAGGTGAGCTCGAATTGCGGATCGGCGAGCTGGCCGACCTCGGGGGGCTGGTCGTCGCTCGGCTTGTCGGCGGCGAGGTCGGCGACGAGCGCCCGCAGGTAGACGCCGAGGCGCTCGTCGAAGCCGGCTTCCGCCGAGGTTCGATAGATCGCCGTCAGGATGATGCCGGCGATCAGCAGGATGCCGACGCTGAGCACGCTCGCCGACACGAACAGGCGCGTCGCGATCGAACGCTGGCGGAGGTCGTTCTTCATGCGCCCTCGGAGCACCTAACCTCGCGGCGACGTTCCGGGTGACGCGGAACGCGCGACCATCGCCGAGACGGTGGCGTTAACGCACGACGGTCGAAGCGCCCTTCGTGCCCTCTGTCGCAGCGCCCTCCGCGTTCACGAGGTAGCCGAGACCGCGCATGGTCTGGATGATGTCGACGCCCAGCTTGCGCCGCAAGCGCCCGACGAAGACCTCGATCGTGTTGGAGTCGCGGTCGAAATCCTGATCGTACAAGTGCTCCACGATCTCGGAGCGCGAAACGACGCGCCCGGCATGGTGCATCAGGTAGGACAGGAGCCGGTACTCGTGCGAGGTCAGCTTGATGGGGTTGCCGTCGACGGTGACGCGGCTGGCGCGCGTGTCGAGCTGCACGGGGCCGCAATGGAATTCGCTGGAGGCGTGGCCGGCGGCACGGCGCAGCAGGGCGCGCAGGCGGGCCAGCACCTCCTCCATGTGGAAGGGCTTCGACACGTAGTCGTCGGCGCCGGCGTCGAAGCCCTTGACCTTGTCGCTCCAGCGGTCGCGCGCGGTGAGGATGAGGATCGGCATGGTCCGTCCCGCCTTGCGCCACTCGCCGATCAGCGTGATCCCCTCCTTCTTGGGGAGCCCGAGATCGAGCACGACGGCGTCGTAGGGCTCCGTTTCCCCGAGGAAGCCGCCCTCCTCGCCGTCGTAGGCCCGGTCGACGACGTAGCCGGCTTCCTCCAACGCCCGCACGATCTGCCGATTGAGGTCGACGTCGTCCTCCACGACCAAAAGGCGCACGAACCCCTCCCCCATTTGCGGCGCGCCTCAGTGGCGCGGCTCCAACGCCCCGACGATCTGGCCGTTCTGCGCGTTCATGTAGACGTGAACGACGCGTCCGTCCCGCAGGAGGAGCGTGATCTCGTAGATGAACTCGTCCGGGCGCCAGCGGCACAGTCTGGCGCGGAGCGCCTCGCCCTGCAACCGTCCGTCGCGCAGGGCGCGGAGCGGGTCGGCGAGACGATGCTGCACGATCTTCTCCCGCGTCTCCGCCGGATCGAAGCAGACGCGCCCGCCCGGCGGCTCGAAGCGGCGTCCGGCGTCCTGCTGGCCCATGTCGGGGCGAGGCGGAAACGGGGGTGCGCCGGGGCGGTATTCTTCGGGGAACGGACGCCGACCGGCCTCTAAACCCGGTGCCGGGACGATCACGTAGGGCGGTGGCTCAGGCCCACGCGGGCGCCCGAGCCCCTGAGCCAGCCCTTGGCCGCAGGCGGCGACGCTCAGCGCGAGGGCGAAGGTGCCGACCGGTAGCCTCATCGTCGAACGCTACCCTCCCCGCCATGAATAAGCCGTGAACGTCGAGGGAACCATGGACGGTCGGCGCCACACCACGGATGCGGCGATCAATCGTCGTCGCGGACGATATGGTCGACGTAGTCGCGGAGCTTCACCGTCCGTTCGGAGCCGCCGACGCGTCCGCGAACCGAGATGCCGGCTTCGTGGACGCTGTCCGGCGATCCGCTGACGAGCGGGTGCCAGGGCAGCAGGGGCTTGCCCTCGCGCACGAGCCGGTACGCGCAGGTCGAGGGAAGCCAGCGGATCGCACGCACCGTTTCCGGCGTCAATTTGATGCAGTCGTGTACCTTCTTCTGACGCTGCCCGTAGGATCGGCACCGGCAGCTCCCGGCGTCGAGCAGCTTGCAGGCGATATCCGTCTTCAGGATCTCGCCGGTCTCCTCATCCTCGAGCTTGACCAGGCAGCAGCGCCCGCAACCGTCGCATAGGCTTTCCCATTCCCACGGCGTCAGCGCTTCCAGCGTCTTCGTGCGCCAGAACGGCGCATCCGGCGCCGGCGGTCCGCCTTCGCTCGTCGCCCCGCCGGCAGGGTCGCCTTGTTTCGGCTGTCTTCGCAAGGCATCTCCTGTTCCACTGCGGCACGGTTCACGCGGCATGCGGATTGCCCCGGTTCACGACGGCGTCGGGGACGAACGCGGCTTGCTCTCCGCGGGCTGTCGCGTCAAGACGAAGACGGCCCGGCATGCGACTTTGAAAGATATGGCGACGTGAGTTGGCGAGCTTGAACAAGCTGTCTCCCGAGCTCGAGCGCTGGATCGCGGCCGGCCGCTCGCGGCTCGCGCGTTTGCGCGCGTCGCGTTTCACCAAGCGCGTCGCGCGCGCCCTCCTGGCGGCGGATTCCTGGCTCGACTCGACGCTGTGGGAAAGCGGCCGCGACGCGCACAAGGGCTACGAAGCCTTCGCGATGTTCATGGACCGCTTCTACGTGTCCGGCGCCAAGCGGCTGGGCGTGGAACTGGCCTGCGAGGCGCTGACGATCTCGGTCGCCGGCGGGTTCGTGATGCTGGCCCTGGCGATGCCGGCCTTCGAGCTGGTGTCGGAGGACTGGCTGAAGAAGCAGGACCTCGCGATCACCTTCTTCGACCGCTTCGGGCAGGAGGTCGGCCGGCGCGGCATCCGCCACGACGATTCGGTGTCCTACGACGAGCTGCCGGCCAACCTCATCCACGCGGTGGTCGCCACGGAGGATCGGCGCTTCTTCGAGCATTTCGGCATCGACATCGTGGGGACGATGCGGGCGCTGACCGTCAACACGCGCGCCAACGGCGTCGTGCAGGGCGGTTCGTCGCTGACCCAGCAGCTCGCCAAGAACCTGTTCCTGTCGAACGAGCGGACGATCTCGCGCAAGGTCAGCGAGGCGTTCCTCGCGCTGTGGCTCGAGTGGCACCTGTCCAAGCGCGAGATCCTCAGCCTGTACCTCGACCGCGTCTATCTCGGGGCCGGCACGTTCGGCGTGCAGGCGGCTTCCCAGTATTACTTCGGCAAGTCGGTGCGCGACCTCGCGCTGCCCGAGGCGGCGATGATCGCCGGCCTGTTCAAGGCCCCATCGAAATATGCGCCCTCCATCAACCTGCCGGCGGCGCGGGCGCGCGCCAATGACGTGCTGAACAACATGGTCGATGCCGGTTACCTGACCGCCGGCCAGATCTACGCGGCGCAACGCAACCCCGCGACCCCCGTCGACCGCCAGCGCGACACGAGCCCCGATTGGTACCTCGACTGGGCGTTCAACGAGGTCAAGGACCTCGCCGCCGCCGGCAAGTTCGGCAACGAGCGCGTGCTGAACGTCCGTCTCGCGCTCGATCCCGGCATCCAGCAGTTCGCCGTCGACACGATCGAGAACAACCTGCGCCAGTACGGCCCCGCGTTCCACGTCAAGCAGGCGGCGACCGTCATCCTGGAGCCGAGCGCCGCGGTGCGCGCCATGGTCGGCGGTCGCGACTACGGCGCGAGCCAGTTCAATCGCGCGACGGACGCGCTGCGCCAACCCGGCTCCTCCTTCAAGCCGTACGTGTACCTCACCGCCATGGCGGCCGGCTTCAAGCCGAACAGCCGGATCAACGGCGGCCCGATCTGCATCGGCAACTGGTGCCCGCGCAACTTCAACGACGAGAAGGCCGGCAACATCACGCTGACCGTCGGCCTCCAGGAATCGTTGAACACCGTCGCCGTGCGATTGACGCAGATGATCGGCGAGCAGGCCGGCCACAGCGGGTGGCAAGCGTCCAAGATCGGCCGCGAGAAGGTCGTCGTCACGGCGCGCAAGGTCGGGGTCACGAGCCCGCTGCCCGACACCGTGTCCCTGCCGCTCGGCGCGGACGCGCTGCGGATCATGGATCAGGCTTCCTCCTACGCGACCTTCGCGAGCGGCGGCAAGCACTCCGCTCCCTACGCCACCGTCTCCGTCACCAACGGACGCGGCGACGTCCTCTACGAACACGATCGGGACCAGCCGAAGCCCGAGCAGGTCGTCGACGCCAACGCGGTCGGCGACCTCAACACCATGCTGCACCAGGTCGTCCTCGGCGGCACCGGACGGCGCGCCAACCTCGACGGCTTCCTGGTGTCGGGCAAGACCGGCACCACCAACGACTACCACGACGCCTGGTTCTGCGGCTTCACCGGCAACTACGTCGGGGTCGTCTGGTACGGCAACGACGACAACAGCGGCATGAACCAGATGACCGGCGGCACGCTGCCGGCGCAGACTTGGCACGAGATCATGGCCTTCGCGCATCAGAACGTCGAGCCGAGGCCCGTGCCGGGCCTGCCCTCGACACCAGCGCCGAGGCCCGAGCCGGCCCCCCGCGGCTCCGGCGCGCCGCCGGACGTGGCCGAACTGGGCAGCGTGGCGCAGCAGCCGGTCATGCTGTCCAAGGCTTCAGTCGACGCGCTCGGCACCATCGCCGCCGCCATGCACGTCGCCGCGATGGGGGGCGTGCCCACCAAGCCGCAGGACCTCGGCCAATCGCCCAAGCCGGAGAAGGCAACCAAGCCCGACGACGGCCGCGCGGTCCGCGACCGTCCAGAGGCGGCGGCGAGGCCGTTGCCTCGGACGATCGGCCTCCGGTGAACGCGCACCTTGACGCCGCCGCCCTTCGGCAGGCCGGCGGCTTCTCGAGGAGCGGTCCGTGGCGGCCTTGATCCGGACGGTGCTGGCGGTGCTCGCGGGCGTGCTGCTCGGCCTCGCCGTCACCGTCGGTGCGCTCGACCGCAATACGTCGGGAGCGGCGGTCGGGGCTTGGCGCGCCGGACCGCGCGAGGACACGGGCGAGTCGAACCCCTACGCGCTTGCCGCCATCGCGCGCTCGTCCCTGCTCCCGCTCGGCTCGGCGGAAGGTCTCACCTTCGTCGCCGCCACGGCGAACGACGGGTCGAGCCTGACGTCGCGGTGCGACTACACGCTCAGGGGACCGATGCCGGCCGCGCGCTACTGGACGGTGAGCCTGCTCGATCCTGACGGCTTCCCGGTAGGGGGCTCCGCGCGGCACGGCTTCACCTCGGCGGAGGTGCTCCGGAGCAACGACGCCCCCGTGGTGATCACGGTGTCCCCCGGCGCGCGTGCCGGCAACTGGCTGCCGACCGGCGGCGCCGATCGCTATGTCCTGATGCTGCGCCTCTACGACACGGGACTGAGCGCGATCGGGGCGGTGCTCGACGCCGGCGCGATGCCCACGATCAAGACGGTCGGCTGCCGGTGAAGGATCAGGTGTCGTGAGAGGTCGAGAGCTGTGACGAGGCGGAACCGATGAGGGAAAAAGGGCTGGTCGCGGCGCTCGTCGCGCTCGCCGTCGTCGTCCTCACGGCGGGCCTGACGCACTTCAGCGCCATCCTCCTGCTGCCGGAGGTCGCGAGCAAGGACGCGGTGAGCCGCCTCGGCGCCCGTGTCAAACCCAACGAGATGTTCCTGCCGGTGCCGAGCCGCGCCGGTGGTGCCGAAGCCATCCCGTTCACCGATCCGTCCACGGTCCAGGGCGCTTGCGTGTTCGATCTGACGAAGGCGCCGGTCCGGGTCCGGGCGAGAACGGAGGATGGTCGCCTGCTCACCCTTTCGTTCCGCGCGGCGGACGGGCGCATCTTCTACTCGATGACCGATCGCTCGGCGCTGCACGGCACCATCGACATCCGGCTGGTGACGGCCGATCAGTTGAAGGTCATCGAGGCGGGCGACAACGAGGACGAGGCGCTGCCCTCCGAGCTTCGATTGCAGGCGCCCACCTCCAAAGGGCTCCTGCTGGCGACGGCCCTCGTCGCGCGGCCGAGCGAGCTGGCGGACGCCGAGGCACGGATCAAGGCGGTCAGTTGCGCGCCGGAGCCGATCGTCACGACGAGCGTCTCGCAGAACCGTTGAGCGGCCGAAACGTCGGCGCAGCCTGCCGTCGCTCAAGCGTGCTGCTGCTCCAGCCGCGCGGCCTCGGACGCCTTGGCCTTGGCGGAGCGGCGTCGGCGCGGAACCGGCGCCGTCGGCAGGAAGGCGGCTTCCTCCACCTGCCGAAAGTATCTGACCCCCGTGAAGAACAGGATCTCGGCGCTGCCGCCGACAGGTTCGCGGCGGCCCGTGGTCCGAGGCGTCATGACGATGAGGTTGTCCACCTGTCGCTCCGTTGATCGTGCCGGGCTGCGAGCCGCCGGCGGACCGACATTCGACCGTTCGCGGTTAAGGAAACCTCACCGGAATGCGCGTGATCGGACCCTGTTGCATAAAGGACGCTCAACCCTCGACGAGATCGAGGAAGGAGCGGCCGGCGCGATCCTCGACCTCCACGATCCAGAGGTCGGCGTCGAAGCCGATCGCCCGGCGGAGCCGCGCCTCGACCTCTGCCGGCTCGATCCAATCATCCTTATGCAGGCGGATGAACCGACGCTCCCCCCCGTTCGCGGCGCCCGATTGCGGCGCCGGCCCGAACAATGCCGCCCGGCCGTCGAGGCGATCGAGCTTCACGTGGACCGCGCCGGCCTCCGCCACGCCGCGCCGCCGCAGGTAGGCGGAAGCCCCCTCGACCTCGCAGCGCCTGATATAGGCGGAGACCCAGAAGTCGGCGCGTAGCCGCATGCTCACGCTCCAGCACAGATCGGCGGCCTGCCGGCGGCGGATCCGGCACGGCGTTATCGCTCGATTTCGCTCCGAACCCAACGCATTCCCTATGGGCGCGACGCCGATCTAGGATACCACGAGCCGAGCGCAGCCGCCGTGAAGGGAGCTCCCATGCCGTCACTCGAAACCGTCCTCGCCAGGATCGATGGGAACATGGACGCCGCCGTGGCGCGTTTGTTCGAGTTCGTCGCCATTCCCTCGATCTCGACCGACCCGGCCTACCGCAGCGAGTGCGAGCGCGCCGCGACCTGGGCGGCCGACCAGCTCAACGCCATCGGCTTTCAGGCCGGCGTACGCCCGACGACGGGGCACCCCATGGTCGTCGCCCACGCCAAGGCCCCGCGCTCGGACGTGCCGCACGTCCTCTTCTACGGCCACTACGACGTGCAGCCGGCCGATCCCCTGGAATTGTGGACGACGCCGCCCTTTGAGCCGCGCGTCGCCGACGCGCCGTCGGGCAAGCAGCTGGTCGGGCGCGGCACCGCCGACGACAAGGGGCAGCTGATGACCTTCGTCGAGGCCTGTCGCGCCTTCACCGAGGCGGGTTCGCTCCCCTGCCACGTCACCGTGCTGCTGGAAGGCGAGGAGGAGAGCGGGTCGCCCTCGCTGCCGCCCTTCCTCGCCGCCAACGCCAAGGAGCTGCGCGCCGACGTGGCGCTGGTCTGCGACACGCTGATGTGGGACGCGCACACGCCGGCCATCACCACCATGCTGCGCGGCCTCGCCGGCGAGGAGGTGGTCATCAAGGCGGCGGACCGGGACCTGCATTCCGGCATGTTCGGCGGTCCGGCGATCAACCCGATCCGAGTGCTCGCCAACATCATCGCCGACCTCCACGACGCGTCGGGGCGGGTGACCATCCCCGGCTTCTACGACGATGTCGTCGAGTTGCCGACCGACATCGCCGACCAGTGGCACGCGCTGCGCTTCGACGGCGCCAAGTTCCTCGGCGACGTCGGCCTCTCGGTGCCGGCCGGCGAGCGGGGCCGCACCGTGCTGGAGATGATCTGGTCGCGCCCGACCTGCGAGATCAACGGAATCACCGGCGGCTACACCGCCAAGGGCATGAAGACCGTGCTGCCGGCGCAGGCCAGCGCGAAATTCTCTTTCCGCTTGGTCGCCAAGCAGAACCCGGAGGCGGTCCTGGCGGCGTTCCGCACCTTCGTGAGGAAGCGCCTGCCCGACGATTGCGAGGCGGTGTTCATCCCCCACGGCGCGTCGGGGGCGATCAGCCTGCCCTTCACGTCCGAGGCGCTGAACCGGGCACGCCGCGCGTTGCACGCCGAATGGGGCCGCGAACCCGTCATGGCCGGCTGCGGCGGCTCGATCCCGATCGTCGGCGCGTTCAAGAGCGCGCTCAAGATGGATTCCTTGATGATCGGCTTCAGCGTGGACGACGACCGCATGCACTCGCCCAACGAGAAATACGAGATGAGCTCGTTCCACAAAGGCGCGCGCTCCTGGGCGCGCGTGCTCAGCGCGCTGAGCAGTTGATCCCTGGCCCTGGTCGCGCCGGGGGCTGGCCTCGTCACGGGGCTTGCCGCGAGGGCGGGGACGGTCCGCCGGGCGGTACGGCGCGCCCAAGGAAACCGGAGGGATCCCGTTCCGGCGCCAGTGGCAATCCGACGCCCGGCAAACGACCACACCCCTGGTGAGCGCGTCGGGGTTCGAACCCGAGACCCTCTGATTAAAAGTCAGATGCTCTACCGGCTGAGCTACGCGCTCGGAGGGATGGATTGGACCTAGCCGGTAAGGCTTGGCAAATCAAGGCGACGCCGCGACGCCCCGGCGTGGCTTCCCGCGTCGCGAGGCAGGCCGAAGGCGCTCCGGGGATCGGGATGGTTGTTGCCGTCCCGCCACGTTCGTCGGAAAGCCGCAGGAGAGGCGCCCGCGAGGATTGCCAAGCCCGGGTCGCGCGTC
The DNA here is from genome assembly GCA_964244495.1 of uncultured Beijerinckiaceae bacterium. Classification (GTDB taxonomy): domain Bacteria; phylum Pseudomonadota; class Alphaproteobacteria; order Rhizobiales; family Beijerinckiaceae; genus RH-AL1. Next base: position 185,937 of record CAXTIU010000001.1, read on the forward strand.
GAACAAGGAATCCCGAAGCGCCCGCGCCTGGCGGTTCCGAGGAGAGAGCGGCATGACGACGCGACGACGTTTGATATTCGCGAGCCTCGCCGCCACGATCCTCGCGACCGGCGCCGCGCCGGCCAGGGCGGACCTCTTCGACTTCCTGACCAAGCCGTTCGAGGGCACACCGGCCGGCACGGTGGCGCCCCCGCGCGAGCTCGTGTCCTACGTCGGCCACCAGCCGCCCGGCACCATCATCATTTCCATGTCGGAGCGCCGGCTCTACCTCGTCCAGCCCGGCGGGCAGGCGCTCAAGTACGGGGTCGGCGTCGGTCGTCCCGGTTTCACCTGGGCCGGCACGAAGACGATCGTCGCCAAGCAGCAATGGCCCGGCTGGACCCCGCCGCCGCAGATGCTGAGGCGCCGCCCGGACCTGCCACGACACATGAACGGCGGCATCAACAATCCGCTCGGGGCGCGCGCGATGTACCTCGGCGGCAGCCTGTTCCGCATCCACGGCTCGAACGAGCCGGAGACGATCGGCCAGGCCGTGTCGTCGGGCTGCATCCGCATGACCAACCAGGACGTGAGCGACCTCTACGATCGCGTCCGCGTCGGCACCCGCGTCGTCGTCCAACGCTGACCCCGCCCGACGCAAAAGCGAGACCGGCACACACATTATCGCGTCAGGATGCGTCATGCGTCAGGAGTCGTGGCTGTCCCGCTCGCCATCGGCAGGGGTGAGAAGGCGGGAATGTCTTACGCCGAGGTCGCGAAGGCGACAAGCTCGGTCAAGGGCGTCCCGCGCCGCACCCGCGACGGGATCGCACACCGCCACCGTGGGAGGCGAACGCGAGGGTCGGCCATGTCCGGTGGGCGCAGCCGACACTCGGCATGACCTGCGTCAGGCGTGGGTCTCGGGCATCGACGCCGGCTGAATCGAGACCGACTCGCCGCAACCGCAGGCCGACACCTGGTTCGGGTTACGGAACGTGAAGGTCGAGGCGAGCTTGGTGGTCTCGTAGTCGAGGGTGGTGCCGAGAAGGAACATCAGCGCCTTGGAATCGACGAGCAACGTGACGCCCTTGTCCTCGACAACCTCGTCAAACGGGTTCTTCGCCTCGGCGAACTCGACCGTGTAGGACATGCCGGCGCAACCGCCGTTCCTGACACCGACGCGCAGGCCGATCACCGGCCGGTCGGCGTTGGCGATCAGGCCGCGCGCGCGCTCGGCGGCGGCCTCGGTCATCGACATCACGGCGAAACGCGAGCGGGCCAAAGGGAACTCTCCGGTACTGTCAGCCCGATATAGGACCATCGAGCCGAGGGTGGAAGCCCGCCGTTCGCGAGCCTAGAACATGTCGAGGGAGACGCGCGCCTCGTCGGACATGCGACCCTGGTCCCACGGCGGGTCGAAGACGAGGTCGACCGTCGCGCCCATCGCGCCCTGGACGCCGCCGATGGCTTCCTCGACCGATTGCATGATGTCGCCGGCGACCGGGCAACCGGGCGCGGTCAGCGTCATCTCGATCGCGATCATCCGCGAGTCCGGCACGGCGACCTTGTAGATCAGGCCAAGCTCGTAGATGTCGCACGGAATCTCGGGATCGTACACCGTCTTGCAGGCGGCGATGATCTCATCCTGAAACCGAGCCTTCTCGGTCTCGGCGATCGCCGGATCGAAGGTCCAGCTTGGCGTGTTCGGTAACACGTCCTGGGCGGCTTCCGTCATCGTTCCCACCTCACGCGCATCAAGCGAACAACCCTTCCGCCTTCACCAACGCCTCGGCCAGCTTATCGACCTCTTCCATCGTGTTGTACATGGCGAAGGAGGCCCGGCAGGTCGAGGTGACGCCGAACCGCTGCAGCAACGGCATCGCGCAGTGCGAGCCGGCGCGAACCGCCACGCCCGAACGATCGATGATGGTGGCGACATCGTGGGCGTGCGCGCCCTTCATCTCAAAGGACACGATGGCCCCCTTGTCCTTGGACTTGCCGAAGATCCTGACGGAATTCATCGCGCCGAGACGCTCCATCGCGTAGTTGCCCAGCGCCTCCTCGTGCGCGGCGATCTTCCCGCGGCCGATCGAGCGCATGTAGTCGAGCGCCATGCCGAGCCCGACCGCCTGGATGATCGGCGGGGTGCCGGCCTCGAAGCGGTGCGGCGGATCGTTGTAGGTGACGGCGTCCTTCGTCACCTCGGCGATCATCTCGCCGCCGCCATTGTAGGGGGGCAGCGTCTCCAGCCACGGCCTGCGGCCGTAGAGCACGCCGATGCCGGTCGGGCCGTAGAGCTTGTGGCCGGTCATGACGTAGAAGTCGGCGCCAAGGTCCCGCACGTCGACGTCGAGGTGGACGGCACCCTGCGACCCGTCGACGAGCACGGGCACGCCGCGCTCGTGCGCCAGCGCGACGATTTCCTTGATGGGAAGGATCGTGCCGGTGACGTTCGACATGTGGGTCACCGCGACCATCTTGGTGCGCGGCGTCATCGCGCGGGCGAAGTCCTCAGCGGTGATGTTGCCGTCGTCGTCGCAATCGACCCACTTCAGCACGGCGCCGGTGCGCTCGCGCAGGAAGTGCCAGGGCACGATGTTGGCGTGATGCTCGAGGATCGACAGCACGATCTCGTCGCCCTCACGGATGTGCTCGCGCCCGTAGGTGGCGGCCACGATGTTGATCGCCTCCGTCGACGACTTGGTGAAGACGATCTCCTCCAGCGACTCGGCGTTGAGGAACGCGCGCACGCTCTCGCGCGCCGCCTCGAAATTATCGGTCGCGGCATTGGCGAGGTAGTACAGCCCGCGATGGACGTTGGCGTACTCGCCGAAGGTCGCTTCGACCATGCGGTCGACGACGCAGCGCGGCTTCTGCACGGAGGCCGCGTTGTCGAGGTAGACGAGCGGCTTGCCGTAGACCTTCGTCGCCAGGATCGGGAAGTCCGCCCGGATCTTCTCGACGTTCAGCGGCTGCGAAGCGGAATCATGGGTCATCCGGGATCCTTGTGTCGGGCCGCCGTTCGCGCCGCGAGGCACCGATCGAGGCTGGTCGCCGTTTAGCTATTTCCGGCCGAGCCGGATTTGCCGGCGCCCGTCTTGCCCGCGCCGGCCCGTTCATCGAGCCAGTGGGCGATCTCCGCCCGGAACATCGCCGTCAAGCTCCCGTGGCCGATATCGTCGGCCATCTCCGCCGCGAAGGCCTCGAGAAGCAGCGCCTCGGCCTGCGCCTTGGCGATGCCGCGCGCCTGCAGGTAGAAGAGCTGGTCCTCGTTGAGGCTGCCGACCGTCGCGCCGTGGCCGCAGACGACATCGTCGGCGAAGATCTCCAACTCCGGCTTGTTGTACATGGCGACGTCGTCGGAAAGCAGCAAGGCGCGGCTCATCATCTTGCCGTCGGTTTTCTGGGCCTGCTTCTCGACGCGGATGCGTCCCTGGAAGACGCCGACGGCCGCGTCGTCGAGGATGTAGCGGAACGTCTCGCGGCCTTCGCAGCCGAGCCCGCGATGGACGACGTCGAGCGTCGTATCGGCGTGCTCGCGTCCCCGCAGCAGCGACACGCCGCGCAACGCCGCCTTCGCGTCGTCGCCGGAGAAGCGCATGAACAGCTGGCGGCGCACGAGACCCTTGCCGTCGATCAGCGCGAAGCTGTCGAGCCGCGCGCGGCTGCCGAGGTCGGCCACGAAGGAGTCGAGCCTGACGCTGCCGGGCCGCGTGCGCGTCACCGCCGAGGTGTGGCCGACCACCGCGTCGTCGCCGACCTCCAAGATCAGGCATCCGAAGGTGTGACCGACGCGGCCGCCCGCCCCGAGGCTCGACTCCGCGATCCGGACCTTGGCGCCCGCGCCGACCACCACGAGCGAGCGGACGAAGCACGCCGCCGGTCGATCGAGCGCGGAGGCGTAGACGATCTCGATCGGCGCGGCGATCGCCGCGCCCGGCGCGACCTCGATCACCACGCCGTCCTGCATCATCGCCGCGTTCAAGGCGAGGATGGCGTCGCCCTCCCCGAAGTCGGCGGCGGCGAGCAGGTCGAGCAGGTCGGCGCGGCCCTCGCCCAGCACGTCGACGAGGGAACGCACGATGGCGCCCTCCGGCAGCGGATCGGAGAGCGCGGGCACGAACGTGCCGTCGACCACCACGAGGCGACCACCGCCGAGGCTCGGCCGGCCGGCAAGCTCCTGGTTGATCGGCCCGAACGCGCGCCCGTCGGGTTTGGCGGCGACCGGCAACGCCTCGCCCATGATCGACCGCAGATCGGTGTAGTGCCACGCCTCCAGCCGGCGGTGGGGCAACCCAGCGCTGGCGAACGCGCCGAAGGACGCTTCGCGCAGGCGCCGGACGGCTTCGGTGCCGGGCAGGCCGGCCTTGGCGGCGCCGAACGCGTCGGCCAGGGCGACTTCGGCGTCGGTACGCGAGGAAACGATGCGAGCCGGCATGATTATTCCGCCGCCGCCTTCACGTAGTCGCGGTAGCCGCTCCGCTCGAGTTCAAGCGCGAGTTCCTTGCCGCCGGAGCGCACGATCCTGCCTCCCGACATGACGTGCACGGTGTCGGGCACGATGTAGTTCAGCAAGCGCTGGTAGTGGGTGATCAGCAGGAAGCTGCGCTTGGCGCTCCTCAACTGGTTCACCCCCTCGGACACGATGCGGATCGCGTCGATGTCGAGACCGGAGTCGGTCTCGTCCATGATCGCCATCGTCGGCTCCAGCAGCGCCATCTGCAGGATGTCCATGCGCTTCTTCTCGCCGCCGGAGAAGCCGACGTTGAGGGCGCGCTTGAGGATGTCCTTGGGCATGCCCAGCAGGGCGGCGGCGTCGTTGACCTTCTTGATGAAGGCCGGGGTCGTCAGTTCGTCCTCGCCGCGCGCCTTGCGCTGCGCGTTGAGGGCCGCCTTGAGGAAGGTCATGGTGCCGACGCCGGGAATCTCGACCGGGTACTGGAAGGCCAGGAACACGCCGTGGGCGGCGCGTTCGTCCGGCTCCATCTCGAGAATGTTGGCGCCGTCGAGCAGGACCTCGCCGGACTCGACCTCGTAGTCCGGCTTGCCGGCGATGACGTAGGAGAGCGTCGACTTGCCGGTGCCGTTCGGACCCATGAGGGCGGCCACCTCGCCGTCCCTGACGACGAGGTCGAGGCCATCGAGGATCTTGCGCTCGCCGATCGAGACGGTGAGGTTTCTGACTTCCAGCATTACGGGTCCGTCGTGTTCGGTCGGGAAGGATGAACGGCGGGGATGGGTGGCACCCGTCCCCTTCGCCGAAAGGCGGCGTGCGGCGACCTAGCCGACGCTGCCTTCGAGGGAGATCGCGATCAGCTTCTGCGCCTCCACCGCGAACTCCATCGGCAGCTGCTGAAGCACGTCGCGGACGAAGCCGTTGACGATCAGCGCCGTCGCCTCCTCCGCCGACAGGCCGCGCTGCTGGCAGTAGAACAGCTGGTCGTCGGAGATCTTGGAGGTCGTCGCCTCGTGCTCGAACTGCGCCGAGTCGTTGCGCGCCTCGATGTAGGGCACGGTATGGGCGCCGCAATCGTTGCCGATCAGCAGCGAGTCGCAGTTGGTGAAGTTGCGCGCGCCGGTCGCCTTGCGGTGCGCGGAAACCTGCCCCCGGTAGGTGTTCTGCGAGCGGCCGGCCGAGATGCCCTTGGAGATGATGCGGCTGGTGGTGTTCTTGCCGAGGTGCAGCATCTTGGAGCCGGAATCGACCTGCTGGTAGCCGTTCGAGATGGCGATCGAGTAGAACTCGCCCCGCGAGCCGTCGCCGCGCAGGATGCACGAGGGATACTTCCAGGTGATCGCCGAGCCGGTCTCGACCTGCGTCCACGAGATCTTCGAGTTCTTGCCGCGGCAGTCGCCCCGCTTGGTGACGAAGTTGTAGATGCCGCCCTTGCCCTCGTTGTCGCCGGGATACCAGTTCTGCACCGTCGAGTACTTGATCTCGGCGTCGTCGTGCGTGATCAGCTCGACGACGGCGGCGTGCAGCTGGTTCTCGTCGCGCTTGGGCGCCGTGCACCCTTCCAGGTACGACACGTACGAACCCTCGTCGGCGATGATGAGGGTGCGCTCGAACTGCCCGGTGTTCTGCTCGTTGATGCGGAAGTAGGTCGACAGCTCCATCGGGCAGCGCACGCCCTTGGGGATGTAGACGAACGACCCGTCGGAGAACACGGCGGCGTTCAGCGTCGCGTAGTAGTTGTCGGACGTCGGCACGACCGAACCGAGGTACTTCTTGACGAGCTCGGGATGGGTGTGGACCGCTTCCGAGATCGGGCAGAAGACGACGCCAACCTTGGCGAGCTCGTTCTTGAAGGTCGTGACGACCGACACCGAGTCGAACACCGCGTCGACCGCGACGCGCCGCTGCGCGGCCCCCTCGACGCCGGCGAGCACCTCCTGCTCGGAGAGCGGGATGCCAAGCTTCTCGTAAACCTTGAGCAACTCGGGATCGACCTCGTCGAGCGACTTCGGCCCGGCATGGCTCTTCGGCGCCGCGTAATAATGCAGCTCGTTGAACTCGACCTTGGGATAGTTGACGCGCGCCCAGTCCGGCTCTTCCAAGGTCAGCCAGCGACGGTACGCCTCCAGGCGCCATTCGGTCAGCCAGTCCGGCTCGTTCTTCTTCTCCGAGATGAGGCGGACGATGTCCTCGTTGAGCCCCTTGGGTGCCTTGTCCATCTCGATGATCGACGAGAAACCATACTTGTACTCCGTGACATCGATCGACTTGACGCGATCGACGGTCTCCTGGACGGCTGCCATACCCAAATCTCCATGGCTCGACGGCATCCCACCGTCGGCCTCGTTCAAGCCGCGATAAGCGGCACCCTCATCCTCGACGCGCCCGCTGCCCCGGGCGCCATCGTCTTCAACGCCGCCGCGAAAGCGCTCGCGAACAGCTCGACATCCTTGTCGCCGGTCGTCCGGCCGGTACTGACCCGCAAGGCGTTTCCCGCCAGCTCGGGGCGGACCCCCATGGCGGTCAGCACGTGGGACGCCTTGACCTTGCCGGACGCGCAGGCCGACCCGGCGGAGACGGCGACACCCGCGAGGTCGAGGTTCATCATCAGGACCTGAGCGTCGTAGCCCGGCACGGCGAAGCACACGGTGTTCGGCAGCCTCGGCGCGGCGCTCCCGAAGACCACCGCACCGGCAGAGATTTCCGCGACATGCCGTTCGATGGCATCACGGAACGCCTCGACCTTGCCGCCCCCCGCGGCCACGGACGCGGTCGCCGCCCGGCAGGCGGCGCCGAAGCCGGCGATGCCGACGATGTTCTCCGTCCCCGCCGAAAGGCCGCGCTCTTGTCCGCCGCCCCTCACGGCGCCGTGGTTGAGATGGTGTCGCGAACGCCCGAAACAAAGGGCGCCGACCCCTTTCGGGCCACCGATCTTGTGGGCGGACACGGCCAGCGCATCGACACCGAAGGCCTCGATATCGCAGGCGATCTTGCCGGCCGCCTGGACCGCGTCGCAAACGACGAGCCCTCCGTGCGCGTGCACCATGTCGGCCGCCGCGCGCACGGGCTGGATGACGCCGGTCTCGTTGTTGGCGGCCTGCAGCGCCAGCATGACGCGCCGGCCGTGCCGATGCCGCAGCGCCGCCGCGAGCCCGGCGAGGTCGAGGACGCCGTCGGCGTCCATCGGCAGCGTGGCCACGCGGTCCCCGAAGCGGTGCCCGAGGCCGACCGCCGGGTGCTCGCCGCCACCGATCAGCAGGACCTCGCATCCGGTTTCCTCGACGCCGAATCCCGGTGTGAGCGCGATGTTAAGCGCCTCGGTGCCGCATGAGGTGAAGATCACGTCCTCGCCCAAGCAGCCGACCATGTCGGCGACGTCGCGCCTTGCCCGATCGACGATGGCGCGCGCCGCGCGGCCCTCCGCGTGCACCGACGACGGGTTGCCGTAGGTATCGAAGGCGGTGATCATCGCGTCGCGCGCCGCCGGATGCAGCGGCGTCGTCGCGTTGTGGTCGAGGTAGGCGCGATATCGCATCGGCGCTTCATCCGTGTTCGACAAACCGTCCCCGTCCCGAGGCGATCCCGACCCGATGACCGCGTCGAGGCTACGATACGCCGTAGGCAGCCGGGCGGTGGCGAGGTCGAGCGACCCGAGCGGTCTTAAACCTTGCAATTCGCGTAGGCCCTCGTGCTAGAACGCCGACGTCGCCCGGACTGGACGACGGGATCGAGGCTCGTGGAGCGACGAGTTACGCGAATGGCCACGTGTTCGTGCAAGGCCATTTCTGTTAGAATTATTCTAACGGTCTAGGCGTCGCGGCGCAACACGTCAAGCAGGCGATCGCGTCGCGGAGGGTCTCGACCCATACACCATCGTGGTCGCGCCGTCGCGGCGTCCACCGGAGCACCCATGCCTGAAGTCATCTTCAACGGACCGGCGGGCCGGCTGGAAGGCCGGTTCCATCCCGCCGCCAAGCGCAACGCGCCGATCGCCATCATCCTGCACCCGCATCCGCAGTTCGGCGGCACGATGAACAACCAGATCGTCTACAACCTGTACTACGCGTTCGCCGAGCGCGGCTTCTCCGTTCTTCGTTTCAACTTCCGCGGCGTCGGTCGCAGCCAGGGCGCGTTCGATCACGGCTCGGGCGAGCTGTCGGACGCGGCGGCGGCGCTCGACTGGGCGCAGACGATCAATCCGGAGGCCCGCGCCTGCTGGATCGCCGGCGTCTCTTTCGGAGCCTGGATCGGTATGCAGCTGCTGATGCGTCGGCCGGAAATCGAGGGCTTCATATCCGTCGCGCCACCCGCCAACCGCTTCGACTTCTCGTTCCTCGCGCCCTGCCCGTCCTCGGGCCTGTTCGTGCACGGCGACATCGATCGCGTCGCACCTTTGAAGGAGGTGATGGGCCTCATCGAGAAGCTGAAAACCCAGAAAGGCATCCTGATCGAGCACGCGGTCGTGCCGGGTGCCAACCACTTCTTCGAGAACCGGGTCGAGCCGCTGATCGAGGAGATCGGCCTGTATCTCGATCGGCGTCTCGGCAACCCGCCGAAACTGCCGACGCCGACGCGCAGCGACCCGGCGACCGACCGGAGCTAGGCATCGGCTCGACAAGGACCGGCGGTTCTCGGATCAGCCGTTGCGGTGTCGAAGGTCGATTGCGTCGGCTCGCAAGCGCGCGTCGGTTCTTGGAGCCTCGTGGCGGGTTGTGGACCCGGCCGGAGGCTCTAAGTTGTTGCAGCACGACGGGTTTGTCCGAAAAGCGTTGCGCACGCGTCGTGCCGATGCTCCGGGGAAAAGCTGACGCGACATCGAGCCATCGCGGCATCGTCCAGGTTGCGACACCCTGAAACAATCGAAACCGTGGCATCGATGCGGGCCACGCACGCTCAATCGAACGCTCCAGATGGGGCACGCGAGGCCCAGCGCGACCACGGACCGCCCCGACGCGACTCAGGTGGCACCCCGTCGACGAGGATGCCCGGCCCGCTCAGGCGCGACGGTCGAGGCCGATGTGCGTGGATGATCTTCGCGGCGTTGGCGAGAGAGACGGGACTCGAACCCGCGACCTCCGGCGTGACAGGCCGGCGCTCTAACCAACTGAGCTACTCCCCCGCGAGATCGTCGCCCAGCGAGGCGTGTCGGATACGAAACGGCCGGGTCCAAGTCAAGAACCCAGGCCGATTAAGCGGGATCTCAGAAGGTGGACGCCGCGAGGTGCCAGCGGCGAAGCTCGGCGCGCGACAAGATCCTCAGATCGTCCGGCGACACGCGCTCGGCGGCCTCGATCAGTCCCGGACTCACACCCATGCGGCCGGTGTAGCGCATGAGAATGGTCCGCATGTCGCCGTTGTCGAAGCGGCGGCGGCGGATCAGCGTGGTGCCGCTGGCATCGACCCCCTCCTCCACGAGGAACATGCGATGGATGCCGACCTGGCTCCGGTCCGGAACGACCCGCTTGCGGGCGCCTATGAAGGCGTAGACGCAAGCCGAGAAGCATTGTCCGCTCGCTATCACCGCGCCGCCCGCACCATCCTCGTCGACGCGGGCGACGACGACGGTCGCACCGAGTTGGCGCAGCAGTGTGCCGAATGCCATCGACGCCAGCACGCTGCCACCCGGCGATTCGAGGAAAACGACCTTCTGAACGTTACCCTGGCTTTGCAAGAACGCGAGGAAGCGCCCGGGCGTGTTGGACGTGATCTGGCCATAAGCCTCGATCGCGGCGGGACAGGTGTCGCCGCAGACCTGGCTGCTGCTCAGGCGGACCGCGCGGAAGCTCATCTCGCCCGCGCGCGTGGCGGGCGGAGAAACGAGAAGGGCGCCGAGGATGCCGAGGACCGGGGCGAGGAGCGAACGGCGTGCACGCATGGAAGCAGACCTTTGAAGCGCAAGAACATCGGCTGAAGCGCAAGAACATCGGCGACGGCGTTATCTCAACCCCGAGACGCCGGAGCAAGGTCGCTCGACGCTCGCCCTCAGCGGCGCTCGGCGCTCGCCAACTGGTTGCCGCTCCGCCTGCCGCTCTCGGCCCTCAGAAGATCGAAGCCGTGCTTCGACAAGGCGACCGCGTTCTGCGACAAGCTGGCGAGGAAGGCTCGGGCCGCCGGAACCTTGGCGCCCTTGGCGCTGAGGGTCAGCACGGCGTCGAGGCCCAACGCCCGGATGGTTTGGCCAGGCTTGGCGAGGGCGGGATAATGATCGCCTTCGATCGACGTGACGATGGCCCCTTCGGGGAGTGTTCCGCCGTCGGGCCACGCGAGGAGATGAAGCCCGGGCGCCTTCACGGCCTCGAGTTGCGCGACCGGCTGCGGCGCGAGGACCACCACGGCGTCGATGTCTCCTGTCGACAGGCCGTCGAGCGCGTTGGCGAGATCGAGCGGCGTCTCGGTCACCTTGATGTTCAGCGACGCGAAGGCCTGCCGCGCCGCGTTCTCCCCCGGTCCGCCGTTGCCGGCGAAGCCGACCACCTTGCCGGCGAGATCGGCGACCGTGTGGATCTTTTCGCCCGCCACGATGTGCAGTGGCTCGGTGAAGAGTCTGGCTTTGCCGTTGGTGCCGGCGGCGCCGAGCGCCTCCGAGACGGTGAAGTCCGCGTTCACGGCTTCGCTCGCGTCCACCAACGGCACGATCCTGATGCGCTCGCGCGGCAGCGCGGCCGCCAGTCCCTTCAGGCGGCCCATCTCGGTCGCCCTCGCGGCGATGGTTATGACGGGACGGGCCGGCTTGGACGCCTTCATCGTCTTGTCTGCCGCGGGGTTCGTCACGGCGGCGTCGACCGGGTCGGCCGGGGCGGGAGTCACCGGTGCCAGCCGGGCAACCGGCGGGTTCGCTTGGCCGAACAAGCAGGCGAGGCCCGAGCATTTGTCTTCCGCCTGCTGGGCCTGCGCCGCGCCTGACGCCATGACGGCCAACGCGATGGCGACGGCGAGGCGAGCCGACCCCATCGACGCCGGGTTGGCGGACGACGCGTGGTCCCGCGGCTTGCCACCGCATGACTTCGAGCCACGACGAACTAAGTGACGCATAAGCAACCTCCACCCGCAGACTCGACGCCAACGGGGTGATCTTAACGGTTCATTAAGGCGAAATTGGAGAGCGGCGTCGCGCTGGCGGATCCGAAGGCGATCCCGAGCGTGTCGCGTCGATCCGTCGTCCGCCGCTTCAAGCGCGGCGCCGAGCCGTTCACGACGACCCCGTTTCATGCCAGGGGACGGCTCGGCACCCGCCTGCGTCATGAAACTGCAGTCTTAGCCAGTCGTCGGACCTTCCCTGCCGATCGAGTTTGTGTCATTTGCTTTTTTGACGAGTTCCAACCTGGGATATGCCCATGAACATGGTTTCGCGACGCGGCTTCCTCGGCGGGGCTTCCGCCGGACTGGCCGCGTCAACTTTGGGCGCATTCGGCTTCGCGGGTGCGGAGCAGGCGCTGGCGGCGTCGGTCCGCCCCTACAAGCTGTCGCGCACGACGGAGACCCGCAACAACTGCCCGTATTGCTCGGTGGGCTGCGGCGTCCTCGTGTACGGCCTCGGCGACCATTCCAAGAACGCCAAGGCGTCCGTCCTCCACATCGAGGGCGACCCCGACCATCCGGTCAACCGCGGCACGCTCTGCCCCAAGGGCGCGGCGCTGCTCGACTTCATCCACTCCGACACGCGCACCAAGTACCCGATGATCCGCAAGCCGGGCTCCGACAAGCTGGAGCGGGTCAGCTGGGACTACGCGCTCGACCGCATCGCCCGACTGCTGAAGGACGATCGCGACAAGAACTTCCAGGCGACGAACTCCGACGGGACGACGGTCAACCGCTGGGTGACCACCGGCATGCTCGCCGCCTCCGCGAGCACCAACGAGACCGCGTACCTGACCTGGAAGTGGACGCGCGGCATGGGCATCCTGGCGATAGACAACCAGGCGCGCGTCTGACACGGACCGTCGGTAGCCAGTCTGGCTCCAGCATTCGGTCGCGGCGCGATGACCCAGACGTGGATGGACTTGAAGTCCGCCGACGTCGTCATCGTCATGGGCGGCAACCCGGCGGAAGCGCATCCGTGCGGCTTCAAGTGGGTGGTCGAGGCCAAGGCGCACAATAACGCCAAGCTCGTCGTCATCGACCCGCGCTTCACGCGCACGGCCTCGGTCGCGGACATGTACTGCCCGATCCGCCAGGGAACCGACATCGCGTTCCTCAGCGGCGTCATGAAGTACCTGCTCGACAACGACAAGCTGCAGCACGAGTACGTCAAGAACTTCACCAACGCCGCCTTCATCGTGAGGCCGGAGTTCTCCTACGCCGATGGCCTGTTCTCCGGCTACGACGAGGGCAAGCGCGACTACGACAAGGGCAGCTGGGAGTACGTGATCGGCGAGGACGGGTTCGCGCAGGTCGACATGACCTTGCAGCACCCGCACTGCGTGCTCAACCTGCTGAAGGAGCACGTCAAGCAGTACACGCCGGAGTTCGTCTCGCGCATCACCGGTTCGCCGGCGGACAAGTTCCTCAAGATTTGCGAGATCATGGCGAGCACGGCGGCGCCCAACAGGGTGATGACGTCGCTCTACGCGCTCGGCTGGTGCCAGCATTCCAGCGGCTCGCAGAACATCCGCGCTATGACGATCGTCCAGCTCCTGCTGGGCAACATCGGCGTGCGCGGCGGTGGCATGAACGCGCTGCGCGGCCATTCCAACATCCAGGGCCTGACCGACATCGGCCTGCTGTCGAACATGATGCCGGGTTACCTTTCCCTGCCGCTCGACAAGGAGGTGGACTACCCGACCTACATGCAGAAGCGGCAGTTCAAGCCGATGCGGCCCGGGCAGACGAGCTACTGGCAGAACTACGGGAAGTTCTTCATCTCCTTCCAGAAGGCGATGTACGGCAAGGCGGCGACGCCCGAGAACCAGTTCGCCTACGACTACCTGCCCAAGCTCGACACGTCCTACGACGTGCTCAAGGCCTTCGACCTGATGCACGAAGGCAAGATGAACGGCTACATCTGCCAGGGCTTCAACCCGCTCATGTCGATCCCGGACAAGAACAAGGTCCGCGAGTCGCTGTCGAAGCTGAAGTTCCTGATCACGATGGACCCGCTCGAAACCGAGACGGCGCGCTTCTGGGAGGATCACGGCGAGTTTAACCCGATCGATCCGTCCAAGGTGATGACGGAGGTCATCCAGCTCCCGATCACCCTGTTCGCCGAGGACGAGGGCTCGCTGGCGAACTCCAGCCGTTGGCTGCAATGGCACGAGCCGGCGCAGGACGCACCGTGGGAGACCCGCTCGGACATCGACGTCATCGCCGGCGTGTTCACGCGCATGCGCAAGCTCTACGACAAGGAGGGCGGCGCGTTCCCCGACGCGATCCAGAACTTGAACTGGCCCTACCTCGACGCGGAGAAGCCGTCACCGTTGGAGATCGCCAAGGAAGTGAACGGATACACGCTGGCCCCTGTCAAGGACCCGCTCGATCCGACCAAGATGCTGGCGGCCGGTCGTCAGCTCGACTCCTTCGCCCAGTTGCAGGATGACGGATCGACGGCGTGCGGCAATTGGATCTACGCCGGGCAGTTCACGGAAGCCGGCAACGTCATGGCGCGCCGCGACACCGCCGATCCTGGCGATGCCGGCATCGCACCGGGCTGGGCGTTCTCGTGGCCGGCCAATCGGCGCATCCTCTACAATCGCGCGTCGGCCGACGTGAACGGCAAGCCCTGGGATGACAGCCGCAAGCTCGTCGAGTGGAACGGGACGAAGTGGATCGGTTTCGACGTGCCGGACTACGGCATCAATGTGCCGCCGTCGAAGGGCGTCGGGCCTTTCATCCTGACGGAGGAAGGCGTCGGGCGCATCTACACCCGCGCGCTGATGCGCGACGGACCGCTGCCCGTGCACTACGAGCCGTTCGAGTCGCCGCGCGTCAACCTCAACTCGCCGAAGATCAGGGGCAATCCCGTCGCCCGCGTATTCCCCGGTGATTGGAAGCGCTTCGGTGATGCTTCCGAGTTCCCTTACGCCGCCACGACCTACCGGCTGACGGAGCACTTCCACTATTGGACGAAGCACTGCAGGATCAACGCGATCCTCCAGCCGGAGTTCTTCGTCGAGATTGGCGAGCAGCTGGCGGCGGAGAAGGGCGTGTCGGCGGGCGACTGGGTCCGCGTGTGGAGCAAGCGCGGCTCGGTGAAAGCCAAGGCGGTGGTCACCAAGCGGATCAAGCCGCTGATCTGCGACGGCAAGCCCGTGCATGTCGTCGGCGTGCCCATCCACTGGGGCTTCATCGGCGAAGCCAAGGAAGGTTACGGCGCGAACGCGCTCACCCCCTTCGTCGGCGACGCCAACATCCAGACGCCCGAGTACAAGGCGTTCCTCGTCAACCTCGAGCGCTCGACCGCGCCGGCGATCAGCTAAGGGAGAGACCGTTGGCCGATTATCAGTCTCTCGACATCAGGCGGCGCTCCGCATCCACGGAGCAGCCCCCGACGATCCGCAAGGCGGAAGAGGTCGCCAAGCTCATCGACGTCTCGAAGTGCATCGGCTGCAAGGCTTGCCAGGCGGCGTGCATGGAGTGGAACGACCTGCGGGCTCCCGTCGGCGAAAACCACGGCAACTACGTCAACCCCGAGGACCTGTCGCCGTCGACGTGGACGCTGATGCGCTTCACCGAATACGAGAACCCGGACGGAAACCTCGAGTGGCTGATCCGCAAGGACGGCTGCATGCACTGCTCCGACCCGGGCTGTCTGAAAGCCTGCCCTTCGCCGGGCGCGATCGTGCAGTACGAGAACGGGATCGTCGACTTCATCTCGGAGAACTGCATCGGCTGCACCTACTGCGTGAAGGGATGCCCGTTCAACATCCCCCGCATCAGCCAGGTCGACCACAAAGCCTACAAGTGCTCGCTCTGCGTCGATCGCGTGTCGGTCGGCCAGGCACCGGCCTGCGCGAAGAGCTGTCCGACGGCGGCGATCATGTTCGGCACCAAGGCCGACATGATTGTTCAAGCCCAGGCCCGCGTCACCGACCTGAACTCCCGCGGCTTCGCCAACGCCGGTCTCTACAACCCGCCCGGCGTCGGTGGGACCCATGTCATGTACGTGCTGCACCACGCCGATCAGCCCCGGCTCTACGCCAACCTGCCGCAGGACCCCAAGATCTCGTCGATCGTCCAGTTGTGGAAGGGCGGCTTCAAGATGGTCGGCCTTGCCGGTCTCGCGCTCGCCGCCGTCGGCAGCTTCTTCCATTACGTTTCGGCCGGACCGGATGAGGCGGACAAGCACGACGAGGATGTCGCCTATGATCTGGCCCATGAGGACGACAAGAAGCCCAGGAGCCTCGTCGAAGGCAGGAGTGATCACGCATGAGCAGGGGTGAAGACTTGAAGCGTGACGACTTGCAGCATCGTGAGGTCCGGGACACCCCGGACGAGCACAAGGTGTACGTCGATCGCTACAGCACCACCCAGCGCATCAACCATTGGATCACGGCGGCGCTGTTCATTATGCTCACGTTGAGCGGCCTGTCCCTGTTCCATCCGAGCTTGTTTTTCCTGACCAATCTGTTCGGCGGTGGCCAGGACACCCGCGCGATCCATCCCTGGTTCGGCGTCACGCTTTTCGCGAGCTTCCTCATCCTGTTCGTCCGCTTCTTCAAGACGAACTTGCCGAACCGCGACGACCTCCTTTGGTCGAAGAGGATCAAGGACGTGGTGAGCAACCGCCACGATCGCCTGCCGGAGTTGGGAAAGTACAATGCCGGCCAGAAGCTGGTGTTCTGGGGCCAGTCCGTGCTGATCATCTCGATGCTGATCTCGGGTTTGATCATTTGGGACCAGTACTTCGGCACCTATACCCTAACCGAGACGAAGCGGTGGGCGCTTCTCGCCCATTCGGCGGCGGCGCTGATCGCGATCCTCATCATCTTCGTCCACATCTATGCCGGGATCTGGATCAAGGGGACCGCGCGGGCGATGATGCGGGGCAACGTGACGGGAGGCTGGGCGTATCGACACCATCGCAAGTGGTATCGTAAGTTGGCGGCTTCCGGCGAGGATGGACGGCCATCGGACGCGGGTCGCCGCGTCGAGCCGCACGTGCCCGCCGAATAGCGGGTCAACCCCGATCCCTGATCTCTAACGACGCGGCCGGCGTGCCGGTCGCGTCCGGTTCGAAACCATGGCGACGATCGGTGGAGTGGATCCGAGCTTCAAGGGCCAGTCGACGGCGATCGAGCCGCCCTACGCCAAGGTGCCCGACCCCCACACCCTGTTCGAGGCCCGTGCGAGGCGTTTCGCCGTCGCGGCGCTCGGGGCGGAGATCGGCGAGTACCTGACCTTCCTGTCCCAGGTGTCCGACGCGCAGGCGCGGGTGGTCGCGGCGACCGTTGCGCCGGCCCTGCCTGACCTCGAGCATGCTTTCGCCCACGGGATGCCGCCACTGAGCCGCGACCTCGCGCAAGGGGATGGCGCGCTGGCGGTGTTGCGGGGCCTGCTCGACGACTTGGCGGCATCGGCGCTGGCGGAAGGGCCGGCGGCGGTCGTCGCGGCCCTTGCCGAGACCGACGCGGTCGAGCGGCGGCGCATGCTGACGGCGGTGGGCGATGGCCTGTTCGAGATCGAGCGCCTGGGCGAGAGCGCGCTCGTCGCGGCGGCTTTGCAGGTTTGGTACAGCTTCCACGCCGCGCAGATCCCGTCCGACAGGCTCCGCAACATCGGCGAGACGATCTGCCCGTGCTGCGGCGGCGCGCCCGCTTCGAGCACGGTCGTCGGATGGCCCCAGGCGCAGAACATGCGCTATCTCACCTGCTCGCTCTGCCAGACCATGTGGAACCACGTGCGCGTCAAGTGCGTCGCTTGCGGCGCGACGACGGGCGTGTCGTTCCGATCCGTCGAGGGATCGTCGGGCGAGATCAGCGCAGAGGTTTGCGACACCTGCCGCAGCTACGTGAAGCAGTTCAACCAGAACAAGAACCCGCACCTCGAGCCGATCGCCGACGATGTGGCCTCGTTCGGCCTCGACATCATGCTGCGCGAGGACGGCTGGCGCCGCGCTGCCCTCAACCCGTTTCTCGTGCTGCCCTGATGCGTTGGCTCGACCGTCTGCGCCGCCGCAACGGCCCAACAGCCGATGATCCCACGACCGCCATGACGCGGGCGCGCGCGATCGCCGAGGCTGGCGACTACGCCGGAGCCCTCGCGATCTGGGGCCCTCTCGCCCACGCCGGCCACGCGCGGGCCCAGAACAACGTCGGCGGGTGCTTCGCCAGGGGTCACGGCGTCGCGGTCGATCACGCGCTGGCGCACCAGTGGCTCACCCTGTCCGCCGAGGCTGGCGACGTGGTGGGACAACGCAACCTCGCCAGCCTCCATTTCGAGGGACTCGGCGTCACGCGCGATTACGCGGTCGCCGCCCGCTGGTTCCGCGCCGCGGCGGAGCAGGACGACGGCGAGGCGCAGGACATGCTGAGCTGGATGCTGCTCGACGGGGAGATGCTGCCGCAGGACTTCGCCGAGGCTCATCGGTGGGCCGAGGCCGCCGCGCGGAAGGGCTACGCCGGCGCGGCGACGCGGCTCGGCACCCTCCTCTACAACGCGCTCGGGGCGGAGCGTGACGCCGTTGCCGCCGCTGGCTGGTGGCGACGGGCGAGCGAAGGCGGCGACGGTGACGGCGCCGCGATGCTGGGCGCCGCCTACCACCTGGGCCAGGGCGTCGCCGTCGACCAGGCGCAAGCCTACTACCATCTCGCCCTGGCGACCCGGCGCGGCAGCCTGCTCGCCGCCCGTTTCATGCCGAGCGTGCGCGCCGTGCTTCCGGGCGAGACCGTCCGAGCCTTGGAGGAGAAGGCGGCTGACGACCGCGCTGGCAGCGAAGCTGCGGAGGCTGCCGGAAAGGTTGCGGCATGATCGTCGGAACCGCCGGCCACGTCGATCACGGCAAGACTGCGCTGGTGCGCGCGCTGACCGGCGTCGACACCGATCGCCTCAAGGAGGAAAAAGCGCGCGGCATCACCATCGACCTCGGCTTCGCCTACATGCCGGGCGCGGATGGTGCCTCGATCGGCTTCGTCGACGTGCCGGGGCACGAGAAGCTCGTGCGCACGATGGTCGCCGGTGCCACCGGCATCGATTTCGCCCTGCTCGTCGTCGCCGGCGACGACGGCGTGATGCCGCAGACCCGCGAACACCTCGAGATCCTCGGCCTTCTCGGGCTGCGCCGTGGCCTGGTCGTCGTCAGCAAGAGCGATCGCCTCGACGCGGAACGACGCTCCTCCGTGCTCCGCGAGGTCAAGGCGGCCCTGCTCGGCTCCGCTCTGGAAGGCGCCGACATCCTGTTCGTCTCCGCGCTGGCGGGCGAGGGGCTCGACGCCCTGCGCGAACACCTGATCGACGCCGCGACGACGAGGCCTCCGCACGATGACGGCGAGGTCTTCAGGATGCCGGTCGACCGCGCCTTCACGCTCGGCGGCGTGGGAACGGTGGTCACCGGCACCGTGCTATCCGGCCGCGTCCACGTCGGCGACGCGATCACGGTTCTTCCAAGCGGCGTCAAGGCCAGGGTCCGTTCGTTGCACGCGCAGAACCACGAAGCGACGGTCGGGGGCGCCGGCGAGCGGTGCGCCCTCGCCCTGTCCGGCGCCAGCACGGAAGTCGTGCCGCGCGGCACCTGGATCAGCGACGCGAGCACCCCCAGCCAGACGACGCGCTTCGACGCTCGCGCCAGGCTGCTTGCCGGCGAGCGCCGCGCGCTCGGCCAGTGGACGCCCGTGCACCTCCATTGTGGGGCCAGCGACGTCGGCGGCCGCGTCGTCGTGCTGTCCGCCGACGCCCTGCCGCCCGGCGGGACCGCGCTCGTGCAGATCGTGCTCGACCATCCCCTGCCGCTCCGCCACGGCGATCTGTTCGTCCTGCGGGACCAGAGCGCCCAGCGCACGATCGGCGGCGGCAGCGTGGTCGACCCCCGTGCCCCCGCGCGCAGGCGGCGCAGCCCGGAGCGTCTGGCACGGCTCGACGCGTTGCTCGCACCCGATCCCGCCGAAGCGCTCACGCGGCTCCTCGCGCTCGATCCCGGCTTCGAGGACGTGACCGGCTTCGCCGCCGACCGCGGCCTCACCTCCGCCCGCGCCGACGCCCTGATCGCGGCGCTGGGACTGGAGCGGCTCCGGGTCGGTGCCGGCACGGTCGTCCACGAAGCCGATCGATGGCCGAGCCTGCGCAAGACGGTCGTCGCTCTCCTCGCCGGCTTTCACGCAGACAATCCGGAGCTGCCGGGCTTGGCGGGCGAGCGTCTGCGCCTGCAACTGCTTCCGGTACTGGCGAAGCCGCTGTTCATCGCCGTGCGGGACCGGCTCGTGGCCGAGAAGGTGGTGGCGCTGCAGGGCCACTGGCTGCGCCTGCCCGACCACGTCGCGCAGCTCGGTACCGAGGATCGTCGCCTGGCGGCGATGATGAGGCCGATGATAGCGGCCGAGCGTTTCCGGCCGCCGCGCGTGCGCGACCTCAGCGTCGCCTTGGCCGTGCCCGAGCCGCGCGTGCGAGGCACGTGCAAGGCGCTGACGCGCGCCGGCGAGCTGATGGAGGTCGCGCCCGACCAGTTCTTCCTTCGCGGCACGGTGGTCGAGATGGCGGAGATCGCCAAGGCCCTCTCGGTCGGCGCGCAGTTCACCGCCGCCGACTTCCGCGACCGGCTGGACAACGGCCGCAAGGTCGCCATCCAGATCCTGGAATTCTTCGACCGCCAGGGATTCACGCGCAGGACCGGCGACCTTCGACGCGTGGTGAAGGAGCCGGACGTGATGTTCGGTGCGCGATGATCGATCGGGATGGCACCATGGATGACGCGAACGCCGACCTGACCGCCATTCTGGCCGTGCTGCTCGAGACGGCGGCGGCCACCAAGCTGCAGGAGACCGACGTCCGGCGCGAGGCGGCCGCGCGCATCGCCGGCCTGGAGAAGGCACGCGTGAGGGCCTATCGACGCCATCACCTCATCCACCTGCTCGGCTCGGCTGCCGCCATCGCACCTGATCGTGACGCCGCGCTCGCGGCCGAGGTCGCTGCGCTGGCGGACCGTCTGGAGTGGGGCGAGGTCATGACGGCCGAGCAGCGCGAGGTCGTGGCCAAGCTGCATCCGGTGATGACGCGGGTGGCCGAGGCGGCCGGTGTGCCGGCGGGTCCGGACGTCACTCCCGTCGCGCAGGCGGTGGCCGATCCCTCCGGCAGCGGACCCGCAGACCTCGTCGCCGCGCTCGCAACCTTCGAGGCATGGTTCGCCACCCGCTTCGAGAGCGACTTTTTCCACGCGTTCGAGCGCTACACACCCGAATCGCGCGCGACCGACTTCTGAGATCGTTCCATGATCCCGACGGCTTTCGACAGGTGGCTCGACGAGACCCTCGACCGCGAGGGTCCCTTCACGATGTTCCTCATCCTGATGGAGCAGGCACCGGCGACCATCGTGCCGATCCGCTCGAGCTACCTGCACGTCATCGGACCCGACATTCGCTGGCCCGAGATGGTGACGCTCATGGACGAGGCGGGTACCGCGTGGGCCAGCGTGGCGGTGTTCGCCGCCAAGGCCGGATCGGGCGGTCCGATGCCGGACGTCGAGGCTCGTCAACGGCTCGCCAGCCTTCAGGCCGCCGTGATCCGGGACCGCATGACCGTTCGCAAAGGCGAGCTCTTCGACACGAAGGGCCGCAAGCTCGAGCTTTCTCCGCTCGCCCATTGAGCGCCCCCTCGGCTACGGGACACGTGTCAGATGGCGGAACGTTTCGCGCTGGAGGGCAAGGTCAGCCTCGTCACCGGGGCGGCGAGCGGCATCGGCGCGGCGCTCGCCCTGCGCCTCGCCGAAGCGGGATGCGCCGGGCTCGCCCTCATCGACAAGGATGAAGCGGGCCTCGCGCTCACCGCCACCGCCGTGGCGGCCGTCGGCGGCGCCGTCAGCACCCACGTCGTCGACCTCACCGACCGCGCCGCGATCGAAACCCTGCCGGCGGCGGTGCTCGATCGTCATGGCCGCATCGACCTGCTCGTCAACAACGCCGGCGTCGCGCTGGGCGGCACCTTCGCCGAGATCGCGCCGGCCGACTTCGACTGGCTGATGGCGGTCAATTTCGAGGCGGTGGTGCGCCTCACGCGCGCGTGCCTCCCAGCGCTGCGGCAGGGGCATGCCGCGCAGATCGTCAACATATCGAGCCTCTTCGGGCTCATCGCCCCACCCGGCCAAACCGCGTACTGCGCCAGCAAGTTCGCGGTGCGCGGCTTCACCGAGGCGCTGCGTCATGAATGCCTCGGCACGCCGCTCGGCGTCACGCTGGTCCATCCCGGCGGGGTCGCCACCGCGATCGCCCGCAACGCGCGCTCTCCGGCCGGCACGGATGCCGACGCCCTTGAGCGGAGCCGCGTCGCTATGGAAAGGTATCTGACGTTGAGCCCGGCTGCGGCTGCCGCTACGATCGTTTCCG
Source organism: uncultured Beijerinckiaceae bacterium (assembly GCA_964244495.1). Taxonomy (GTDB): domain Bacteria; phylum Pseudomonadota; class Alphaproteobacteria; order Rhizobiales; family Beijerinckiaceae; genus RH-AL1. Next base: position 207,834 of record CAXTIU010000001.1, read on the forward strand.
GCATCGAGCGCAGGGCCTGGCGGGTCATCGTGGGACGGGACGCGAGGGCCGTCGCCTTGCTGCAGCGCCTGATGCCGGTTCGCTATTGGACGGCCGTCGCCCGCTTGTCCCGGGCTTAAGGAATCGCCATGAGCCTGCGCGCGCACGTCCTCGCCTGGACCATGGAGCGGCGGGTCAAGGGCAGGCTCGCGCCGGCCGGCGACATCCGCCAGCTCCGCGCGTCGCTCGACAAGGCGACGCTGCCGGCCCCGAAGAACGTCCGCTTCGAGCCTGGAACATGCGGCGGGATCGCCGGCGAATGGGTGAGCGCCTTCAACGCGGTCGGACCGCGCCGTCGCCTGCTCTACGTGCACGGCGGCGGCTTCATCGCCTGTTCGGCCCGCACGCACCGTCCCGTCACCGGCGCCTTCGCGGCACGCGGCTTCACCGTCTTCGCGCCCGACTACCGGCTCGCGCCGGAGCACCCGTTCCCGGCCGGGCTCGACGACGTGGTCGCGGCTTGGCAAGCGTTCTCGGCGGAGGAACCGGCGGCGATCGGCGGCGATTCCGCCGGCGGCAACCTCGCGCTCGCCCTGATGCTGCGCGCGCGGGCGGAGGATTTCGCCCTTCCAAGCGCCGCCGCCCTGTTCTCGCCGCCGACCGACCTGCTCGGCACGGGCGAGTCCTACCGAAGCAACGCCGACCGCGACGCCATGTTCGACCCGGAAAAGCTGCGCTACCTCGTGCCGGCCTATTGCGGTGACGCCGACCCGGCGCAACCGCTCGCCTCGCCGCTCAACGGCGACTTGGCCGGCCTGCCGCCGCTGCTCCTCCACGTCGGCGAACGTGAGCTGATGCGCGATGACTCGGTGCGGCTCGCCGCCAAGGCGCGTGCCGCCGGCGTGACCGTCGTGCTCGACGTCGTGCGGGTCGTGCCCCACGCATGGCAGCTCATCCCCTTCCTGCCGGAAGCCCGCACCTCGCTCGACGGCGCCGCCGCCTTCCTCAAGGCGCACACGCCGAGCGTCGCGCCGCAGACTGCGGGCGCGGCTTGAACGGGGTGGATGCGGGGAACCCCATTCATCCCGGAGGCGTGCTGGCGTGCCTCATCATCGGCTCCGGCTTCTCAGGCATCGCCATGGCGATCCGTTGCAGGCAGGCCGGCATCACGCCCTTCCTCATCGTCGAGAAGGAGGAGGCGATCGGCGGCACCTGGCGCGACAACACCTATCCCGGCGCCGCTTGCGACATCCCTTCCCACCTGTACTCGCTCTCCTTCGCGCCGAAGCCGGACTGGTCGCGGATCTACCCACGGCAAGCCGAGATCGAGGCTTATCTGCACGAGACGGTGGAGCGCCATGGCCTTCGCGACCTCGTCGCGCTCGCGACGACCGTCACCGCCGCGACGTGGGACGAATCCCGCGCGCTCTGGCGCGTGACGACCAGCCGAGGCACGATCGAGGCGCGAACGGTCGTTTCCGCCATGGGCGCGCTGCACCATCCCGCCATCCCGAAGCTGGCGGGCTTGGCGTCGTTCGCAGGGCGGGCGTTCCACTCGGCGCGCTGGGACCACGAGTGCGACCTCGCCGGCCGCCGCGTCGGCGTGATCGGCACGGGCGCGAGCACGGTGCAGTTCCTGCCGGCGATCGCGCCGGACGCCGCGCGCGTCACCCTGTTCCAACGCACGCCACCCTACGTCATGCCACGGGGCGATCGGCCGTTCGGCGAACGCGAGAAGGCGGCGTTCCGCCAGGCGCCGGCACTGCGGAAGCTTTATCGCGCCTGGCTGTTCTGGTCGCGCGAGGCGCGCGCCTTGCTCGGCTTCACCAAGGTGTCGCGGCTGACCGCGATGGGCGAGGCGATCGCCCGCCGCCACCTTGCCAAGGCCGTGCCGGACGAGCGCCTGCGGGCCAAGCTGACGCCGGCCTATCGCCTCGGTTGCAAGCGCGTCCTTGTGTCCGACGATTACTACCCCACGCTGATGCGTCACGACGTCGACGTGGAGGTGTCGCCGATCGACCGCGTCGAGGCGGACGGGATCGTGACCGCCGACGGAACCCGACATCCGCTCGACGTCCTCATCTTCGGCACCGGGTTCGAGGTGGCGGCCTCCTTCGCCCGCTTCGCCGTCGTCGGGCGGGCCGGGCTCACTTTGAAGGAGGCATGGCGCGACGGCGCGGGGGCCTTCCAGGGCATATCCGTCAACGGCTTCCCGAACTTCTTCCTGCTGATGGGACCGAACACGGGGCTCGGCCACAACTCGGTCGTCACGATGATCGAGGCGCAGGTGAGCCACGTGCTCGAATGCCTCCTCGTCCTACGCGACGGCGGCGTGCGGTCGCTCGAGGTGACAGCGGAAGCGCAGGCGCGCTTCCTTCGCGGGGTGCGAACGAAGCTCGCCGGCAGCATCTGGCAGACGGGCGGCTGCGTGAGCTGGTACCTCGACGCGCGCGGGCGCAACACCACCCTGTGGCCGGGCACGGTCCTCGCCTACCGACGCGGGGCGAGCCACGCCGACCTCGCGGATTATCGATCGGCTTGGTGAACCGGCGTGGCGACCGGCCGGACGGAACCGGCGGGTGGCCCAGCCGGCGGCAGCGGCGGGACGTTGTCGCCGCGCCGTCGCCTGGCGAAGGTGGCGCTTACTTCTTCTTGTCGGCGCCGGCCCCGACCTTGACCGTCTGCGGGGCAGCCGCGATCGTCTTCGGCTTCTCCTTCTTCGGTTTCTTGGCTTCCTTGTTGCCGCGTACCTGACCTTTGGCCATGACGATCTCCTGCCGAGTTCAGGCGGGCGCCTCGACGTGTCCGCACGCGCCCACCTGTCGCGCCATTATAGGAGCGTCGGCGCTTCACCGCGAGCGCTTCCACGCCGGCGAGAACGCGACAGCCCTCCTCCCTTGTAAGGAGGCACCCGCCTCACCATCTCGCGTGATGGACGAGGCGCGCGACCGCGGACGAACCGGCGCCCTATTGCCTTCGTCACGCTTGTACCCACAACGTGCGGATCATGCGCTCGCGTAGCGCCGATCTGCTCGTGGGCCCAATGCGACGGAACCGCCTGCGATGGAACGCGCGCGCTGTCGCTACCCGATCATTCCGGCTTCGGTCAGCGATTGGCGACCTGCCAGCCGGCCTTGGTTCACGCGGTGTTTCGGCTGAGCGCGTAGGTGAGGTAAGCCGATCCTCCCAGCAGGGACACCGTGACCGGAAGCAGGAAGACGACCGTCGTCAGGTAGATCTCATGTCGGATGACGGTCGCGACGAGCGACGGGCAAACGAACAAAACGATCAGGGCCAGGACGAGCTTGATCTTGAACTTTGATTTCAGGCGTGAGCATAGCGTCAGGACGAAGATCACCGACGTCATGAGGCAGAAGGGGAAGAGGAGGAAGGGGACATAGTAGATCTGTCCGTCGCCGCCGCATTCACGCCCTCTGCTGAAGCAGAACGTCGAACACCCCAGGACCACGATCACGTAGAAGAGAGAGAACGACGCGCACATGACCGCGACCGCCGTGGAGCGCAGCCCGGTCTCGCCGTCCGCGTCGCGTGATCTAGGTGATGCCAACTGCGTCCGAAGCCTCTAGTCGCTCGATTACCCATCTGGTTCGTGTGACACGGTCGCCGCGACGACCTCCACGATCCATTCCGTCCTTATTGACGACGCTCGCAGGACTCCACGGCCAGCAAGCCCGCCGTGCCCCCGAAATCTTGCAACACCGCCTTCGCTGGCACGCCCAAGGGGAATCGAACCCCTGTTTTCGCCGTGAAAGGGCGACGTCCTGGACCGCTAGACGATGAGCGCGGGTGACCAAGCCTCAGGCTCGGGCGACGGGATTTGATATAGAGGGAGGGTTCGAGCCTGACAAGCGCGGCCCGGCGAGCCGCGCCTCGGGCGAGGATGCTCCCCCCGCGCGTGGTCAGGTGGCGAAGCGGCCGGACCGCAGGAAGCACAACGCCGCCCGCAGCACGGCCGGGTCGCGAACCATGAAGGTGTGATCGACGGGCAGGATCAGGTGGTCCGCCATGCCGCTCACCCGCGTGTGCGCGACGGCGACCTTGCCGTCGTTCGGCTTGGGGAGGAGCAGCCAGGATACGGGATCGATCGCGCGCCGTCCCGCGATGATCCCGACCGGATAGTCGACCTGTCCGAGCAAGGTCGTGAGCGCGACCGACCGCTTCGTGACCAACTCGGCGCCGGCTGGACCGAAGATCCTTCGGTGGAGAGCATGCCGCGCCAGCAGGTCGGCGATCTCACTGCCGCCGTTCGGTGGTCCCAGCATGACGACGCGACCCAGCCTCGCTGGCCGACGCGTCGCCAGCAACACCCTCGTCACCAGGCCACCCATGGAATGCGTCAGGAAGTGAACCTCGCCGTCGCAACCGTCGACCCAACGCGCCGACGCCTCGTCGACGTGCGCGGCGAGCGCCGCCAAGCCGAGACGACGGCCGGGATAGTCGAGGTTGAGCGTCCGGTAACCGGCCTCGCGCGGGGCACGCTCCGCGACCCTCATCATCCAGGACGACCTGCCGATGCCGTGAAGGAGGATCACACCATCGCGGCGACGCGCCATAGCTCGCGTCCTTAAGCCTCCGACGCGGACCGCGAAGCGATGACCGCCCCCGATTGTAGACGATTCCGATGCGCGGCGCGTGGGGAGCGGGGGATGTACGCCGCCCTTCACGCGGCGACGCGGCGTCCCCGGTTCCACACCGCGAAGGGGACGCCCGACAGGAGCACCTCCAGGTTGGCGAGCGACTGCCAGTGGCCGTTCAGGGAGAGGCGCGGCAGGGCGGTCGGATGCCGGCGGTGCTCGGGGAACACCATGCCGGGACGGGTCGTCACCGCGCTGGCGAAACCGAGCGCGGCGGCGATCGCGCTCTCGCGCGGCCCGGCGGAGGTCATGTCCCCGACGGGATAGGCGAGATGGCGCGCGGGCCGGCCGATCCTCGCCTCGATGCGCCGGCGGCTCTCGGCGAGCTCGTGTCGCACGAAGGCTTCATCGTGCTTCGCCAGCATCGGGTGCGTGAGCGTGTGGACGCCGATCGTGCAGAGCGGATGCCTCGCCACGAACTCGATCCCCTCCCAGTCCAGGCACCAGCGGCCGGTGATGTCGGCCGAGGTCAGACCGGCCCGGTCGAGAAGACCCGCGATGACGGCGAGGAGTCGCGCCTCCGCGCCGCCACGGAGCCGCCAGTACAGCAGGTCGAAAGCGGCCCGCTTCTCCACGAGACTCATCGACGGCAGGATGAGGCGCCTCCCATCGACGCTCACATCGACGTGGTCGAGCACGCGGACGGCCTCTTCGAGTTCCACCCACCAGAGCCGCGCGGTCCGTTCCGCGTAGCCGGTCGTGACGTAGAGCGTGAAGGGCGCGCCGTGACGCGCCAGGATCGGCAACGCCTGCTCGAGGGTGTCACGGTAGCCATCGTCGAAGGTCAGGGCGACGAACGGTCTCGCCGACGGCTCCCCTGTCCGGCGCAGCGCCTCGTCCATCGTGACGAACTCGAAGCCGAGCGCCCGCATGCGGGACAGGGCGGCGTCGAGGAACGCCGGCTCGATCTCCAACAGCCGATTGGGCGCGAAGGCGCGGTCGATCCACGGCCTCACGTGGTGCATGGCGACGATGGCGCCGCGGCCCCGTGTCCAGGGCGCCAGCGCGCGGTGGAGGCGCGTCGCCGAGAAGAAGGCGAAGCCGGTCTCGATCAGGCGGTGTTTCGTCGCTGGTGGCAAGGCGCAGCCCGGTTTCAAACCTTAACCCAGTCTGTCGACGGAACGTTGAACTTCCGTTGCCAAGCTCGTCGTGATGTGGGAGGGCGCGATGGAGTCAGGCAGCGTGGCGGGTCTTCTTCCGGCCGGAACGATCGCCGCAGGCGAACTCCCTACGGCGGCTCGCGCCTATCACAGCGTCGAGGTGCACGCCTCCGTCGAGACGGTCGCGGCGGCTTGGGCCGAACTGGAAGCCGCCGCTCCCTGCTCCATCTACCAGACCCGGCGTTGGCTGATGCCCTGGCTCGCGACGCTCGGGCGGCGTGCCGGCATCACGCCATGGCTCGTCCTGGCCCGTGGGGCCGGCGGCCGGCCCGTGGGGCTGCTGCTCCTCGGCCTCCGTCGCGTCGGCCCCTGCACCGTGGCCGCCTGGCTCGGCGGGCGGGACGCGAACGCCGGCATGGCCCTGCTCGCCCCCGAAGTGCCCTGGAGCGGCGCGGACATCATGCGACTGTTGATGGAGGCCGCACGAACGGCGCCGCGGAGGCCGGACGCGTTCATGTTGACGAACCAGCCATTCCGGTGGAACGGGCACGCCAATCCGCTCGCGTCGCTGCCCCACGCCGCCAGCCCGAGCGCCGCGTATGGTTTGCGCCTCCCCTCCGACGCGCGAACCCTGTTCGAGGCCAAGTTCTCGAAAGAGACCGCAAAGAAGCTGCGCAAGAAGGAGGCGAAGCTAGCCACCCTCGGCACGCTCACCTACCGTGTCGCCGGCACGGCCACGGAGCGGAGCACGGTGCTCGACGCCTTCCTCGCCCAGAAGACCCGGCGCTTGCGGGCCAAGCACACCAGGTCAGAATTCGACGCACCGGAGATGCGCGCCTTCATCGAGGCGGCGAGCGCTTCGGACGGCGTCGGCGAGGGGACCGCTGGCCGGGGAGCCGCCGGCATCGAGCTTCATGCCCTCATGGTCGACGAGCGCGTCGTCGCCGTCTATGGCGGCGCGGCGCACCGGGGCGGGTGGAGCGGCATGTTCAACGCCTTCGATGCGGAGGACGAGGCCGTCGCGCGCTGCAGCCCCGGCGATCTGCTGCTGATGCGCGTCGTCGCCCGAGCCTGTGCCGATGGCCTGACCCACTTCGACCTCGGGATCGGCGAGGCGCGCTACAAGGCCGCCCTGTGCGAGACGATCCCGCTGTTCGACACGGTGGTGACGGTCACCCTGAAGGGGCGCGTCCTCGCCGCGCTGCTCACCGCCGCGCGCGCCGCCAAGGGGAGGATCAAGCGGCACGGGCGCCTGCTGGCGCTGGCGCGGCGGCTGGATGCGATGCGCGGACCTAGCGCCGCCGCCCCTGACTCGAAGACGCCGACGCGGTGACGAGACGCGAGGGCCTCGCAGCGCGTCGGCGAACGCGCTTTCAGGTCATGGGTCACGGATCAAGGGTGACGCTGGTCCCGACATCTCCTCACGCGACCTCGCGGATGCCCCTGACGTGTCCCGGGGATCGCCCCGCCAGCAGCACCTCCCGCGCCCCCGCCTCGATCAGCTCCTCCTCGAGCGCGGCGAGCGCCTCGTCGTCGGCGTCGGCTTCGGTCGCCAGGACCACGACATCCGCGTAGGGGGCCATGACCTTGGCGATCTCGCACTGCGGGAAGGCGGGTGCGAGCAGCATGATGAAGTCGTAAGTCTCGGCGAGCGCGTCGAGGACGAGGTCGAAGTCGCGGAAGTCGGCGTCGCGCGTGCCCGTCGGGATGAAGTGCAAGCGGGACGCGTGATCGCGATGGATGACCTCCGCGAACGACGATGTGCCGGCGAGCAGTTCGGAGAGACCCGGCATCGTCGCCACGGCGGAGGATCCGCCGGCATCGGGCGCGACCATGGTCGCGAGCGTCAGCGGCGTGCGGTTGAGGTCGACGATGACGGATCGGCCTCGTCCCGACAGCTTGCGGGCGAGGTCCGTCAGGGCCGCGCCCGCCTCGGCGCCGAAGCTGGTGCCGACGATCTGCAGGCCATGTCCCGGCCGATGGGCATCGACGATGCTTTCGACGAGGCTGGCTGCGTCGTCGATGGGCTGCGAAGCCTCGTCCGGTACCGGTCCCAACGGGACCAAGGCCGTTTCCCGCATCCGGAGGAAACCATCGGCGGCTTCGGCGTGACGAGCCTGGGGATGACCGGCAGACCGCGAAGCGGCGGCCGATTGCGCGAATGAACGGGTATAGGCGACCGCCGTCGCGAACAGGCCATCAAACCGCTCGCGCACGGATGGCCGCCGGGAACGGACAACGTCGGCGCCCTCGATAACCGCGAGATCGCCGCCCTCCCACCCGGGAACGCGGGATGCCTCGCGCGGCGACCGGGCTGTCCGCGCGGGGCTTGCGTCGACCTGGGCGTCCACCGGCGGCTGCACGGATGGGGACTTCGACACGGCCGGTCGCGGCGCCTCCTGATCGAGCGGCGCGGCGACGGCACCCGACAGGAGTTCGCCCGCGACGACGAAGCCGAGCGCGAAGACGAAGGTGGCGACCGTCGCGAAAACGATGAAAGGCACCTTCTTAGGGTAGGATGGCTCCTGCGGAACCGCCGCGCGCGCGATGACGCGCGCGTCCGCCGGCGTCGCCGCCGAGGACTGCCTCGCCATCGCCTCCTGGTACTTGGTGGTCGAGCTTTCAAGCTGGTCCTTGAGCGACTGCGCGTTGCGCTCCAGGGCATGGAGGCGCACCTCGTCGGTGTTGGCTGCTCCGACCGCCTGCTTGGAGGCGGCGAGCGCCGCTTCGAGGTTGGCGACGCGCTGTCCGGCGATCCGGGCATCGTTCTCCAAAGCCGCGATCGCCTGCTTGGCCGCGGTCTTCAGGGCCACGTCGTACTGCGCGACCTGTCCGGCCAGCTCCTTCATGCGGGGATGGCCGGGCAGCAGCGTGCGCCCCGTCTCGGCGAGCTGCGCCTGCGCCAGGACCCGCTGCTCGGCGATCCGACGCACGCCCGCGTCGTTCACGATGTCCGATATCTCGGCGGCGTTGCCCTCGCGCAGGAGGTCGCGGATGATGGAGGCCTTGGCGCGCGCGTCCGCCTGGGTGGAGCGGGCCTTCGACAGGTCGGTGTTGATGTCGGCGAGCTGCTGGCCGGACACCGTCATGTTGTTGCCGCCGGCGAGCAGGCCCGTTTGCGACCGGTAGATTTCGCGTTGCGCGTCGGCGTCGGCGAGCTTGATGCGGAGATCGTTGATCTGCGAGGTGAGGGCATCCGCTGCCTGCTTCGCGCTCGCGCGCTTGGCCGCCGACTGCTCGCGGAGGTAGAGGTCGGCGACGAGGTTGGCCGCGCGCGCCGCGAGGTCGGCGTCGCGGCTGGTGAACTCGATGGCGATGACGCGGGTCTTGGGCGGCGAATAAACGGTGAGGTCCTCGCCGAAGGCCGTGACCATCCTTGCCTCGACGGTCTCGCGCGACGGGTCGCGGGCGAGGCCGAACAGGATCAGCATGCGGCCGAGCGCGCTCATGCGCGCCAGCGGATCGAACTCAGGGTTACCCTTCAGGCCGAGCTCCCGGATAGCCCGGCGTGCCAGGTCGCGCGATCCGATCAGCTGGACCTGGCTGGCGACCGCCTCCTGGTCGACCTGCGAGGCCTGGTCCAGCGGCAGGTTGACCCGGTCCGGCCGGGTGAAGAAGGTTTCCTGGTTCTCCAGCAGGATCTGCGCCTGCGCCGTGTAGCGCGGCACGGCGAGGTGCACATAGAGCGCCACCAGGACGAAGGCGAGGATCGTCGGCACGAGGATCGCGCGTCGCCGCCGCTTGATCGCCGCGCCGAGCGCGCGCAGATCGATCTCGCCCGCCGGCTCGGCGTAGGCGCGCCGGGCGGGCGAGGGACGACTTGGTGGCGCCTCGGCGCTCGGATTCTCGGTACGCATCATACGCCGTCTCGCCCTTCCAACGTCCCATCAGAAAGCGTGGGCAAAGTTGCAGGCTGGTTAACTTCGCGGACGCATCGTGATGCTCAAGGTTTTCTTAACCCTAGACGGGCAATTGTTAACCATGCCGCGCGATACTTCGGCTGACGGCCACCTTACTTACGGTAGAGTCATGCAACGTTTGATCCTCGCTTTAGGCCTCGTGATGGCGTTCGCCGTGGCGGGTTGCGCGCCGCGACCGAACGGTTACGCCGACTTCAGGGCGGACGTGCCCTACACGCTGGCCAGCGGCGACAGGCTGCGCGTCATCGTGTTCGGCCAGGACGCCTTGAGCAACAGCTACGCGGTCAACAGCTCCGGGCACATCTCCATGCCGCTGATCGGCACGGTGAGGGCGCAGGGCCTGACGACCGTCGCCCTCGAACGCGCGGTGGAGACCAAGCTGCGCGACGGCTTCATCCGCGATCCGAAGGTGTCGATCGAGGTCGACGCCTTCCGCCCCTTCTTCGTGCTCGGCGAGGTCACGTTGGCTGGCCAATACCCCTACATCGCCGGCATGACGGCGGAAACGGCCGTGGCGGTCGCCGGCGGGTACACGCCCCGCGCCAACAAGTACGAGGTCGACCTCACCCGCGTCGTCGACGGCCACCCGGTGACGGCGAGCGTACCGGTCGACCAGCCCATCAAACCCGGCGACACGCTCTTCGTGAGAGAACGCTTTTTTTAGACTTGCGGCGTCATGGTCCCGCCGATGAGCGATCCTGACGACATCCACCATCCGAAGCTACGCATCCTGCACGTGCTGCGCGCGCCTCTCGGCGGCTTGTTCCGGCACGTCCTCGACCTCACCCGCGAACAGGTCGCGCGAGGCCACGCGGTCGGACTCGTCGTCGACTCCCTGACCGGCGGCGAGGCGGCGGCGGCCAATCTCGCGACGCTCGAACCCATCCTGGAACTCGGCATCAGGCGACTGCCGATGCCCCGCCAGCCGCATCTGCGGGATGCGGCGAACATCCTGAAGGTGGCCGCCCACGCCCGGTCGCTGCGCATCGATGTCGTGCACGGCCACGGCTCGAAAGGCGGGCTTTACGCCCGCCTGCCCGGTTTCGTCGGGCGGCGCGGCGAGGCGATCCGCTGCTACACGCCGCATGGTGGCAGCTTCAACCATGTCGCGACGCCGCTCGTCCAGGCGCTCTACATGAACGTCGAGAAGCTGCTGGCACGGCGCACCGACGTGTTCCTGTTCGAGAGCGTGTTCATCGCCAATCGCTTCCATCAGCGGGTTGGCGAGACCACCGCCCTCGTTCGCATCGTGCAAAACGGGATCGGCTCGGCCGAGTTCGAGGCGGTGACGCCCAAGCCCGGCGCCGCGGCCTTCCTCTACGTCGGGGAGCTTCGCTCCGCGAAGGGCATCGACACCCTTATCGACGCGCTCGCGATCCTGACGCGGCGTCGCCACGAGGCGCACCGCTTGATCCTGGTCGGCTCGGGTCCGGACCGCGAACGTCTCGAAGCCCAGGCGCAGGCTCTCGGCGTCGCCGAGCAGGTCAGCTTCCCCGGAGCGATGCCGGCGCGACAAGCCTTCGCGTTGGGCCACACGCTCGTCGTCCCGAGCCGCGCGGAGTCGCTCCCCTACATCGTGCTGGAGGCGGCCGGCGCGCGGGTGCCGATGATCGCCACCGATGTCGGCGGGATCGGCGAGATCTTCGGTCCGTATCGGGAGCGGCTGATCGCCTGCGACGACCCCGCAGGTCTGGCGAACGCGCTCGAGTGCGCGCTCGACACCGAGCCGACCCTGTCACGACGGCACGTCGAGGACCTCGCGGCCTTCGTCTCCAAGCGCTTCACCACCGCCGCCATGGTCGAGTCGGTCCTCGCCGGCTATCGCGACGCCTTCGCGCGGGGGACCGCCCCCGCGCAAACAGGACGGTACTTCACCCAGCCCTCCTGAGCCCCGGCTCCGTTTCCATTCCAACGTCGCGTCCGCCGCGAGTCACGAGTTCGAAATGGCCGCTTTCTCCGCCCACGACCTACGCTCCGTCGAAAGCGTCGCGCCGGCGTCGGGCGAGCGCGTCAACCCGCACGCATCCAAGCTCGACGCGCTCGCCGCGTCGATGGGCGCCCATCGCGGTCGACGCCTGGTCTCGGCGGCGATCCTGGAAGGGCTCGTCAGGATCGGCGAACTCGCGCTGATCCTGGTGACCGGGCTCGCCTCCTACGTCTGGTTCGTCGGGCCGGTCGAGGGGCTACACCTGCTGCCACTCCTGGCGGTGCCGCTGCTCGGCGTCCTCGTCGTGCTGGTCGCGCAGGCGCTGAGCTGCTACCGCGTCGCCGCCCTGCGCGCCCCTGCCCGCGTCGCCCTGCGGCTCTGCGTCGCTTGGGCCTCCGTCTTCGGTCTCGCGTACGGCGCCTGCCTCCTCGCCGGCACCCAATCGGCGCTCGCCGGCGCGTGGCTCGGCCACTGGTTGGTCGGCGGCCTCGTCGTGCTGGGCGTCGAGCGCCTCGCGCTGTGGGGCGTCACCAACCGCCTCGCGCGCGGCGGAACGCTCAGCCGGCGCACGGTGATCGTGGGCGGCGGCCCGGCCGCCAAGCAGCTGCTGCAGGACTTCGCCGAACAAGGCAGCGAGGACCTGCACATCTTCGGCATCTTCGATGACCGGACCGACGAGCGCTCGCCCGACTTCGTCGCCGGCTTCCCGAAGCTCGGCAACGTCGACGACCTCGTCGAGTTCGCCCGCGCGACGCCGCTCGACCTCGTCATCTTCACGCTGCCCATCTCGGCCGAGCAGCGTCTGCTGGTCATGCTGCGCAAGCTCTGGGTGCTGCCGGTCGACATCCGGCTGGCCGCGCACATGAACAAGCTGCGCTTCCGCCCGCGCGCCTATTCCTACATCGGCAAGGTGCCGGTGATCGACCTGTTCGACAAGCCGATCGCCGACTGGGACATCGTCGTCAAGACGATCTTCGACCGGGTTGTCGGCCTGTTTTGCCTGGCCCTGCTCGCGCCGGTGATGCTGGGGGTGGCGCTGGCCGTGAAGCTCGACTCGCGCGGCCCCGTGCTGTTCCGGCAGAAGCGCTACGGCTTCAACAACGAGCTGATCGAGGTTTTCAAGTTCCGCTCGATGTACGCCAACCAGCTCGACATCAGGGCCAACAAGCTCGTCACCAAGAACGATCCCCGCGTCACCCGCGTCGGCCGCTTCATCCGTAAAACATCGCTCGACGAACTGCCGCAGCTTTTCAACGTCGTGTTCAAGGGCAACCTGTCGCTGGTTGGCCCGCGCCCCCACGCCGTCCACGCCAAGGCGGCGGACGCCCTCTACGACGAGGTGGTCGACGGCTACTTCGCCCGCCACCGCGTGCGTCCGGGCATCACCGGCTGGGCGCAGGTCAACGGGTGGCGCGGCGAGACCGACACGTCGGAGAAGATCCAGAAGCGCGTCGAATGCGACCTGTTCTACATCGAGAACTGGTCGATCTTCCTTGATCTCTACGTGCTCGTCGCCACCCCGATCGCGCTGATGCGGACCAAGGACGCCTATTGAGCCGCGCCCGAAACGCGGTGGCGGCTTGGGTCATCGGGGCGTCAGCGCTCGCGGCCCACCCGTCTTCGGCCGCGGCGGTCGACGTCACCGTCACCGGTCACCCTTCCGTCATCTTCGACACGGCGCGCGACGGCTGCGCGCCCGACGACATGCCGGACATCAGCCCCCGCGCCTACCGCGACGCGTCTGGGGGCATGGTGATGTTCGCGCTGCACGATGCCAACCGGCCGTTGCGCGGCCCCGACGTCGCGCATCTCCGGCTCGATTGCCACGTCGCGCTCGCCTCCCCCGAGAACGGCGACCCCGCGCGTTACGACGACCGCAACTTCGTGACGGCGACCTGGACCGACGACGGGCGGAACGTCAGCGCGCTGGTCCACGAGGAGTACCACGCCGACCAGCACGGACGCTGCCGGATCACCGACGAGCTCGGCTGCTGGTACAACACCATCCTCGCCTACCGCTCCGGCGACGGCGGCGCCACCTTCGGCCGGATGCGGCCCGCCGTGGTCGCCGCCGCACCGTTCCGGCAGGATGTCGAACAGGGACGCCATCGCGGCTTCTTCAATCCGTCGAACATCGTGGCGGAGGGGAAAGCCCGCTACGCGCTGATCGTCACGACGGGATGGAACGGGCAACCTTACGGAAGCTGCCTCTTCCGCACCGAAGACCCCGGCAGGGCGGGATCCTGGCGCGCGTGGGACGGCAGCGGCTTCACAATCCGCTACGAGGACCCCTACGGCGAGCGATCCCCCGCCGCGAAGCCCTGCCGGACGATCGAGCCGTTCGCCTACGCGGTCGGCTCGATCGTGCGCCACCGCGCGACCGGCACCTGGATCGCCGTCTTCCAGGCCAAGGCCGGAGGTGCCTTCCCGCTCGACGGTTTCTACGTCGCGACGAGCCGGGACCTCCTGCACTGGGGCGGCCCCAAGCTCCTTCTGGCCGGCCGCACGCTGTACGACGACCTTTGCGCGGTCGGCCCGACGATCGTCGGCTACCCCGCGATGCTCGACGCGGGATCACCGGCGCGCAACTTCGACGAGGTCGGCGACCATCCCGACCTGCTGTTCACGACGATGGCGGTCTCGAACTGTCATACCGGCCGGCGCATGCTTGTCCGGCGGAGCCTGACGATCAGCGAACGGGCAGGGCGATGACGGGCCTCGCCCTGCCCGTTCGACCCGAGCGGTCCCTCACCGTCGACTACCAGCGCGCCGTCGGGGCCGTGTTCGCCTGCTTCATCTTCTTCGGCATGCTGTCGCTGATCGAGCCCTCGCCCTACGACTTCCTGGCGTTGCTGGCCATCCCGGTCTGGGCGATCGGCGGCTTCAGCCTGCATCGTGCGCTGGTGCCGATCCTGCTGCTGTGGACCGTCTTCGAGGCGGCGGGTTTCCTCGCCCTGATGCCGTATTGGGAGGAGCACGACGCGCAGCTCTACCAGCTGCAGTCGCTCTACCTCTTCGTGACGACCGTCTTCTTCACGCTCTTCTTCAGCGAGCGCACGCTCGCGCGCGGCGAACTCTGCCTCAAGGCCTTCACCGCCGGCGCGGTGGTGGCGGCACTCGTCGGCCTCGTCGGCTACCTCAACATCGGCGGCTTCGGACCAGCGCTGACGACCTACGAGGGTCGCGTCTCCGGTACGTTCAAGGACCCGAACGTCTTCGGGTCCTACCTGATCCTGTCGGCCGCCTACCTGATGCAGGGGCTGCTGCTCGGCACGACGCGGCGCCCGCTCCTCGCCTTCGGCGGCCTGCTGCTCATCCTCGTCGGCGTGTTCGTGTCGTTCTCGCGCGGCTCGTGGGGCGCGACGCTCGGCGCGCTCGTGCTGACGACCGCGTCGGGCTACCTCACCGCCGACACGTCGCGCCTTCGTCGGCGCATCGTGACCGTGACGGCGCTGGCCGGACTCGCCGCGCTCGTCACCCTCGCGGGCATGCTGTCGATGCCCGACGTACGGAACTTCTTCCTTCAGCGCGCGGCGGTGACGCAGGACTACGACGACGGCGTCACGGGGCGCTTCGGCAACCAGATCCGCTCGCTGCCGATGCTGGTGGAACGGCCGGCCGGCTTCGGCCCGCTGCGCTTCCGCCTGATCTTCGGGCTGGAACCGCATAACTCCTACATCGGCGGCTTCGCCAACGACGGGTGGATCGGCGGCTTCGCGTGGATCGCCATCACGCTGGCCTCCTGTTTCGTCGGCTTCCGGCTGATGTTCGCCCGCTCGCCGGTTCGGCGCCTCGCCCAGGTCTACGCGCCGACCCTGTTCGTGCTGCTGGTGCAGGGCGTGCAGATCGACGTCGACCATTGGCGTCAGCTTTTCCTGTGCTTCGGCGCGGTCTGGGGTATGGAGGCGTCGCGCCTGCGTTGGGGCGCGAGCGAGGCGCGGCACGAGCCGGCCGACCTCGCGTGAGCGGGGAAACGGCGATGCGCGTCTGGTCGATGGTTCTCGCCGGGCTTGCCGGCCTCTACGGCGCGGCGGGCGTGGGACTGGCGGCGGTCGGCGCGCATGCCGGCGCCGGTCCCAACGTCACCACGGCGGCCTACTTCCTCTTAATCCACGCGGCCGCCGTCATCGGTGCCTGCGCGCTGGTGGGGTCGGGCGGCGGCAAGACCGTGCTCGTCGCCGCCTCGCTGTGGGCCTTTGGCGCCTTCCTTTTCTCCGGCGAGCTCGCGCTCCACGCGCTCACCGGGATGAGCCCGGCACCGCTCGCCGCACCCACCGGCGGCTTGGCGATGATCGCCGGCTGGCTGCTGGCCGGCGTGGGGCTGCCTTCGTTGGTCGGCGCATGCCTCGCCGGGCGCGCTCCAGGAGGCGCTCAGAGGCGTGTTCAAAGGGGCGAAACGCCGCCGGAAGGATGACGCATCCTTGATCCGCGACCGTTTTCTCTCCCCATCTTGGGCTAGACTTTGCACCGCGCGCCATGCAATTTCCGAGCGTCCGGCACGGGGGTTCCGGCGCGGAGGTTCGGCGGCGTTGATGAGCGAAGACGGAGCACCGAAGTCTCGCATCTTGATTGTCGAGGACGAGCCCTTCATCGCGCTCACGCTCGAAGACATGCTGGACGAATTGGGCTTCGCGCTCGCGGGCACCGTGTCGCAGGTGGGGGAAGCCCTCGACCTGATCGGTCGCGAACCCGTGGACTGCGCCCTGCTCGACGTTAATCTCGGTTCCGAGAAGATCGATCCCGTGGCCGACCTTCTGGCCTCACGAGGTTGCCCGTTCATCTTCACGACCGGCTACGGCCGGTCCGGCATCCCGAACGGCCACGCGGAACGTCCTGTCCTGCAGAAGCCGTTCAGGATGGACGACTTGGCCAACATCCTGCGTGAGAACCTGCCCGAGCGCCGGTAATTCGTCTTTCGGGCTCTCAAGCCTCGGTGGGACTGCCGTCGGGATCGACCGGAAGGACGGCGGTCCGCTCGATATCGGCGGTCTCGAGCGCCGGCCGCCGCGTGTCGAACAGTGGGAACAGCAGCAAGCCGGCGAGGAAGCCGCCGATGTGGGCCTGCCAGGCTATGGGGCCGTCGCCGACCCCGCCGATGGCCGGAACATAGCCGAACAGCAGGTTGGTGGCGAACCAGAACACGACGAAGACCAGCGCCGCCTTCGTCGTCAGCGTGCGCCTGAGCGACAGGGCCGGTTGACGGAACGCCTCCTCCAGGCGCGCGCGGTCGAAGAGCCGCGTCGGCTCGTCACTCGGTCGGAACACGAACCGCGTCGCCGCGCCCATCGCGCCGGACACGGCGGCGGATGCGCCCAGCACGAGCTGGAAGCCGGTCATGTCGCAGGCGTATTCCGCTATCGAGCCGGCGAGCGCGGCGACCAGCAGAAGCGACAGGAAACGAAACGCGGTGAAGCGGCGGGCGACCGGCGAGCCGAAGGCGACGAGCCACACGCAGTTGAAGCCGACATGCGCCCAGCTGCCGTGCAGGAACGCGTAGGTGAGGAAGGTCCACCAGCGGGCGCGTCCATCGTCGATCAGGAAGTCGATCTGGGCGGCCATCAGCGGATTGCGGTCGACGAGCGCGTGATAAGCCCTGGTGATGGCGCCCGGCACCAGGTGCAGCGCGATGGTGATCCGCGCCGGCATGAAGGCGAACGTCGCCATGATCCAGTTATCCGTCTCGACGCTGACCAAGGCGCGCGCCGTGTGGATGGCCAGCAGGGTGCCGCAAACGGCGATGATGACGCCGGGCAGGTTGAAGGCCGGCTCGCGGCGTCGCGCGGGATGCGGCGACGCGGGTTGTGGCGTGAAGTCCGTCATGGCCGACCCCCGATCGCCGGGTGCTTGCACGCCTTCGGCGCGCGTCCCCGGTCGACGTCCTCGCTAATCGACATCCTCGACCCGTCCGGGACCGCCGCCGTGGATGCGCTGCGCCAAGGCGGCTTCCATGAACGTGTCGAGCTCGCCGTCGAGCACCTCGTCGGGCGTGCCGGAGGTGTAGCCGGTGCGCAGGTCTTTCACGAGCTGGTAGGGTTGGAGCACGTAGGACCGGATCTGGTGGCCCCAGCCGATCTCCGTCTTGGAAGCTTCCGTGGCGCTGGCCTCCGCCTCGCGCCGCGTCATCTCCGCCTCGTAGAGACGCGCCCGCAGCATGTTCCAGGCCGTCGCTCGGTTCTTGTGCTGGGAGCGCTCGCCCTGGCAGGCGACCACGATGCCCGAGGGTATGTGGGTGATGCGCACCGCCGAGTCGGTGGTGTTGACGTGCTGCCCGCCGGCCCCGGACGAGCGGTAGGTGTCGATCCGGCAGTCCGACTCCTTCACGTCGATGTCAACCTTGTCGTCGATCACGGGGTACACCCACACGGAGGCGAAGCTGGTGTGGCGCCGCGCGTTGGAGTCGAAGGGCGAGATGCGCACCAGCCGGTGCACGCCCGACTCGACCTTGGCCCAGCCGTGCGCGTTGTGGCCCTTGACGAGCAGCGTCGCCGACTTGATACCGGCCTCGTCGCCAGCGGTCTCCTCGATCACCTCGACCTTGTACTTGTGTCGCTCGCCCCAGCGCGCGTACATGCGGAACAGCATGCGCGCCCAATCGCAGCTCTCGGTGCCGCCGGCCCCGGAATGGACCTCGATGTAGGTGTCGTTCGGGTCCACTTCGCCCGACAGCAGCGCCTCCACCTGGCGGCGCTCGGCGTCGAGCTTCAGGGCACGCAGCTGCTCGAGGCCCTCGCGCTCGGTGGGCGCGTCCCCTTCCATCTCGCCGAGTTCGACGAGGGTCACGGCATCCTCCAGGTCACGCTCGAAGCGACCGAGCGAGCCGAGGCGCTCCTCGAGTTCGGTCCGCTCGCGCATGATCTTCTGGGCGGCGTCGGCGTCGTTCCAGATCGCCGGATCCTCGACCCTGGCGTTCAGTTCCGCGAGGCGGCGGGTCGCTGCATCGACGTCAAAGATGCCTCCTCAGCAGTCCCATGGACTGCTTGATGGTCTCGACGAGCGTTTCGGCTTCGGCGCGCATGAATTGTCCTCGAGGGTAGATCGTCGTGCGCCCGGTCGACCGGCATCCAGTCGGCTGGCGTCACGCTGGTGAGCGGACGGGGATGGATATAGCGGCAGGAACGCGAGCTGTCTGCAGGAGCCGGGACGCGGTGGTGTGCGGGTATGACCGCAAGCCACCGCGCCGGCCCGCCGGCGGCCGGCGTCGCCGCCTCAGTAAAGGCCGCCGGTCCCGCTGCCCACCGCCTGGTCGGCGTCGGCGTCCGGATCGAGCTGACGCGGCGAGGCCTCGCCGGAGGCGTAACCCTCGGGCGGCGCGGTGCCGGGCTTGAAGGCTTCCAGGATGGAGCCCGACCCGCTGGAGCGCTGGCCGGAGCGCGCGTCGACCGAGATCAGCTTGATGCCCGGCGGCACGCGGAAAGGGATGTCGGGCTTGTTCTTCAGCGCCATGGTCATGAAATCGCGGAAGATCGGCGCGGTGTAGAGCGCCGCCTGCGCCGAGTCGCCCAGCGACCGGGGACGGTCGTAGCCCATGAACACGCCGACGGCGAGGTCGGGTGAATAGCCCACGAACCACAAGTCCTTGGCATCGTTGGTGGTGCCGGTCTTGCCAGCGAGGTGCTTGCCGACGCTCCTGATCGATTGCCCGGTGCCGCGCTGGATCACGCCCTCCATGATGGAGGTGACTTGGTAGGCGGTGAGCGGATCGAGCACCTGCTCGCGCTTGTCGAGGAGCTTGGGCTCCTCCTGCCCGTCCCACTTGACCTCGTTGCAGGCCTGGCAGGTCCGCTCGTCGTGGTGATAGATCGTGTGGCCCCAGCGATCCTGGATGCGGTCGATCAGGGTCGACTTGATCTTCTTGCCGCCGTTGGCGAGCATCGAGTAGGCGGTCACCATCCGCATCAGCGTCGTCTCGCCGGCGCCCAGCGACATCGAGAGGTAGGGCGGCAGGTCGTCGTAGACGCCGAAGCGTTTGGCGTATTCCGCGATCAGCGGCATGCCGACGTCGCGCGCGAGGCGCACCGTCATCTGGTTGATCGAGTGTTCCACGCCGTAGCGCAACGTGTGCGGACCGCCCGACTTGCCCTCGAAGTTCTCCGGCCGCCAGACGCCCAAGCCCGGCCCCAGGCTGATCTCGATGGGGGCGTCGAGCACGACGGAGGACGGTGTGTAGCCGTTGTCGAGCGCGGTCGCGTAGACGAACGGCTTGAACGAGGAGCCGGGCTGTCGCATCGCCTGCGTCGCGCGGTTGAACGCCGATTGGTCGAAGGAGAAGCCGCCCGCCATCGCGAAGACGCGGCCGGTGTAGGGGTCCATCGCGACGATGGCGCCCCCGACCTCCGGGATCTGGCGGAGGCGGTAGGTATCGCCTCGCCCTTCGATCGGCTCGGCGTAGACGACGTCGCCGGGTGTCAGGCCGTTGCGGCCGTTGCCGCGCGACCAGTGCAGACCGGTCTGCACGAGGGTGCCGGTCTCGCGCTCGCGGTTGACTTGGCCGTCGGGGTCGCGCTTGGGCTGCAGGCCGATCCGGGCGTCGTTGCCGTTCATGTCGAGGACGACCGCCAGCCGCCAGGGCGCGACGTCGCCGAGAGCCGGCACGTCGGCGAGCGGCGGACCCCAGTCTCCCGCCGTCTCGACATGGCGCATCGGGCCGCGGAACCCGTGCGCCTCGTCGTAGCGCACCAGCCCGTCGACCAGCGCCTTGCGGGCGATCTGCTGCATCTTCGGGTCGAGCGTCGCGCGGACCGACAGGCCGCCCTCGTAGAGCTTCTTCTCGCCGTAGCGGTCGCTCAGCTCGCGGCGCACCTCCTCGGCGAAGAAGCCGGCGGCGTAGGTGTTGGGCGACAGGGCGCGCGGCGTCACGCCGAGCGGCTGCAGCTTGGCCTTGTCGCCATCGGGGCGCGACACGTAGCCGTTCTCGACCATGCGGTCGATGACCCAGTTGCGCCTCTCGGTCGCCTTGTCCTTGCGCAGGAACGGCTGGTAGTTGTTCGGACCCTTGGGCAAGGCGGCGAGATAGGCGACCTCGGCGACGGTCAGCTCGTGGACCGACTTGCCGTAATAGTTGAGGGCGGCGGCGGCGACGCCGTAGTTGCCGAGTCCGAGGTAGATCTCGTTGAGGTAGAGTTCGAGGATCTTCTCCTTGGAATAGGCCGACTCGATCCTCAAGGAAAGCAACGCCTCCTTGATCTTGCGGTCGAAGCTCCGCTCGTTGGTCAGCAGGAAGTTCTTGGCGACCTGCTGGGTGATGGTGGAGGCGCCCTGCACGTGGCGTCCGCCCTCGAGCAGCACCAGTCCGGCGCGCACGATGCCTTCGGGATCGACACCGTTGTGCGTGTAGAAGTTCTTGTCCTCGGCCGAGATGAAGGCTTCCTTCACCAGGGCGGGAATGGCCGATGACGGCAGGTACAGGCGCCGCTCGCGGGAGTACTCGGCGAGCACGGAGCCGTCGCCGGCGTGCACGCGGGTCATCACCGGCGGCTCGTAGTTCTTGAGCTGCGTGTAGTCCGGCAGGTCCTTCTCGTACTTCCAGATGACCATGCCCGCCGCCGCGGCGCCGACGACGAACACGATCGTTCCGGTGGCGAAGATCAAGCCGAGGAACCGGGCGAGGAAACGCATGCGTCGCGAGCCTTTCGGGCACTGTCCTGTTGCGCGGAGAACCCGTCTCGTCGGGTTCAAAGGCCGACGACGTTCGCGCACCGGGCGTAGTGGGGGGCTCCTAGGCCTTTTTTGTGTCCCGAGTTGGGCTTGAAACGTCGGCGCGCGTGTCGACCGATCCCCCGCGACCGGGACCGCCCGTCTGTGACGATGATGTCACGACGGCAGGACGCCGACGACGATCGCGCCCTGCCCGTCCCGCCATCGAGGACGCCCCGCCCCTGGAACACGCGGGACGGCCGGTCAACGCACGGGTTCGGCGTTGGCCTGCTTCAATCGCATTGGCACGCCGGCCTTGGCCTTGGCCGGACCCTGCCGATCGGCGAAATAGGCGACGATGGCCTCGGCCATGCGTCCGGTCGCCTTCTCGCGCCAGTCCGGCGCCGTGAGCGACGCCGCGTCCGTCGCGTTCGAGAGGTAGCCGAGTTCGAGCAGCACGGAGGGCACGTCCGGCGCCTTGAGCACGACGAAGCCGGCGGCGCGCTGCGGGTTCTTGTTCAGGCGTCCGGCGACCTTCCAGTAGTTCACGAGCGTGCGCGCGAAGACGTGGCTGTAGGCGCGGGTTTCCTGGCGGGTCAGGTCGAAAAGGATGTCGTTGACGTCGGCCGTATCCGCCTGCCCGTCGACGCCGACCGTCGCGTCGGCGGCATTCTCCTTGGCGGCCACCTGGGCGGCGTAGGCGTCGGACGCCTTGTCCGACACGGTGTAGACGGTGGCGCCGCCGACGTCGCCGGTCTCCGGCAGCGTGTCGGCATGGATCGAGACCATCAGGGCCGCGTCGGCCTCGCGGGCGATGCGGACGCGCTCGCTCAGAGGGATGAAGACGTCGGTCGAGCGCGTCATCACGATCCTGAACGTCCCGGTCGCCTCCAGCTTGGCGGCGAGTCCGGTCGCGAAGGCCAGGGCGACGTCCTTCTCGATGACCCCGTTGACGATCGCGCCGGTGTCGGGTCCGCCATGGCCGGGATCGAGGACGATCGTCACGAGGTCGGAGGCGAGCGGCGGCGCGCTCGCATCGTTCCGGAGGCGCGTTGAGCCGTCGGTGGCGCGCGCGTCGGGCGAGGCTTGGGCGAGCGATGGTTGAGCACGCGCGGCCGCGCGGAAGGCCGCCCTCTCCGTCTTGGCGAGTTCGACGACGAGGCGGGACCTTCCCCCGCTCACCCGAACGGATGCCGCGACGATCCTGGCCGGCGCCCCAAGGTCGATGACGATCCGCGAACGCCCCGGCGCCAGCAGGCCGAAGCGGAAGGAGGTGACGAGTGCCGTCCCGCCGTTCGCCTTGGGACGGTTGGTTGGGAGCCGCCCGGCGGCGGGGTCCATCGTGAAATCGACCTGGGGGAGATCGATGATCGCGCGGTCGGGATCGGCGAGGACGAAGGCGGTCGGTGAAACGGCGGCTGACACGTCGAAGGCGAGTGTCGCGCTTTCCGCCCCCACCTCGACCCTCGCCGCCGTGATCGCGGCGACCGAGCGTTGCGGAACCAGGGCGGCGGTTTGCGCGGCGCGCGTGCCGAGGATGCCGCCCGCCACGGCCGACGCGCCGCCGCCGTCCGCGAGCGCGCCGCCGAGCGCGGCGCCAAGCGCGGCACGGACGAGCCACCGGCGCCACGGCGAGGACGCGAGCCGCCGCAACGACGCCACGCGTCGGCCGGCGGAGCGTCCGTCGAGAGATGGGTGGCTCATCCGCCTGCCTTGGAAACCCGGGGGTTGCGGTTCGCTCGCGACGAGGCGGCGCTCCATAGCTTACGGATCTAGGCGGCTTGGGTTAACAGCGCATGATCGACGCGAGCCGCTAACGATGATCCTGTGGCCGACCGGCCACACACCGTCTTGCCAAAACCTGACGTGATCAGGTAGGATGGGGCGTGTTTGGTTTTGGCGAAGACGGTTCCGGCCGTCGGATCTTGGCCCGACGATCATCGGGTCCGACGTTGAAGGGCCTGGGACGTACGGCTCGGGATCGATCGCCATCGGCGGTCCGCCGCGTACCTGACCCTTTCGGCACCACGTGATGCCGCGTAGAGGTCTCGAGGACATGATCTGTCCTGAACGAGGGTTTCCGATCGGTGATGCCGCGCCTGCCAAGGCGGGCGGCGAAGGCCCGTCGACGTCACGCCCTGGTCCGCATGCCGTCCGACAGGTGGGATCGCGCCACGCCGGCCTCGCGCCGCGCGCCGTCGCGTCCGCTTTGAGCCAGTCACGCCCCGCCTCCCAGAGGCAGTTCCACGCTTCCTTCCTCCTTTCGAGCGAAGCCGCGACCGCGCATTCGCGTCGGTGTCGTCCCGCGCTCCCACGAGTCCCTTATGGCCAACAAAATGCTCATCGATGCGGCGCATCCCGAGGAGACCCGGGTCGTCGTCCTGCGCGGCAGCAGGGTTGAAGAGTTCGACTTCGAGTCAGAAAACAAGAAACAGCTTCGCGGCAACATCTACCTCGCCAAGGTCACCAGGGTCGAACCCTCGCTGCAGGCGGCGTTCGTCGAGTACGGCGGCAACCGGCACGGCTTCCTCGCCTTCTCGGAGATCCACCCGGATTATTACCAGATCCCGATGAGTGATCGGCAGGCGCTGCTCGATGCCGACGCGGCGGAGCCGGAGGAGGAAGAGGAGCGCAAGCCGCGTCGCAGCCGGCGTCGCCGGGGAGGCGAGCGGCAGGTCGCCGCAGCGCGAAGCTCCGGCGACGAGACGATCAGCGAGGCGGCCGACGACGAGGACGGTCGGACCGAGCGGGGTGCCCGCGACGCGGCCTTCGCGGCCGACGACGACGCCGTCCGCGACGGCGATCTCCCGATCGAGGGTGCCGGCACGCAGGGGGACGGCGCGCCGCGAGACGCGGCGCTCGACCCGGTCGCGCCGTACGGCGATCCAACCGCCGCCCTGATCGAGCGCGCCGGACACGCCGAAGGGGCGCACGACGCCGCCAGCGGCCCGGATGCTTCGTCCTCCGTCCGCCCCGCGACCGCCGCGGGAGGCGTGATGACCGAGGCCGGCACCCTCGCCGACGTCACGCCGGCGGACGTCGCGCCGGCCGAGAAGATGATCGCCAAGTTCGTTTCGGAGCATCCTGAGCCCCAGGGCGCGAAGGGCGGCGGCGATCACACCGGCGCGGCGAACGACGATACGGCGAGTGGGGCAGGCGCCGGGCCGACCAGCGATGCCGACGTCGACATCGGGTCGAGCGAGGTGGCCGCCCCGCCCATGTCGGACGATGGCTTACGCGACGGCCTTTCCGGCGTGAGCGACGGGGCGCCGATCGACGACAGGCCCAGCGGCCGTGACGGACATTCCCACCGCCACCGCGGGGACGACCATTCCCCGCACGAGAGCCGCTCCGCTGAGGACGAGGACGACGACGAGGAGGAGCACGTCGAGCAACTCGGCGGCGACGCGATGGAGGAGATTCCCGTCCGCTCATATCGCCCGCGACGCCAGTACAAGATCCAGGAGGTCATCAAGCGCCGGCAGGTCCTGCTCGTGCAGGTGGTCAAGGAGGAGCGCGGCAACAAGGGCGCGGCGCTGACCACCTATCTTTCCCTCGCGGGACGCTATTCCGTGCTGATGCCCAACACGGCGAAGGGTGGCGGCATCTCGCGCAAGATCACCGACGCCGGCGACCGCCAGCGCTTGAAGTCGATCGCCCAGGATCTCGAGGTGCCCGATGGCATGGGCGTGATCCTGCGCACCGCCGGCGCCTCGCGGACCAAGCCCGAGGTCAAGCGGGACTTCGAATATCTGATGCGGATGTGGGAAACGGTCCGCGAAACGACCCTGAAGTCTCAGGCGCCGACCCTCGTCTACGAGGAAGGCTCGCTGATCAAGCGCGCCATCCGCGACCTTTACAACAAGGAGATCGAGGAGATCGTCGTTTCCGGCGAGGACGCCTATCGCGAAGCCAAGGATTTCATGCGGCTGCTGATGCCGACGCACGCGAAGAACGTGCAGCCGTGGCGCGACACCCAGCCGATCTTCACCAAGGCCGGCGCCGAGGCCCAGCTCGACGCGATGTTCTCCAGCCACGTCACGCTGAAGTCGGGCGGCACCCTCGTCATCAACCAGACGGAAGCCCTCGTCGCCATCGACGTGAACTCCGGCCGCTCGACCCGCGAGCACAATATCGAGGACACCGCGCTCCGTACCAACCTGGAGGCGGCCGACGAGGTGGCGCGTCAGCTGCGGCTTCGCGATCTGGCCGGCCTCATCGTGATCGACTTCATCGACATGGACGAGGGCCGCAACAACCGCGCCGTCGAGCGTCGCATCAAGGATGCGCTGAAGGACGACCGCGCCCGTATCCAGATCGGTCGCATCTCGCACTTCGGCCTCATGGAGATGTCGCGTCAGCGCATCCGCACCGGCGTGCTGGAAGGCTCGACGGTGGTCTGCGAGCATTGCGCCGGGACCGGCATGATGCGCTCGACATCGTCGATCGCGCTGCATGTGCTGCGCCTGCTGGAGGACGCGCTGATCGCCGACGCCACGCGCGACGTGACGGTCCAGACGCGCGGCGCCGTCGGGCTCTACGTCCTCAACCATAAGCGCTTCCACCTGAGCGAACTGGAGGCGCGCTTCGGCGTCGCTGTGACCTTCGAGACCGACGAGCACCTCACGGGGATGGCGTATTGCACGATCGAGCGCGGCGAGCCGGCGAGCGGCGTCGTGCGGCCGATGCGCGAGGTGCCCGTCTACGAGCCGGAAGCCGACGACGTCCTCGACGAGGGCACCGACGAGCCGGAGGACGCGCGGGTCGCCGAGGTCGCACCGGATGGTGAGCAGCCCGCCGACGAGGGCGAGGGTCGGCGCAAGCGGCGGCGGCGAAGAGGGCGCGGCCGGGATCGCGAGAGTTCCGGCATCAGCGAGGATGCGCCACAGCCGGCCGACGACGCCCTCGCCTTCGCGGCCGACATGGACGACGGCCGGGTCGAGGCCGGTCCGGACGGCGACGGCACGGCGGGGGTTGCCGCATCGGTGGAGCCGGTGGAGGGCGAGGCGGCTGACGCCGAGGCCCTCGACCCCGAGAATGGGCGCGGCGAGCCGCGCCGCCGTCGCTCGCGCAGGGGTGGACGCCGCGCGCGGGAAGGGCGCGAGCGCCACGTCGAGGGATCCGAGGGATCGGCCGACGGTCAGCCGCGCTTCGGCGACGAGGATGGCGCGCCCTCCGAGGTGCCGCTGGCGGCGCTCGGCGAGGTCGCGACCTTCGGCGGGAGCGAGCCGTCGGCGGCGACGCCGATGCACGATCCCGTCCCGCCAGCCGGTCCCGGCTCGTCCGCGATCCACGAACATGCCACCGACATGGTCGTTCAACCGGTCGCGATGCCGGTCGAGACCGAGCCCATGCGCGAGCCCGTCGCCGCCTCGGTCGACGCGATGGCGGCCGGCGCGCCCGAGGCGCCGGACCAGGGGCAGGTGCCCGCCCGACCGCCTGCGGTCCCCGCGCCCCACGCCGCCGAGGGCACCGAACAGGATGCGGCGACCGCGGAGCGCGCGCCGCGCAAGCCGGAGCCGGTCTCTTCCGAACTCGATCCGGCGCGGCCGAAGCGCTCGGGCTGGTGGTCACGCGCCAAGGCGACGCTCGGCGGCTAGCCGGAGGTCGGCCTTCCTCGCTCGGCGAGGGAGGCCGTGTCCCTCAGCGGATGCGACTGCGGTGGCGTCCGTAGAAGAGGTAGATCGCCATGCCGATCACCAGCCACACGGCGAGCCGGATCCAGGTATCGCCCGGCAGCCCGGCCATGACGAAGATCGAGCCGAGCGCGCCGAGCGGCGCGACGAGGTAGATGGCCGGCGCGCGGAACGGCCGTTCGCGCGCCGGTTCCCGCAACCTGAGCACCAGGACGCCGACGCATACGACGACGAAGGCGAATAGGGTGCCAATGGAGACCAGTTCGCCGACCAGGCCAATCGGCAGGAGCCCGGCGAGGATCGCCACGGCCGCCCCGGTGATCGCGGTGACGACGTAGGGCGTTCCGAAGCGGGGATGGATGGTCGCCACCGCCCTCGGCAAAAGTCCGTCATGGGCCATCGCGTACAGCACCCGGCTCTGTCCCAGCAGCAGCACGAGGATCACGGAGGAAAGGCCGAGGATCGCGCCGATCTTGATGACCGGCCCGAGCCAGCTCAGGCCGATCGCGTCCGAGCCGGCGGCGATCGGCGCCGGCACGTCGAGGTGGTCGAAAGGAACGATGCCGGTGATGACGTAGCTCACCAGGATGTAGAGCACGGTGCAGATCGCGAGCGACAGCAGGATGCCGGCCGGCATGTCGCGCTGGGGATGCTCCGCCTCCTGCGCGGCGGTCGACACGGCGTCGAAGCCGACGTAGGCGAAGAAGACCACGGCGGCGCCGCGCAGGATGCCGCTCCAGCCGTACTGCCCGTAATGGCCGTCGTTGGGCGGGATGAAGTGGCCAGCCGGGTTCTTGCCGGGAACGATCCAGTTGCTCTGCTTCACGTACCAGAAGCCGACGCCGACGAAGAGCAGCACGATGGCGACTTTCAAGACGACGATCGCGTTGTTGATGCGCGCCGACTCCCTGATGCCGACCACGAGCAGGGCGGAGACGGCCGCGATGATCAGCATCGCCGGCGCGTTGACGATCGCGCCGGTGCGCGACCACGCGCTCGTATGCGGATCGAAGGCGAAGGGTGCCTTGGCGATGGCGGCCGGGAGCGGCAGGCCGATGTCGTTCAACAGGCTCGCCACGTAGCCGGACCAGCCGATCGCCACCGTTGTCGCGCCGACCGCGTATTCCAGGATGAGGTCCCACCCGATCAACCAGGCGACGATCTCGCCCATGGTGGCGAAGGCGTAGGTGTAGGCGCTTCCCGCGACCGGGCAGCAGGCGGCCATCTCGGAGTAGCAGAGCCCGGCGAAGACGCAGATCACGCCGGCCAGCACGAACGACAGGATAATCGCCGGCCCGGCGTACTCGGCGGCGGCCTGCCCCGTCAGCACGAAGATACCGGCGCCGATGCAGGCCCCGACGCCGAGGCCGGTGATGCTCGACAGCGTGAGCGACCGCTTGAGTGCGCCCGATGCGCCACCGGCCGCGCCGTCCGAGCCAGACGCTTCGCGCTGAAGGAGGTCGATCGATTTGCGCGCCCAGATGTTCGACATGACGAACCTTTCGGCCTTGCCCGTGCGGCGGCGCCACGGCCGGCCCGGCGACGTTCTCCCACGAACGCGCCTGCTCCGCGACCTCGGTCGAGGCTCGCATCAAGGAGCATGCCAGGGACCGAGCGCCGCTTCGGTCGCCGTCCGGCTTGCCGAACCGCGGCCCGGGGCGATCGGGCGACGGCCCATCTGGGTACGTCCCCACTTGGCATCGCGGCACGACGGCCCCGTTATCCCGCTGGCCGGAGCATCCAGCCCGCGCACGCACGTTCCGAATGCTGGAAGGCCGTCGTCCCGCCGCATCGGCCTGCCCGCGAAATTGTCCCGGCACACACATTCTCGCGTCATCTGCGTCATGCGTCAGGAGTCGTCACGACGAAGCTGGCCGGAACCGATCGAGGCGTGAGGTAGCGATACCTTAAGCCTGGTTGGTCGCGGTCGCAAGTCCGGTGCGGAGACGGCCGTCCACCGACGCGACCGCGTCGTGCCCGCGATGCGGTCGCTTGCTGTCGGATCCTCCCGGTCCAGGGCGCCTCCCGGGGACCGCCTCGCGACGAGGAACGCTGGGCGACCAGCGTGAGACGGTGGTCCATACGATCGCCCCGCCTCGTGACCTCCCGACTTGATCTCAACAAGATTACGCGCAACAGCATCGTGGCGTACGGTTGTCTCCCCGTCGGGCGGCGCGCCGCCGCGCGATCCTCGCCCTCCGGGCTCGACGAAGGACCCGATCCCATGAAGACATTGCGTGACGGCCTGATCGCGCTCGGCGGCCTCGCCTGGTGTGGCGCGGCGGTCCTCGCCTTCGGCGTCCCGGCCGCCCCGGCGCGAGCGGCGCAGTTCTCCGCCGAGCAGACGACCGAGATCGGCAAGATCGTCAGGGACTACCTGTTGCAGAATCCCGAGGTGCTGCGGGACGCCATCGCCGAGCTCGACGAGCGTGAGAAGACCGCCGAGGCCGACGCCCGCCACAAGGCGCTGGCCGATCTCGCCGGCCCGCTCGTCAACGCGCCGGACGGCTTCGTCATCGGCAATCCCAACGGCAAGGTCACGCTGGTCGAGTTCTTCGATTACAATTGCGGTTACTGCAAGAGGGCGCTGGCCGACCTCGACCACCTCATGAAGGAGAACAAGGACCTGAAGGTCGTTCTGCGCGACCTGCCGATCCTGTCGCCCTCCTCCGTCGACGCGGCGCTGGTCGCCGGGGCCGCCCACGACCAGTTCACCGGCGACAAGTTCTGGGACTACCACCGCAAGCTGCTGGGCATGCACGGGCTCGTCGGGCGGGAGCAGGCGCTCGCCGTCGCCAAGGACATGGGCGCCGACATGGACCGGCTTGCCAGGGATGCCGCCAAGCCGCAGGTCCGCACGGCGATCCAGGGGTCCGACGCCTTCGCCAAGACGCTCAACCTCAACGGCACGCCATCCTACGTCCTCGGCGACGACGTGCTGATCGGCGCGGTCGGCTTCGACGACATCAACCAGAAGCTGGGCAACGTCCGCAAGTGCGGCAAGGCGATGTGCTCGTAGGCCGGCCCATGCCAACGACCGACGCGACCCGCGCCGTCCACCGATGAAGCCGCGCACGATCCACGTCCTCAACGGCCCCAACCTCAACCTGCTCGGCCTTCGCGAGCCGGCCGTCTACGGCCGCCAAACGCTGGGCGAGATCGAGGCTAGACTCGTCGCGACCGCCGGTGCACACGACGTCGCCGTGCGCTGCCGGCAGAGCAACGGGGAAGGCGACCTCGTCACCTGGGTGCAGGAGGCCGGCCGGGCGGGCGAGCCCGTCATCCTCAACGCCGGCGCCTACACGCACACGTCGATCGCCCTGCGCGACGCGGTCGCGGGCACGGGAGCGAGGGTCATCGAGGTCCATCTGTCCAACGTCCACGCCCGCGAGGGCTTCCGGCATCGCTCGTTCATCGCGCCCGTCGCCGCCGGCGTGATCGCGGGCTTCGGGCCGCTGTCCTACGACCTCGCCCTGCGGGCATTGCTCGAACCGTGGGCGACCGATGCGGCGCCATCTCCTGTTGAGGCACAATGACGTCGTCGAAGAAGACCGCCAGCGACATCAATCAGACCGAGCTCGTCGAGAACCTGGCGGACATCGCCAAGAGGCTCGACCTCAGCGAGATCGAGTATCAGCTGGGCGATCTCAAGATCCGCGTGGCGCGCCAGATGGCGACCCAGATGGTGTCCGTCGCGATGCCGGAGGCGGCGAGGGCCGTCGCCGCCGCGCCCGCCGCCGCCGCCGCGCCGATCCTCGATCACCCCGGCACGGTGAAGTCGCCGATGGTCGGGACGGCGTACCTGCGGCCGTCGCCCGAGTCGGCGGCGTTCGTCGACATCGGGTCGTCGGTGAAGGCGGGCGACAAGATCCTCTTGATCGAGGCGATGAAGACGTTCAACGAGATCATCGCACCCAACGGCGGCACCGTGAGGGAGATCCTCGTCGCCGACGGACAGCCGGTGGAGTACGGCCAATCGCTCTTCGTCATCGAATGAGGGTCGTTCGGGCGGTCGGCGCGACGAAGGTGGCGTGATGTTCGAGAAGATCCTCATCGCCAACAGGGGCGAGATCGCCCTGCGCATCCTGCGCGCGGCCAAGGAGCTCGGCATCGCCACGGTGGCGGTCCACAGCACCGCCGACGCGGACGCGATGCACGTCAAGCTCGCCGACGAATCCGTCTGCCTCGGGCCGCCGGCGTCGCGCGACTCCTACCTCAACATCCCCTCGCTGCTCGCCGCCTGCGAGATCACCGGCGCGGAGGCGGTCCACCCGGGCTACGGCTTCCTGTCGGAGAACGCGCGCTTCGCCGAGATCCTGGAGGACCACGGCATCGGCTTCATCGGTCCCAAAGCCGAGCACATCCGGACCATGGGCGACAAGATCGAGGCGAAGAAGACCGCCCTCGCGCTCGGCATTCCCTGCGTGCCGGGCTCGGCCGGCGCCATCGCCACCGACGAGGAGGGCTTGAGCGTCGGTCGCGAGATCGGTTTTCCCATCCTGGTGAAAGCGGCGTCCGGCGGCGGCGGACGCGGCATGAAGGTCGCCATGAGCGCGGCCGATCTGCCGAACGCGCTCGCCACGGCGCGCGGCGAGGCGAAGGCCGCTTTCGGCGACGATTCGGTGTACCTCGAGAAGTACCTGGGCAAGCCTCGCCACATCGAGGTGCAGATCCTCGGCGACGGCCAAGGGCGGGCCATCCACCTCGGCGAGCGGGATTGTTCGCTGCAGCGACGCCACCAGAAGGTGTGGGAGGAAGGGCCGTCACCGGCCCTCAACGAGGCCGATCGCGACCGCATCGGCGCCATCTGCGCGGCGGCGATGCGCAAGCTCAACTATTCCGGCGCCGGGACGATCGAGTTCCTCTACGAGGACGGCGCCTTCTACTTCATCGAGATGAACACCCGCATCCAGGTCGAGCACCCGGTCACGGAGATGATCTCGGGCTTCGACCTCGTCAACGAGCAGATCAAGATCGCGTCGGGCTCGCCGCTGTCCATCGCCCAGGAGGATGTCGTCCTGCGCGGCCACGCCATCGAGTGCCGCATCAACGCCGAGCACCCGACGACCTTCCGGCCCTCGCCCGGCAAGATCACCTACTACCATCCCCCCGGCGGCCTCGGCGTGCGCGTCGACAGCGCGGTCTACGCCGGCTACACGATCCCGCCGAACTACGATTCGCTCGTCGGCAAGCTCATCGTCCACGGCCGCACGCGCACCGAGACCCTGATGCGCCTGCGCCGCGCGCTCGACGAGTTCATCATCGACGGCATCGAGACCACGCTGCCCCTCTACCGGACGCTGGTCCGCAACCTCGACATCCAGAACGGCGACTACGACATCCATTGGCTGGAACGGTTCCTGGCGAGCAGCGCGGCCGAGGCGTGATCGCGGCCGCCCGGCCCCTTGGCCCCGCTCGTCCCCGGCCGGATTCACCGTGCCCGCAACCTGCCGGCGCGCCGACTTGCTTCGCCGCGTCGGCGTGGACACATAGAGCCCGTAGCCGCATCAGGAGATCGCGCCCTTGAAAGCCCTCATCGTGGTCGACATGCTGAACGACTTCGTCACCGGCGCGCTCGCCAACGAGGTTCGGGCCAAGCGGATCGTGCCCTCCATCCGGCGCTTGATCGACCATGCGCGGGCCGACGACGACTGGCTCGTCGTCTACGCCAACGACGCCCATCGGGCGGACGATCGCGAGATGGCGATCTGGGGCCGGCACGCGCTCGCGGGAACGCCCGGCGCCTCCGTCATCGACGCCCTCGCGCCGGTCGGCGCCGACCGCGAGTTCGTCTGCCCCAAGCGCTTCTACGGCGCCTTCGACGGGACGGACCTCGAGGACACCTTCATCGACTACGATGTCGACGACGTCATCCTGGCGGGACAGCACACGCACGGCGGCATCCGCCACACCGCCTACGGCGCCTTCCTCGCCGGCTACGAGATCCACGTGCCCACCGACGCGGTCTGCGCCTTCGAGAACGTGGACGAGGCTTCCGCGCTCGGCGACCTCAAGGACATGTACGGGGTCAACCTGACGACCTCGACCGCCCTGATCGGCCGCCCGGTCCTGCGGACGGCGAGCTTCAACCCGGGCTTGTAGCGCCTTCGAACGGCGGCCATATCCCCCGCCGGTCCGCCTCCACGGAAGCGGATGCGGAGCACCACCAATGACGGATTTCGGACGCGCCTACGACACCCGTGGGATCTTCCCCTCCGGCGGACCGAACCTGCCGGCGGCGGCCTTCGCCGGCGTGCGGACCCGCCGGGTCGTCGCCTTCTCCCTCGACTTCGTGCTGGTCTCGATCCTGGCGATGGCGCTGTGGATCGGGCTCGTCGTCCTTTCGCTGGGCCTGCTGCTGTTCTTCCTGCCGCCGCTCTGGCCGTTCATCGCCTTCTTCTACAACGGCCTGAGCGTGTCCGGCCCGCGCATGGCGACGCCCGGCATGCGGCTGCTCGACATCGAGATGCGCTGCCCGGACGGCGGCCGCGTCACCTTCGTGGCCGCCGCCGTCCATGGCGTCATGCTCTACCTGAGCTGGCTCTTCCCGCCGATCTTCCTGGTGTCGCTCTTCACCGGCGACAAGCGGTGCCTGCACGATATCCTCGCCGGCATCGTCGTGGTGCGCCGGCCCTACGATTGAGCCCACGCGGCTCCATGATCGACGGCGGGGTGGCGGCAAGGACGGCGTGAGTCGGCGATTGCATCTCCCGGAGAGTCGACTATAAGACGCGCATCGTTCCGGCCGGGGGCTGAACGGACGGCCCGGCACCGCCGGGCAGGCGAACCTCCTTCATGTCTTGAAGATCGAGCGAGCCGGCGTCCCGTGTTCCCGCCTTCGTGGACCATCGTCGGGCCTTTCCGGGGCTCGAAGGGCTTCGCGCCGGGACATCGCATGAGAAAGGTTGAGGGCATGGCGCTCTACGAGCATGTCTACATGGCGCGTCAGGACGTGACCGCCCAGCAAGTCGAAACGATGACGGACGGCTTCAAGACGACCGTCGAGGGTCTGGGCGGCTCCTTCGCCAAGGTGGAATACTGGGGCGTGAAGTCCCTCGCCTACCGCATCAAGAAGAACCGCAAGGCGCATTTCTCCCTGATCAACATCGATGGGCCGCCGGCGGCGATCACCGAGATGGAACGGCAGATGAGCCTCAACGAGGACATCCTGCGCTTCATCACGATCCGCGCCGACGAGCACGAGGAAGGCCCGTCCGCGATGATGCGCAAGCGCGACGACGACGACCGGGGTGACCGCCGCGGGCCGCGCGGCGACAGGCCGCCGCGTCGCCCCCGTGACGACGCGCCGACCGGTGCCTCGCATGACGAGGGGACGAACTGATGGCGACCACCGCCGGCGCCCGCCGCCCGTTCTTCCGTCGTCGCAAGACGTGCCCGTTTTCCGGGCCGAACGCCCCGAAGATCGACTACAAGGACACCCGGCTGCTTTCCCGCTACATCTCCGAGCGCGGCAAGATCGTGCCGTCCCGCATCACCGCCGTCTCCGCGAAGAAGCAGCGTGAGTTGGCGCAGGCGATCAAGCGCGCGCGTTTCCTCGGCCTGCTCCCCTACGTCATCCGCTGAGGTCGGTCGCATCATGACGTGTCGACGCCGGCGTCGCGCCGGCGTCGGTGCCAGTTGGGGCCCGTACGCGATCCGCGCGGCGCGCTTCTAACCGCCTCGCGCGGGACAGCGGGATCTTCATGCCTTCCACGTCGCTTCGCATAAACGGCACGGCCGCCGCCGCCGCCCTGGGGGCC
The DNA here is from genome assembly GCA_964244495.1 of uncultured Beijerinckiaceae bacterium. Taxonomy (GTDB): domain Bacteria; phylum Pseudomonadota; class Alphaproteobacteria; order Rhizobiales; family Beijerinckiaceae; genus RH-AL1. Next base: position 242,444 of record CAXTIU010000001.1, read on the forward strand.
GGCCTCGCCGCCGCCCTGCTCTCGATGCTCGCGGTCCAGAAGACGTCCGCGGCGCTCGCGGTCGGCTTCGTCGCGCCGCTCCCCATCATGATCGCGACGCTCGGCTTCGGTCCGGTCGCGGGTCTGGTCGCGGCAGCCTGCGGCGCGATCGCCGTCGGCGTCTTCGACGTTCGTCCCGGCGTGCTGGCGATCGCGCAATTCGACAGGCTCGACGCGACCGGCCTCGACGTGCTCGTGTTTCTCGCCAGCGTCGCCGTTCCCGCATGGCTGATGGCGCGGGCGGCCAGGCTTGCGCCGGCTTCGCCGAGGCCGCCGAAGGCGGTCGGTCTCCGGCGGGGCGGCTTCGACGAGAGCGGGCTCACCGGTGCCAAGCTCGGCGGGATCGGGCCAGCCGGACTTGGAACGGCCGGACTCGGAGCGCTCGGACTTGGAGCGCTCGGACTGGGCCGACAGCCGGTCCGGGTGGAAGAACGGGTGCTCGGGACCATCCTGGCGTTGGCGGTTGCCTTCGCCTCGGTCAGCGTGGCACTCGACCTCGCGGTCGCCGCCGCCAAGGCCGGTGGCTTCGCCGCCTTCGTTGCCGGCACCGTCAAGAAGGCGGCCCCGATCATCGAAGCCCTGCTGTCCGCGCGCCAGGTCGTGCCAAGCGGCGTCGACGTGGACAAGGTCGCGCTCGTGGTGACCTGGGCGCAGATGCCCTTGATGACGGCCGCCGAGGTGGTGGTGCTCGTCTTCAACCTGTGGCTCGCCGCCAGGATCGCGCAAGCCTCCCACCTTCTCGCCGCGCCTTGGCCGGACGTACCCGGCCACCTGCGCACGCCGCGACCGCTCGCCCTCGTCCTCGCGGTCGCGCTCGGCCTGTCCTTCGCCGGCAACCTCGTCGGGGCGCTCGGCTTGATCGTCAGCGGCGCGTTGCTGATGGCCTTCGCGTTGCAGGGCTTGGCCGTGCTCCATGCCCTGACGCGCGGCAAGTCGTATCGCTTCCCCCTGCTCATCATCATCTATCTCACCATGGGCATGCTGATGCCGTGGCTGCTCGTCGGTTACGGGCTGCTCGGCCTCGTCGATACCGCTTTCGCCTTCCGCGACCGACGCAAGCCGGTCGTCAAGAAAAGCTGACATCCACCTAGAAATGCAAAGGATCGGACCATGGAAGTCATACTCCTCGAACGCGTCGCCAAGCTCGGCCAGATGGGCGAGATCGTGCGCGTCAAGGACGGGTACGCCCGCAACTGCCTCCTGCCGGGCAACAAGGCGCTGCGTGCCACCGAAGCCAACAAGAAACGTTTCGAGGGTCAGAAGGTCCAGCTGGAAGCTCGCAACCTGGAGCTGAGGAGCGAGGCGGAACACGTCGCCGAAACCCTCAACGGCCAGAGCTTCGTCATCGTGCGGCAGGCCGGCGACACCGGCTATCTCTACGGCTCGGTGTCGACGCGCGACGTCGCCGAAGCGCTGACGACCGGCGGCTTCAAGGCCACCCGCAACCAGGTCGTGATGACGTCGCCCATCAAGACGCTGGGCCTTCACACCCTGCCGATCCAGCTCCATCCCGAAGTCGACGTGACGGTGACCATCAACGTCGCCCGGTCCTCGGAGGAAGCCGAGCGCCAGGCGCGCGGAGAGGAGATCAACGCCGTCGAAGAGAACACGATGGACGATCTGGGTCTCGAGGTCGGCGCCGCGCTCGCCGACAGCGCCGGAAGCCTCGGCGACCGCTGAGCCTGCCTTCGTCGAGGCGGCCGCGTGACCGTGATGCCGAGCGACGCCGGCAACCGCACCAAACCGTCGAGTTCGCGTTGCGCCGGCGCGACCATCATCCGCGGGTACCGGATGCCGGCGGTGGACCTCTGGCGCCAAGGCGGCGGCGCCGGGGATGTTGCAGGTGACGACCGGATCGGCTGACGGGATGACCGCGTTCGCCGGTCGCCCGACGATGATCTCCTCCAGCGGGTTCCACCCGTCGCGCGAGCTGACGGGAGACACAAGGGTGTCGGCGACGATCTGTGGGCCACTCGCGCGGACGTTCATTCCATCGTTGACCCCGGTTCTCTCCTTCGGCTCAGCCGTGGCGCGACGCCGGGTGGCTGTCCCTGGTGAAACGCTTGTCAGGGCCGCCACGTTCTACGGGGCGCCTGTTCAGTCAGCCGGCGTGTTCGTGCCACAACATGGCCCCCGCCAGCATCGGATGAGCAAGCTGGGCCGGTCGCCCCGCGCGTCGCGACCGGCGCGTGGACATCCCGCGACTTGGTCGCCGTTGTGCCTTCGGCGGTCGCGTGCGAGAAGTGACCGGGCGCGGCTGACGCGCCGCCCCTTTCCACGACGGCACCGGACCGGCATCAACGTGACATCGGCATGAGCCTCACGGACGAAACGCGGGAACGCCTGTCGCCCTCGGCGCGGCAATCCAACCGGGAGGTGGCCTTCCGCGTCGCGCCCCACAACATCGAGGCCGAACAGGCCCTGCTTGGCGCGATCCTCATCAACAACGACGCCTTCGACCGCGTCTCGGATTTCCTGAAACCGGAGCATTTCTCCGAGGAGATCCATCGGCGCATCTACGACGTGGCCTCCCAGCTGATCCGCGCCGGCAAGGTGGCGACGCCGGTGACGCTGAAGACCTTTCTCGGCGACGCGGACCTCGGTGGGATCACCATCCCCCAGTACCTCGCGCGCCTCGCCGCCGAGGCGACCGCCATCATCAACACGGCCGACTACGGGCGCACCGTCCACGACCTCGCGACCCGGCGCGACCTCATCCTGATCGGCGAGGACATCGTCAACGGCGCCTATGACGCGCCGGTCGACGTGTCGCCGCGCGACCAGATCGAGGATGCCGAGCGCAAGCTGTACTCGATCGCGGAATCGGGCCGCTACGACGGTGGGTTCCAGCCCTTCTCGGAGGCGCTGACCCACGCGGTCGACCGGGCCGCCGCCGCCTTCGAGCGCGAAGGCGGGCTGTCGGGCATCTCCACCGGCATGCACGACCTCGACCGGATGATGGGGGGCCTGCAGGCGTCCGACCTCGTTATCGTCGCCGGCCGCCCCGGCATGGGCAAGACGGCGCTCGCCACCAACATCGCCTTCAACATCGCCAAGGCCTATGAATTCCGGCTGAAGCCGGACGGGAGCCACGAGACGGTCAACGGCGGCGTCGTCGGCTTCTTCTCGCTCGAAATGTCGTCGGAGCAGCTCGCCACCCGCATCATCGCCGAACAGTCCCAGGTCGCCTCCTACAAGATCCGGCGCGGCGACATCACCGAGCAGGATTTCCACCGGGTCGCGGAGGCCGCGCGCGAGATGCAGAGCCTACCCTTCTACATCGACCACACCGGCGGCATCTCGATCGCCCAGCTCACCGCCCGCGCCCGCCGCCTCAAGCGCCAGCGCGGCCTCGACATGCTCGTCGTCGACTACTTGCAGCTGCTGTCCGGCTCGAAATCGAAGGGCGACAACCGCGTGCAGGAGCTGACCGAGATCACGACCGGCTTGAAGGCTCTGGCCAAGGAGCTGGCCGTCCCGGTCGTCGCCCTGTCCCAACTGTCGCGGCAGGTCGAGTCGCGCGACGACAAGCGCCCGCAACTCTCCGACCTGCGCGAGTCCGGCTCCATCGAGCAGGACGCCGACGTGGTGATCTTCGTTTATCGCGAGGAATATTATCTCAAGAACAAGCAGCCTCGGGAGGGCACGGAAGAGTTCCTGACCTGGCAGGCCGACATGGAGCGGGTGCACGGCAAGGCGGAGGTGATCATCGGCAAGCAACGCCACGGCCCGACCGGCACGGTGGAACTCGCCTTCGAGGCGGAGATGACGCGCTTCTCCGACCTGGCGCGCGACGAGCGTTTGCCGGCGCACCACTAGGATCGCGTGGCCGGCGCCGGCCCGCTCCGGACACCGAGAGCGGGGCAAGAACCCGCCTGCACGTCGCCGACATGCCGGTCGGCGAGACGGGCGGGCCGTTCCGACGCACGCAACCGTCGCCGGAGCTGATTGGCTCGCTGTTGTTCAGGATCCTGGTCAAATCCGGCTACGACGCGAAGGTGCCGCCGGCCACCATCGATGAGCGGATCAACAATGGTGACATCCCGCCTACCGCTGGCGGCATCCGCGTCATCCACACGCCGGGCAGCTGCGCGGGGCACGTCACCTATCTCTGGCAGGAGCGCGGCGTGCTGTTCGCCGGCGACGCCTGCGAGAACCTGCTCGGGTTCAGCCTGTCGATCGGCTACGAGGACCTGCCCGACGGTCGGCGCAGCCTGCACAGGCTCGGCGCCCACGCCCTCAACTCCGCCTGTCTCGGCCACGGCAGGGCGATGGTGGGCGGCGGAGCGCTTCAGGAAGCGCTGGACGTGGGTCCACTCAACCCGGCTGTCGCGACGGATCGCCCTCGACGTCGCTCGGCAGACCGCCCGAAGTTCCTTTTCCCGTGTCGCCGTAGGGGCCGGGCGGTTCGCCGGTGACCGGGTTCTTCGGCTCGGGGACGGTGCCCTCGTCCGGCACGCCGTAGGGCGTGGACGGCTCCTTCTTGTCGTCGTCCGGCATGCCCGATCCTTTCACGAGGTAACGATCATGGCGCGAACGGCGCGCCCCGGTAATCGTTGCCTGTCGCCGTATCCGTCAGGAAAAGGTCGCTACTCGCTCGCCGCGACCTTGTCGCGTTCCGCCATGCGATCGTGGTCGGCAACCCCGGCGCGGACGCTTTCCGATCGACCGTCGAGACTCACGGGCTCGTGCGCTCCGGGTGATCCCGCCGAGACGGTCCGCTCGGCTTCGGGATGCGCCGCGTCCTGGGCCAGCGCGCGGCGCAGCGTCTCCTCCGCCTCGGCGACTTGGTGCTGGCGGTCCCACATCGCGGCGTAGACGCCGCGGCGCGCCAGAAGGGTGTCGTGGGTGCCGCGCTCGACGATGCGACCGGCATCGAGCACGAGGATCTCGTCGGCGTCCACGATGGTCGAGAGGCGGTGCGCGATGACCAGCGTGGTGCGGCCGCGCGAGATCTGGGCGAGCGAAGCCTGGATCTCGCGCTCGGTGAGGGTGTCGAGCGCCGAGGTCGCCTCGTCGAGGATGAGGATCGGCGGCGCCTTCAGGATGGTGCGGGCGATCGCCACCCGCTGCTTCTCGCCGCCCGACAGTTTCAGGCCCCGCTCGCCGACCTGCGCGTCGTAGCCGCCCGGCGCGATGGCGATGAACTGGTCGATCTGGGCGAGCTTCGCCGCCTCCCGCACCTCGGCCTCGCTCGCGTCCCAGCGGCCGTAGCGGATGTTGTAGGCGATGGTGTCGTTGAACAGCACCGTGTCCTGCGGCACCATCCCGATCTTGCTTCGCAGGCTCGCCTGCGTGACGGCGGCGATATCCTGGCCGTCGATCGTGATGCGCCCCGACGAGGGCTCGTAGAAGCGAAACAGCAGCCGCGACAACGTCGACTTGCCGGCGCCGGACGGGCCGACCACCGCCACGGTCTTGCCCGGCGGCACCTCGAAGCTGATCCGGTTCAAGATGCGCCGCTGGCGGTCGTAGGAGAAGCTCACGTCCTCGAAGCGCACGTGGGCGCGCTGCGCGCGAAGCGCCGGGGCATCCGGGCGATCGGTGATCTCGGCGTTCTGCCCGAGGATGTCGAACATCATCTCGATGTCGATGGTCGCCTGCTTCACCTCGCGGTAGACCATGCCCATGAAGTTCAGCGGCTGGTAGAGTTGGATCATCATCGCGTTGACGAGCACGAAATCGCCGACGGTGTGCGTACCCTGGCGGATGCCGGACACGCTCATCATCATCACCCCGGCGAGGCCGACGGTGAAGATCACCGCCTGCCCCGCGTTGAGCAGGGTCAGCGACGTGTAGGTCTTGATGCTCATCGCCTCGTAGCGCGCCATCGATCGATCGTAGCGCTGCGCCTCGCGCGCCTCGGCGCCGAAGTACTTCACCGTCTCGTAGTTCAGCAGGCTGTCGATGGCCTTGGTGTTGGCGTCGGTGTCGCTCTCGTTCATCGAGCGGCGGATCGACATCCGCCAGTTCGTCGCCGCGAAGGTCCAGGCGAGATAGACGAGGATCATGCCGAGCACGACGCCGACGTAGGCGATGTCGAACTGGAAGAACAGGACCACCAGGATCAGCATGAATTCGACCACGGTCGGGATCGCGGTCAGCATGATGATGCGAACGATGGTCTCGATGGCGTTGCGGCCGCGTTCCAGCACGCGGGTGAGACCGCCGGTCTTGCGTTCCAGGTGGAAGCGCAGGCTGAGCTGATGAAGGTGGACGAACACTTCCTGCGCGAGTTGCCGCACGGCGTTCATCGCGACCGCGGCGAACAGCGCGTCGCGCCCCTGCGTGGCGAGGCTCATCAGGATGCGCAGCACGCCGTAGAGCGCGACCAAGGCGATCGGACCGAGCATGAGCCCGAGCAGGTGGTGGGTGGCCGGCCCGTGCGTACGGGCCTCGCGCGTGACCGCGTCGGTCGCCCATTTGAAGGCGTAGGGCACGGCGACGGTGATGAGCTTGGCGACCAGCATCAGCACCAGGGCGACGTAGATGCGGCGACGCAGGTCGGCCCGGCCATGCGGCCACACGTAGGGCGCGAGCTTGCGCAGCATGCCGGAGAAACGCGGCTGCGCCTCCCTCCGTGCGGGCGATCCGGAAGACCCGAGGGCTTGGTCGGACGGGGAAGGAGGGAGCGGGGCCATCGCCATGGCATATAGGGGATGCGGCGGCGGTACGCATCCGTCGCGGCGTCGCGGCGATCAGGTGGCTATCACGCGATTGGTTGATGCGGGTAGGACATCGCGGGGCGCTGACACGGGATGGCGCCCGTCACGGCGGCTCCATCCGCCGACGCGACGGGGACGCGGCGATCTTCTTGTCAGGGTCCGTGGACGGCCCATCGCGATCGATGGTCGACGGTTTGGTGAGGATGGCATGAGTGAAGAGAAGCCGCGCGATGCGGCCCGACTGCGAAGCGTCTGCGTGTACTGCGGCTCGGCCAGCGGCGGCGACCCGGTGTTCGAGGCGGCGGCCTCCACGCTCGGACAGGCCCTGGCGCGGGAGGGCATCGGCCTCGTGTACGGCGGCGGCGGTCGCGGGCTGATGGGAACGCTCGCCCGTGCCGTGATCGCCGGCGGCGGTCACGTCACCGGCATCATCCCCGACTTCCTGACCGACCACGACGTCCTGCTGCGCGAGGCGCAGGAACACGTCGTCGTGCCGGACATGCACACACGCAAGCGCCTGATGTTCGAGCGCGCCGACGCGTTCGTGGCCTTGCCGGGCGGCATCGGCACGTTGGAGGAACTCGTCGAGCAGCTGACCTGGGTTCAGCTCGGACGGCACAGCAAACCGGTGCTCATCGCCGACATCGGCGGCTTCTGGCGCCCCCTGCTCGGCCTGCTCGATCACATGCGGCACCACCGTTTCATCCATGAAACGGCGGCTGTCCGTAACCTGGTGACCGACGATGCCGCCGCCATCGTGCCGATGATCCGCGCGGCCATCGAGGAGGCGGCGCTCCAGGGCGTCGCGAGGACGGAGGTGGATCGGCGATTGTGAGGCCGCCGCGGTGATCGGAGACTAGAACGGGATGTCGTCGTCGATGATCTCGTTCATCCGCCCGCCGCCAGCGGTCGCCGGGCGCTTGTCAGCCGTCCGCTGCATCGGCGAGGTGCGGCCGAAGCTCGATCCGCCGCCCTCCCCCATCTCGTCCGTCTCGCCGCGTCCGGCGCCGCCGCCCCTGCCGTCGAGCAGGGTGAGCTCCCCCCGGAAGCGGTTGAGCACGATCTCGGTCGCCTTGCGCTGGTTGCCGTCGCGGTCGGTGAACTCGCGGGTGGCGAGTTGCCCCTCGATGTAGATCTTCGCGCCCTTCTTGCAGTACTGCTCGGCGATCTTGCCGAGGTTCTCGTTGAAGATGACGACGTTGTGCCATTCGGTGCGGTCCTTGCGCTCGCCCGTGCCCTTGTCGCGCCAGGACTCCGTCGTGGCGAGCGAGAAGGACACCACCGCGTCGCCCGAATTGGTCCGCCGCACCTCCGGATCGCGACCGAGATTGCCGACCAGAATGACCTTGTTGACGCTGCCCGCCATGTGCTGCCCTCGCCGCCTTGAACCTGAGACCGAGCCGAAGATGATTGGCACCGAACGCGAACGGGCCGGTGAAGTCAACGCGGCCGACCGTGAGCGCACAGGCATTCGCGGGAGGACCGCCAACACGTGTCGCTGACCCCCCCGGATGGTTCCTTTGTCGCCCGCCCGCGCGAGGCGGCGGGCCGGATGCGGAGCGGCGGCCGGGATCAGACCGGTTCGCCGGTCGCCACGGCGGTGCGCAGGTCGGAACTATCGATGGGGCGCGACAGGGCTGCCCGAAGCAAGCCGACGTCGAGTTCGTTCTCCCAGCGCGCGACGACGATGGTGGCGACGCCGTTGCCCACCAGGTTGGTGAGTGCCCGGCATTCACTCATGAACTTGTCGATCCCGAGGATGATCGCCATGCCCGGCACCAGCGCCGGACTGATGGCGGCGAGCGTCGCCGCCAACGTGATGAAGCCGGCTCCCGTCACGCCGGTCGCGCCCTTCGAGGTCAGCATGGCGACACCGATGATGGTCAGCTGTTGCCCGATGTCGAGTGGGACGCCGAGCGCCTGGGCGATGAACAGCGTGGCCAACGTCATGTAGATGTTGGTGCCGTCGAGGTTGAAGGAGTAACCGGTCGGTACCACGAGGCCGACGACGGACTTGGAGCAGCCGAGCTGCTCGAGCTTCAGCATGAGCTGCGGCAGCACGCTTTCCGACGACGATGTGCCGAGCACGACCAGCAACTCCGCCTTGATGTAGCTCAGGAAGCGGAAGATCGAGAAGCCGGCGAGCCTGGCGACGATGCCGAGCACCACGACGACGAAGAGGATGGCGGTGGCGTAGAAGGCGAGGATGAGCCCCGCGAGGTTACCCAGCGACTGCGGCCCGTACTTGCCGACCGTGTAGGCCATCGCGCCGAAAGCGCCGATCGGGGCGACCTTCATCACGATGGCGATGACGCCGAAGACGGCCTGGGCGGTGTCGTCGATGAAGGCGAGGAGGACGCGGCCGCGCTCGCCGAGCACCATCAGCGCGAAGCCGAACAGGACGGCGAACAGCAGCACCTGCAGCACGTCGCCGGCGGCGAAGGCGCCGATGACGCTGTCCGGAACGATGTTGAGGAAGAAGCTGACCGTATCGTGCGCGGCGGCCTCCTTCGAGAACTTCGCCACCGCCTCGGCGCTGCCGTGACCGCTGAACCCGTGACCGGGCCTCACGACGTTGCCGACGATGAGGCCGATGAGCAGGGCGAAGGTGGAGACGATCTCGAAGTAGACGAGCGCCTTCGTCGCGACGCGCCCGACCTTGCGCGCATCGGAGATGTGGGCGATCCCCGAGACCACGGTGCAGAAGATGATGGGCGTGATGACCATCTTGATCAGTTTGACGAACCCGTCGCCGAGCGCCTTCATCCAGGGTTGCACGGCGATCTGCGGCGCGAGCACGCCGACGACGACCCCCAGCACGATCGCGATCAGGACCTGCACGTAGAGGACCTGGTAGAAGGGCTTGCGCGCCCCGCCGCCGGCTGGACTGGCGGCGCCATGACCGAAACTTGAGCCGGAAGTCATGCGCGTTTCCTGTTTCCTCGCCCTTTCAGGGCTGCGACAACGCTTGGGGCCTCGGGTCGGCCGCTCCGCCCGCGTTGTCTTTGCCATAGCGCCACCGGCGTCGTTTGCCTAGTTTGTCGGTTGGACCTCGAGGACCCTCGATCGCATGAAGAAGCCCAAGTCCAAGCCGGAGTCCAAGCCGGCGCGTACCGATGAGGCGATCCCGGCCGTCGTGGCGCCCGGGCAGGCTGCGGACTTCGCGGGACGCGCGATCACCGTGCGCGGCGCGCGCGAGCACAACCTCAAGAACGTCGACCTGACGATCCCGCGCGACAAGCTGGTCGTGTTCACCGGCCTGTCGGGCTCGGGCAAGTCGTCGCTCGCCTTCGACACGATCTACGCGGAGGGGCAGCGCCGCTACGTCGAGTCGCTGTCGGCCTACGCCCGGCAGTTCCTCGAGATGATGCAGAAACCGGACGTCGACCAGATCGATGGGCTGTCGCCGGCCATCTCCATCGAGCAGAAGACCACCTCCAAGAACCCCCGCTCCACCGTCGCCACCGTGACGGAGATCTACGACTACATGCGCCTGCTGTTCGCGCGCGTCGGCGTCCCCTACTCGCCGGCGACCGGCCTGCCGATCGAGAGCCAGACCGTGAGCCAGATGGTCGACCGGGTGGTGGCCCTGCCGGAGCGCACGCGGCTCTACCTGCTGGCGCCGCTCGTCAGGGGCCGCAAGGGCGAGTACCGCAAGGAGATCGCCGACCTGCTCAAGAAGGGGTTCCAGCGGCTCAAGGTCGACGGCACCTTCCACGAGATCGCCGACGTGCCGCCGCTCGACAAGAAGCTGAAGCACGACATCGACGTGGTGGTGGACCGCGTCGCGGTCCGCGACGACGTCCGCACCCGCCTGTCCGAGAGCTTCGAGACCGCGCTCGACCTCGCCGACGGCATCGCCATCGCCGAGTACGCCACGGAGGTCGACGAGAAGGGGCAGCCCAAGCGCATCACCTTCTCCTCCAAGTTCGCCTGCCCCGTCTCCGGCTTCACCATCGCCGAGATCGAGCCCCGGCTCTTCTCCTTCAACAACCCGTTCGGCGCCTGCCCGAAGTGCGGCGGCCTCGGCCACGAGCAGCGGATCGACCCGGAGTTGATCGTGCCCAACGGCCGGCTGTCGCTGCGGCGCGGCGCCATCGCGCCCTGGGCCAAGTCGACCTCGCCCTACTACATGCAGACGCTGGAGGCGCTCGGCCGCGCCTACCATTTCCGCCTGGACGTGTCGTTCGAGACGCTGCCTTCCGCCGTACGTCAGATGCTGCTCTACGGCTCCGGCAAGGAGAGCGTCCGCTTCTCCTACGCCGACGGGGTGCGCGACTACGACGTGAACAAGCCCTTCGAGGGCGTGATCCGCAACCTGGAGCGCCGCTACAAGGAGACGGACAGCGAGTGGGCGCGCGAGGAGATCGGGCGCTTCATGGCGGCGACGCCTTGCGAGGCGTGCGCCGGCACCAGGTTGAAGCCCGAGGCGCTCGCCGTGAAGATCGACGGGGTCCACATCGCGCGCGTCAGCACCATGTCGGTGCGCGACGCGCTCGCCTGGTTCACCGCCCTGCCCGGCAAGCTCGACGACACGCGCGGCGAGATCGCCAAGCGCATCTTGAAGGAAATCCGCGACCGGCTCTCCTTCCTCATCGACGTCGGCCTCGACTATCTCACGCTCGACCGCTCGTCCGGCACGCTGTCCGGCGGCGAGAGCCAGCGCATCCGGCTGGCGTCGCAGATCGGCTCGGGGCTCAGCGGCGTCCTCTACGTGCTCGACGAGCCGTCCATCGGCCTGCACCAGCGCGACAACGCCCGCCTGCTCGACACGCTGCGGCGGCTGCGTGACCTCGGCAATTCCGTCATCGTCGTCGAGCACGACGAGGACGCGATCCTCACCGCCGACTACGTCGTGGACATCGGACCCGGCGCGGGCATCCACGGCGGCGAGGTCGTCTCGCAGGGCACGGCGGCGCAGGTGATGGCCGATCCGAAGTCCCTCACCGGCCAGTACCTGACAGGGACCAAGCAGGTCGCGGTGCCGCGCCGCCGCCGCAAGCCCGATCCCGAACGCAAGCTGCGCATCGTCAACGCGCGCGGCAACAACCTCAAGACCGTGTCCGCCGACGTGCCGCTCGGGGTCTTCACCGCCGTCACCGGCGTGTCCGGGGGCGGCAAGTCGACGCTGATCGTCGACACGCTCTACAAGGCGGTGGCGCGGCGCCTCAACGGCGCGCTGGAGCATCCCGCGCCCCACGACTCGATCGAGGGCCTCGACCACCTCGACAAGGTGATCGATATCGACCAGTCGCCGATCGGCCGCACGCCGCGCTCCAACCCCGCCACCTACACCGGCGCCTTCACGCCCATCCGCGAGTGGTTCGCCGGCCTGCCGGACGCCAAGGCGCGCGGCTACCAGCCGGGCCGCTTCTCCTTCAACGTCAGGGGCGGTCGTTGCGAGGCCTGCCAGGGGGACGGCGTCATCAAGATCGAGATGCACTTCCTGCCCGACGTCTACGTCACCTGCGACGTGTGCAAGGGGCGCCGCTACGATCGCGAGACGCTGGAGGTGCGCTACCGCGAGAAGTCGATCGCCGACGTGCTCGACATGACGGTGGAAGAGGCGGCGGTGCTGTTCAAGGCCGTCCCGGCGATCCGGGACAAGATGCTGACGCTCGCCCGCGTCGGGCTCGGCTACGTCCGGGTCGGCCAGCAGGCCAACACGCTGTCGGGCGGCGAGGCGCAGCGCGTAAAGCTGGCGAAGGAGTTGTCGCGCCGCTCCACCGGCCGCACCCTCTACATCCTCGACGAGCCGACGACCGGCCTGCACTTCCACGATGTCGCCAAGCTGCTGGAGGTGCTGCACGAGCTCGTCGACCAGGGCAACTCGGTGGTGGTCATCGAGCACAACCTCGAAGTCATCAAGACCGCCGACTGGGTGGTCGACCTCGGGCCGGAGGGCGGCGACGGCGGCGGCGAGATCGTCGCGGAAGGAACGCCGGAAGCGATCGCGGCCAACGAGCGGAGCCACACCGGCTTCTTCCTGCGTGAACTCCTGGCGAGGCGCCCCCGGCAGGCGGCGGCGGAGTGAGGGCGCAAGCGCCCGGCTTGTCCCGTCGCCGCGGGCCGCCTAGGGTCGCGCCATGAGCGAGCGCGACCCGACGGCCGATACCCGAGCGATCCACGTCATCGGCGGCGGACTCGCCGGGTCCGAGGCGGCTTGGCAGATCGCGTGCGCCGGCGTCCCCGTCGTCCTGCACGAGATGCGCCCCACCCGCGCCACGCAGGCGCACCGGGGCGGCGCCTTGGCGGAACTGGTCTGCTCGAATTCGCTGCGTTCGGACGACGCCGAAACCAACGCCGTCGGCGTGCTCCATCGGGAGATGCGCCGCATGGGCTCGCTGATCATGCGCGCCGCCGACGCGCATCAGGTACCGGCCGGCGGCGCGCTCGCCGTCGACCGCGACGCCTTCTCCGCCGCCGTGACGACGGCTCTCGAGGGACATTCCCTCATCCGCATCGCACGCGAGGAGGTGGTCGGCCTGCCCTCCGAGACCTGGGACAACGTGGTCGTCGCGACAGGGCCGCTCACGGCCCCGGCCCTGGCGCGGGCGATCGCCGACCTGACGGGGGAGGACGACCTCGCCTTCTTCGACGCCATCGCCCCGGTCGTGTACCGCTCCACCGTGGACATGGACAAGGCATGGCTCCAGTCCCGCTACGACAAGGCCGGCCCCGGCGGCACGGGGGCCGACTACATCAATTGCCCGCTCTCGCGCGAGCAGTACGAAGCCTTCGTCGACGCGCTGCTGGCAGCGGAATGCACGGTGTCGCCGCACGATTCGGGCACGCCCTACTTCAACGGCTGCCTGCCGATCGAGGTGATGGCGCAGCGCGGCCGCGACACGCTGCGCCATGGGCCGATGAAGCCGGTCGGCCTGACCAACCCGCGCGAGCCGACCGTGAAGCCGGCCGCCGTGGTGCAGCTGCGCCAGGACAACGCGCTCGGCACGCTCTACAACCTCGTCGGCTTCCAGACGAAGATGAAGCACGCGGCGCAAGTGGCCGTGCTCAGGACGATTCCTGGTCTGGAGAACGCGTCCTTCGCGCGGCTCGGCGGCATCCACCGCAACACGTTCCTCAACGCGCCCAAGGTGCTCGACGCGCGGCTCCGCCTGCGCGCGCAGCCGCGTCTGCGCTTCGCCGGGCAGATCACCGGCTGCGAGGGCTACGTCGAGAGCGCCGCGATCGGCCTGATGGCCGGGCGCCTGGCGGCGGCGGAGCGGCTCGGTGTCCCCTTCGCCATGCCGCCGTCGACGACGGCGATCGGCGCCCTGATCAACCACATCACCGGCGGCCACATCGAGACGGTGGACGCCGGGCCGCAATCCTTCCAGCCGATGAACGTGAACTTCGGTCTGTTCCCGCCGCTCAACGAGGCAATCGCCGTCGAGGACGGCAAGCGCCTGCGCGGCCCGGAGAAGGGCGCCGCGCGCAAGCGCGCCATGAGTCGACGGGCGGCCCGCGACCTCGATGCGTGGCTCGGCCAGCCGGCGGCGATCGCGGCGGAATAGGGCTTCGATCGGCCTCGCGGCTCGGATGGCTCAGTCCTCGTCGCCGGGCGATCCCTCGGGTCCGTCGGGCTCGTCGGTCGGGATGGCGTAGCTGCCGCTCAGCCATCGGTGCAGGTCGACATCGGCGCAGCGCTTGGAGCAGAACGGGTCGGCCTCGGCCGTCGGCGGCTTGCCGCAGATCGGGCAGCGGCGCCCCTTGGCGCGAGCGACATCGGCTGGGTCCCCTTCCATGCTCATCGTGCCGACACCCTCACGCGTTCACTTGCGCTTCAAGCGTGTCCTGGCCGACGAGTTCGGCTGAGGTGGCGTCGCGCACGACGTAGCCCTCGCCCGCGAGGAGGTTCATCGTCTCGTAGAGCGGCAGGCCGACGATGCTCGAGTATGATCCGACGATCTTGATGGCGAAGGCGCCGGCGCGCCCCTGGATGGCGTAGCCGCCGGCCTTGCCCCGCCACTCTCCCGCCGCGACGTAGCCGTCCATCTCGGCACGGGTCAGCCGCTTGAAACGCACCCGCGTCTCGATGAGCTTGCGTCGCGTCGCGCCTTTCGGCGTCACCAGGCAGAGGCCGGTGTGGACCCTGTGCGCGCGCCCGGACAGCAAGCGGAGGCATTGCGCCGCTTCGTCGGCCTCCTCGCATCTCGGCAGGATGCGGCGGCCGACGCTGACCACGGTGTCGGCGGCGATCAGGTAGGCACCCGCCAACTCCGCCCGCGTGCGCAGGATGCGGGCGGCGGCGGCCGCCTTCTCCCCGGCGAGGCGGACGGCGAGCGAGCGCGGCGATTCGCCCTTCTGCGGCGTCTCGTCGATGTCGGCGGGAAGCAAGGCGTCGGGCTGCACGCCGATCTGCTGGAGCAGCTGCAGGCGGCGCGGCGAGGCCGAAGCCAGAACGAGCTTCTGATCGAGACGCCTGCCGCTACGGTCGGACATCTGCGCCTTCCCGACCCTCGCGCCGAATTCGTCCGATCCCATCCAAGCGAACGAGCGGCCGCGTCACTTGAAACGGTAGGTGATGCGACCTTTCGTGAGGTCGTAAGGGGTCATCTCGACGAGCACCTTGTCGCCGGTGAGCACGCGGATGCGGTTCTTGCGCATCTTGCCGGCGGTGTGGGCGATGATCTCGTGATCGTTCTCGAGCCTGACGCGGAAGGTGGCGTTCGGAAGGAGCTCGGCGACGGTGCCGGGGAATTCCAGGAGTTCTTCTTTCGACATCTGTGTTCCTGCAGGGCCGGCCTTGGCCGGTACGGTCGCCTTCGCCGGTTCGATCCGCGTCCCACGGAGACCCGTGCTAGAGGCAAACTGCTCCCGTTGGCGTTTTCGCGCGGACCGTAGTGCTTATGACGGCGCTTGTGAACCGGGCGTGTCGGCCAGTTCGTCTCCGGCGGACGTTTTTAGGCCGGCCTTCACGTGCGAGCCGTAGTCGCGGCGCGCGCGAAGGAGCGCCTAGCCGGCCCGTACCGCGTCGGCGCGCTCGTAGCGGCGGAAGCGGCGCACCGCGAAGGGGATCGTCGCCATGTAGGCCAGCGACAACACGATCATCATCTCCATCGGAAACGTGGCGAGGAGCAGAAGCGTGACCGCGACCCCGAACAGCACGACGATGAAGTACTCGCGCGGGATGCGACCGATCCTCTTGCCGGAGAAATGCGGGATGCGGCTGGCCATGAGGAAGGCCACGCCGATCACGTAGGCGATCTCGACCGGCACCGGCAGGTGCCAGTCCGGCTCGGTCAGCGACGACAAGTGGAAGTAAAGGGGGAGCAGCCCGACGATGGCGCCGGCCGGCGCCGGCAGTCCGGTGAAGAAGTTGCCATGCCAAGCCGGCTTGTCGGGGTCGTCGAGCATGACGTTGAAGCGGGCGAGCCGCAGCGCGGCGGCGATGCTGAAGACGAGCGCCGCGAACCAGCCGAAGCTCTTGATCTGCTGAAGGCTGGAGAAGTACAGGATCATCGCCGGTGCGACGCCGAAATCGACGAAGTCCGCCAAGGAGTCGAGTTCGGCCCCGAAGCGCGACGTGCCGCGTATGGCGCGCGCGATCCGCCCGTCCAGCCCGTCGAGGATCGCCGCCACGATCACGGCGACGACGGCGATCTCGAACTTGCCCTCGCTGGCGAAGCGGATCGATGTCAGGCCCATGGCGAGGGCGGCGAGCGTCACGAGATTGGGTATGACCACCCGGATCGGCACCGCGCGAAAGCGGTGCGGGCGCGGTTTGCCGTGAACGTCGCGACGCTGGACGGCGTCGAGGTCGGGCGCCGTGTGGAGGCGGAATTTGGTCATATGCGTGGACCATAGGGGCGCGTTCGCGGTGCGGCAAGCCGGCCACGACGCGGCGGCGTGGGCTATGGTCCCTTACGGCTGACGAGCGCGGCGCGCGAACTCGGGGAAAGGCTCTCCAGAGCCTCGACCAGTCCGTCGTTGACGGCCGCCTGGAGGGCGCCGTTGGCCTCGCGTAATGCCTTGAAATCGGCCCTCACCTTGTCGGCGTCCAGGGTGGGCGCGCCGATATCGGTTTCGGCGGCGAGCCGCGCGCGACGTTGCGCCAAGCGCGCCGCGTGGATCGTCTCACGATGGCCGGCCATCGCTGCCAGGAAACGGTGCCGCTCCTCCACCGGCAGCGCGCGGACATGCGCGCCCGGCACCAGCATGCCGAGTCGGGGATCGCGCCTCGAGGTGAAAAGATGACCGGCGATCACGCCGATCAGCAACACGTTGAGCAGCGCGGAAGCCACGATCCAAACGACGCGCCAGGGGATCGCGCTCGGGACCACCGCCCTTCGGAACCCGTCAATCGACATCGGCCGCGCCGGCCGTGTCGAAGGCGATGGCGAGCACGCGATCGGGACCGTCCTCCTGCCGACCCGGTCCCCGGCCCAGAACGAGCCCCAGGCAGAGGGTCACCACCGCCGCCGCGGCGAACACGGCGCGCTTCGCCGGCCTGTCCATCCGCGACGCGGCACGATCCTGCCGCTGGAGCGTCGCCGTCGCGGCGAGGCCGTCGACGCCAGGAGGCCGGGCGTCGCGGCGCGGGGACGTCGCGCGAAGCAGCCGCTCGACTTCGCTCATCGCGAGGAAGGCCGCCCGCGCCGGTGCCGAATGGGCCATGAGCGCTTCGGCCTGGCCACGCTCGTCGGGGGGCCAGGCGTCGAGATCGCCGCCGCACCTGTCGAGGCGGTCCAGGAAGGTGCGAAAGTCCATTCGCTCACGCCTCCGTCATGGCGAGGCGCAAAGCCTTGCGCGCACGCACCAAGAGCAACTCGAACGCGCCCACGCTCACCCTCATCGCGGCGGCGCCATCGGCGTTCGAAAGCTCCGCGTCATAGGTCAAACTCAGCGCGAGGCGCTGGCGCTCGGGCAACTCGGCCACCGCCGCCCTCAGCCGCGCGAACCTTTCCGCCGCGACCATCGCGACGTCGGGGGGCAAGCTTCCATCGGTCGGCTCGTCGATGTCGCCGAGAGGGACCGGACGCGCCTTCCGCGTCTGGTCGATGGCCAGGTTGACCGCCACGCGCGATAGCCAAGCCGCGTAGCTCGCGCGGCTTGCATCCCTCGCGTGCCAGCCCGGCGCGTTGATCCACGCGCGTGTCACAACCTCCTGCACGACATCCTCCGCCGCTGCGCGACTCCCCAAGATGCGGGTGGTCAATGCCAGCAATCTGCCCCTATGGCGCGCCACCAGCCGCACGAAGGCGCGCTTATCCCCACCGGCCGTGAGCTTGACCAGATCGTCGTCCGACTCCTCCGGAGCGGTCATTCCAATAAGGCCGTCCCATCCTGCAGCAGCAACGTGGCGCGCCGGTTCCATCCTACGTCGCGCGGGCACTTTATTCGTCGAAACGGCGACGAATTCCTCGTCGGTCCCGCGTAGGGTCGCCCGCCCCTGCCGCGTTTAGCAGCCATCCAACAGGAGGATAGGCAACCCATGCGTAATCTGGTTCTGACCACCCTGGTAGCCGGCGCACTCGGACTCGTCGCCCTGCCCGCGACCACCCTGACCGCTGACGCCCTGCCCGCCGACGGCATCGTCGCGTCGCCCCTCCCGCTCGCGTCAAGCCAGCCGGAGGCGACGCTCGTGTCGGGGGGCTGCGGACCTTTCCGGCATCGCGGCTTCAACGGCTTCTGCTATCCCAACGGGGGGTTCGTCGGTCGCCCCTACTTCCGCGGCTACGGCTATCGCCGGTACGGCTATCGCCGCTTCTACTGACAGGACGTGTTGTGCTGACGAGAGGTGATGGCGCCGGTGCGACGCCAGCGCTCGACCCTGGGGGCCGGTGAACCCGGCCCTTACGCGCCTTTGAAGATCCTGGCCTCTCCATTCGTCGAGAAGTCGGCGAGCACCGTCTCGCCGGCGATCGCCTTGGTGCCGAGCGACACCAGCGGCCTGACGCCCTGGGGGAAGTAGACGTCGACCCTCGATCCGAAGCGGATCAGACCGAACCGCTCGCCGGCCGCGAGTGTCGCACCCTGCTTGGTGAAGCAGACGATCCGGCGCGCCACCAAGCCGGCGATCTGCACCACGCCGAAGCGGCCGCGCTCGTTGTCGATGACGAGGGAGTTGCGCTCGTTGTCCTCGCTCGCCTTGTCGAGATCGGCGTTGACGAAGATGCCGGCCTTGTAGGCGATCTTGGCGACGCGGCCGGCCACGGGCATGCGGTTCACGTGGCAATCGAACACCGACATGAAGACGGAGATCCGCTGCATCGGCTCGGCGCCGAGTCCGAGTTCCGGCGGGGGCGGGAAGAAGCCGATCGACGAGACGATCCCGTCCGCCGGCGAGACCACGAGGTTGCGATCCACGGGCGTCTGAC
Source organism: uncultured Beijerinckiaceae bacterium (assembly GCA_964244495.1). Classification (GTDB taxonomy): domain Bacteria; phylum Pseudomonadota; class Alphaproteobacteria; order Rhizobiales; family Beijerinckiaceae; genus RH-AL1. The sequence continues at coordinate 261,471 of CAXTIU010000001.1, forward strand.
GTACGGGGTCGCGGAAGAAGTAGACGCACCAGAGCGTCAAGATCAGGCCGATCCAGCCGAGCGGCTGCCACAGCCAAGCCAGGACGAGGCTCGCCACGGCGAAACAGGCGATGAAAACGTAGCCCTGCGTGTGCACTGGCGTCATCTGCCGGCGGATGGAGTCGATCATGTGCATCGTTGGAACACTCTTGCTGGAGCATTTGGCCGTCGCGCGGCGACGGGCCGGCAGGGCGTCAGCTCGCGCGATACCGGTTCTCGACCGCCTTCGCAATTCGGCCGCCCTCGGCGAGGAAGCGCTCGATCACGGCGTGGGCATTCGGGGTGCAGATCCGGTAGGACAGGCTGTAGCCTTCGATGCCCCTGTTGTAGGCGCCGGCGAGGCGGTCCCTGCGCGAGGGCGGCGTTCCTTCGGCATCGAGCAGGGCTTGCATGCGCGCGCGCCACTGGCTCGCATCGGCGTCGCCGCAGAGATCGCGGAGATAGGTCAGCGCGCCCAGGATCTCCGACAAGCGCATGATCTGCGGATCATAAGGCTTGGTCTCCGCCGGCGGCGCCCGGGCCGGCGTCGGGCCGGGTGGCGGAAGGATGGGCTTGTCCTGCGCCGGCCTGCCGGCGGCTTGCTTGCCGGGACGGGCATGGCGGTCGACGCGCTGCGCCATCGAAGGCCCCGCGGCGGACAGCCCCGAGGCGAGCAACACCACCGCGACGACGGCACGCGCCCGCCTCAGCACGGCCGCCCGCCCGCCTCGACCATGGTCCACGCGGCCTCGAGCAGCGGGATCAGGTGATCCGTGATCGCGAGACGGTCGAGGTCGGCGCGGGTCGCCCACAGGACGGCGCCCGCCTCCGGTCCGATCGTGCCGTCGCCGGCGAGCCAGGTGCCGACGAAGGACGCGATGACGTAGTGGCGCGCCACCGCGCCGGCCTGATCCCGCTCGATGACTTCGACGTGACGGTTGAACGCGATGATCCGCGCCTCGACCGCGACTTCCTCGCGCATCTCGCGCAACGCGGCGTCGGCAAGGGTCTCACCCGCCTCGACGACACCGCCGGGCAACGTGAAGAGGCCGGCCGAAGGCGGCGCCGCGCGCTGGGCCAACAGGACGCGGCCCTCGCGAAAAACGGCGAGGCTGGCGGCGAGCACGGGCCGCGCGGGATAAAGACGTCCCCCGTCCCGCACGGTCGTCTGCGGCGCGGACATCGCAGCGGCGGGCGACGCCGTCACGGGTGCAGCCGCGCTTTCGACCAAGGCGAGTCGAGCGCGCCGCGCGAGAAGCGCACGCGATCGTGCAGGCGGAAGGCGCCGTCGGCCCAGAACTCGATCTGCAGCGGCATGATGCGGAACCCGCTCCAGTGCGACGGACGCGGGATGACGGCGGGAAAGCGAGCCTCGACCTCGGCGACGGCGCGCTCGAGGGCCGCGCGGCTCTCGAGCGGTCGCGACTGCTCGCTTGCCCATGCCCCGACTTGGCTGCCGCGCGGCCGGGAATGGAAGTAGGCGTCGGCCTCCGCATCGGAAACGACCTCGACCAGACCACGAATGCGGATTTGCCGGCGCAGGCTCTTCCAATGGAACAGCGCGGCGGCCTTGCGGCTCGCCAGCACCGCCCGGCCCTTGGCGCTCTCGAAGTTGGTGTAGAAGACGAAACCGCGTTCGTCCCAGGTCTTCATCAGCACCATGCGGACATCGGGGAGGCCGTCGGCATCGGCGGTGCAAAGCGCCATGGCGACCGGATCGTTGACCTCCGTGCGCGACGCCGCCTCCTGCCATTCTCCGAACAGCACGAAAGGATCGTCCACGAGGGTAAAGTCACGTGATTTTAACGCGTCCAACGGTAACGTCCCCGTGAAGTTGAGTGCGTGAGCATCGTGCGTGACCAGCAAGCCCCAACATAGTCCAGTCGCGCGGCGGCCGGTACCCGTTCGGCAGTTTTGCCGCGCGATTTACGGGCTGGGTTCGATCCTCGCGACGCCTTTCCTGGGTGGATGCCTGCTGGCCGGGTGCTCGATGTCGTTCCCGATCACCTCGCTGGTCCCCGCCAGCGACGATGTCACAGGCTCGAACTCCAAGGTGCCGTTCGGGCGCCTGCTGGACGAAGAGGACCGTCGCCGTCAGAAGGCGGCGCTCGCCACCGCTTTGGACCCGCAAGGCGACGGCAGTGCCATCCGCTGGGAGAACCCGAAGACCGGAAACAAAGGCATGTTCACGCCGCAGGGCCATGCCTTCACGATGGATGGCAAGGTTTGCCGCTCCTTCGTCGGCGAATTGAGGCAGGACAGCAATCAGAAGGCGATCCTCGGAACGGCATGCGCGGTCGCGGCCGGTGACTGGGACGTGCGAACGATGAAGGCGCTGACGCCCGAGGGCTGAGCCCCGGCGATCAACCGGATCGCCGCCGAGGCCGAACCATCGACGGAACGCCGGCCCGGCGGGGTCCGTGTCGCGCACGTCGCTCGGATGAGGTCCACGGAGTTCGGCGAAGTCCACGGGGCAGGACGGTCCGGATGTCCGAGCGAAGTGGCCGGCGGCGGATGGTGCGAAGAGGCCACTCCCCCACCACCCGCCGACCGGCCGACCCCATGGACCCAGGAATGCGGCGGACCTGAGCACCCCACGGGGCGTTCGACGCCGACACCGCATCGATACCCTTGCGGATCGGGCCGTGACCTCGCGGCCCCGGCCTCGCCGCCAGATGCGCGACTCGTTCGGCACGCAAAGAGTATCGTCGCGATCGCGGAAAGCGAGTCGGGAATCGACATCGCGACCCGTCATCCACTGATTCGGTTTACGTCGCCGGACGACGGGCGACGCGCCCCGTCACGCCGCGGCGGCGGTGACGCGGTTGCGACCGGCCTCCTTTGACCGGTAAAGGGCGCTATCGGCCCGTCGCATCAGCGGTTCGGCGCTGCTCGCCCCGTCGCGCGACGCCAAGCCGATGGACACGGTGACGCGCAGCGGTGGCCGGTCCGGCGCGTAGGTGAAAAGATCGCTCTCGATGACTGAGCGGACGCGCTCGGCGATCTTGGTGCCGACCTCCATGCCCGTGTCCGGCATCACGACGGCGAACTCCTCGCCGCCCAGGCGACACACCATGTCACTGGCGCGGATGGTGCGCCGGACCCGACTGGCGAACGACTTCAGGATCTGATCGCCGGCATCGTGGCCGTAGCTGTCGTTGACGTGCTTGAAATGATCGATGTCGAGGACCATCAGGCAGAGCGGCTTGCCCGCCCGCGCCGCCTGCTCCACCGACGCCGGGAAATTGGTATCGAAGAAGCGCCGATTGTGGAGCCCGGTCAGCGTATCCACCACCGCCATCTCGATGGAGGCTTGGACGCTGTCACGCAGGGAATCGGCGTAGCGCTTGCGCCTCAACTGCGTGCGCGCGCGCGCGAGCAGCTCGTTGCGGTCGATCGGACGCAACAGGTAGTCGTTGATGCCGAGATCGAGGCCGCGCAGCACGCGCGCACGGTCCTCGGGCTCGGCGATGATCAGGATCGGGACGTGGCGGGTGCGCTCCAGAGACCGGAACTGGGAACAAAGCCGAAGCCCGTCGTGACCCTGGAGCCCGAGCGAGACGACGAACAGGTCGTAGCGCCCCTCGACGCCCTTGAACAAGGCTTCCTGCGGGTCGGTCTCGATCTCGACGACGTGCAGGGCGTCGAGAGCGCCCTTGACATGGCCGGCCGCCGACGCGCGATCCTCGATCAGCAGCACGTGTGCGCCACGCACGTCGTCGCGCATCGCGGCGAGCACGGGGTCGGGCATGCCGAGGCTGGCGGAGGCGGAGGCGCGGGAGCGCAGTTCGTCGAGCACCACCTTGAGTCGCGTGAGGGAGCGGACGCGCGCGGTCAGCGCGATCTCGTCGATGGGCTTGATCAGGAAGTCGTCGGCGCCGGCGTCAAGACCGCGCACGCGGTCGGCCGGCTGGTCCAGCGCGGTCACCAGCACGACCGGCAGATGGTGGGTGCGGGGGTCCCGCTTGAGGCGACGGCACGTCTCGAAGCCGTCCATGCCCGGCATCATGACGTCGAGCAGCACGATATCGCACTCTCCCTGCGCGCAGATGGCGAGAGCCTCCGCACCGCTCGACGCCGTCAGAACGTCGAAGTACTCCGCCGTGAGCCGCGCCTCGAGGAGCTTCAGGTTCGGGGCGAAGTCATCGACGATCAGCACGCGCGCGGACATGAAGGCTCCATCAATGGGCGTCAGAGAGGTAATGGCGGACGGTTTCCAAAAACTTGACGACGGAAATCGGCTTGGAAAGGTAGGCGTCGCATCCGCCCTGACGGATCTTCTCCTCGTCGCCCTTCATGGCGAAAGCCGTGATGGCGATGATGGGAATGTCCTTCAGGTCTTGATCGCTTTTCATCCAGATGATGACCTGCAGGCCCGATACTTCCGGGAGCTGGATGTCCATCAGGACCAGGTCCGGCCGGTGCTTGCGGGCAAGTTCCACCGCCTCGACGCCGCTGCGGGTCTGCAGGGTCGCGTAGCCGTGCGCCTCCAGCAGGTCGTTGAACAGCTTCATGTTCAACTCGTTGTCTTCGACGATGAGAACCGTTTTAATCATCGGTGAACTCAAGCTACGCCCGACATCGGTCTCGAACCCGCCTTGTGCCCGGATGCAATCTCGACCTGAAGCATCGGTCTTATACACGAGCCTAGGGCGGACATGTTGACGAAAGGACAACCGCCCCGGTGAAGAAGCCGCTTTCGCCTTCCAACGGCGGCCCGCGTCGCGCCGATCAGGACGAACTCGACCAGTTGTCCGCCGACGCGCTCGCCTATCTCGCCGAGGAGCCGTCGCGATTGATGCGGTTCTTCGAGCTCACCGGCTTGAATGTCGCCACCCTGCGTCAAGCTGCCGCTACGGAGGGTTTCGCCGCCCAGCTCGTCGACTACCTGACGGCCGACGCCGATCGCCTGCGCGCCTTCGCGGCGGCGAAGGGTTACGATGCCGACGGGATCGAGGCCATCCGCCTGGGTCTCCTCCCGCGCGACTGGAACCCGTGAGACCGGATGGACGTCGTTCGGTTTCGAGCCGGACCGCCCGCTTTCCCGCGCCGGGACGACGGCCCGAGAAGGCTGCGGACGCCAGCGCACCGGTCGGTGAGATCCAGCGGCGAGGTACGGGAGCCGGCCGACAGGACGGCAGGGAAAGGCCGCTCGGGCGCTCGCGCGGGCGGCGTCCTCGCCGATCCTCCGGCCTCGTCGCGTCAGCTTCTTCCGAAACGTCGCGCATGTTCCGTGCCGACGCCCTAGTTCTTGCAGGCCTTCATCGGCAGGAGTTCGAGGCTGGTCATCTCGCCGCCGAGCACGAAGTCGCCGTAATCGAAGCGAAGCGCCCGGGACACGCCGTTCTCGTACAGCTCGAAGCCGAGCGTGTAGGCCGGCTCGCCGTCCTTCCGACCCTCGTCGAAGTAGCTGATCGAGACCGGCCAGCGGGTCGTCGCGTCCATGGCGACGATGTGGGCCGCGCCCATGTCGTCGGCCGAGGCAACCAGCGGCCGTCCGATGACCGTGGTGGTCTCGTAGACCTTCTTGCCGTCGTCGGAGCCGTCGAACACCTTGACGCTCAGGATACGCTGACCGGCCTTGGCGGCGGCGATGATCCGCTTCAGGTGGGCGGTCGGGAACAGCACTTCGTCATCGACGTCCACCGTCTGCGCGTTCGGCTTGGAGAGCTGGATGGCGAGCACGTTCTTCTTCTTGCTGGCGCGCCCGTCGACGACCTCGGGGGTGCCCTCGTCGACGGCCGTCTTCACGTCGAAGGAGAAGCCCTTCTCGTCGGGGTCCTCGAAGGTCGCCGACCGCATGTCGGAGAGCCGGGTCGCACCCTCCGCCGGCTGCAGCTCGGTGACCTGGCGGAAAACCTGGCTGTAGCCGTCGCAGAACGATCCGGTGAACTCGTACGACACCCGGCCGCGCGCGAAGGTCGGGCTCTTGGTGCCGGTCGACTTGAGAAGCGTGATCCTGTAGGTCGCCCGGTGGTCGGCGAGCGGAACCTGAGGCGTCGCCGCGGCGACGGTGGCGTTGGGCACGATGGCCGGGCCTTCCGCACGACACGTGCCGGCGCAAAGGGCGAAGCCTCCCGCGAGGAGGATCGATGCCGCAGCACCGCGCAGCTCCCGGGTCTTGGACGCCGAAGCCGGCCTCTCAGCGCTCATGGTACGTTACGTTCATGGTTCATCATAGCCCTGGATCGACTGTTTGACCGCCTGAGCCTGAGCCATGTCGAACCGCGATGGCGAAATTGCGGACCGGCCATAGCGCGACGAGACAAGCCGCGACGAGCCATCGCCCCGGAGGGCGGTCACCCTCAAGCACGGGAACGATCGGGTGGGCGCGGCCTTGCACTCGGCCGCGTGATCCGCGAAGAGCAGCCTCATGTCCGCCGGCCGCCGCGGCGAGGCGGTCCAACCGCGAGCGTGATCATATGAGCGTCATCGAAGACCGCCTGAAATCCCTGGGGATCACCCTTCCCGTCGCGGCCGCGCCGGTCGCCAACTACGTGGCCGCCGTCATCGCCGGACCGCTGCTCGTGATCTCCGGCCAGATCGCGTTCGGAGCCGGCGGAACGATCGCCCCGGAGCACAAGGGCAAGATCGGGGATGGCGTCTCGCCCGAGGCGGCCGTTGCCGCCGCCCGGCTTTGCGCCATCAACGTGCTCGCGCAGGCCAAGGCGGCGCTCGGCGACCTCGACCGTATCGAGCGTTGTGTGCGCCTCGGCGGCTTCATGAACACAGCGCCGGGGTTCCACGCCGTCGCGCCGATCATGAACGGCGCCTCGGACCTCATGGTCGAGGTGCTCGGCGAGAAGGGCCGCCACGCCCGTTCCACGATCGGTGTCGCCGCCGTGCCGCTCGACTCGGCGGTCGAGGTCGAAGCCATGTTCGCCATCAGGTAGTGCGACAGGATCTCGCCCCGTTCGTCGCACGACCGATCGCGCATCGCGGCCTTCACGCCTGCGGCGGCGATGGTCCGGTCGAGAACTCGATCCGAGCGGCGCTGGCGGCGGTCGAGCGCGGCTTCGCCGTCGAGTGCGACGTGCGCCTGTCCCTGGACGGCGAGGCGATGGTGTTCCACGACGACGACCTCGCTCGGCTCACGGGTGCCCCCGGGGCGATCGCCGAGCGCGACGTGGCCGCCCTGCGGGACTTGCGCCTCGCGCGCACGGTCGACCACATCCCCACCCTGGCCGCCTTCCTCGCGGCGATCGACGGCCGGGTTCCGGTGTTCGTCGAGATGAAGGGCGTCGGCGACGCAGCGCGCGACGCGCTGCTGGCGGAGCGGGTGCTGACCGTCGCGGCGCGCGCCGCCACGCGTCTCGCCCTGGAAAGCTTCGAGCCGTTCCTCGTCGAGTGCTGCCGCTCGGCGCCCTGCCCCGTCGGCCTGGTCGGACCGGGCGAGGGCCGTTCGCGACCGGACCGCGTCGACTTCGTGTCCTGGTCGATCGACCACCTTCCCCCCGCCGGCTACCCGCGGCTTCCCTTGACCTCCTGGACGGTGCGCACGCGCGAGGAGGAGGCGCTCGCCCGCGGCTACGGCGCGCAGATCGTCTTCGAAGGGTTCACGCCCGCGAGCCCGCGTTAAGCACGAGACGAGGTTTTCTCGATGGTGGTCGTCCGCTCACGGCGTTGGTGTGCGATGATCGGGCACGGAGGACGGCGATGATGAAACGGATGCTGCTGGCGGTTTCCTTCTGCGCGACGCTGGCGGGGCTGATCGCCCAGGCGGCGGCGCAACAATATCCGAACTATCCCGCACCGACGCCGGACTATCCCTTCCAACGGTCGTTCCTGACCGGCCAAGTCGTCGTTGTCCCACCCTACCGGCAGCCTTTCCCCGTGCGCGTCTACACCACGCCGCCGACGCAGCCCTACTACAACGTCCCGCCTTACGCCGTCGTCGCGCCCTACTGAGACGCGGTCGCCGCCCGCGCGACGTCGGCGAAGAGACAGGTCGCCACGCGTTCCCACGGCCCGTCGAGGTAGCGCCAGATCACGATGCCCTCGACGCGGCACGGCGGCGCCTCCAGGCCGGCCATCTCGGTCAACAGAGCGCGGGCGACGGCGGGATCGACCTTGTTCTGGATCGTGACGTGGGGCTTGAAACCCTGCCGGTCCTGCGGTGTCAGCCAAGCCGCCCATTCGCGGGCGAGCGTGCCCCGCAGCAGGGCGAGATCGGCGGATTCATAGGCGAGCGCCACGCCGCGCCCGAGCGAACGGGCCATCCCCGGACGGAGCGCGAAGGCATGAGTCCGTCCGGCGAGCGCGCGCACGGTGGCGACGACGGCGGGCTCCTCGGCGCCCGGCAGTTGGTGGAACAAGCTGACGTGCGCCGGGATCCTGTTGAGCTTGGCCGGGAAATGCCGACGGCGGAGCCCGTCGAGCAGCGCGAAGGACGCGGCATCGAGATGCGCGGTGACGATGAGCGGTGGCAGCTCCGCAGACATCATCAGCGCGTCGCACGCGACATGGTGTGAGGCGGGATGTTCCCGCCCGAAAGCACCGGGGACCCGCTCGCTTGACCGATCGACCAGCCGTTCACTTGGCCGAGGGCCCGGCATCGTCGCCGCAGGACGTCGGCAGGCTGGGGGTGTTGGGCGTGATGCGATGCCCGCACTTGTCGCAGCCGGCGACCAGGAGCCCGATCATCGCGACCGCGAGCAAGGGGGTGAGATGACGGCGCATGCACTCCAGTTCCCTAACGTCAACGTGGCGCTTGCCGCGCAAGGTGTTCGCTATCGCTTAACGCGCCTTTGCTAGCTTTCCGTCAAACGGACGTGAGGACCGCGCCATGATCATGGTCGAGGCAAGACGAGGTGAGCGGGTGCGCGCGCTTTTACGCGCGCGCATCATCTTCAACAACATGAATTCGACGATCGATTGCACGATCAAGAACATTTCAGCGACGGGCGCGAAGATCGCGTTGGCCAACACCGTGAGCGTACCGGCGGACTTCGACCTCGAGGTCCCGCAGCGCGGCCGAACCTTTCGCGCCCGCATCGTCTGGCGCGACGCGGAGGCGCTCGGCGTGACCTTCATCGAGGGCGTTCCCGCGGAGGTCCCGGCGAACGTGGGCCTCGAACGCCTGAAGAAGGATAACCGGCGGCTGAAGGCGATCGTCGCCACCCTCACCAAACGGCTCGAGGACCTCGGTCAGGACGTGGGCGTCGAGGCCTAACCCCGCTCCACGACCGCGCCGTCGACCAGCGTCACGCGGCGGTCCATGCGCGCGGCGAGGTCCATGTTGTGGGTGGCGACGAGCGCGGCCAGGCCGGTCGCCCGCACGAGGGTGTTGAGCGCGTCGAAGACGTGGTCCGCCGTCTTCGGGTCGAGGTTGCCGGTCGGTTCGTCGGCGAGCAGCACGCCGGGGCTGTTGGCGACCGCCCGCGCGATGGCGACACGCTGCTGCTCGCCGCCCGACAGTTCCGGTGGCCGGTGGCCGGCGCGCGCGCTTAAGCCGAGGTAGTCGAGGAGCTCGCCGGCCCTGCGGCGCGCCTCCGCCTTCGTCAGGCCGGCGATCATCTGCGGGAGCACGATGTTCTCCAGGGCCGAGAACTCCGGCAGCAGGTGGTGGAACTGGTACACGAAGCCGATCGCGGTGCGACGCAGCGCGGTGCGGGCCGCATCGGCGAGCGCCACCGTTCCCGCCCCGCCGACGTAAACCTCGCCGGCATCGGGCTTCTCCAGCAGGCCGGCGACGTGGAGCAGGGTGGACTTGCCGGTGCCCGATGCCGCGACGAGCGCGACCGACTGCCCGGCGTGCAGCGAGAAATCGACGCCGCGCAGGATGCTGAGCGGGGCGCCCGCCTGCCTGTAGGAGCGCGCGACCCCCTCGAGCGCCAGGGCGGGCACGCTCATCGCGGGCTCATCCGTAGCGCAGCGCTTCGACGGGATCGAGCCGCGCCGCCCGCCACGACGGGTACAACGTCGCCAGCACCGACAGGCCCATCGTCATGCAGACCACCGTCACGACGTCGGTCGGGTCGACCACGGAAGGCAGTCGCGACAGGAAGTAGAGCTCGGCCGGGAACAGGTTGGCGTGCAGAGCCGAGTTGAGGCCGGTGCGGATCGCCTCGATGTTCTCGGCGATGACGAGGCCGAGCGCGAAGCCGGCCAGCGTCCCCGACAGGCCGATGGAGGTGCCGGTGATGAGGAAGATGCGCATGATCGACCCGCGCGACGCCCCCATGGTGCGCAGGATCGCGATGTCCGACCCCTTGTCCTTCACCAGCATGATCAGGCCGGAGATGATGTTGAGGGCCGCCACCAGCACGATCAGGGTGACGATGATGAACATGACGTTGCGCTCGACCTTGAGCGCGTCGAAGAAGGTTTTGTTGCGCTCGCGCCAGTCGGTCATGATCATCGGACGCGTCGAGGCGAGGTCGATCGCCTGGCGCACCTCGTCGATCCGCTCCGGGTTGTGCAGGAACAGCTCGACGACGGTGGCCTCGTTGTCGTGGTTGAAGAAGGCCTGCGCCTCCGGCAGCGGCATGTAGACGAACAGGTTGTCGAACTGCGCCATGCCGATCTGGAAGATCGCCCGGATGGGATAGCTCTTGATGCGCGGCGCCACGCCGAAGGGCGTCGCCGCGCCCTTGGCGGTCAGGACGGTGATGCTGTCGCCGACGCGCAGGCTGAGGCTCTCGGCGAGCCCCTGCCCGATGGCGACGCCGTCGGATCGGTCGAAGCCGTCGAGGGTGCCGACCTTCACGTGGCCGGCGATGCCCGGCAGCACCTTGAGGTCGCCCTCGCGGATGCCGCGCACCAGCGCGCCGGCCTGGTTGAACTGCGAGGACACGCCGGCCGCCCCCTCCACCATGGGAATGGCGAGCTCGACGCCGTGCACGCGCTTCACATCGGCGACCACGTGATCATAGTCGGTCAGGGGCGTGTCGGCCGCCTGGAGGAAGATGTGGCCGTTGACGCCGATGATCTTGTCGAGCAGCTCCTTGTGGAAGCCGTTCATCACCGACATCACGACGATCAGGGCCGCGACGCCGACGGTGATGCCGAGGAACGAGATCAGGGCGATCACCGAGACGAAGCCCGACTGCCGCCGCGCCCGCAGGTAGCGCCCGGCGATCATCCATTCGAAGGGGGTGAAAGGCCGCGTCGAGCGCCGTCCGCCGGCCGGCTGGGCCGCGCGCGCGGGCGTCGACGAGGCGAACGATTGGGTCATCGGGTCGGACTGGCCTTTCGCGCGCGCGGGTCGGAGGCGCGACCTCCGAGCCTAGTGTCTCACGAGTGCGGTCGCAATGAGGCTCGCGCGCCGTCCGCTGCCCGAGGGCCGTGGTCCGGCGGCCCGCAGGGGTCAGGTCGAAAAAAAACGAACGGCACACACATTCTCGCGTCAGCTGCGTCATGCGTCAGGAACGGGGCTTCACGGCACGCTCCGCCAAGCACCACTTTAAGGTAGCGATACCGTACGCCCATGCCGTCGTTACCGCAAGCCCGTCGCGCGCGCGAGCCGAGGCCGCACCCCGCCGGTCGTCGCGTCGCCGCCCTCTTTCCAACGGTCCTCGACACACCCGCCGAGGGTACGCGGCCGCGAGGCGCCCGCTTTCTCGCACCGCACGCGGCGTCTAAACCGGCACCGGGCGCGAGCCGACGAGCCGCGCGACGACCTCGCCGACCGGCAGCGTGACCTTGTCCCCCGTCTTGCGGGCCTTCAGTTCGGCCGTCCCGTCGGCGAGGCCCTTGGGGCCGACGATGACCTGCCAAGGCAGCCCGATGAGGTCGAGCTTGGCGAACTTCTCGCCAGGGCGCGCGTCGGTGTCGTCGTAGAGGACGTCGACGCCGGCGCTCGTCAGTTCGCCGTAGAGGCGCTCGCAGGCGGCGTCGGTGCCGGCGTCCCCGACCTTGAGGTTCGCGAGGCCCACGCGGTAGGGCGCCACCGTTTCCGGCCAGACGATGCCGCGATCGTCGTGGCTCGCCTCGATGATCGCGCCCACCAGCCGCGAGACGCCGACGCCGTAGGAGCCGCACTGCGCCGGCCGCTCGACGCCGTCCGCGCCCGCGACCGTGGCCTTCATCGCCTTCGTGTACTTGTCGCCGAAGTAGAACACCTGCCCCACCTCGATGCCCCGCGTGGCGAGCCGGCGCTCGGCCGGGGTCTGCGCCTCGAAGCGGGCGGGATCGTGCACGTCCTCGGTGGCGGCGTAGGGCGTGGTCCATCGCTCGACGATGCCGGTGAGGTCGCCGCCGTAGTCGACGGTGGCCGGCGGGATCGGCAGCGCGAGCACGTCGCGGTCGACGAAGACGCCGGACTCGCCGGTCTCCGCCAGCACGATGAACTCGTGGCTGAGGTCGCCGCCGATCGGCCCGGTCTCGGCGCGCATCGGGACGGCGGTGAGCCCCATGCGGGCGTAGAGCCGGAGGTAGGCGACGAACATCCTGTCGTAGGTGCGGCGCGCGGCGGCCTCGTCGACGTCGAACGAGTAGGCGTCCTTCATCAGGAACTCGCGCCCGCGCATCACGCCGAAGCGGGGCCGCTGCTCGTCGCGGAACTTCCATTGGATATGGTACAGGTTCTTCGGCAGATCCTTGTAGGATTTCACGCCGCCGCGGACGATGGCGGTGATCATCTCCTCGTTGGTCGGGCCATACAGCATCTCGCGCTTGTGGCGATCGGTGATGCGCAGCATCTCCGGCCCGTAGGCGTCGTAGCGGCCGGATTCGCGCCAAAGGTCGGCGAGCTGGAGGGTCGGCATCAGCATCTCGACCGCGCCCGCCCGGTCCATCTCCTCGCGCACGATGTCCTCGATCTTCTTCAGCACGCGGAGGCCGAGCGGCAGCCAGGCGTAGATGCCGGCCGCTTCCTGCCGGATCATGCCGGCGCGCAGCATGAGCCGATGCGACAGGATCTCCGCCTCCTTCGGGTTGTCGCGAAGGATCGGCATGAAGAACTTGGACAGGCGCATCGGACCACTCGGGGTGAGTCGCGACTCCTAACCGAACGAGCGGCGACCCGCCAGCGCCGGCAACGGCCTGCCCGTCGCGATCCTCGATCGCGTCGCCGAGCGAACCACCGTGGCAAGCGTGAACGCCGCGACCGACGCGGCGGGTTCTCGCCAACCGGCGCGTCGCCGCCCGGCGCGCCCGTTGGCGAGCGATGCCTTGACAACACCACGACCGCGAACGATCTACCTAAACGTACCGTACCGTTCGGTTCCTCCTACAGTCGAAGGGTGTTCGTGATGTTCAAGGGTTTCATCCTCGTCGCGCTGCTTGCCGCCAGCGCGCCGTGCCACGCGCAGGATCGATCCGGCGACAAGCCGATGGCGAGTTCCACCACCCAGCACGTGGATCCGGCGAAGCGTGCCTGGTTCCAGCAGGCGGTGAGCCACATCCTGGATACCGCCGACGATCGTGCCGGCACCCGTTGACGCGCTTCAGTTGTTCAGGACGGTGTTGATCACCTGGTCGCCGCGTCCGATCGACAACTTCCAGTAGTAGTGCTGCCCCGACGTCGCGTCCCTCAGGTCGGCGGTCGTCTTGATGGCCCTCCCGTTCACCGCCAGGATGAGGTCGCCTTTCTGGAAGGCCACGGAAGCGGCGTTGGTGTCGGGCGTGACGTCGGTGATCACCACGCCGTCCCGGTTCTCCGTGCTGGACAGTTCCTCCGCCACCGCCGGCGACAGGTTCTCGGCGGTGATCCCCGCGAACGGATTGTCGCCGCTGAGGCGAACCTTGTCGGGCTTCGGCACGTCGGGAGCGCGCACCAGCTTGATCGTGAGCGGCAGGGACGTGCCGGCGCGCCGGACCGTCACGGTCGCGGCGCCGCCGAGCGGCTTGGTGCCGAAGCGGAACGTGAAGCTTTCCGGGCTCTCGACCAGCTTGCCGTCGACCGCTGTGATCAGGTCGCCGTGCTTCATGCCGGCGGCGGCGGCCGGGCCGGCGGCGTTCACATCCGTCACGAGCGCCCCGACCGGCCGATTGAGACCCAGGGATTGCGCGATGTCGGTGGTGACGCCCTGCAGGCTCGCGCCGAGCCAGGGACGATGGACGACGGTGTCGCCGGCCTTGGCGGCGGCCACGACGATCTTGACCATGTCGACCGGGATCGCGAAGCCGATGCCGATCGAGCCGCCGGATTGCGAGAAGATCGCCGAATTGATGCCGACCAGGCGGGCGTGGGTGTCGACGAGCGCGCCGCCGGAGTTGCCGGGATTGATCGAGGCGTCGGTCTGCAGGTAGAAGCTCGACGCGCCTTGCCCGACGTTGGCGCGCGCCAGCGCGGAGACGATGCCCTGCGTGACCGTCTGGCCGACGCCGAAGGGATCGCCGATGGCGAGCGCGATGTCGCCCACCTCGACGTTGTCCGACTCGCCGAGCTGCATGACCGGGAACGGCCTGTCACCCTTGACCCTGAGCACGGCGAGGTCGTTGCGCTGGTCGCGCAGGACGATCTGGGCGGGATACTCGCTCTGGTCGGAGAGCGCCACCTTGACGTCCGTCATCTGGTCGATGACGTGGTAGTTGGTGACGACCAGGCCGGAGGCGTCGACGAGCACGCCGGAGCCGAGCGAGCGCGCGGTCTGCGACTGGGGCCCCGCGTCCCCGCCCCCGCCGCCGAAGAACTGGCGGAACACCGGATCGTCGAACAGCGGGTTGCGCTGGATCCTGTCGGTCCGCGACGCGTAAACGTTGACGACGGCCGGCGCCGCCTTCTTGACCACCGGCGCGAAGGACAGCGACACTTCCGCGTCGGTCTGCGGAACCTGCTTGGCTTGGGCGCGAGCCGGCACCGGCGAGGTCGCGACGACGGCCGCCGCGTAGGCCAAGGCTCCGACCAAGGCTGCGGGGATCGGCTTCATGAAACGCTCCGTGGTGGACCGGCCCGGGCTCGGCGGGAACCGCCGAGCGAACGAGAGGCGATGTGGCGAGAGCGCCGGGACAAAGCGCCGCGACAAAGAAAAGCCCGACGCGGACAGGTCCGGGCCGGGCGAGGATATGTGGGCCGGGGCCGCGCGATCAAGCGGCGTCGGCGTCCGCCTGCACGGGACCGGAGTCCTTGCCCTTGGCGGACACGTCGCGGTCGATGAACTCGATGACCGCCATCGCGGCGTTGTCACCGTAGCGGAAGCCGGCCTTCAGCACCCGCGTGTAACCGCCGGGCCGCTCCTTGTAGCGAGGCCCGAGCGTGTCGAACAGCTTGCGGACGAGGTCGACATCCTTGATCTGCGCGATGGCCTGGCGGCGGGCGTGCAGGTCGCCGCGCTTGCCGAGCGTCACCAGCTTCTCGACCACCGGCCGCAGGTCCTTGGCCTTCGGCAGCGTGGTGACGATCTGCTCGTGCTTGATAAGCGCCTGGCACATGTTGGCGAACATCGCCTTGCGGTGCTCGTGGGTGCGGTTGAAACGGCGCTTCGCGCGACCGTGATACATGGCGGTCTCCTGTTGTGCGGCCGCCGTGCCAAGGGACGGCCGGTGATTATCGTTCGCCACCCTTCGCCGCTTGTGGGAAGGACGGGAGGTCGGCCCTTAGTAGTGCTCCTCGAACCGCTTGGCGAGTTCGTCGATGTTCTCCGGCGGCCAGCCGGTCACCTCCATGCCGAGGTGGAGACCCATCTGCGCCAGCACTTCCTTGATCTCGTTCAGCGACTTGCGACCGAAGTTCGGGGTCCGAAGCATCTCCGCCTCGGTCTTCTGGATGAGGTCGCCGATGTAGACGATGTTGTCGTTCTTCAGGCAGTTCGCCGAGCGGACCGACAGTTCCAGTTCGTCGACCTTCTTGAGCAGCGCCGGGTTGAAGGCCAGTTCGGGGATCGTCGGCGCCACTTCCTCGCGGCGCGGCTCCTCGAAGTTGACGAACACGTTCAGCTGATCCTGGAGGATGCGCGCGGAATAGGCGATCGCGTCTTCCGGCGTCAGCGAGCCGTTGGTCTCGACTTCCATCGTCAGCTTGTCGAGCTCGAGGTTCTGGCCCTCGCGGGTGTTCTCGACGCGGTAGCTGACCTTGCGCACCGGCGAGAACAGGCTATCGATCGGGATGAGGCCAATCGGCGAGTCCTCATTGCGATTGTGGTCGGCGGGTACGTAACCCTTGCCCGTGGCGACCGTGAACTCCATCCGGATCTCGGCGCCCTCGTCGAGCGTGCAGATCACGAGATTGGGGTTGAGGATCGTCACGTCGTTGACGGTGGCGATGTCGCCGGCGGTCACCTTGCCGGGGCCGGTCTTCTTCAGCACCATGCGCTTGGGGCCGTCGCCCTGCATCTTGACCGCGATGTCCTTGATGTTGAGGACGAGGTCGGTCACGTCCTCGCGCACGCCGGGGATCGACGAGAACTCGTGCAACACGCCGTCGATGTGCACCGAGGTGATGGCGGCGCCCTGCAGCGAGGAAAGCAGGATGCGGCGCAGCGCGTTGCCGAGGGTCAGGGCGAAGCCGCGCTCCAAAGGCTCGGCGATGACGGTGGCGAAGCGCTTGGGATCGTCCCCGGACACGACGTCCAGCTTGTTGGGCTTGGTCAGTTCTTGCCAGTTCTTCTGAATCACGCAATGCACCCTTCATGATGCGGGCAGGACGGCCGGATCGCCATCTTGCTGGAAGTCGAGCGAACGGGACAACGCGGCGGCGTCACACGCGGCGGCGCTTCTTCGGGCGGCAGCCATTGTGCGGGATCGGCGTCACGTCGCGGATGGAGGTGACCATGAAGCCCGCCGCCTGGAGCGCCCGCAGGGCCGACTCGCGCCCGGAGCCCGGGCCCGAGACTTCGACCTCCAGGGTCCGCATGCCGTGCTCGGCCGCCTTGCGCGCGGCATCCTCCGCCGCCATCTGCGCCGCGTAGGGCGTGGACTTGCGCGAGCCCTTGAAACCCATCGTGCCGGCGGACGACCAGGAGATGGTGTTACCCTGCGCGTCCGAGATCGTGATCATGGTGTTGTTGAACGTCGAGGACACGTGGGCGATGCCCGACACGATGTTCTTGCGCTCGCGCCGCTTGACGCGCGTTGCCTCTTTGGCCATGGCCGTTCGATCCTTCTGGCGCGCCCGTGATGCCAGGCGCTCGGGTTATCCTTGAGCCCCGGGGAAGCCGAAGCGCCCGCCGGGGCGGTCGACGTGGTCGCCGCCTACTTCTTCTTGCCGGCGATCGGCTTCGCCTTGCCCTTGCGGGTGCGGGCGTTGGTGTGGGTGCGCTGACCACGCACGGGCAGCTGACGGCGGTGCCGCAGGCCACGGTAGCAGCCGAGGTCCATCAGTCGCTTGATGTTGATCGACACCTCGCGGCGCAGGTCGCCTTCCACCATGTAGTCGCGATCGATCGTCTCGCGGATCTGCAGGACCTCGGCATCGGTCAGCTGCGCCACGCGACGGTCGGCGGGAATTGAGACCTTCTCGCAGATCTCGCCGGCCTTGGCGGAGCCGATACCGTGGATGTACTGGAGCGCGATGACGACGCGCTTGTTGGTCGGAATATTGACGCCGGCTATGCGAGCCATCCGTTTCGCTCCATGTCGTGCTTCGAGAAGTCGAGCTTCGGCGAAGCGAGGGTGACGCTCCCGAGAGATTCCATCGTCCGCATCCGGTGGAGGCCGGCCTTCGCGGTCCGCGCTCTTGATCGCTCGGTTTGATCGCGACAACAGCGAAGGCGGTCGGCCCCGAGGAGAGGCCGCCGCCAGAACGATCATCGTCGGTTCCCATTAGCGGTTAAAGTCTATTCGAGCGGCGGTCAATGGAAATACGCCGGCGCGGCCGATCTTCGGTGAGCAGGGCTCACGCGTCCTGGCGTTGCTTGAGGAACGTGTCGATCGCGGCCGAAACGTCGTCGATCGCGGCCATGCCGTCGACGACGTGAAGATCGCCGACGCCGCGATAATAGTCGGCGACCGGTGCCGTCTTCTCGCGGTAGATCGCCAGCCGCTTGGCGAAAGCCTCCACGTTGTCGTCGTCGCGCACCGTGCCGCCGGCGGCCAGCGTCTGCGCGACACGCTGCTCCATGCGCCGCACCAAGGCCGCCTCGTCGACACGCAGTTCGAGCACCGCGTTGAGCTCCATGCCGCGTTGCCGAAGCAGGGTCGCCAGCGCCTCGGCCTGCGCCACCGTGCGCGGGAAGCCGTCGAGGATGAATCCGTTGACGGCGTCGGGCTGCTCGATGCGATCGCCGATGAGGCCGATGACTATCTCGTCGGACACGAGCTTGCCTTCGCTCATGATCGCCTGGGCTTCCTGCCCGAGCGGCGTGCGGGCCGCCACGGCGGCACGAAGCATGTCGCCGGTCGAGAGCTGCGGGATGCCGAACCTCGCCGTGAGCCTACTGGACTGCGTGCCCTTGCCGGCACCGGGAGGTCCGAGCAGGATCAGCCTCATCTTCGTTTCCCTCGCCCTTTCGCCTTCTTGATCAGGCCCTCGTACTGGTGGGCCTGCAAGTGACCGTGGATCTGCGCCACGGTGTCCATGGTCACGCTGACGACGATCAGCAGCGACGTGCCGCCAAAGTAGAACGGCAGGGCGGCGTAGGAAATCAGTATTTCGGGGAGGAGGCAGATCAGGGCGAGGTAGGCGGCGCCGAGCACGGTCACGCGCATGAGGATCTTGTCGATGTGCTGCGAGGTGCGCTCGCCCGGCCGGATGCCGGGGATGAAGCCCCCGTGCTTCTTCAGGTTGTCGGCCGTCTCCTGAGGGTTGAAGACGATGGCCGTGTAGAAGAAGGCGAAGAAGACGATCAGGCCGATGTAGGCGAGCATGTAGAGCGGCCGGCCGTGCCCGAGATACGTCGTCACCAGCCCCAGGATGCCGGAACCACCCTCCTTGCCTTGAGAGAAGTTGGCGATGGTGGTCGGCAGCAGCAGGAGCGAGGACGCGAAGATCGGGGGGATCACGCCCGACGTGTTGAGCTTCAGCGGCAGGAACGAGGTTTGCCCTTCGTAGACGCGGTTGCCCTGCTGGCGCTTGGGATAGGTGATCAGCAGGCGGCGTTGCGCCCGCTCCATGAACACGATGAAGGCGATCACGGCGATCGCCATGACCATGACGATCAGGATGATGCTGGTCGAGATCGCGCCCTGCCGACCGAGTTCGAGCGTGTTGGCGATCGCCGCCGGGAACGCGGCGATGATGCCGGCGAAGATGATCAGCGACGATCCGTTGCCGATGCCGCGCGAGGTGATCTGCTCGCCGAGCCACATCAGGAACATCGTGCCGCCCATGAGGGTCAGCACCGTGGAGATCCGGAAGAACCAGCCCGGCGTCGTCACGACATGCGCCTGCCCCTCAAGCCCGACGGAGATGCCGTAGGCCTGGAACAGGGCCAGGAACACGGTGAGGTAGCGCGTGTACTGGTTGATGACCTTGCGGCCGGCCTCGCCCTCCTTCTTCAAGGTCTCGAGCGATGGGACGACGGAGGTCAGCAGCTGGATGATGATGGAGGCGGAGATGTAGGGCATGATGTTCAGGGCGAAGATCGCCATGCGCTGCACGGCGCCGCCCGAGAACATGTTGAAGAGCTCCAGCACGCCCTGCTTGTGGCTGGTGAAGTTCGCCTGGAACGCGGCGGGATCGATGCCGGGCAGCGGGATGTAGGTGCCGAGCCGGTAGATGAACAGCGCGCCGAGCGTGAACCAGATCCGCTTCTTGAGTTCATCCGCCTTGGCGAAGGCGCCCCAGTTCACATTTGCCGCGAGCTGTTCTGCCGCTGATGCCATCACGTGCTCCTGGGACCGCTTCTTCTTGACCGGGCGCGCCAAGGCGCGCGGCCGGTGACCTCTGCGGTGGCCGGACGTGACCGCCGCCCGAGGCCCTTATGCGCCCGCCCGCGCCATGCCGGCAAGACGGCCGGCCGAGGCGGACGGCAACGGGTCGAACGCGGTCAGGCGACCGGCGCGGCGGCGGCCGGCTTCGCCCCGGCGATGTCGAGCAGCCGGATGCTGCCGCCGGCCTTCTCGATAGCGGCGACCGCGCCCTTCGAGGCGGCGGACACCTCGAATGTCAGCTTGGCCGACAGCTCCCCGACGCCAAGGATCTTCACCCCATCGCGCGGCTTGGACACGACGCCCGAGGCGATCAGGGCTTCGAGCGTCACCGGCGCGCCCGTGTCGAGCTTGCCGGCATCGACGGCCGTCTGGATGCGTCCGACGTTCACCTCGTTGTAGTCGACCGAGAAGGGGTTCCAGAAGCCGCGCTTCGGCAAGCGGCGGTGCAAGGGCATCTGGCCGCCCTCGAAGCCCTTGATGGCGACGCCGGAGCGGGCCTTCTGGCCCTTGACGCCACGTCCGCCCGTCTTGCCCTTGCCCGAGCCGATGCCGCGCCCGACGCGCATGCGGTTCTTCGACGAGCCGGGATTGTCGTGGATCTCGTTGAGCTTCATGACGTCCTCCCCTCTTCGACGACGCGGACGAGGTGCGCGACCTTGGCGATCATGCCGCGCACGGCCGGCGTATCCTCGAGCGTCGAGCGCCGCCCGATCTTGTTCAGCTTGAGGCCGATCAGCGTCGCGCGCTGCTCCGCCGGGCGGCCGATCGGGCTGCCCTTCTGCTCGACCGTCACGCTCCTGCCGCCCAGCGTCTTTCCGTTCTCGGCCATGGTCCCGCTCCTCACGCTTCCGCCGGCGCGGCTTCGGCCTCGGCGCCGGGACGGCGGGCCTGCAGCGTCGACACCTTGAGGTTGCGGCGCGCCGCCACGGAACGCGGCGAATCCTCGTGCTGGAGGGCATCGAAGGTCGCCCGGATCATGTTGTAGGGGTTGGACGACCCCTGCGACTTGGCGACGACATCGTGCATCCCGAGCGTCTCGAAGATGGCGCGCATCGGACCGCCGGCGATGATGCCGGTACCGGCCGGGGCAGCGCGCAGGATCACGCGGCCGGCGCCGTGACGACCGTTCACGTCGTGGTGCAGGGTACGGCCTTCGCGCAGCGGCACGCGGATCAGGCCGCGCTTGGCGGACTCCGTCGCCTTGCGGATCGCTTCGGGAACCTCGCGCGCCTTGCCGTGGCCGAAGCCGACGCGTCCCTTCTGATCGCCGACGACCACGAGCGCCGCGAAGCCGAAGCGCCGACCGCCCTTCACCACCTTGGCGACGCGGTTGATGTGGACCAGGCGATCGATGAACTCGCTGTCCTGGTCGTCCCTGCCGTGGCGATCGCGTCCGCCGCGACCACCCTCTCTCTCACCAGCCATTATTTCTCTTCTCACTTGCGCGGGTGGCACGAAGCCCTGCCCGCTCGCTTCGAATCCCCGGTCTCGTCACCATCGTCCGCCGCCGGGCGCCGAGCGGGTCGACGAGCGTCGATGGTCTAGAACGACAGTCCGCCTTCGCGGGCGCCCTCGGCGAGCGCCTTGACGCGGCCGTGATACATGTAGCCGCCGCGATCGAACACCACGTCCGTGATGCCGGCCGCCTTGGCCCGCTCCGCGATCAGCTTGCCCACCGCCGCCGCCGCCTCGACGTTCGCGCCGGTCCTCAGCTCCTCGCGCTGATCCTTCTCGAGGGAGGAGGCTGCGGCGAGCGTACGGCCGGCCGCGTCGTCGATGATCTGGCAGTAGATCTGCTTCGACGAGCGGAACACCGATAGCCGCGCCTTGCCGTAGGCGCGCGCCCGGATCGATTTGCGAACGCGCGCCTTGCGGCGAGCGGTGGCTCCATTGTCCTTTGCCATAGCGCCTTACTTCTTCTTGCCTTCCTTGCGGAAGATGAACTCGTCCGAATAGCGGACACCCTTGCCCTTGTACGGCTCCGGCGGGCGCAGCGCCCGGATCTCGGAGGCGACTTGGCCGACCTGGCGCTTGTCGATCCCGGAGATGAGGATCTCGACCGGGCGCGGCGTCGCGATGGTGATCCCGTCGGGGATCGCGAACGGCACGTCGTGGCTGTAGCCCAGCGACAGCTGCAGCACCTTGCCCTGGACGGCGGCCTTGTAGCCGACGCCCGTGATGTCGAGCTTGCGGGTGAACCCGGTGGAGACGCCGACGACCAGGTTGTTCACCATCGCCCGCGACATGCCCCACATCGCCTGGGCACGCTTGGTGTCGCCGCGCGGCACGACGCTGACGTTGTCGTTCTCGAACGAGACGGTGACCTCGTCCGGGCAGGTGAAGTGGAGTTCGCCCTTGGCACCCTTGATCGAAACCTGCTGGCCTTCGACCGTGGCGGTGACGCCCTTGGGGATGGCGACGGGTTTCTTGCCGACGCGTGACATGATGCTAATCCTTGATGGAGCCGGTCGCGAGACCCGGCCTAGAAGACCTTGCAGAGGACTTCGCCGCCGACGTTGGCCTCGCGGGCCGCATGGTCCGCCATCACGCCTTTGGCGGTCGAGATGATGGTGATGCCCAGCCCGTTGGCCACGCGCGGCATGGCGCCGACGGCGGCGTAGACGCGACGGCCGGGCTTCGACACCCGCGAGATCTCGCGGATGACCGGCTGGCCGTCGTAATACTTCAGCTCGATCTCGAACTCGGTGCGACCGTTGCCGTACTCCGTCGTCGAGTAGCCGCGTATGTAGCCTTCCGTTTGCAGCACGTCGAGGACGTTGGCGCGCAACTTCGAGCCAGGCGTCTGCACCTTGCCTTTGCGACGCATGCCGGCGTTGCGGATGCGGGTGAGCATGTCGCCCAAGGGATCGTTCATGGCGCGCCCTCCCTACCAGCTCGACTTGACGAGGCCGGGGATCAGCCCCTTCGAGCCGAGTTCGCGGAGCGCGATGCGCGACATCCTCATCTTTCGCGTGAAGGCGCGCGGCCGACCCGACACCTCGCAGCGGTTGCGGACGCGCTCGGGCGCCGAGTTCCGCGGCATCTCGGACAAGCGAAGCCGTGCCTCGAAGCGCTGCTCCATCGGCAGCGACTCGTTGTTCGCCGTGTCCTTCAGGCGCTTGCGGCGTCCGGCGTGTTGCTTCACCAGCCGCATCCGCCGCTTGTTGTTCTCAACCGCGCTCTTCTTCGCCATCGATCTATCCTTCGGTCACCGCGTCTGAACCTTGCGGTTCACTGCCGGAACGGGAAATTGAACGCGCGCAGGAGCGCGCGCGCCTCCTGGTCGGTCTTGGCCGTGGTGCAGACGATGATGTCCATCCCCACGATCGAGTCGACCTTGTCGTAGTTGATCTCCGGGAACACGATGTGCTCCTTGATGCCCATGGCGTAATTGCCGCGCCCGTCGAAACTCTTCGGGTTCAGCCCGCGGAAGTCGCGGATGCGCGGCAGCGCGATCGTCACGAGGCGGTCGAGGAACTCGTACATGCGGACCTTGCGCAAGGTCACCTTGGCGCCGATCGGCATGTTCTCGCGCACCTTGAAGGTCGAGATTGCGTTGCGAGCCTTGGTGATCACCGGCTTCTGCCCGGCGATGAGCGCCAGGTCGCTGGCGGCGAGCGTCACCTTCTTGGTGTCGTTGACGGCTTCGCCAACGCCCATGTTCAGGACGATCTTCTCGATCGAGGGAACCTCGAGCGGGTTCTTGTAGCCGAACTCCTCAATCAGCTGCGAGCGCACGACCTCGTCGTAGTGCTTGCGCAATCGCGGCATGTAGCCTTCCGGCACGGTGAGGCTGTCGGCCGACGCCGTCTGGTAGGTCGGCGCGCCACGACCGACCTTCTCGATGGGCACGGACTTGGAGTCCTTCTTCGCGCCGGCGTCCTTGCCGCCCTTGGCGGGAACGCCCTTGCCCTTGGGGTCAGCCATCGATCAGGTCTCCGGAACGCTTGGCGAATCGGACCTTGCGGCCGTCTTCGAGGATCTTGAAGCCGACGCGGGTCGGCTTGCCGTCGCCGCCGGCGTGCGACAGGTTGGACAGATGGATGGTCGCCTCCTTCGAGACGATGCCGGCCTCCTGCTGCGCGGACTGCTTCTGGTGCTTCTTGACGAGATTGATCCCGCGCACGACGGCGCGATCCTCCTTCGGCATGACCTGAAGCACCTCGCCCGACCGGCCCTTGTCGCGGCCGGTTAGCACGACCACGGTGTCGCCCTTCTTGATCTTCGCCGCCATCACAGCACCTCCGGCGCCAGCGAGATGATCTTCATGTGGTTGCGGGCGCGCAGTTCGCGCGGCACCGGCCCGAAGATACGGGTGCCGACCGGCTCGGACTGGTTGTTGATCAGCACGGCGGCGTTGCCGTCGAAACGGATGACGGTGCCGTCGGCGCGCTTGATGTCCTTGGCGGTGCGCACCACCACAGCCTTCATCACGTCGCCCTTCTTGACGCGGCCGCGCGGGATCGCCTCCTTGATCGAGACGACGATGATGTCGCCGACGGCGGCGTAGCGGCGCTTGGACCCGCCCAGCACCTTGATGCACATCACGCGACGCGCGCCGGAATTGTCGGCGACGTCCAAATTGGTTTGAACCTGTATCATGGCCTCAGGCCTTCCTCTCAGATCGGTTTCCGCCGCGCCGTCGCGCCCGGACTACGCCTGGTGCGGGATGGGTCCCGCTACGTGATGAAGCACCGGCGCCGCCTCGGCGACCGATGGGCGGGCGTCGGAGCGCGCGTTCAACCCTGCGCGGCGTCCGCCGGCTGTCCGACGACGATCCAACGCTTGAGGCGCGAGATCGGCCGGGTTTCCTCGATCGACACCACGTCGCCGACCTTGTGCGCCCTCGTCTCGTCATGGGCGTGGTAGTTCTTCGAGCGACGCACCGTCTTCTTGAGAAGCGGGTGCGTGAAGCGGCGCTCGACCTTCACGACGATCGTCTTCTCCTGCTTATCGGAGACGACCACGCCCTGGAGAACTCGTTTCGGCATTCTTCTCTGTCCTACTTGTTCGCCGCGCGCTTCTGGGCGGCGAGCGTCTTGACCCGCGCGATGTCGCGACGAACGACCCTGACGCGGCTTGTGTTCTCGAGCTGTCCGGTCGCGCGCTGGAAGCGCAGGTTGAACTGCTCCTTCTTCAACGCCAGGATCTCCTGGTCGCGCTGGTCGTCCGTCATCGTCTTGAGGTCGGACAGGCGGCTCTTCGCTTTCATGTCTGATCCTTACTCGGCGATGCGTTCGATGAAGCGGGTCTTGATCGGGAGCTTGGCGGCCGCGAGCGTCAGGGCTTCCTTCGCCAGGCCGACCGGCACGCCGTCGAGCTCGAACATGATGCGGCCCGGCGCCACCTTGCAGGCCCACAACTCGATCGCGCCCTTGCCCTTGCCCATCCGGACCTCCGTCGGCTTCTTCGTCACAGGCAGATCAGGGAAGATGCGGATCCAGACGCGTCCGGCGCGCTTCATGTGGCGCGTCATCGCGCGCCGCGCCGCCTCGATCTGGCGGGCGGTGATGCGCTCGGGCTCCATCGCCTTGAGGCCGAACTGGCCGAAGTTGAGCTCCGTGCCGCCCTTCGAGGCACCGCTGATGCGGCCCTTGAAGGCCTTCCGGAACTTGGTTTTCTTTGGTTGAAGCATCGGTGTCAGCTCTCGCTAGGAGGGGCGTCAGGCCGCGTCGCGATCGCGGTCGCGCCGCTGGCGGCGCTCGCCGCCCGAATGATCCTGCTCGGCCATCTTGCGGTCCTGCGCCATGGGATCGTGCTCGAGGATCTCGCCCTTGAAGATCCAAACCTTGATGCCGCAGGTGCCGTAGGCGGTGTGCGCGGTCGCCGTGCCGTAGTCGACGTCGGCACGCAGCGTATGCAACGGCACCCTGCCCTCGCGATACCATTCGAGCCGCGCGATCTCGGCGCCGCCGAGGCGGCCGGAGCAATTGATGCGGATGCCCTCAGCGCCGAGCCGCATCGCCGACTGCACGGCGCGCTTCATCGCGCGGCGGAACGCGACACGCCGCTCCAGCTGCTGCGCGATCGAGTCGGCGACCAGCACGGCGTCGACCTCGGGCTTACGCACCTCGACGATGTTGATGACGACCTCCGAGTCGGTCATCTTGGCGACCAGCTTGCGGATCTTGTCGATGTCCGCGCCCTTCTTGCCGATCACGACGCCCGGACGGGCCGAGTGGATCGCCACGCGGCACTTCTTGTGCGGGCGCTCGATGATGATCTTCGACACCGCCGCCTGCTTCAGCGTCTTCATCAACGCCTCACGGATGGCGATGTCCTCGTGCAGCAATCGCGCGTAATCGTTCTTGCCGGCGAACCAGCGCGAATCCCACGTGCGATTGATGCCGAGCCGCAGGCCGATCGGATTGACCTTCTGTCCCATCGTCGTCTCCTCAGGCCGCGCGCTGGTCGGGTTGGGCTTCGACCTCGCGCACGACGATAGTCAAGTTGGCGAAAGGCTTCTCGATACGCCCGGCTCGGCCTCGCGCCCGCGGGCTGAAGCGCTTCATCACCAGCGCCTTGCCCACGTGCGCCTCGGCCACGACGAGGTCGTCGACGTCGAGGTCGTGGTTGTTCTCCGCGTTGGCGATCGCGCTTTCCAGCGTCTTGCGAACGTCGAGGGCGATCCGCTTGCGCGAGAATTCCAGGTCGGCCAGCGCCGTCTCGACCTTCTTGCCGCGAATCAGCTGAGCGAGCAGGTTGAGCTTCTGCGGGCTGATGCGAAGCATCCGGCAGACGGCCTTCGCCTCGTTCTCCTTCAAGGAGCGCGGTGTCTTCTGCTTGGACATCTCAGCTCCTCTTGGCTTTCTTGTCGGCGGCGTGACCCTGGAAGGTCCGCGTCGGGGAGAACTCGCCGAGCTTGTGGCCGATCATGTCCTCGGTGACGGTCACCGGCACGTGCTTGTGTCCGTTGTAGACGCCGAACGTCAGCCCCACGAATTGAGGCAGGATGGTGGAGCGACGGCTCCAGGTCTTGATGACCTCGGAGCGCTTCGAACCCCGGGCGGTTTCCGCCTTCTTCAGCATGTAGCCGTCGACGAACGGACCTTTCCAGATGGATCGCGTCATGATCAGCCCTTCTTCTTGCTCTTGTGACGCGATGTCACGATGAACTTGTCCGTCGCCTTGTTGGCGCGGGTTTTCTTGCCCTTGGTCGGCTTCCCCCAGGGCGTGACCGGATGACGACCACCCGAGGTACGCCCCTCGCCGCCGCCATGGGGGTGATCGACCGGGTTCATCGTCACGCCACGGTTGTGCGGGCGCCGACCGAGCCATCGCGAGCGACCGGCCTTGCCGATCGACGCGTTCATGTGGTCCGGGTTCGACACGGCCCCGACCGTCCCGAAGCACTGGCCGTGGATCAGGCGCTGCTCGCCCGAATTAAGGCGGACGATGACGTAGCCCTGGTCGCGCCCGACGACCTGCGCGTAGGTGCCGGCGGCGCGCACCATCGCCGCGCCCTTGCCGATCTTCATCTCGACGTTGTGGACGATGGTCCCGACCGGCATGTTGGCGAGCGCCATCGCGTTGCCCGGCTTCACGTCGACCTGGCTGCCGGACACGACCTCGTCGCCGACCTGCAGGCGCTGCGGGGCGATGATGTAGCTCTGCTCGCCGTCGGTGTACTCGATGAGCGCGATGAAGGATGAGCGATTCGGGTCGTACTCGATCCGCTGCACCTTCGCCGGGACGTCGAGCTTGCGCCGCTTGAAGTCGATGATGCGGTAAGCCTGCTTGTGGCCGCCGCCCCGGAACCGGACGGTGACCCGACCCGTGTTGTTGCGACCGCCGGCGGAATGCTGGCCTTCCGTCAGGTGCTTGACCGGCTTACCCTTGTAGAGGCCGCTGCGGTCGACGATGACGAGCTGGCGGAGGCTCGGCGTGACCGGGTTGAACGTCTTGAGTGCCATCGTTGTTCTCTCAAAGACCCGTTGTCACGTCGATGCGGTCGCCGTCAGCCAAGGTGACGACGGCCTTCTTCATGTCGGACTGCTGCCCGCGGACGCCCTTGAACGTCTTGCGCTTGCCCTTGCGGATGAGCGTGTTGACCGCCAAGACCTTGACGTCGAACAGGCGCTCGACCGCCGTCTTGATCTCGGTCTTGTTCGCGTCCTTGCGGACCTTGAACACCACCTGGTTCTGCTCGGACGCGATCGTCGCCTTCTCCGTGATGACCGGAGACAGGATGATGTCGTAGTGGCGCGCCTCGATCGTCGCCTTGGCTGCCGTGGCTTTGGCCGCACTCATCGGAACCGCGCCTCCAGCGCTTCAACGGCCGCGCGCGTCAGCACGAGCTTCTCGCGGCGCAGGATGTCGTAGACGTTGATGCCCTGGATCGGCAGGACGTCGATGTTGGGGATGTTGCGGGCGGCGAGCGCGAAGTTCGCCTCCGTCTCGACGCCGTCGATGATCAGAGCGCTCGTCAGGCCGATCGCGGAGAAGTTCGTGCGCAGCGCCTTAGTCTTGGCCTCCGCCAGCGACGCGTCGGCCCAGATCACGATGCCGCCGTCCTTGGCTTTGGCGGAAAGCGCATGCTTGAGGGCGAGCGCCCTCACCTTCTTCGGCAAGCTGTGCGCATGGTCGCGCGAGACGGGGCCATGCGCCTTGCCGCCGCCGCGAAACTGCGGCGCACGCGCCGACCCGTGGCGGGCACCGCCCGATCCCTTCTGCTTGCCGAGCTTCTTGCCCGTGCGCCAAACATCGGCGCGGCCTTTGGCCTGATGCGTGCCGGCGCGCCGCTTGGCGAGCTGGTAACGGACCATGCGGGCGATCAGGTCCTGTCGTGGGACGAGCCCGAAGATGGCGTCATCGAGGTCGATCGTGGTCTCGGCGCCCTCCCGGGCGGTACCATCGTGCGAGGTGATATCGAGCTTCATGACAATTAGACCTCAGCAGGCGGCGCCGAGGCCGTCTCGTCTGGCGCAGGGGAAGGGGCAGCGTCCGGCCCCCCATGGTCGTTGGCGATGCGGAACTTGCCGGGCTGAGGCACATCCTTGGGAAGCGCCTTCTTGATGGCGTCGCGCACGAAGATCCATCCGCCCGCGGTGCCGGGAACGGCGCCCTCGACGAGGATCAAGCCGCGCTCGACGTCGGTCTGCACGACGCGCAAGTTGAGCGTGGTCACCCGATCGGTGCCCATGTGACCGGCCATCTTCTTATTCTTGAACGTCTTGCCGGGATCCTGGCGACCACCGGTCGAGCCATGCGAGCGATGCGAGATCGAGACGCCGTGGGTGGCGCGCAGACCGCCGAAGTTCCATCGCTTCATGGGACCAGCGAAGCCCTTGCCCATGGATGTCCCGGTGACGTCGACGAACTGCCCGGGGATGAAGTGATCGGCGGTGATCTCCGCACCGACCGGCAACAGCCCCTCGGCCGGGACCCGGAACTCGGCCAGCTTCATCTTGGGCTCGACCTTCGCGATCGCGAAGCGACCACGCTCCGCCTTGGATACGTTCTTCACCTTGGCGCGACCGATACCCAGTTGCACGGCGGTGTAGCCGTTAAGCTCCTGCGTCCGATGGGCGACGACCTGACAGCCGTCGACCTTCAAAACCGTGACGGGGACATGCTCGCCGGTGTCGGTGAACACCCGCGTCATGCCGACCTTCTGTGCGATGACACCTGACCGCATTCTTCACATCCTCCGGAGGCGCCATCAGGCGGCGCTCCGCACCTAAAATTACAGCTTGATCTCGACGTCCACGCCGGCGGCGAGATCGAGCTTCATGAGGGCATCGACCGTCTGCGGGGTCGGGTCCACGATGTCGAGGACGCGTTTGTGCGTCCTGATCTCGAACTGCTCACGCGACTTCTTGTCGACGTGCGGCGAGCGGTTCACCGTGAACTTCTCGATCTTCGTCGGCAACGGGATCGGGCCGCGCACCTGCGCCCCCGTCCTGCGCGCCGTCGAGACGATTTCCTTCGTCGACGAGTCGAGCACTCGGTGATCGAAGGCCTTGAGACGGATCCGGATGTTCTGGCCGTTCATTGCATTCTCTTTTCTTGTTCGACCAGGTCGGCCGGCCTAGCCGATTACGCGGTGATGGCGGCGACGACGCCCGCGCCCACCGTGCGACCGCCCTCGCGGATGGCGAAGCGCAGCTTCTCCTCCATGGCGATCGGCACGATCAGCTCCACGTCCATCGTCACGTTATCGCCGGGCATCACCATCTCGGTGCCTTCCGGAAGCGTGCAAACCCCCGTCACGTCCGTCGTGCGGAAATAGAACTGCGGGCGGTAATTGGTGAAGAAAGGCGTGTGGCGGCCGCCCTCGTCCTTGGTCAGGATGTAGGCCTCCGCCTTGAACTTGGTGTGCGGCTTGACGGTGCCGGGCTTGCAGAGCACTTGGCCGCGCTCGACATCCTCGCGCTTGGTGCCGCGCAGCAGGGCGCCGATGTTGTCGCCGGCCTGACCTTGGTCGAGCAGCTTGCGGAACATCTCGACGCCGGTGACCGTGGTCTTGACCGTCGGCTTCAGCCCGACGATCTCGATCTCCTCGCCGACCTTCACAATCCCGCGCTCGACGCGGCCGGTGACGACCGTGCCGCGGCCCGAGATCGAGAACACGTCCTCGACCGGCATCAGGAACGGCAGGTCGAGCGGACGCGCCGGCTGCGGGATGTAGGAGTCGACCGTCTCCATCAGCTTGAGCACGGCGTCATGGCCGATCTCGGGCTGCTTGTTCTCCAACGCGCACAGCGCCGATCCCTTGGTGATCGGGATGTCGTCACCGGGGAAATCGTACTTCGAGAGGAGTTCGCGCACTTCGAGTTCGACGAGTTCGAGCAACTCCTCGTCATCGACCATGTCGACCTTGTTCATGAACACCACCAGCGCCGGCACGCCGACCTGGCGGGCGAGCAGGATGTGCTCGCGGGTCTGCGGCATCGGACCGTCCGCCGCCGACACGACCAGGATCGCGCCGTCCATCTGGGCGGCGCCGGTGATCATGTTCTTCACGTAGTCGGCGTGACCGGGGCAGTCGACGTGCGCGTAATGGCGATTGGCGGTCTCGTACTCGACGTGCGCCGTCGAGATCGTGATGCCGCGGGCCTTCTCCTCCGGCGCCTTGTCGATCTGGTCGTAGGCGGTGAAGGTCGCGCCGCCCGACTCGGCGAGCACCTTGGTGATCGCCGCCGTCAGCGAGGTCTTGCCGTGGTCGACGTGACCGATCGTGCCGATGTTGCAATGCGGCTTATTCCGCGAGAACTTCTCTTTTCCCATCGTAGGGCTCCTTCGGAAAACGTGCTGGATTGAGTGGCGAGGTGGTCGTTCAGGCGTATTTCGCCTGGACCTTGGCCGCCTCGTTCGCCGGCACTTGCTCGTAGTGGTCGAATTGCATCGTGTAGTTCGCCCGCCCCTGGCTGAACGAGCGGAGTTGGTTGACGTAGCCGAACATGTTGGCGAGCGGCACCATCGCGTTGATGACCACCGCGTTGCCGCGCATGTCCTGGCCCTGGACCTGTCCACGGCGGCCGAGCAGGTCGCCCATGACCGACCCGGTGTAGTCCTCCGGCGTCGTGACCTCGACCTTCATGATCGGCTCCAGCAGGACCGACGCGCCCTCGCGCAACGCTTCCCGGAACGCGGCGCGCGAGGCGATCTCGAAGGCGAGAACCGACGAGTCCACGTCGTGAAACGCCCCGTCGATCAGCGTTGCCTTGACATCCACCACCGGGAAGCCGGCGAGAACACCCGCGCCCATGACCGAGTTGATGCCCTTCTCCACGCCGGGCACGAACTCCTTGGGCACCGCGCCGCCGACGATCTTCGAGTCGAACGAGGAGCCAGCCCCCGGCTCGCCCGGCTCGAACACGATCTTCACGCGGGCGAACTGGCCGGTTCCGCCGGTCTGCTTCTTGTGCGTGTAGTCCTTCTCGACACGCTTCGTCAGCTTCTCGCGGTAGGCCACCTGCGGCGCGCCGATGTTGGCGTCGACCTTGTAGGTGCGACGCAGGATATCGACCTTGATGTCGAGATGGAGTTCGCCCATCCCCTTCAGGATCGTCTGGCCAGACTCCTGGTCGGTCGACACGCGGAACGAGGGGTCCTCAGCCGCCAGCTTCGATAGCGCGACGCCGAGCTTCTCCTGATCGGCCTTGGATTTCGGCTCGATCGCGATCTCGATCACCGGTTCCGGAAACTCCATGCGTTCCAGGACCACTGGCTTACTCACGTCGCACAGCGTGTCGCCGGTCCGCGTGTCCTTGAGGCCGGCGAGCGCGACGATGTCGCCGGAATAGGCTTCCTTGATGTCCTCGCGGTTGTTGGCGTGCATCAGAAGCATGCGACCGATACGCTCGCGCTTCTCCTTGGTCGAGTTCATCACGCCCGTGCCGGATTCGATGTGACCGGAGTAGACGCGGGCGAAGGTGATCGTGCCGACGAAGGGATCGTCCATGATCTTGAAGGCGAGCATGGAGAAAGGCTCGTTATCGTCCGCGTGCCGCAGGACCTCGGCCCCGGACTCCACGTCGACGCCCTTGATCGCGTCGACGTCGAGCGGGGACGGCAGGTACTCGACGACCGCGTCGAGCAACGGCTGCACGCCCTTGTTCTTGAACGCCGAGCCGCAAAGGATCGGAATGAAGCTGATGTCGCGCACGGCCTTGCGGATCAGGCGGTGCAACGTCGGCTCGTCCGGCATGGTCCCGTCAAAGAACGCCGCGAGCACGTCGTCATCGAGTTCGACCGCCGCCTCGACGAGCGTCGCCCGATACTCTTCCGCTTGCGCCTTGAGCGCCGCGGGGATCTCCTCGTCATGGTACTTGGCACCGAGCGCCTCGTCCTCCCAGACGACCGCCTTCATGCGGACGAGATCGATGACACCCTTGAAGTCGGCTTCCGATCCGATCGGCAGTTGGATGCACACGGGACGACCGCCCACTTTCGTGCGAATCTCCTCGACGCAGCGGAAGAAGTCGGCGCCGATCTTGTCCATCTTGTTGACGAACACCACGCGGGGGACGCCGTACTTGTCGGCCTGGCGCCAAACGGTCTCGGTCTGCGGCTCCACGCCCTGATTGCCGTCGAGCACGCACACGGCGCCGTCGAGCACCCGCAACGATCGCTCGACCTCGATGGTGAAGTCCACGTGGCCGGGCGTGTCGATGATGTTGAGGCGCTTCCCCTTCCAGGCCGTGGTCGTCGCCGCCGACGTGATCGTGATGCCGCGCTCCTGCTCCTGCTCCATCCAGTCCATCGTCGCGGCGCCATCGTGGACTTCGCCGATCTTGTGGGACTTGCCGGAGTAGAACAGGATTCGCTCGGTCGTCGTCGTCTTACCGGCGTCGATGTGGGCCATGATGCCGAAGTTGCGGTAATCTTCGATCGGGTGGCTGCGAGGCATCGGAGGGGATCCTAATGAGAAGCGCTGACGCGCTTCACTTTGAGGGGCGTTACCAACGGTAGTGCGAGAAGGCGCGGTTGGCTTCCGCCATCCGGTGGGTGTCTTCCCGCTTCTTCACGGCGTTGCCACGGTTGTTGGCAGCGTCCAGCAGTTCAGCCGAGAGCCGGTCGACCATCGTCTTGTCGTTGCGACCCCGCGCGGCGGTGATCAGCCAGCGGATCGCCAAGGCTTGGCGCCGCTCCAGGCGAACCTCCACCGGCACCTGGTACGTCGCGCCACCGACGCGCCGAGAGCGGACCTCGATCGCCGGCGCGACATTCTCAAGCGCCTGCTTGAAGAGCGGCAGCGGCTCGGCGCGAGCCTTGCGCTCGACTTCCTCGAAGGCACCGTAAACGATCGCTTCCGCGACCGACTTCTTGCCGTCGTACATGATCGAGTTCATGAACTTCGTCACGATGACGTCGTGATACTTCGCGTCGGGGATGATCTCGCGCTTCTCGGCGCTGTGGCGGCGGGACATGGCTGACCTTTATCTTACTTGGGACGCTTGGCGCCGTACTTGGACCGGCGCTGCTTGCGGTTCTTCACGCCCTGCGTATCGAGCACACCGCGCAGGATGTGATAACGGACGCCGGGCAGATCCTTGACGCGGCCGCCGCGGATCATCACCACCGAATGCTCCTGGAGGTTGTGACCCTCGCCGGGAATGTAGCCGATGACCTCGAACCCGTTGGTGAGACGAACCTTGGCGACCTTGCGAAGCGCCGAGTTCGGCTTCTTCGGCGTGGTCGTGTAGACGCGCGTGCAGACGCCGCGCTTCTGCGGGCAAGCTTCCAGGTGGCGAGCCTTCTCACGGTAGGTGCTCGCCACGCGAGGCTTGCGGATCAGCTGGCTGATTGTCGGCATATCAATCCCGTCGGCCTTCTGCGAACCGCGAACCCGATGGCCGTCGGTTCGCGTAAATGTCGTGGACCTGAACGCGAACAAACAACACCACCGACCTCGCGGCCTTTGGTGTTGGTTCCGAGGCAGAGGACCCCGGCGACCGGGTTCGTGCATTCCGGCGTCGAATGCGAAGCACGCGACGTAAGGACGTCTCAGTGTTGAAGTCGATAGCGTCTAGATCTCGGAGCTCTTCGGCGTGTCGCCGAAAACAGATGATCTACAGCCTATCGGAAGTGGGCGGAACCTAGAAGGACGCGAAGGTGTCGTCAACCCCGTTTCCATACCGAACCGCCGCGCGGCAACGGATTCGACGTGATCTATACGGCTTTTCCCGCTGGGATCGGCTCAGTTACGCGGTGTAGCGGGAGGGATGGCCCACGACGGACCATCCCTCCCCGAAGCCCCGCTGCGGAAACGCGACTTCATTCCGCCGCCGGCAAGGCCGGCAAGTCGACCGGCGTCGGCTGTTCGGCATTGGCGGCGATGATCATCTCGTCACGGGTGGCGGCGATCTTGCGGAGCTTCGCCATGGCCGCGCCGGTGCCGGCCGGGATGAGCCGACCGACGATCACGTTCTCCTTGAGGCCTTCCAGCGTGTCGGCCTTGCCGTTGACCGCCGCCTCGGTGAGGACGCGGGTGGTCTCCTGGAAGGACGCGGCCGAGATGAAGGAGCGCGTCTGCAGGGAGGCCTTGGTGATGCCGAGCAGCACCGGGGTGCCGACGGCGATCTTGCCGCCTTCCTCCAGGGCCTTGGCGTTCGCCGCCTCGAGGTCGTATTGATCGACCTGCTCGCCGCTGAGGAACTCGGTATCGCCGGGATCGGTGATGTCGACCTTCTGCAGCATCTGCCGGACGATGACCTCGATGTGCTTGTCGTTGATCGACACGCCCTGCAGCCGGTAAACCTCCTGGATCTCGTTGACGAGGTAGGCGGCGAGTTCCTCCACGCCCTTGATCGCCAGGATGTCGTGCGGCGCCGGGTTGCCGTCGACGATGTAGTCGCCCTTCTCCACGACGTCGCCG
The DNA here is from genome assembly GCA_964244495.1 of uncultured Beijerinckiaceae bacterium. Classification (GTDB taxonomy): domain Bacteria; phylum Pseudomonadota; class Alphaproteobacteria; order Rhizobiales; family Beijerinckiaceae; genus RH-AL1. Next base: position 296,503 of record CAXTIU010000001.1, read on the forward strand.
TCCTGGAGATGGATGTGCTTGCCCTTGGGGATCAGGTACTCGACCGGCTCGCCGGTGGGCGCTCCATCCTTCCCCGGGTTGGTCGAGTCAGGATGGGGCACGATCGAGAGCCGCGTCTTGTTCTTGTAGTCCTTGCCGAACTGCACCGTGCCCGAAGCTTCCGCGATGATCGCGTGGTCCTTGGGGCGACGTGCCTCGAACAACTCCGCGACGCGCGGCAGACCGCCGGTGATGTCGCGGGTCTTGGCGGAGTCCATCGAGATGCGCGCGATGATGTCACCCGCCTTGACGGTGCCGCCGGGATCGACGCCGATGATGGAGTCGACCGGCAGGATGTAGCGGGCTTCGCCACCGCGCTGCAGCTTGAGGATCTTGCCGTCCGCACCCTTGACGACCATCGCCGGCTTGAGCGTCGACGAGCGCTGGTTGAGGCGCCAGTCGATGACCATGCGCTTGGCGATGCCGGTCGCCTCGTCGATGGTTTCCGTCAGCGAGCCGCCCTCGACGAGATCCTCGAAGCCGATGGTGCCGTCGACCTCGGTCATGATCGGCCGGGTGTACGGGTCCCACTCCGCCAGACGCTGCCCGCGCTTCACCTTGTCGCCGGTGTCGACCTTGAGGCGCGCGCCGTACTGGACGCGGTGGACCGCCCGCTCGGAGCCGTCCGGCCCCTCGATGACGATCGCCACGTTGCGCGCCATGACCATCAGGTCGCCCTCGCCGTTGCGGGCGATGTGCGGGTTCCTGATCTTCACCGTGCCGTCGAAGTTCGACTCGATGAAGGACGAGTCCGCGATCTGCGCCGCGCCGCCGATGTGGAAGGTGCGCATCGTGAGCTGCGTGCCGGGCTCGCCGATCGACTGCGCCGCGATGACGCCGACCGCCTCGCCCATGTTGACCGGCGTGCCGCGGGCGAGGTCGCGCCCGTAGCACATGCCGCACACGCCGTTCTTGGCCTCGCAGGTCAGCACGGACCGGATCTTCACCTCCTGGATCCCGGCCGCGTTGATACGGTCCATGTGCCACTCCTCGATCATCGTGCCCGACGCCACGATGACCGTGCCATTCGCCTCCAGGAGGTCTTCGGTGGTGGTACGACCGAGGATGCGGGTGGCGAGGGAGGCCACGACCGTTCCCGCGTCGATGATGGCGCGCATCTTGATGCCGTTCGACGAGCCGCAGTCCGTCATGGTGATGATCGAGTCCTGCGCCACGTCGACGAGGCGGCGGGTCAGGTACCCCGAGTTCGCCGTCTTCAACGCCGTGTCGGCGAGGCCCTTGCGGGCACCATGGGTGGAGTTGAAGTATTCAAGGACGGTCAGGCCTTCCTTGAAGTTCGAGATGATCGGCGTCTCGATGATCTCGCCCGAAGGCTTGGCCATCAGGCCGCGCATGGCGGCGAGCTGCTTCATCTGGGTCGGCGAACCGCGGGCCCCCGAGTGGCTCATCATGTAGATCGAGTTGATCGGCTTATCGCGGCCGACATCGTCCTTCTGCACCGTCGAGATGCGGACCATCATCTCCTCGGCGAGCTTGTCGGAGCACTTCGCCCAGGCGTCGACGACCTTGTTGTACTTCTCGCCCTGGGTGATGAGCCCGTCATTGTACTGCTGCTCGTACTCCTTCGCCAGCGCGGAGGTGTCGGATATGATCTTCGGCTTGGTCTCGGGCACGACCATGTCGTCCTTGCCGAACGAGATGCCCGCCTTGAACGCCTCGCGGAAGCCGAGCGCCATGATCCGGTCGCAGAAGATCACCGTCTCCTTCTGTCCGCACTGGCGATAGACGATGTCGATCATCCCCGAGATCTCCTTCTTCGTCATCAGCCTGTTGGCGACATCGAAGGGGATCTTGCGGTGCGCGGGCAGCAGCTTGCCGAGGATCAGGCGGCCGGGCGTCGTGTCGAAGATCTTCGACACGCGGTTACCGTCCGCGTCGTAGGTCCAGGCGCGCCCCTTGATCTTGGTGTGCAGCGTCACCGACTTGTTGGCGATCGCGTGCTCGATCTCGCCCATGTCGGAGAACATCATGCCTTGCCCCTGCTCGCCGTCGCGCATCAACGAGACGTAGTAGAGGCCGAGCACGATGTCCTGGCTCGGCACGATGATCGGCTGGCCATTGGCCGGATGCAGGATGTTGTTGGTCGACATCATCAGCACACGGGCTTCCAGCTGCGCCTCCAACGACAGGGGCACGTGCACGGCCATCTGGTCGCCATCGAAGTCGGCGTTGAAGGCCGCGCAGACGAGCGGATGCAACTGGATCGCCTTGCCCTCGATCAGCTTGGGCTCGAAGGCCTGGATGCCCAGCCGGTGCAACGTCGGCGCGCGGTTCAGCATCACCGGATGCTCGCGGATCACCTCGTCGAGGATGTCCCAAACCTCGGGCTTCTCCTTCTCGACAAGCTTCTTCGCCTGCTTCACGGTGGCGGAAAGGCCCTTGGCGTCGAGGCGCGAGTAGATGAACGGCTTGAACAGCTCCAGCGCCATCTTCTTCGGCAGGCCACACTGGTGCAGCTTCAGCTCGGGACCGACGACGATCACCGAGCGGCCGGAATAATCGACGCGCTTGCCGAGCAGGTTCTGGCGGAACCGCCCCTGCTTGCCCTTCAGCATGTCGGCGAGCGACTTCAACGGGCGCTTGTTGGCACCGGTGATGACGCGGCCGCGCCGGCCGTTGTCGAACAGCGCGTCGACCGCCTCCTGAAGCATGCGCTTCTCGTTGCGGATGATGATGTCGGGCGCGCGCAGGTCGATCAGCCGCTTCAGACGGTTGTTTCGATTGATGACGCGGCGGTAAAGGTCGTTGAGGTCGGAGGTCGCGAAACGCCCGCCGTCGAGCGGCACGAGCGGGCGCAGGTCCGGCGGGATCACCGGCACCTCCGTCAGGATCATCCATTCCGGCTTGTTGCCGGAGTGCATGAAGGCCTCGATGATCTTCAGGCGCTTGGCGAGCTTCTTGGGCTTAAGTTCCGTGGTCGCCTCGGAAATCTCGACCTTGAGCCGTTCGGCGATGCCGGCGAGATCCATGTGGCGGAGGATCTCGCGGATCGCCTCGGCGCCGATCAGAGCGGTGAAGCTGTCCTGGCCATACTCGTCCTGAGCGCGGAGGTAATCCTCCTCGTTGAGGAGTTGCCGGTCCTTCAGCGGGGTCAGGCCGGGGTCGAGGACGATATAGGACTCGAAGTAGAGGATGCGCTCGAGGTCCTTCAGCGGCATGTCGAGCAACAAGCCGATGCGCGAGGGAAGCGACTTGAGGAACCAGATGTGGGCGACTGGGGCGGCCAGCGAGATATGGCCCATGCGCTCGCGACGGACCCGCGACAGGGTCACCTCGACGCCACACTTCTCGCAGATGACGCCCTTGTACTTCATCCGCTTGTACTTGCCGCACAGGCACTCGTAATCCTTGATCGGCCCGAAGATGCGGGCGCAGAACAGGCCGTCGCGCTCGGGCTTGAACGTCCGGTAGTTGATGGTCTCGGGCTTCTTGATCTCACCGAACGACCAGGAAAGGATCTTCTCCGGGCTCGCGATGGAGATCTGGATCTGGTCGAACGTCTGCGGCTGGACGACCGGATTGAAGAGATTCATCACCTCTTGATTCATGGTCTTCTCCTGGTGCGCGCTCGGCCGGTCTCAGCGAGACGCTCGGCTCGGCGCTAGGAATGTCGATTGATCCGCGTGCATCCTCGAGCAACGCGGCTGAGACGCGCACCGGAGCCGTAAGCCCCGGGCACGTCCCCGTCGTCTGGTGTGCGTTATTCCGCCGCCTTGGCGGTCGGCGGCAGCTCCTCGAGCGGCTTTGGCGCGTTGTTCAGCTCGACGTTGAGGCCGAGGGAACGCATCTCCTTGACCAGCACGTTGAAGCTTTCCGGAATGCCGGACTCGAACGTATCGTCGCCGCGCACGATCGACTCGTAAACCTTCGTGCGCCCGGCCACGTCGTCAGACTTCACCGTCAGCATCTCCTGCAAGGTGTAGGCGGCGCCGTAGGCTTCCAGCGCCCAAACCTCCATCTCGCCGAAGCGCTGGCCACCGAACTGCGCCTTGCCCCCCAGCGGCTGCTGGGTGACGAGCGAGTACGGACCGATCGAACGCGCGTGGATCTTATCGTCGACGAGGTGGTGGAGCTTCAGCATATATATGTAGCCCACCGTCACCTTGCGATCGAACGCGTCGCCGGTGCGCCCGTCGTAGAGCGTCGATTGACCGGATCCGTCGAGGCCGGCTTGCTCCAGCATCTGGACGATGTCCTTCTCGCGCGCGCCGTCGAACACCGGCGTCGCGATCGGCACGCCGCGGCGCAGGTTCTCCGCCACCTCGACCACCGTCTCGTCGTCGAGCTCCGCCAGGCCGCCACCATCGGAGCCGTACAGCTCCTTGAGCTTGGCCCTGATCGGCGCCGTATCGTTCGACTTCATGTAGGCGTTGACCGCCTGGGACACCTGCCTGCCGAGGCCGGCGCAGGCCCAGCCGAGGTGTGTCTCCAGGATCTGCCCGACGTTCATGCGGCTCGGCACGCCGAGCGGGTTCAGCACGATGTCGACCGGCGTCCCGTCGGCGAGGAACGGCATGTCCTCCTGCGGCACGATCTTCGACACCACGCCCTTGTTGCCGTGGCGCCCGGCCATCTTGTCGCCCGGCTGGATCTTGCGCTTCACCGCGACGAAGACCTTGACCATCTTCATCACGCCGGGCGGCAGCTCGTCGCCGCGCTGCAGCTTCTCGACCTTGTCGAGGAAGCGGCTTTCCAGCCCCTTCTTCGCCTCGTCGTACTGCTTGCGCATCGCCTCGACCTCGGCCATCGTGGCGTCGTCGTCGAGGGCGAACATCCACCACTGCGAGCGGGGATACTCGTCGATGATCTCCTTCGAGAGCACCATGTCGCGCTTGAACCCCTTGGGGCCGGCGATCGCCTTCTGCCCGGAGAAAAGGTCCACGAGGCGGCCGTAAACGTTGCGGTCAAGGATCGCGAGCTCGTCGTCGCGGTCCTTGGCGAGGCGCTCGATCTCCTCGCGCTCGATCGCCTGGGCGCGCTCGTCCTTGTCGACGCCGTGCCGGTTGAACACCCGCACCTCGACGATCGTGCCCTGCACGCCGGGCGGCACGCGGAGCGAGGTGTCGCGCACGTCCGACGCCTTCTCGCCGAAGATGGCGCGGAGCAGCTTCTCCTCCGGCGTCATCGGGCTCTCGCCCTTCGGCGTGATCTTCCCGCACAGGATGTCGCCGGCCTGCACCTCGGCACCGATGTAGACGATGCCGGCCTCGTCGAGGTTCTTCAGCGCTTCTTCCGACACGTTGGGGATGTCGCGCGTGATCTCCTCAGGCCCGAGCTTGGTGTCGCGGGCCATCACTTCGAACTCGTCGATATGGATGGAGGTGAACACATCGTCCTTGACGATGCGTTCGTTGAGGAGGATCGAATCCTCGAAGTTGTAGCCATTCCACGGCATGAACGCGACGAGCACGTTGCGACCGAGTGCGAGGTCGCCGAGGTCCGTCGAGGGACCGTCGGCGAGGATCTCGCCCTTGCGCACGAAGTCGCCGACGCGCACCAGCGGCTTCTGGTTGACGCAGGTCGACTGGTTCGAGCGCTGGAACTTCATCAGCCGGTAGATGTCGACGCCGGGGCGACCGGCGCTGGTCTCCTCGGTGGCACGGACGACCACGCGCGTGGCGTCGATCTGGTCGACGTAGCCGGCGCGACGCGCGGCGATGGCGGCGCCGGAATCACGGGCGACGATCGCCTCCATGCCGGTGCCGACGAGCGGCGCGTCGGCCTTCACGAGCGGCACGGCCTGACGCTGCATGTTGGAGCCCATCAGGGCGCGGTTGGCGTCGTCGTTCTCCAGGAAGGGGATGAGCGCGGCGGCAACAGAGACGAGCTGCTTGGGCGACACGTCCATGAAGTCGACCTTCTCGCGCTGGACCATCATCACGTCGCCGGAGTGGCGGCAGACGATCAGGTCCTCCTTCAGCGAGTGGCTCTCGTCCATCGGCGCGTCGGCCTGGGCGACGTAGTATTTGCTCTCCTCCATCGCCGACAGGTAGACGACATCCATCGTGACCTGCCCGTCCTTGACGCGACGGTAAGGGCTCTCGATGAAACCGTACTTGTTGACGCGGGCGAAGGTCGCGAGCGAGTTGATGAGGCCGATGTTGGGGCCTTCCGGCGTCTCGATCGGGCAGATGCGCCCGTAATGCGTCGGGTGCACGTCGCGCACCTCGAAGCCGGCCCGCTCGCGGGTCAGGCCGCCCGGCCCGAGCGCCGACAGGCGACGCTTGTGGGTGATCTCCGACAACGGGTTGGTCTGGTCCATGAACTGCGACAGCTGCGACGAGCCGAAGAACTCGCGCACGGCGGCCGCCGCCGGCTTGGCGTTGATGAGGTCCTGCGGCATCACCGTGTCGATGTCGACCTGGCTCATGCGCTCCTTGATGGCGCGCTCCATGCGCAGCAGGCCCAGTCGGTACTGGTTCTCCATCAGCTCGCCGACCGAACGCACCCTGCGGTTGCCGAGGTGGTCGATGTCGTCGATCTCGCCGCGGCCGTCGCGCAGGTCGACGAGGGCGCGAACGACGGCGAGGATGTCCTCGCGACGCAGCGCGCGCTGGGTGTCGGGCGCGTCAAGGTCCATGCGCATGTTCATCTTGACGCGACCGACCGCCGACAGGTCGTAGCGCTCGGGATCGAAGAACAGCGAGTGGAACATGTTCTCCGCCGTCTCGAGCGTCGGCGGCTCGCCGGGGCGCATGACGCGGTAGATGTCGAACAGGGCTTCCTCGCGCGAATGGTTCTTGTCCACCGCCAGCGTGTTGCGGATGTAGGGGCCGATGTTGATGTGGTCGATGTCAAGCAATGGCAGTTCGTCGAAGCCGGCGTCGATGAGCGCCTGCAGCGACTTGGCGGTGATCTCCTCGCCGGCCTCGGCGAAGATCTCCCCGGTCGAGGGATTGAAAAGGTCTGTCGCGATGTACTGGCCGTGCAGGTCGTCGTCGGCGGCGCGCAGGAACTTGATGCCGCGCTCGTCGAGCTGGCGGATGGAGCGGACGGTCAGCTTCTTGCCGGCTTCCACGACCACCTCGCCGGTGTCGGCGTCGAGCAGGTCGGACGACACCTTCATGCCCTTCATGCGGTCCCCGTTGAAGGGGAAGCGCCAGCTGTCCTTGTCGCGGGTGTAGGTGATGGTCTTGTAGAAGGTGGACAGGATCTCCTCGCCGTCCATGCCGAGCGCGTAGAGCAGCGACGTCGCCGGGATCTTGCGGCGGCGATCGATGCGCGCGTAGACGATGTCCTTGGCGTCGAACTCGATGTCGAGCCAGGATCCGCGATAGGGGATGATGCGGGCGGCGAACAGCAGCTTGCCGGACGAGTGGCTCTTGCCCTTGTCGTGGTCGAAGAAGACGCCCGGCGAGCGGTGCATCTGGGACACGATCACCCGCTCGGTGCCGTTGACGATGAAGGTGCCGTTCATCGTCATGAACGGCATGTCGCCCATGTAGACGTCCTGCTCCTTGATGTCCTTGACGGACCGGGCGCCGGTGTCGGGATCGACGTCGAACACGATCAAGCGGAGCGTTACCTTGAGCGGCGCGGCGAACGTCATGCCGCGTTGGCGGCACTCGTCGACATCATACTTCGGCGACTCGAACTCGTACTTGACGAATTCGAGCAGCGAGGTATTGGCGAAGTCGGAGATCGGAAAGACGGAGCGGAAGACGGACTGAAGGCCTTCGTCGGGACGACCGCCCTCGGGAGCATCGACGAGCAGGAACTGGTCGTAGGACGCCTTCTGCACCTCGATGAGGTTCGGCATGTCGGCGACTTCGCTGATGTGCCCGAAGACTTTGCGAACACGCTTGCGACCGCTGAACGTCTGCGCTGTGCTTAGGGACATGCATGCTCCTCGTATGCTGAAGCGGCGACCGTGTTCGATCCGCCGCGCGCATCCCGGACGGGATGGATGAAAGACGAAGCGCGAGCCGGGGCGATCTTCGTCGCGCGGCGCGGGCCTACTGATCTGCGATCAACCACGGCGATTGGCCGCCCGATCGGCGCGGGCGGGCGCGAACCGATGTCCGCGCCCGGTCGAGAGGTGATGGCGGAAGCCGACCGTCTTACTTGACCTCGACCTTCGCGCCGGCCTTCTCGAGCTGCGCCTTGAGCTTGGCGGCGTCGTCCTTGTTGACGCCTTCCTTGACGGGCTTGGGCGCGCCCTCGACGAGGTCCTTGGCTTCCTTGAGGCCGAGGCCGGTGATCGCGCGGACCTCCTTGATGACCTCGATCTTCTTGTCGCCGATGGCGGCGAGCACGACCGTGAACTCGGTCTGCTCCTCGACGGGCGCGGCGGGAGCGCCGGCGGCCGGGCCACCGGAGGCGACCGCGACGGCGGCGGCGGCGGAGACGCCCCACTTCTCTTCGAGCATCTTGGCGAGTTCGGCCGCCTCCAGCACGGTCAGGCTGGACAGGTCGTCGACGATCTTCTCTAGGTTAGCCATAGGTCTGGTCCTTCGTTCGATTGTTGGTTCGATGGATGTCCGTCAGGTCGCGATCAGGCCGCGTCCGCCGTCTCCGCCTTGTCCTTGTCCGCGTAGGCGGCGAAGACGCGGGCGAGCTTGGCGGCGGGCGCCGTCTGCAACTGGGCCAGCTTGGTCGCGGGAGCCTGGACGAGGCCGACGATCTTCGCGCGAAGTTCGTCGAGCGACGGCATGGTCGCCAGCGAGCGGACCGAGTTAGGATCGAGCGCGGTCCGTCCCATCGCGCCGCCGAGGATGACGAGCTTGTCGTTGTCCTTGGCGAAGGCGACCACCACCTTGGGGGCGGCGACCGGATCGTCCGAGTAGGCGATCAGGGTGGGGCCGGTCATGAGGCCGGCGATGGACGCGCTCGAAGTCCCTTCGAGGGCGATCTTGACGAGACGGTTCTTGGCGACCTGAACCTTGGCGCCAGCCTCGCGCATCTGCTTGCGCAGGCGCTGCATCTGGGCCACGGTCAGGCCTGAGTAGTGCGCCACCACCACGACGGACGTTGTCTTGAAGACTTCGTTCAGCGTAGCGACGGCCTCCTTCTTTTCCGCTCTGTCCACAGTGCGTCTCCTGGAGAAGATCTTCTCCTGGTGCGGATCCCGAAGGATCCACCGGTTGCAGTGACCACCCCGTCGAAGCGCGAGCGACGATGGAGCGGGCGGCACCTGTCCCCGCTGCGGCTCGCGCCGCATCGGCAGAGGGATCGAACCAAAATCGAACGGTCACGCGATACGATGCCTTGGGGGGCACCATGGCGAGCGACTCGAAATCCGGCTTTCCCCGTCTATGCCGGCCTCGTTCCTTCGACGGGCGGAACCGCGTCGAAGTTCGGACCATTAAGCGGACGTAAGGGCAAGCCTTCGACGCGCCGGCAGTCTCGGACAGGACATGGCCGGGCAAGACACGGGGACACCCCTGTCTTCCGGCCATTCCATTCTCGTCACACCACGAACAATTGGTGAATGCTGAAGAGCAACGAGAAATCTCTTGTGGGTTTTCAAGGCTGCGCTTCGCCGGCCTCGAGCACCGTTCCTATCGGTTAAAATACTTCTTGCCAAGCGGCATTTTATCGTCTCCGCCGCTTTTCTCCGTGACCTCGATCTAGGCCGGCGGCCCCGCGGTGACGCTGGACGGGTCGACCTTGACGCCGGGACCCATCGTCGAGGAGATCGCGATGCGCTGGAGATAGGTTCCCTTGGCGCCGGCCGGCTTCGCCTTGGCGACCGCGTCGACGAAGGCGTTGATGTTCTGGACGAGTTGCTCGTCGCCGAATGATGCCTTGCCCACGCTGCCCTGGATGATGCCGGCCTTCTCGACGCGGAATTCGACCGCGCCGCCCTTCGACGCTTTCACGGCGGCGGTGACGTCCATGGTGACGGTCCCGACCTTCGGGTTCGGCATCAGGCCGCGCGGCCCCAGCACCTTGCCGAGACGACCGACGAGCGGCATCATGTCGGGCGTGGCGATGCAGCGGTCGAACTCGATCGAGCCGCCCTGTACCGTCGCGACGAGGTCTTCCGCACCGACGACGTCGGCCCCTGCCGCCTTTGCCTCGTCGGCCTTGGCGCCGCGCGCGAACACCGCGACCTTCAGGGTGCGTCCCGTGCCGTTTGGCAGGTTGACCACGCCGCGAACCATCTGGTCGGCGTGCTTGGGATCAACGCCGAGGTTCATGGCGATCTCGACCGTTTCGTCGAACTTCGCGCTCGCGCGCTCCTTGACGAGTTTCACCGCCTGATCGATCGGGTAGAGCTTGATGCGGTCGACGCCCTCGCGGGCCTTCTCTATGCGCTTGGACATCGTCGTCACCCCACCACTTCCAGCCCCATCGATCGGGCGGACCCCTCGATCATTGCACTCGCCGCCTCGACCGAAGCGCAGTTGAGGTCGGGCATCTTCTTCGTCGCGATCTCGATGATCTGGGTGCGCGAGATCTGACCAACGAACACGCCCTTGCCGACGGTCGCCGAGCCGGACTTGATGCCGGACGCCTGCTTGAGGAAGTAGGACACCGGCGGCTGCTTCATCTCGAAGGTGAAGGAGCGGTCCTGGTACGCGGTGATGATCACCGGGATCGGCATGCCCTTCTCGAGTTGCGCCGTCTTGGCGTTGAACGCCTTGCAGAACTCCATGATGTTGAGGCCGCGCTGTCCGAGCGCGGGACCGATCGGCGGCGACGGGTTCGCCGACCCCGCCGGCACCTGTAACTTGATGTAACCTGTGACCTTCTTCGCCATGATGACCTCCTTGTTCGTGGTGCGACGCTGGCTCGTCTGCCACGAGGGTTGATTTACTCCACCGCCAGTCGGCGGGGCACGGGACCCCTCGCGTCAGCGAAGGTCGATGAAGACCAGGTCATCGGTGCGGGTCAGGACGGTCGACCGACGTTGCGTCCGTCACGTCGTCGTCTTGACCGCCGACCTCATCGAGTGACGGTCTCCTCCCGGATTCGGGAAGGGGCACCGCGAGTCACACCACCTTCTCGACCTGCGTGAACTCAAGCTCGACCGGCGTCGCGCGGCCGAAGATGGAGACGGCCACCTTCACGCGCGAGCGGCCCTCGTCGATCTCCTCGACCGTGCCATTGAAGGACGCGAACGGCCCATCGGCGACGCGGACCGACTCTCCGATCTCGAAGGAGATGGAGGCCTTCGGACGCTCAACGCCGTCGGCGACCTGGCCCTTGATCCGGTTGGCCTCGGCGTCCGAGATCGGCACCGGCCTCTTGTCAGCGCCGAGGAAGCCGGTCACCTTGGGCGTGTTCTTGATGAGGTGGTAGATGTCGTCCGACAGATCGCACTTCACGAGCACGTAACCGGGGAAGAACTTGCGCTCGGCGTTGACCTTGCGTCCCTTGCGCACCTCGACGACGTTCTCCGTCGGCACGAGGATCTCGTCGAACTTCTCCTCGAGGCCTCGCTGCGCGGCCTGCTCGCGGATCGAGGTGGCCACCTTCTTCTCGAAGTTCGAGTGGGCGTGGACGATGTACCAGCGCGTGTTCATGGCGTGTAAGGAGCCCCGCTCAGCGGCCGATGTTGAGGATCGTGGTGATGGCGAGGTGGATCGCCTGATCGACCCCGAACAGGAAGAGGCTGGCGAACACGCACATCAAGACGACCAGCACGGTCGTGATGACCGTCTCGCGGCGATTAGGCCACGTCACCTTGCCCGCTTCCTGGCGGACGTCCTGAAGGAATTGCAGCGGATTGTTCATGAGCCGTTCGAAGCAGCGGAAACAGGAACGGGTCCACAGGTTTCCGAAAAGCAGGTGGCGCGGAACCGAAGGGTGCCGCGCCACATCATGTGTTTAGATCGTCCGAACGGCCGTTGCAAGCTAATCGTCGAGTGTGACTCCAATCCGTTGAAACGTCTCGATCTTGGGCGCAGCGCCCGTTCAGGCGCGGGTCCGGGCCGGCTCGCGCTCGGGTAGGCCGTTGGCCGCGATCAAGAGGCCGGCGCCCCCGCCCGCCATGGACGCGGCGGCGACGATCCACATCATGCGGGTGAATGCCGAATTGTCGCCGGCGAAGCCGAGGATCTGCAAAGCCCAGGCGGCCCCGATCGCGATCGCCATGATGCCGGTCAAACGAAGCAGGTTGCTGCTCGTGATGGTGTCTGTGTCCATAGTCCCGTTCCCCCGTGTCTGAGGAAGAAACCGTTCGTACCCGACGAAAGCTCCCCGGTCGCCGCGCGATTCCAGGCTCGTGGTAAAAAGGACACGAAAGTCGATCCGCGCGACGCGGCGGCGGTGTCGGGACGACGGCCGTTAACTTTGTTCCAGCTCGATGAGCGTTCCGCCGAAATCCTTGGGATGCATGAACAAGACCGGCTTGCCGTGGGCGCCCGCCTTCGGCTCGCCGTCGCCGAGCACCCGCAGACCGGCCGCACGCAGGCGGTCGCGCGCCGCCATGATGTCGTCGACCTCGTAGCACACGTGGTGCATCCCGCCGCCGGTCTTGGCCAGGAAGGCGGCGACTGGAGAAGCGTGGCCGAGGGGCGCCATCAGCTCGATCTTGGTATTCGGCAAGGTCACGAAGACGACCGCGACGCCGTGCTCGGGCATCGCCCGCGGCTCGGAGATGACGGCACCGAGGACGTCTCGGTAACGCGCGGCTTCGGTGTCGAGGTCGGCGACGACGATGGCGACGTGGTTGAGGCGTCCGATCATGCCGGCTTACACCTCGACGACGAGCACATGGACCGCCGGGCGCTTGCCCCAGGCGCTGTTGACGGCGCTTCGCACGGCCTTCTCGATGGCGGTCGAGACCGTATCGGCGTCGCGCCGCCGCTGCTTCGGCAGGTTGTCGAAGGTTTGGAACATCGCGGCATCGACGAGCGCATCCATCGCCGCCCCGTCCTTGGTCTTCGCCGGCAGGCCGTTGGTCACGACGTCGGGCGTGCCTGCCATCTCGCCCTTGGCGGTGACGGCCAGCGCGATGGTGACGACACCTGCGAAGGCCAGCGACTGGCGGGCGCGGAGCGCCTCGTCGTCCATCCTGAGGAGGATGTTGCCGTCCTTGACGATGTGGCCGTGCTGCGCCTGACCGACGATGCCCGGTTCACCCGGCGCCAGCATGACGATGTCGCCGTTGCGTGCCTTGACGACGTGCGGCACCTGTCGCTCGCGGGCGAAGGCGTAATGCGAGGCGAGGTGCACCTCCTCACCGTGCGCGGGAATGGCGATCGTCGGCCGGACCCAATCGTAGAATTGCGCGACCTCGCCGCGTCGGGGATGGCCGGACGCGTGGATCAAGGCGTTCCGATCGGTGACGACCTCGATGCCCTGCTTCGTGAGATTATTGATGATACGCCCGACCTCGCGCTCGTTGCCAGGGATCGTGCGCGACGAGAAGATCACCATGTCGCCCGGCGCCAGGCTGACGGCTGGGTGCTCGTCCTCGGAGATGCGGGCGATGGCGGCGCGCGGCTCACCCTGACTTCCGGTCGCCAACACCACGACCTTGTCGCGGGGAACGTGATTGAAGGCGTCCTGCGAGAGGAAGGGCGGCACGCCGTCGAGGTAACCGATCTCGCGGGCGACGCTCGACACCCGGTCCATGGCCCGTCCAACGAGCACCACTTGGCGTCCTGCGGCAGCGGCCGCCAGAGCCACCGCCTTCATGCGGGCCACGTTGGAGGCGAAGGTCGTGACGACGACACGTCCCGTCGCGGCGCGGATGATGTCGGTGAGGGTTGTGGCGACATCCGCCTCCGAGGGGCTGATGCCCTCTCGCATGATGTTGGTCGAGTCGCAGACGAGGGCGAGCACGCCCTCTTCGCCGATGGCGGTCAACCGGGCCCTGTCGGTCGGGAGGCCGAGGCCTGGATGCTCGTCGATCTTCCAGTCGCCGCTGTGCACGACCGTGCCGAGCGGCGTACGGATGGCGAGCGCACAGCTCTCGGGAATGGAATGCGCGACCGGCACGAACTCGACGGAGAAAGGTCCGATCTCCGCCACCCCGCCCTGCTGGACGATGTTGATCGGGATCTTCGGCGCGCCGTACTCGGCCAGTTTCTTGATCTCGAGCAGCCCGGCGGCGAAGCGCGTGGCGTAGACGGGGGCGCGTAGCCGGTTCCACAGGTCGACAACCGCACCGATGTGGTCCTCGTGGGCATGGGTGATGACGATGCCCACGAGGTCGACGCGCATCTTCTCGATGAATGTCGTGTCGGGGACGATGACGTCGATCCCGGCCTGCTCCGGCCCGGCGAAGGAGATCCCGCAGTCCACCATCAACCACTTCTTCTTACGGGCGGGTCCAAAGCCGTAGAGACCCATGTTCATCCCGATCTCGCCCAGTCCGCCGAGCGGTACGAACACGAGTTCCTCTGCGACCTCATCCATCGTTCAAGTGCCTTCCGGGCCTTCACTGCCCACGTGCGATCCTAGGTCTCTATTTTGCTGCATAGCACCGGCGACAAGGCCGGGGAGAAAAACATCGCCGGCGTCGATTGTGACGCGCCCTTGCGCGGTGTCGACTAAGAGATGCCCGGCCATCCCCAGGCCGCCGAAGTGCCCGCAAACCGCGCCGCGAGGCATCGTGACCGTGATCGCGTCCCCGAGCCCGGCGGCGAAACGAAGCCATTCAGATCGGATCGCAGGGAAGTTCACGCCGCTGTCCCACCACGCGAACGTCGCCGCGAAAGCCTTGGAAAGCGCCGCCAAGACCACCGTCGGCGATCGGTAAAGGCCGGCCTCCGCCAAGCTGATAGCGGGATAGGACAGGCCATCGGGGTGAGAGGCGCAGTTCACGCCGAAACCGACGACGCAGCCAAGCCGGCCATCGCGCAGAACGGTGCTCTCAAGGAGTATGCCGGCGAGCTTCGCGCCGTCGAGCAGGACGTCGTTGGGCCACTTCAGGGAGAGGCGGGGGTCGTCGCCCGACAATCCGCGGAGCGCCGAAACGAGGGCAACCCCAGCGACGAAGCCGAGCTGCGGCGCCACCGCGACGGGGGCCGGGTCGAGGAGGCAGAGGCTCGCGTAGAGGTTGCCGGGCGGTGAGGCCCAGACCCGCCCATGCCGGCCGCGACCACCTGTCTGACTCGCCGCGACGACGAACACGCCACCGGTATCACCAGCCCGCAGCCGCGAAAGGGCCTCGTCGTTGGTCGATCCAACACGCTCGAGGAAAATGGTTCGATAGGCGCTCTCGGTCACGCCGACGGCCATCGATCACGCTCAACGATCACGAGCGGCGCGTCTTTGAAAGATATACAATCAAAACAAGGACTTAGCAGCCGCAGTTGCAGCGCCGATGAATAGCGGAGGGTAGAGGAACAGCCCCAGCACCAGCACGCCGGTCACGGCCAGCACAGCCTGCAGCATCGGCGTCTGCCTGTCGAAAGCGATGCTGGCCTCGTCGAAGTACATGAACTTGACGATCCGCAGGTAGTAGAAGGCGGCGACCACGCTTGTCAGCACGCCGATCACCGCGAGCGGGTAGAGGTGCGCCTGGATGGCGGCGTTGAACACGTAGAACTTCGCGAAGAAACCGGCGAGCGGCGGAATACCGGCCATGGAAAACATCATCACGGCCAGGAAGAACGCCATGCCCGGATGCGTCTTGGCCAACCCCATCACGTCGGCGACGTTCTCGACGTTGCGTTCGCCGATCTTCATCGACAGGATCGCGGCGAAGGTGCCCAGCGTCATCGTGAGATAGATGGCCATGTAGATCAGCACGGCCTGCACGCCCTCCTGCGTGCCGGCGGCGAGGCCGACCAGGGCGAAACCCATGTGGCCGATCGCGGAGTAAGCCATCAGGCGTTTGATGTTGGTTTGCCCGATCGCGGCGAAGGAGCCGAGCGCCATCGACAGGATGGAGATGAAAACGATGATCTGCTGCCACTGCGTCGTGATGCCGGGAAAGGCGGTCATGATGACGCGAACGGTGATCGCGACCGCGGCCATCTTTGGCGCTGTGGCGAAGAAGGCGGTCACCGGCGTCGGGGCGCCCTGGTACACGTCGGGCGTCCACATATGGAAGGGCACAACGGACATCTTGAAGGCGAGGCCGGCCATGAGGAAGACAAGGCCGAACACGACACCGATCTGCACCTTGCCGATGATCGCCGCCGCGATGCCGGCGAACTCGACGGTGCCGGCGAACCCATAGAGGAGAGACGCGCCGTAGAGCAACATCCCCGAGGATAGGGCGCCGAGCACGAAGTACTTGAGACCGGCCTCCGATGCCCGGAGGTCGTCGCGGTGGAAGGCAGCGATGACGTAGAGGGCGAGGCTCATCAACTCGAGCCCGAGATAAAGAGCGATGAGCCCATTCGCGGAGATCAGGATCAGCGCGCCCAGGGTCGAGAGGATGACGAGAACGGGGTACTCGAACTTGTTGATCCGTTCGTGCGCCATGAACACCCGCCCCATCAAGAGCGTGACCAGCGCGCCGGTCAAGGTCAGCACCTTCATGAAGCGCCCGAAGGTGTCGTCGATGAAAGCCCCGTCGAAGACCACCGACCGGCTCTTCGTCTCCACCAGCAGCACCCCGATCGCGAGGCCGAGCACGCCGACGGCGATCGTGGTGACGAGGTTTCCCGGCTCCCTCGACCGGATCGCACCCAGCAGCAGGAGGAACAGGGCGCCGACCGCGAGGATGAGTTCCGGCAGGCTGTGGGCGATATTGAGGGACATGGACGTCGCCATCAAGGGATGCAGTTCGAGCGGCATGGCGTTCATCGTGCCGATCCCGATGCGAGCATCGCGCGTGTCCCATCCCGCGAGGGCTTGGCGAGCGCCAGCGCGCGCGAACGCGTGGCGGCGAGGTCGGCCTCGTGCGTCTTGACCATGGCAACAACGCTGGGTCCGGAAGCACCCAGGATGGGCGAAGGGTGAACGCCGTAGAACACGGTCAGTACCAGCAGCACCGCCAGCATCGCCCCCTCGCGCGGGTTGAGGTCGAGGATCGATTTCAGGTTGTCCTTCGTCAGCACGCCGAACACCACGCGACGGTAGAGGTAAAGCGCGTAGGCCGCCGACAGGATGACCCCGGTCGCGGCGAACAGGGCGACCCAACTGTTGACCTGGAAGGTGCCGAGCATGGTCAGGAACTCGCCGACGAAGCCAGACGTGCCGGGAAGCCCGACGTTGGCCATGGTGAAGACCATGAAGGCGGCGGCATAGCGGGGCATGCGATGCACCAACCCACCGTAGGCGGCGATCTCGCGCGTATGCATGCGGTCGTAGACGACGCCGACGCAGAGGAACAACGCGCCCGAGACGATGCCGTGGGACACCATCTGGAAGATGGCCCCCTGGATGCCCTGCTCGGTGAAGGAGAAGAGCCCCATCGTCACGAAACCCATGTGGGCGACGGACGAGTAGGCGATCAGCTTCTTCATGTCCTCCTGCACCAGCGCGACGAGCGACGTGTAGATGATGGCGATCACCGACAACGAGAAGACGAGCGGCGCGAACATCTGCGAGGCGTCGGGAAACATCGGCAGCGAGAAGCGCAGGAACCCGTATCCACCCATCTTCAGCAGGATGCCGGCGAGGATCACCGATCCGGCGGTGGGCGCCTCCACATGGGCGTCGGGCAACCAGGTGTGAACCGGCCACATCGGCATCTTCACCGCGAAGGAGGCGAAGAAGGCGAGGAACAGCCACGTCTGGATGGAGACCGGGAAACGCGTCTTCAGCAACACGGTGATGTCGGTGGTGCCGGCGTAGCCGTACATCGCCATGATGGCGAGCAGCATCAGCAGCGAGCCGGTCAACGTGTAGAGGAAGAACTTGAAGGCGGCGTAGACCCGCCGCCCGTGCCCCCAGATCCCGATGATCAGGAACATCGGGATCAGCCCACCCTCGAAGAACAGGTAGAAGAGCACGAGATCGAGCGAGCAGAACACGCCGATCATCAGCGTTTCCAGCACCAGGAAGGCGATCATGAAGTCCTTCACCCTGACGGTGATGGAGGTCCACGATGCGAGGATGCAGAAAGGCATGAGGAAGGCGGTGAGCACGACGAACGGGAAGGACATGCCGTCGACGCCGAGCTTGTAGACGAGGCCGGCGCCGAACCAGTTCTTCTGCTCGACGAATTGGAACGCCGACGAGGACGCGTCGAAGCGCGTCCAGGCGTAGACCGACAGCGCGAAGACGACGAGCGTGGTGAGCAGCGCCGCCCAGCGCGCGTTCTTGAGGGTGGCCTCGTCCTCGCCGCGCAGGCACAGGATGAAGGCCACGCCGACGAGCGGCAGGAAGACGAGGGCGGAAAGGACGCCAAAGCCGAGCATCAGCGGCCCCCTCCGATCAGGAACCAAGTGATGATGACGGTCACCCCGATCAGCATGGCGAAAGCGTAGTTGTAGATGTAGCCGGTCTGGATCTTCACCGCCTGACGCGTCACGTCGACGACGGCGTTGGTGAGGCCATCCGGACCGTATCGGTCGATGATCCCCTGGTCACCGCCGTGCCAGAACAGGCGACCGACGCGGAACGCCGGCCTGACGAACAGGAAATCGTAAAGCTCGTCGAAGTACCACTTGTGCGAGACGAAGTCGTAGACCCTCGGAAACAGGCGAGCCAAGCGGGCTGGAACGGCCGGGTTGTAGATGTAGCCGAGCCAGGCGCAGGCGAAACCGCCGGCGAGCATCAGCATCGGCACAATCTTCACGATTTCGGGCACGCGCTCCATGTCCTCCAGGATGTGATTGCCCGGGGCGTAATACAGCGCGCCTTTCCAGAACGCGGCCTGATCGACGCCGATGAAGTGCGACGTGAACAGGCCGCCGGCGAACAGGGCGCCGAGCGAGAGCACGTAGAGCGGGATCAGCATCGTGTTCGGCGACTCGTGCGGCTCGAAGACGTGACCCTCGCTGCCGACATCGTCGGCATGCAGCTTCACGCCGTGGGCCGCCGCAGCGTGCGGGTGATCGGCGGTGACGTGATCGTGGCCGCCGCTCTCGCCCCTGTTGGTCGGCTCGAGATGGGCCTTGGCACCATCCTCGTCGGTGATGCCGGTATTGTCGGCATGGGCATGGGCGACCTCCCAGCGGCGCTTGCCGAAGAAGGTCATGAAGGTCAGCCGGAACGAGTAGAACGAGGTGAGCCCGACCGCCACCGTCGCCAGGATGTAGGCGTAGAACGCGCCGAAGCGATGCGAGGCGTAGGCCGCCTCGATGATCGCGTCCTTGGAGAAGAAGCCGGCGGTGAGCGGGAAGCCGACGAGCGCCAGCGTGCCGATCAGCATGGTCCAGAACGTCACCGGGATCTTCGAGCGCAGATCACCCATGTGCCGCATGTCCTGTTCGTGATGCATGGCGGTGATCACGGACCCGGCGCAGAGGAACAGCAGCGCCTTGAAGAAGGCGTGGGTGAACAGGTGGAACACGCCGAGGCCGTAACCGCCCACGCCGAGCCCGACGAACATGTAACCGAGCTGCGAGCATGTCGAGTAGGCGACGACGCGCTTGATGTCGGTCTGCACGCAGCCGATCGTCGCCGCGAAGAAGCATGTGGTGCCGCCGATGATGGTGACGAACGAGAGCACGGCCGGGGCTTGCTCGAACAGCGGCGAGAGACGGGCCACCATGAAGACGCCGGCCGTGACCATGGTGGCGGCGTGGATCAGCGCCGAGACAGGTGTGGGGCCCTCCATCGCGTCCGGCAGCCAGGTATGCAGCAGGAACTGCGCGGACTTGCCCATCGCGCCCATGAACAGGAGGAAGCAGGCGACCTCCATCACCGGCCAATCGTGGCCGAACAGGTGCGCCGTACGGCCGGCGAGGCCCGGAGCGCCGGCGAAGATCGTCTCAAACGACACCGAACGCGTCACCATGAACACGGTGAAAATGCCGAGCAGGAAGCCGAAGTCGCCGACGCGGTTGACGACGAAAGCCTTGATGGCGGCGGCGTTGGCGGTGGGCTTCACGTACCAGAAGCCGATCAGCAGGTAGGAGGCCAGGCCCACCCCTTCCCAGCCGAAGAACATCTGCACGAGGTTGTCGGCCGTCACCAGCATCAGCATGGCGAAGGTGAAGAGGGACAGGTAGGCGAAGAAGCGAGGTCGCGACGGGTCCTCGTTCATGTAGCCGACCGAGTACAGGTGGACGAGCGACGACACCGTCGTCACGACAACCAGCATCACGACGGTGAGCGCGTCGACCCTGAACGCCCATTCGACGTTGAGCGTGCCGACGGTGAACCAGTTGATGAGCGTGGTGAGCGTCTCCGGCTGTGTACCGAGCGCGTGCTGGAAGAACAGAACCCAGGAGAAGGCGGCGGACGCCAGGAGGAAGCCGGTGGTGACGACCTCGCAGGCGCGATCGCCGATCTGACGGCCGAACAGAGCGGCGATGAGGAAGCCGAGAAGCGGCAGCGCGACGACGGCGGTGATCATGCGAAATCAGCCTTTCATCGCGTTGATGTCCTCGACCGCGATCGATCCGCGGTTCCGGTAGTAGGTCACGAGGATGGCGAGACCGATCGCGGCTTCGGCGGCCGCGACGGTGAGGATGAAGAGGGCGAACACTTGGCCGGTAAGGTCGTGGAGGAAGGACGAGAAGGCGACGAGGTTGATGTTCACCGACAGCAGGATCAGCTCGACCGACATCAGGATGATGATGATGTTCTTGCGATTGAGGATGATGCCGGCGACGCCCAGCGTGAACAGGATCGCGGCGACGAAAAGGTATTGGTCGAGACCGATCATCGTGGATGTCCTATCCGGCTAGGCATCGACGCCCTGGCGCGAGGGTACCCTGCGCATGGTGACGGCGGCCGACGTGCGGGCGTTCTGCTCGGGGATCGACTGACGCTTGATGCCGGGCTTGTGACGCAGCGTCAGCACGATGGCGCCGATCATCGCCGTCAGCAACACGAACCCTGCCGCCTGGAATAGCACGAGATATTGCGTGTAGATGACCTGGCCGAGCGCGACCGTGTTGGGAAGCGCGTCGGGCGTCGGCGTCGTCGATTGGCTGAGCGACGCCTGGCCGAGCGTCCATGTGCCGACGACGAAGCCCAGTTCCACCACGACCAGCAAACCGACGATCGCGCCGACCGGCAGATACTTCATGATGCCGTGCCGCAGCTCGGAGAAGTCGATGTCGAGCATCATCACGACGAACAGGAACAGCACGGCGACCGCGCCGACGTAGACGATGACGAGGATCATCGCCAGGAACTCGGCCTGCAACAGCAGGAACAGGCCGGCGGCGTTGACGAACGACAGGATGAGGAAGAGCACGGAGTGCACGGGGTTCTTCGAAGAGATGACCATGACCGCCGACGCGATCAGCACCGTGGAGAACACATAGAAGAAGAATGACGGCGCGGTCATGGCTTGACACTCATGCGGATGCGTCCACGGCAGCGCTTCGGCACGCCGTGGACGAAGGAAACACGCCGTGATGGCTTGCTGCGGCAGTCGATAGGACGCGCATCAGCGATAAGGCGAGTCGAGTGCGATGTTGCGGGCGATCTCACGTTCCCACCGATCGCCGTTGGCGATCAGGCGCTCCTTGTTATAGTAAAGCTCCTCGCGCGTCTCGACCGAGAACTCGAAATTCGGTCCTTCCACGATCGCGTCGACGGGGCAAGCCTCCTGGCAAAGGCCGCAGTAGATGCATTTGACCATGTCGATATCGTAGCGGGTCGTGCGACGCGTGCCGTCGTTACGACGCGGGCTCGCCTCGATGGTGATCGCCTGGGCCGGGCAGACCGCTTCGCACAGCTTGCAAGCGATGCAACGCTCTTCGCCGTTGGGATAACGTCGAAGGGCGTGCTCACCACGGTAGCGAGGGGATTGCGGCGCCTTCTCGTGCGGATAGTTGAGTGTTGCCTTAGGCTTGAAGAAGTACTTCATCGACAGGCCGAACGCCCCGACGAACTCCTTCAGGAGCAATTGCTTGGCGGATTGATCGAGTCTCAAAGGTGCAGTCCTTGTGCGGGATCGCTCATTGCGCCATGACGCCGCCCCAGCCGGTGAATTCGAGCACACCGGCGACGACGACGACCATCAGGAGCGAGAGCGGCAGGAAGACCTTCCATCCCAGGCGCATCAGCTGATCGTAGCGGTAGCGCGGGACGAAGGCCTTCACCATGGCGAACATGAAGAAGACGAGCAGGATCTTGAGCAGGAACCAGATCACGCCCGGCACCCAAGTGAAGGGTGCGAACGGGATCGGCGACAGCCAGCCGCCCATGAAGAGGATGACCTGAAGCGCGGCCATGGTCATCATCGCCACGTACTCGGCGAGCATGAACAACATATAAGGGCTGGACGAGTACTCGACCATGAAACCAGCGACGAGTTCGGACTCGGCTTCGACGAGGTCGAACGGCGGCCGGTTGGTCTCGGCCAGCGCCGAAACGAAGAAGATCACGAACATCGGGAACAAAGGAATCCAGTACCAGCCGAGGAGGCCCCAGCGGGTATCCTGCGCCATGACGATGCTGGACAGGTTCAGGTTGCCGGCGCACAGGAGCACGGTGACGATGACGAGACCGATCGAGACCTCGTAGGACACCATCTGCGCGGCCGAACGCAGGGCGGACAGGAATGGGTACTTCGAATTCGATGCCCAACCGCCCATGATGACGCCGTAGACTGACAGCGATGAGATCGCGAAGATGTAGAGCGTGCCGACGTTGAGGTTGGCGACCGCCCAGCCGTGGGCGACGGGAATGACGGCCCAGGCGGCGAGCGCCAGAAGGCCCATGATGAAGGGCGCCAGCAGGAAGACGCCCTTGTTGGCACCGGCCGGGATGATCGGTTCCTTCAGCACGAACTTGAGGAGGTCTGCGAAGGACTGGAGCAATCCCCACGGCCCAACGACGTTGGGACCGCGCCGCAGCTGCACCGCCGCCCAAATCTTGCGATCGGCGTAGAGGATGTAGGCGATCGATACGAGCAGGACCACCAGCGTGGCCAAGCTCTTCAGGATCATGAGGGGAATGAACCAGGACATCGTTGTTCCTTCCGGATCCTATTCCGCCGCCTGGGCCACGGGCGATTGCACGAGCGCGGACGCCTCCGCCATCACCTTCGAGGCGCGCGCGATGGGATTGGTCAAGTAGAAGTCGCGGATCGGTGACGCGAAGGGCTCGCGCCCCATCGCCGCCCCCGCCGTCGCAGGGAAGTTCGCGACCGGCCCCTCGGCGATCTGATCGACGCGTGCCATGTGCGGGTGGGCGGCGTAGAGCTTCGCCCGCAACGCCGCCAGCGAGTCGAACGGCAGGCGGTGGCCGAGTGCGTCGGACAGGGCGCGCAACACCGCCCAATCCTCGCGGGCGTCGCCCGGCGGGAAGTTGGCGCGCTCGGCGAGTTGCACCCTGCCCTCCGTGTTGACGTAGAGGCCGGACTTCTCCGTGTAGGCCGCGCCGGGCAGGATCACGTCGGCGCGCGCGGCGCCCCTGTCGCCATGCGTGCCGATGTAGATGGTGAAGGCACCCGGCTCGACCACGATCTCGTCGGCGGCGAGGTTGAACAGCACGTCGAGCGCACCGCCCTTGGCCATCGCGAGCGCGTCCATGCCACCCTCGCCCGGCACGAAACCGAGGTCGAGACCGCCGACGCGCGCCGCCGCCGTATGAAGCACGGAGAGCCCGCGCCAAGCCTCGCCGCCGCCGGCGAGCGCCGCCGCCTCGTGTAGCACCGCGGCGCCATCGGACCGGGCGAGCGCGCCCTGCCCGATCAGCACCATGGGCCGGATGGCCTTGGCGAACAGGTCGACGAAGGATTTCGGTAAATCGCCCAAGGTATCCGGCCCCGCGCCGAGATAGGCGTAGGGGTACGTCAGGTCGACCTGCTCGCCGACGACGCCGATCGGGAAGTCGCCTTTCAGCCAGCGCTTGCGGATGCGCGCGTTCAGCACCGGGGATTCACGACGCGGGTTGGAGCCGACGATCAGCAACGCGTCGGCCTGCTCGATCCCTTCGATCGTGGGATTGAACAGGTAGGAGGCGCGACCCATCGCCGGATCGAGCTTGGCGCCGTCCTGGCGGCAGTCGAGGTTCGGTGAGCCGAGCGACACCATCAGGCTTCGCATCGCGAACATGTCCTCGACGCTGCATAGGTCACCGGCGATGGCGCCGATGCGGCCCGGCGCGGCGCCCTTCACCTTGTCGGCGATCGCGGCGAAAGCCTCGGCCCAGGTCGCGGGCGTGAGCCTTCCGTTGCGGCGCACGAAGGGCCGGTCGAGCCGGCGCACCTTGAGCCCGTCGACGACCTGCCGGGTCTTGTCGGAAATCCATTCCTCGTTCACGGCGTCGTTGATGCGCGGCAGGATACGCATCACCTCGCGGCCCCGCGTATCGATACGAATGTTGGAGCCGAGCGCGTCCATGACGTCGATCGACTGCGTTTTGTTGAGTTCCCAGGGCCGCGCCTTGAAGGCGTAGGGTTTCGGCAGGAGCGCGCCGACCGGGCACAGGTCCGCGACGCAGCCCTGCAATTCCGAGGACATGGCGGACTCGAGATAGGTGGTGATCTCCATGTCCTCGCCGCGGCCGATCGCGCCCATGTCGCCGATGCCTGCCACCTCGGAGGTGAAGCGCACGCATCGGGTGCACAGGATGCAGCGATTCATGGAGGTGCGCACCATGACGCCGATGTACTTGTCCTCCACCGCGCGCTTGTTCTCGGCGAAGCGCGTCGTGGAAACGCCGTAGGCCATCGCCTGATCCTGCAGGTCGCACTCGCCGCCCTGGTCGCAGATCGGGCAATCGAGCGGATGGTTGATGAGCAGGAACTCCATCACGCCCTCGCGCGCCTTGCGCGTCATCGGCGACTTGGTCATGACCTCCGGCGGCTCGCCCTTGGGGCCGGGCCGTAGATCCTTGACGCCGACGGCGCAGGACGCCTGCGGCTTGGGCGGGCCGCCCTTCACTTCCACGAGGCACATGCGGCAGTTGCCGGCGATCGACAGCCGCTCGTGGAAGCAGAAACGCGGGATCTCCGCGCCGGCCGCTTCGCAGGCCTGGAGCACGGTGAAATCGGAAGGGACATCGACTTCGGTGCCGTCGACGATGATCTTGGTCATGCGATCCTCAATGGGGCTGATCGACGAGGTCGAGCCGGCGCTCGATGCGATCGACGCGGGAACTCGAGGCGATCGGTGCGTCGCCGCGCGCCGACGAGGCCTTCCCCGACAGCGGTCAAGCGCACTTCGCTATCGTGGATATCCTCGGCGAGGCGGTCGCCCGTCGCATCAACGCGCCGCAGCATCTGCAATATGAGGTTGTCGGAACCGTCCGCCACCGCGCTACTCCGCCGCGATGCCGAAATCGCGGATGGGCTCGCTGTGCGGGTTGGCGGCATATTGGTCGATCCGCCGCTCGATCTCGGGCCGGAAATGGCGGATGAGGCCCTGCACCGGCCACGCCGCCGCGTCGCCCAGCGCGCAGATCGTATGACCCTCGATCTGCGTGCTCACTTCCAGCAGCATGTCGATCTCGCGACGCTGCGCCCGACCCTCCGCCATGCGCGACAGCACGCGCCACAGCCAGCCCGTGCCCTCGCGGCACGGCGTGCACTGGCCGCAGCTCTCGTGGCGGTAGAAGTACGAGATGCGGGCGATCGCGCGGACGATGTCGGTGGACTTGTCCATCACGATGACCGCCGCCGTGCCGAGGCCCGACTTCAGGTTCTTCAACGTGTCAAAGTCCATAGGCGCGTCGGCGATCTCGTGCGCCGGCACGAGCGGCACCGAGGAGCCGCCGGGGATCACCGCGAGCAGGTTGTCCCAACCGCCGCGGATGCCGCCGCAATGGCGGTCGATCAGCTCGCGGAACGGGATCGACATCGCCTCCTCGACGTTGCAGCGGTGGTTGACGTGCCCGGAGATGCAGAACAGCTTGGTGCCGGCGTTGTTCTTGGCGCCGAAGCCGGCGAACCAGGAGGCGCCGCGCCGCAGGATCTCGGGGGCGACCGCGATCGACTCGACGTTGTTGACCGTCGTCGGACAACCGTAAAGGCCCATGTTGGCGGGGAACGGCGGCTTCAGGCGCGGCATGCCCTTCTTGCCCTCGAGCGACTCGAGGAGGGCCGTCTCCTCGCCGCAGATGTAGGCGCCGGCGCCGTGGTGGACGTAAACGTCGAAAGGCCAACCGTGGACGTTGTCGGCGCCGACCAGCCTCGCCTGGTACGCCTGGGCGACAGCGGCCTCCAGCCGCTCCTTCTCCTGCACGTACTCGCCGCGGATGTAGATATAGCATTTGTGCGCCTGCATCGCGACGCAGGCGATCAGGCACCCTTCGATCAACAGGTGCGGATCGTTGCGCATGATCTCGCGATCCTTGCACGTGCCGGGCTCCGACTCGTCGGCGTTGACGACGAGGTAGGACGGCCGCGCCGGATCGGGCTTGGGCATGAACGACCATTTCATGCCGGTCGGGAAGCCGGCGCCGCCGCGCCCGCGCAGGCCCGACGCCTTCATCTCGCTGATGATCCAGTCGCGGCCCTTGTCGATGATCGCCTTGGTGCCATCCCATCCGCCGCGCTCGCGGGCCCCCGCGAGGCCCCAGTCGCCGAAGCCGTAAAGGTTGGTGAAGATGCGGTCCCTGTCCTGGAGCATCGGTTCAGTCTCTCGCCTTCGGTTCATGGCCCATCGGCACCGACGGTCCATCGGGCGCGCCGCCCTTGGTCTCGGCCTGCCGGGCCTTCTCTTGTTCGCCGACGTCGCGCGAGGATACGTCGGGGTGCGTGCGGTCGTTGCCGTCTTCCACCCGGTCCGGCGAGGCAGCGGCCTGCTCGGACCGCTCGGTGCGGGTGATCTTGTCGTAATGGTCCGGCTCGGGACCCGACGTGCCCGCGTCGACGGCTTGACCGCTATGGGGGGGCGACTGACCGTTGACGCTCGCGTGATGGATGCCGCTGCTGTCGCGGCCGCTCCAACCGTCGACGCCGTAAAGGCTGGTGAGCGAGGTCAGGCCGCCGACAGGCTCGGACGTCTTGCGCCCGACCTGCGAACCCGCTTTCACCTCGCGGCCGGCCTCCAGGTCGTCGAGCAGTTTCTCAAAATTCTCGACGCCCAGGTCCTCGTAGTACAGCTCGTTGATCTGCACCATCGGCGCGTTGCAGCAGGCCCCCAGGCACTCGACTTCCAGCCAGCAGAACATACCATCGTCGCGCACCTTGCGCATCGGACCGACGCGGCGCTCCAGCACGCCCTTGATGTCGTCCGAGCCGGCGAGCACACAAGGCGTCGTCCCGCACATCTGGATGAAGTACCTGCCGACTGGCTCGAGGTTGAACATCGAGTAGAAGGTCGCGATCTCCAGCACGCGGATGTAGGGCATGCCGAGCATGCGCGCGACGTTCTCAATCGCCGGCTTCGGCAGCCAGAACTGGTTCTGCTTCTGCGCCCGCCACAGCAGGGACAGCACGGCGGAGGCCTGCCGCCCCTCCGGGTACTTGGCGATCTGCGTCTCGCACCAGGCTTCGTTCTCGGGCGTGAAGGCGAAGGACGCGGGCTGGACGGCGGCGAGACGACGAACGGACATTACCGGTCCACCTCGCCGAACACGATGTCGATCGATCCCAGGATGGCGCCGACGTCCGACAGCAGCGACTTGCGGCTGAGGAAGTCCATCGCCTGCAGGTGGGCGTAGCCCGGCGCGCGGATCTTGCAGCGGTACGGCTTGTCCGTGCCGTCCGACACGAGGTAGACGCCGAACTCGCCCTTGGGCGCCTCGACGGCGGCGTAGACCTCGCCGGGCGGCGTGTGGAACCCCTCGGTGTAGAGCTTGAAGTGATGGATGAGCGCCTCCATCGATCGCTTCATCTCGGCGCGCGAGGGTGGCGCCACCTTGCCGTCCTTGGCTTTCACCGGCCCCTGCCCGGTCGGCGACAGCAGCTTCTCGACGCATTGCTTCATGATGCGGACGGACTCGCTCATCTCCTTCATGCGGACGACCTGGCGGTCGTAGCAGTCGCCGTGCGTGCCGACGGGGATGTCGAAGTCCATCTCCTCGTAGCACTCGTAGGGCTCGGCCCTGCGCAGGTCCCAGGGCGCGCCGGAGGCACGCAGCACCGGGCCGGAGAAGCCCCAGCGCCAGCAGTCGGCCACCGACACGATGCCGATGTCGACGTTGCGCTGCTTGAAGATGCGGTTGTCAATGAACAGGCTGTTCAGGTCGGCGAGCACCTGCGGGAAGGTTTCGCACCACGCGCCGATGTCCTCGATGAGCTGCTTGGGGCAGTCGATGTGGACGCCGCCCGGCCGGAAGTAGTTGGCGTGCAGCCTGGCGCCGGACGCGCGCTCGTAGAAGACCATCAGCTTCTCGCGCTCCTCGAAGCCCCAGAGCGGGGGCGTCAGCGCGCCGACGTCGAGCGCCTGCGTGGTGACGTTGAGGAGATGGGCGAGGATGCGGCCGATCTCGGAGTAGAGGACGCGGATCAACTGGGCGCGACGCGGCACCTCGACACCGAGCAGCTTCTCGATGGCGAGGCAGAAGGCGTGCTCCTGGTTCATCGGCGCGGTGTAGTCGAGCCGGTCGAAGTAGGGGATGTTCTGGAGGTAGGTGCGCGACTCCATCAGCTTCTCGGTGCCGCGATGCAGCAGGCCGATGTGCGGGTCGACGCGCTCGACGACCTCGCCGTCGAGTTCCAGCACCAGGCGGAGCACACCGTGCGCGGCCGGGTGCTGCGGACCGAAATTGATGGAGAAGTTGCGGGGGTTCGAGCCGGCGTTGTTCGGAAGCGCTTCGCTCACCGGGCGCGCCGGCACGTTTGCCTCGGGAAGATGTGCGCTGCTGGTCATCGCTGGCCCTCCTGGGTGCCGGCCTTCTCGTCGCCGGGGAGCACGTACTGGCCGGAGCCTTCCCAGGGCGAGAGGAAATCGAACTTGCGGTAAACCTGGTTCAGGGTCACCGGCTCGGAGACGACGCGCTTCTGCTCCTCATCCCAGCGAACCTCGACATAGCCCGTCATCGGAAAATCCTTGCGGAGCGGGTGGCCGTCGAACCCGTAGTCGGTCACGAGGCGGCGCAGGTCGGGGTGGCCGGAGAAGTAGACGCCGAACAGGTCCCACACCTCGCGCTCGAACCAGTTCGCGGCTGGGTAGAGGCCGGTCAGCGACGGAACGGCGGTGCGCTCGCCGGCTTCCACCTTGAGACGGATGCGACGGACGTATTTCGGCGACAGGAGGTGCGTGACGACATCGAAGCGCTTCTCCCGTTCGGGGTAATCGACGGCGGTCGTGTCGATGAAGCAGAGGAACAGGCATTGTGGATCGTCGCGCAGGAAGGCGACGGTCTCGACCAGTCGATCCATGTCGAGCATGAGGGTCAATTCCCCGTAGGCCAGGGACTGATCGAGCACGGCGCCCGGCAGCGAAGCCGCCACGTGGGCGCCGAGGGCTTTCAAGGCCTCTCGGCTGTTATCGGTCATAGGTCGACTTTCCGAAGGCTGGACGTGCACAAGGCTGGATCCGCGCGCGAGTGAGCGGCTAGCGCTCGATCGTTCCGGTCCGCCTGATCTTCTTCTGCAACAGCAGGATGCCGTAGAGCAGGGCTTCGGCCGACGGCGGACAGCCCGGCACGTAAACGTCGACGGGGACGATGCGGTCGCAACCGCGCACCGTCGAGTACGAGTAATGGTAGTAGCCGCCGCCGTTGGCGCACGAGCCCATCGAGATCACGTAGCGGGGCTCCGGCATCTGATCGTACACCTTGCGGAGCGCGGGTGCCATCTTGTTGGTCAGCGTGCCGGCGACGATCATCACGTCGGACTGACGCGGCGAGGCACGCGGCGCGAAGCCGAACCGCTCGATGTCGTAGCGCGGCATAGAGGCCTGCATCATCTCGATCGCGCAGCATGCCAGGCCGAAGGTCATCCACATCAGCGAGCCGGTGCGCGCCCAAGTGATCAGGTCGTCGACGGACGTGACGAGAAAGCCCCTATCGGCGAGTTCGTCGTTCAACCCCAGGAAGTATGGATCTCGCGAAGGGTCGGTGCCGTCCGCGGGTCGGATGATGCCCTTGACGGGCACGGGTGCGGTCGTAGGCGCCAAGGCGCCGGAGGTCACTCCCATTCAAGGGCGCCTTTCTTCCATTCGTAAACGAAGCCGATGGTCAACACCCCGAGGAACACGATCATCGACCAGAAGCCGAGCGCGCCGATCCGGTGGAAGGACGCCGCCCAGGGGAAAAGGAAGGCGACCTCGAGATCGAAGATGATGAACAGCAGCGAGACGAGATAGAATCTAATGTCGAATTTCATTCTCGCATCGTCGAAGGCATTAAAGCCGCACTCGTAGGCGGAGAGTTTCTCGGGGTCGGGTGACTGGTAGGCGACCAAGAACGGCGCCACGAGAAGCGCCCCGGAAATGAAGGCCGAGATCGCCATGAAGATGGCGAGCGGCAGATAGTCACCAAGGATGCTGTGCATGCGCCGCCGCTCTCCGCAGGTGGAGCGTATCAAGAAACGTTCCAAAAGATGGGCGCGCGATCCGTACCGTAGCCCATCCTGCATAGCAAGATGGGGACGAAGGGCGCCCGCGCGCAGCGCGACACGGTGAACGCGCCATCGCTGCGCCCCTGCCTGGAACGTCCTGCTCCAGCGGACCCGACCGCGCGGAACACCTAGATCGTCACGACGACGAGCGGGCTCGCGGGCATGGACCGCGCCGACGCGGCGGGGGCCGCACCGTTGCGGCAAGCCACACCGCCAAAAGGTCGAAAGTCGCTCAGAAGTGGTAGTTCAGGCCGACCGAGGCCCCCGTGCCCGCCGCCGTGCCCCCATAGTTCTGGATGCGCGTCTGCTCGGGACTGTCGTTGCTGCCGTTCCATTTCATGCCGAGGCTGAGCGGGTCCGACGCCCGCTCCGCCGGAGGCTGACGCGGGGCGGGCTTGGCGGCCCTTGATGCGCCCGGCCCGCTCCCACCGAGGTCGGCCGGTATCGCGTCGGTTGCCTTGGTCGCATCGCTTCGGTTGGCGGTGTGGGTCTTCGTCGCCGGTTTCCTGGACGCGCGCGTCGCCGACTTCGCTGCAGGCGCCTCGCGCGGCGCCGGCGTTCCGGTGCCTGGCGCGGCGAGGGGACCATCGGTGAGGGACTGCGCCCGCGAGGGACCGGCAACGAGCACGCAGCAGGTCAGACAAGCGAGAACGCCCAGCGCGCTCGTGTCGAAACCTCCGCTCCGGCTTCGCCTCGACCTGGACCCCATCGCGCCCTCCCCCATCTCCTGGCACTCCGCAGCATCGATCCAAAAGCCATCAAAATGTGGCTGGCCAACGGCGCCTCGCCCGATCTCGAGAACGTCGGTGGCGGGCACCCGATCGCCGACGCCGCGTCGCAGGTCGTGGACGGTAACCGCGCGATCAGCGACCCCGTGACCCGCGCCCGGCCTGAGGCGCGAAGCCGCTTTCCGCGTTATCGTGCCTCGCGGGATCGGTTGAAACGATGACGGATACGGGACACGTGGATAACAAAGAACAGTCGGCCGAGCGACCAACCGTGGTCTGGTTCCGCAACGACCTCCGGATGACCGACCAGCCGGCGCTCCACGCCGCCCTGGAGCGGGGCCGGCCCGTGCTCTGCATCTTCATCCTGGAAAGCGACAACGGCCTACGCCCGCTGGGCGCCGCATCGCGCTGGTGGTTGCACCATTCCCTCGACAGGCTGGGCGCCGACCTCGCGAAAGCGGGCGCGTCGCTCACCCTCTACGCCGGCGCCGCCTCGACCATCGTGCCGGCCATCGTGGAGGCGGCCGACGCCGGTGCCCTGTTCTTCACGCGACGCTACGGCGGCTCCTCCACCGCGCTCGACGAGGCGATCAGGGCCGAGGTGGCGTCGGGCTGCTGCGCGGTCGAAACCTTCAACGGTCGGCTGCTGCACGAGCCCTGGGACATCAAGACCAAGGCGGGAGGGAACTACGGCGTCTACACGCCCTACTGGAAGGCGGCGATGGCGCTGGGCCGACCGGGCGAGCCGTTGCCGAGGCCGCGCCACCTGCGTGGCGCGCCGGCCCCGTCGTCCGGACCGCGGCCGGTGGCGCTGGCCGACCTCGGGCTGCTGCCGGCAAAGGTCAACTGGGCGGCCGGCTGGGACGAGAACTGGACGCCGGGCGAGGGTGGGGCCGCGGAGCGGCTCGCCGCCTTCCTGAAGGACGGCCTCATCGACTATCCGGCCGAGCGCGACAGGCTCGCGTCCTGGGGCACGTCCCGGCTTTCGCCGCACCTGCGCTTCGGCGAGATCTCGCCACGCCAAATCCACGCCGCCGTCGAGGCGACGCGAGCGAAGGCTCATGGAACGAAGGCTCATGGAACGAAGGCTGGCGGCAAGGTCGTCGACGAGGCCGCCGGCAAGTACCTCGCCGAGATCGGCTGGCGCGAGTTCGACTACCAGGTGCTGCATTATCATCCCGATATCGCCACCAAGAACCTGAACGCGAAGTTCGACCGGCTGCCCTGGGCGGACGTGCCGAAGGCGCAGCTCGTCGCCTGGAAGAAGGGACGGACCGGCTTCCCGGTGGTCGACGCGGGGATGCGCGAGCTTTGGGCCACCGGCTACATGCAGAACCGCGTGCGGATGATCACCGCCTCGTTCCTGATCAAGGACATGCTCTGCGACTGGCGGGTCGGCGAACAATGGTTCTGGGACTGCCTGTGCGACGCCGATCCCGCCAACAACACGATGAACTGGCAGTGGGTGGCCGGCACCGGCGCCGACGCCTCGCCGTTCTTCCGCATCTTCAATCCCGTGACGCAGGGCGAGCGCTACGACCCCGGCGGCGACTACATCCGGCGCCACGTCCCCGAACTGGCCAAGCTGAAGGGCAAGGCCATCCACGCGCCCTGGCTGGCGGACGAGGCCGAGCTTCGGGCCGCCGGCGTGGAACTCGGCCGCACCTACCCACAGCCGATGCTCGACCACGGCGAGAGCCGGCAGCGCGCGCTCGAAGCCTACCGCAAGGTCAGGACGCAAGACCCTGACGATGCGTGAAGAATGCTATTCCGGCGCGTCCTCGATCGGGTCGTAGGCGGTCGCGTCGAAGCCGAGCAGGTCGAAGCTCGCCTTCATGTGCGGCGGCAGCGGCGCGGTGACGTCGATGGTGCCGCCGCGCGGGTTCGGCAGCACGAGGCGGCGCGCGAGGAGGTGCAGCTTGCGCTCGATGCCGTCCGGCACTTGGCGGAGCGGATCGGTGCGGCGCGGGTCGTCCTTCGGCATCGCGCCGTACTTGGGGTCGCCGATGATGGGGTGGCCGATCGCCTCCGCGTGGGCGCGCAGCTGGTGGGTGCGGCCGGTGATCGGCTTCATCGACAGCCAGGCGAGCCGGTCGTGCACCTTCTCCACGGTGGCGTAATAGGTGACGGAGTGCTGCGCGTCCTCCTCGCCGTGCTTGGCCACCCGCATCTTCTCGCGGGCGGCCATCCTTTCGCGCGCGGCTTGGTCGACGCCCTCGCTCCTACGCCCGCGCGCCTCGCCCATGCCGTCCCCTTTGGCGAGGTACAGCGAGATGCGGCCCTGCGCCGGCTTCGGCTGCCCCTCGACGAGCGCCCAGTACGTTTTCCGCGCTTGACGCGAGCGGAACGCCTCGCCGAGATCGGACGCCATCTTGCGGGTGCGCGCGACCAGCAGCACGCCGGACGTGTCGCGGTCGAGGCGGTGAACCAGCGAGGGACGGTCGCCGCGCTCGTTGGGGAGCGACGCCAGCATGCCGTCGACGTGGTGCCTGGTGCCGGACCCGCCCTGCACGGCGAGGCCGAACGGCTTGTTGAGCACGAGGATATCGCGATCCTCATGAAGGATCATGGCGCGCAACGCGCGCGCGTCCCCCTCGTCGAGGCGAGGCCCCTCGCCGGCCGGCTCGGACCGCGCCCCCAGGTTCAGCGGCGGCACGCGCACGCTCTGCCCCGCCTCCAGCCGCGTCGCCGTCTTGACGCGGGCGCCGTCGACGCGGACCTGCCCGGTGCGGACGATCTTGTTGAGATGCGACAGCGAGAGCGTGGGCACCCGCCGCTTGAACCAGCGGTCGAGGCGCATGCCCGACTCGTCGTCGGTGACCGCCAAGGTTTCCGCGTTCAAGACCGCCCTCCCCTCCGCCCGGTGGCCTGGCTCACCCTTCCGGCGACCAGGCCTCGTAGTCGCCGGTGGCCGGCGGCCGGGCGTTCTCGCGCAGCGTCGAGCCCGGCGGGCGCCACGCTTCCGGCGTGCCGGTCATGTTGGGACGATGCGGCCGCTGCCATTCCTTGGGCTGATAATCCTCGTCCGACGGCGCGATATCGGTCGTGTGATGGAGCCAGCCGTACCAGCCAGGCGGCACGGTGGACGCCTCGGAATAGCCGTTGTAGATCACCCAGCGACGCACGAACCCCAGGGCCGGATCGATCTTGGCGCCGATCGTGCGGTAGTAAACGTTGCCGAACTGATCGGTGCCGACGACCTCGCCGCGACGCCAGGTGAAGAACGCCGTGTTCACGGTCCGGCCGTTCCACCAGGTGAAGACGTGGGCCAGTCTGGCGACGAACGAGGGCAAGGCTTGTTCCTTTGCAGTACCGGGGCCCGGCGCTCGCGGGGCGCCGGCCGGCGCGCATGATATGGCGATCTCGATCGGACCTGTCCACCTCGCATCGACCGCCGGCAGCTCGGCCCGCCCGACGCGGGGCAGCTTCGCGCTGCGCGCCACGCTGCCGGCGCGAGCGCGGTATAGGGTGGAAAAGGGATCGAGGACGAGAGGACCCACGATGATGCCGAGTTCCATCCGTCTCGCGACTGTCGAGGGCGGGCACCGATGATCCCCGCGCTCGCCGGCCTCCTCGCGTGCCAGCTCGCCGGCGAAATCATGGTGCGGGCCTTGATGTTGCCCTTGCCCGGCCCGGTCGCTGGCCTGGGCCTGCTGTTCGCCTACCTGCTCTGGCGCGGGCGAACCAGACCCGACCCGATCGCGGCGATCCCGCCGGATCTCGGACACGTCTGCGACGCGCTCCTCAGGAACCTGGCTCTGCTGTTCATCCCCGCCGCCGTGGGAGTGGTCCAGTACCTCGACCTGCTGCGCCGCTACGCCGGCCCGATCGCGCTGACGATCGCCGTCTCGACCTTGCTGACGTTGGTCGTCACGGCGGCGACCTTCCGGCTGGTGTCCCGGCTCCACGCCTTCCGCCATCGCCCGCTGCTCCGCGACATCGAGGCGGCGGTCGATCCGGAGCACCGTCCGTGACGGCCTTTCCGACCATGATGGTCCTTCCCGCGCGCGCCGGCGAGATCTGGGTCTACCTGTCCGCCGATCCCCTGTTCTGGTTGACCGCGGTGCTCGTCGTCTACGCCGGCGCCGACCGGATCGCCGACGCCTGCCATCGTCATCCGCTCGCCAACACGGTGGCGATCTCCTCGGCGATCCTGGCGAGCCTGCTGCTCGTCACCCACACCGCCTACCAGACCTTCTTCGAGGGCGCGCAATTCGTGCATTTCCTGCTCGGGCCGGCCACCGTCGCGCTCGCCATCCCGCTCTACCGCAACATCGGGCGGGTTCGCGCGACGCTGGTGCCGATGGGCTGCGCGCTGGTGGTCGGGTCGGTCACGGCGATCGCCTCGGCCGTGATCCTCGGCGGCCTGCTCGGGCTCCCGGTCGCGGTGCTGGCCTCGCTCGGTCCCAAGTCGGTGACGACGCCGATCGCCATGAGCCTCGCGAAGGCCTACGGTGGCCTCCCTGCCCTCACCGCCGTGTTCGTGATCATCACCGGCGTGTTCGGCGCCATCGTGGTGACGCCGCTGATGAACGCGCTCCGCATCCGCGACTTCGCCGCGAGGGGCTTCGCGGCGGGCCTCGCCGCGCACGGCATCGGCACCGCGCGGGCGTTCCAGGTCGACCCGCTCGCCGGGGCCTTCGCCGGCATCGCGCTGGGCGTGAACGGCGCCGTCACAGCGATCATGACGCCGCTGATCCTCCCGCCGCTGCTCCGCTTGTTCAGCTAGGCATCGGACCGCCTCGCCGACGGCGTCCGACACCGCCGTCTCCTCCCCGACGCACCGGCGTGTCCGGGCACGACGCACGTGCCGGTCCGACGCTCGCGGGCCTCGGTTCGCCCCACCGACCCCGCCGTGAGTTTTATCCCCGCACACACATTCTTGCGTCAGCTGCGTCATGCGTCAGGAGCCGATCCGACCGGCGCCGACCAGGGCAACGCGGTAACGATACCTTACGACGGATACGTCACGGCCGCAAGGCCGCGGCCCTGTCGGCCCCGCACCTGGACCGTCCGGCGTCCACAACGCGACCCGATGCCGTGGCTGGAAGCCAACCTCGGCGACTCGCGCCCATCACGCGGTCGTCGTCGCGGCGAGTGCCAGGATCACCTCGCGGAGCGCGTCGCCGGTGGGAACGCCGCTCGCCTTGGCCTCGCCGAACAGCGCGAGCTGCCGATCGGCCGAACTGCCGTCGCGCACGATGTCGCGGGTTGCGGCGACCTCCGCCTCGCAGCCGAGCGCGGCCGCGTCCTCGGCCACGGCGGCGAGCAGGCGCTCCAAGCCGTCGGCCACGCTCACCGGCGTCCCGCCGGCGGCGTCGACGAACCGGGCGCCGGTGCCGTGTCGCTGCGCCTGCCAGATGTTCTCCGCGCAGACCGCGCGCTCGATCGGGCCGAAGCCGGCGTTGAGGTCGGGTCGGCGGACCACGCAGCGCACCAGGGCGCGGTACAGGGAGGCGATCGCCACGGCATCACCGAGGCGGGTGCAGCTGTCGGCGATGCGCAACTCGATCGTCGGGTAATGGACCGAGGGTCGGATCAGCCACCAGATGAAGCTCGCGTCCTTCACCACTCGCGCGGCGACGAGCCGATCGACGAGCGAGCGGTACTGCGCGTCGTCGGCGAAGATCTCGGGCAATCCCATGCGCGGCCATTCGGAGAAGGCGGCGAGCCTGAAGCCGTGCAGACCGCTGGCGCGCCCCTGCCAGAACGGTGAGGACGTGGACAGGGCGAGGAAGACCGGCAGGGCGGGCATGAGACGGTTCATCACCGCGATGCGCGCGTCGGGGTCCGGCACCTCGACGTGGACGTGCATGGCGCAGCACATCGAGCGCTGGCTGATGATCCCGAACTCGGTCTTCAAGGCCTCGTAGCGATCTTCCTCCGTGGTCGCCTGCTCGCTCGTCAGGCCCAGGGGATGGCTGCCGGCGGCGAACAAGGTCAAGCCATGGTCGCCGGCGAGCGCGGCGAGGTCGCGCCGCAGCCCTCGCAGGCTCCGCGAGGCGGCGGCCGCGTCCGTGCCGGGCTTGGTGGACACCTCCACCTGGCCCTTCAGCAACTCGTGGGCGGCGGGCTCGACCGCCTCGGCCGCTGCCGCGTGGAAGCGGTCGGCCACCTCGCCGGACGGCGAGCGGCCGGTCCGTCCGTCGGCCAGGAAGTATTCCTCCTCGATGCCGAACCTGTAGTCGTGGTCCACGGGCATGCTCCTGAAGCGACGCGCCATCGGCGTCGCGCCCAACGTCCGCCGCTTCGCGCCCGGACGCAAGCGCGACGGCGGCCGCGATCTGCCACCGCGTGTTCGGGAACGGCACGAGGGGGAAGGCGGCCTCGACGCGGCGCCCCGCGCCACGGCTCGGCCGGCGGTCGCGATCCTCGTGGAGGGAACCGGCTCCACCCTTGCCATCGGCAAATCGCTCGGGCATACCAGCGGGGGTAGCAAGAAAGGCGGCACCTTGAATGCGTCGCTTTCGCGCTCTACGGAGACGTGGCCGAGAGGCTGAAGGCGGCGGTTTGCTAAACCGTTATAGGGTTGTAAAGCCCTATCGAGGGTTCGAATCCCTCCGTCTCCGCCAACCCGGATCGAACATGGTTGGACAAGCCGAGGCGATGGCGCGTCATGCGGAGTAAATCGATGTTTCAGGCCATTCGGTCTCGCCGTCCGACGACGCTGGATCGGCGCGTCGCGGCTGCAGCCATCATCGGCTTCGCCGGGCTGACCGGTGTCGCGCATGCCGCCGCGATCCCGCCGGAAGGCATCTGGTACGACAAGGACCAGAGCGCGATCATCAAGATGCACTCATGCGCTCAGCTGACCAGCGCGTTTTGCGGCACCATCGTGTGGCTCAAGGACCCGACCGAGGCCGATGGGAGCCCCAAGCTCGACACCTTGAACAAGGATCCGGCCAGGAAGGGCAAGCCCATCCTCGGCTCGGAGATCTTCACCAAGATGGTCGAGGACAGCGATCATTGGAAGGGCAAGGTCTACAACGCCGACGATGGCAAGACCTACGACGTGACCTTCACCGTGAAGACGGAGAACAGCCCCAACGACGTCGCCGACATCCGTGGCTGCCTCCTCGGCTTCCTGTGCCGCACCGAGCAGTTCAAGCGCGCGGCGCAGGTGCCGGGCGGCGACCCGACGGAGGCGGCCGACGCGTCATCGGCCAAGAAGAAGCAGCGGGCCAAGAAGGAGACGGCTCACCAGTAGGAGCGGCCCCTGCTTCGTTTCCCGTGCATGGCATCCTCAACCATGAACCGGCGGCGATCGTCGGCGGCCGCGACGACCGTCGCGGTCCTCGCCGCGCTCGTGGCCATGACCTGCGGGGACGCGCACGCCGATCCCGCCGCCCACAAGGCTCAACGCCGCAGCGTACCGGCGACGGCGTCCCGGTCGGCTCCCGACACCACGGGGGCGATCCCCGCCAAGGCGCCATCGCCGCCGCCGCCGGGTGACGACACGCCCCTGCCGCCGCCCTTCACGCTGCCCAAGGCCTCGCGTGCCCGCATGCGCGCCTGCGGCCATCAATGGGAGTCGATGAAGCAGGTCGGCACGACGGGCGACGACATTTGGCGCGACTTCGCGACACGATGCCTGGCAGGCGCCGAACCGGCCACGAGGATCGAAGGCACGATCGAACAGCCGGCCCCGCGACGCTGAGGGCAGTCGCCGGTCGCGTGCGACGCTCGGGGGATCGCGCGTCGAGGAACAACGCGGCCAGCGCCCGGCACGGTCCGCCGCTTCGCACCATCGATCAGCGCGTCTTGGTCGCGAGATCACCTCGCCGAGCCCGCCGGGACG
This sequence comes from uncultured Beijerinckiaceae bacterium, assembly GCA_964244495.1. Lineage (GTDB taxonomy): Bacteria > Pseudomonadota > Alphaproteobacteria > Rhizobiales > Beijerinckiaceae > RH-AL1. Next base: position 335,468 of record CAXTIU010000001.1, read on the forward strand.
CGTCAGGCTGACGTTTTGGCGACAGCCTTCTTGGTGGTCTTGGGAGCGGACGCCCCTTTCGATGCGGGCGCCTCCGCGACGGCGGCCTTCGCGCCCGGCTTGCCCGCGCCGGTCTTGGCGGTCGTCTTCGGCGCGGTCGGCTTGGCAGCGGTCGATTTGGCAGCGGTCGATTTGGCAGCGGTCGATTTGACCGGCGTCGCATTCGGTTCGACTTTCGTCGTCGTCTTCACGTCGGACGTCGTGGCGGTTTTTTTGGCGGCTACCTTTACCATGGCTCCATCCCTCGACTTGCGGCGCGCGGGACGTTTCGCCCGACTGCGGCAAGTAAAGCGTAGCGCTATTACTTCGACGCGCAAGGGGCTCGGCGCTCGCTCGTCATCGACGGCCGCCCCCTGCTCCGTCATCCGCCAGGGAAAAAACGCCGCCGTCATCGCGACGATTGTGCGGTCAACGCCATCCATGGTCCACGTCGCTCGAGACGCCAAGTGCCTGGACGCCATGCCAGGAACAAGTGCGCCAACCCTTAAGTTTCGCTCAAGATGTCGTCCGTAGACCCTTATAATTATTTATCTTTCGCGGCTCGATACTTAGACCGGCATCGCATTCCAAGAGGCGTCGACTCCTCGTCGGGCGGAAGGGGGATTGGGCCTGGGAGATCGCCTGCGCGTCGGCTCGCGCCCGATCTCCGCCGGACCGGTGCGTGCCGCGAGAAAGATGTGAACAAAGTCGCGCCGCCCTTCGCGCGGCGTCCGTTCGCGTCGGCGCGTCGCGCACCTCACAGGCCGAGCCTGTCCTTGAGGATGTCGTTGACGCTCTGCGGGTTGGCGCGGCCGCCGGTTTGCTTCATGACCTGCCCGACGAACCAGCCGAGCATGGTCGGCTTGGCCTTGGCCTGTTCGACCTTCTGCGGGTTGGCGGCGATGATCGCGTCGACGGCGCTCTCGATGGCGCCCGTGTCGGTCACCTGCCGGAGCCCCCGCGCCTCGACGATTTCGCGCGCGTCGCCGCCGTCCGTGATGAGGATCGCGAGCACGTCCTTGGCGATCTTGCCGGAGATCGTGCCGTCGCCGATGAGGTCGACGAGCCCGGCGACCTGCGCCGGCGTGATCCTGGTCGCGTGCACCGGCAGGCCCTGCGAATTCGCGAAGGCGGCGACATCGCCGTTCACCCAGTTGGCGACGGCCTTGGCGTCGCGCTTGGTCCCTCCGTGGGCGACGCACGCCTCGTAGTAATCCGCCGTCTCCTTGTCGGCGACGAGCACGCCGGCGTCGTAGGGGGACAGGCCGTAATCCGCGATGAAGCGCGTGCGCTTGGCGTCGGGCAGCTCCGGCAGATGGGCGGCGAGCGCGTCGACGTAGGCCCGATCGAATTCGAGTGGCAGCAGGTCGGGGTCGGGGAAGTAGCGGTAGTCGTGCGCCTCCTCCTTGTTGCGCATCGAGCGCGTCTCGCCGCGCCCCGGATCGAACAGCCGGGTTTCCTGGACGATCGCGCCGCCATCCTCGAGGATGTCGATCTGCCGGCGCGCCTCGACCTCGATCGCCTGGCCGATGAAGCGGATGGAGTTGACGTTCTTGATCTCGCAGCGCGTGCCCAGCGGCGCGCCCGGCTTGCGGACGCTGACATTGACGTCGGCGCGCAGCGAGCCCTGCTCCATGTTGCCGTCGCAGGTGCCGAGGTAGCGCAGGATCGTGCGCAGCTTCGAGACATAAGCCTTGGCCTCGTCGGCCGAGCGCATGTCGGGCTTGGACACGATCTCCATCAGCGCGACGCCGGACCGGTTGAGGTCGACGAAGGAGTCGGTCGGCGACTGATCGTGCAGCGACTTGCCGGCGTCCTGCTCCAGGTGGAGGCGCTCGATGCCCACGGTGAAGGACTCGGTCGGGGTCAGGTCGACGGTGACCGTGCCCTCGCCGACGATCGGGTCCTTGTACTGCGAGATCTGGTAGCCCTGCGGCAGGTCGGGGTAGAAGTAGTTCTTCCGGTCGAACACCGAGCGATGGTTGATCCTGGCCTTCAGCCCAAGGCCGGTGCGGACCGCCTGCGCGACGCATTCGGCGTTGATCACCGGCAGCATGCCGGGCATCGCCGCATCCACCAGCGAGACGTGCGCGTTGGGCTCGCCGCCGAAGGTGGTGGACGCGCCGGAGAACAGCTTGGAGCGCGAGGTCACCTGGGCGTGGATCTCCATGCCGATGATGATCTCCCAGGCGCCGGTGGTGCCCTGGACGAGGTTGTGGGGCTTGGCGTGGATGGTCATAGTGCTAAATCCCCTCTGGGCGGCCTCGGTCACGGTCGGCGGCCGCGAGTTCGGCTTCGACGATCGCCGGAAGCGGCAAGAGATCGTCGGTCGCGGTCTTCCAGATACGCGCCCCTGCGACCCTGTCGTCGTTACGACGATACACGTTGCCAGCGGTGCGCATCTCGTTCCAGGGCGTGTTGGGGTGCCGATGCTTCAGCTCATCAGGAAGCCGCCGACTGGCCTCCGAGATGATCTCGAGGGCGCGCATCGTCGCATGGAACGTCTTCAAATCGTTCTCGAAGGCTTCGAAGTCGAGGTCGCGCAAGAAGTCGCCGACCAGGATGATGTTGAAGCGGATGTCGATAAGCGCGATGTACGCGTGATTAGAAAGCATGGATCGCGTCACGCTCGGCACTGGGACGCACGAACGGTCTCAACATCTCTCGATCCGAAACATCGACCTTCACCGGAAACATGTCCTCGATCAGGTTGATGATCCCGACGTATTCCCATAGGCCGAGGTGCGCCGCTGGATCGAGTTCGACCGTGATGTCGCTGTCGGGCCGCTGTTCGTCTCGCGCGACCGAGCTGAATAGGGCGGCGCGTGCGACACCCTTGGCGCGCAGGTCTGGCTCGGCAGCCTTCAACCTCGCGAGCACGGCATCCTTGTCCATCGACGTGCCTCTTCGACTGCCCGATGCCTAGAATACCATATCGACGCACGGAAGCATTCACCGTCAGCTTTCCCGATTGAAGCTTTCAGCTCTCGTCCTTGACCGCGATCGTCGGCGCGTCCGACTTCTTCGCCTCGGGCAGGTTCACCCTGATGTGCAGCTCGCGCAGCTGCTTGGCCGTCGCCGGCGAGGGCGCGCCCATCAGCAGGTCCTCGGCGCGCTGGTTCATGGGGAAGGGCACGATCTCGCGCAGGTTCTCCTCGCCGGCGAGCAGCATGACGATGCGGTCGATGCCCGGCGCGATGCCGCCGTGCGGCGGCGCCCCATACTGGAAGGCGCGGTACATGCCGCCGAACCGCTCGTTCAGCACCGCCTCGTCGTAACCGGCGAGGGCGAAAGCCTTCTTCATCGTGTCGGGGCGATGGTTGCGGATCGCGCCCGACGACAGCTCCACGCCGTTGCACACGATGTCGTACTGGTAGGCCTTCATGCCCAGCACCGTCGCGGTGTCGGCGGCGTCCAGGGTCAGGAACGCGTCGTGCTCGAACTGCGGCATGGAGAAGGGATTGTGCGAGAAGTCGATCTTCCCGTCGTCCTCGTTCCACTCGTACATCGGGAAGTCGACGATCCAGCAGAACTCGAAGGTGCCGGTCGTGGTCAGCCCCAGCTCGCTGCCGATCCGGAGCCGCGCCGCGCCGGCGAGCTTGGCCGCCCGCTCCGCCATGTCGCAGGCGAAGAACACCGCGTCGCCGCCTTTCAGCCCGGCCGAAGCGACGATCGCCGCCTGCGCCTCGGGCGGCAGGAACTTGGCGATGGGGCCTTTGCCGGCGAGACTATTTCCTTCGCCCTCGAAGATCACGTAGCCGAGCCCGGCCGCGCCCTCGCCGCGCGCCCAGTCGTTGAGCTTGTCGAAGAACGAGCGGGGCTGCGAGCCGGCGCCGGGCGCGGGGATCGCCCGCACCACGCCGCCGCGCTTGATGACCGACTTGAACGCGTTGAAGGTCACGTCCGCGCGCGCGAAGGCGTCCGTCACGTCGGCGATGAGGATCGGGTTGCGCAGGTCCGGCTTGTCCGAGCCATACTTCAGCATCGCGTCGGCGAAGGTGATCGTCGGGAAGCGCTGGGTCACCGGCCGGCCGCCGCCGAACTCCTCGAACAGGCCGCGCAGCACCGGCTCCACGGCGGCGAACACGTCGTCCTGCGTGACGAAGCTCATCTCGACGTCGAGCTGGTAGAACTCGCCCGGCGAGCGGTCGGCGCGGGCGTCCTCGTCGCGGAAGCAGGGCGCGATCTGAAAGTAGCGGTCGAAGCCGGCGACCATCAGCAGCTGCTTGAATTGCTGCGGCGCCTGGGGCAGCGCGTAGAACGTGCCGGGGTGGACGCGGGAGGGCACGAGGTAGTCGCGCGCGCCCTCCGGGCTCGACGCCGTCAGGATGGGCGTTTGGAACTCGAAGAAGCCCTGCCCCTTCATCCGCGCCCGGATCGAGTCGATGACCCGGCCGCGCAGCATGATGTTGGCGTGCAGCCTCTCGCGGCGCAGGTCGAGGAAGCGGTACTTGAGGCGGATGTCCTCGGGGTAGGTCTGGTTGCCGGCCACCGGCAGCGGCAGCTCGGCCGCCGGCCCCAGCACCTCGATGTCGGACACGTACACTTCCACCGCGCCGGTCGCCATCTCGGCGTTCCCGGTGCCGGCCGGGCGCACGCGCACGAGGCCGTCGACGCGCACCACCCACTCCGAGCGCAGCGTTTCCGCCAGCGCGAAGGCGGCCGAGTCCGGGTCCACCACGCACTGCGTCATGCCGTAATGGTCGCGCAGGTCGATGAACAGCACGCCCCCGTGGTCGCGGATGCGGTGGCACCAGCCGGCGAGCCGGGTCGTGTGGCCGGCGTCGGCCTCGCGCGGGGCGCCACAGGTTTGCGAGCGGTAGCGGTGCATGGTCAAGCGCGTCTCTGAACAGGCCGGGAGCGGTCCGCCGGAGCACGTCACGCGAGAATGCCAGTGTCAAGACGAGCCCGCGCGCCGCCCGCCCGCAGAGGAGTTGCGAGCGCCGCAGTCCACGCTCTAATGTGGCGCGCACCTCGCGGCGCGCCGCTTCCCACGAAAGCCTTGATGAACTTGATCGCGACGACCGCCGACTTGACCGCGCTTTGCCGGCGCCTCGCCGCCCATCCTTTCGTCACCGTCGACACCGAGTTCCTGCGCGAGACCACCTTCTGGCCGAGGCTCTGCGTGGTGCAGCTGGCGTCCGAGGACGAGGCCGCCGCCGTCGACGCGCTCGCCGAGGGCATCGACCTGGCACCGCTGTTCGCGCTGATGGCCGACCCCCGCGTCGTCAAGGTCTTCCACGCGGCCCGGCAGGACGTCGAGATCTTCTGGAACCTGGCGCGCATCGTGCCCATGCCGCTCTTCGACACGCAGGTCGCGGCGATGGTCTGCGGCTTCGGCGACCAGATCTCCTACGCCGACTTGGTGCAGACCGTGTGCAAGGTGGCGCTCGACAAGTCGTCGCGCTTCACCGACTGGTCGCGGCGCCCCCTGTCGGACGCACAGGTCGTCTACGCGATCGCCGACGTCACCCACCTCCGCGACATCTACCGCTTCCTGCTGGCCAAGCTCGACGCTTCCGACCGGACCAGCTGGCTCGCCGACGAGATGGGCACGCTCACCGCCCCCGCGACCTACGAGCAGCACCCGGACCGCGCCTGGGAGCGCTACCGCAACCGGGTGCGCAAGCCCCGCGACCTCGGCGTGCTGATGGACCTGGCGGGCTGGCGCGAGGCGGAGGCGCAGGCGCGCGACGTGCCGCGCTCGCGCGTTCTGAAGGACGACATCATGATCGAGGTGGCGCTGGCCGCGCCGCGCTCGCTGGAAGCGCTCGGCGAGCTGCGCGCCTTCCCCAAGGGGATGGAGCGCTCCAAGGCCGGAGCCGACATCGTCGCGGCGGTCGAGCGCGGCCTCGCCCGCGATCCCAAGGGCCTGCCACGCCTGGAGCGGGACCGCCGCTCGGCCGGCGGCGCCACCGTGGAGCTGCTGAAGGTGCTGCTGCGCCAGGTCAGCGAGAGCCACGGCGTCGCCGCCAAGATGATCGCGACGGTCGACGACCTGGAGGCGATCGCCGTCGACGACCGCGCCGACGTCGGGGCGCTGAAAGGCTGGCGGCGCGACCTGTTCGGCCTCAAGGCCCTCGAACTCAAGCACGGGCGTCTCGCCCTCACCTTGGAGCGCGGCAAGGTCGTCGCGCTGGAATGGCAGGAGCACGCGGAGCCGGCGGGGTAGTTCCCGGACGCCGGGCCGTCCGCGACGACGAGGCCCGCGCGGCGCGGCGTGAAAATCGCGCGATCCCTCACATTCTCGCGTCAGCTGCGTCATGCGTCAGGCGGAGCCTTCGGCCGTCCGCGTCCACGTCGAAGGATAGCACGTCGCCCGTGCCCCCGCGATGGCGTCCCGGCGGCGATCATCTTACAGCACGAGGACACCTGTCGCCATTGGACCGGCCCCGAGGACCGTCGCGCGCGGTTCGCCCCGACGCCCTAGCCGATCACCACGGCCGGCTCGCGACCCATCAGCTTGGCGATGCCTTTCATGCGGCTCTGTAGGCGATCGGCGGCGAGGTCGGCGAAGGCGTGCGGCACGCTGAGGACGACCTTGCCCTTCGTGCCGGTCAGGGGTGCGGACGGCAGCACTCCGGGCATGCCGGCGGCGAGCACCGAGGCGACGCGCAGGCAGGCGCCGACGACGCCGGCGCGCTCGACCATCTTCGCCGGCATGAGGGAGCGGGTCTGCGGCGCGACCTCGTCGTCGAGCCCGACGTAGCGCAGCGTGGCGACGAGCGAAAGGTAGCAGCGTTCCGCGTGGTCGACTCCCGGCAGGATGGCGCTCGACACCATGTTGAAGCTCTGCACGCCGCGATAGTCGGGGTGGGCGCGCCAGTTCACCTCCGACAGGGTGCAGGCCGCCTCGCGCAGGCGGCGCTCCTGCGGTGTCTCGACGATCCCGACGGACGACAGGAACGCGCCCACCCACGTCGTGAGCTCGCCGGCGTAAGCCGGCGAACGCGCCAGCAGGCGGTTGAGCTTGCCCGCGGCGACCAGCAGCGGGTCGTCGCCGCGACGGCGCTCGTCCAGAGCCTCGTAGAGCAGGCCCTCGCGAACGCCGTAGGTCGAGATCACGACCTCCCTGGGCTTCGCCCGGCTGATCAGCTCGTTGAGGACGACGGCGCCGTAGGCCAGCAGCGGTCGGCGTGCCGCGTTGACCGATCCGATCGCGAGGAAGGAACTCGTGTCCAGCCGCTCGACGAGCCCGGCGAGGTCGGCCGCCTCGCGCGCGGCCATCGCGTAGCCGTGCATGACCATCAGCGGATAGTTGCGCTGGCCCATGTGCAGCTTGGCGAGCGAGCGCCAGGTGCCCCCGACGGCGTAGAAGGTGCGGCCCTCGAGGGCGTCGAGGTTGGAACATCGCGCGAGCGCGTCGCGGACGATCCTGGCCGCCGCCTTGGGCGAGCGTTGCGAGGCGTCCATCAGGGCGAGCCCACCGAGCGGCAGGCTGACGCCCTCGCCGATCACGTCGCCTTCGACGTCGATGAGCTCCAGCGAGCCGCCACCGAGGTCGCCGACGACGCCGTCGGGATCGTGGATGCCGGACAGGACGCCGAGCGCGCTGAGCCTCGCCTCGCGCGGCCCCGACAGCAGCGTGACGTCGAGGCCGCCGAGCGCGTCGCGCGCGGCGAGCAGGAAGTCCGGCCCGTTGCTGGCGTCGCGCGCGGCGGCGGTCGCGATCACGTGGACATCTTCTATGCCCATGAGGTTCGTCAGCACGCGGAAGCGGCGCAGCGCCGTCAACGCCTTGTCGATGCCGCCTTTCGAGAGCTTGCCGGTGCTGACGACGCCGTTGCCGAGCGCGCACAGCGACTTCTCGTTGAAGGCCGGGATCGGCGAGCGGTCGAGGTTGTCGTAGGCGACGAGGCGGACCGAGTTCGAACCGATGTCGACGATGGCGACCGGCCTGTCGGCCGATGGGGCCACCCGGGCCGCCGGAGGATTCAACGGTTTTCCAGGCGCTTGAACAGCGTCCGCGGGCTCGATTCCTTCAGGCTCTTGCCGCGTCCGCTCAGGCTGGGGTTCGTCATGAAGTAGGAATGCGCGTTGAACGGCTCGTCGCCGGCGGCCGGACCGATCCGCGTCGACGAGCCGTCGGGCGAGACGCGGTAGGACTGCTGGTTGTCGAGCAGGTTGGCGACCATGATCTGGTCGAGCACCTGCTCGTGCACCGTGGGATTCAGCACCGGCAGCATGATCTCGACGCGGCGATCGAGGTTGCGCTGCATCAGGTCGGCGGACGACAGGTAGACGAGCGCCTTCGGGTGCGGCAGGGCGTGACCGTTCCCGAAGCAGTAAATGCGGGCATGCTCGAGGAAGCGCCCGATGATCGACTTGACCCTGATGTTGTCGGACAGGCCCGGCACGCCGGGACGAAGGCAGCAGATGCCGCGCACGACGCAGTCGACCTGCACGCCGGCCTGGCTCGCCTTATAGAGCGCGTCGATGATGGCGGGATCGACGAGCGCGTTGCACTTCAGCCAGACCGCCGCCCGCTTGCCGGCCTTGGCGAAGCCAACCTCCGCGTCGAGGTTGCGCATGAAGCGTTCGCGCAGCGACATCGGCGACAGGGCGAGGCGCTCCAACCCGTCAGGCTCGGCGTAGCCGGTGATGAAATTGAACACGCGCCCCACGTCGCGCCCGATCGCCGGATCGGCGGTGAAGAAGGACACGTCCGTGTAGATCTTGGCGGTGTTGGGATGGTAGTTGCCGGTGCCGACGTGGCAGTAGGTGACGAGCAGCTTGCCCTCGCGCCGGACCACCATCGACAGCTTGCCGTGCGTCTTCAGCTCGATGAAGCCGAACACCACCTGGGCGCCCGCCCGCTCCAGGTCGCGGGCCCAGCGGATGTTGGCCTCCTCGTCGAAGCGGGCCTTCAGCTCGATCAGCGCGGTGACCGACTTGCCGGCCTCCGCCGCCTCGATCAGCGCCTTGACGATCGGGCTGTCCGACGAGGTCCGGTACAGCGTCTGCTTGATCGCCACCACGTTGGGATCGCGCGCCGCCTGGTTAAGGTACTGCACGACGACGTCGAAGGACTCGTAAGGGTGGTGGACGACGAGGTCCTTCTGCCGGATGGCGAGGAAGCAGTCGCCGCCGTTGTCGCGCACGCGCTCGGGGAAGCGCGGGTTGTAGGGCTTGAACTTCAGCTCGGGCCGGTCGAGGGCGACGATCTCCGACAGCTCGTTCAGCGCCAGCATGCCGTCGAGCACGAAGGTCTCGTCGTTCACGACGCCGATCTCGGCGGTGATGAAGGCGCGGAGCGAGTCCGGCATCAGGCTGTCGTATTCGAGCCGGATCACCGAACCCCGGCGACGGCGCTTCAAAGCCGATTCGAACAGGCGCACGAGGTCCTCGGCCTCCTCCATGATCTCGAGGTCGCTGTCGCGGATGACGCGGAACGCGCCCGAACCCTTGAGCAGGTAGCCCGGGAACAGCGACTGCGTGAACATGCCGACGAGCGTTTCGATCGACACGAAGCGCGCCGTTCCGTCGTCGTGCGGCGGCAGGCGGATGAAGCGCTCGCTGCGCGCCGGCAGACGGATCAGCGCCCGGAGCGTCCGGTTGTCGCGCGGCCGCGACAGTTCGAGCGCGATGGAAAAGCCGAAGTTCGGGATGAAAGGGAACGGGTGCGCCGGGTCGATGGCGAGCGGTGTGAGCAGGGGAAAGACGTTGGCGTTGAAGTGGCCCTGCAACCAGGCGACGTCGTCGCCGCCGAGGTCGTCGGGGTCGACCAGGAGGATGCCGGTCATCGCGAGCTCGCGCCGCAACTCGCGCCAGCGACGCTGCTGCTCGGCGGCCAGTCGGGTGACGCCTTCACGGATCTTGACCAGTTGATCGGCCGGCGACAGCCCGTCGTCCGAGGCGCTGGTCACGCCCTGGCGGACCTGACCGCGCAGCCCGGCCACGCGCACCATGAAGAACTCGTCGAGGTTGGTGGCGGAGATCGACAGGAAGCGTAGCTGCTCGAGCAGCGGGTGGTTGCGGTTCGACGCCTCCTGGAGGACGCGGCGGTTGAACTCGAGCCAGGACAGCTCGCGGTTGATGAAGCGCTGGGGGGATGTCGCGAGCTCGTCCGGCCGTTGCGCGAGGCCGCCCAGCGTATCCATGAGGGCGATGCCGGCCGCCGGAGAGGCCGTGCCGCCCGGGGCGCGCTTGGCCTCGCCCGCCTGCTCCTCGCCGTCCTGCGGCAGGCGCTCGGCCCCGTCGGGCCGCGCCGCCGCGCCCGCCGCCTTGCTCGGCGCCTTGGCGGCGTCGGTCGTCATCGCATCCGCGCTCATGTCCGCCCTTGACCTCCGTCAGCCTCGTTCATCGTCAGCATGCCCCGCGGCGCCCGTTCCCGTGCGGGCGGGAGGCCCTCGTTCGAGGGATGGGCCGTTCGGCCGAGCGGTCTTGCGGCCCCCGTCCACGCGATGCATCCTCCATGCTGTTTAGAGACCGATTTCGTGAAGGACTTCAAGGGAGGCAGGACGATGACTGTAGCCCGCATTCTCGCCAACAAGGGCCGAACCGTCGCGACGGTTCCGCCGCGCGCCACGCTGAGGGACGTCGTCGACGTGCTCGCGGCCAAGCACATCGGCGCGCTGGTCATCGCCGACGACGCCGGCGCGATGGTCGGCATCGTGTCCGAGCGCGACGTGGTGCGCGCGATCGCCCGACGCGGCGTCGACGCGATGGAGGATCCAGTGTCCGACCACATGACGCACGATGTCGTCACCGCGTCCGAGACGGATGACGTGATCCACGTCATGCAGACGATGTCGGCGGGCAAGTTCCGGCACATGCCGATCGTCGAGGAAGGGAAACTGGTCGGCCTCGTGTCGACGGGCGACGCCATCAAATATCGCCTGGAGCAGATGGAGGCCGAGCACTCGGCGTTGCGCGAGTACATCGCCACCGCTTGAGCGCGACGACGGCCTGAACGCGGAAGCGGCCGGCGGTCAAGCGGGATCGAAAGCCAGGACCGGGCCGGCGTCGCCGGCGACGCGCACGACACGGTAGAAGCACGATCGGCGCCCGGTGTGGCAGGCGCCCCCGTCGCCGCCCGGCGTCACGCGCATCAGCAGGGCGTCCTGGTCGCAGTCGGTGCGGATCTCGACCACCGCCTGCGTCTGGCCGGACGTGTCCCCCTTGCGCCAGAGCGAGCGCCGCGACCGCGACCAGTAGTGGGCGACGCCGGTCTCCAGCGTCAGGCGGAGCGACTCGGCGTTCATGTGGGCCAGCATCAGGACGGCGCCGTCGCGGTCGTCGAGCGTCACGCAGACGACGAGGCCGTCGCGGTCGAAGCGCGGCCGGAACGCTGTTCCCTCCTCCAGTTCGGCGGGCGACATGGGTCAGCGGCCGGCGCGGATCAGGCTCAGGAAGCGGACCTGCTCGCTCGGGTCCGTCTTGAAGCAGCCGGCGAAGCGGGTCGTCACCGTGGAGGTGCCGGTCTTGCGCACGCCGCGCGCCGCCATGCACATGTGCTCGGCCTCGATCATCACGGCGCAGCCGCGCGGGCGGAGGTTCAGCTCTAGCGCGCTGATGACCTGGGCGGTCAGGGCCTCCTGCGTCTGCAGGCGCTTGGCGAAGATGTCGACGAGGCGGGCGAGCTTGGAAAGGCCGACCACTCCTTCCCCACTCGGGTAGTAGCCGACGTGCGCGCGGCCGGTGAAGGGGATCATGTGGTGCTCGCAATGCGACATGAACGGGATGTCCCGCATCACGATCAGGTCGTCGTAGCCGTGCACGTCCTCGAAGACGCGCGTCAGCACGCTCGCGGGGTCGACGTGGTAGCCGCCGTAGAGTTCATCGAAGGACGCGACCACGCGACGGGGCGTTTCCAACAGCCCCTCGCGGGTCGGATCGTCGCCGGCGTAGGCGAGCAACGTGCGCACCGCAGCCTCCGCCTCCTCGCGGCTCGGCCGCTTCGAGAAGGTCCCGTCACCGGGCGGCGACGCGCCGTCGCGCGTGGCCCTCACAACATCGTCCACGTCCGGTCCTCTCCCTCGTTGAGATGGCGCCATCCCCGTCGCGCCGGAGCGTCGGCGATGTCCGTCGCGCGTCCCTCACTCGGCGCGGCGTCCGATCCTATATAGGATGCTTGGCGGCTTGTGACCGGGCGGCCCGACCGGACGATACCATGCCTCGAAAGAGGCCGTGTGAAGACGTTATGCTGATGAAGGCACCATGCTGAACGATATCTACAATCAGCGCATCCTGGAACTGGCCGGCAACATCCCGCGCCTCGGCCGGCTCGATCACCCGCAGGCGACCGCCCGGGTGCATTCCAAGCTTTGCGGCTCGACGATCGTCACGGACCTCTCGATGACGGATGGCAGGGTCAGCGACTTCGCCCAGGACGTGAAGGCCTGCGCGCTCGGGCAGGCGTCCGCCGCGATCGTCGCGCGCCACGTGATCGGCGCCACCGCCGCCGAGCTGCGGGGGGTGCGCGACCAAGTGCGCGCCATGCTCAAGGCCAGCGGTCCGCCGCCCGACGGGGACTGGGCCGAGGCGGCGACGCTCGCCCCCGTCCGCGACTACAAGGCCCGCCACGCCTCGACGCTGCTGAGCTTCGAGGCGGCGGCCCAGGCGGCGAGCGAGATCGAGGCGCGTGCGGGGCGGCCGACCGCGGCCGGCGGCCCGGGGCCGGAGCGCGACGAGGCCGCTCAGTAGCCCAGTATGCCAAAGCCTTTGAAGTTGAAGGTGTAGTTCAGCGTCGCGCCGGCGGTGAACTGGACCTTCGAGCCGAGCACGTTCGGAATCGGGCTGTCGCCGACGCTGCCGACGAGTTCGTTGGCGCCGCCGAAGGCGAGGAGGCTGTATTGGGGGCTGATGGTGTAGCGCACCGTGGCGAGGCCGCCGACCTCCGTCAGGCCGCCGCTCGCGTTGTAGGGCCCTATCCTGCCGTTGACCGTCGAGGCGAACTGCGAGACGCTGAAGTAATCGCTGGCGAAGCGATCGTCGCCGAACTGGAGCCGCGGTCCGATCGAGACTTCGAACGGCCCGAACTTGGTGTAGGCGTCGGCGTGGATGTTGCCGGTCAGGCTCTTGCTGCCGGTCACGCCCTGAAGGATCTCGCCGCGTAGGCGGAGGTGGTTGGGGACCGGGTTGACTTCGACGAAGCCGCCCAGCTGGAGCGTGTCGCCGACGTTGGGCAGCCCGTTGAAGTTGCCGTTGCCGTCCGACAGGCCGCGGCGCTCGTTGAAGGCGGCCGCCGGTCCGACGCGGAAGTACGAGTTCTCGTAGATGGAAATATCGAAGGCGTCGTCGGGCGTGTAGAAGGGATCGACCTCGCCGACCTTGCGGTAGCTGAGGTGCACGCTCGGGTAGACGGTGACCGACTTGGAGCCGGGGAACTGGTTGGCCACGTCGGGGCCGACCCCGATGATGACCGTGTAGCCCGAGGTCGCGGGCTCGACGAAGGTGGGCGTCACCGAGCGGTCGGGCAGATCCGCAGCGAAGGCCGGCACGGCGAAGGACACGAGGCTGAGACTCGCGAGAACGCTGACGGCTAAGGAGAAGCGCACCTAGGTCACCTACTTGGATATCATGATGTCCGACGAGGCCACTATGGCTACGGCTTAGCCGCTCACGCCAGTGCACCCAAGCCACACAGCGCGGCATAAGGAGCCGTGGACCCCTTGAGACCGACGCGTATGGCCGTTCTGATCCGCTTGGCGGCGCACGGCGCGATCCGCTTCTACCAGCTCACGATCTCGGCGGCGCTCGGGCGCCAGTGCCGCCACCTGCCGAGCTGCTCCGCCTACACCGACGAGGCGATCGCGCGCCACGGCGTGTGGGCCGGCGGCTGGATGGGAGCGGCGCGGATCTGCCGATGTCACCCTTTCGGCACCAGCGGCTACGATCCCGTCGGCGAGGTGCCGCCGGCCGCCAGCTGGCGCACGCCGTGGCGCTACGGGCGCTGGCGGTAGGACACCGGATCGAGGAAACGCGCGACGGCCCTGGGACGCGGGACGCGGAGGACGGACGCGCCGAGCGATCGTGAACCGTCGCGCGGGGTGAAGCGCGGCTGAACGCGGGCTTCCGGCCCCGTTCAGTCGGCGCGTCCTAGAAGGGCTCCACGCTCAATCGAGCGGACACAAACCACCGGAGACCGCCATGACCTTCTTCAAGACCACCGCCACCGCCCTCGTCCTCGCGCTCGCGACCGCGACCGCCGCCGGCGCGTCCACCAACGTCACGCCCCGTGCCGCCACGACCCACGCCGTCACGGCCAAGACCGCCGGAAACGGCGTCGCGGCCGAGGGCACCGCAGCCAAAAGCACCGTAGCCAAGAGCACGATGGCCAAGAGCACGATGGCCAAGAGCACCGTTGCCAAGAACGTCGCGGCCAAGAAGGTCGCGGGCAGGAGCACCACGGGCCGGACCGGTCCCGTCAAGATGGGCTTCCGCAAGCTGAAGAGCAGGATCTCGCTCGCCAAGCGTCACCATGTCCACGTGGCTCGCGGCTTCGGGAAGCGCGGCGCGCTCGCCCACCGCGTCCTCGGCACGAAGGTCGCGCGGGCGCTGGGTGTCCGGCACGTGGCGGAGAACCATCGCGTGAGCGCCAAGACCAGCGTCATTCGCTGACCGCCACGCCGGGCCACGGGAGGGCGATCGCCCTCCCGTGGCCTGAGGCCCCGGTTGATCCCACAGGGACGCGCGCGTTCGCCGCGAACGCCGCGCTCGACTTTCGGCGCGGTCCAGCCCAGAAAGACGCCGACCCCTCGCAAGCCGCACCCGTGACCGATCTGAAACGCGCCGTCGCCGAACTCAGGAAGGGCGGCTCCCTCACCCTGTCCTCCGTGCCGGAGGGATTCGACGCGTTCTGCGTCGCCGATCTCGCCCAGGCGCTCGCCCGCGACGCGGAGAAGCGCGCCGTCGTCTTCGTCCATGTCGCCCGCGACGACGGGCGCGCCCGCGCGTTCAACGAGGCCATGGCCTTCGCCGCGCCGGGCATCGAGATCGTCGACCTGCCGGCCTGGGACTGCCAGCCCTACGACCGCGTCTCGCCCAACGCCGCCGTGTCCGCCCGCCGCATGACGGCGCTGGCGCGGCTCGCCCGCTCCCGCTCCTCGGAGGAGCGCCCGCGCCTGCTCTCGACCAGCGTCGCCGCCATGCTGCAGCGGGTACCGCCGCTGGCGAAGGTCGCCAAGGACACGCTGTCGGCCGCGCCCGGCAACGCGCTCGAGCGGGACGGGCTCGTCCAGTGGCTGGAGATCAACGGGTTCGTCCGCAGCACCACCGTGCGCGACACCGGCGAGTACGCGGTGCGCGGCGGCATCCTCGACCTGTTCGCCCCCGCGCTCACGGAGCCGATCCGCCTCGACTTCTTCGGCGACACGCTGGAGTCGATCCGCACCTTCGATCCCGAGACGCAGCGCACGTCCGGCCAGCTGCGCGGCCTCGACCTCGTGCCGATGAGCGAGGTGCAGCTGACGAGCGAGGCCATCAAGCGGTTCCGCCACGCCTACACCGCCGAGTTCGGCGGCCACACGCGCGGCGACACGCTGTACGAGGCGGTGAGCGAGGGGCGCCGCAGCCCGGGCTTCGAGCATTGGCTGCCGCTGTTCTACGAGAAGCTCGACACGATCTTCTCCTACATCGGCGGCGCGCCGCTCATCCTCGACCCGCAGGTCCGCGAGGCGGCGACCGAGCGCCTGGCCCAGATCAACGACTACCACGACGCGCGCCGGACGGCGCACGAGGCCGCCAAGGGCAACTCGTCCTACAAGCCGCTGCCCGCCGACGCGCTGTACCTCGACGAGAAGGCGTGGACGAAGCGGCTCGCCGAGCAGTCCACCGTGCAGCTCGCCGCCACCGGGCACGCGGAAACGCGGGGCCTGACCGTCGACGCCGGCGGCAGGCTCGGCCGCAACTTCGCGCCGGAGCGGACGGACGAGTCAAAAAACGTCTTCGAGGCCACCGCCGAGCACGTCCGCACGCTGCAGGGCGGCGGCAAGCACGTGATCGTCGCCGCCTGGTCGGAGGGTTCGCGCGAGCGCCTCGCCGGCGTGCTCGCCGACCACGGCCTGAAAGCCGTGCAGGCCGTGTCCTCGCTCGGCCACGCGCTGCACTTCAAGGGCAAGAAGGCGGCGCTCGCCGTGTTCGGCCTGGAGGAAGGTTTCGAGACGGACGACCTCGCGGTGATCTCCGAGCAGGACATCCTCGGCGACCGCCTCGTGCGCAAGCGCAAGAACGCCAAGCGCGCGGCGAACTTCCTGACGGAGATCGGCTCGATCGCGGCCGGCGACATCGTGGTGCACGCCGAGCACGGGATCGGCCGCTTCACCGGCCTGCACCCGATCGAGGCGGCGGGCGTGCGCCACGACTGCCTGGAGCTGCACTACGCCGACGGCGTCAAGCTGTTCCTGCCGGTCGAGAACCTCGAGCTGCTGTCGCGCTACGGCTCGGAGGACACGGAGGTCCAGCTCGACCGGCTGGGGGGCGCCGGCTGGCAGAAGCGCAAGGCGCGCATGCGCAAGCGGGTCCTGGAGATGGCCGCCGGCCTGATCCAGATCGCCGCCGCGCGCGCCACCAAGGAGGCGCCGAAGCTGACGGCGCCCGAGGGGCTTTACGCCGAGTTCTGCGCCGGCTTCCCGTACGACGAGACGGAGGACCAGCTCGGCGCCATCGACGCGACGCTGGAGGACATGGCATCCGGTCGTCCGATGGACCGGCTGATCTGCGGCGACGTCGGCTTCGGCAAGACGGAGGTGGCGATGCGTGGCGCCTTCGCCGCCGCCATCAACGGCAAGCAGGTGGTGGTGGTGGCCCCCACCACCCTGCTCGCCCGCCAGCACTTCAAGGGCTTCACCCAGCGCTTCGCCCACCTGCCGATCAAGGTCATGCAACTGTCGCGCATGGCGAGCGCCGCCGACCTGAAGGAGGCCAAGGCGGGGCTCGCGTCGGGCGCGGTCGACATCGTGGTCGGCACCCACGCCGTGCTCGGCAAGGGCGTCGCGTTCAAGGACCTCGGGCTGGTGATCGTCGACGAGGAGCAGCACTTCGGCGTCAAGCACAAGGAGCGTCTCAAGGACCTGCGCGCCGAGGTCCACGTGCTGACCCTCTCCGCCACGCCGATCCCGCGCACGCTGCAGCTCGCCATGTCGGGCGTGCGCGACCTGTCCATCATCGCGACGCCGCCGGTCGACCGGCTGGCGGTGCGCACCTCCGTGTCCCCGTTCGACGAGCTGCTGGTGCGCGAGGCGCTGCTGCGCGAGCGCTACCGCGGCGGTCAGAGCTTCTACGTCTGCCCGCGCATCGAGTACCTCGACGACGCCATGGCCTTCCTGCGGCAGGCGGTGCCGGAGGCCAAGGTGGTGGTGGCGCACGGGCAGATGCCGCCGAGCGAGCTGGAGGACAAGATGTCCGCCTTCTACGACGGCAAGTACGACATCCTGCTGTCGACCACGATCGTCGAGTCCGGGCTCGACATCCCGACCGCCAACACCCTGATCGTGCACCGCGCCGACATGTTCGGCCTGGCGCAGCTCTACCAGCTGCGCGGGCGGGTCGGCCGCTCCAAGACGCGCGCCTACGCGCTGCTGACGCTGCCGGCCAACAAGACGGTGACGGTGCAGGCCGAGCGGCGCCTCAAGGTGCTCGACAGCCTGGACACGCTCGGCGCCGGGTTCCAGCTGGCGAGTCACGACCTCGACATCCGCGGCGCCGGCAACCTGCTCGGCGACGAGCAGTCCGGCCACATCAAGGAGGTCGGCTACGAACTCTACCAGGAGATGCTGCAGGAGGCGATCGAGGCGCTCAAGCTCGGCATCGCCGACGAGCCGCCGGCGGAGGCTTGGTCGCCGCAGATCCAGACCGGCACGCCGGTGACGATCCCCGACAGCTACGTGGAGGATCCGCAGCTGCGGGTGCAGCTCTACCGGCGCATGGCGACGCTGGAGGAGGATGCTGACATCGAGGGCTTCGCCGCCGAGCTGATCGACCGTTTCGGCCCGCTGCCGACCGAGGTCGAGCAGTTGATGAAGCTCGTCTCGATCAAGGCCTTGTGCCGCCGCGCCCACGTCGAGAAGGTCGACGCCGGCCCCAAGGGCGTGATCATCGCCTTTCGCGACAATTCCTTCGCCAACCCGCAGGGGCTGGTCCGATACGTCAACGAGCAGGGACCCGAGGCCAAGGTCCGGCCGGACATGAAGCTCGTGTTCATCCGCGACTTCGCCAGCGACAAGGCGCGGCTGGAGGGCACCCGCACGATCCTGCGCACGCTGGCGGCGATCGCGACCAAGAAGGCCGCTTAGGACTGGGGACGGCGTGGGCGCGGCCACACCCTTACGCGGGGCGCGTCGCGCACCGGGTGCGCTTGGTCGACACGTCGGTCACGAAATCCCAGGCGCCGTGTGTCCCATCGATCGAGATCGGTCAAAGGTGCCGGTCTCGATCTTGCTTCTCGCCGCGCGACGACGAAAGGGCGCGGTGATGGTGGTCTACAGGTTTAAGCCGCATGACAGGGCGAACCAGCGCGTCGCGCTCACGACCGACGGGAGCGGCGGCAACCTTCCGCAGGAAGGCGCGCCCTGGGAGGCGATCGGCCAAGTCGATCTCGCGACCGCGACGCCTTGGGTCAACGTCCCCGTGGCCGAGATCGAGAAGGCGCTGGCCAAGGTCGGCTACTTCATCTGGTCGATCACGGTGCCGGAGCTGAAGACGCGCTTTCAGAGGTGAGGTGACGACCGATGAGGACGCTCGGGTTTCCACGTTGCTGAAGCCCTCGACCGGATCATGGACCCGAGTCCGAGGTTCCAACTTGTCGTAGCGCAGCGGATTTGCCCGGAAGCCGGTGCGCGGATCGGGGATCGACGACGTGGTTCGCACCGGACGAATGGCGCTAGGCGTCGCCGAACACCCTCGCGAAGATCGCGTCGACGTTCTTCAGGTGGTAGCCGAGGTCGAACAACGCCTCCAGCTCCGTCCCGTCCAGCACCTCGGCCACGTCGCGGTCGGCCTTCAGCAGGGCGAGGAACTCGCCTTCGCCGCGCCAAACAGGCATGGCGTTGCGCTGTACCAGCGCGTAGGCCCGCTCGCGCGAGACGCCGCGCTGGGTCAAGGCGAGGAGCACGCGCTGCGAGTGGATGAGGCCGCCGAGGTGATCGAGGTTCCTGCGCATGGTGTCGGGATAGACGACCAGCTTCTCGATCACGCCGGTCATCCGCGCCAAGGCGAAGTCGAGCGTCACGGTCGCGTCCGGCCCGATCATCCGCTCGACGGAGGAGTGCGAGATGTCGCGCTCGTGCCAGAGCGCGACGTCCTCCATCGCCGGCACCGCCATGCCGCGCACGAGGCGGGCCAGACCGGTGACATTCTCGGTCAGCACCGGATTGCGCTTGTGCGGCATGGCGGAGGAGCCCTTCTGCCCCTCGGCGAAGTATTCCGCCGCCTCCCCAACCTCCGTGCGCTGGAGGTGGCGGATCTCGACCGCGAGGCGCTCCAGGCAGGAGGCGACCACACCCAGCGTCGCGAAGAACATCGCATGGCGGTCGCGCGGGATGACCTGGGTGGAGACCGGTTCGGGCGTCAGGCCGAGCTTGGCCGCGACGTGGGCCTCCACGCGGGGGTCGATGTTGGCGTAGGTGCCGACCGCCCCCGAGATCGCGCAGGTGGCGATCTCCGCGCGGGCGGCCACCAGGCGGGCGCGGCAGCGGTCGAACTCGGCGTAAGCCTGGGCGAGCTTGAGGCCGAAGGTGACGGGCTCGGCGTGGATGCCGTGGGAGCGGCCGACGGTCGGCGTCATCCGGTGCTCGTGGGCGCGGCGTTTCAGGGCCGCCAGCAGCGCGTCGACGTCGGCGATGAGGATGTCGGACGCGCGGGCGAGTTGCACGGCGAGGCAGGTGTCGAGCACGTCCGACGAGGTCATGCCCTGGTGGATGAAGCGGGCGTCCTCGCCGACGAACTCGGCCAGATGGGTGAGGAAGGCGATGACGTCGTGGCGCGTCACCCGCTCGATCTCGTCGATGCGCGCGACGTCGAAGGTCACGTGCCCGGCCTTCTCCCAGATCGTCGCCGCGCTCTCCTTCGGGATCACGCCCAGTTCGGCGAGCGCGTCACAGGCGTGCGCCTCGATCTCGAACCAGATACGGAAACGGGTCTGCGGCT
This sequence comes from uncultured Beijerinckiaceae bacterium, assembly GCA_964244495.1. Lineage (GTDB taxonomy): Bacteria > Pseudomonadota > Alphaproteobacteria > Rhizobiales > Beijerinckiaceae > RH-AL1. The sequence goes on from CAXTIU010000001.1 coordinate 355,571, forward strand.
CCCAGATGGCGACCATGGCGGGGCGGGAGTAGCGGGGGATCATGCGACGGCCATTCTCGAGAAGCGGCTAGATCAACTCGCCCCGCGCGGTCAGCGCGGCGCGACGGATGGCATCGATGTGCGTCCTGTAGCCGGCCGGGCCATCGCGAAAGACGGCGCTGCCGGCGACCAGCCGGTTGGCACCGGCGCCGGCGACGGTCGCGGCGGTTCGTTCATCGATCCCACCGTCGACCTCGATGTCGATCGCGCGGCCGGCGATCATCGCCGCGACGTCTCGGATCTTGGCGACGCAGGACGGCAGGAAACGCTGCGCGCCGAAGCCGGGGTTGACCGTCATCACCAGCACGATGTCGGCGAGGTCGAGCACGTCGCGCACCGCCTCGACCGGCGTGCCGGGATTGATCGCGACGCCGGCCTGCAAGCCGAGCGCCTTGATCGTCTGCAGCGAGCGGTGCACGTGCGGCCCGGCCTCGGCGTGCACCAGGATGGAATTGGCACCCGCTGCCGCGAAGCCCTCCAGGTAGGGGTCAACCGGCGCGATCATCAGGTGCACGTCGAAGGACGCCGGTGTGTGCGGCCGCATCGCCGCGACCACGCCCGGACCGAAGGTGATGTTGGGGACGAAGTGCCCATCCATGACGTCGAGATGCAACGCGTCCGCGCCTGCCTCGACCACCGCCCGCACCTCGTCACCGAGCTTGGCGAAATCGGCGGACAGGACGGAGGGAAGGATCTGGAGAGGACGCATCGATGCTCGCCGGCTTGATGGGCCAAGCCGTTACCACGCTTGCACCTGTCCGTAAAAGCTGGGCGTGACTAGACCCGGCATACGCCGCAGCGCCGCGTGACGCCACTTTCCGCGACACGTCTGACCATCGGTGCGATCGCCGCATCTCGGTGGGACGCACTGGCGAGGATGACCTCACCAGCCAATCGAATGCCGGAGGCGCGCACTACTCCATCGCTGTCTACGCGATCCCAGGATTAGCTACCGCCAAATATCCCCAATAACCGTCTCAAAGATGCAGATTTCAACATCAGCGAAGACGTTTACCGAGAGCGAGCGCGCGTTCGCCGATCGACTGACACGCGTCGATCCGCCAACACGGCGGATCGACCAATGTCGTCTTGGGCGCGGCGTGAACGACCGCTTTAGTTGCCGCCGGCGGCGCCGCCGCGACCGAACCCACCGGACGGCCCGCCCGTCGCGGACTGCTTCGTGTCGGGCGAGAGTTCCTGCGCTTCACCAGGCGCGCGCTGGTTGGCGTTGGCCCTGTTGTTCACCGTGCTGCCGCGCTGCATGGCGGGTGCGGTGGGCGTATCCGTGTTGCTCGTCTGAGCGGTGCTGGGAAGCGCCGAGAACGTCACGAGGACGGCCGCGAGAGCAAGATTAACTTTCATGGATTTCACGTGACGTATCCTATCGTTCAAGATGAACTGGCGGTAATATAGGGATAGATCGATTGGCCTCAATGGGGCCGAGGCGCGATCGATCCCCATGTCGCGAGAATCTCGAAGCGCAACGTTAACATCGCCGACGGATCACTCGCCGGACGGCTTCCTTGAAATCCGCGGCGGGAAGCGCGCGGATCGCTCGCTGGGTGCCACCCTAATGACGCGACAACACGATCTGTCCCACGCTCAGCAGGATCTCGGCCAGGATCAGCAACACCACAACAACCTCCAGCCGGGTCGAACGGTCGGCGTCGATGATGTCGGTCAGCGCGCGCGCCGTCTCGGCGATGACGTCGAGCTTGCGCTTCAGGGTGTCGGCGCGTTCGCGGAGTTCGTACTCGTCGACCAGCCGGGCGTAGAGCCGCTCCAGGTCGGGGCGGTCCCACAGCACGTCGGGTTTCTCGCCGATCGCGACGCGCCCGGAGACGCGATGCTGCACCAGCAGCGTCTGACCGATCAGCTTCAGCATGGAGCGGCGGCTGCGCGGCGTGCGACCGGCCGAGAACAGGCGCGCGGCGAACGGCTCGACCACGTCGAACACCGCGTTCACCTCGCGCTCGTCGCGCCCGAGCGAGACCGTTTTGGCCAGCGCGTCGGCGACGACCAGCATCCGCGCCGGCGACAGGTCACGCATCGCGATGGTGCCGCCGGGCGGGATTCGGTCGTCGTCGTCAGCTGAGATTTCGAGCACGGCCGTCTCGTCGTCGACGTGGGCGTGCGGCCCGGACAGGCGCAGCTTGATGCCGGAGATCGCCTCGTCCTCTTCCAGCGGCGACAAGCCCACCATCACCGCGACCCCGAAGCGGTACAACACCACGAAGCCGGCCGCGCCGGCACGGAAGGCGAGCGGGTTGGCGGAGATCATGTCCGCACGCTCCAGTCCCGCCGCGTCGATGCGATCGCCGAGGAGCAGCGCGCGCGCCGTCAGGGTTCGGACGCCGTTCCGGTCGGCGGTCACGAGAAACGGTCGCGCCAGCTCGGCAGCGCGCCGGCGAACGGTAGCGCCGTCGCGTCGTGGATCCCGCGCGCGATCGCCCGCGCAAGGCAATCGGCGGCGAGCGTGCCGATGACGACGAGGTCGCCGGCGTCCGGCAAGCGCTTCGCCCGGCCGGTGGCGGCGGCGAAGACCGTGTCGCCGTCGAGCGCCGCGTGGGTCGGGCGCAACGCCTTCGCCAGTCCGTCCTGCGCCATCAGTGCCAGGCGTTTGGCTTGCCCTTTCGTCAGCGCGGCGTCGGTGACGACGACGGCGATGGTCGTGTTGCCCGGTACGGGTGCACCCTGCCCCTTGATCGGGACGGCGACGGCGTCGGCCGGCCACGGGCTCGGCCAGCCGCGTCCGCCGAACTCGCCGTCGCGCTCGTAGGGTGCCGCCCAGAAGTGCGGCCCGGCGCCGATCGTGGCGGAGCCGAGCGCGTTGACCGCGACGATGGCGCCGAGCGTGAAGCCGCCGCACGTGACGCAGCTCGCCGTGCCGAGGCCGCCCTTCACCGTCGCCGTGGTGGCGCCGAGTCCGGCACCGACGCTGCCGGTCGCGACATCGAGGGTTGCTGCAGCGGCGGCGGCGCGGCCGAGGTGCCAATAGACCGGCGCGTCGCCCCACGCCTTGTCGCCGCCATTGGCGAGGTCGAACAGGATCGCGCCCGGCACGATCGGCACGACGACGTCGCGCACCCGGAACCCCCGCCCTCGCGCGCGAAGGATGCTCTGGACGCCGCCCATGGCATCGAGGCCGAAGGCGGAACCGCCGGCGAGCACCAGAGCGTCGACCCGCTCCACGGTCATGCCGGGCTCCAGCAGCGCCGTGTCGCGCGAGCCGGGCGCGCCGCCGCCGATCGACACCGAAGCGACGGCCGGCTCGTCGAACAGGACGGCCGTCACGCCGGAGGCGAGGGCGGCATCCGACGCTTGCCCGATCCGTACCCCGGCGACGTCGGTGATGGCGTTGCGGTTCACATGACGAACTCGTCGACGGTATAGCCCTGGAGATAGAGCAGCGCGGTCAGGTCGCCATGGTCGATGCGGGCCCGCGCGACGGACGACACGGCGGGTTTGGCCCGGTAGGCGACGCCGAGGCCCGCCTCCTCCAACATGGCGAGGTCGTTGGCGCCGTCGCCGACCGCCAGCGTCTGCTCGGCTGCGAGGCCCAGCTCGTCGCGCAAGCCCCGCAGCACGGTCCGCTTCCCCGCCCGGCCGAAGATCGGCCCGCGCAAGGTGCCGGTGAGGCGGCCGCCGGCGACCTCGAGCGTGTTGGCGTGGTGGCGGTCGGCGCCGAGCAACCGGGCGACGTGGGCGGTGAACAGGGTGAAGCCGCCCGACGCGATGGCGACGGTGGCGCCGTGCGCCCGCATGGTCCGCACGAGGGTCCGCGCGCCCGGCATCAGCGTGATGCGGTCGATGACCCCCGTCGCCACCGCGACGTCGAGCCCGCGCAGCAGCGCCACGCGTTCGAGCAAGGCCGGCTCGAAGGCGAGCTCGCCGCGCATGGATCGCGCGGTGATGTCGGACACCTCCGCCCGCAGGCCGACGGCGTCGGCGAGTTCGTCGATGCACTCCTGCTCGACGAGCGTCGAATCCATGTCGGCGACGAGGAGGCGCTTGCGCCGGCCACCCGCCGCCTGCACCACGATATCGACGGGGGCGGGGCCGAGCGCGGCACGCGCCGCCTGCGCCCAGCGGGTGTTGTCGGTGCCGGCAGGGGGTGCGAAGGGAAGGTCGGCGGCGATGCCGGGAGCGAGCCACGTCGGCGCACGGGCGTCGGGCAGGGCGTTTGCCGCGCGCGCCAGCAGCGCATCCGACAGGGAGGGCGCGGCCGGCGAGGTGATCAGGGTCGCGAAATGGGTCATCGTGTCTGAGGGCTGCCGGAAAACTTGGAAGGAAGGGCCTGCCGCCATCCTCATCGCAGGACCGACGGCGAGCGGCAAGTCGGCCCTGGCGCTCCGCTTGGCCCGCGCGTTCGGCGGCCTGGTCATCAACGCGGATTCGATGCAGGTCTACCGCGATCTCCGGATCATCACGGCTCGTCCCACGGCGTCCGACGAGGCTCTCGTGCCGCACGCCCTCTACGGCGCCATCGACGGCGCGACCAGCCATTCCGTGGCCCGCTGGCTCGCCGACGTCGAGGGCGCGTTGCGGATGGCCGCAGCGTCGGGTCTCACGCCGATCCTCGTCGGCGGGACCGGGCTATACTTCAAGGCGCTGACGCAAGGTTTGTCGGACATCCCGCCCGTCCCGGCGGCGGTCCGCGCGGCGGTGCGCCTGTGGGCCTTGTCCCTCTCCCCGGAGGCGCTGCACGCGGAACTGGCGCGACGCGATCCGGATACGGCCGAGCGCCTGCGGCCGACCGATCCGCAGCGCGTGACGCGGGCTCTGGAGGTGCAGCTCGCGACGGGCGAAGGCTTAGTGGCCTTTCAAGCGACGCGCTCGCCGCCCCTGCTCGGCGTCGGGCGATACGTCGGCGTCACGCTCGCGATGGACCGGGCGGCCCTCCGCGAGCGCGTCGACCGCCGCTTCGAGGCCATGGTGCGAAACGGTGCGCTGGCCGAGGTCGAGAGCCTCCGGGAACGCGGGCTCGACGCCGCGCTCCCGGTCATGAGGGCGCACGGCGTGCCGCCGCTCACGCGCCATCTCGATGGCCGGATCGACCTCGCGACCGCCGTCGACGAGGGCAAAGCCGACACGAAACGTTACCTCAAGCGGCAGGACACCTTCTTCCGCCATCAACTGCCGGACTTCACGCACGTCGCTTTTGGCGAGGCCGAGGACGCGATCACGCGGCTGTGGCGGTCCCGACCTCAGTTGTAGGCGTGACCGAACACGCCGTAATCGGCGCCCTCGCCGGGACCGTAGTAACCGGCGAAATACGGCGAGCCATATCCATCCGCCCCGTTGAAAACGCCGTAGCTGGCGCGGTTGCCTTCGGCGTAAACGCTGTCGCCCCTGAAGCCGAAGCCGTTGAAGCCCTGCGTGAAAGCATCCGTATTGACGGCTGAACGAACAGCGGCGACCTGCCGCTCGTGCGCGTTCGCCGCCGCGACGTGAAGGGGATAGGGGATGTGGTGGAAGCCGAAGCCAGAGCCGGGTCCGTCGCTGACCAGGGCCTGATACCCACCCCTCGTCGCGTCGCCCGCCACCTGACCGCGCGAGAAGTGCACGCCCGCGTGGTGAACCCGCGTGCGACGCGTGCCGGCGCCGGCGATGTCGGTCCCTGCCAGAACGAAGCCGACGCCGGCGACGATGGCCAAGGCGATCCGTGCCTTATCGACGATCATGGTGATTCTCCGTTGCCACGGCGGTCGTGCTCATGGTGCTCCTCGACGAACGAGGGCGAGACGCCATCGTTCCGCCCCCCTTCGGGACTTCCACCATGCGCATCGGGCGACGGTGAACGTCGCGCTCGGTTGTCGTTGCCGCTGTCCGGCGCTAGACGGGGAGCGAACCGAAGGGCCAGCCGTGAAGCCGGGATCGATCAGGCATCGTCTTGTCAGCGCGTGGTTGATGGCGGGTGCGCTCTGCTGCTGCGGCGCCGCGCGGGCCGGGTTGTCGCGCCATGATCTCGCAGACGTCGGGTTCCAGCTCGTCGCCGGCACCCCCCTCCCCTCGGCCGCCATGCTTCACGGCCCGTCCGGCGACGAGACGCTCGGGGTCGCGCTGGCCGGCAAGCCGGCGCTGCTCGTCTTCACCGACTACAAGTGCCAGTCGCTTTGCGGCGTCGTTCTCGACCAGTTGTCCGCGACGCTGCCGCAGGTGCCGCTCGCCCTCGGGCGCGACTACAACGTCATCTCCGTCGCCCTGGACGATCGCCAGACACCCGACGACGCCGCGCGTTTTCGCGACGGGCACGCCGACGACGGCAGCCCGCGACGCGTTGGGCTGTTCTTCACCAACGACGCGCCGGCGCTCGACGCCATGCGGGCCAGCGTCGGACTGGTGGCACGCTACGACGCCGAGCACGGGCAGTTCGCCCACCCGGCGGGCCTGGTGCTCGTCGACGCGGCCGGGCGCGCGCAACGGGTCCTCAGCCCTTTCGCGCTGAACCCCTTCGACCTGAAGCTGGCGCTGACGGAGACCGGCGCGGCGCCGGCCTCGCTCCTCGGCCACGCCTTGCTGCTCTGCTACGGTTGGGACCCGGCGGCAGGGCTCTACACGCTGCGCGTCGAACGCGTGCTCGGCCTCGCCGCCGCCGCCACGGTGGCCCTCCTCGCCGGCACGATCGGGCTGTTCCTCCTTCGCGAGCGACGACGCCTTCCGCGCGAACGCGCCTCATGAACCCGGGAAGCTGACATCATGAACGACACCTTCGACGACATCCTCGGCCACGCGTCGAGCGGCGAGCCGGTCGGGCTGCTGAGGCTCGACAACGGCCGGCTGAAGATCGGGCTGACGAACTATGGCGCGCGCATGCTGTCGATCGAGGCGCCCGATCGGCAAGGCCGTTTCGACCACGTGCTGCTCGGCTTCGACCGCGCCGACACCATCCTCAAGGCCGGGTCGTTCGGCGCGGTGCTCGGGCGCACGGCCAACCGGATCGCGCGTGGCCGCTTCACGCTCGACGGCACGACCCACCAGCTTTCCGTCAACGACGGCGCCAACACCCTGCACGGCGGCAAGCAGGCGTTCAGCAAGCGTTTCTGGACGCTCGAGGGGCGCGCCGCCGACAGCGTGACTTTCACCCTGGAAAGCCCCGACGGCGACCAGGGCTACCCCGGCGCCGTGTCGGCGCGGGCGACCTACCGCCTGGAAGGCAGCGCGCTGCGGCTCACGCTGGAAGCGACCACCACGGCACCGACGCCGGTCAACCTCAGCGCCCATCCCTATTTCAACCTGGCCGGCGCCGCCGCGCTCGACATCGGCGACCACGCGCTCCAGGTTTTCGCGTCCCATGTGCTGCCCACCGACGACGGGCAGATCCCGACCGGCGAGCGGCGTCCTGTCGCCGACACGCCGTTCGATTTCCGCACGCCGGTGGTCATCGGCCCGCGGCTGCGCGGCACCGACGAGCAGATGCTGATCGCGCGCGGCTACGACCATTGCTTCGTCCTCGACGGCGAGGCCGGCGCGGTCCGGCGCGCCGCGCGAGTGACGCACGCGCCGAGCGGCCGGGTCCTGGAGGTGGAAACCGACCGCGCCGGGCTCCAGGTCTACACGAGCAACAGCCTGAACGGGTCGCTCATCGGTCATGGCGGAACGTATCGGCAGACGGCGGGTCTGGCGCTGGAAGCCCAAGCGTTCCCCGACGCGCCGAACCATCCCGACTTCCCGTCGGTGATCCTGCGTCCCGGCGAGCGGTTCAGCGCCACGATCCTTCATCGTTTCTCGGTGGCGTGAGGACGACCGCCCCGTGGACCGCCGGCCGGCGCGGCGGTGTCAGGCGGGTTGCTCGGCCCAGATGGCGGCGATCCGCTCGGCTAGCCCTCGCGCGGTGACCGGTTTCGCCAGGAAGTGCGTCAGGCCACCGTCGCGCGCGATGGTGGCGAACTTCACCTGCGAGACCGACGTCGCCATGATGAACGGCACGGCGGCGAGCCGGGGCATGCGCCGCATCGTCTGCAGGAGTTCGAGGCCGTCCATCGGCGCCATGGTCCAGTCCGAGATGACGAGCGCGTAGAAGCGCTTGTTCAACATGGCGAGGGCCTCGCGGCCGTTGGTCGCCTCGTCGGCGTTGTCGTAGCAGAGATCCTTCAGCGTCGCCTTGAGGATCCTGCGGGCGACGCGGCTGTCGTCGGCGATGAGGATCTTGGAGAACCGGCCCAGCATGGATCACGTCTTTTCGAGGGAAACACCCACGGAGCCGGATTGGCGGTGCCGGAAACATGCCGATGCCGCCGCCCGATCTGCTACGTGACGACCCTAGGCTCGCCGGGTGACGAAAACCTTACCTTACGCGAAGGCGATCGCTTCGTCGTCGCCATCGGCAATCGAACCGGTTTGCCGCAGGTGGAGTGGATGCGCAGCATGACGACCGAGCATGGTGACGGACAGGCACGAGGGACGCTGCGGTGGTGGTTCGAGGACCGTTCGAGCGGCCGCCTCGTGGTCGGCCAGACCCCCAACCTCCTCCTTTGGATCTTCATCGCGGCGTGGACCACGAAGAGGGTCGTCCATCCAGGAGGCGCCACCGGCGAAGCCCTGCCTTGGGTCGCGTCGGCCAGCCTCACGCTCTGGTCGCTCGACGAGGTGGCCAGGGGCGTCAACCCATGGCGTCGCTGCCTCGGCGCCGGCGTGCTGGTCGCCGAGGCGGTCTCGTGGCTGCGAGGTTAGGCGACGGGCACCGGCCGCGCGAGGCCGGAAGGTCGACGCCTCAGCTGGCGCGGCCGGCCAGGCCGGTCCGCTGGTCCTTCATGCCGTGATCGCTCGGCGCGACGAGTGTCGCGGCCTCGCCGGTGAGACGAGCGGCCGCGTCTCGCCCACCCGTTCGCGTGTCGTCGCTGGCGACCTGCGGCGTCGGCAGGAAAACGACCATCGCCATGTAGCCGAGAACCACGAGGGCGAAGAACGTCGCCAAGAACCTGGTCATGTGCATGTCCCCGCGGTCCGGTCGCGCCATGGTCCAGCCCCGCTTCGGAGAGAGAATGAACAGAAAGACGTTACGGTTCACGTGAAGGTCGATGATAAGCTTAACGACCGCGCGGACTCGAAGGGCGGCGATCACGAATGCATCCTGAACCTGCGGACGGCACGATGGTCGAGGGTGCAACGGTGAGCCCCGCGTCCCTAGCCCGGCGCCCGGCTGCGCGCGATGTCGCCGAGCGCGCGGTCGGGCGGCGCTCGGGCGCGTTCTTCGGCTTCTTCGGCTACATCTTCGAGCGCGCGATGCGCCGCGACTTCAACGCGGTCAGGCTCGCATCGGTCTCGCCGCCGCCGTCCGCAGCCACGCCACGCCTCGTCATCTACACGAACCATCCGTCCTGGTGGGACGCCGCCGTCTACGTCTACGTGAGCCGCCGCTTGTTCGACAACCGGCCGATCTTCTCGCCCATGGAAGCCTCGATGCTACGACGCTACCCGTTCATGGCGAGGATCGGGGGCTTCGGCGTCGAGCGGCGCAGCGCACGCGGCGCGATCGGTTTCCTCGCGACCTGCCGCGCGATCCTGGCCGGCGAGCGCAACATCCTCATCGTCGCCTGCCAGGGCCGCTTCGCCGACGTGCGCGACCGCTTGGAGCTGGAACGCGGCGTCGCGCACATCGCCGACCTGGCGGCGGGCGTCACCTTCCTGCCGCTCGCCATCGAGTACGCGTTCTGGGAGGAGCGGCGGCCGGAGCTGCTGCTTCGCTTCGGGGCACCGATCCGGGGCGACGACCTCGCCGCCCTGCCCCTCGACGGCCGGCTCGCGATGCTCCAGCCGGCCCTCGCGGCGGCGATGGCGGCGTTGGCCGGCGACTCGATCCGGCGCGACGCGACCGCCTTCCGGACGTTGTTGTCGGGCGCCAAGGGCGTGAACCCGTTCTACGATGCCTGGCGGCGCGCCAAGGCGGCGATGGCCGGGCGGCGCTTCGACCCGAGCCACGGAGACGGCCGATGACCGGCACCGCGCTCGATCCTCGCGACGAACTCGCCGCCGTGCACGGACGCCTCCTCGCCGCCTGGGCGCGGCAGGGGGGCCTTTCCATCCCGGCCCGCGTCGCGGCGCTGACGAGCCTGCGCCGCGTGCTGCTGCGTGACGCGGAAGCCTTCGTGGAAGCGGTGGCGGCCGATTTCGGCGTGCGCTCGCGGCACGAAACGCTGCTGACCGAGATCGTGGCGCTGGTCCAGGCGATCGACCACGCCCTCCCCCGCGTCAGACGCTGGAGCGCGCCCTCGCGCATCCATTTCGGCCTGCCGTTCTGGCCGGCCGGCGGCCGCGTCGTCAGGCAACCGCGCGGCGTCGTCGGAGTGATCGGTCCCGGCAACTACCCTGTCCAGCTCGCGCTGATGCCGCTGATCGGCGCGCTGGGAGCCGGCTGCCGCGTGCTGGTGAAACCGTCGGAGGCGACGCCGCGCGCGGCGGCGCAGATCGCGCGCAGCCTCGCCGACGCGATCGACGGCGACATCGCCGGCGTGGCGCTCGGCGGTCCCGACCTCGCGGCGGCCTTGGCGCGGCTGCCGCTCGACATGCTGCTGTTCACGGGATCGGCACGCGTCGGCCGGGTGGTGATGGCGGCGGCGGCCGAGGCGCTGACGCCCGTGATCCTCGAACTCGGCGGCAAGTCGCCGGTGGTGGTCGACGAGGGTGCGGACCTCGCGGCGGCGGCAACGTCCATCATCGCCGGCAAGCTGCTCAACGCCGGGCAGACCTGCGTGGCGCCCGACTACGTGCTGGTGCCCCGCTCCCGCTTCGACGCCTTGGTCGCCGCCCTGCGCGAGGCGGCGACGCGCCTCTACCCCGACGTGAGCGACTACTCGGCGATTTCGTCAGGCGCGGCGGCGGACCGGCTGCGGCGGCTCGTCGAAGGCCACCGGACGATCCCGCTGTTCGCCGGCGCGGTGGAGCCGCCCCGCTTCCCGCCCGCGCTCGTCCTGTCGCCGCCACTCGGCAGCGCGATCATGAGCGAGGAAGTCTTCGGGCCGCTGCTGCCCATCCTCGCCTACGACACGCTCGACGACGTCGTGGCGGTGATCCGGAGCCGCCCCGATCCGCTCGCGATCTATTGGTTCGGGTCCGACCGGACGCGGATGGCGGGCGTGTTGGGGCGCACGAGGTCGGGGACGGTATCAGTCAACGAGACGGTGATGCACGCCGCCGTGCCGGCGCTGCCGTTCGGCGGCGTCGGAGCGTCCGGCATGGGCCGCTATCACGGCAAGGCCGGTTTCGACGCCTTCACCCACGAGCGGCCGGTGTTCATCCAGGCGCGCTGGTCGCTGACCAAGCTGCTGAGGCCTCCGTTCGGCGCCAGGGCCGACGGCATCCTCGCACGGCTGCTCAAATGACGCCTCAGGCCACGCCGCTGCGGTAGGTGCGCCCCCGCCACGTCTTCGGACGCCGGCGCGCCTGCCGGACCAGCGCCACCCATTGGACGGCGATCAAGCTCGCCATGCCCAGCGGATGCAGAGCGACGCTCGAGGGTGCCTCGCGACAGCGGCGCGCCTGCAGCACGCGCGCGCCGATCGACAGGCCGCAGGCCAGCGCCGCGACGGGCAGCGACGACCAGTCCGCGCGGATCGCCGCAGCGACGAGGAGCGGCCAGGGTAGGACGTGGCCGCCCACCAGCAGCACGGTCCAGACCGGCAGAGCGACCGGCCGCGCCATGCCTTCGGTGGCGTTCTTCAACAAGCCCTCGACCAAGCTCGCCGCATCGGCGTACATGCGGCACCACGCCAGCGCGGTCCCGTCCACGAGATCGGTGCGCAGCCCGGCCGCGCGGAACAGGCGCGGCAGCTTGAGGCCGTCGTGCAAGCTCGTCCGGATGGCGGCGTGGCCGCCCGAGCGACGGTAAGCGCTCGCCGTCGCCGCCATCAGTTGCCCGCACCCGGCGCCGAGGCCGACATCGCCGCGCCGCCGCATCAGGCCCACCGGCAGGTAGCCCAGGATCAACGAATTGATCATCGGGATCAACAGGCGCTCCGGCACCGTTTCCATGATCTGCCGGGGCACGCCGCTGACGAGATCGGCGTGACCGAGCGCGTGCGCCAGGCGGGCGACGCCGTCGGGTTCCAGGCGCACGTCGGCGTCGATGAAGACGAGGATTGGCTTGACCGCAAGGGTCGACAGGACCTGGCAGGCGTGCTGCTTGCCGTTCCAGCCGGATGGCAGCGACGGCGCCGCCTCGTAACGCAGCCGCGCGTCACAGCACGCGAAGGCGCGCACGATGGCCGCCGTTCCATCCGTCGACGCGTCGTCGAGCACGATCACCTCGAGGTCGACGCGGCGGGAGGCCAGCGCCGCCGTCAGGCACGCGGCGATGTTGGCCTCCTCGTCCCGCGCCGGGATCAGGACGGAGGCGCCGACCCTGCCCTCGCCGATGGGTGGCGCGGCGAGCACGGACAGGTTGAGGACCGTCATCGCCGCCGGCAGGGCGCTCAGCGCGAGAGCGACCGCCTCGGCGATCATCGCGCAGCCCTCACGCCAGGGCCGTCTCGGCCGGCGCCCCCGCGCGCAGGTCGTGGTCGAGGGCATCGGCGGCGATCCAGCCCGACATCATCACCATGGGCATGCCGGGGCCGGGATGGGCGGCGCCGCCGGCGAGATACAGGCCCTTCACCTCGCGCGAGCGGTTGCCCGGCTTGAAGGCACCGGTGAACAGCCCGTGCGAGGCCAGCCCGTAGATGGCGCCGTTCAGCACCTTGTAGCGGGTGTGGATGTCGTGGGGCGTCAGGTGCCGCTCGACGACGATGCGGTCCTCGATGTCGGTCAGCCCCGCCGTGCGCTTCAGTTTGTCGAGGATCACCTGCCGGTAGGCCGGGAACATGGTGCCCCAGTCGTGGTGCGGCCTGAGATAGGGCGTGTGGACGAGCACGTAGAGCGCCTCGCCCCCGCGCGGCGCCACGCCCGGGTCGGTGGCGGACGGCGCGGCGAGGTAGCAGGTCGGGTCGGGCGCCGGCTCGCCCTTCTTGTAGATGAAGTCGAACTCCTCCTTCGGGTCGGCCGAGAACACGAAATCGTGGTGGAGCAGGTGGTCGTAGCGCTTGTCGAGCCCGAGGTAGAGTACCACGCCGGAGCAGGCCGGCTCGAAGCGGCGCTTGTCGTAGCGCGCGCCGACCGCGCCGCCGACCAGCTCGCGGTAGGTGCGCACGGCGTCCATGTTGGAGATCACCGCGTCGTAGCGCTCCACCCCGCCGCCGGCGACGCGCACGCCTCCCACCTTGCCGCCCTCGATGAGGAGGCCGGCAACATCCGAGTCCGGCCGGACGCTGACGCCGAGTTCGCCGGCGAGCTTCAGCAGCGCCTCCACCACCGCCCGCGTGCCGCCCATCGGGTACCACACCCCGTCGGCCACCTGCATGTGGGCGATGGCGCAGAGCACGGCCGGCGCGCCGTAGGGCGAGGAGCCGACGTACTGCACGAAATGGTCGAGCATCTGGGCGAGACGCGCGTCCTTGACGTGCGAGCGGATGGTGCCGGCGACCGAGGTCCCCATGCGCAGCGCGAGCACGTCGCGCAGCGTGTCGGGGTTCATGTTCGCCTTGATGTCGACCGTGTCGAACAGGTCCTGCACCGCGCGCCAGAAGAAGAAGCGCTGGGACACGTCGTGGAGGTGGGAGGCCTTTGCCTGAAAGCGGGCGTAGGCGGCGCCCGTGCCCGGCTTGCCGGTGAACTCGTCCATCGCCTCGCCCATGCGGGTGACATTGGCCAGCAGGTCGATGCGGCTGCCGTCGGCGAAGAAGCAGCCCCATTGCGGGTCGAGCGGGCGCAGGTCGAGGTAGTCGCCCATCGAGCGCCCGGCCTCGGCGAAGATGCGCTCCAGCACGCGCGGCACGGTGAGGATGGTCGGCCCCATGTCGAAGCGGAACCCGCCCTCTTGCAGCACCGCCGCCTTGCCACCGAGCCAGGCGTTCTTGTCGTAGAGCGTCACGGCGTGGCCGCGCGCCGCGCTGACGCAGGCGGCGGCCAAGCCGCCAAGGCCGCTGCCGACCACGGCGACGCCCGGCTTGTGGATGATGTCGGACCGGCTCACGCTACCCTCTCCTCCTCGACGTCCTCGTCGCCGTCCACGTCCATCTCCCGCATGAGCGAACCCGCCATGCCATGCGCGTCCGTGCCGGTGAGCCCGAGATCCGCCAGGACGAGGTCGGTCGAGATCCGCGCCCCCTCGTAGATGACCGGCAGGCCGGATCCTGGATGCGTGCCCCCACCGACGAGGTAAACGCCGTCCAGTTCCGAGAAGCGGTTGCGCGGACGGAACAGCAGCATCTGATCGAGGCCGTGGCTGAGATTGAAGGTCGCGCCGTAGCGAAGGCCGCCGTCCTGCCAATCCTTCGGCGTCGTCACGCGCGCGTACCGGATGCGCCCGCTCAGGCCTTCGAGACCAAGGGCCTCCAGCCTGGCGATGACGCGCTGCTTGAAGGTTTCGCCGGCGTGCGCCCAATCGGTGCCTGTGGCGAGGTTGCCCACCGGCACGAGCACGTAGATCGAAGACTGGGCGGCATCGCCGAACAGCGGGTCGGTGGCCGACGGGTTCTGCACGTAGATCGACGGGTCTGTCGGGATCAGGCCGGCCTCGATCTCGCGGATGTTGCCCTCGTAATCCTTCGACAGGAAGATCGTGTGATGGTCGAGGTGGTCGTAGCGGCCCTCGATGCCGAGATAGAGCATGAAGGTCGAGCAGGAATACTTGGCCTTGTCGATGCGCGCGTCCGGCCAATGCTTGCGCAGGCGATCGGGAATGAGCGTGCCGATGGTGCCGGCGAAGTCGGCGTTGACGACGACGGCGTCCGCCGCCTGGAAGCCCCGCTCGCTGGTCACGCCCACCGCGCGCTTGCCCTCGAAGGCGATGGAGGTGACCGGTTCGCCGAGCTTGAAGGTGACGCCGACGTCGCGGGCCGCCTTGGCCATCGCCTCCGACACCGCGCCGCAGCCACCGATCGGATGCCACACGCCGAACTCGTACTCGAGCAGCGCCAGGATGGTGAACAGGCTCGGGCACCGGAACGGCGACATGCCGAGGTATTTCGTCTGGAACGAGAAGGCGAGGCGCACGCGCGGGTCGCGGAAATGCGTCGCGAGATCGTCGTTGACGGACGTGAAGGGTTTCAACCAACGCAACGCCTTGAGGATCGGCAGGCTCGCGAAGTCGCGGACGCCGCTGAACGGGCGCTCCAGGACCGGCTTGAAGGCGGCCAGCTTCCTGCGTCCCCGCTCCAGGAATGTGCGAAGCTCGCGCGCGTCGAGCGGGTCGAGCTTGGCGATCTCCCGTTCCAGGCGATCGATGTCGTAGGTCGCGAGCACCTCGGGGCCGCCGGCGAACACCAAGCGGTACTGCGGGTCGACGCGACGGAGGTCGATGTAGTCCTCGAGCCTCAGGCCGCAGCGGGCGAACACGCGCTTGAGCACGTCGGGATAAAGGAAGAAGGTCGCGCCCACGTCGAACCGGAAGCCGTCCGGCGCGATCACCCGGGTCCGGCCGCCGACTGACTCGTTCTTCTCGTAGACCGTGACCTTCAACCCCGCGCCGGCCAGCATCATCGCGGACGCGAGACCGCCCGGCCCGGCGCCGATCACGACGGCGTGACGAGCTTCGTTCGACCGCGTCAATTGTCACCCGCCGTGTTCGGATGACCGACGCGACCCGATGCGACGACGATCGCCAGCGCGGATCGCGCAACGCCGGGTTCTGCGAAGGGGAAGCACGTCGGCGTCATCCACATCAACCAATCATGCATGCGAAATCCTGACGTCGTGGAGCATCCCGAAGACATGGCATGTCCCGAAATCTAGGAAAGTTCCGGAGTCCGAGACGACCCCGAGCTTTGGCGGGACCTCACGTCTTGGACGTCTCGAAGCCCTGAAAGTCTTGAAGCCATGGAAGTCCTGTAGTCTTGGAAGCCCTGAAGTCTTGAAACAGCCTGACGTTCCGGCCCGTGCCGAAGTCTCCAGGTTCCCGGCTGCGGCATGAGCCCCGATCTTGGCGAGGACCCTGGGCCGGCACAAGGAGAACTGTCCCCTTCGCGCCCGTCACCCACACTTTCGCACAGGCTTGCCCACATACTTGGACGATCTCGGACGCGGGACGACGGCGAAACGATCTTCAAACCTTAACCTCGATCCGCCAAGTCCTGATGCCGGTCAAATTAGCCAACGCCGTCTCGATCACCAATGAAAACGCCGCCGAGAACCTGCGGCATAGATGCTGGATACGAGGGCGTCCGATGCCCGCGCCGGTCGCGACCGTCGGCACCGGCGGCAGGTCTTGGTCGCTCGCACGAGCGTGACGAGGGAACCTCCCGCGCGACTTGTGTCCTCCCGACCGAGCCCGTATCGTCACGGCGACGCGGAGGCGGCCGGTCGCGAGGCCGCGACGCGGTCGCCGTGTCGGGGCGTGCCGGTGCCGGGAAAGGTGGCCGAGTGGTTTAAGGCAGCGGTCTTGAAAACCGCCGTGGGTGCAAGCCCACCGTGGGTTCGAATCCCACCCTTTCCGCCAAGCCCGCGCCGCGCCCTCGATCAGCCGGTGCGACGAGCCGGCGATCCGATCGCCGCCATCGGCTTGGCGGGGATTCGTCGACGCGCGTGCCTCAAGGGGGGTGGCGACGCCTACAGGAAGCGTCGGGGGTCGAAAGGGTCCGTGGCGATCTCGGTCGGGCGTCCCGCGACGAGTTGGGCCACGAGGCGGCCGGTGCGGGCCGACGCGACGAGACCGACGTGGCCGTGTCCGAAGGCGTAGATCACTTCGGGCGTCGCCCGCGAAGGACCGATGCAAGGGCGCCCATCCGGCATGCTCGGCCGGTCGCCGTGCCAGACGCGGACGCGATCCGCCGGCACCGTCCTGGGCAACGCCGGGAACAGGCCGAGGAGATGCTCGCGCAGGATGTCGGCGCGGCGCCAGTCCGGGGCGGCGTTGAGCCCTGCGAACTCGACCTGACCCGCCGCCCGCAGACCGCCGTCCATCGCGTTCACAACCATCTTGGCGTCCGACACCATCATGGACGTGCGCGGTCCGGCTTCGGCGTCCGCGATCATCACGTGGTAGCCGCGCTCGGCCTCCAGCGGCAGCCGGTCGCCGAGCGTCGCGGTGAGCGCCGCCGAGCGGACCCCCGCCGCGACGACCGCCGCATCGCAGGCGATCTCGCCGTCCACGATCCTCACGGCGCGGAGTCGCCGGTCGCGAATGCGG
The DNA here is from genome assembly GCA_964244495.1 of uncultured Beijerinckiaceae bacterium. Taxonomy (GTDB): domain Bacteria; phylum Pseudomonadota; class Alphaproteobacteria; order Rhizobiales; family Beijerinckiaceae; genus RH-AL1. The sequence continues at coordinate 372,768 of CAXTIU010000001.1, forward strand.
AAGCCGGTGGCGCGGGCGCCGACGAAGGTGGCGCCCCGCGCGCGGGCGAGGTTGGCCAGCGCCGCCACGTAGCCGCCGGGGTCCCGACAATGGCCGGCCTCCTCCACGACGAGCCCGAAGGTGTAGCGAGGATGGAGGCCGGGCTCGCGCTGCCGCAGGTCCTCGGCGGAGAGTTCCAGCCACTCGACGCCCACGCGGCGGCGGATGTCCCACGCCGCGCCGTCGGCCTCGAAGGCGGCGCGGTCCGGATAAACGTGGAGCAGACCGCGACGCTCGATCAGGTGGGACACGCCGGCCTCCTTGGCCAGGGCGGCATGAAGCCCAGGAGCGTCGACCAGGAGGTCGCGCAGCGCGCGCGCCGTGCGTTCCACGCGCGCGGCCGTTGAGCCCGACAGCAGGTAGCGCGCGAGCCAGGGCAGGAGCCTCGGCAGGTGGGACCAGCGGATCGCGAGCGGCCCGAGCGGATCGGCGAGGTAGGACGGCACCTTGCGCCACGCGCCGGGCGTCGCCGGCGGGATCACCGAGTGCGACGACAACCAGCCGGCGTTGCCGTAGCTCGAGGCGTGCTCGCCGCCGGACGGGCCGGCATCGACGACCGTGACGCGGTGCCCGGCGCGCAGGCATTCGATCGCGCTCACCGCGCCGACGGCGCCCGAGCCGATCACGACGACGTGGCGACCGTCGCGCGCCGTCACGCGAGAGCACGTTCATCGCGCGGTGTCATCGGATCATGCCGCCTCAACCGCCGGCGGCGATGCGCCGGCAATGGTCGAGGGCGGCCTCGATCAGGTTGTCGCTGGCCTCCGCCGTGCGGAAGGCGGAATGGGCGGAAAGCGTGACGTTGGGCAGCGTGGTGAGCGCGTGCCCGTCCGGCAGCGGCTCCACGTCGAAGACGTCGAGCCCGGCGTGGCCGAGATGACCGGTGCGGAGCGCCGCCACCATCGCCGCCTCGTCGACGACCGCGCCCCGCGCGGTGTTGATCAGGATCGCGCCCGGCTTCATGGCGGCGATCCGTTCGCCGGACAGGAAACCGCGCGTTTCGTCGTGGAGGAGAAGGTGGAGCGAGACGACATCGCTCTCGGCGAGCAGCCGGTCCAACGCGACGAACGCGGCACCGGGATGAGCCTTGGGGGTCCGGTTCCAGGCCAGCACCCGCATGCCGACGCCGCCGGCGAGCCGCGCCATCTCGGACGCGATCCCGCCGAAGCCGACGAGGCCGAGCGTCTTGCCGGTCAGCTGGAGACCGTCCGTGCGCAGCCAACGCCCGGCGCGCATCCCGCGATCCATGCGGGCGATCCCCTTGGCGCCCGCCCACATCAGCGCGAACGCGCATTCCGCCACCGCCGTGTCGCCGTAGCCCTTGATGAGGTGCACGGCGATCCCGAGTTCGCCGCGCAGCGCGTCGGGGTCCATGTAGCTCCGCGCGCCGGTACCGAGGAACACGACGTGCCTCAAGCCGCGGCAGGCGCGCGCGACGTCGAGCGGCAGGTTGGTGTGATCGACGATCGCGATGGCGGCCCCGTCGAGCACGCCGGGCAGCTCGGCCGGCGTCACGGACGCCTGGGCGTTGATGGCGAGCGGCAGGTCGTCGGGACGCCGCAGCCGGCGGACGACCGCCGCGAGGGACTCGGTGGCATCGACGAAGACGGCGCGCACACATCCCTCCTTCTTCGGGCGGGTCCGACCGGCCCGACTCCGACGCCGCATGGTTTTCAGATCGACGCGCCGTTCGCAAGACGCGTCTTCGCGACGACGCGCACGCCACGATCGACGGCGGCGTGTTCCGTATCGGGGCGCGAAGGGAACGGGCCGTGCCGCTCGACCCCCTTGCCTTCGTCGCCGGGCGGTGCGAAGCGCGTGACGCGGGAGAATGGGCGATGGCGCGAAGATCGAGGGTACGGCTGGTGGCGGTCGTGCTGGCCGGGTGTTTCGCCGCCGGGACGAGCGTCCCCGCCGCGGCGGCGGACGGGCCGCCGGCGAGCGGCACCGTCACCCTGCGGAACTTCGCCTTCGCCGACGGCGAGGCGCTGCCGGCGCTGACCCTTCACTACCTGACGCTGGGCACACCGAACCGCGACGCGGCCGGGCACGTCACCAACGCGGTGCTGCTGCTGCACGGCACGACAGGCTCGGCCGAACAATTCCTCCAGCACGGCTTCTCGGACGCGCTCTACGGGCCGGGACAGCCGCTCGACACGACGAAGCTGTTCCTCGTCATCCCCGACGGCATCGGCGCGGGCGCGTCCAGCAAGCCGTCCGACGGGCTTCGCGCGCATTTCCCGCATTACGGCTACCGCGACCAGGTCCGCGCCCAGCACGACCTGCTCGCGGCCATCGGCGTCGCCCACCTCAAGCTGGTGCTCGGCACGTCGATGGGCGGCATGCAAACGTGGGTGTGGGGCGAGACGTACCCAGAGGCGAGCGACGCGCTGGTGGCGATCGCCAGCACGCCGGCCGCCATCAGCGGGCGCAACATGATGTGGCGGCAGATGGTCGGCGAAGCGATCCGCGACGATCCCGGCTGGCACGGCGGCGACTACCCGAAGGACGCGCCGCCGCACGACTGGACGCGCACGGCCATGCCGTTGTTCGCGATCATGACCGGCAACGCCGAGCAGCTGCAGAAAGAGGCGCCCACCCGCGCGAAGGCGATCAGCCTCGTCGGCGACGCCGAGGCCCGTGGCACGAAGACCGATGCCAACGACTACCTCTACACGTTCGAGAGTTCGGCCGATTACGATCCGGCCTCCCGCCTCGGCGCGATCGTCAAGCCGATTCTGGCGATCAACTTCGCCGACGATCTCCTCAACCCACCCGCCCTGCTCGATTTACCGAAAGCGGCCAACCTGACCGCCGTGATGCTGCCTGGCGGGCCGGACAGCTACGGCCACCAGACCCTCGCGCACGCGGCGCGCTGGGCGCCGGCGCTGCAGGCCTTCCTCGATCGCCTGCCGGGATGGCGCTGACACGCGCCGACGGACGCGTTCAGGAAGCGACGGCCTCGCTCGGCTCGTCGAGGATCTCGCCTTCCGCCGCCACGCGCTCACCGGCCTCGGATTGCAGCCGGTAATGGTAGGTGCCGGCGACGTCGGCCGGCATCAGGCGCGTGATCTTGTAGAGCCCGTCGGCGCTGGGCCGCCGGCCCGAAAAGTCGGACCTGGTCAGCCGGACCATCTGGTGGAGCTGGAACTTGCGAGACATGAGATCGAGCCGTTTCGCGTTGGGTGGGACGGTGCGCCGGGATACATGTAGGACGCGAGCGGGTCCGAAGCTAGGGGCATCGGAGCGGCGAGGGCGCGGCAGCTTCGGAAAAACCCCATAGATACCAGAAGCTTGAAGCGTCGGATCGGGCCGAAGATCCGGTCCAATGCCCTAGGGCGCGGAATGGGTCCGCGCGCCGCCGCGATCCTCGGGCTGAGCGGGGTCGCTCGGCCAGCCCCGGAACCCGGTCGCGAGCACGTAAAGCTCGGCCGAGCCGGCGCGGCTGGCTTTGGGCTTGACGTGGTGGACGGCCACGAACGCCCGCTTGAGGCGGTGCAGGAGCTGCGCCTCCGTGCCGCCCTGGAACACCTTGGCGAGGAACGCCCCGCCCGGCGCGAGGATCTCGCAGGCGAAATCGATGGCGAGTTCCGCCATCGCGACGATGCGGATGTGGTCGGTCTGCTTGTGGCCGGTCGTGTTGGCCGCCATGTCGGACAGCAGGAGGTCGGCCGGGCCGCCCATCAACGCCCTCAGGCGCTCGGGCGCGTCGGGGTCGAGGAAGTCCATGACTTCGAACTGGACGCCGGCGAGCGGATCAATCGGCAGCAGGTCGATGCCGACAATCCGGCCCTTGCCGGCCGCGACGCCCACCTTCTTGGCGGCGACCTGCGACCAGCCGCCCGGCGCGGCGCCGAGGTCGAGCACGCGCAGGCCCGGTTTCAGGATGTGGTAGCGCTCGTCGATCTCGATCAGCTTGTAGGCCGCGCGCGAGCGATAGCCGTCGCGCTTGGCCTGGGCCACGTAGGGGTCGTTGAGCTGGCGCTGCAGCCACAGCGTCGATGACAGCGAGCGCTTGCGCGCCGTCTTCACGCGCGTCTTGAGATCGCCGCGCGGGGTGACGGGCCCGGCGCTCAAGGCCGCCGCCGCGCGGCGCGGAACCCAGCCGACGCATGAGGACGCACGGGCCGGCTCACGATCCGTCGCGCGACCAGACGCGGTCGGCTTCGATCATCTGCGCGAGGATGCCTTCGCGCAGCCCACGGTCGGCGACGCGGACGCGCTCGCAGGGGAAGGCCCGGCGGATCGCCTCGAAGATGGCGCAGCCGGCGAGCACGAGGTCGGCGCGGTCGGGACCGACGCAGCCGTGCAGCGAGCGTTCCTCGAACGACATCCCGCGCAACTCGGCGATCGTGGCCGAGATGGCGTCCTGGTCCATCCACAGGCCGTCGATCCTGCGGCGGTCGTAGCGGGCGAGGCCGAGGTTCACGCCGGCGATCGTCGTCACCGTGCCGGAGGTGCCCAGAAGGTGAAACCTGTGGCAGCGCGGCTCGCCCACGACCCGGTCGGCGAAGGGGCGGAGTTCGGCCTCGACGTGGGCGACCATCGCCTCGAAGCTTTCTGGCGTGACGACGCGGCCGCCGAACGACTCGGCCAGCGTCACGACGCCCAGCTTCATCGACTCCCAGGCCCGTACGCGGTCGCGCAACGCCGCGTCCTCGCGACGGTCGCGGCGGCTGCCGGGCGACGGGTCGCGACCGAGCCAGACGATCTCGGTGGAACCGCCGCCGATGTCGAACAGGACGATGCCGAGCGCGTCCGGATCGGCGAGGCCGGCGCAGCCGCCGCTGGCGAGCAGCGCTTCGGTCTCGCGATCGACGATCTCGAGGTGCAGGCCGGTCTCGTCCGTGACCCGCGCCAGGAAGGCCGCGCCGTTGGCGGCGGCGCGGCACGCTTCCGTCGCCACCAGGCGCGAGCGCGACACGTGGCGCGACTGTATCTTGTCGCGGCAGATCTTCAGGGCGGCGATCGTGCGGGCCATCGCCGCCTCCGACAGGCGGCCGGACCCCGATACGCCCTCGCCCAGGCGAACGATGCGGCAGAAGCTGTCCACGACGCGGAACGCCTGGCGGTCCTCGCCGGCGGCCGGCGGCCGGGCGATCAGCAGGCGGCAATTGTTGGTGCCGAGATCAAGGGCGGCGTACACCCGTCCCTGCCGAGGCTTGACCTGCCCGCCGACGGCGAACGACGCGCTTTGGCCGGCAAGCGTCGCCGGGCCGCGCGCCTCGGCGGCGACACCGGTGTTCGGACCGGCGAACGCCAGGCTTGTTCCCCTCCGATCCATCCGCCGATGCTCCCCTATCGCGACGCCCATCGATGCCGGCGGCGCGGTGCCCAGATGCCACGGTAGTCTTCGCGTCGGGAAAAGTCCAAGGCTCCGATCCGTGCGGGGCCACGCGACCCGGCAAGCGGCGTGCTTGGCGGCGGCGTGTTTGGCGGCGCTTCAACGGTGCTTCTTGAGGTGCACGGCCGGCGGACGGCGAGCGGGCGTCGCGCGCGCCCTCGTCGCCGGCCGGGGCGACGCCTTCGCCGGCTTGCCCCGAGCGGCCGGTGGGGGCTTCGCGACGGGCTCCTTCCTCCCCGGCTCCCTTCGCGCGGGTTCTGTCCTGGCGGGTTCTTTCCTGGCAAGTTCCGGCCGGGGCGGCTCCTGCCTGGCGGCCTCCCGTCTGGGCGGCTCGGGCGGCGATGGCTTCGCGGGCTCGGGCGGGGGCGCCGGCGTCGCCACGGGCGCCGGCTTCCCCGCGGGCTTGGGCGGCGACGCCGGCGGGGCGGGCGGCTCGGTCGTGGGAAACACCACCGGCGGCAGGGGGGGCGGCGCCGAGAGCGCGGCCGGCGGGATCTCAACCGCCGCGACCGCCCGGTCCGACCCCGGGGGCGGCGACAGCCGGCTCGCCGCCGCGAGGAGGCGCGGCGCGAGGACCGGGCCCTGCCCGGACGCGGCGGGCCTGTAGGGCGGGTTAGCCTGCGCCGTCGGCGCGAGCGTCGCCGCCGTGACGATGCCCGCCTCGTTGCTGCGGATGGTGGCGAGGACCGCCTTACGGCCGTCGGTGAGGATCGTTCGCCGGGAGCCGTCCGGCTGGCTGCGGGTCACCGCCTGGGTCAGGGCACCTCCGTCGGGGCCTGTCTGCAGGATCGTCAGTTCGCCGTCGTGCCGCAGGGTCGTGATGCGGGAGATCACGGCGCCGGCGGGATCGACCTCCGTCGCCATCCGCTCGCCGGCCGCCCCGGACGTCGTGGCGACGCGGCACAGCGGCTTGCCGTTGGCGGACAACGCCAGCGCCGGTCCGCCGGGATCGAGGCGCGTCTCGGCCACCACCTGTCCGTAGGTGGGAACGTCGGGTTGGGTGACGCGCCGCGCCGCGCCGGCGGTGCGCGCCGCCTCCCTCGCCGACGGGGTCGGCATCGGGATCGGCAGCACCCCCGCCGGCACCAGCGGCGGCGGCGCCAGCTCGTCGCCGAAGGCCGGCGTCGGTGGCGGCAGCAGGCCCGGCGGCGGCAAGGGGATCGGCGGCCAAGCCGGATCAGCCAGAACGGCGAAGGATTGGACGGCGAAAGGCGGGGCGACGAGCGCCGCCTCCTCGGCGGTGGGCGCGGGCACGTCGTCGTAGGTCATGATGTCGAAGCGCGGCGGTGGTTCCAGGGGCGCCCGCAGCGCGGCGAGGCGGCGACGGGCGTCGGGCAGGTGGGGGCCGCGCGGGTAGCGCCGCATGTAGGTCCAGTAGGCGCGCGGCACGTCCGCCTTGGCGCTGGCGCTCCAGAAGCTCGCCTCGCGCGACACGGCCAGGATCGCCCGCAGGCGCGGCGCCTGCCGGTCGCTCGAGGCGGCCTTCAGCGCGGCGGTGTAGCCGAGCAGCGTGTCGCGCTCGATGGCCGTCGAGTAAAGGTCGGCGTCGGCCAAGGCGCCCAGGTCGGGGGTGCCTTGCGCGAGCGGCGGCACGAACGTCAGCGTCGCATCGGCCGCGCCGGCGTTCCACGGGATGTCGGCGCCGTTCGTCAGGACGCCGGCGCGAAGCCGGACCCGATCGAACATCGTGGGAAGCGGCAGCCCGGGCGTCGCCATCATCTCCGCCAGGGCCCTGGCGTAGGCGCCGTACGGAAGCGGGTCGGCGGCGGCGACCGTCCCGGGCATGGCGTTGAAGGCGTACGCGGTGCCGGGCGGCGGCTGCCGTGGCGCCAAGCCGGCGGCGAGCGGCGCGCCGCCCTTGACGCCGTCCCTGGCGAAAGGCGTCGCGTGGGCGAGGTCGGCGACGACGAGCCGCGCCTTCGCCGGCAGCAGCTCCAACGGATGGAACAGGTCCGTGAACGCCACCGCCTGGACGGGCACGTCCGCGTCGCGGTCGATCCTGGCGTCGACGGGCGCGATGAAGTCCTCGTCGCCGTACTGCAAGCCGTAGCCGGCGAGGTAGACGACGACGAAGGCGTCGGGGCCGGCCTTGTCGACGCGGTCGGTGAAGTCGCGAACGAGCTTGCGCAGGGTGGGGGCGTCGGCGTCGGCCCGCGCGGTCACGTCGAACCCGTCCTGGGCGAGCGCCTGCGCGATGAGGCCGGCGTCGTTGGCGCCGGTCGGCAGGGCGCCCGCCGCGTAGTCCGCCTCTCCCACCACGAGGGCGAGGCGGATCTCGCGGGGCGGACCGGCCGGCTTGGGCGGCGCGGCCGGCTGATCCTGCGCGGCCGAAGGCGCGGCGGCGAATCCCACGATGAGCGCGAGGATCGCGGCACCGCCGAGACATGATCGACCACGCCGACCCCGAACCCTGCCGAGACCGAACCGAACCCCGCGAACCATGAACCCTCCGCCGCGCGACCGGGGCGATGCCCGGGCGCCGCGCGAGGGTCGGGATAATGGGAGCCTAGTCAAGCCGAGTCGCCAAGTTGAGCCGCGACGGCGGCCCGCAGCGCCGGCAGCACGTCCGTCTCGAACCACGGGTTCCGCTTGATCCAGCCGCTGTTGCGCCACGAGGGATGCGGCAGGGCGAAGATGGCGGGCGACGCGCCGGCCCAGTCGCGCCACGCGCGCACCAGGTCCTCCAGCTTCAACGTCGGCGGCAGGGGCCGCCCCAACCGCCGGAAGTGGTAGGCCTGCGCGTAGCGGCCGATCGCCAGGATCAGTTCGACCTGCGGCATGGCGGCGAACAGCGCCTCGTGCCAGGTCGGCGCGCATTCGCGGCGCGGCGGCAGGTCGCCCTTGTCGGCGGTGTGGCCGGGGAAACAGAAGCCCATCGGCGCGATCAGGACCTTGCTGCCGTCGTAGAAGCGCGGCCGGTCGAGCCCCATCCAGTCCCGCAGCCGCTCGCCGGACGGGTCGTCGAACGGCACCCCGCTGGTGTGGGCGCGAATGCCGGGCGCCTGGCTGGCGATGAGCAGCTTGGCGCGCGGATCGATGCGCAGGATGGGACGCGGCTCCTGGGGCAGCGGCGGGCCGAAGCGTGGGGCGTCGCGGCAGAGGCGGCAGGTGCGGATCGCGGCGACGTGGGCGAGGAGGTCGGGGGCTTCCGGCGGATGCCGCGTGGAGGGAATGGCCATGGCACGCTTTAGGCGGTTCCGCCCCGGCCCGGCTAGGCCGTCGGACCGAGAAACGCGCGGCGGTGTGCAGTCGGTCCGGTGCGCGAGGGGTCCGTCGTCAGTGTGCCGCTGCGGATCGGGTTCGCGGATCATCGTCCGCCCGTCAGCGCGGCGTTAAGCTATCGGTCCTACGATCGGCGCTCGGGTTCGGGCGGCGAAGCGTCATGAGTGAGGTCACGGCGGAGATGATCGAGCGCGGCCGCGCGGGCGGCCGGGGCCTTGACGCGGACCGGCGGCGGGTGGCGGTCGAGGTCCGCGAGGCACGCGAGAGGCTGACCTCGTCGGGCAGCGGCTATCGCGCCTTCGACGTGGAGCTGCTGAAGCTCTACGCGCAGCGCCGCAAGGCGTCGGTTCCCGGCCTGGCCCTGCTGAGCGTGGCGCTCGCCGGCGTGGCGCTGCGCTGGACGGTCCCCTCGCTCGTCCTGATGTGGCTCAGCCTCGGGATGGCCGGCCTATTCGGCGCCTACGGGCTCGCCGACGCCTTCCTCGGCAAGATCGCCAGCAAGGTCAACGTCAAGCGGTGGGGCCGCGTCTTCGCCGCGACCGAGGGTTTCCTCGGCGCGCTCTGGGCGTTGGCCGTGGTCGGCGCGAGCGGACTCGGCGCGGCTGGGCTCGGCGCGGACGGGCCGCACGATCCGCAGGTCGCGACCTTCCTCCTGATCGCGCTGCTGCTGTTCGCGGCGATGAACGCCACGGTGACCGCGACGGTGCCGGCGGCGGTCTATGCCACCCTGACGCCCATGACCGGCGCCATCGTCGTCGTGCTCCAGCCGCGCGGCCCGGCGGACCCCGCCCTGCTGCTCACGACGCTGGCGCTCGGCACGGCGTTCTATTTCGTGACGCTGGCCCGGCGACTTTACGCCGCGGCGCTGCAGGCCCTGGTGTTCCAGGCGGAGAAGGACGACCTCATCGGCGAGCTCGAGCAGTCCAAGGCCAACAGCGACCTGGCCCGCCGGCGCGCCGAGGAATCGAACCTCGCCAAATCGCGCTTCCTGGCGACGATGAGCCACGAGCTGCGCACCCCGCTCAACGCCATCCTCGGCTTCTCGGAGGTGATGAAGGCGGAGCTGTTCGGACGCCACGCGGTTCCCGCCTACAAGGACTACGCCAACGACATCCATTCGAGCGGCGAGCACCTCCTCATGCTCATCAACGAGATCCTCGACCTGTCGCGCGTGGAGGCCGGCCGCTACGAGCTGCGCGAGGAGTCGGTCGACCTCCAGGTGCTCGTCGACGAGTGCCGGCATCTCGTCACGCTCCGCGCGAAGAAGAAGGACATCCTGCTCCAGCAGGACGCCGTCGGGCCGCTGCCGCGCCTGTGGGTCGACGAACGGGCGGTCCGCCAAGTGGCGCTGAACCTGCTGTCGAACGCCATCAAGTTCACGCCCCAGGGTGGCCAAGTCTCCATCAGGCTCGGCGCGAGCGCCGACGGCGGCCAGTACTTCGCCATCACGGACACCGGCGTCGGCATTCCGGCGGCGGAGATCCCGGTCGTCATGACCTCGTTCGGCCGGGGGACGCTGGCGCAGAAGAACGCCGAGGAAGGGACCGGCCTCGGCCTGCCGATCGTCAAGGGCCTGGTCGAGCTGCACGGCGGCACCTTCACGCTGACCTCCGTGGTCCGCGAGGGCACCGAGGTGACGGTCAGCTTCCCGCCCGAGCGGGTGATGAACGCGTTGCCGCGCCTCGACGTGGAGGGGGAGACGGCCAAGCTCGCGGCGCCGACGCGAGCGATGCGCTCGGCGGCCTGAGGGATCGGCCGGCGGATCGCGGCGCGGCTCGCCGGCGAGCGGATGGGCGAAGGTGAGCCTGCGGCATCGCACCTCGCCGTGGGCGCGCTGCGATCGCGCCGATGCCGAGCCGGCGTCGCGTCGGGCGCGCGAGCGTGGCCGGCTTGCCGCCGCGACGCGCCGCGTGTAAGGTATCCTTACCTTCGCCGACCGGCGGCGGAGACGGCCGCGATGTCCCCGAAGCCTGACGCATGACGCAGCTGACGCAAGAATGTGTGGGTCGCGTGATTTTCGCGATCCGCCCCGGTGCGGCGGCCGAACCGTGGCCGCGCCGGGCATCGGACCGGCACGTGCGGACACGCCGGCGCGACGGACCGGGGACCACGGGGTCGGACCCGCGTCGACGCGGCGGCGCGATACGCTCGCGGCCGCCATCCCGCGACCACGATCGCGGCGCAGGCAGCGGCCATGCCGCCGAGCGGGGCTCGGCCATCAGGAAAGGCTCCGTCCCGTGCGTCTCGCTTCGGTTCTCCTCCTCTCCGCCGCGCTCGCCTCGCCGGCCCTCGCTGACGCGGGTCCGGCCAACGCGGGATCGACGGCGCCCGCCAAGCGCGTCGACCTCGCCGACCCCAAGCTGGCCGACACGGTGCCGCCCCACCCGCTTCCCGCGCCGGTCACCACCGACCACGTGCTCACCCTGCCCGGCCGCACCCTTCGCTTCAAGGCGACCGCCGGCGCGGTCCGCCTCGGCGACGCCGCGAGCGGCGCCCCGATCGCCGACATCGGTTTCACGTCCTACGTGGTCGAAGGCGCCGATCCCGAGCTTCGGCGGCCGCTGACGATCGCCCTCAACGGCGGCCCCGGCGCGAGTTCGGCCTGGCTCGACCTCGGCGCGATCGGTCCGTGGCGCTTGCCGGTCTCGACGGCGGACCTGTCGCCCTCCATGCCGGCGCGCGTGATCGACAACGCCGACACCTGGCTCGACTTCACCGACCTCCTCTTCATCGACCCCGCCGGGACCGGCTACAGCCGCATGCTCGGCGCCCACGAGGAGGCGCAGAAGCGCTTCTACTCGGTCGACGGCGACATCGACGAACTCGCCACCGTGGTGCGCAAGTGGCTCGTCGCCAACGACAGGCTGCTCGGTCCGCACTTCATCGTCGGCGAGAGCTACGGCGGCTTCCGCGCGCCCAAGCTCGCCAGGAAGCTGGAGCGGACCGAGGGCGTCGGGATCGACGGCCTCGTGATGCTGTCGCCGGTGCTCGACTTCGCGTGGTTCTTCGACGACAACCCGGCGATGCGCGCCGCCCGGCTCCCCTCGCTGGTGGCCGCCGCCAAGGGGATCAAAGGGCCGAACCCGCGCGACAGGCTACAGGCGGTGGAAAGCTACGCGTCCGGCCCCTACCTCGTCGACCTTTACCGGGGCCTTCGCGATCCCGCCGCGATCAAGCGCATGAGCACGACGGTCGCCGCCTTCACCGGCCTCGACGAGACGATGGTGCGGCGGCTCGCCGGCAGGGTCGACGCCGCCGTCATGACGCGCGAGACGAACCGCGACGCCGGCCGCGTCGCCTCGGCTTACGACGGCACGGTGACCGGTCTCGACCCCAACCCCTACGACGCCGTCAGCCACCACGCCGACCCGATCCTCGACGCGCTGGCGACGCCGATGGCGAGCGCGATGGCGGACGTGACCGCCAACCGGCTGAAATGGCCGGTCAACGCCCGCTACGAGATCCTCAACCCGTCGGTGAACGGCCATTGGGACTGGGACGTCGGCCGCCACCAGCCGGAGGCGACCGGCGACCTCGCCTCGCTGCTCGCGCTCGACCCGCACCTCCACGCGATCGTGATGCACGGGGTGAGCGACCAGGTGACGCCATACTTCGCCTCGAAGATGCTGATCGACCAGCTGCCGCCCTACGGCGATCCGGGCCGGATCAGGCTGGCGGTCTACGGCGGCGGCCACATGCCCTACCTGGAGGACGCCTCGCGCGCGGCGATGCGCGAGGACGCCCGCAGGCTGATCACCGGCGAGGGGGCGATGGGGCAGCCGTAGCGCGTCGGCCCGAGGAGTGCGGCGCGGTTCCCGGAGGAGTCGATGCGGCGAGCGCTCGCGTTCTACTCGTTCTTCCGCGCCACGCCGGCCTGCGCGAAGGTCGCCATGTCGCGGGTGCAGGCGAGCGCCGCCTTGAGCATGCCCATCGCCAGCGCCGCGCCCGAGCCCTCGCCGAGCCGCATGCCGAGGTCGAGGATCGGCACCTTGCCGAGGTGGCCGAGCGCCGCGCGGTGCGCCTGCTCGGCCGACACGTGGCCGGCCACGCAATGGTCGAGCGCGGAGGGCTCCAGCCGCTGCAGGATCGCCGCCGCGGCGCACACCACGAAGCCGTCGAGCACGACCGGCACCCGCTGCATCCGCGCGGCGAGGATCGCGCCGACGAGCGCCGCGACCTCGCGTCCGCCGAGCCGGCGCAGCACCTCCAGCGGATCCTCGAGATGACCGTCGTGGAGGCTCAGCGCGGCCTCCACCGCCGCGACCTTGCGGCGCAGCCCGGCGTCGTCGACACCGGTGCCGCGCCCGACCCATTCGGAAGCCGAGCCGCCGTAGAGCGCGGCGAGGATCGCCGCCGCCACCGTGGTGTTGCCGATGCCCATCTCGCCGAGGCCAAGCAGGTCGACCTCGCCGGCCACCGCCTCCATGCCGAAGGCGATGGTGGCGGCGCAGGCCGCCTCGTCCATCGCGGCATGTTCGGTGATGTCGGCGGTGGGTATGTCGAGCGCCAGCTCGAACACCTTCAGGCCGATCCCGTAGGTGGCGCAGATCTGGTTCACCGCCGCGCCGCCGGCGGCGAAGTTCTCCAGCATCGCGCGCGTGACGGAGGGCGGGTAGGCGGACACGCCTTGGGCGACGACGCCGTGGTTGGCGACGAACACGCAGACCTGCGGATGGTTGATGGTGGGCTGGGCCTTGTCCTGCCAGGCGCCCAGGAAGGCCACCAGCTCGTCGAGGCGGCCGAGCGATCCCGGCGGCTTGGTCACCTCCGCCTGCCGCTCGCGCACCGCCGCCTCCGCGCGGTCGGACGCTTCCGGCATCAACGGCAGGAGGGCGCGGATGTCATCGAACGGCAGGCCGCTGGCTGGCATGGAGACTCCCGGTCGGAAGGGACAGATCGTTCGGGGATGCCCGGGCGACGCCTGCGGTCTAGGACGATCGGCGGCGCAGGAAAAGCGCTATCGATGGTTGCCGGAGGCCGCACGGGTTCGCTTATCCCGCGACGCGGCCAGGCCATCGGCACCGGCAAGGAGCGCATCATGTCTTCCGTTGAAGGGAAAGTGGTCACGATCACCGGCGCCAGCAGCGGGATCGGCGAGGCGACGGCGCGCCTGCTCGCCGCGCGCGGCGCCCGGATCGTGCTGGGCGCGCGGCGATCGGACCGCCTCGAGGCCCTCGCCGTCGACATCGAGGGGTCGGGCGGCGACGTGGTCTTCGCGCGCGCGGACGTGAGGCGACGCGACGACGTCGCCGGCCTCGTCGCCTTGGCACGGGAGCGCTTCGGACGGCTCGACGTGCTCGTCAACAACGCCGGCGTGATGCCGGTCTCCCTCCTCGACGACCTCCGCGTCGCGGATTGGGAGGAGATGATCGACGTCAACATCAAAGGCGTCCTCTACGGCATCGCCGCCGCACTGCCCGTCTTCCGCGAGCAAGGCTTCGGACATTTCGTCAACGTCGCGTCGACGGCGGGCCATCGCACCACGCCGACGATGGCGGTCTACAGCGGCACCAAGTTCGCGGTGCGCGCCATCTCCGAGGGTCTACGCCAGGAAGCGGGCGACAGGCTGCGCGTGACGATCATCTCGCCCGGCTTCACGCGGACGAACTTCGTCGAGGGTGTCATGAACCCGCAGGTGAAGGCGCAGTTGGAAAAGGCCCGGGACGCGATGGCGATGCCGCCGGACGCGGTCGCGCGCGCCATAGCCTACGCGATCGAGCAGCCGGCCGACGTCGACGTGGGCGAGATCATCATCCGTCCGACGGCGCAGGGTTGACCGCGCCGCTCCGCGGCGGGATGGGACGGCGTCGACACGACTGTCCAGGGACGCGGGCGTGACCTTCCTCGCCGACCTCCTCATCGCGCTGCGCTTCCTGTCGCGCCTGCCCGTGCCGACCACCCGTCGGGAGGCGGACCTCGGGGCGGCGGGGCTCGCGGCGGCCGTCGCTGCCGTACCGCTCGCCGGGGCCATCATCGGCCTCGTGCCGGCGGCGGCGCTGGTCGCGGCGGGGGCGGCCGGCCTCCCGCCCTTGGTCGCCGCCGGACTGGCCATCGCGGCGGCGCTCGGCGTCACCGGCGCCCTCCACGAGGACGGCCTCGCCGATTGCGCCGACGGTTTCGGCGGCGGGCGCACCCGCGAGCGCAAGCTCGCCATCATGCGCGACAGCGGGGTCGGCGCCTACGGGGCTTGCGCGGTGGCGATGTCCGTCCTGCTGCGCGCCGCCGCGCTCGCCGCCATCGCCGAGGGCGGCCCGGCCTGGAGCGCGGCGACCCTCGTCGCGACGGCGGCCCTGTCGCGCGGCCTCGCGCTGCTGCCGCTGGCCCTGCTGCCGCCCGCCCGCGCCGACGGCCGGGGCGCCGACGCCGCGCGACCGGCGGCGGGCGGTATCGCCATTGCCCTAGTCCTGGCGGCGTTGATCGCCCTCGCGCTCCCGACGCTCGCCGACGCGAGCTTCGCGCGCGCGGTCACCGCTATCGTCGCGGCGACGGTCGCGGCGCTGGGGACCATCGCCCTCGCCCAACGGCAGATCGGCGGCCAGACGGGCGACGTCGCCGGCGCCACCCAGCAGGTGGCGGAGGTCGCCTTGCTCGTCGTGTTCTCGGCGGGGTGAGGCCGCCCGAACGCAGAAAGAGGCGGCGGGACGCATCGCCCGCCGCCTCTTTACCAACCCTCCGCCGCACGTGTCTCGCGGGTGACGGAGAGCGGATCGGTGATAAGGTTCACAGCCCGGCGAGGTAGCGGGTCGGGTCGACCGGGGTCGAACCCTTGCGCAGCTCGAAGTGCAGTTGCGGCGAGGCGACGTTGCCGCTCTGGCCGGACTTGGCGATCGTCTGGCCGCGCGCCACCTGTTCGCCGCGATGCACCTCGATGTTGGCGTTGTTGGCGTAGGCCGACACGTAGCCGTTGGGGTGGCGGATCAGGACGAGGTTGCCGAAGCCCTTGATCTCGTTGCCGGCGTAGGCGACGACGCCGCTCTCCGCCGCCTTCACCGAGGTTCCCTCCGGCACCGCGATGTTGATGCCGTCGTTGCCCCCCGACTTGAAGCCCTGGATGATGCGACCGTGGGCCGGCCAGCGGAACTCGGGGTTGCCGCCGTTGGCGCCGACCTTCTCGCTCGCCGGGGGCAGGCTCGCGGTCGGGGTCGGGTCGACCGGGGGCGTGCTCCTGACCGGCTCTTCGACCTTCGCCATCTTCACCGGCTTCTCCGGCACGGCGTCGACCTTGGCGGCCTTGATCTGCTGCTGCTTGTCGGCCTGGTCCTGAAGCGCCTGCTCCTTGGCGGCCTTGCGCAGGGCGCGCGCGTCGGGGTGGACGTCCGGACGGGCGTCGGCGACCTGCACAGCCTCGGCGGGCTTGAGCTTCGCCATCGCCTTCTCGCGACCGTGCGGCACGGGCGCCTCCGCGACCTTGCCGGCCGGCCCTTTCGTCCAGCGCATCGGCGGCTGCGGCGCCTTGGCCATCTGCTCGCGTTTGGCGGCCTCGTGCCGCGCCGCCTGCTCGCGCTTCAGACCCTCTTCCCGCCGCGCCGCCTGCTCGCGCCTGACCGCCTGATCGTGCCGCGCGGCCTCCTCGTGGGCGGCGACCGACTCGCGCCGGGTGGACGGGCCCCGCGCGGCGGCCTTGCGAACGCGCGGTTCGGGCTCGGCGGCGACCCGCGCAGGCTCGACATGGGAGGGCTCGGCATGGGACGGCTCGGCATGGGACGGCGCAGCCGCGCCGGCGGCGCTGTAGACCGGAATGACGACGCGGGTGCCGGGGCGGACATCGCCACCCGACGAGAACCCGTTGACGCGCAGCAGCACGTCGGTCGGGACGTTGTAGCGTTGGCCGAGCACCGAGGCCGTCTCGCCGGTCGCGGCGATCACCGTGGAACCGTTGTCCCCCGACCAAGAGCCGTGGCCGCTGGCGGCGGGGATCGAGCCGGTGCGCTCGGTGCGCGGCGCCCTGTAGCTCGACGACAGGGTGGGGCTCTCGTGCACCGGCGCCTCGTAGCTCGCCACGTGCTGCGGCGGGGCGACGCTCGCCACGTTGCGCGAGGGGAGTCCGGAGGGCGGCGGCAGCGGGCGGGACGAGACGGGGGACCGCGGCGCGTAGCTCGGCGGCGGCATGTCCCGATCGGGGGCTGCCGCGGGAGCGGGACCGGCCTGCGCCGACCTGAAGGGATTTCCGAGCGGGTCGCCCATCAGGCGGCTCGAGTCCGCGCAGCCCGCGAGCAGGGTGGCCGCGAGGCCCACGAACGCGAAGCGAACGGCGATACGCGGGCCGGGACCATTTGCTTTTTCACACATGACGCAACCTACAGACGCGGTGTTTGTAAGCAGCATTAACGATGAGGCGGGTTAAGGGCGGGTTTAAGATGAACGTGGAAGGCGGCGATCGTCTTGAGTGTAAAGCTTAAATACTGTTAAGTATCTTCGAGGTCACGTCTCACGCCAAGCGGTTCCGACACCCTCCGCCACGCCGGGCCGGCCATCCGCGTGGCCGTTCGCGTCGGCGCTCGAAACGCGAGCGGCGTGGCGGCATCGAGCCGGAATCGAGACGGACCTGATTTCGCGCGTCCGGAGCCGCCGCAAGCGTTACCCGGCGTTTAAGTGTTCGCACCCTCATGCCTTCTCGCTTGCGCGCGAGGCGTCCCATCCCACATGATGACGAAGAAGCGATGGCCGCTCTTCACGAAAGGCGGCTTCGACCATCCCCGCCGATTGGACTGCTGGCGACATGCGTGATCCGTACACCGTCCTGGGCGTGGCGAAGGGGGCGAGCGCCGCCGACGTCAAGAAGGCGTTCCGCCGCCTCGCCAAGCAATACCATCCCGATCAGAGCACGGAGCCGAGGGCCAAGGACAGGTTCGCCGAGGTCGGGGCCGCCTACGAGATCCTCGGCGACGAGAAGAAACGGGCCGCCTTCGACCGCGGCGAGATCGACGCGGAGGGCAAGCCGAAATTCCATGGTTTCGAGACGGCGGGCGCCGGCGGACGCGGTGGCTTCGAGAACTTCAACTTCGGTGGCGGCGCGGGACGTGGCGGGCGTCCCACCGGCTTCGACGCGGCGGACATCTTCGCCGATCTTTTCGGCGGCGCCGGCACCGGTCGCGCCCGCGCGGGCGGCTTCGGTCAGCAGCCGCCGCCGGCCAAGGGCGAGGATGTCCAGGCGACAGTGACCGTGTCGCTCGCCGACAGCGTGCACGGTGCGCATGCCCGCGTCAGCCTGCCGACAGGACGCGACCTCGACGTTTCCGTGCCGGCCGGCATCGAGGATGGACGGCAAATCCGTCTGAAGGGACAAGGTCATCCTGGCGAGCGTGGCGGCGGCGCCGGCGACGCCATCGTCGTTGTCCGCATTGCCAGACATCCGTTCTTCCGCGTCGATGGCGCGGACCTCCGTCTCGACTTGCCGATCACCCTGTACGAGGCGGTTCTCGGCGCCAAGGTCAACGTGCCGACCCTGGAGGGCCAAGTGGAAATGGCGATCCCGGCGGGATCAAACGGCGGCCGCATGCTGCGCCTACGCGGCAAGGGCTTGGTGACGTCACGGACGACACGCGGCGATCTCCTGGTCGCCGTGCGGATCGTGCTGCCAGACGCGGCACAGGTCGAACTCGAGACCGTCGCCCGCGACCTCGCGGCGCGAGCGCCCTACGATCCGCGCAAGGCACTGAGTTAACGGCGTACCGTCGCCGGAGCTTGGGAGCGTCCACACCCCGGGCAGACTGGTCGTTCAGTAGCGCAGGACGATCGCCTTCTGCGATCCGCCGCCGAACTCGACGGCCTCATGCCCATCCGCCTTGCGATTGAGGATCTTGGCATCCGTCACGACTTCGACGGCGGTGATGTTGATCGAGGCAGCCTCGTCGACTTCGGCGACGGTGAGGACCACCTGATCATCGAGGTCCTTGGTCTGCTTCCGAAATTCGCCGAGGTTCATACGCTTTCTCCCGATCTGCCGCTGACGAACCTTGGATGGGTATCAAGGTTCCTGCGTTTCCCGCGCGCGTCCCCTCATGCTTAACCGAAGGAGGACGGCCGTCGATGGCCGCCGTCACATGGGCGGGACGACCCCGTCCTTGCCGACCGCCACGAAGCGAGCGGTGAACTTGTCGCCGTCGGCGAGCGAGTTGGCGAAAACCGCCGCGCCGGGGACCACGACCGCCTTGTCGGCCGGCGAAAAGGCGACGATCGGCGCCGACGGCGGCACGGCGATATCGATCGACTTGCCGTCGCCGTAGGTCACGGTGATCTTCTTGCCGCTGCTCGCCGCCGAACCGGCGGCGACGGTGCCGTTGGTCATCGAGCTCTTGGTCATGGAGCTGTTGGACAGCGGCTTGCCGGCGGCCTTGATCGTCCCGTTGGTCATCGAACTCTTCACCGGCGCGTTGCCGCCGGTGGTGTCGGGGATCGTGTCCCAATCATAGTGGCCCTCACCGGTGCCCTTCATCGAATCGGGGAAGATCACGACTTCCAGCGCCACCGGCGGCTCGCCCTTGGTCGCCGTGCCGATGAACTTGCCGTCGCCGACGTCGCCGAGGCTCGATTTCACGACGGACGCGAACTTGGTCGTCGGGGCGATCGCCACCTCCTGCGTCTTGCCGTCGCGCAGCTTGATGGTGAGCATCGTGTCGGTCGCGCTGACGACCGTCCCGCGCAGGCGCACAGGCTGCGGCGCCGCGAGCGCGGACGTCGAGAGGGCCGCGAGGCCGACGGCTGCGACGGCGATGAAACGATCCATGAAAGACTCCTGAAGTGGCCCCCTGTTATGGTGCGCGACCGGCCGAGGTAAACAGGCAGGCGTGAGAGAAGGGCGAATAGCGTTCCGTTCCCAGGCCGACGGCGGCGGGCGCCTCCACCGTCGACGCCGCCATGCTGTTCGCCTCCGCCCTACCCGTTCGCCTCGCCAGCCGTTCGGTCGGGGCCGAGGTCCCAGGGGAAGTCGATCCACGTGTCCTGCGTCACCTCGCCGACGAAGGTGTCGACGAGCGGCAGCCCAGCCGGCTTGGCGTAGACCGTGGCGTAGTGGGCGTTCGGCAGGAGGCCGCGCACGACCCGCGCCGTCTCGCCGCTGTCGACGAGGTCGTCGACGACGAGGAGGCCGTTGCCGCCGGCGGCGGCGAACGCCGGACCAACCGCCTTGACGACCCGCACCTCGCCACGCCGGTTCTCGTCGCCGTAGCTGACGATCGAGATCGTCTCGATGGTGCGGATGTCGAGTTCGCGCGCCAGGATCCCCGCCGGCACCAGGCCGCCCCGCGTCACCGCGACCAGCGCCGTGAACGGGCCGAGGCGCTCCAGCCGCCGGGCCAACGCCCGGCAATCCCGGTGGAACTCGTTCCACGAGACCAGGCGATGGCGCGCCTCCGCCATCAGGCGGCGCGTCCGCCGGATCCCGCGACCATGGCGCGGACCTCCGCTTCGGCCGCCTCGACGGCGGCGAGGTCTCGCCCCCGCACCACGATCTCGTTGCGGAAGGCGCCGTCGCTGAAATGGGGATAGGAGCCGATGGAGAGCGAAGGATGCGCGGCGGCGATCGCCGAGAGGGCGGCGGCGTAGTCGCCTTCCTTGAGGCCGTCGGCGGCGATCGCGCGGGCGTTGACGAGGGCGCCGACCCGCAGCTTCGGCGTCACCGCGTCGAGCATCGCACCCATGACCGCCGGCACGCCGGCCATCACGATGACGTTGCCGATCCAGAAGCCGGGCGCCTTCGACACCGTGTTCTCGACGAGCGCGGCGCCGTGCGGGATGCGGGCCATGCGCCGCCGCGCCTCGTTGAGGTCTTCGGGCTTGATCCGCTCCAGCAGAAGGGCGATCGCGCGCGGATCCTCGGAGATGGCGACGCCGAAGGCGCTCGCCACCGCGTCGGCGGTGATGTCGTCGTGGGTCGGCCCGATGCCGCCGGTGGTGAAGACGTAGGTGTGGGCGGCGCGCAGCGCGTCGAGCGCCGCCACGATGAGCGGCTGCTCGTCGGGCACGATGCGGACCTCGCGCAGGTCGATGCCGAGCTGCGTGCAGCGGTCGGCGATCGTGCCGATGTTCTTGTCCTTGGTGCGGCCGGACAGGATTTCGTCGCCGATGACGAGGACGGCGGCGGTGACGGATTCGCTCATGGACAAAAGCCTTCGGACTGGGAATGAGCTGAAACGATCGTCATCGCTGTACCATCAAACATCACGCGTGGCCCATCCGCCAGGACAGGCGCCGAGGCGCATTCGTCGGCAAGCTCAGGCCGTATTTACCATGACGATCGATCGCGCGCGGTCCTGACGTGTTATCAAACCTTGCGGCTTAAACCTTCCATTCCGGGCGAGGGGTAAGCATGAACCTGAGCGACACGCAGCAGCACGAGATCGACGAGGCGCGGCGGGCCAACGCGCCGACGATGCGCCCGACTGTGCCGGCGCTGGAAGAGATCATGTTCCAGTCGATCCCCGTGCTCGACCACGGGTTCCTCCGGGTCATCGACTACATGGGCGACGACGGCGCCGTCGTGCAGGCGGCGCGCGTGTCCTACGGGCGCGGCACGAGGAAGGTCAGCGAGGACAGGGGGCTCATCGCCTACCTCGCGCGGCACTGGCACACCACGCCCTTCGAGATGGCGGAGATCAAGCTGCACGTGAAGCTGCCGATCTTCGTCGCGCGGCAGTGGATCCGCCACCGCACGGCGTCCATCAACGAGGTGTCGGCCCGCTACTCCGTGCTCGACGGCGAGTTCTACCTGCCCGACGCGGGGCAGCTGAAGGCGCAGTCCGCCGTCAACCGCCAGGGGCGCGGCGACGCGCTCGGCGCGGACGAGGCGGACCGTGTCCTCGACCTGCTGCGCGAGGACGGCCGGCGCGCGCACGACCATTACGCCTGGATGCTCAACGAGGACGCCGAGGGCGCCCGCGCCGACCCCGCGCGCGACGGGCTCGCCCGCGAGCTGGCGCGCATCAACCTCACGCTCGCCACCTACACCCAGTGGTACTGGAAGACCAACCTCCACAACCTCATGAACTTCCTGCGCCTGCGCGCCGACGGCCACGCGCAGTACGAGATCCGCGTCTACGCCGACGCGCTGATGGACGTGATGGCCCGTTGGGTGCCGCTGTGCCACGAGGCGTTCCTGGAGCACCGGCTCGGCGCCGTCACACTCTCACGGACCGCGACGAACGTTGTTCGGCGCCTGGTCGCCGGCGAGCCGGTCGACGCCGCCGCGAGCGGCCTCAGCCCGCGCGAATGGCGCGAGTTGGCGGCGGTGCTGGGACTGGCGACCTGACCGGCGTATCCATCCCTACTCGGCGGCGACCTTGGCGTCGTCCAGGGTGAAGCCGCTATCGGCGGCCTGATGCATCGTCAGGTGGCGCGCGTGGTAGGTCTCGATCGTGCTGCGGTGGGCGATCGAGACGAGTGTGGTGCCGGGGAGCCGTCGCGCGAGCAGCTCGTAGATCGCGCCCTCCAGCTTCGTGTCCATGGCGGCGGTGGCCTCGTCGAGCAGCAGCCACGTCGGCTTTGCGAGGATCGCGCGGGCGATCGCCAAGCGCTGCTGCTCGCCGCCGGACAGGCGTTGCGTCCAGTTGTCGTCCAGGTCGACGTGCTCCACGAGGCGAGGCAGGCCGACGTCGACGAGCACCGCTTCGATCGCGGCGAGCGGATAGGTGCCGACCGGGCTCGGGTAGCTCACGGCGGCGATGAGCGTGCCGACCGGCAGGTAGGGTTTCTGCGGCAGCACCATCACCGAGGCGCCGTCGGGCACCTCGACCACGCCGTCGCGGTACGGCCACACGCCGGAGATCGCCCGGAACAGCGTCGACTTGCCCGAGCCCGAGGGTCCGGACAGGAGGACGTTCTCGTTGGCGGCGAGCCGCAGGCTGAGCGGGGCCGACAGCGACTTGCCGTCGGGCAGCCTGATCGAGACGCCCGACAGCACGAAGTCGCGCCCCGTCACCGGCTGCGTCCGCGTGATCGCCGAAGGTGCCGGCACGGCATTCAGCGACGTGTCGAAGGTCGTCAAACGGTCGAGCACGGACTTGAAGTCGGCGAGCGAGGAATAATAGGTGATGAAGAACGTCAGGGACTCGTTGACGCTGCCGAAGCCGTAGCGGGCCTGCGCCAGGTCGCCGAGCGTCGCTGTGCGGGCGAAATAGAAAGGCCCCAGAATGATATAGGGGATGAAGATGCTGATCTGGTTGAAGAACTGAACGAACGTGCTGAGGAAGGCCTTGACGAACATGATGGAATAGAAGTTCCGCACGATCGAGGCGAAACGGTCGATCAGGATCGAGTTCTCGGTCGCCTCGCCGAACAGCAGGGCGATCTGCTCGCTGTACTCGCGCAGCCGCGCCAGGCCGAAGCGGAGGTTGGCTTCGTAATGCTGCCGGGCGAAGGCGAGCACCGCCAGCGGGCGTCCGATGATCGCCGTCGCGCCCGTTCCGAGGATCGCGTAGAGGATCGCGCACCACAGCAGGAAACCCGGGATGTGGACGGACGTGCCCGGCACCGTCAGGTGCGCGGAGAGCGCCCACAGGATGATGGAGAACGAGACGAGGGAACTCAGGCTGGCGATCAGGTTAATGGAGAAGTTGTAGACGCCGAGGCCGCCGAACTGGCCGCCGTCGATGAAGCGCGGGATGTCTTCCTGGATCCGCTGGTCCGGATTGTCCGTGCCGACGCCGGCCAGCATCATTCCGTAATGGTTGTGGTGCTGGAGCCAGCGTCGCGAGTAATCCTGCGTCAGCCAGCGACGCCAGCGGATCGAGAGCGTGTTGCCGGCCAGGAACTCGACCAGCAACGCGGTGAGGTAGGGCACGAGGTAGAGCGGCAGCTCGATGAGCAGCGCGTGCCAGAACGCCGGCGCGTTGTAGCTCTGCAACGCATCCGAGATCGACTTCGACGCGAAGGAGATCACGACCGAGAAGTAGACCTCGACCTGGTTCAGCAGGATGATGAACATGATGGCGCCGGCCGCCAGCGTCCGCTCCCGCATGGCGATGCCCAACCCGAAGCCGAGCGGGATGCGGATGGGGTCCTCGGCGCGGAAGTAGCGGTCGGTGATCGCCAGGGTCTTGCGCGCGACCGGGATGTACGACGTGAGGTAGCAGGTAATTGAGAACAGGGCGACGGTCATCACGACGGTGCTGGGGACGCGCACGCTGTCGAGCGAGTCCGGCCAGAACCCGAAGGCGTTGACGTAGACGACGAGGCTCAGCAGCGCCGTCTCCACCGAGAAGAAGACGATCAGCACCTGCAGGAAGGTCGAGATTCCCACGGAGCGGAAGGTGGTGAACGCGGCGATCAGGCTGAAGGCGGCGAGGAGCAGGAGGATGTGGTGATCGCTGGCGATGGCGACGACGGCGGTGAGGGCGCCGACGATCGCCACGATGATACCGAGCAGTTTCATTCAGCACCTTCAGCAAGAGCGGAGTGGTTCCATCCGGCAATTGCGACGACAGGAAGGCGCAATGCGGGCTTGACGGCCCGACGATCAGGACGCGGTGCCGCGCCCTTGAAGAGCTTGCTTGCCCGAGGGGGGAATCAAGCCTCGCCGCGCGTCCCACCCGGCTCCCCGCGCCGGTTAATGTGGTCGAGGAGCACGGGCGACGGCTTGAAGGTCAGGACGCGGCGCGGCTTGATCGGCACCTCGACCCCCGTGCGCGGATTGCGGCCGATGCGCTCGCGCTTCTCGCGCACGGCGAACAGGCCGAAGGCGCGCAGCTTCACGCTCTCCCCCCGGCTCAAGGCGTCGGACATTTCCTTCAGCGCCATCTCGAAAACGTCGCGCGCCTGAGCCCGTCCCAGGTTCGGACAGGTCGAGGCGACGGCGTCGAGCAGGTCGGCGCGCGTCGCGGTACGACGCGGGACGGGCGCGCCCTCGTCCGCCTCGACGGGGGATGAAACCTCGAGGGCTCCGTCATGGCGACGGGAAAGGATGTTCGACATGTCCGCCCCGGCTGGGTTTCGTCATGCCAGCTACGGAAAAGGGGCCCCGATAGTTTCGGGACCCCTTGGATTGTCGAGGAAAACAACCGCTCGTGGCGGGCGGCTTGCTCCACATCAGCGCGTCGGCTCGTCCGCGGGACCGCCGGGCACTTCTTCGGGCTGACGCCCTAGAAGTCCATGCCGCCCATGCCGCCCATGCCGCCGCCGCCACCGCCCATCGGCATCGGCGAGTCCTTCTTCGGGGCCTCGGTGATGATCGCCTCGGTGGTGATCAGCAGGCCGGCGACGGAGGCCGCGTCCTGCAGCGCGGTGCGCACGACCTTGGTCGGGTCGATGATGCCCGAGGACACGAGATCACCGTACTCGCCCGACTGGGCATTGTAGCCGTAGGCGTAGCTGGTGTTCTCCATCAGCTTGCCCACGACAACGGCGCCGTCCGCGCCCGAGTTGTCGACGATCTGGCGGGCCGGGGTCTGGATCGCCTTGCGGACGATGTCGACACCGGTCTTCTGGTCGGCGTTCTCGGTCTGGACGGCGTCGAGCGCGTGGATGGCGCGCAGCAGCGCCACGCCGCCGCCGGGCGACACGCCTTCCTCGACCGCCGCGCGGGTGGCGTTGAGGGCGTCGTCGACGCGGTCCTTCTTCTCCTTGACCTCGACCTCGCTCGCGCCGCCGACGCGGATCACCGCGACGCCACCGGCGAGCTTGGCGAGACGCTCCTGGAGCTTCTCACGATCGTAGTCAGAAGTGGTCTCGGCGATCTGCGCCTTGATCTGGGCGATCCGGCCCTCGATGTCGGCCTTGGCGCCGGCGCCGTCGATGATCGTCGTGTTCTCCTTGTCGATGCGGATGCGCTTGGCCCGCCCCAGCATGGGAATGGTGACGTTCTCGAGCTTGATGCCGAGGTCCTCGGAGATCATCTGGCCCTGCGTCAGGACGGCGATGTCCTCCAGCATGGCCTTGCGGCGATCGCCGAAGCCCGGCGCCTTGACGGCCGCGACCTTCAGGCCGCCGCGCAGCTTATTCACAACGAGGGTGGCGAGCGCCTCGCCCTCCACGTCCTCGGCGACGATGACCAGCGGCTTGCCGGTCTGCACGACGGCTTCCAGCACCGGCAGCATGGCCTGGAGCGACGACAGCTTCTTCTCGTGGATGAGGATGTAGGGATCCTCGAGCTCCGCCACCATCTTCTCGGCGTTGGTGATGAAGTAGGGCGAGAGATAGCCGCGGTCGAACTGCATGCCCTCGACCACGTCGAGCTCGGTTTCGGCTGTCTTGGCCTCCTCGACGGTGATGACGCCCTCGTTGCCGACCTTCTGCATGGCGGTCGAGATCATCTTGCCGACGTCCACGTCGCCGTTGGCGGAGATGGTGCCGACCTGGGCGATCTCCTCGTTGGAGGTCACCTTCTTCGAGTTGGACTTGAGGTGGGCGACGACGGCTTCCACGGCCTTGTCGACGCCGCGCTTCAGGTCCATCGGGTTGAGGCCGGCGGCGACCGCCTTGGTGCCTTCGCGCACGATGGAAGCGGCGAGGATGGTGGCGGTGGTGGTGCCGTCGCCCGCCGCGTCGTTCTGCTTGGAGGCAACCTCGCGGATCAGCTGAGCGCCGAGGTTCTCGAACTTGTCGGAGAGCTCGATCTCCTTGGCGACGGTGACGCCGTCCTTGGTGATGCGGGGCGCGCCGAAGCTCTTCTCGATGACCACGTTGCGGCCCTTCGGGCCCAAGGTCACCTTGACGGCGTTGTTGAGGATGTCGACGCCGCGCAGCATGCGGTCACGGGCGTCGGAAGCGAAACGTACGTCTTTGGCTGCCATGTCGTGTTAGACTCCTGATAGGGGAAAAGGGGCGGCGCGGCGAGGCTGGCTCAGCCGACGATGCCCATGATGTCGCTCTCCTTCATGATGAGGAGATCCTTGCCGTCGATCTTGACTTCGGTGCCCGACCACTTGCCGAACAGCACCTTGTCGCCGGTCTTCACGTCGAGGGGCGTCAGCTTGCCCTGCTCGTCCCGCCCGCCGGGACCCACCGCGACGATCTCGCCTTCCTGCGGCTTCTCCTTGGCGGTGTCGGGGATGATGATGCCGCCCTTGGTCTTCTCCTCGCCTTCCAGGCGCTTGACCACGACACGATCATGCAGAGGACGAAAATTCATGGGATATGCTCTCCTGATTTCGCGCGCCCGGACTCATTCGAGCCACTCGGGCGGACCCGTCTAGCACTCTCGGGGGGAGAGTGCCAACGGCCCGTGGGGCATACGCGCTGATGCGGCGTGTTGTCAAGCGGCGGGCGATCGCGCGTCCATCACGAACGAGCCGTAGCAGGCCTGGAGCAGGTGTCCGGTGACGCGCAGGCGCGCGGTGATCACGCCGCTGTGCCGCTGGTGCGGCTCGCCGAGCGCGGCACCCAGGCCGTGCGGCATCGATGGCGTGAGAATCAGGCGCACGTCGTTGGGTTCAGGCAGCAGGACCAAACCTCGACCCCCGCCGTGCGTCAGCTTTCGGCGAGGATGTCGAGTTCATCATCGTCGTCCGAGAAGAACGTCGTCAAGCGGCGGTCGCCCGTCGCGTCACGAAGGGCGACGGCGGCGACGACGAGACAGGGGATGCGAGCCATGGTGTGACCACCGGACGGATCGGGAAGGCACCTGCGATCAAGGCCATTCAGTCAAGGTGTCACCGTAATCCTGGAAGAACCTCGGATAAGGACGTGCCTTATTCTCGGTGGATCATCCCCACGGCGCAAGCAATTCGTCGGGGATTGACCCGACAACGCCGGTCTGGCAGCCGATGCGCTAATGGAAGTCGCTTGAGAGAATGCGAAACCCGTTTCGCATCCGTGGCGGTCGGGATCATGGTGAGGAGCTATGAAGAGGGGATACGCTACGGGCAGGCTGCTGGTCTTCGTGGCAGCCTTCGGACTTCTCAGTTGCGACCTGCAAGCGCGGGATGGTCCGACGATCGGCGACACGATCCAAACCGACAAGGGCGTCATACGCGGGGCGGCACGCGATCAAGGGATTGCCTCTTACAAGGGCATTCCCTACGCGAGCCCGCCCGTCGGCAACCTACGCTGGCGGCCCCCGCAACCTGCCAAGGCCTGGGACGGTGTGCGTGACGCGACGGTTCTGGGGCATCGTTGCTGGGTGAACACCCCGAACGCCGATCTGGGAGATCCGGTCGAAGGGGTCCCCCAGGACGAGGATTGCCTCTACCTCAACATATGGACCGCCGCGACATCGGCGAGCGAGCGTCGGCCGGTGATGGTGTGGATCCACGGCGGCGGCTTCCAGTTCGGCACGGGTGGCGAGAAAGGCACCGACGGCACGCTGCTGGCCCGCAAGGGGGTCGTCCTCGTCAGCCTGAACTATCGCCTCGGTGTCTTCGGGTTCTTCGCCCATCCGAAGCTCAGGGACGAGAAAAACCGTTTGTCCAGCAATTTCGGACTGCAGGATCAGAT
This sequence comes from uncultured Beijerinckiaceae bacterium, assembly GCA_964244495.1. Lineage (GTDB taxonomy): Bacteria > Pseudomonadota > Alphaproteobacteria > Rhizobiales > Beijerinckiaceae > RH-AL1. Next base: position 400,738 of record CAXTIU010000001.1, read on the forward strand.
AGCGGCGCTCAAGTGGGTTCAGGCGAACATCGCGAGCTTCGGCGGCGACCCGAACAACGTGACGATCTTCGGAGAGTCCGCTGGATCGCAATCGGTCAGCCTCCTGATGGCCTCGCCCCTGGCGAAAGGATTGGTGCAGCGAGCGGTCGGCGAAAGCGGTTCATCGCTGCAAACGCTCCCGGACGCGGGCGAGCTCTCGATGCGAAGCGTTGCCTATGCCGGTGCGCTTGGGGCGAGGTCCCTGGGCGACCTGCGCGCGATGAGCGCGGAGCGTTTGAACAAGGCGGCCATGTGGGATTTCCAGGCCGGCGCACCCATCGTGTTCGCGCCCGTGGTCGACGGCTACGTGTTGCCGGAACAGGCGACGAAGACCTTCGAGGACGGGCGGCAGAACGATGTCCCGCTCCTCGCTGGCTACAACCAGCGTGAGGAATTTCCATTTCTGAAGGAAACGCTTCCCCACAGCAACGCGGCCGAGTTCCGCGTCGCCGCCGAGCGCGTCTTCGGGGCGGCGAAGATGAACGAGTTCCGCTCGCTCTACCCGTGCGACACGGACGTGCAAGCCAAGGTATCGGCGGAACAATTGCTCGGGGACATTCGACAGAAAGCCGAAAGCTGGCGCTGGCTCGTTCTTCAATCAAAGACCGGTAAAGCCGACGTCCATGGCTACCATTTCGCCTACGAGTCGGCCTACTCGCCGGTCGCCTCCCACGTCGCCGAAGTCGCGTTCGTGTTCGGCACCCTCCAGCCTCAGTTCTTCGCGCGCAAGGCTGCCCCCGCCAACCAGGCGGACCGGGCTTTGTCGGAGCGCATGATGTCCTACTGGACCAACTTCGCGCGAACCGGCGATCCGAACGGACCGGACCTGCCGCGTTGGCCGGCGTTCCGAACCGACAACGCCCTGCTTCAGGTCCACACGGATGGCCAGATCGGCGCGAGCCCACCCACGGCGCAGCAGCTCGCGAGGTTCAAGTTCCTCGACGGCTTCCTGATCTCGGCCTCCACGGGGGAGTGAGAAGCGAGGGTTCTGCCTTCGACCGTCTGAAGCCAGCTGGCCCCGACGTCCATTTTAAATCATCTTCGGAAGAGGCAGATGCGTTGACATTTGATTACAGTATCGGGCCGCGTCCGTGATGCGGTGCGATGCTGTAGAGCCCGCCTCGGTCGTCACGCGGCCCTTGCGATCCGCCCGACGAGGATCATGATGGAGGCCGCATCGAGTAGGGCTTGGGCCGATGCGAGCGTCGATCCGAGGCTTTTTCGGAGGCGCCCGTCACGGCTGGTCCAAGCGCGGCGGGCCTCGCGTCCGACACGGTCGCGACTGGCCACGACGGGGGTGTAATCGACGGCCTCGAACAGGTCGCTGTCCCGCCACGTTCCGAAGCAGCGGAAGCGGTGCTCTTCGACAGCGGCTCGCTGAAGAGGGCGCGGCAGGCAATGCCGCCACGCAACATGCGGAAGATTGCATCCAGCACGTCGCGCTGTGCGCGAAGGCCGATATCCCGGCTACAGCGCCACCTTCACTTCACCGGCACCGCCACGAAGCGCACCTCGCCCTGCGCGTTGGCCACCAGCAGCAGCGCCGAGGTCTTGCCGCTGTCCTTCAGCGAGCGGATCTTGTCGGCCGCGTCAGAAGGCTTCTTCACCGGCTCCTGGTTGATCTCCATCAGCACCTCGCCGGCCTGCAGCCGCTTGTCGGCGGCCGGCGAGTTCGGGGCGACGCCGCTGATCACCACGCCGGCGGCGACGCTGTCGTTGATCGTGTACTTGCGGCGCGCCTCGCTGGTCAGCCCGCTGAGGCTCATGCCGAGCGCCGTCTGCACCGCCGACTCGCCAGGCGGCGTCTCGACCTCGCTGCGCTTGGCGACCACCGGCACCGGCTTCGCCTCACCGTCCTCCAACCGGCCGAGCCGGACCGTCCTGGTAAGCTCGTGGCCGTCGCGCAGCAGCACGACGCTCACGTCCTTGCCGACCGGCGTCTGCGCGACGAGCTTGGGCAGGTCGCGGCTGTCGACAACGTCCTGGCCGTCGAACTTGACGATGACGTCGCCGGTCTGGATACCGCCGGCGCTGGCCGGCCCCTTGGCATCGGTGCCAGACACGAAGGCGCCCCTGGTCTGCTTCAGGTCGAGGCTGTCGGCGAGCGTGTCGTCGACGGAGCGGATGCGGACGCCGAGCCAGCCGCGCCGGGCCTCGCCGAACGTTTCCAGCTGGTCGATGACCGGCTTGACGGTGGCGGCGGGTGTGGCGAAGCCGATGCCGATCGAGCCGCCCGACGGCGAAAGGATCGCGGTGTTGATGCCGATGACCTCGCCGGCCATGTTGAACAGCGGCCCGCCCGAGTTGCCCTTGTTGATGGCGGCGTCGGTCTGGAGGTAGTTGTCGTAGGGGCCGCTGTCGATGTTGCGGTGGCGCGCGGACACGATGCCGGCCGTCACCGTGCCCCCCAGGCCGAACGGGTTGCCGACCGCCATCACCCAGTCGCCGACCCGCATCGCCTCGCTGTCGCCGAACTTGACCGCCTTCAGGGGCTTGGTCGGCGTCACCTTAAGCACGGCGACATCGACCTTGCTGTCCTTGCCGACCACCGTCGCCCGCAGCTTCTGGCCATCGGTGAAGATCACCGTGATCTCGTTGGCGTCGGCGATCACGTGGTTGTTGGTGATGATGGTGCCGCCGGGATCGACGACGAAGCCCGACCCCAGTGAGTTCGAGCGGCGCTCGGCGTGGCGCGGCCCGTCGCCGCCCTGGCGCTTCTTGAAGAATTCCTCGAACAGGTCGTCGAAGGGCGTGCCCTGCTTGGCGTCGGGGGCGCCCTCGCCATCGCCGTGCCTGTCCTCCACGGTCTGCGTGGCGGCGATGTTCACCACCGCGTCGCTGACCGCCGCCGCCTCGTCGGCGAGCGAGTCGGGGCCGCGCGCGCTCGCTTGAAGCGGCAGGGCCGTGGCCGCGAGCGCAACCGCCACGCAGCGCAGCACGTTCGACACGGCGGCGCGCCCCAAAAGGCCGGCACGCCGCGATGTGATGGGGGAGAGAAACGCGTTCGAGCCCATCAAGCGGTTTCCCATCAAGCCGACACTCCCGCCGCGCGAGCCGTCCGACGATCGTGGTCGGCCCGCCCCGGCGGCAATCCGTGATCCGACCGGACGTTCATGCGATCCCAGCCGGCGGCGCAAGTCAATCCTGCGTGCTGCGACACGGCGGACGGATCACCGCCGAACCGGCATCGGGCGCGGCAGCGCGCGGCGCGTTCCCGCGCTAATCCTCCTTGTAGCCCAGAGCCTGGTTGTTGCCGGTGGCGCCGTAGTACTTGTAAGGCAGGAACTTGCCGGACATGCCGATCTTGACGCGGTCGCCCTTGGGGTCGGGCAAGCGCTCCATCACCATCTCGAAATCGATCGCCGACATGATGCCGTCGCCGAACTCCTCTTCGATCAACGCCTTCCAGGCCGGACCGTTGATCATGACGAGCTCGTAGAAGCGGTAGATCAGCGGGTCGGTCGGCGGCATCGGCATGCCGCGCAGCGGCACCTCGTTGAGGAGGCGCTTCTCGCCGTCGCTCAGGCCGAACAACTCACCCGCCTTCTCGCACTGCGGCTTGGTCATCTTCATCTGGCCGAGGCAGGCCCCAACGACCAGCACCTCCGACATGCCGCCGATCTCGGTCGTGATGTGCTTCCAGGTCCAGCCCTTCTCGCGTTTGATGTCGAGGAGCTTTTCGGTCAGATCGCTGCGCTTCATGGGGCACCTTCGAGGTCGGGACATCGCCGCATCGGGATATCGCCACGGTGAACGATCGCGATCGGTTATCGCGCGATCGAACCGCGAGCGATCGTTTCGGGCGATCGCTCGGGAGCAAATGGTGGGCCAGCGCGCGAGCCGACCCACCGGCCTCGTCATTGGGCGGCGGAGGTTTGTCCCAGCCCTTCGCCGGGCTTCCCCGGCTCGCCCGGCGCCATTGGCGGCTTGCCGCTCGGCGACTTGAAGTAGCGGAAGAAGTCACCGGTCGGACCCGTCACGAAGCGGGTGTCGGCCGCTTTGAAGGCGGCGTCGTAGGCGCTCATCGAGCGGTAGAAAGCGAAGAAGTCAGGATCCTTGCCGTAGGCGTCGGCGAAGATCTTGTTGCGCATCGCGTCGCCTTCGCCACGCGCCTGGTCGGCCTGCTGCTGGGCTTGGCCGAGCAGCACGACGACGTCGCGGTCGGCCTTGGCGCGGATTTTCTGCGCCGCCTCGGCGCCCTGCGCGCGGTACTCGGCCGCCTCGCGCTGGCGCTCCGAGTTCATGCGCTTGTAGACCTGCTCGGAGATTTGCTCCGGCAGGTCCGCGCGGCGGATGCGGACGTCGATGGTGTTGATACCCAGTCGCTCCGTCTCGACGTTCACCTGGTCGCGGATCTGGCTCATCAGCGTCGCGCGCTCGTCGCGAACGATCTGCGTCAGGTCGGCCACGCCGAGCACGCGGCGGATCGCCGAGTTCAGGATGTAGCCGAGTTGGTTGTTGGCGTGGTCGACGGTCTGCACCGTCTGGTAGAAGCGCAGCGGGTCGGTGATCCTGTAGCGCAGGAACGCGTCGACCTGGAGGCGCGTGTTGTCGGAGGCGAGGATCTCCTGGTTGGGTGCCTCGAGGTCCAGGATCAGGTTGGGCAGGGTCACCACCGTCTCGATCAGCGGGATCTTGAAGTGCAGGCCGGGGTCCTGCACGAGGCCGCGCCCGCCCACCGGCTCGCCGAAGCGCAGCACGATCGCCTGCTCGGTCTGCCCGACGGTGAACATGCCGGACAAAGCGACCAGCAGCAGGAGGACGAGGGCGACGACGATCCCGATCGCACCGTATTCCCTCATGGCGTGGCTCCCGTGTGGCTGAGCTGCGGCAGCGGCAGGTACGGCACCACCCCGTGCCCCGAGGGATCGTCGACGATCACCTTGTCGGCGCCCCCCAGCAGCTTCTCCATCGTCTCGAGGTACATGCGCTCGCGGGTCACGCCCGGCGCGTTCTTGTACTGGGCGTAGACCTGGTCGAAGCGCGAGGCCTGACCGTTGGCTTCCGCCACCGTCTGCTCGCGGTAGCCCTCGGCGCTCTGCACGATGGCGGCCGCGCGGCCGCGCGCGTCGGGCACCGCCTTGTTGGAGTAGGTTTCGGCCTCGTTGCGCAACCGGCTCTGGTCCTGCTGCGCCGCCGTCACGTCGCGGAACGAGGCGATGACGTCGGCCGGCGGGTCGACCGACTGCAACTGCACCTGCAGCACCAGCACGCCGGCCTTGTAGGCGTTCAGCACTTTCTGCATCAGCGCCTGCGCCGCCGGCTCGATGTTCTTGCGGTCGGCGGTCAGAAGCTGCTGGATCTGGGTGTGGCCGACGATCTCGCGCATAGCGCTTTCCGCCACCGCCTTTACCGTGTCGACCTGGTGGGCGAGGTTGAAGGCGTAGTCCTCGGGGTGGGACGGGTCGATCTGCCAGAACACCACGAACTTCACGTCGGCGATGTTCTCGTCGCCGGTGAGCATCAGGCTCTCCTCGGGGCGGTCGACCTGCGTGGTGGCGTTGGGGCGGCTGTAGTCGGGCTGGGTGACGAATCCGACATTGACCGCGTTGCGGTCGGTGACGTTCAGCTTGTCGACCGAGCCGATCGGGAACGGCCAGTTGTAGTTCAGGCCGGGCGAGGTCTTGCCGGTGTACCGGCCGAAGACGAGGTTGAGGCCGACCTGGTTGGGGCCGATCGTGTAGAAGCCGGACAACAACCACAGCCCGATGCCGAGCGCCACCAGGATCAGCACGCCCGGCACGCCGACGCCGCCGCCCGGTGACATCATGCCGAAGCGCCGCCTGATCCGCTGCCACGCGTCGCCGAAGTCGGGCTGGCGGGGGCTGTTGGGGCCTTGCCCCCATGGGCCGGGATTGCCGGGCTTCCAGGAACCGCCGCCGCGACCGCCGCCCGCTCCCCCGTTGTTGTTCCAGGGCATCGCCACTCAATCCTCAAAACCGGCCCGCACCGGGCGCCCCGCCACCAAGCGGCCGCGTCCGTGCGAGCCCGCTTCCTTACAGGAGCGCCGGGCTTTGAACAAACAATGCTCAGCGGCGCACGTAGTCGATGAAGACGCAGGCAGCCTCGTCGCGCGGGTGGCGCTTCGGCGTGGTGCGGCGCGTCTCGCGCCAAGCGGTCTCGTCGACGGCGGGCATGAACGTGTCGGCCGGTGGCGCGAGATCGATCAGCGTGAGGTGGAGGCGCTCGATGCTCCCCATCAACGCCGCGTAGAGCGAAGCGCCGCCGATCAGCGTGACCGCCGCCGCGCCCATCGCCGCCGCCCGCTCCTGGGCGAGCGCGAGGGCCGCCGCCGGCGCGCGCGCGAGGTGGACGCCGGCCGGCGGGCGGAAGCTGGGATCGCCCGACACGACGACGCTCTCGCGTCCCGGCAGCGCCCGGCCGATGGAGGCGTACGTGCGCCGCCCCATGATCATCGGTGTGCCGATCGTCAGGGCGCGGAACCGCGCGAGGTCGCTCGGCATCGTCCACGGCAGGCGCCCCTCGAACCCGATCGCCCCGTTGCGCGCCACGGCGAGCACGGCGGCGAGCGGTCGCGGCGGCGTCACGTCGACACGCGGGACAGGAGCCGCAAGCGCGGGAACGGTCGCGGGATCGTGTCCGCCGGCGGTTTGACCGGCACCATGCGCCATGGGACGACATCGCTCATCCGGAGGCTTGCCATGACACTTCTTCGCTCTTCATTCACTTCGTTGCTCCGACCCTCGCGCCGCGCGGTCCTCGCCGGCGCGGCGTCCGGCCTCCTGCTGCCGGGCCTGCCCGCCTCCGCCGCTCCCGACGGCGCCCTGCTGCGGCGCCCGATCCCGCACGGCAGCGGCGAGACCCTGCCAGTCGTCGGCGTCGGCACGTCCCAGGTGTTCGACGTCGGGGCGGACGCCGGGAGGCAGCGCGTGCTGGCCGACGTCCTCAAGGTGCTCACGGAGGGCGGCGGCAGCCTGATCGACACGGCGAGCTCCTACGATTCGTCCGAAGAGGTCGTCGGCACCCTCGTCGCCGGCGCGGGCGATCGGGGCAAGGTGTTCCTCGCCACCAAACTGGAGGAGCGCGGCGGCTCCAAGGCGCGCGAGGAGTTCATGACCTCGCTGAAGCGGCTGAGGGTGCCCCAGGTCGACCTCATCCAGATGCACAACGTCGACGAGGATGCCAAGAGCCTCGACTTCTTCTTCGGCCTCAAGAAGGAGGGCCTGACCCGCTATGTCGGCACCACCACCACCGACAGCGACGACTACGAGGCGATGGAGGCGATGATCAAGCGCGACAAGCCGGACTTCATCGAGATCGACTGCTCCATCGCCAATCGCGAGGCGGAGGAGCGGATCATCCCGGCCGCCGCCGCCGCCGGCGCCGCCGTGCTGATCGCCCTGCCCTACGGGCGTGCCAAGCTGTTCGACAAGGTCAAGGGCAAGCCGCTGCCGCCGGTGGCGGCGGAGATCGGCGCGACGACGTGGGGGCAGGTGTTCCTGAAATACCTGCTCGGCAACCCGGCCATCACCGCCGTGATCCCGGCGACGGCCAAGCCGGCCCACATGGCGGAGAACCTCGCGGCGGGACGAGGGCCGATGCCGGACGCCAGGCTTCGGCAGGCGCTGGTCACGTCCTTCGAACGGCTGGGATGAGGCCTCGCCGGCTAGCCACCCGCGTTCGAGCGGGTTAAGCGTGGCGTCCGCGCCGGTCCGCGTCAACCGGTCAACGCGCCCCGCCTCGGCGCGCTCCTCACGCAAGGCGCCCCGAGAACGGCGCGAGGTCAATGAAGCTTTACCACCATCCGCTCGATCCCCATTCCCGTTTCATCCGCCTCGTCCTCGCCGAACACGGCATCGAACCCGAGCTCGTCGAGGAACGCACCTTCGAGCGACGCCGCGCGTTCCTGGTGCTGAACGCGGCCGGAACGACGCCGGTGCTGGTGGAGGATTCTGGAGCGGTCGTGGTGGGCGCCGGGCCGATCGCCGAGTACGTCGCCGAAACCCAGTGCCACGGCGACGCGGCGCGGCGGCTCCTACCGGACGGGGCCCCCGAGCGCGCCGAGGTGCGCCGGCTGCTCGATTGGTTCAATGGGAAGTTCCACGCCGAGGTCTCGCACTGGCTCGTCAGCGAGAAGGTCTACAAGCGCTACATGAGCGCCGAGCAGGGCGGCGGTGCGCCGCAAATGGATCTCGTGCGGGCCGCGCGCGTCAACATCCGCCATCAGCTGCGCTACATCGGCTACCTGGTCGGCCATCGCAACTGGCTGGCCGGTCCCGAGATGACCTACGCCGACCTCGCGGCGGCGGCGCACCTGTCGTCCGTCGACTTCCTCGGCGACGTCCCCTGGTCCGAGGACGAGGGCGCCAAGCACTGGTACGCGCGCGTCAAGTCGCGCCCGGGCTTCCGCGCTCTGCTGAGCGACCGGGTGCCGGGGATCACGCCGGCCGACGCCTACGCGGACCTGGATTTCTGAGCGGTGGGCCCTTGACCGCCGCGCCGCTCAAGGACCGGCTCGCCGCCGAGGCGAAGACGCTGGGCTTCGATCTCTGCCGGATCGCGGCCCCCGACGCGATTCCCCACGCGCCCGAGCGGCTGCGGGCCTTCATCGCCGCCGGCTGCGCCGGCGACATGGACTGGCTGGCGGCGACGGAGCCGCGCCGCGCCGACCCGCGCGTCCTGTGGCCGGACGTGCGCGCGATCGTCATGCTCGGCATGAACTACGGACCCGCGACCGACCCGCTCGCCGCGCTCGGCGACAAGGGCGTCGCCAACGTGTCCGTCTACGCCCGCCATCGCGATTACCACGACGTCATCAAGGGCAAGCTCAAGGCGCTCGCGAGCTGGCTGGTCAGGGAAAGTCAGGAAGGGACCACGGGCGGGGACGGCGCGGCGGTGAAGGTCTTCGTCGACACCGCGCCGGTCATGGAGAAGCCGCTCGCCGAGGCGGCGGGGCTCGGCTGGCAGGGCAAGCACACCAACCTCGTGTCGCGCGGCCACGGCTCCTGGCTGTTCCTCGGCTCGGTGTTCACCACCCTGCCCCTCCCGCCGGACACGCGCGAGGCCGACCATTGCGGCTCGTGCCGCGCCTGCCTCGACGCCTGCCCGACCAAAGCCTTCCCCGCACCGTACCAGCTCGACGCGCGGCGCTGCATCTCCTACCTCACCATCGAGCACAGGGGCGAGATCCCGCTCGAGTTTCGCCGCGCGATCGGCAACCGGGTCTACGGCTGCGACGACTGCCTCGCCGTCTGCCCCTGGAACAAGTGGGCGCAGGCGGCGCGCGAGGCGAAGCTGCAAGCGCGCGCCGACCTTGCCGCGCCGCGCGTCGGTGATTGGCTCGCGCTCGACGACGCCGGCTTTCGCGCCCTCTTCGCCGGCAGTCCGGTCAAGCGGTTGGGATGGACGCGCTTTACCCGCAACCTGTTAGTCGCCGCAGGCAATTCCGGCGACCGCTCGCTCGCCCCGGCGATCCGCCGCCACCTCGACGCGCCGTCGCCGGTCGTGCGCGAGGTGGCCGCCTGGGCGCTGGCCGAGCTGGACGTGCCGGAGGCATCCTCGGCGCTTCCATAGGGTTTGGACGCTTTTCCGCCGGATCGGCCGCTCCGGCCGTGGCGCCGCCCCGTTTCCGCGCTATCCTGGCGGCCATGAACCTCTTCGTCTTCGGCCTCGGCTACAGCGCCCAGCACTTCATCCACCAGTACGCCGGCGCCTTCACCCACGTCGCCGGCACGGTGCGCGACCGCGCCAAGCCGCGCCCGCTCGCCGGCGCGACGGAGATCCTGCAGTTCAGCCCGGAACACTGCGCCCCGGAGATCGACGCGCGGCTGGCCGGCGCCGACGTGATCCTCGTGTCGGTCGCGCCCGGCACGTCGGTCGACCCGGTGCTGGCCCGCTTCGGGCGGCGGATCGCCGGCGGCAAGCGGCGCCAGCGCATCCTGTACCTGTCGACGATCGGGGTGTACGGCGATCACGCCGGCGCCTGGGTCGACGAGAGCGCGCCGCCGATGCCGCTCAGCGAGCGATCCAAGGTGCGGGTGCAGGCTGAGAAGGCGTGGGCGACGCTGGCCAAGGACCGCACCAAGACGGTGCACGTGCTGCGGCTCTCCGGCATCTACGGGCCGGGGCGCAACGCGCTCCTCAACCTCGCGGCCGGCCGCGCGCACCGCTACAACAAGCCGGGCCAGGTGTTCAACCGCATCCACGCCGCCGACATCGCGCGCGCCTGCGCCGCGCTCGTCGCCCACGAGGGACCGAGCGACGTGTGGAACGTCACCGACGACGAGCCGGCGCCCCCCCAGGACGTCGTCGCCTATGCCGCCGCGCTGATGGGGGTGGAACCGCCGCCCGAGCAGGATTTCGCGACCGCCAACCTTTCCCCGATGGCGCGCACCTTCTACGGCGAGAACAAGCGCTGCTCCAACCGCAAGATCAAGGAGGCGCTGGGGCTGGAGATGGCCTACCCGACCTACCGGGAGGGCATCGCCGCGCTGTGGGCCGCCGGCGAGGGCCGGGGCCATGAGGCGGGAGCCTCCTGACGCGCCGGACCGTGGCGCGGAGGTGGTGCGGTAAGTTCGGTGCGGAGCCGATCGCGCCACGGGCTTGCGACCGCGGATGGGTTCAAGGTATCGTTACCTCGAACGCGCCGACGCCGGACGCCGCGATGCCCGACGGAAATGACGCATGACGCATCCTGACGCGAGAATGTGCGCGTGAGAAGAAAATTTCGGGTCGGGGTGCCTCAGCGCGCGGTGGACGCCGGCCGGCCCGGCGCCAGCACCAGCGACTCCAACAGCAGGATCGCCACCCCGACGACGATCGCCACGTCGGCGAGGTTGAAGATGTACCAATGGAAGCGTCCGACGTGGAAGTAGTAGAAGTCCGCGACCCACCCGTAAAGGCACCGGTCGATGCCGTTGCCGAGCGCGCCGCCCATCACCAGCCCCAGCGCCAGGCAGGTGAGGATGGTGGTGGAGCGCCACAGCCAGACGGCGATCGCCGCCGTCGCCGCGAAGGTGAAGGCGACGAGTCCCCATCGCCCGATCGCGGTGTGCGCGCTCAGCAGCGAGTACGAGATGCCGGGGTTGCGCGCGAACACGACGTCGAGGAACGGCGCCAGGGCGACCGGCTGACGCCGGGCGATGTCGAAGACATCGATCAGCCACAGCTTGTTGCCCTGGTCGAGCACCAGGATCAGCAACGCCATGGCGAACCCGCTCCAGCGAGGGCTCACGCGCGTCCCGCCTCGTGCCCCGGGGCGGCCAGCTCGCGCAGCGCGTCGGCGTCGCGCGGGGTCACGTCGGGGTAGTCGGGATCGCTGCCGACCAGCGGCGACACGCGCCAGGAGCGGGCGCACCTGGTGCCGCCGGCGCGCGCCGCCACCACCGCGACGCCCGGCACGTCGGGCAGCCGGAACGCGTCGGCCGGCCCCTCGCCGGCTTCGACCGCGATGTCGGAGGTGATGCAGACGTCGGCGAAATCGACGCCGGCCAGCGCCTCGCGCAGCCCCTCGTCTGTGACGAACACGCGCGGCGCCGCCTCCAGCGAAGATCCAAGCGAACCGCCCGGCCGTTTCCGCGCGCGCTCGATCTCCAGCGCGCCGGTCACGACCGAGCGGACCGCCCGCACCCTGTCCCATTTCGCCGCCAAGGCCGGATCGTGCCAGGCGCCCGGCGCGTCGGGAAAGGCTTCGAGGTGCACCGAGACGGCGTCGGGGTAGCGCGACAGCCACGCCTCCTCCGCCGTGAAGGCGAGGATCGGCGCGAGCCACAGCGTGACGCGGCGGAACGCCAGCTCGATCACCTCCAAGGCGGCCCGGCGGCGGAGGCTGGAGGGCGCGTCGCAGTAGAGGGCGTCCTTGCGCACGTCGAAGTAGAAGGCGGACAGGTCCGCGTTGAGGAAGGTGGTGAGGCGCGCCACCACGCGCTTGAAGTCGAAGCGCGCGACGGCCTCGCGCACCTCGCCGTCCAGCTCGTGGAGCTTGTGCAGCACCAGGCGCTCCAGCTCCGGCATGTCGGCGAAGGCGACCGTACGCTGGGGATCGTAGTGGCCGAGCGCGCCGAGCATCCAGCGCAGCGTGTTGCGGAGCTTCTTGTAGGTCTCGACGAAGGTCTTCAGGATCTCGGGGCCGATGCGCAGGTCGTCGGCGGTGTCCGAGGCGGCGACCCACAGGCGGAGGATGTCCGCGCCGGACTCCTTGATGATCGACTGGGGCGCGACGACGTTGCCGACCGACTTCGCCATCTTGCGGCCCTGCCCGTCAAGCACGAAGCCGTGGGTCAGCACCGCGTCGTAGGGCGCGCGGCCGCGCGTGCCGCAGGATTCGAGGAGCGAGGAGTGGAACCAGCCCCGGTGCTGGTCGGAGCCTTCGAGGTACAGCACCTCGTCCTGGCCGCCGTCGCGCACCCGGTGCAGGCCGGCGAGGTCGGGGAAGTGCTCGGGGTCTTCCAGCGTGAAGGCGTGGGTCGAGCCGGAGTCGAACCAAACGTCGAGCACGTCGTCGACCTTCCGCCACGCCTCGCCGGCCCGCTCGCCGAGGAAGCGCTCGCGGGCACCCTCCGCGTACCAGCAGTCGGCGCCCTCCGCCGCGAAGGCGGCGAGGACGCGGGCGTTGACGGCCGCGTCGACCAGGACGCGCGACTCGCCGTCGACGAAGATCGCGATCGGCACCCCCCAGGCGCGCTGGCGCGACACCACCCAGTCCGGGCGGTTGCCGATCATGCCGGTGATGCGCGTCTCCCCCGCCGCCGGCACCCAGCGCGTGCGGGCGATCTCGGCGAGGGCGACTTGCCTCAAGGAGTCGACCATCGCTCGACCGAGATCATCGACGAGGAGACCTTTCTCCGCCGCTCGCTCCTGAGCGACGGAGAAAGGTTGATCGAGCGCGATGAACCATTGCGGGGTGTTGCGGAAGATCAGCGGCTTCTTCGAGCGCCAGGAATGAGGATACTGGTGCTTGAGGCGGCCACGCGCGACGAGAGTGCCGGCGTCGATCAGCGCCTTGATGACGGCATCGTTGGCGTCGCCCTTGGCGCCCTTGTCGTCGTAGACGCGGCGGCCGGTAAAGCCGGGCGCGTCGTCGGTGAGGAAGCCGTCCGCGTCGACGGTGGTGGGGATGCGCGTGTCGATATCTCTGGCGAGGAGCTGGCGCGTGTTCGCCATCCACACGTCGAAGTCGTCGCGGCCGTGGCTCGGCGCGGTGTGGACGAAGCCGGTGCCGGTGTCGTCGGTGACGTGGTCGCCGTCGAGGAGGGGCACGTCGAAGCCATAGCCCATCGCCGCGAGGGGGTGCGAGGCCGTCAAAGCTTTCAGCTCGGCGGCCTCGACGGGGCGGACGCGCTCATAAGCCTCGACCTTGGCCGCCTTGAACACGCTGTCGGCGAGCGCGTCGGCGAGCAGGTAGTTGGCACCAACCTTCGCCCAGTTCGTCATGGCGGCGGCCGTGACCCGATAGAGTCCGTAGGCGATGCGCGACGAGAAACTAATCGCCCGATTGGCCGGCATGGTCCAGGGGGTGGTCGTGTAGATGACCACCGAGGCGTCGTACGGGTCGATGCTTCCACGTTGCTTCGCGACGCCGCCGGCGATCCGCATCGGCGCCGTTTTATCAACCAGGAGCTTCACCGGAAACGCCACGAACACCGTGTCGCTCACATGGTCCTCGTACTCGACCTCGGCTTCCGCCAGCGCGGTCTTCTCCACCACCGACCACATCACCGGCTTCGAGCCGCGATACAGCAGGCCATTGGCCGCGAACGTCATGATCTCGCCGGCGATCGCCGCCTCGGCGGGGTAAGCCATCGTCTCGTAGGGGTGCGCCCAGTCGCCGGTGACACCGAGGCGCCTGAATTCCTCGCGCTGGATGTCGACCCAGTGCCGCGCGAAGGCGCGGCACTCGCGGCGGAATTCGACCACCGGCACGTCGTCCTTGCTGCGGCCCTTGGCACGGTAGGCCTCCTCGATCTTCCACTCGATGGGCAGGCCGTGGCAGTCCCAGCCCGGCACGTAGGTCGAATCCTTGCCGGTCATGCGCTGCGAGCGGGCGACGAGGTCCTTCAGGATCTTGTTGAGCGCGTGGCCGATGTGGATGTTGCCGTTGGCGTAGGGCGGACCGTCGTGCAGCACGAACTTCGGGCGGCCGCGCCCCGCCTCGCGCAGGCGGCCGTAGAGATCGATCGACGCCCAGCGGGCCAGGATCTCCGGCTCCCTTACCGGCAGGCCGGCGCGCATGGGGAAGTCGGTCTTCGGCAGGAAGAGCGTCTTGGCGTAGTCGGGCGCGCCCTCCGTGGATCGTGGGGACCCTGGCACGGTCTCGGGTCTGTTCATGGGCGGAGGTTGTGACGGCACCCGGCGCTTCTAGCAGGGCGGGCGCCCCTCCGCAGCCGGAAAAATCCGAGCCTCACGCCGCCATCGCCTCCGGCGGCCTGACGAGCCGCAGCGCCGCGCGCACGGTCGCGAGGCCGGCGCCGGGCCGGACCCCCTCCGTCGCGAGGTGCCGGCGCCAGGCGCGGGCGCCGGGCCAACCGTTGAACAGGCCGAGGATGTGCCGGGTCATCGCGTGCAGCGGCACGCCGGCGGCGAGCCGCGCCTCCACGTGAGGCAGGTAGGCCTCGATCGCTTCGGCCCGGCCGAGCGGGGCGTCCGCGGCGCCGAACAGCCGGGCATCGACCTCCAGCAGCAGGGCCGGGTCGCCGTAGGCGGCGCGGCCGACCATGACGCCGTCCAGCCCCCGGCCGTCCACCCGGGTCAAGGCCGCCTCGATCGCCGGCCAGGTCGCCAGACCGCCGTTGAGCGCCACCGGCACGCCCGGCAGCCGCCGCTTCAGCGCCTGGACGAGGGGATAGTCGAGCGGCGGCACGGTGCGGTTCTCCTTCGGTGACAGGCCGTCGAGCCAGGCCTTGCGCGCGTGGACGATCAGCGCGTCGGCGCCGGCGGCGGTGACCGCGTCCGCCAGGGCGTCGAGCGCGGCGCGGGGCTCCTGCTCGTCGACGCCGATGCGGCACTTCACCGTCACCGGCACGCCGACCGCCGCCTTCATCGCCGCGACGCACGCGGCGACCAGCGCCGGCTCGCGCATCAGGCAGGCGCCGAACGCGCCGTTGCGCACGCGGTCCGATGGGCAGCCGACGTTGAGGTTGATCTCTCCGTAGCCCCAGTCGGCGCAGATGGCGGCGGCGCGGGCGAGGTCGCCGGGGTCGCTGCCGCCGAGCTGCACCGCCAGCGGATGCTCGAACGCGTCGAAACCGAGCAGGCGCTCCCGGTTGCCGTGGATCACGGCACCGGCCGTGATCATCTCCGTGTAGAGCCGCGCGCGCTTCGACAGGACGCGATGGAACGCGCGGCAGTACCGATCGGTCCAGTCCATCATGGGGGCGACGGAAAAGCGCCACCGGTCGCATTCGGACACGCCCGCTGTGAAACCGCTCGTTTTCTCGTGCCTGTCGTCGCCCATCGTCGCCTTTCATTGCCCGTTGCGCTCGCGCGCTTGCTACGATGTAGCAAGGCACGAGGATCATGTAGCATGGGCACCATCACTCCCCGGAAGCGTAGCGACGGCACCGTCGGCTATACCGCACAAATCCGGATCCGGCGCGATGGCAAGATCGCCCACAACGAGACGCACACGTTCGACCGCAAACAGGCGGCAACAGCGTGGCTGAAGAAGCGGGAAAGTGAGCTCGGCGCGCCGGGCGGCCTCGACAGAGCGCGGCGCGACGACCCCACCCTCGCCGCAGTCATCGAACGCTACATCGCCGAGAGCGAGAGGAAGATCGGCCGGACCAAGACGCAGGTTCTCCGCGCGATCAAGAGCAACGAGCTCGCCGCCCTGCCCTGCAGCAAGGTGACAAGCGCCGAGATCGTGACCTTCTCGCAGAACCTCGGCGTGCAACCTCAGACCGTCAGCAACTACCTGTCGCACCTGTCCTCGATTTTCGCGGTCGCGCGACCAGCTTGGGGCTATCCGCTCGACCAGCAAGCCATGCGAGACGCTTTCGCCGTGACGAAGCGGCTCGGGCTGACCGGCAAGAGCAAGCAGCGCGAGCGCCGCCCGACACTCGACGAACTCGACCGCGTGATGAGGCACTTCGCGGACCGGCAACGACGGCGTCCTGGCTCCGCTCCGATGCAGTGGATCATCGTCTTCGCGATCTTCTCAACCCGCCGTCTCGAAGAGATCCTCCGCGTCATGTGGCGCGACCTCGATGAGGAACACGCCCGCGTGATGGTGCGCGACATGAAGAACCCGGGCGAGAAGATCGGGAACGACATCTGGTGCGATCTTCCGCCCGAGGCGCTCCGGATCGCCAAGGTGATGCCGAGGATCGCCGAGCAAATCTTCCCCTTCGGCGCCGACGCGGTCGGAATGGCGTTCACCCGAGCGATGCAGTTCCTCGCCATTGAGGATCTGCACTTCCACGATCTTCGGCACGAAGGCGTCTCGCGCCTTTTCGAGCTAGGTCGGACGATTCCGCAGGTCGCCGGCGTAAGCGGACACCGGTCCTGGCAATCCCTCCAGCGCTACACGCACGTCCGGCAGACCGGCGACAAGTTCGCGGGCTGGCCGTGGCTCGACGTCCTCTCGTCCACAACACCACCAGGCGATGCCCATGGCTGACGACACCTGCACCTGCTCGCACTGCCGGATCCGGCGCGCCGCGTTCGGTTTCGAGCAGGACATCGCGGAAGCCGACTTCCAGGAAGGCCTCGCGGCGCTCGCTCAAGTGTTCGGGATCGCCGTCGCCAGCGCGAACGGCCTGATCGCCGCCGGCGCCGTCGAAATTTTCACGCGGGGCCAGAACCAAGCGCGCGAACAGCGGGAGCGGCAGCGCGCGGCGAACGGCGACCTCGCGAGCGCGGAGGTCGCCGGCCATGGCTGAGAACACCTCGATCGAGTGGTGCCGGCACACCATGAACTTCTGGGTCGGCTGCACGGCGCTCTCGCCGGCTTGCGACCATTGCTACGCCGAGGCTTGGGCGAAGCGCACCGGTCATCCTGAGCTGTGGCAAGGTGAGCGCCGTCGCACGACGGCCGAGAACTGGCAGAAGCCGCTGAAGTGGGATCGCCTCGCCGCGGCGCGGTCGCGCGATCGCGTGTTCACGAACTCGCTGGCCGACTTCCTCGACAACCAAGTGCCCGGTCGCTGGCGCGACGATGCTTGGCACCGGATCGATCAGTGCCGGAACCTCGATTGGATGATCCTGTCGAAGCGGCCTGAGAACGGCCCGAAGATGTTGCCCGGCCCGGCGATCGGCGCTCCTGAGTGGGGTGCCGGTTGGCCGCACGTCTGGATGGGCACGACCGTCGAGAATCGCGCCCGCAAGCGCCGGATCGACGCCTTGCGCCAGATCCCGGCCGTGGTCCGCTTCCTGTCGTGCGAACCGCTCTTGGAGGACCTCGGCGAGCTCGATCTCACCGGCATCCACCTGGTGATCGTCGGCGGCGAGAGTGGACCGGGCGCGAGGCCCATGCATCCTGCATGGGCGCGGTCGATCCGTGACCAGTGTGCGGCAGCGGGGTCAGCCTTCTTCTTCAAACAGGTTGGCGACTGGGCGCCGGCGCACACCATCGATCCCGGCCAAGGCGACGGCATCTACCTCGATGACGATGGAACGACGATGACTATGCCGCTCGGCGGTGGGTACGACCGCGCCGGCATCAACCTTCAGGGTATGCGCCGGGTCGGCAAGCGCCGCGCCGGCCGCCTCCTCGACGGCATCGAGCACAACGGCATGCCGGAGGTGCGCCCGTGAGCCTCGCCGGAGACCTCGACGAAGTCGGTCTCGAACGCGTCACGGGCATGGTCGACGCAGTGCGGGCCGCCGGCCTGACGACCGAGGCCGAGATGTTCGACACGCTCGCATGGGCGTGGTGGCGGCTCACGAGCGCTTACGTCAACGCGCATCCCTACGTCGAGCGGCCCGAGCCTGGGGGCATGACGCCGACCTCCGCGCTTCATGTCGTCGACGTCGTCATGCGGCATTGGGGGCAGCTTGTTCCCGGTACCCCAAAGCTCGACGACGAACGGGTGCGTCGCGAGGCGGCGGCCGACGAGGCTTGGCACCACGAGGAAGACCGCCGCATGCGGCGTGACGCTGGAGAGGAGAGCTAGCGATGGAAATCGGACGCATCCTCGGCGCCACGCGCAACCTCGGGGCGCCACCGGACTGGGATAAGGACAAAGCAGGACCCTGTGTCGGCTTGCCAATCCGCGATGAACCCTACGCGCCGGGCGCCAACCGCATGGTGTCGGCTTGGTTTCCATCAGAGGACGAGCTGAAGCTGATCGCGGCCGGCGCGCCGATCTACCTCTACGTCTAGGTAGCAAACGTACCACCACCTAACCCTCATCCTGTCCACCGACGACCCGCAACCGCATCGCGGCTGGCGGCAGGTCCGGCGGCCTTGGGCTTCGCCCGTCCAGGTCCGTGAACCTGATCCAGCATCGGGCCACGTATTTCCTGACCTTGTCGCCCGGCTGCATATACCCACAGTCGATCGCCAACGCTTCTAGGACGGCGTCAAGCTCGGCCTCGGGACCGCAGCGTGCCGCGAGCCGTGCGAGCCTGTAGCGGCCCTTGCGCGGGCACAGCTTGCTATCGATGTTGACGATGATCCACGGGAAGTCGGAGAGGCGCATAAATAGAACATAACAAGAACATGACTGACATGAAAATGGCTCCGGTCAGGGCAGCAAGCATCGCTCTAAGATGAAAAACGGTGCTTGCTAGAATCAGCAAGCATGCTACATTAGGCTCAGCAAGCATGGGAGCGTGCCGCCATGGACGATGACAACGACACACCACAGAGCAAGGGTGGAAAAGCAAGATCTGATCGTATGACCCCGGAGCAGCGGAGCGAGATAGCTCGCGCCGGCGCACGAGCGAGATGGGATCACATCAAAGGCTTGCCTAAGGTGACGCACGGCTCTGCCGACCACCCATTGAAGATCGGCGATGTAGAGATCCCTTGTTACGTTTTAGAGGACGGCACTCGCGTTCTCTCTCAGCGAGGAACGCTTGGCGGCCTTGGATTAAGCCAAGGCACAGCAGGCGCTGGCGGTGGTGATCGACTGGCCAGTTTTGCCGCTGGAAAAGGCATTTCCCCCTTTATTTCCAACACGCTGCTCGCGCTGATCGAAAACCCTATTCGCTTTCGACATGAGGTCGCGGGTGGTCACGCCTTTGGCTATCCCGCAACAATTCTTCCTGAGATCTGCGAAGCCGTCCTATCAGCGCGCGCCGCTGGCGCTCTGCAAAAGCAGCAAATGCACGTAGCTAATCAGTGCGAGATGTTGGTAAGGGCCTTCGCGAAGGTTGGTATCGTCGCTCTAGTCGATGAGGCGACAGGTTATCAGAAAGACCGCGATCGCGACGACCTGCATAGGCTTCTTTCAATATACCTTATTGAAGAACGACTTGCTTGGGCAAAACGTTTTCCTGACGAGTTCTATAAACAAATCTACCGTTTAAAAAACTGGGGGTGGCCTGTCGGCAAAGCCAAGACTCCGCTACTTGGTCACATCACAAACGATATAGTCTACGAACGATTACCAGAAGGCGTTCTATCTCGCCTTCAAGAACTAAACCCAACGTCTGAAGAATCTAAACGTAGAAAATACAAGCATCACCAATTCCTTTCTAATGATGTTGGACAGCCGGACTTAAGAGACCATATATTACAAATACTTCCCATTATGAGGATTTCCAAAGATTGGAAGATATTCAAGAAACACCTAGACCTTGCTTTTCCTAAAAACGGTTCACAGACGACTATAGATCTAGATGACGAATAATAGAGACGAAAGAGCCCAGGCCGTTAAGCCTGGGCCCTAATGGGGGTGGCATAGTGCGGTGCCGGGATTTCCAGCCATGACGCCGAGGGCGCAAGTCCCTCCACCTCCACATGCCTCAGGTTAGCGCTTCAGCCTTTCCTTTGAAAGCGATTCCCAATGCTTCGCCGTCTAAGAAGGCAATCCCTTGCCGCTCCAACGCAGCTTTCATGGCTGCCAGAGTGGCCGCGATCGGCACGCGCCGACCCGCTTCAAAATCTCGCACCGTCGAGTTCGACACGCTCGCGGCGCTGGCAAGAGCGTCCTGCGACAGGTTCAGCCACGCGCGAGCGGCTCGACATTGTTCCGCAATCATACGAACCCGATAGAGCGCGTCACGAATTGCGTCAACGCCAACGATTTGCGATGACGTCGCTGTTTTCGACGCCTATCGCTGACACCAACGGAAACTGTTGGTCCTCAGCACGTGCAACACTTCCTCCTCTCCAAAGCCGCAAGGAGCCTGAGCCTAGCTCGGGTGGCCCGGCTTTCGGACGACGAGGCGCACGATTGCTTCCGCATGATCCGCTGGACCGAGACCAAGGGCGAAGCGGTTTGCCCGAAGTGTGGTTGCCTCTCGACCTACCAGCTCGCGACCACGAAGCGTTGGAAGTGCCGGGGTTGCCAACACCAGTTCACGGTCACGTCCGGCACCATCTTCGCCAGCCGCAAGCTGCCCATCCGCACGCTGCTCCTTGCCGTCGCGATTTTTTGCAACGGCGCCAAAGGCCATAGCGCCTTGCAGCTCTCCCGCGACCTGGACGTGCAATACAAGACGGCCTTCGTGCTGAGCCACAAGCTCCGCGAGGGCATCGCGACCGAGACGGCCGACGCGACCTTGTCCGGCACCGTGGAAGTCGATGGTGCCTACTTCGGCGGCCACGTGAAGCCAGCGAACTACAAGGCCAACCGGGTCAATCGTCGCAAGGCCGAGAACCAAACCGGCAAGCGCCAGGTCGTCGTGGTCATGCGCGAGCGCAAAGGCATCGTGCTCCCCTTCGTCTTCAAGAGCGAAGCGCATGGCATCCAGGCGATCGGCGCCCGCGTGGCGCCCGGCTCGACCATCCACGCCGACGAAGCGCGCGGCTGGGACGGCTTGCATGACCGCTATCTGACGAAGCGGATCGACCATAGCCAGTGCTACAGCGACGGTGAGGCTTGCACGAACCAAGCGGAAAGCTTCTTCAGTCGGCTACGCCGCGCGGAGATCGGCACCCATCATCATATCAGCGGGCGCTACCTCTACGCCTACGCTGGTGAGATGGCTTGGCGAGAGAACAACCGCCGGGTGTCGAACGGCGCTCGGTACCTCGGCGTCACGGCGGCTGCGTTGAATGCGCCGGTGTCCCGGACGTGGAAGGGGTACTGGCAGCGTCAATCTTGAGAACGCTGTTGCTGCGGTGTGTAGGCCGAAATAATCCTTGCATCCCTCATTTCACCACCGACACGACGCCCTGATATTTGAACGCTCACTGTCGATTTCGACCATTCTGCTCTTTGTATGACGCGCCCATACCGCGCGCTAGAAAGTCTTTCTTCTAAATCAGCGTTAAATGTCTCTCCAGTTTGGATATTCCGGAGAAGGACGCTGAAGCCGTACTCTGTTGTGCTATCAACTCCGTCAACTTTATAAAGCGCTCTAAATCTAACATCCTCAGACGCACGCCTTGTCGACTTTGTTATTTCTTTAATCTGATCCTTGGAAATGCTCCTACCTTGAATCGTTAAGCCGTCGGCTCGATAAGATTGGCGCATCACTGAGTCAAAACCTGCGTTGCTTTCCGCATTCACGATGCAAGCGCCTTTGGATTTCGATAGGGCTTCGGCAAATATCTTAAACTTTTCCGCCTCGCTGTCGGCGTACTTCGCCGCGAGTTGCTGCAACCCCATCTCTCTCTCATTGTCACTACGATGCGTTTGAGCATCCTCTACGTCCTTCTTTGTTTCCTTGATGTGATCAAGGTACTTCGGAACGACAAAGGTGCTTGCAAAGCACAGAGCGATGAATAAAACAATAATTGTTTTCTGCGTAGCACCAAGTCCTCTCACAAGCGGTTGGGCTAGGCTTTCCAATGTATCTTTGATTGGGGCCTCAAAATCGCTACTCCCCCTTTTTACCTTGAATACAAGTTCATATTCATCCTTTTCTTCATTTTTTAATCTAATAGTTCTTGCGTCCGCCTTTAGTAAATAGGCTATGGCATGATAGAAGTTGTTCTGTAGGTCGACTAAGCCTTTCATTACTGATGGCAAGGCAGTTTGATCGAACTTATTTCCGGTAAAAGACAGTCCTACAATGGCCCAATCGGCTTTTGTAAAGTCTAGAACTATGTCATTCCCCGACAATTCCCCAGACAGAAGAAGGCTTAGAACCTCCCAAGCAACATCTTCTGTTGTAACAGAAACCACTCTGGGCGCTGGCGCATCTGCGGGCATATGCTTTTCTCTATAAGAACCTCATCTCCTTTACGGCGGCGATCACATTCGGACCAACGAATCGTACGGGCTCAAATAATCGCAGTTGAAATGATTAACGAGTGACACAAAGTCGCCACACTGCCTGCCAAAGCCCCTCCTTCGCTTGGTTGACCTGACCAGCCCGCGTTTGCTCCCGTAACGCCTTCACGCGTCGGGCACGGTCCGTTATCAGCTTGCGCCGCGCTTTCACGCCATCCGCCATACGACCCTGCCGAGGTCGTCCGTAGCCCGCTTTACGCGCCCTTGCTGCGTCAGCACCCGCAGGGCCTTCGACACGCACCGAGTGTGATCCGTCATCAGCTTGCGGTCCCGTGCGTCCGTACCCGCGAGGGAAAGGATGTTTTCAGCGATCCGACGGCTCGTCATGTCGGAACGCGCGTCGCGCAACGTGTCCACGATCCCGCGCGTCAACTCGCCGGTGCCGAACAACACCTCCCGCTTCCGGCGGGGCATGGTGGCGTCTAGGTCGCCTTCGTAACCGAGGGAGAGAAGCACCCGGTCCAAGGCGGCCACGTCGTTCTTGATCTCCGCCGTACGATCGCGAAGCTTCATCGCTTCCCCGAACAGGTCAGACCGCTTGGTGAGCAAGGCCGTTATGGTGAGGTCGAAGCTCTCGGCTCGGGAGCGGCGGACGGGTACGGGCTCGGTCATCCCATCATCCTACACCAACGATAAACGTTGACATAGCCGGGGAAGCTGGTACGTTTGCTACCTAATGGAGCGCTCTTGCCAGCGCCGCGACCGTCTCGAACTCGACGGTGCGGGACTTTGAGGCTGGGCGGCGCGTGCCGATCGCGGCCACTCTCTCAGCCATGAAAGCTGCTTTGGAACGGCAAGGAATTGTTTTCGTGGACGATGGCGCCGCAAAAGGGATCTCATCAAAGACGCTGTCGATAAGCAAGGGTTGAGCGTTCGCGGTCGCTGGACGGCTTGCCCACGCGCGCGTAAGATATGAGGTGGAAACGACCCGACTTGAACGGGCATCCTCTGACTTAGCCGGCCAGTGCTCTTTCCAGTTGAGCTACGTTTCCAGGTGGAGGTAGAGGGACTTGCGCCCTCGGGGCGTTGGATGGAAAGCCGCACCCCACACTATGTTACCCCCGCTAAAATCCAGGGGCTTAGACGTTAGCGCGTCTAAGCCCTTTGGCTGTGGTGAAGTGACGATCGATATGCATACGCAGTCTCACTCTTACTTCTACTAATCCGATAGACATCATTGCGCGGTCATGGGCATCTCTTTTGTTGCCCTCAAACCCGTTCCGAAAAGGTTGTCGTCCGTTGTTTCGGAACGACAAAATCTGCCATCGGGCAGCTTCCTGATTTTGTCGCCCGTCGCGATATTTTGCAGGGTCATGTTGAAGGCGCGGCCGTTCTCTTCAAAGCCCGCAGCCCTCGCCTCCGCCTGAAGCCAATCCTTATCAAGCGGCTCGTCGGACTGCTTGACGGTCGCGACTAGAAAATCTCGAAGGGTCATCAGGGGCGGGAGCGGAGAAGCCTTCACCTGTCCACCGACCGAAGCCGCACGCTGTTCTTCAATCGCTAGCATCGTCTCTAGCGTCGTCTTCTCCTTCTCAAGATCAGCTAGGACGCTGCGCCGCTCGCGATGAAGCTGGTCAAGCTTGATGTCGAAATCATGCATGGCGTCGGCGTATCGCGCCATGACACTCGCCCTCCTAGCTCTCAGGTCTTCCCGTATGTCGCGCATGCCCCAGCCTCCAATGCTCCCATTGAGCGGCGATTCATCCCAAATGGCAAGTCGTGGCTATGCCATTGCAGTGGACGGCTGTGGATTAACCGCAGGCCATGGTTAACAGCCGAAGCACGACTCTGGTCCGGTTAACGGGGAGCGATGTGGTTGCGGGTCGTGGGTGGGCGGGATTAGGCTTGGCCATGACGACGCGGAAGAAGTTCTTGATCGCTGGCGCGGCCCTCATAGCAGCGCTCGCCGTGGCGATACCGAACCGCTACGCGCTTCAACTCTCTCAAAGCAACACGATCGCTTGGCGCTTGGATCGATGGACCGGCAACATCGTCGCCTGTGGTCCGACCAAGTGTTTCGGCACGCTGCCTTAGCAGGGCGCACCACCATCCTACACCAACGATAAACGTTGACATAGCCGGGGAAGCTGGTACGTTTGCTACTTAATAGAAGGCAACCCATACATTCTGCTAGGTAGGGAAATAGGGCACCTAAGCCAGCGTGGGCAACGAGCCTATCTGAGTACCCCTCAGAGGCGCCTTAGAGCGCTTACGACGATAATTGGAGTTGAACTAGCGCAACATCGGCATCCTGCGGCGCGAACAACTGTCCTGCCGTTTCACGCCGCCTCCACGCCTATCACCAACCGTCGCCCGAGCGCGGCGAGGGCGGCGATCAGTGTCGTCATTTTGGTCGCGTGATCGGGGTCGAGGATGCGCCGCACTTCGCGCCCGTCCTTGCCCAGGCGCTCGCCGAGTTCGGCCTGGGTGATGTCGGCATCGCGGAATGCCTCCAACACCGCCAGCTTCGCCGCGACGTCGGCGTCGACGGACAGCATGACCTGCCCCGCCTTCGCCTTCGAGGCCTTCGGGAGCGGTCGCTTCATCTCGAAGATGGTGAGCAGCGCCACGCCGAGCGCGTCGCTGCCCATCGCGCGCGCATCGGCCTCGCCGTTGCCCTCGGTGATCACTTCCGGCACGTCGGGGAAGGTCACCACGAGGACGCCGGGGTTTTCGCCCGGCTCGAAGATCGCCGGGTACGTGAACAGTCGCATGGGTTCCTCCTTTGACGATGTGGACCGGTCCGGCCTCAGGTGAGGCCGAACTTCTTCCTGATCTTGCCGGCGGTGACCGGGTCGATCTCCCGGCTCGGGAGGATGGTCACCTTCTCGCCCACGCGGACGATGCAGTGGCCGCCCTTGCCGCGCCCCTTGTCGACCGAGAAGGAGAAGCCTTTAGCCTTGGCGGTGTCGCGAAGCTCGTTGATGAAGCGATCCCGCTTGTCCATGGCCCTGGTTTCTCCGTCCGATAAAAAAAGGATAGGACACTTGTGTCCTAATAGCAAGCACAGAATAGGCGCTAAATGTCCTATTTCTCGCTTGCGTTCGGCACCGCGTGGAGCGACAAAGGATCAACGAAGCGAACGGAGGTGGGCATGGTCGAGTTCTTCATCAGCACGCTGCGTGGCGGCTACCAGCTGCTCGCCGACGGCCTCGATCTCGGCACCTTCGACACCAAGGAGGCGGCGGCGGACTTCGCGGTGCGCTTTGCGCAGAACCACGACGCGCCGGCCTACCGGCTGTTCTACTGAGATCGGGAGCGAGCGAGCATGAAAGGGACCAGCAACGCGAACGACAAGGCAGGGGTTGTGCTGGAGGCAATCGCGCGCAAGCACCTCTTCCTGGAGACGTTGAGCACGCGCAACAGCAATCGCCTCGACTTCTCCGACCAAGCCGTCTGGTCGCTAGAGGCCGCGCTGCTCGCCGCCTACGAGGCAGGGCTGGCGGCTCGGAACGGGCGGCCCCATCAGGTGGCGGGCTCGCTGACGGTGAACTGACGAGGGCAGTTCCGGGCTCTAGACGCGAAAGAGCCCCGTCTCGCCGAAGCGAGACGGGGCGAAGTCAGGGAGGAAACGCCCAGCGTGGGCGTGATCTGATTATGCAGGATCCATGCTTGCGCGGGGCTGTTCCCGCCGGCAGCCACTCGTCGCGTCTACCGCATTTCCACCATTGGATGCGCGCCGGATCCGAGATGGGCGTTCCAGACCACAAAGGTGACGAAGAACCCGGCGGCGACGATGAAGCCGGTCGACACCCAGCGCGCGCGCGGCACCCTTCCCTCGACGGTGTTCGGCGCCCACAGGTGGAGGAGGACGCCGACCAGGCCGACGGACATGATCGCCGTCTCCCAATCGGAGTTGAAGATGTCCGGCCACCCACCGTCACGCCCGACGAAGGAGATGAGCCGCTGCGCCAGCATCGACAGCGCCACCAGGAAGATGCCGGAGCCGAGGTAGTCGCCCTTGGTCGGCACGCGGGCCGACAGGGCCGCGACGAGCACGGGCGAGTAGGCCACGCACACGCCGGCGGTCGCCGAGGCAACGAGGCCGTTCAGCATCAGGATGAGGAACGGCGAGTCCGTCACGGCCGCCACTAGGGAGTATCCGGCGCCGTACAGCACGAGGAAGCGGAGCAACAGGCCGTGTCGAAGGTCAGCCATCCGCGTCATCGTGCTTTCCCATGCGTTTGAAGAGGTCGTTCATCGTCTCGCGCAGCGCGCGCTCGTGTGAGGCGTTGGCGGCGGCCGCCACCCGCCCATGCTCGGCGACCGCGGCGTCGACGTCACGGGCGATGAGGTCGATGGTCGTGGTGGACGCGTCCACCGACGAGTGCGGCTTGAAGAGGCGCCGGAGGATCGGTGCCAAGAACCGCATCATCGGCTCCTCGTCCGACGCGGGCCGAACGCCTCCTTCATCCACTCCTTCACCGACGCGACCTCGTCCGCCAAGGTCGTCAGCATCCTCGTCAGGTCCTTGTCGCCTTGCCCGCGCGCCGCGATCGTCTCGGTTGCGGTGATCGTCACCTTCACCAGGGCGGTCGCATCCTGAAGCCGCTTCTCCTGCAGGGTCGCGATCTCCGCCCGCAGCGCCGCGTTCTCCGCCTCCTTGCCGGTCAACCGCTTGGACAGGAGCCAGCAGATCGCGCCAAGCAGAATGAGAACGAGCGCGTAGGCGCCCCAGCTCTTCAGAGCTTCCGCCCAAATGGATGGGGCGAGCGACGTCATCGCGCTGTCCATCGGTCATCTCCGTGCGCCTCGCTGGGCTATTCCGACGCGCCGGGAGCGCCGTAGTGCTTGACGACGTCGGCGTAGAAGGCCGTGTCGGCGGCGAGGCGGGCATTCGCATCGAGCCGACCCGCCTTTTCCCGCGCGGCGTAGGCGCGGGCGTCCTCGCCGGCTTGGGCCGGTGGCACGGCGACGGGCATGCCGAAGGTCGCGGGCGCTGGCGGTAGGGTTGGCCTAGCGGCCAGGTTCGGCGGCGCCGAGGCCACGCAGCCGGCGAGCGTCGTCGCCAGACAGGCGGCAGCCGTCATGATGAGGAAGGCGCGCGGGCTTCGAGGCGAGTTCGGACGCATAGGCTTGGACCTGTTGCTGGAGGGTGTCGGCAGACGCGGCGGCGGCGCGCTCGCGCCCGCCGGCGGCGGCCGCGACGGCGCGCTGGGCCTCGACCTGCCTGGCGTTCTCGTCGGCGCGCGCGGCCTCGGCCGCTGCGCGCGCCGTGACGGCGACCAATTCGGCCTGGAGGTGCTGGGGCCGATCCCGAAAGACATCGTGCGCGGCCCTTGCCTCCCAGCCCACGACGACCGCCATCAGGCAGACCATGGCAATCCTGCCGCGCGCCGATCGCGCGAAGCCGCGCAGACGGCCGGACACGGCGGGGACGAGGAAAGCGCTGGCCAGCAGGATCGGCAGGAGGAGCACCGCGTGGGCGAGCGCGTAGCGCTCGAGGGCCGCCGCGACGTCGGCGAGGATCAAGCGGGTCATGATGGGCTCCGGCGGAGGATGGTGGACGACGCGCCGGCCCCGTCCCGCGAGCGCGGGGCGATCAAGCCGGCTGGCGAACGGGTCGAATCCGGCGCGTCGAACTCGGGAGGTCAGGCTCCGGGGGCTTGCGCCGGCACCGGCTCCGGCGTGATCGCGGCGGCGGCGGCGAGCCCCTGGCTGTGCAGGGCGGCGAGGATCATCGGCCCGAGAAAGCCGGCGACGAGGATCACCAGGCCGACGACGCGGGCCTGAGCGTCGGGCAAGTACCGGCCCCAGTCCGTCCCGGCGGCCTGGGCGTAGAGCGGGCCGACGACCGGCACGAGGGACGTCGCGAAGGCGAGGATGACGACCTTGAGGCCGTGCAGGCGGAGCACGACGCGCTCGGCCAGGTCCGCCTCGGCGGCACCGATCCGCGCGTAGAGCCCGGTCGTCAGCCGGAAGCTGTGGTGGTTCGGCCGGATCATCAGGAACCACAGGGCGAGCTGGGCGACGAGCGCCAGAACGAGGAGCACGAGGAGCATGGTGACGGTCCTAGCTGGAGGGCGCGAGCGCGGCGGTGGCCCCGCCCGGAGGGTTTGACGGTGCGACCGGCGGCGCGCCCTTCGTCGCGAAGGTGGCGGCCTTCGTCGTGAAGGCGGTCGCGCGCAGGAGCAGCGCCATGGTGACGGCGATCGCCGCGGCCGCGACGCCCAGGACGAGCCAGGTCAGCGAGGTGCCGGCCGCGAGCGAGGCGGCCACGACGCTGCCGCCGGCGAGCGTCGCGCCGACCGCCTCGTCGGCCTTGGTGGAGGCGCGGATCGCGCTCGCCGCCAGGTGGTCGTTGAGGTCGCCGGGGTGGATGCCCACCAGGTGCGCGTAGGCCTCGGCGAGGCGGGTGTCGTAGCCCTTGGTCGCCGGCCCGTTGTAGAGGCGGGCGAAGCTCGGCCAGTCCTTCGCCACCAGGGCGGCGCGCATGTGCGGGCTGGCGACGATGAAGTGCGCCATGGCGGCGAGGTGCTCGTCCTCGCCGCCGGCGACGAAGGCGGTGACCATCGCGCTCGCGCTGGGATAGCCGGCCGCCACGTGGTTCTCGCCGAGGATCTGCGGCAGGCCCCACGACGTCGAGCGCAGCGCCGCCTCGGCGTCGATCGCCATCGCGGCGGCGATGCGCGGGTAGGAGTCGTGCGGGTACGGCTTCGCACCCCAGCGCGAATAGGCGAGGCCGGCCGCCACCGCGCGGGAGCGCTTGTCGCCCTGCAGGTTGCGGAAGAAGATGTGCGGCTCGAACAGCGCCTTGGGGCGGCGCTCGTCGTCGAAGCCGGAGGAGGACGCCTCGACCTGGATGTCGGCGAGCAGCGCGTCGACGGCGCAGCCGATCAGGGCGGCGGCCGCGGCGACGCCGCCGTCGGTGCGCTTGGTGGCGGTACCGGCGAAGTTGATCATATCCCGACCTCAGGTCCTGGAAACGGAAAGGCCCGCCGGGTGAGGGCGGGCCGGGGAAGGCGCAGGGCGTCGGGAGGTCAGAGCGTATTCTGGTCTTCGTTGCGCTGGACGTTGTACCGGCGCAGCCCGTCGCGCAGCAGGCGGTTGTCGGTCACCAGCGTCGGCAGGCCGTTGACGTCGTAGGCGAGGTCGACGTCGGGGTCGAAGCCGCTCTCGGTCAGAATGTCGAAGCGGGACAGGTAGAAGCGGTTGCGCTTGGGGCCGTGCCAGCCGTGCATGATGGTGCCGGGCACGCAGCCGATGTCCTGGCGGATGTGCTCGTGGGCACGCTTGGCGAACTCGCGCAGGCGGCGGTTGTAGCCAGGGGCCATGCGCGTATCCTCCGGCAGCGGGAGACCGGCGAAGGCGAGCGCCATGTGGTAGTCGGCCGAGCCGGTGATCATCCAGTCGAGCAGGCGACCGATGCCGGTGAGGGCGTCGCGGCGCATCGCCCAGGAGAAGCCGAAGTGCGTGCGGCCGTCGCGCTTGACCTTGTTGGCGAGGAGCGCGCGCGACTGGAGGGGCGCGGTCGAGCCGTAGTCGGGCGTGATCGCACCGACGTCCCCGTCGAGCCAGGCGGCGCAGAAGCTGCGGTCGACGTCGTTGCCCCACTCGTTGCGCACGCACTCGCCGTTCGGGCCGAGGTCCATCGCGTGCGACCAGGTCTGGCCCACGCGATAGTGCTGAAGCATGTGCACCGTCTCGCTCGCCCAGTCCGGACGGATGTGCTGGATGTCGGTGTCCTCCCAGCAGATGTACTTCGCCGACTCGGGCAGGCGGGCGAGGCCGGCGTTGACGAGCCCCTCCTTCAGCCAGAGCTCGTGCTCGGGCCCTCCACGCAGCAGCACCAAGTTGACGTGCTTGAGCAGTGGGTCGACCGGGTTGAGGTCGTGCGGGCGATCACCGAAAGCGTGCAGCACGAGGGTCAACTTCACCCCGGCATCGAGCTGGCGCGGGATCCACTCGCGCAACAGGCGGACGCGCGCATCGAAGCGGCGCGGGTTGGAGTAGACACCGACGACGTGGAGCAGATCGGGGCGCATGCGGATCCTCAGCGAAGACGGGTGATGGTGACGGTGGCGACGCCGCGGCGCTCGAAGCCGAGCACGCGCGCGGCGCCGAGCGACAGGTCGAGGATGCGTCCGGTCCAGGCGGCCGGCCCGCGATCGTTGACGGTGACGACGACCGCCCGGCGGCCCAGGCGGACGCGGATCCGGCAGCCGAGCGGCAGGGTGCGGGAAGCGGCGGTGCGGCCGAGCGGCCGGAACAGCGCGCCGCTCGCCGTCCGCGTGCCCGACTCCGCGCCGTAGAAGGAGGCGCGGCCGGTCTCGGCTCGGGCGGGCGCGGACGCGCCGAGGCACAGGCCAAGAAAAAGGCCCGCTTGCGCGAGCCTGGAGAGCGTCGTCACGGGGCCGGCCGCGATCAGCTGGAGGCGGCCGCAGGCGCCGCCGTGGTCGAGGACGAAGCCGCGGCGGGCGCGGGCGCCAGGGTGAGCGTGACGGCCGCGCCGGTCTTGTAGGCGGCGATCTGGTCGGCCGTCGGCGCGGGAATGACGACGGGGAAGGTCTTGGCCATCTTCACGCCGCCGGGCAGCGTCGTCGACACGTCGACGTGCACCGTCAGGGTCGGCGCGGCGGGGTTGTCGTCGCTGACGACGTTCTTGACCGTGTAGGACAGGGTGGAGGGTGCGACGATCACGAAGGGCTCCAAGGTGAAGGGTTGCGGACCAGGGTGACGGCCAGGAAGGTCAGGGTGACGGCCAGGCGGCGGCTTCGATCTGGGCGAAGGTCGTGATCGTCGGCTTGGCGGCCATGATCGCGGTGGCGAGGTCGTTGACGACGGTCCGGCTCTTGGCGACGACCGCGTCGGCCAGGTTGCCCAGCAGCACCGCCTGCGCCGCGCTCACCGTCGCCGCCGTGTAGTCGACGTTGCTGTAGGGGTTGGTCGCGTACACCGTGGCGGCGTTGCGCATCCCCCAGCCGGCGAGCCGCGCCATCGCGTTCTGCCCGCGCTCGTCGAGCTTGGTGGTTAGGACGAGCGGCGCCGCAGCGGTGCCGACGTTGAAGCTCCACACCTGCGCGAGCACCCCGCCCTGCTTGGCCTCGGCATGGGCGAGCAGCTGCGCGAGCGTGGGCGGGCTCATTGAGGCGGGCGACGCGACGACTGGAGTCGCAGCTGCTGCCGGTGGCGCGAAGGAGACCCCATCCGTCGTGGTCCAGCGCGGCGCCACGCCGGCGATCGTCGTGACATCGACGAAGACGAGATCCTTCGTGAAGATGTGGGTGCCGGGGATCAGGGCCGCGTCGAGGGCCGACGTGACCTCAAGGACGGTCGCGAGCGGGTGCGCGCTCGACACCGCCGCGTCGAGCCGGGCCCACGTCTTCGTCGTCATGGCCGAGCCTCAGTATGCGATACGAATGAGGCCGCCGGCCCCATTGTAGCCCACGAGATAACCGTTGCCGTTCGAGCTGACGCCGCCCCCGCCGCCGGGAAAGTAGCCCCAGGCGCCACTCGCCGAGCTTTGGAAGGTCCCACCGCCGGTCGCGGCGGTCGCTATGGTCTGGTAGTTGCCGTCGCCGTCGGGTCCGTTGACCATGCTCGACGATCCTCCGACCCCGCCCGAGAGGCAGAAACCGCCACTGCCGTTGCCGGGAGATGCCGATCCAGCACCACTGCCACCGGTGGCACTCAGGCTGTTCCCGAAGCTCGTCGTGCCGCCGCCATTGCCACCGGCACCACCAGCTCCCACCACGTAGTTGAAGGCTTCTCCCGGCGTGACGGCGATGGAGAGAAAGGCATATCCGCCGCCCGAGCCCGCGTAGCCGAGGGTGCCGCCACCGCCACCGCCGCCCCAGACCTCGACCTCCAGCCAGGTCACACCAGCCGGCACCGTGTACGTGCCGCTGCCGCCGGTCAGCGACGTCACGTTGCGCGGCGTGGCCAGGTTGCCGGCCGACGTGGCGTTCAGCGCGCCCTGGTCGAGCGAGCCGGTCACGACCAGCGCGCCGTTGATCCTGACGTTGGCGTCGATCTCGAGCGCGAATGTCGCGCCGCCGTTCGGCCGCGCGACGCCGGTCAGGATGAAGCCGCCGGTCTGCCCGTTGATCGTGCCGATGAGCCCGTACTGCACCTCGATGCCGTTCACCGAGGCGCCGAGCTGCTGCAGCGTCGCGCTGTGCCCGTCGACCGTGGTCGTCAGGCCGGACAGCGAGGTCGAGAGCGCGCCGTCGGCGCTCGCGCGCGCGACGGCCTCGTTGGAGATGGCGGCGGCGTTGCCGCCCACCTGCGAGCCCAGGTTGGCGATGTCGTCGGCCAGCGCCGAGTCGGCGTCGGTGCGCGCCGTGGTCTCCGTCTGGATCGTCGCCGCGTTGCCGTCGGCGAGGGCCAGGACGCTGGTGATCTGCCCGGCCAGGCTCTCGTCGGCCGAGGCCCGGGCGGCCTGTTCCGTGGTGATCGCGGCGGCGTTGGCGGCGATCCCGGCGTCCTGGATCGGCGTCCAGACGCCGGGGCTCGACTGCCCCATGGGAACGTTGCCCGCCGCCGTGTCGATCCAGATCGCGTTCAGCGGTGCGGACGCCGGCTGCGTCGGCTGGATGAAGGTGTTGGTGCCGACGCTCGCCGCGACGCTCGCGATGGTGCTCGACAGCGCCTGATCGGCGGCGGCCCGCGCGACCGCCTCGGACTGGATCGCGGCCGTGTTCACGCCGACCGTCGAGGACAACGAGCTGATCTCGGCGCCGAGCGCGGTGTCGCCGGCGACGCGGGCGACCGCCTCGTTGGAGAGGGCAGCCGTGTTGGCGCCGACGGCGGCGTTGGTCTGGCTGATCTGCCCGGAAAGCGCCTCGTCGGCCGTCGCGCGAGCCGAGGCCTCGTTGGTGATGGCGGCGCTGTTGCCGTTGAAGTCCGCTGTGAGGCCGGTGATCTGGGCCGACAGGGTCTCGACGTCGTTGGCCTCGGTCACCGAGGCGGCGCTGATCGCGGCCGTGTTGCCGGCCACCGTCGCCGCCAGCGTGGCCACGGTGGTGGAGATCGCGCTGTCGCCGGTCGCGCGGGCGGCCGCCTCCTGCGTGATCGCGGCGGCGTTGCCGTTGAAGTCGCCCGTGAGCGTCGTGATCTCTGCGGCGATCGCGGCGACGTTGTTCACTTCCGCGGTCTGATTGGTCGCGATGGCGGCGGTGTTGCCGGCGACCGTGACGGTCAGGGACGCGATCTGGCCCGCGAGCCCGCTGTCGGCGTTGGCGCGGGTCGTCGCTTCCTGGGTGATCGCCGCCGCGTTGCCGCTCGCGGTCGAGGTCAGGGTGGTGATGGAGGCGCCGAGCGCGCTGTCGGCGTTGGCGCGGGTCGTCGCCTCCTGGGTGATCGCCGCCGCGTTGCCGGCGACGGTGCCGGTCAAGGTCGTCACGGTGTCGGAGATCGCGGCATCCGCCGTGGTCCTGGCGGTCGCCTCTTGCGTGATGGCGGCCGACAGGTTGGCCGCGGTCGAGGCGGTGAGGCTGTCGATGGAGGTCGCGAGCGCCGAGTCGGCGTCGGACCGGGCGACCTGCTCGTCGCTGATCGACGCCGTGTTGCCGTCGACGGTCGTGGTCAGTTTCGCCAGCGTCGTGGCGAGCGCACTATCACCGTCGGCGCGCGATACCGCCTCTTGCTGGATCGCCGCCGTGTTGGCGCCAACGTTGGCGTCGATGGTGGTGATCTCGCCGGCGATGGCGTCGTCGGCGGTGGAGCGCGCCCCAGCCTCGGTGGTGATCGCGGCGTCGTTGGCGCCGACATCGCCCTGGATGGCGAGGATCGTCTGGGCGACGCCGGCGAGTTCGGCGAGCGCGCTCGTCGCGTCACCCTGGGCGGCGGTGGTCGCCGCCTCGTTGGCGGCGATGGCGGCTTGCGCCTCGCCGATCGCGGCCTCGGTGTCGGCGAAGGCCTGCGTCGTCGCCGCCTGATTGGTGGTGATCGCCGCCTGCGCCTCGGTGATGGCCTGTTGGAGCTCGGCCTCGGCCGCCTGCGCGGCTGCGGCGTTGCTGGCCACGTCGGCGACGAGCTCGTCGTGGGCTTGTTGGGCCGCCGCGTCGTTGGCGGCGATGACGGCCTGCAGGTTGGCGAGCCCGATATCGAAATTGTCGTTCGCCGCTGCCAGTCCGGACTGAAGCCCAGCGATCGAGATCCCGTTGTCCCCGACCTCAGCCTCCAACGCCGCGATCTCGGCCTCGATCGTCGCGATCTCGGCTTGCAGCACGCTGCTGGCGCCGGGGAGCACGGACGCGACGGCTGCGGAGCCGACACGACCGTCGACACTGACGATCGTGGGCGGCGAGGCGATCGCCGCGATGACCGGCGATGCCATGATCGAGGTCGGCACAGCCCGCGAGACTGCCGCGAGCTTAGCGCTTGCCGGTGCGACGGCAACGACTGGCGCGACTGTCTGCAGGCTGACGATCATGCCTTGACCTCAGACAGATGGATGTCCTGGCGAGATTCAGCGAGATGGTCGTTGAAGCGTGGCAGGGGTGCGGCCGGCGTCCTCGGCATGGCGGGGACGCCGGCCCCTAGCGTTCGGCGTTACGACGCCGCTGGCGCCTGGCCGGCGAGGATGGCCGTCTCGCGGTCCTGCGTGATCAGGTTGATCGAGACAAGATAGGCGAGCCCCTGCGTCGTGCGGGGATCGGTGAGGCTGACGAAGGCCGCGCCGGCGGCCATCAGCAGGAACAGCTTCACGTTCGCGTCCGTGCTCTGCACGATCGCCGACTGTTCCGAGGACGTGAACATCCCGAGGAACTGCAGGAAGGTGAACTGCGGTGCGATGGGCGCCGGCGCCGCGGGTGGCGTCGGCGTGTTCCCGGCGGCGAGCCAATTCTGGTAGGCCTGCCAGTCGACGTTGTTCACGTCGTTGGGAACGAGAGCCCCGTCGCTGTCGCGGCGGATGGCGGTCGTGCTCACCTGGCCTGTGAACGGGTCGGTGGCGTCCGAGTAGCCCATGCTAGAGTTCGGCACTGGCGTAGTACCCTCCGTTCTGCGGGTTCTCTACTTGAAAGTAGCCTGCGGCCGAAGCGAAGGTGTAGAAGACGAAGGAGATGGCATTGCCGGCGCCGATGCTCGGCGCGTTGCAATTGTTGGTCGTATACGTGCCGATGAGGCCCATCGTCGGGGTGGCCCGCATCGGCACCGGCAGCAGGTAGGCGGACACGAAGCTGCGGTTCGCCGCGTCGGAATAGCCGTTCATCTGCAAGATATAGACGGCCGCGCCGATGGTCTGGAAATAGTAGCGAAAGCAGAGCGCGATCTCGACGCTGATCGGTCGCCGCTCGAACGGCGTCGGCGTGGTGCCGGTCTCGAGCTGAACGAGCCCCAGCGTGCCGGGTCCAAAGTTGACATAGACCGTCACGCCGGCGGGCAGCGTCACCACGGCGGGTGACGTGAGCCCCGTCGACGGGCCTGTGATGCCCGACGTGCCGCTCAGGTTGGCGATGCTGGTGCCCTGCCAAGTCAGGACGAACGTGCCACCTTCGGTGATCTCCACCGGCTGGGTGAGCTGCCCGGACGTGATCGTGACGAGCGTGTCGATGGTATGAGCGCTGCCGGGCGACTGCGACGCTTGCGTGAAGGTGTAGGAACTCCCACCGGCGCCATCGCGCCAGCGGTCGTGACCGAAGGCGTTGGATGCCAACGCGCCGCCACTCGCGTAACCTCGCTGATTGAACGCGAAGTTGCCGTTGATGACGCGGTTCTTCCCTGAGAACCCGAGGGGGTTCGGCGCCGAAATTTCCATTTGAGCGCCTCGTCAGAGCTGGTAGGCGGCGAGTTCGAGGCCGCCGGTCGCGCAGTAGTAGGTGAGGGCCGATGTCTCGATGCCGCTGGCGGCCGACTTGGCGGTGCCGCCGGCGGGGATGCGGAAGCAGTCCGCGCCGCCGATGCTGGCGGTGCCGCCGAGCGGATTGATCCACACGTCGGCCGACTGCGGCGCCTGGATCGTCCAGGCCGTGCGCGAGGCGTTGACCGCCCAGAGCTGCGTCGAGGTCGCGGCCACCGTGGTCGTGCTGCCCGACACCGGCGCGCGCGGCGCGGGGCCGACCGTGCCGATGTTGTTGGTGCCAGCCGGCGTGGCGGCGTTCATGGCGACGAAGATCCCGCGCAGCCAGGCGATCGCCGAGCCCGACGTCGAAGCAGCCGTCGCCGCCACGTCGGCCTTGGAGCCGAGCGTCACGCTGCTGCCATCGGCGAGCGAGGCCGGCTGCGTCGCCTGGAAGAACGCGCCCGAGACGGGCTGGGTGGCTTGCCAGAAGGTGCCGGTGACGGCGACCGAACTCAGCAGCTTGTCGCGGATCGCCCGCAGCGCGCCGATCGCCGTGGTGTTCGCACCCGAGGCGGTCGCGGCGTCGGTCGTCGTGCCGATCGTCGTCAGCCCGCCATCGCCCGACGAGACCGGCTGCGTCGCCTGGAAGAACGCGCCCGAGACGGGCTGGGTCGCCGGCCAGAAGGTCCCGGTGACGGCGACCGAGCCGAGCAGCTTGTCGCGGATCGCGCGGAGGGCGCCGATAACGGACGTGTTGGCGCCACTCGCCGTGGGGGCGTCGGTGGTCGTGCCGATCGTCGCCAACGCGCCGTCGCTCGACGAGACCGGTTGGGTTCCCTGCCAGAACGTGCCCGAGACGGGCTGGGTCGCCGGCCAGAAGGTTCCGGTGACCGCGATCGAGCCGAGCAGCTTGTCGCGGATCGCCCGCAGCGCGCCGATCGCCGTGGTGGCGGTGCCGGAGGCCGTGGGGGCGTCGGTGGTCGTGCCCAGCGTCGCCAGCGCGCCGTCTGTCGAGGCGACCGTCAGCGGGTTGCCGGACGGGTTGCCGACGCGGACGCTCTTGAGACCGCTGGCGGCCGCGATCAGCGCCGTGGCCGAGCCGCTGGTCCAGGCGGTCATCTGCGCCTGCAGGTGGGTGACGCCGCCGCACGCGAATTCCCACTGGCCGTTCGCCGTGGCGGCCCCCGCCGCGGCACCGCCGCCGAACGGCACCATGTTGATCGGGAAGTAGGTGACGCCACCGTCGACCGAAGCCGTCCAGGCGACGGACCCAGCCCAGACGCCAGTCAGCTGGACGACCGCGGCGTTCATGCCGTCGACCGCGAGCGTGACCGTATTCGACGCGGCCGCCAACTGGCCGCTCGCCGAAACGCGCGGCGCGTTGGCCTGTGTCGCGATCTTCAGCGTTCCGGCCAGGAGACCGAAGATCCCGCGCAGCCAAGCTATCGCCGATCCGCTGGTCGAGGCGTTCGTCGCGGGAGCATCCGCCGGCGTCCCGAGGGTCGCCTCGACCGCTGAGTCCTTGACGACGAGCGTCGTGCCGAGCGCCGTGACGACTTGCTGGAGCAGCCCGGCGATCGCCTGCTGTTCCGCCAACGTCGCGGCACCCTGCGGCAGGAGGGACAGGGCGTTCAAGTTCGACGTCGCTGGCGCCGCGGCGAGCACCGCGCCCTGGCTCGAATTCAGCCAGAACTGGCCGACGATCGCGCCAGTGACGCTGTCCGTGGTCACGAAATGGTCGATGAAGTCGCCGGCGGCTATGGTGGTGCCCGCACTGGCGATCGCCTGATAGGCTGTCTTGTCGGTGATCGGCGCGGTGCGGTCCTCGGCCGGCCTGGCGCCGGCGCCGGGTGCGGCGGATGCGTTGCCGTTGATGTCCTTCCAGGTCGGCGCGCCGCCAGCGGGATTGTCGACGCGGACGAAGTAGACGCCGGTGTTGTCGGTCCACAGCGTCTCGGCGGCGGTCTGCTGGAGCAGCGAGACGATCTGCCCGAGGAGCGTGTTGGCGGACGCCTGGTTCGTCGCCGTCGGGCCGGCGGCCGCCGAGCCGGCGATCGCCTGGAGCTGGGTCAGCGCGGCGGCCTGCCCCTCCGATGTCGCGGGATCGATGATCGTCGACGCGGTGGAGTTCATCACCACGTGGGCGACGTAGTAGGGCCGGGTGCCGACCGGCGTGTCCGCGACCGTGGGATCGTAGGCGAACGCGTAGCCGAACGCTCCGCCCCCGAAGCTGCCGCTCAGCTTCGTGGAGAGGCTAAGGCTCATGGGCGTCTCTTGATGACAGGAGGATCGAAGGCGATCAGCGCCGCGTGATGCCGCTGGTGATCGTCACAGGGAACGGGCCGGCGACCTGGCCGAGGTTGAGGACCACGCCATCCGCGGTGGCGATGATGTCCATCACCGCCACCGAGCCCGCCGGGAGGCTCGCCGTGCATCCGGTCGCACCGGTGGCGGGCTTCTGTTCGGGCACGGCGAAAGCGAGTTGCCCGAGCTGGACGTCGACCCGGAACAGGCCGTTGCCCGTCGAGATGTCGAGCAGCACCTCGGGATCGTTCGGCGCCGACCGCAGCTGTGCCTCGAAGGCGATGCCGGTCAGGTCGAGCGGTTGCCCGGCATTGGTGCTGCCGGCGGGCCACTGGAACTGCAGGACGTCGCGCCAGTCCGAATTGGTCGTGATCACGAACGCCGCCTCGAGCTGAGGCAGCTGCAGAATGTTCGATGCCATGATGGCCCTCGATCAGGCGGTCGGCCAAGCGAAGGCGTCGACCTGCGCAGTCGTCGTGATCGTCGGCGGGTTGGCGGTGATCGCAGCGAGCAAGGTGGCGTGCGCCGCGTAGGTGGCGGAGATCCAGGCTCGCGCGAGCCTGTCCAGCGTCACGAACTGGGCGCCGGTGAACGTCCCGGCGACGCCGGCATTGTCGAGCCAGATCCGCGTGCCGGACGGGTTCGCGGTGCCGAAGTCGGCGAGTTCGGCGAGATCGTCGCGCGTGGCGGACGACCCGTCGCAGAGGATCGGCAGGGGTGGTTGGCCGGATGCCGCGACATTGAAGGTCTGCCCCTTGGCCAGCGCTGCCCGGAACGCGCGTTGCGCGACCACGAGGAGCCCCGCGCTCGTCGGCGGCGCGAACGGCTGCACGGAGGGCACCCCTGCGGCACTCACCACGAGTTCCTGGCCGTTACGCTGCGCCGTGACGATGGCGAGGTGCTCCTCTGCCGTGTGCGCGACCGAGACAGGGCCCTTGGTGGCGTCGGTGTTGAGGGGCGCGTCGCTCCAGCCCTGCCCCGCGGTGAAGTATTTCACTGGTGCCCCTCGCAGGTGTAATGGAAGGTGAGCGGCCCGACCCAGGGGTTGCCGCTCTTGTCTCGGGCGAACAGGCGCACGACGCCGCCGGAGATCGCGGCTCCGGTGATGTCGGCGCCAGGTCCGCCGGGCGGGTTGTTGACGTTGTTCGTGTCCTGGTAGAGGACCGTGTATAGCGCGTCGGTCGTGAACTGATCCGGCAGTGTGAAATCGTAGTAGTCCTGCCCGTTCAGCGTGATGCTGGCGGCTCCCTCCATGGAACCGTAGATGTTGTTCCAGACGATCTTGGTGTAGACGTTGGGGATGCCCTGGACGAAGACGATGCTAGGCAGCGGATTGGCCGTCTTCACCGAACCGATCGCCTGCAGGATCAGAGCCGGGTTGAGGACCGTCGCGGCGAAGGTGCTGAACGACATCCTGCGCGCGTGGCCGGCGACGAGGCCGCCTTCGCCAGCGACCATCTGCTGAAAGGCGACGAGATCGGTCGCGCCGATCGTCTTCTCGTCGGCGAGACCCGGGATGTTCCAGGCGATGTTGCCGTTGCCGTCGAGGACGTTGCCCTCGCCGGGGCCGGGAACAGTCGGCAGCTTGATCGAGCCGACCGCGCTGCCGATCAGTCTGGCGATCGCCTCGGCCAGCTGGCCGAGATCCGCCTCCGACGGCACGAGGCCGGCCTGGACGATCACATTGACGATCTCGGTCTGCGGATCGGTGAAAATGCCGAGTGGCGGATAGGAGCCCTCCACGCCGGTCGCCGGATTCCCCGACGTCCACGGCAGCATGGTGGGGTCTTCGAGCCCGGTGGCTGGATTGAGCGGGTTATGGAGCTGCATCGGCGCCCGTTCTCAGTAAGCGAAGAAGAAGTCGAACGTCGCGCCATAGATCTCGTACTCGAAGAGCACGGTCGTATGTGCCGGCTTCCAGCGCTGGAACACGCATTCGAGGTCGTCGGCGTGGACGATCTCGAGCAGCGAGTCCTTGCCGGCCGACGATCGCCCGATTTGAAACCGCGTGATGCGAGGTGTGGCGACCTTGACGGTCCAGCAGTACCGTGAGGATGGCGCCATGATCCTGCCGCGCGAGCCGCCGATGGACGACAGCCCGATCTGGAAGGTGCTGTATTCCTTGATCGTGACCGTGTATCCGAGCGCCGCCGCCGCGCCGATGAAGTATTCGCGGCTCTGACCGCCCTGCGTCGTCAGTTTGGTGACCAGCGCCGTCTGGCGCTCCGGCAGCGTCAGGATGCGCGGGACGCACGGGTCCGGCAGGCCGAGCGCGGCCTCCCAATCCGGAAGCAGCCCGACCGTCTTGCTCGGGTCGCTCTCCACGAGCAGGAGCAGCGCCGCGGCGGCCGACACGTCGCCCCAGATCTGCGCGCAGCCCTCGACCCAGCGCATCAGGTCGCCATCGGGATCGCGCGACCAGACCGCACCGGTGGGCAGCTCGCCGGCGAGCGCCTGCGCGTATTCCGTGGCGGTGCGCTCGACCCAGGTGTCGGGTGTGAACTCGGCCACCGCGCGTCAGCCGTAGAAGATCGAGCCGATGACGGCCATGCTGCCCTTGTTGGGCATCACCGCGTCCGCCATCGCGAGGTCGAAGCGCTTCACGCCGGGGGCGGACAGGATCGCGTCGTTGACCCAGGCGGAGTAGATCGTCTGCGCCGGCTGCGATTGCCCGTTGACGGCCCGCGCCGGCCGGGCGCGCTGCGCGATGACGGCGGCGACGCTGGTGCCGATCGCCGCCTTGGCTGCGGCGGTGTTGCCGTAAAGGTTGGTGATGGTGAGGCTCACCGGCTGGGGGATCGGCGCGCAGACGAAGAAGTCGAGCACGGTCACCGGGCGCTTGGTGTCGACGTAGGCCTTCACCGTTGCGAGGTCGGCGGCGAGCGGGAAACCATCGGTCATCGGGTTGGCCGTGCCGCGCAGCTTGTCCATCATGATGCGCAGCGTCGCGGTGCCCGGCCCCATCTCCTGCGGCGACAGCCAGGCGCGGGTGACGCCCGGGCAGGCCAGCGCCCAGCCCACGTAGTCGTCGGCGGCGCCACCCATCGGTGGGTTCTGGATGCGGAACAGCACGCGGACGCGCAGCTCGGCATCGGTCTCGGCGTCCGCGCCGCCGGCGAGCGCCACCACGGTCGCGCTCGACACGTTGATGCCGGGGACCGACAGGGCCAGCGACAGGACCGTGCCGGCGGCGAGGTTGGCGGCGGCGCCGGCGTTGAGCGCGCGGACCGGCACCGCCGTCGGCGTGAGATTGATCGCGGTGGCGCCCGTCGTCTGGAACGTCAGCGTCTGGCTGCCGGAGAGCGCGGTCAGGAACGACCCGGCCGGCAGCACCGAGCCGGCGACGGTCGCCACCAGCGTGACGGTGCCGCTGGCGTAGGTCGCGACCTTGCGGCCTTTGCTGCCATCGGCGTTGACCAGGTAGAGGTTGGCCCACTTCTCCAGGAACTGCTGCTCGGCCGTGTCGGGCAGCAACTGGAGGGCGAGCCAGTCGAGGTACTGGAGGTTCAGGTGCGCGTTGCCGGCGTTCGCGTCGGCCAGCACGCGCGGCACGTCGTTGGGGATCAGCGGGACGCCGAGGCGGCCGGTGATGTAGTCGCGGTTGGTGGCGCGGACCGCGGCGAGCGTCGGAGTCGACCAGGGCATCGCGTCAGCCTCCGTAGGTCGACCAGAGATCCTGGTAGGCGAGCGCGATCGCCGACTTGGGGCCGCGAACGAGCGTGATCGTGCCGCCGATCCCGTAGGGACCGGCCGGCCCGATCAGCGTGGTCAAGACGACGTCGAAGCTCGTGCAGAACTTCGCGTCGACGAACGGCTGCAGGCACTCGGTGATGAAAGCCTGCGCCTGCGCGACCGTGGAGCCCAGCCGGGCGTTTTGGTCGGTGAGCTTCGCCCGGGTGAGCAGCCAGAGCCGGTTGCCGATCGGCCAGCCGCCCCAGATCGCCTGCGCGTCGAGGTCGGCCCACCAGCCTCGCCGGTCGTCGTCGTTCGGGTTCGGCAGCGTGTCGTCGTCGTGCGCGCGCCGGTCGGTGTTGAGCGCCACCAGCACAGCGCGGGCGAGTGCTACGTCCTCGTCCGAGCCGGCGACCGGCGTGAACACGCACCGGATCGTGACGTCGACCAGGCCGGCCTGCGTGATGAGGCGGATGGAGGCCATGCTACTTCGACGCCCGGCTACTTGGACGCGAAGACGAGGGTGGACGGTCCGCTCTTCAGCATCACGGGAATGGAGGCGTTCGCGTCGCCGAGGCAGATCTTGCCGTCGGTGACGACGACGGTGGTGCCGCCGACCGTGGCGGTGATCTTGCCGTCGGCGACCGTGAGGGTGGCGGTGCCGACCGGAACGGTGAACGGCAGCTTCTTCGAGCCGGCGACGTAACCGAGGCCGGCCGCCGTCAGCTTCAGCATGTGGCCGATGCTGTTCCAGATCCCGGTGTCGCCCGGGTTC
This sequence comes from uncultured Beijerinckiaceae bacterium, assembly GCA_964244495.1. Taxonomy (GTDB): domain Bacteria; phylum Pseudomonadota; class Alphaproteobacteria; order Rhizobiales; family Beijerinckiaceae; genus RH-AL1. The sequence goes on from CAXTIU010000001.1 coordinate 443,561, forward strand.
CACCCCGTCGGTGTCGAGCGCCGGTCGATGTGGCCGAGGATGACCGGGTGCGAACGGTTGCCGTTGATGAAGCCGACGACGACCTCGGCGGCCTTGTCGCCGGGCGGCAGCGGCACCGACTTGAAGCCGTAGGGCTGGGCGAAGTTCTCGACGCCGGGGATGAGCTCGTTGTCGTAGCCGCGGACGTCGATCGTCTGCAGCTTCGGCGTGTCGCTGACCATGTGGATGGTGCCGCGCGCCAGTCCGAGACCGGCGCGGCGAAGCGCGTCCCCTGCACTACCCCGCATATGCGACCCCTTACGTGCTGAGCTTGTAGTCCGGCTGGTCCGGCGTGGCGGTCGTCGAGATCGACGACCCGGCGCTGCCGGCGCCGCTCGTGTCCGAGAGCCCCGACGTGAGCCCCTGCGTCAGCCCATCGGGGCGCTTGAGGTCCAGCGTCGTCGTCGTGCCGTTGCGGCTGTCCTGCCCAAAGGTGACGGCCTGGATGCTCATGGGGATCGACGCGGTCTGGTTCGGGAAGATCATGGGACTGAACACGCTCACCATGCCGCTGCCGTCCGGCGCCGGCGCCCAGAGCTGGCCGTCGGGCCGGTACCAGCCGACGACGGTGACCGACACCTGCATGATCGGCCACAGCGAGCGCATCGCCTCGTGGGCGACGCGCGTCGCCAAACCCTGGGAATCCTCCGGGTGTTCGGCGATGAACAGCTTGGTGATGTTCGATCGGACGTCCGCGTTGGTCGACGTCGCCGAGAAGGCGCGCGGCGGCCAGTTGTTGTCGTCGCCGGTCGTCGACGACACGCCGCTCAGCTTGTTCCAGGAACAGGCCGCCGGGTCCTCCAGCTTGAAGGTAGTGCGCAGGATGTTCTGACCCTCGACGAGGTCCTCCGCAACCGCCGCCGCCGGGCTGCCCAGGCCGGCGACCAAGTTCCCGTCGACGTCGTCAGTGAGGAACAGGCCCCGGCTCATCGCGATGCGCGACACGAACTCGGCGACGGTCTCGCCGTACTGGACGGACAGCGTTTTGAAGGGCTGGGAGGCGCCCTGCGGCGCGTTCATCATCGACAGGCTGATGCCGTGCGGCTGCAGCACCGCCTGCGCCGCCTGCTGGAACGTGCTGCCGTTGTAGTTGCCCGGCTTGACGACCACGCTTGAGCGGACGAGGTCGATCGTCCTCGACTGCCCGGCGATGACGAGCTGATGGCTGCTGGCGTCGTAGCCGCCGGTGCGCGTCGTGCACCAGCCGGTGAAGGCCTTCTGCTTGCCCAGCGCGATGGTGACGGGGTCGCCCGGCTGCAGCTGCAAGCCGCTATAGCGCTGACCGTAGTAGCCCTCGGCCGGCGTGAACTGGAAGGTGGAGGTGCCGTTGCCGAACTCGCGCCGCACCATCACGCTTTCCCAGGCGGTGATGCGCTGGTTGTTGGCGTAGATCGTCGCGACGAAGTTCGGGTCCGGGCTGGACATGAAGCCGACCCCCGGACACGAAAAAGCCCGGCCACCTTTCGGCCCCGGGCTGAGAAGCAAAAAGACCAGCCGCACGCTCGCGCACGACTGGTCAATGCAGGTTTGTTAGGCGATCCCGGCTCCCGGCGCAAGTCGCTTGTGGCCTATCCATAGCGAACGCCCGCACTCTCCGCACGAGCAGGCTTCGGTTCAGCGCACACGATTGTATCGCCATCTGATACAAACCGCTTGCTGCATGTATCATTTAGTGATACATAATGGGCAGCGGCGGGGCGGTCATGATCGAGAGCTTCAAGGATCGAAAAACGGAACAGGCCTTCGACGGCGTCGCCGGCAAAGGCTTCCCCGCCGACCTGCTCCAGGTCGCTCGCCGCAAGCTCCGCATGATCCATCGCGCGGTGGTCATCGACGACCTTCGCGCGCCCCCGGCCAACCGCCTCGAAGCGCTGAAAGGCGACCGCGTCGGCCAGCATTCCATCCGCGTGAACGACCAGTTCCGCATCTGCTTCGTGTGGCGCGACGGGAGCGCCCACGAGGTCGAGTTCGTGGACTACCACCGCTGAGAGGACACCAGATGACCAAGCGCCTTCCCCCGCTCCACCCCGGCGAAGTGCTCCGCGAGGAGTTCATGGTGCCGCACGACTTGAGCGCCGGCGCGGTGGCGAAAGCCTGCCGCGTGCCCCGGACCCGGATCGAGCGCATCGCCCGCGAGGAGATCGGCATCACGGCCGACACGGCGCTCCGGCTGGAGAAGCTCTTCGGCTCCTCCGCCGCGTTCTGGCTCGGGCTCCAGGCCGACTTCGACATGGAGACCACGCGCGCCGCGATCGGGGCGGAGATCGCCGGCATAGCACCTATCCCGGCGTGAGCGCCGCGTGACGCTAGGTCTCCCAGCTCGGCTCGGTCATGGTCGGCCAGGTGCGGAGCTTCACCTCCATCGGTCCCTCGCCGCGATGGGACGTGCTCCGGACGTTGCCGCCACGATCATGGAGGTGGATATCGACCTGATGCCTGCTGTCGCGACCGCCCGCCCCACCGTGCCCTCCCTCCGCCAAGCCTGTCGCGCGACGGTTCATCGGGTTGTTGGCGCCGCCGAGGAAGCTGCCGTTCGCACCAAGGACGGCATGGTAGTTCGAGGCGTTGCGCTCGCCCCAGCCCTGCCCGAACATGTAGGCGCGCGAGTGGACACCGTGCGAGCCCTTGTACTGCTCGGCCATGTTCATACCGACGATCTTGCCGGCGGCATCCTTGATGTAGCTCTGGAACACGCCGGCATGGTCGAGGTGGGCGCCCATCGTCCCGAGACCGCCGCCCGCGTAGCGTCTGGACTGCCGTCCGAAGCTGTCGAGGAACGTCGCGACGGGGGTGCCGGGCTTCAGCGTGCCTTCGAGCGCGCCGACGCCACGGCGCCATTCCCGCACCGATCCTGACGCGCCCACGGCGGCCTTCGCGAGCGAGACGCACTGCTCGTTGAGCACGTGAAGGCTGCGGAGCTGACCGAGGGCGAAGCCGCTGCCGGCCGGGCCGGACCCCTCGCCGGCCTGCGGGTTCGGCACGTAGCCGGACTCGCCCCAGCGCGGGTTCGCGTCACGCGGACCGTGGAAGCCGGCCCAGGCGCCCAGGCTGCCGCCGCGCGCGAGGTACTGCGCCACCCAGCGAGCCTGCGCGGCGATGGTCGAGGGGTTCCTGAGATCGAGACCCGTGTCGTGCTCGAAGTTCACGCCGAGCCCGCGCCGACGGTTGAGCTGGAACGGACCCCAGGACGACTCGAGCGCGTCGTCCTTCTTGTCGTATCGATTGCCGTGCAGGGACTCGCCGGCGCGGATGCCTTCCATGATGCGGGGATCCACCCCCGCGCGACGGGCTTCCTCGTCAATCAGGCGGGTGAGGCTGCCGGCCTTGCTCCCGAGCGGCACGGGGCCATCGAAGCCGCCCCCTGCCCCACCACCGCCGCCGCCTCGACCGCCACCGCCGCCGCCGCCGGTCTCATAGCTGGCGTTCGTGAAGCCGGGAGCGCCGTCGGACATGTCCAGGTCCTTCGTGGCCATCAGCTCGCGCATGGCAGCGAGGAAGCCGATCTTCGTGCCGTCGGCGATCATGCCGACTACGACCGAGTCGGGCGCGCTCGCCGGCGCGTCGGCGAGGAAGCTCGCGCGATGGAGCAGGCCGCCGGAGCCGTCGAAGGCGCTCTTGTGGAGGAGCGGGTTCGGTTTCTTGTCCTTGGTGACCTCGCTGAAATAGTCCCAGGCCTTGCCGAGCGCCTTGCCGGCGTCGTTCGCGGCGTCACCGATCGCCTGCCCCCAGCTCCGGTGATCCTGGTGGTCCGGCGACTTATCCGCGCCCTTGTCGTTGCCGCCCTTGCCCAGAACGTCGACGAAATCCTTGGCGTCCTTCAGCAGGGCGGTCATCGTCTCGAGGAACCTGGGGCCGGCCCCCGTCTCGAAGTTCGTCAGCGCTGTGTTGAAGTCGATCGTGGCGTCGCGGTACGCCTGCGCCTGCTTCAGCAGGTCGTCGGTGATCGGCCCGAGGCTCGCCTGCTGCTTCTTCAACTCGTCGAGGAAGCCGGTGGCGCCCCTCGCGAACAGGGCCTCGAGCTGGTCGCCGCTGCCGAAGAAGGCGCCGAGGATCTGTTTCTGCAGCTGCGGCTCGTTCTGCAGCTTGCTCTGACCGACGAACTTGAAGATGTCCTCGATCTGCTTCTCGGGACTATCCTTCTTCAGCTGGTCGATGAGGCCGCCTGCACCCTTGACGCCGGATAGCATCCCGTAGAGCGGGCCCATGTTGCGCCGGAACTCCGGCATCTGGCTCGCGAGACGGTTCAGCGCGCCTCGCATGACGTCAGCACCGACGCCGAAGCTCTGACCAGCGTGCTCGAAGGCGTTTATTTGATCGACTGTCAGACCGGTCTGTCGGCCGAGTTCCTTCATCACCAGCGTGCGTTCGCCCAGCTCCTTGAACTGGGTGATCAGCGTGGCAACCGACGCCGCCGCCGACAGACCGCCGATGCCCAGTGCGTTGACCACGCCGGCGGCGTCCCCGCCGCTTTTCACGAAGCCCTTCGCGCCCTCCTCGAACTGCCCGAACCACTTGGTGGCCTCCGCCATGCCCGGCGTCTGGCGGATCGTGTCGAGTTCCTTCTTGAGCTTGCGGACGACCGGCGAGGCGTTGTCCCTCATGTCCGCTTCGAGGCGGAGCTTCTCCGTGCTCATGGCTACCTCGCCCTACGGGTCTGCATCGCCTCGCGGATCGCGGTCCGGAACTGCCGGCGCACCTCGCCGCGCATGGCGCGCTCGAAGTCCTCCCGGAACGGCACGTCCGGCTTGATCTGCGCGGTCGGCGTGAAGGCGTAGCGCAGGTGCAGGCGCCCGCCGGCGCCCACGAAGATGCCGCGCTTGGTGACGCGGAGCGCCCGCTTCGGCGTCGCGTCAATGATGGCGCGCGGACGCTCGCCCCTGGGCACGCCGCGCGCGCCGCGCCGCACGGTGCCGGACAAGGGAACCGCGAGGCGCCGCCCGATCGGCTTCTTCACGCCGCCGTCGGCGTGCGCCTTGAGGTTGAGGCGGACGCTGGACGGCCCGGTGTCGGTGATCGCGACGCGCAGGCTCTTCCGTTTCGCCTTCTCGACCCGCAGCGCCTGCCGCAGCGCGTTGCGGTTGCGGACCTCGACGTGCTCGGGCCAAGTGTCCGAGATCAGCACCTCGCGGACCTTGAAGGCGGCTGTCGACATGGCGTTCGCCATGGCGAAGGGCACCTGGTCGGCGAAGGCGTCGAGGCTGCGCGCCACGCGCTCGAAGTCGCGGAGGTTGAACTTCAGGCTCACAGCGCGTCCAGCCTATCCTCGGCCTGGTCTCGGAGCGTGTCGTCCCAAAGCCGCCAGATCTGCTCGGTCGGCAGGTCGAAGAACTCTAGAGGGGAGCGTCCGTAGTATTTGGCGAGCTTGCGGGCTGCTCGCGCGGCTTCATCGACAACCCCGGGATAAAAAAACCGGCGAACCCCCAGAAGCAGGACACCGCGTCGTTGGTCGTCATGTGCTCGAGCGAGCCATCGACCGGGATGCCGGACAGGCGGCTCAGCATGGTGAAGGCCTTGCCGTCGTCGAACTCGATCGAGTTGTCGCGCATGTCGTAGCGGACCGGATTACCGACGCGGAAGATGTCGCCGGCGGTCGGCGCGCGGATCGCGACGGTCTTGATCGGCACGCCGAGGTACTGGATCGGCCGCTGCAGGTCCAAGGTGAAGACGGGGTTCTCGACGGGCTTGAAGGTCATGGTGCGACTCGGGATCAGGAGGACAGCGCCCGGCCGACGGGCGGGCAGAAGGCGGGGGCGATGATCTTGTTCTCCGCGCGAAGCTCGTCGCAGCGGCTGGCATCGCCGTAGAGGCGCTGCGCCAGCGCGTGCGAGGTCATCACGCGGGCGAAGCGGTACGTGACGAGGTTCGGCAGCGGCCTGGCGCGCGTCGTGAGATCACGCACGGCGGCGGCGTGGGCGCCGATCAGCGCCTGGTAGACCGCCGGCGCGTGATTGTCGGCGGCGTACTCCTCCGCCTGATCGAAGGCGCCGTTCAGCGTCGCCAGAGCCGCGTCGACGTCCTGGCGACTCGTGAAGGTGGTCGCGGCCAGCACCCCGACCTCGGCGGCGAGCGCCAGTTGGATGCCGGCGTTCGTCAGCGCGACCGCCGATAGCGAGACCGGCGCCTCGGCGACCATGGCGAGGCGGACCAGCTCGAGGTTGGCGATCGTCGCGCCGGCGGCAACCGCGAGGTCGAAGGCGGCGCCCAGCGGCGCGCCGAGCGCGCCCGCGCGGATGATGTCGTCGGCGTTCGCCCGCAGGTCGCCAATGGCATAGTACAGGTCGGCGGCCGGCGTCCCCGTCGCGCCGGCGAGCGTGCCCGACAGGGCGGTCAGCAGCGTGCCGAGGATGGCGGTGGTCTCGTCGAGTTCGGCCAGGGTCATGGCGCCAGCCTCACGTCGAAATGGTGCCGCTCGCCAGCGAGCCCTGCACCGTGGAGTCGAGCTGGCTGGTCGCCGCCGACCCAAGGTTCGCGCCTGCCGTCGTCGCCGCGCCCTGCGTGTCCGTGGTCACCAACGAGCCCGACGGGTTGCCGGCTTCGACGAACTCCATCGTGAACGTGCAGATGCCGCCGCGCTCGCGCGTTTCCGTGACGTTGTAGGGACCCGCGTTGACCTGCTTGGAGCCGAGCGTCGGGTGGACGAGCGTGCCGGGTCCACCCGCCTCGAGCGCGGCGATCAGCGCGTCGCGGCCGGAGAGGTAGGTCGGGCCGATGACGTAGCCGGTGATCGGCCAGCGGCGGGCGCCGCGGCCCATGTCCTCGGTCCAGGGCACGTCGCGCTGCGGGAACTCGTGCGTGACGTTGCGCCGGCCGCCGGCCTGGCCGCCGACCTCGACGTGGAAGCCGACGCCGCGGAACGACGCCGGTTGGAGCGCGGCGCGCCACGGCTGGTACGGTAGCGGCATCGCCCGCTCCTACGTCAGGAGGCGGCGACGACCTCGTCGCAGGTGATGCAGCCGAAGTCGGCGGCGAGCTTGCCCTCGGCGGTCGAGATCGTGAAGGCGGAGTTGCACCACGCCTCCGACAGGACGTAGGTCGTGCCGTTGGCGAGCGTCACCTGCAGCGTCGAGTCGACGATCGCCTCCAGCGCCGCGCACGATAGCCCGGGCACGGTCGACAGGTCGCCCTTCACGCCCGGTACGACGGGCGTCTCCGTGTAGCCGTGGACATAGTCCTGGCCAGCGACGCCCTCGCGCTTGACGGTCGAGGGCATGACCTCGAAGTTACCGCGCACCGCGTACTGGGTGCCGTCGATGGTGAAGTTGAGGACGCCGCCGATGCGGTTGCCAGCCATGGTGATCTCTCAGGGATAGAGTGCGAGCGGAGGTCGCGGCCGCGCGGCGGCGGCGCGGCGGATCAGGTCAGGCTGATCGTCGGGTACTGCAGGCGGAACTGGGCGAGCACCGCGAAATCGCGCAGCTGGCCCATGAGCTGCGGCGCCCACAGGACGTTCACCCGGTTCGGGTTGTTGCTGTCGATCTCGACGATCAGGTTGGCGATGAAGGCCGCCACGTTCGAGATCAGTCCATCATACTCGGCCTGGCGCGCCTCGGCGATCAGCTCCGCCTTGATGATGGAGGGCGTGACGATGGCTTGGCCGGGGCCGAAACGGGTGCCGTCCGGCGCCAGCTTGTGGCGCGGGAACTTGCTGGTGATCGCCGCCTTCATCCGGCTGAGCAGTTCGGCGAGGTTCGACAGCACCGTGACCATCGAGAAGGCGGTGTCGGCCTGCCCGTACAGGTTCACCTGGTACTGCAGCGCCTCGCGCAGGATCATCGGCTGGCCGTCGGTGCCGAGCGACTGCACGGCGAGGCCGCTGTTGGTGAAGTCGTTCAGCTCGGTCTGCGAGAACTGCTGGTCGATCGGCGCCGGGAGGATGCCGGCGAGCGGCAGGGTCTGCAGCGGCCGCGCCGGGTCGTCGAGCAGGGCCGCCGCGCCCTGGGCGCAGTAGGCGGCGACGCACTCCCACAGCGGCGAGGGCACCCCCGGCTCGAAAATCATCGTCGTGATCACCGACGAGTTGTGCTCCAGCCCCCAGGCGAGGCCATCGGCGTAGTCGGCGCGCAGCGCATTGTAGACCCAGCCGTACTGCTGGCGGGTGAAGTACCAGCGCCCGCCGGCGGCGAAGCCGTACTCGGTGTTCCAGGCCTCCAGGCTGCCCGTGTCGTTGTAGGGCATGCCGACGTGATAATACTGCCGGGCGGCGATCGCGCTGATCGCGGCGGTGAAATCGGGCTCGCCGGCGCCGCCCGCCATGGCGGTGACCGCCGCGGTCAGGCCGACCGGCATGACCTCGCCGCCGAGCAGCCCGAGGTAGTTGAAAGAGATCGCGACGTCGTTGCCGGTCGCGCCCTTCCAACGGCAGGTCAGGTCGACCTTCGCCGGGTTGGCGCCATCGACGGCCGCGACGACCGGCAGGGTCGCCATGGCGTTGATGGTGGCGACGAGGTTGGCGGCGACCGTCAGCGGCGTGTCGGTGGAGTAGACCGCGACCGCGACGAGCTGGCCGGCGATGTAGGTCGACAGCACGCCGGACTGCAGGCCGGTGCCGGAGAGCAGGATGGAGCCGGTCGCGACCTGTCCGGCGGCCGGATCGGGGACGGCGACGCACCAGAGCTGCTGGGTGGTGTTGCCGGCGAGGAACCGGTTGACCATGCGTTCGAGCATGGAGCCGACGCCGAACAGCTGGCCGGCGACGGCGACCGACGCGACGGCGATCGGCACGTTCGGCATGACGACGCCGATGGCGAGGTACTGGCCGGTGAGGAGTGCCGGCTGGCTCTCGGTGAGGTTGCCGGCCATCGTCCCGTCGACGGTGGCCTGGAAGAGAGGCAGCTTCCAATTCGCGGGGATCTGGGTGGCGACGGCCATGGAGGCACTCCGGCAAAGAAAAAGGCGCCCGAAGGCGCCTGGATGGGATCAGGAGGGTGGAGGCCGGATCAGGCCGTCTTGGGCGTCTCTGTTGCCGTGGCGGGGGCGGTCGGTGCTCCCGTCGGTGCGGCGGCGGGTGCGGTCGTCGAGGGCGTGCTGCTCGCCTGCTCGCTCGCCGTCGACGCCGACGCGGTCGGAGCGCTCGCGTCGGGCGACGCTGCAGGGGTTGCCGGCGGCACGTAGACCTTGGAGGCGTCCTTCGTGACGCTGCCATCGGTGAGGCGGCGAGCGGTGAAGCTGTCCTGTGGCCACAGGCTGCCGGTGATGAGCAGCGCGGGGCCGTGCGGGTGCTTCAGGCCAAAGGCGGTCTTCTTGGTCGGGTAGACTTTCACGGTCGAGGGCATGGCGCGGGTTCCGGCATGGCGAATTGCGTGGAGAAGGCGGACCCGAGCGGCGGCTGCGTCGCGGCGTCCGGATTGACGGCGACCGACGTGAAGTCGTTCGGCTCGTAGGGCGGCCAGGCGGAGCGGAAGGTGACCTCGAACTCCACCGTCGCCTGGGCCTGGAAGGCGTTGGTGTCCTTGGCGTAGGCGTAGCGGACGTCGCAGCGCCGGACGCCCTCGAAGAGCATGACCCAGGACGCGTCCGTCAGCAGCGTCGCGCGCGTCGCCTCCGCCAAGCTGACGATGAGGGTGTCGAGCGCGGCGTCGCTGGTCGCCTGCGCGACGATGTCGACGACGAGCGTCAGCTCGTGGGAGAAGGACGGCGCGCCGACGTTGTCGTCGCCGTTCGGCTCGGTGCGTTCCCCGCCGTGGTAGACGAGCGCCGCCGGCAGGGCGTCGTCCTTGGTCGGGACGGTGCGCTGCGTCGCGACCGTCTTCAGCCCGGGCACGGCGGCGAGGCGGGACGCGGTCCCGTCACGGATCTCGAGCGGGCCGGCGGGGTAGAAGATCGGGGCGCCGACGGTCATAGGCCGTTCGTCTGCCGAAGCTTCAGGTCGGCGCCGCCCTGTCCGTCCGGCACGACGTCGATGATCGTGAACGCACCCTGCGCCATCACCAGCGTGTCGTCCTGCTTCGGCGGCACCGCGAAGTCGGCGAGCCGGATGCCGATCGCCGGCTGGTTGGTCGAGTGGTACGTGCCATCAGGAAGCTCCTCCTGCACCGGCTTCCACGACCAGGATCCCCGCGCCGAGTACGCCGGCGCGCCGGGCTGCGACACGACCGGCGTCACGGTCATGGGCTGCCCGAAGGCAGCCATGGCCGGTCCGAGGACGAGGGCGGAGAAGTCGATCACTTCGTCGGCTTGCCCTGGTCGCTGGCCGAAGCTTTGACCTCCACCGCGAAGCCGAGCGCGATGAGGTGGTCGGCCTCCGCCGCATCGATCGTGACGGACTCGCCGGGCTTCACGTGCTTCAGCTCGACGTGGGCGTATTCGCCGGCGACTGTCTTGCCGTTGTCGTCCTTCTTCAGGACCGACTTCTTCTGGCAGGGCACGCCGATGGCCGCGTTCTTGGCGACGATGGTCTTGGTGTCGGGCATCGCCGGACCTCCGTTTGAGAATGAAGCAGTGACCGCCGCGCTGTCAGCGCGGCGGATCACGTCAGGAGCGGAAATCGACGCTCAGTTCGGGCCGGAAACCGTCGCGCAGAAGGAGGCCTCGCACCAACCCAGCACCGGCAGCGGGGCGCACTGGGTCATCAGGTACTCGGCGCTCGGATCCTCCGAGATCCAGTTCTTGGGAAAGCGGCTCATCGCGCGCAGCACGCGGACGTCCTGGATCGCGCCGTAGCAGCGCGTGCCTTCGACCCCGACCGGATCCGCCATGATCACCGTGTAGTCCGGCATCAGCTGGAACACGTTGTTGGACATGTCGGTGTAGTACTGCTGGTAGACCCAGATCTGGAACTCGGTCGTCTCGCCGAGCAGCTTGGCCTCGCGACCGATGCCGCCGACCACGACACCGCCGAGGTTGATGTTGCCGGAGGTCTGCCGGAACGAGTTCATGATCAGGGAGACGCCGGGCGACTTGATGAAAAGATTCGCCGACAGCGGGTCCATGATCACGACGGACGGGTGGAAGCCCGAGTTCTTCTGGACCGTGGCCGCCCAGGTCCGCATGTTGTCGAGCGGGTCAACGCCGGACTGACCCCAGCGCGCGGCACCGGTGAGGGGAACGGTGTGGGCGGCCGGACGCTCAAAGTCGATGGTGTTGAGGTTGCCGGTCTCCGGGTCGCGGAGATCGACCTTGCCGGTCTGCAACACCGAGCAGGCGATCCACTCCTCCCGACGGGAGATCTGGTCGTCCTGGATCATCATGGTGTCCATGATGGTGGCGTCGCGTCGCTCCGCCGGGCTCATGTTGCCGAGCAGCACCTCGCCCGGACGACGCTTCATCATCCTGTTCGGCTCGATGACGTGCTTGGGCTTGACGTAGGCGGGCTTGAGGGCGGTCGCGTAGTAGCCGCGGACCCGCTCGGCCTTGCCCTGGGTAGTGGGCGAGACGAGTGGCGCGAGGCGACGAGCGCGCTGCACCTTGTCGAAGTAGACCTCCTCGGTCTCGAACATCTGCTCCATGCCAAAGAACATGTCGTAAAGGAACGGCTTGGGGCGATCGATGACGCCGTAGGCGCCGAGCAGGAACGCGGTGGAGTAGACGGAGACGTTATCGAGTGACACGGGGTCAGGCCCTCCAAAAGAGAAGGGCCCCCGAAGGAGCCCTGCGTCGGATCATGGGAGTGGTTGGATCGGCGCCGATCAGGCGATGGTGCCGACCGACCGGATGAAGAGACCGCCGTTGGCGACGTCGGTCGCCGTCTGCAGCGCCGCGAGCGTCCAGGACGTGTCGACGGTCATCTCCTCGTAGGCGAACTCGCCGGTGCGATAGAGGGGCGTCAGGACATCGGCGGCGCTGGTGTCGGTATCGGCGGCGAGGACGCGAAGGTTCTCGGGCAGCTGCGAACCATCGGCCGCCGTCGCGACGGACACGATGTACTTGCCCGAGGCCGTCACGCGGCCGAGCAGCGTGCCGCGCGGGAGGCAGGTTCCGGCGGCGTTCTGCCCGGTCGCGACCGTGAGGACCTGAGCACGGACCGGGAAGTCGCCGGCGAAGAGCGCGGTCGGATCGTACGAAGGGTACGACATGGAGGCGTTGTAGGCGGGCGTGTTGATGGTCAAGGATGGACCCTCCGAGGAAGAAGGGGCCACGCTGGGCCCCAAGTCACAAGATCATCCGTGCGCGGCACGGATGGAGGTGCGGTGTGTCGGCTCAGGCCGTGGGAATCGTTTTGTCGGCCTTGCGCTCACCCTTGCCGGCGGAGGGAGCGACCTTGCGCCAGTGCGCGGCACCGTTCTCGATCTCGCGCTGTTCCTTGTTCGGCGCGGTGCTGGAGCGCTCGTCGCCTAGCTCGCGGGCGCCGGTCGTGCCGATCGTCGCCTTGCCGCCCCTCGCCTGCTGGTCGAGCATGCGCTCGAGCACGATGGCCTTGAACGCGCGAGCGCTGGTGCCCTTATCGATGTGCTTGCGGCCGAGCTTGGGCAGGCCGGCGCGCTCTGCGAGCGCGGTGATCTCGGCGGACCGCTCGCGCTCCGCCTTCACGGCGGCGTTGGCGGCGGCTCGGGCCGACTTGGAGCTGGCGGCGGAGCGCTTGTCGTCCTCCTCGTCGGCATCGTCCTCCTCGTCGGACTCCTCGCCGTCGCGCTCACCCTCCTCGTCGTCCTCCTTGTCGTCCTTCTTGTCGGCATCCTCGCCGTCGCGCTCCTCGTCGTCCTTCTTGTCGTCGTCCTCGCCGTCGCGCTCCTCGTCATCCTTCTTGTCGTCGTCGCGCTTGGCGGCGACCAGCGCGGTGAGGCGCAGGTTCTCGGCCTCGAGTTCGGCTAGGCGTTTGGCGGCTCCCTTCGGGGACTTCGGAGCGGCGGTACGGGTGCGGGGGGCCATGCGGGTCTCCTTGGTGGCCGTGGGCTTCGGCGCGGGGGCCGGAGATCTCTTGGTGACGAAGGTGCAGGAACGGGTCGCGGGACCGCTGCCGTCCTGCTTGGTGCCTTCGCTGCGGATTTGGGATCCGGGATCGGCTGGGATCGGTACCGCGCTGACCTCGAGCGGCTCCCAGTCCACCACGTCCCAGCGGGCGACCGTCCCTTCGTCGCCCTCGGTCTTGACGACCTTGTGGATCCAGTAGCCGACCGAGATGTTGCGGATCACGCCTTCCTGGATCTTCTGGACGGTGTCGGCGACGCCGGCCGCCTTCGACAGCTTGATGGTCGCCGTCCCGCGTCCGTCCGCGATCTTCGCCGTGCCGGGCACGACGGAGCCGATCACGTTCTCCAGGGCATAGGAGCAGTGCGTGTCGAGGAAGGGCGCACCGAGGTTGAGCCGCTCGAGCCTGACGGCACCGGGCTCGAGGCTCAGCGCCTCATCGTATTCCTCGCCGTCCAGCCACGAGTAGCGGCGGACGCTGGCTCCCGTGGTCCACACGATTTCGACCGTGTTGGCCTCGGCGTCGAACGTCGCCGGGTTGACCTCGGCGTCGCGGCTGAACTGCGCGAGCTGGTGTTTCTGTTCGGCCATCGGCACTGGTCCTGTTGGGTCGGGAGAGTTCCGGCTCCTCGCCGCCGTCCTTCTGCTGGACGGGTTGCTGGACGCCCTTCGCGTTGGTGCGGCGCGGGTCGCTGTCGAGCACGATGGCGAGGTCGTCGACCTTCTCGTTCCAGGCCTGGATCTCGTCGAGCACGTCGTCGGGGTTGCGGCCGCTCTCGGCGACGACGTCCTGCCAGGAGCGGAAACCGTTGCGCACCGCGAGCGCAGAGGCCTGCGCGTCGGCCATCGGGTCGACCCACTCGAACTTCGGGGGTGACCACTCGACGGGCACGTAGGGCCGGTCGATGACGCCGGCGAGATAGGCCGCCTCGCACCACCATTCCCAGACCGGCTGCAAGGCCATCTGGATCAGAATGTTCCACTGCACCGATCGCACGAGCCGTCGGAACTCGACGAGGCCGCCGCGCATGGAGGAGAAGTTGACCTTGCTGAGGTCGCCGGACACGAGCTCGTAGGGCATTCGGAAGCCGGCGGCGATCGTCTGGATCGAGGCGCCCTTGTACTCACCGTAGTTCGGCACGGACTGGGGCGTGTTGAACTTCACGTCCTTGCCGCCGCGCAGGTAGGCGATCAGCCCAGGCTCGAACTTCTCGACGGTGTGCCCGTCGCAATCGACGACCGAGGGCGCGATGGTCTCGTCGGCTTCGTTCTCGGCGTTGATGACGAACGCGGCGACGGAAGCCTCGATCTTCTTGCGGACGATCTCGGCGAGTTCGTAGTCGGCCAGCAGGTGCAGCGACTCCATCGCCGGCGTGCCCCATGGGACACCGCGCGTCTGGGTGCGCTGCCACTCGTAGACGTGGAGGACCTCGCTGGCCGGGATCGGCACGGAGGTGAGCGATCCGGGGAAGTTGAAGAAGATGTTCCCGGGGTGGTTCGGGTAGAGCCAGTAGGCCTTCCGCTTGAGGGTCGCCTCGTCGATGACGACGCCCTGGATCGCGTAGCTGCCTGGATCCAAGGGACCGTTGCGGAACGGGTCGAGGTAGTCGGCTTCCAGCACCTGCAGCTCGAGCGGCACGTCGCCGTCGAACAGGGGTTTGCGCAGGCGCTTCCTGAGCAGCGCCTCGCCGCCCTCGATCATCTCGCGGCACAGCAGCGTCTGCAGGCCGTAGAAGTCGAGGACGCCGTTGGCGTCGCAGCGGTACGTCCACTGCTCGAAGGCGCGACGGATCTTCTTGTCGCGCGACGGCGAGCCCGTGACCGGCCGCGGCACGATACCCTCGCCGACGATGTTCGACACCAGCGAGCCGACCGCCTTGGCGGCGAACGGGTTGTTGCGGACCAGCGCGCGCGACTTGTCCCGCAGCGTCCGAGCCTCGCCGTAGATCTCGGCGTCGGCCGAGCGCTGGCCGGTGATCCAATGATCACCCTGCCGGCTCGGCTTCGCGGCCTCGTAGCCGCGCTTGGCGGGCGCCGGTGCGGCTTGGGAACCGGTCGAGGCGGCGCGGCCCTTCTTGCCGCCCTTCTTCGCCACGCTCAGCAGTCCTCGTTGTAGCGCTGGCGGATAAGGCCGGGACCGAGCCCACGACGACCGTAGCCACGGCTGAACGTGGCCTTGCCGGCGACCGGCCGCGGCGTGCCATTGGCGGCGGCCTGCAGGCGGGTGAGATAGGCCACCGTCTGAATCATCTCGTTCAGCGAACGGTACGTCGCCGACTTGCCCTCGTAGCTGACGGACGTGACGCCGGCGGCGATCGCGGCGTTCATGGCGGCGATCTGGGGACCGTAGTCGATCACAGCCATGTCGAGCGCCTTCTCGGTGCGGGGTTCTGCGAACGTTCGGGCGACGGGGCGGCGGGCTTCACGGCCGCGACGCTAAGGGTCGACGCAGGCTGCGAGCGCTTCTCGGTCGGGGCCGGGACGGGTTCCGATGCGTCTTCGCTCTTGACCTTGCCCAGCGCCACGAAGCGGCTGCTCAGCGCCTGAAGGCCGCAGACGGCCGCATAGGCGTAGACGAAGCAGACGCCGACCTCGCGGGGCTTCTTCGGCTTGTCCCACTCGGTGAAGCCCTGCCGCCGCGTGACGAGGCTCTCGCGCGTCATCTGCTCGAAGAACTCGTCGTCGACGTCGCGCGAGCCGCGAGCCGGCTGATCGGTGAAGTGGACGTGGCGCGGGCCGGGCCTCTCGACGTGCAAGCTGCCGTAGGCGAAGTCGCGCGCGGCGTTGCCGCCGATCAGGTACCAGACGTTGCCAAGCGTGTTCGACGGCTTGCGCGGCCACACGGGCGAGCGGCGTCCCAGCGTCTCGGAGCGGCCCTTGATCGCCCACACGCGACGGGACCGGCGCTCGTTGCAGAACGAGTAGGTCTCGGCGGTGTAGTGACCGCCGGAGTCGATGGCGGCCGCCCTGACCCGCAGGACCGAGCCGTCAGCCTTGCGGAACTCGCGCTTGAGGAGGAGGTCGAGGCTGTTCCAAACCTCGCGCTCGGCCGGGTCGCCCGGCAGCACGAAGTGGCCGATGAACCAGCACTCAAGGCCCCTGCCCCATCCGTAGATGCCGCCCTCGATGCGGGCGTTCTCGCCGGATTGGACGTCGCCGCCGAGCGTCAGGTAGAGCACACCGTCCGGCACCTCGGCACCGTACAGCTCGGCGCGATCCAGGAACTTCGAGGTCCTGACCTCGCGCCCGTAGGTCACGCGGTAGGTCCGGCCCAACCGCAGGTTGACGAAGGGCTGAACCTTGTTGATCGCGTCGAGCTGGGCGTCGAGCCATTCCTGCGCGATGGCCGTCCAGGACGCGTTGAGGTCCAGCGACATCCCGGTCCAGAGATGGAAGCCGGGGTGGTCGCCGTCCGGGTTGGTCGGACGCCACTCGCCGTGGGCGTCCATCCAGGGCTTGCGGCCCTCGTCGATGATGCAGCCGCACGTGCCGACGTACCAGAGCCCGGCGACCCGACCGTCGACGGCCTCCCACTTCATCCCGTACGGCGTGTCGCGGCCGCCCCAGTCGATGAACTGCATCTCCCCGCACTGCGGGCACGGCACGAAGTAGCGGCGCTGGTCGCTCTTCGACCAGAGCTTGGCGATGCGCGAGGTCTCCTCCAGGAGCGGCGTCGATCCGACCACCAGCTTCCGGTTCCAGAACTTCTCGCCTCGGGTCCAGAAGAGGTCGAGCTTGTCGCCCTGGCTCTTGTAGTCCGGGGTCCAGCCGTCGCCGTCGATCTCGTCGGCGGCCATGAAGCGAGCGGAGTAGCGCCGGAAGGCGTCGTCGGCCGCAGCGCCCACCAGGCGCGCCGAGGCGCCGTTCGACAACTTGTAGAAGGTGTTCTTGTCCTGCTTCTCGCCGCGGCGGGCCGGGCGAAGCATGCGGCGCAGCACCGGCGTCTCGCGCAGCATCGGCGCGATCTCCGTGCCGCCGAAGTCCTCGGCGTCCTCCTTCACCGGCTGTGCGATCGCGCACAGCGTCGGGTCGTGGTGGAGGTGGTAGCCGATCGCCAGCGTGAAGCAGCGCGTGTAGCCGACGCGGGCCGCCTTCATCACCGTGACGCGCGCGATGCTCGGGTCGCACATGACGTCAAGCAGCTCGCGCTGGTAGCCGTACAGGGTGACCGGGCCGCTCTCGGCGCCGGTGCTCTTCGGGATGCGTCCGTACTTCTCGGCCCAAGCCGACCCCGACAGGCGTGGCGGCTTGATCAGCGCCGAGGCGAACAGGCCGCGCGCGGACACGCGCAGCTCGTCGCGCCCGCTCCGGTAGTCGCCGGAACGGTGACGATCAAACTTCGTCGGGCCCGTTGTCGCTGCTGCTGTCGGAGCCACCGGCCCACCTTTCCGCAAGATCGGCTTCGGCGACCTGGAAGGCCCGGTTGATCTCCGCCTCGCAGAGCTCCCGGATCTCGTTGGGGTTGGTCATGGTCGCGGTGCGGCCGGCGATCTTGGAACCGGCGTTCGACATCCCGGACCGCAGCGCCTGACAGAAGTCCGCCATGACGGATTCGGCATCGAAGCGAGACACGACCGCCTTCAGCGCCTCGTCTGCCTCGACCTCGGCGACGATCGCGCTGGCGACCGCCTTGCGCCGGTCGGCCTCGTCCTTCGAGACCTTGCCATCGCCGTCCTGCAGGCCCGACACCGCGTCGTCGACGGCGGTCTTGATGCGCCAGTCGATCACGGCGGCGGAGTCGAAGCGCCACTCGTGCCCTTTACTTCCTCGCTCGATCGACGGGCACCCTTTTCGGACCCAAGTGTCGACCGTTGGAAGCGAGATGTTGCAAAGAGTTGCGAGCTCCGCGCGGTTGACGACGCGGCCCTGTTTGTCGGGGTCGGACATAAACATAAAACCTGGGCTGAAAATTCGTGAAACGGATGTCAGCCGCGGTGGGGCGTTCCCCTCGGGAGGGGGCACCCCAGGGAAGGACCCTGGATTTCGACAGGCGCAGCGGCTCAGGCAGCCTCGCTGGTGCCCCTTCCGACCTCGACCAGCGCAGAGGGGGGCCAATCGCGCGATCAGGCCTGTGTGAGCCTCCCAGCGCCGCACTGCGATGTCGACGTAGACCGGATCGATCTCGATCGCGTGGCAGCGGCGGCCGATCATCTCGGCGGCAATGATCGTCGTGCCCGAACCCACGAAAGGATCGTAGACGGCGTCACCAAGTCGACTGTGGTTCTCCATCGGCCGCTGCATCGCGAGCAGCGGCTTCTGCGTCCCGTGACCGGTCTCGGATCGCCGATGCGGGATCTGCCACACCGTCACCTGCTTACGGTCGCCGGTCCACCGCGCGGTGCGACCGCGCCGGACCGCGTACCAGCACGGCTCATGGCGCCAGTGGTACGCGCCTCGCGAGATGATCAGCCGGCCCTTGTCCCAGATGATCTGCGACCAGATCAGGAAGCGGCACGCTTCTAGGCTGTCGCGGACCACATGACCGTTCAGGGCGCTGTGCCAGACGTAGGCCACGTCGCCCGGAAACAGCGCCCAGACTTCGCGCCAGTCAGCTTGGTTATCATTGGCGACCGCGCCTGTGGCGAGCTTCGATCCTTTCGCAGCGACCTTCACGCGCCATGACGGGTCATAGTTCACCCCGTAGGGCGGGTCCGTCACCATCAGGTGCGGCACGGCGCCGGCGAGCGCCAGCGCGACGGTCGCGGGGTCTGTGGCGTCACCGCACACGAGGCGATGATCACCGAGCAGCCAGACATCGCCCGGCCGCGTCACCGGCATCGCCGGAGTAGTATCGATTTGTTGCATGACTTGGCGCTTTATGGCCCGGCCGCAGGCGGCGACGGGGATGACCAGATGACTGGCCAGCTCTTGTCATGCGGGGTCCTGACCCGCGCTCCGGGTGTTTGCCCACCCGAGCCCCCGCCACCTGGGACGACTGGCTCGGAAGCCAACGTCTCCTGGACAAGGGCAATTTACTCGATCTCGCTACCCATGGCGAGATCATCCGCCTTGCGGCGAAACGTTGTTCTCTTGGTTCAGCTCAATGACGAGGTCGGGCAGGTTGCCCAGATCACAGCCAAGATTGGCCGGAAACCGAACCTTCAGTTCCAGCCCCATCGCCACGCGCGGCACGCCCATGATCTCGCAGAGCGCGGCGGTAAGCATGCATTTCAGCTGGTGGTTCGCGCCGATCGAGCGGATCTCGTCCGCCTCGCTCGCCCCGCCGGGGATCACGCCGCCTCCTGCTTCCGGTACCAGAGTTCGTCCTTCACGAGCACAAACCGATGCACGTTACCTTCCGGGTCGGTGTGGAGGCTCATGCTCAAGCCGTTCTCCCACGCGTTGACGCCCGCCTCGTCGCAGACCGCCTTCAACAACACCTTCTGCAGCACGGCTTCGGATAGCGTACCGGTCCACGTCGTCTCGTGGACGTCCTTGCGCTCGACATCGCTCACGATCCCGGCTCCTTCTTCTTCAGGTCCGAGCGCCAGAAGCGGTTCGAGCCCGGAATGCCGTACTCGCGCCAGATGTCGTCGCCGAGGTCCGCGCGGAGCCGCTTCAGGTCGACGAGGCCGACATCGGTGATCTGCCGGCTGACGAAGCTGTGCTCACCCTGCGCGAACTCGAGGCCGCGCCGATCAAGCTCGGCCTCAATCGCCTGCAGCTTGTCCTTGGTGCGTAGCTTCGCGAACGTGTGGCCACGGTGCTCGTCGGCGAGCTGGGCGTCGGTCATGTCGAAGACCGACGACGGTGCCTTCGGCTTGCCGATCCTTACGGTGGTCATGGCTCGCGCTCGCCCATGATGTGGCTCATGGTCGGGAACACGAAACCGGCCGGCGGTTTGGACGGCCCCGCGCTGATGCGGCGAACCGAGTAGCCGGTCAGGAACAAGCGGTAGCGGATGAGGTCGACCTGCGTCAGGAACTCGGGCGTCATGTCGATCCCGAGCTGGTCAGCGATCGCCTCGGCCAGGGAGGCGGTCACGAGATGCTCATCAGGCTTGCCCGCGCGGTCTTTCATGATCGCGCCATCCCGTCGTTCGTTCTGGCGCCGCCCCAGGCCTGCTCGGCCGCACGGGTCAGACCCCGACGCTCCTTGAGCAGCGCACGGTAGAACCGCGCGTCGGAGATGGCGACCACCGGGCCAGGCCGTGCCGCCCGGATCTTCCGATCCATGTTGACGATCACCTGCAGCAGCTGCGGGAGGCGGTCGAATTGCGCTTGCGTCATCATGTCAGCGCCTCTCGTCGACGAGCTTGGGGCCGCCGTTGTGACCGGCCGCCGGCTGCACGGTGCGGATCGCGACGGCAGCGGACGGCGAGAAGCGGCGCGGCAGCCGGCTCGGGCGCGCCGATCGCGCGGGGAACGGGTCGACCTCGTCGACGAGGATGACCGCGCGGCTGTAACGGTCAGCGATCATTGGTCAGACCCTTCAACCCTGCTTCTGATCAGCTCGAGCAAGCGTGGCCGATAGGAAGCGTCTGATTCGGCCGAGCCACGTGCGAAGGCGCCCGGCAACCGTTGCAGGCGACGACCCCACGCGAGACCGTAGGCTTCGAGATCACGACCTTCGAGGATCTGCGGGTTGCCAGATCGCGCCCAGGGAAACTCGAAGACGATCATCGTCACCCCTTCACGATGGCTTTGTGCTTGCCGCGTTTGAGCACGTGCGTTTCCGCACCCTGCCAGCGGAACAGGTACTCGACGGCGCCGCGATACTTCGGGTTGTCGAGGATGTAGCCGACCTGACTGGGCCGCCACTGACCGCCGCGCTTGGTCGGCACCTTGTCGGCGTTCAGCGCGTCGGCGATCGCCTGAAGCGTCGCACCGTCCTTGCGCAGATCGAAGATCTGCCGGATCGTCCCGGCCTGGCGCTCGTCGACGAGCAGTCCACCCTCGCGGTCGCGGCTGTAACCGAGCGGCGCCGACCCACCGGCGAACCCGCCCTTCGTTGCTTTCTCGCGGCGCCCACCGTGCGTCCGCTCGGTGATAGCTTGTCGTTCCTGCTCGGCCATGCCGGCGAGCACCGCGAAAACCGTGCGCCCCATCGGGGTCGCCGTATCGATCGGCTCCGAGACGGAGCGGATGACGACGCCATAGCGTTCGGACAGATCGTTCACCGCCGTGACGGCGTAGACGATCTGGCGCGCGAGGCGATCGAACTTGTAGACCAGGAGCACCGCGAAGGCCTGCGCCTCCGCAAGCTCGAGGATGCGCGCGAACCCGGGGCGATCCGCCGGCTTGGTCGCGCCGGACACGCCGGGATCGGCGATCACGTCGACGAGCTTGTAGCCCTGCGACTCCGCGAAGGCACGAACCGCGCGCTGCTGGCTCTCGAGGCCCTGGCCATGTTGCGCCTGCTCTTCCGTCGAGACGCGGATGTAGCCTGCGGCCTTGGTGGCAATCTCGGCCTTGGCCTCGCTGGCCTCGCCGCTCCGCTTTTTCAGGCGCGCGACGCGCTTGGAAGCGAGCATCGCGCAACCCACTGTTTTTGCTTGTTTTTCTCGTTTAGGTGCTGCTCGTTTCCGAACTCTCTTGAGAATTCGGAAACGGCCGCCGCGACCCGGTACATCCGCGGATCGGCGGCGGCCTCGACCGATCGGTGATCGGTGATGACGGGACCGGGCGCGACCCCGGCCATGTGGGCGATAGGCGTGCGACGACGCCTCGTTTTACGATCTGCGGCGCCAAACGCCCCAGGCTCGCGGCGTTGGCCCGCGAGCGTCTCGTTCCACTGATTACGGCCGCTGGCCGTCCGTCACCTTCGGCCCTTTCGGGCGGAACTGAAGCCGCTTGCGCCCGGCCAATCGTCCGCCCTGTCGCTGCGGCTGGTAAACTCTACGCGCGCCGGCGCCCCCGCACCTCAACAGCCACGCTGCGCCGGCCGACCTGGATCGTACCAGGGCGCAGCACGGGCAGCGGCTTCCGCATGGTCGGCACGGTGCGCATCTCGCGCGCCTCCGCCAGCATCTCGGCTATGACCTCGGACCGGTCCTCGAAGAAGATGTCGGGCCGGCGATGATCGACAGGCCGTATGGCTCGGACCCGACTGGCGAAGTGCTCGAGGCGAGACGCGAGCTCGTGGGGCGTCATGTGCGGATCATCTCGCGCATGGTGGCCCCCAGATACAACTTCGCCCGGTCACCTTTTCAGGCTCCGGGCGCGGCTTTCGTCAATGCCAACTTGCTACGCGATCCCGGCTCCCGCGTCAACTGCGCCGGCGATGGTCTTTTTAAAGGAAGCGCCAGTGTACCGCGAGGGCGAACAGTCCTTCGCGCAACCGATCCATACCCTGCGCCTGGATCAACTCGAGCCGGCCGCGTCCGATGTGGACTAGCGCGGCGTCCCGCACTGTCTGCTCGTAGCAGACGACCTCGACCACGAGGCGCCCTGCCCCTCGACGTGGGTTGGCGTCGCTCCAGCCCATCATCTTGCAGGCCGTTCGGAACACGTCACGGTGGTGGACCCAGTTCTCTTCTTGGTCGAGGTCCTCCGCCGCACCACCGACGATCCGGTTCAGGTCCTGCGCCTTGACGCCGACGCCACACCCGACGAAGTGCCGGTAGAGCTTCTCGGCGGCGCTCAGCATTGCGCGCGAGGTTGACTCGTGGGGATCAAGCTTGCCTTGGCGAGCCAACAACTCGACCAGCGGGATTGAGACGTGAAGCGCGACAGTCTTGTTGTGGACGATGTCGCCCTTGTCGAGGCGCTCCGGCGTCGGCCCAATCGGGACCGCTCGAGCCCGCTTTGACTTGCTTGCGGCGATGCGGGAGCGAGCCGTGGACGGTGAACCGGCGCGCCTCGTGCTCGGCACCGTGCCGAAGTCGGAGGCATGCCGGCTACCGCCGGCGAAGAAGCCGTTGATGGGCTCCACGGAGGCGACGGGCTTCGACATCGGGTGTTCCTCAGGTCAGGGCGAGGACTTTGTCGCTCGCGGCTGACGCGGAAACTCCAATGACGGTTTTCTCGCTGTCAAGGGACCTTGACGTAGTAGATCGTAGACACTCGGCGATCGTGTCTGCGGCCCGGCGGCGCCCTCTTTCCGCCGTCGGCTGCCTCCATCCCCGTCCACGGCAGTGATCGGCGAAGGATTCGCGCGTCGCCTTGCACCGAGCCCAGGCCCAAAGGTACTTGCGGGCGTCGTCGTCGTCCTCGAGGAGCGCGCCCCAGGACAGGGCCGCCGTGAGCGCGTTCTCGCGCCCGGCCATTGTCCTCACGCGGGAGCCGACCGAGTAGATCGGGCAGTAGGGCATCGCGCGAAAGGCGGCGATCAGCCGAAGCTCCACCCGTTCACGCGTCCAATGGCCCGGCGCTGGATTATCCACAGCTTAAACATAGCAGGAACGAAAGTGGGCGGCCACATGGCTGCGCCGGCCGCCGCCTTGTCCGCGCGGACTGTTGCACATCGTCCTGCACGACGCGGAGGTGCGACGCGACGACGACCGATCGATTGACTCCTTCAAACTCATGTTCCTATTTTGTTCACGTTTGAGCAAGGGAACGGCATGGTGTGGGTCGCGAACGTGGTCATCGGTCTTCCAACCCCGCTGCCGATCCTGGCGCGCGCGGTGTCGGCCGGCTTTCCCTCGCCCGCCGACGACTTCATTGAGGAGGATATCGACCTCCAGCGCCTGCTCATCACCAACCGACCGGCCACGTTCCTGGTGCGCGTCGATGGCCACAGCATGGTCAGCAAGGGCTTGTTCGACGGCGACATCGCCATCGTCGACCGTTCGCTGTCGCCGCAGGACGACGACGTGGTCGTGGTCGACATCGACGGGGAGCGCTCCTTCAAGGTGTGGCGGCGCCGCGGCGGTCGAGTCAGCCTTGCCTTCGCCAACCCGCGCTTTCCTCCCTTCGTCCTTGATCCCGCAGCGGTGGTCGAGGTGTGGGGCGTCGTGTCCAACTCCATCCACCCGCAGCGGCGCACGCGTCCGTCGCGGAACGCTTCGGCGCGATGAGCGCGTCGCTCGCGCTGGTCGACGGCAACGCGTTCTACTGCTCGTGCGAGCGGGTGTTCGACCCCCGCCTGCGCGGCGTGCCTGTCATCGTGCTGTCCAATAACGACGGGTGTTCGATAGCCCGCACCGACGAGGCCAAGGCGCTCGGCATCCGCATGGGCGACCCGTGGTTCAAGATCCGCGACCTCTGCCGGCGCGAGGGCGTGCGAGTATTCAGCTCCAATTACGCGCTCTACGGCTCCATGTCGGCGCGCACCAACACGGTCTATCGGCGCTTCACCCATAAAGCCGAGATCTACTCCATAGACGAGACATTCCTTGACGTGGGCGACGTGGCGGCCGGGCACCGCGTCGAGCTCGGCCGCGACCTCCGCGCGACCGTGCTGGCCTGGACCGGCATCCCGACCTGCGTCGGCATCGGCCCGACGAAGACGCTCGCCAAGCTCGCCAACCACTTGGCCAAGAAGAACCCGGAGTTGGACGGCGTCTGCGACCTGACCGACGAGGCCAATCGCCGCCGCTGGCTAGCCCGCACGTCGCTGGACGAGATCTGGGGCGTGGGTCCGGCCTCGCAGGCCAAGCTACGCGCGGTCGGCTGCGCCACCGTCGCCGACGTGCGCGACCTCGATCCTCGCCTGGCCCGCCAAGGCTTGACGGTGGTGGGCGAGCGCATCGTGCACGAGCTGCGCGGCGAGGCGTGCCTCGACCTCGAAACGGTCGCGCCGACCCGGCAAGGGTGCGCGGTGACCCGCATGTTCTCCGCCAGGGTGAGCGATTTCGCGACGCTCGAGCAGGCGGTGGCGGCGCATGCGACCCGGCTCGGCGAGAAGCTGCGCCGGGAGGGCCTGGGAACCGACCACGTCACCGTGTTCTACCACACCAGCGAACATGACGATGGCGCTCCGCAGCGCTCCGCGTCGACGACGGTGCACCTGCCGGAGGCGAGCAACGACACGCTGGTGCTGGCGAAGGCGGCGGCGCGCGGCGCGCGCCACGTGTGGCGCGACGGCTACCGCTATAGCAAGGCCGGCGTGATCACGGCCGACCTCGTGGCCCTGACGGTGAGCCAGCGCGCCCTCCCAGGCCTCGGCCAGTTCGACCGCGAGCGCGGCGCGGCGCTGATGCTGGCCGTGGACGCCTGCAACAGCCGGTTCGGGCGCGGTGCCGTCGTCCCTGGCCTCGCCGGCGTCGCGCCGGCTCGTCGCTGGTCGACGAAGTTCGAGATGCGTTCGCCTCGCTACACGACCCGGCTCGCCGAGATGCCGGTGGTGTCGGCCTGCTGACGGACTTTCGCGCCGACGGGGCCGGCGCGGCGATCAAAGGTCCATGCGCAACTGACCTGGGCATCCCCGCTCGACCACCCGCACCCGTCGACCCCTGGCCGCCGTGATCTCGCGACATTGCTCGCGCACCGGCGCCGGCAGCGCCGCGGGCTTGAACGAGGCGTCGGCGACCGTGCGCGGGTCTGCGGCCGGACGAACCGGCAGGCGCTCGCGCCTCTGCGGGATCGAGGGCTGATCGACGACTTCCAAGCGACCCCTGATAGCCACCAGCCTGCCCGTCACGCGGCGCAGGAAATGGTAAACGTCGGGCATCGACTCGATGTGCTCGCGCGGTACGTCGCGCATGATCTCGATCACGCGATCAAACTCCGCGAGATCGTCCCGCCTCGCGGCATAGCCGCGGCTCGACAAAGCCCGGTGCTCGACGACGAAGGATCGCGAGGGCGTCAGCGGAGATGTCCGGTCATCGTGGCACCTTTGAAGCCTCGACCTTCGCCCTGGCCCGTGTCCAGTCCCCTCGTTGAAAGACGCGAAGCGTCCGCCGGTGCCTTGGGCGAAGAACGACTTCCTCGTCTTGCATAGCATGGTGAGGATATCATCCAAGATGCCGACGAGGGCCGCGCCGCGATTGCTTGCGCCGTGATCGTCAGGGCGCGGGCGGCGACGTCTTCGCCACGGTGAACGCCACTTTCTCGAACGCCGCGTCCGAGGCGCGGAGCGCCGCTGCGGCGTGGCCGGCGTAGGTGCGGTCGACATGATTGCGGATGAACATGGTCGGCAACGACATCGTCACCGTGCCGCCGTCGGTCGCGGCGATCGCCAAGCCGCCGAACCAGGACGCGAAGGCTTCGGCGCCGACGCGCCCCCGCAGCTCGCCGGCGAACTTGGCGAGGAACGGGTCGGTGAACATCGGCTGCGGAAGGCCCGCGCCGACAGGCGTCGCACCAGCCTGCTTCTTCAGCGCCAAGTCGCGGCTGGCGCGCGCCTTCTCGCGGATCTGACCGGCCGCGAAGGTCCGCAGCGGTTCCTTGAGCCCCCGGGCAAAGTTCGTCACAGCCGGCACCACGTCGCGCTCGAGTTCGCACCCGTCGGCCACCAGCGCGCGGATCGGCGCCAAGTCTTTGGTGTTCAGCAGGAGCGCCGGGATCTTGTCGCCGCCGGCGGCGCGCAAGGCGGCGATCGTCGCGAGTTCATTGGCTTCCGCGAGCGATCGGGCGGGCGGCACCGCAGAACTAATGCCATCAAGGGTGGGATGGCTAATGCCATCGGCCTTCTCTGGCGGATGCGATGCACCAAGACCGGCGTCGCCATTGGCAAAGCTCATGGCAACCGGCATGGCATCGCTCGTGGCCCGCGCGTCGGATCGATCGATCGTTTCTGATATATTGTCATTGATAGAACGATCGATCGATCCGGGTCCGCGCGACGGGTTTGCCATGACGGATGCCAGCATTTGAGTGCCGAATTCTGCCCCGATCTCGGTGGCCATGCCCATGGCATTTGCCATACCTTTTGCCATTGTCTCGGCGCCGGGTTTTTCGCGTAACGCGTCGGCGTTGCCGCCCTCGGTCCCGGGGTCTGCGCCCCCGTCCCAGCGCGTGGCGGCTCCCTTGGCACCGTTCTTGGCGAGTTTAGCGCGTTTCATGAGCGCGGCGTCACGGAGGTCCTCGAGGTCGTAATGTCGCCAGCGGCCGTCGGCGTCGATGTCGAAGTGCGGCGCGATTACCGGCGCCATGCGAGCGAAGGTGCGCGGATGGATGCGGGCGATGTCCGCCAGCTTCTTGTCCTCGCAGGGTAGCTCGCCGTGAAACCACAGGTGCGCGAGCAGGCTGATCCTGGCGCCGCGTTGGATGGCGGTGAGGTCGGCGGCAGCGTGCTCGAGGAGATCGTACGGCATGGCCGGGAAGTTCGACACCTTGAGCCGCGACCGGGCGGGACGCCGCACCTGAGGTGCCGCGATGCCGGTGAAGAGGGGCGCATCAACTGCTACGCTCAAGATCTAGGCTCCGAGGAAGGCACCGAGATCGGCGGCGGAAAGGTGACGGACGGTCCCGGCGGCAGCAGCGCCGCGACGGCGGCCGCGCAGGCCTCGAGGTCGGCTGCGGCGCGCAGGCGCATCACGGCGGCGGCGCCGCTTCCGGTCGTTGTGGCGCGGATCTCGCGCGCCCGGCGCTCGAAGCCGGCGACGAAGATCGCGACCATCTCCCGCTCTGATTCGCGCTCGCGGTGGATCTCGCGATGGATCATGGCGCTGACCTCGAAGCGGAGAACGGTGCCCGGACGTCGCTGCCCAGCCCGAGCAGGGCCGCCAGTTCGCGCCATTCGCGCGGGCTGAGGCCGCTCGCGGCGGCGTCGACCGGCTCGCCGGCGACCAGGCGCCGAACAACGTTCGTCGCGGTCCGTGAGAGTGTGACGGCGCCGAGCCGGTGCTCCAGGAACGCCTCGTGGCACAGCGGCACCCAACGGGCCATCACGTCCATCAGCGCGTCGGCGTAGACGCGGATCTCGTACTGCGCGTGGCCGTCGGCGCGCAGGCGCAGGAAGTTCATGAGGTTGTGGAGGTTGGTCTTCCAGTACCACTGGGTGTAGGTGGCGAGCGTGAGGTTGATGCGCGCCAGCTCGCGGGCGAGCCCGTCGCGCGCGGGGTCGGCGCGGGCGCCCTCGGCGTCCTCGTTGAGCATCCAGGCGTAATGGTCGTGCGCGCGCCGGCCGTCCTCGCGCAGCAGGTCGAGGACACGGTCCGCCTCGTCCGCGCCGAGCGCGTCGCCGCGCCCCTGGCGGTTGACGGCGGACTGCGCCTTCAGCTGCCCCGCGTCGGGCAGGTAGAACTCGCCGTCGAGCACGGAGTAGCGGGCCGACACCTCGTTGATGGACGCCGTGCGGTGGCGGATCCACTGCCGCGCGACGAAGATCGGCAGCTTCACGTGCAGCTTGATCTCCGCCATCTCGAAGGGCGTGGTGTGCCAGTGCCGCGCGAGGTAGGCGATGAGCCCCCTGTCCTCGCTGACCTTCCTCGTGCCGCGCCCGTAGGACACGCGCGCCGCCTGCACGACGGCGCCGTCGTCGCCCATGTAGTCGATGACCCGGAGGAACCCGTGGTCGAGCACGGGGATCGACTGGAACATGATCTCTTCCAGCGCCGGCACAGTCGGGCGCATCGTCGGCGCGTTGGCCCGGCGGGCTTCGTGAATGTCTTGCGCCTGGCTGTCAGTTAGGTTCATGCAGCCTCCCTTCGTTCTTGGGCCTCGATCCGCCGGCCGATCCAGGCCATGCAGGGCACCGGCATGCTGTTGCCGAGGGCCTTGTAGATCGGCCCATCGGCCGCCCCTGGGATCGCGGCGTGGTCATCGGGAAAGCCCTGGAGGCGGTGGCATTCGGTCGGGGTCAGCCGGCGGACCGCCCAAGACGTCGCGACGGCCATCTGCCCGCTGGCGTTCGCGTGCCCGCCCGCCATCGCCCGCAGCGTCGGGCTGATCGCGCCGGCGTGCTGCCCGTGGTCCTTGCAGGTGAAGGCGATCGCCGGCGGGTGCGCGCCGGCTGCGAGCGGGTGGCATGGATCGCCGGGATGCGGATCGCAGCGGTTCTCGCGGCTGGTGATTTGGGTGGTGTCGAAGCACACCGGCACGAGCGGTGTGCCGCGTCCGGTGCCGTCCTCGCTGGCGTCGAAGCCGTCGGCGCGCAGGCTGTGCGCGATCAGGAGGTTGGACCGGGCGTCCTGGAGCGTGCCACCTCGGTCAAGGCCCGCGCCAAGGGCGCCGGCAGCACCCTGCCCCGCCTCGCCGCGCGCCGGAGGATGCCGGCGCAGGCCCGCGCGCTCAAATAGTACCGCTGCGGGATCGGCCCGCTCTCCAAAACCGACGACAAGGAACACGCGGCGGCGTCGTTGGGCCAGTCCGAAGTGTTGAGCATCGAGAACCCGCCAAGCCGCCCGTGCCCGTGGCCCGGCAACCATACCCGCGTCAGGCCACCGCTCGACTCCGCGCGGGAGAGGCAGGGCATCGTCTCCGCCGACAAAGCGCGCCAGGATGAACCCGAAGGCGTTGTCGGGTCGGGACAAGACGCCGGGGACGTTCTCCCAGACGGTCCACCGGAGGCCGGATCGAAGAGCGAGCGCATGGGCGAGGTCCGCGAAGGCGAGGGTGAGGTTGCCGTGCGCGCCGGCGAGCGAGGCGCCGAGGCCGGCGACGGAGAAGTCCTGGCAGGGCGTGCCGCCGACGAGCAGGTCGACGGGGCCGATCGCGCCGACGTCGATGGCGGTGAAGTCGCCGAGGTTCGGGACGTGCGGCCAGCGTCGCGCCAGAACCCGCGACGGGAACGCGTCGACCTCGGCGAAGGCCACCGGCGCCCAGCCGAGCGGTTCCCACGCGACCGCCGCTGCCTCGATGCCGGAGCAGACCGACAGGTAGCGTATGCGCGGCAGCAGGGCGGGGATGAAGGCGGGCGCGTTCATCGCGCGCCCTCCCCGATGCAGGTCCTGAGCCGGGAGATGCGCTTGGCCAGGACTGGATCGCTTGCGAGCAAGCCCTCGATTTTGCGGACGGCGTGCAAAACCGTCGTGTGATCGCGCCCGCCGAAACGACGGCCTGTCTCGTGCAGGCTACGATCCGCGCACACCTTGACGAGGTACATCGCGACCTGTCGAGGCCGGACGATCCTATGGCGCAGGCTTCGTCCAAGAAGATCGGCACGAGTGACACCGTAGGCGGCCGCGACGAGGCGCTGGATACGCGTGACGGCGCCGACCTGAGAGAGCGCGATAGACGCGATGACGGCAGGCGGCAGCAGGACCGGCGCGCCCGATGCGCGCGGCGTCGGAAGCCGGCACCGCGAACCCTGCTCGCGGTGCAGGGCGGTGACGAAGGCGGCGTCGAGCGAGCGCAAGTCGACGTGGGCGTTCATGATGCCACCTGCATCAGCATGGGAGGGAAGCATTCGAGGATGTGCAGCCGCTTCTTCGTGAGCCCGGCGAAGCGCCAGCCGGCCTGGTAGAAGCAGTGGCCCCACGTCGGGCGACCAGCGCGCATGGTCGGCGCGACCTCGCGGGGATCCACGAAGGTGAAGAGGCGCTCGCCGGGCCAACGTGCCCAGGCCAACTCCATGGCTTGAAGGAGCAGCGTGCTGGCGACCGGGCCGCTCTCGCGTCGGTAGATCGCGCAGTTCACGCCGACCTGTCCGTCGAACCGGTGCTCCTCGCGGCGCCAGACGCAGAGCGCGCCGGCGTCGGCGGTGACGAGGAGGAGCTTGTGGCCGGGGCCGACGATCAGCTTCGACGCCCGGCGACCGTCGCGCCGGTCGTCCTTGAAGCTGTAGTGCCGACTGAAGAGGTCGCGCGCGGTGTCGTTGCCGTCGAGCACCTCGATCCATCCGCTGCCGAAGAGGAAGGGTTGCGCGTTCATGCGAACCCCGCCAGCAGCGCCTGCACCGACCCGTCGGGATGCACCGTGTCGAGCCAAGTGTCGGCGGTCGGCTCGTCGCCGGTCCAGCTGTCCGGCCAGGTGCCGCGCGCGATGAGGTCCTCGATGCGGGCGTTCATGCGGCCTCCATCGGCGCGCAGTGCAGGCCGCATTCGGTGTCGTGCTCGTCGTCCTCGGTGCTATCGGTCAGTTCTGGCGACCGGCGGACCTCGTCGACGAGGTCACGCACGAAGTCGCGTCGATCGAAGAACTGACCCAATCGAACCTCTTGCTGATCCCACCAGACGGGCGCGCTGGGCAGGTCGCGGATGATCCGCTTGCGGAGGGCGCGGCCTTTGAGGAAGCACAAGGTGCAGTTGCCTTCCCAGGGCTGAAGGCCGAGATCAAAGCCCTGCGGCTGCACGCCGGACTCCATGCGTCCGGTCGGACCCAGCCAGTAGGCGAGCACGTCGGCCTTCGTGGCACGAGCCTTCGACATCGGGTGCAGCAGCCGGAGCGGCGGGTCGCGAGGCACTTCCTTCTTCAGCTTGCGGTCCCAACGGAAGTTGGCGTTGGCGTGAGCCTTGAGGATGCGGTGCCCTTCATCGGCACGGAGCCCGATGACTTCCGCGTAGCAGCCCGGTAGCCAGCCGAACGATGCCGCGAGCGCGGTGAGCGGCCCGACCTTCAGCAGTTCAGTGCACCAGCGTTCCGACCAGTTCGGCAGCCGTTGCTTCATCGCGATCAGGGCTTCGAAGGGCTCGCCCGTGCGGGAGGCGGAGTTGAAGCCGACGCGTTCGAAGCCGGCCTCGGCGACCATGCGGCGCCCTGGATCGTTCGCGTCCAGCCAAGCGGTGAGCGACGCTGTTCCGACAGCGCGTGCCGGCGTTGGCCGCCATTCGATCCAGTGGACCGGGACACCCCAGCGCGTCTCCACCTCGTGGACGAAGCGCAGCGTTTCCTCGCGCTCCTTGCCCGTGTTGGCGAAGGCGACATGCACGTCGGATGGCAGCACGCCGCCGTGCGCATCAAGGATCTGCCGCAGCATGAACGCGCTGGTGCGACCTCCCGAAAAGGAGATCAGCGCTGGGCCACGGATCAGGTACGGGTTAAGGCTATCGACAGGCGTGGGGGTGAGGTCGACGGCCTTGGCCGCGACCATGCGGACGCCATCGGAGAAGAGGTCGGGCTGCAGGTGCTTCATGCGTCCTCCAGCACGTCGACGCGCTCGGGCATCGGGCTCAGGAGCGAGCGGAGCGTCTCAATCGACGTCGGACGCACCGGCCGGAACCGAGTCGCCGCGTAGCTCGGCTCGACCTCCTCGGCGCCGTTGCCCGTGACGAATTGGTCGCGCGGGTTGATCACCTCGACAAGGAGGAAGCCGATGCTATCCGGGCCGTCACAGGTGACTTCGCGTATGGTGTAGATCCGCTTGAGCCGCAGGCGGGCGGCGATTTCGTCACAAGTAACGTGCGGACGATCGTCAATGCAGACGACTTGCTGCCCGGCGACGTGCCAATCCTGCATCCTCATGCCGCCGCCACCTCATCACCAAGACCGACGATTGTTCCGGGGTAGCGGCGCAGCGGCAGCGGTACGGCGTCGTCCGGCACGCGGTGGCGCCCGCGCGCCATGGGGTGGGTCGGATCGCCGGCGCCGGTCTCGCCCAGGCAGAACAGCTTCAGGACCGCCGAGCGCGGCGGCCACACGCTGGTGCGGTCGGGATCGTCGACTGCGTCGAGCAGGCGCTCGGCGGCGAGTTGGGCGTCGTAGTGGAGCGGTCCCGGCGGCGAGCCCCATGCCGCCATCGCGGCGTCGAACGGCGCCAGCAGCGCGGCGGCCATGCTCTGCCCGGCCCGAAACTGGTCGCGGGCATGCCAGTCTTGCCGCTCGTCCCAGCGCCACCAGTTCCGCAGCTCGGACGGCTTCGACGACCGGTACGGAAACAGGTTGACGACGAGCAGCCCGTCGAAGCCCCAGCGCCAGGAGAAGGCGATGATGCGCTTCAGCGTGGGGTCGTCGACGTGGGCGTCGGCCTTCGACGGGTTCAGCATGATCCACGGTAGGATCGCGCCGCTGCCGAGCGCACCGTTGTGCCACCAGCGTTGCAGAGACCATCGGTAGGTGCCGCAGGCCGAGATCGAGGCCAGGCCGCTGACCTGCAGGTCGAGCGGACGGTGCGGGCGGCAGCGGGGTGCGGCGAGGAGGGCGGCGGTGCTCACGAGCGGAACTCCCCGCAAGGGGCGAGGTCAAGCAAGCTGAACTGGTCGGGGCACGCGATCGCGGGCGGCACGCGGACCTGGCGCGCAGCCCGCTTGTAGGCCGGATCGTCGAACACGCCGGCCTCGTCGCCCCAGGCTTCCCAGCCCGGGCGGGTCTTGCGCGAGAACAGGTCGGACCGGCGCGCCGGGCCGAACAGGGTCTCAGCGACCTGGTAGGCCTCGTCCGGCTTCTCGCTGTGCCGCCGCAACGGACCCTCGATCACGTTGCGGATCGAGCGCGAGCACGTCGGCGGGTTGCCGACGCGGCCGAGCAGGAACATCTCCGCGTTGCCGCGCAGGACGTAGCCGGGCCCGAAGGCGAGCTTGCCAGTGCGCCCGCGCTTGATCCACGGACCGCCGGTCACGTAGGTGAAACCCCACCGCGCCATGACGAAGCGGGCGGCGTCCATCATCGGGAACGTGCCCCACAGCCACAGCCAGCAGTCGCGCTTGGCGAGGTAGCCGACCGGCATCGCCGCGATGGCGGCGGTCGGCAGGCAGCGGTACTGGCCCTGCGGCGCCTTGGTGGCCCCGCTGTCTGACCGCAGCTCGAACAGCCACGGCGGGTCGGCCATGATCACGTCGAACGACAGGATCGGCAGGGGATCGAAGAAGGCGGAGGGATCCGGGCGGCCGAAGGCAGGCGCGTTCATGCCGCCATCCTCTCGACCTGCTCACGGTGCGCGAGGCACGCGAAGCGACCGGTCTTCCCCTTCAGCAGCGCGACGTCGAACCCGAAGGCACCCCATGCTCCGCAGACGCGGCAGAGGTGCGCGGCGTCACAAGCGGCATTGTCGGAGGCCGGCGCGGATCGCGGCGGCGCTTGGCGCTCGGCTGGTGCCAGGGCGAAGAGGTCGGTCGTCATGCCGCCCTCGCGATGCGGGTCTTCAGCTGCCAGTGCTCGACCGCCTTCTCGACGTCGCCGATCGAGCGGACGATCGCGTATGGAGAGCCCGACACGATGAGGAAGAGGCGGAACTCTTCCTGGGCGTCGGTCAGGAACCCGCTTTCGGTCTTCGTCTCCAGCCGCCAGACTTGGCCGCCCGGCCCGGCGATCTCGACGTCGAAGACGCCGGCGAGGACGCCGGTGGCCTTCAGCTTCGCCGCCTCGGGCTTGTTGCGAGCGCCCCCGTTGGGGACCGAGAAGACGCGGTAGAGCCGAGGATCGAGCACGGTGCGCAGCCACCCGACGATGCCGGCCTGGATGCCGTCCTCGAGCTGGCGAGGTCGTCCGCAGCGGCGCGGCGCGAGCGCGAGGGCCTCGGCGAGCTTCATGGGCGCGCCTCCGTCCGGGTCGGCGGCCACGGCTTGCCGGCGAGCTGCTGGACCGACTTTGGCTCGCGCCAAAGGTGCGGCACGACGTGCGGCGGCAGCATGTACTCGGGGTGCGGGGCGACCTGGGCCAGCACCCTCGCGAAGACCGACACGGGGTCGCTCGTGTCCTGCTGCAGCTTCGGGCCGAGCACGAGGAGGCGCTTGACGCCCTCGGTCAGCTGTCGGAGCAGCGAGGGCGCGGCGCCGTCCGTGAGCAGTACGAGTTCGTCGAGCAGTTCGTCCTCGAAGTGGAACGGCAGCCCGTAGCGCCGCATGATCGCGAAACGCTCGTCGAAGCCCGGCAGCTCGACGGTCAGCTGCATGCCGAAGCGTCGCCAGATCGCCGGGTCGATCGCGTCCTGGCGGTTGGTGGCTGCGAACAGGCGCCCGTCCAGAGCCTCGATGTTGGTGAGGAGCGCCGTCACCATCGCGTTCTGCTCGCGGGCGGCGGCCTGATTGTCCTTCGTGCGTACCGTGGCGAGCGCATCGATCTCGTCGATGAAGCCGACGACGTTGCCGCGATGGCGGCGCAGCGCGTCGAAATACTTCGCGATGTTCCGGCCCGATGACCCGAGGTATCGGCCGACCATGTTCTCGGCGCGCGCCACGACGAGCGGCAGGCCGAGGCGGGCGGCGAAGTGGTGGGCGAGCGTCGTCTTCCCGCAGCCGGGCGGACCGAACAGCAGGCAGGTCTGCCGAGGCTTGACGCCGACCGCCTCCAGCTCCGAGGCGAGGCGCGCCTCGATCATCCACTCTCGCACGGCGTCGCGCACCGGCCGCGTCAGGATCGGCTCGTCGCACTTGTCCGGAAGGCGGATCTCGACGAGGTCGCCGCAGCGGCTCTCGATGTCCGCCGCCACGACGCCGGGCAGAGCCGAAGCTTCACGGATGCGACGCGTGCTCAAGGGTCGGTCGACGTGCTCGCCCGTGGTCACGGCTAGGCTCCCCGCGCCGGCTGATCACCGCCGGGTGGGCGTCGCCGCCATGCTTCGGGCAGGTCCATGCCGTCCGATCCGCTCGCCTCGCACCATCCCTCGTCCCAGGCGGCGCGTCGCATGTCGCCGGCCGGGAACGGGTTCTGCAGGACGGTTTGGCCGGCGGCGAAATCGCTGCGGCCCTGGCCGCGAGCGCCCTCCTCCAGTGCCCGCTCGTCGGGCGCCTCGGCGGTCGCGGGAGGCGCCTCGTCCTCGTCATCGGCGGATGCGGCTTCGGATGCTGGATCGGCCGCCGGCGTGTCGGGCGCGTCGTCCGTCTTCCTCGACCGCTTGTCCCGAGGCTCCTCCGACGGTTCCTCCCGCTGGTCGAAGCGCTGGCGCGCGTCGTCGCCCAGGGGCTTGCCGTCGAGAATGCCGAGGGTCGCCCGGTAAACGTCGACGATGGACTCGGTCTCACGCTGGGCGGCGCGCTGGGTCTGGTCCATCTGCGAGTCCTTCACGACCCGCCGGAGCGCCTTGACGTCGAAGCCTTGCGCTTTGGCTTCGGCGTAGACGTCCTTGATGTCGTCAGCGAGCGACTTCTTCTCCTCCTCCAGCCGCACGATGCGGTCGCGGAGGGAGCGGAGCAGCTTGTTCGTCGACTGGGATGCACCTGAGCCCATGGTCAGTCCTCGGTAGGGAAAGGTTGCGCGCGGCGTGACCAGCGCTCCGCTCGCGACAGCCACTTTTCGGCCGTCCGCTTGCGCCGCTTGGCGATCCACCCGGCGGCCGCCGCGCAGCCCGCGAAATACGTCCGCGCCAGGCCGTTCATGCCAGCCGATCCAGGCGCTGCTGCATGGCCTCGAAGTCGCGCCGCAGGGCGGTGACCTCCTGCTCCTGGAGGGCCGGCCGTAGCCAACCGAGCGGCGCCGGATGGACGTCGGCGAGGAACTCGGGGCCGTAGGCCCAGATCAGCGCGAACATCATGATCGCGCCGGGCGCGGACTGGCGCTCCAGCATCTTGGCCACTGTCGCGTGCTGGATGCCCCACGCCGTGAGGTCGGCGACGACGTTGTCGACCGTGCGCTCCGGGTGCGCCCGGCGCAGGAAGGCGGCGACGCGCTCCCCGACAAATGTCGGTGCGATGACGTACTTCTGTCGTCGGTTTCCGGACAACTGTCGCATCGGGATCCTCGATGGTGTGACCATCGAGGGCGCTGGTGATGACGACGGAAAGTGAGAGGCGAACGTCACGGCGAATACCCCCGCAAAGGAGCAAACAGGTGCACGGACGGACCGGCATCGCGCGCAGGCTTGGTGGCACAGGGCGTGATGGCGGGGATGGTGGAAACAGGATCGGACCCGGTTGGCGCCGGGCCGATCCGCCCGCCTTGGCGGGCGCTGTCGGCGTTGTGCACGTTCAGCAGCTGGCCGGGCGGATCGACGACGCGGAGGGCGCGGGTCGGCGTCATGTCGCGCCAGCGCGCAGGAACATAGCGCCCAGGGATGGACCACTCCGCCGCTCTGCCGGCATCAGGCGCCATCGCCCACGCCTCGCGCTCCAGGATCGCCAGCGCCAGCAGCTTCGCCTCGGCGAACGGCAGGGACACGACGATGCGCGACCCGTCCCCTGCGCCTGCCACGACGAAGCCAACCGTGGCGGATCGCGAGGCCTGGTCGACGGCGAGGTCGCCAGTCCAGGTGACGAGGGTCGGGCGGGCGCTCACGACGTGGCCCCGGTGTCCTCCAGGGTGAGCGTGCGGCCAGGACGCTCTGGCGCGATCTCATCGAGAGATACGCAACCGCCAGTCGCGTCACGTATCTTGATTGCTAGGTTGAGTGACGCGCCGCGCCGACCGTCTAAGAGCCGGCTGATCGTTGACGGTTGCACATTGATCCGCCGCGCGAACTCGGCAGGCTTCAACGTCTCTTCAGCAAGGTATTCGGCAAGCCTCATGTTGACACTTTTGCCATATGGCAAGCAATAATGTCAATCGCGTTTTGCCAATTGGCTCTGGCTTGCCGGTGATAATAGGGGAGGATTGCCATATGGCATCCGGCCCCCTTCCGAACCTGAAGCAGCTCCGTAACGGACGCGACCCCGTTGTCTCCTTCGAGAGGCTCTCAGAGATGACGGGCATCTCCGTCTCGC
Organism: uncultured Beijerinckiaceae bacterium; assembly: GCA_964244495.1. Lineage (GTDB taxonomy): Bacteria > Pseudomonadota > Alphaproteobacteria > Rhizobiales > Beijerinckiaceae > RH-AL1. The sequence continues at coordinate 480,720 of CAXTIU010000001.1, forward strand.
AACTCTCACGATACGAAAATGGTACAAGCCCAAAGGAGAAGAAAGAACGCGTCCCAACATTGCCAGAACTGAAGAGGCTTGCGGAGATATTCCAAGTTACAATCTCTCAATTAGTCGATGACAGATCGCTTTCATCGAAAGGCGTATATACCCCGAAACTTAACGATGAGGATGACATTCAAGTAAAGGTCGGGGTTCTTCGCTTCCTGGTAACCGAGGCAATGCTGCAGGAGGGGCTCTCTCAGAATGAGGCCTCAGCCTACGCAGTCGGCGTGATCGGATCGCTAGAAGCGCGTCTAAGTGAGACTGCTGTTGTTCATTTAGTGCATGCCCACAGTACGCCTGAATTAGGAGTTCCAAAAGTTGGCGATCCATCGTGACCGCTAATTCACCCATCCTCCCGGCCCCACTACGGCGACGTTGCGCCTTTGCCGTACTCGATCAAGCCGTTAACCTTTCATGTTCCATTTCCCTCCGGCAAGGGACAGCGCGCCGCACCGCTCTTGGACGTGGTCGTATGACGATTGACCCGTTCGCGATCGCGTTACCAACTCTTTCGGTTGATCGCCGCGCGCCTATGGGCGAGGCGCTCCACGCGGTCGGAAAGTACGAGGGATGACCCGCCTTGACGCGATCGCCTTCATCCGTGCCAGCACTCGCATCGACGGCGACGACCACCCGTTCTGGCAGATCGGATGCGTGCCGAACGCCGCCGGCGATTGGTTCGCGATGACGGGGAGGAAGTCCGTCCTCGTGCCCCTCTTCGACCCTGACAGTAGCCAGTCCGCCAACATGCTGCTGTTCGACACGGACCAGAGGCCGGAATGGATCGAGCTTTGTGAAATCGTGGAGTACGGTGGCGAGAGCGCCGGCAAGCAGAGCGGCGACCGCCACCATCCGAGCGAGGACTTTTGCGGCCAGTTCGAAATCGGGGCGCGGGCGGACACGTTCGGTCGAAGGATGCTGAAAGTTGCCTTCGAGGTTCCGGTTGACGGCGACGAGCGCAGGGACACCGCCGAAGTCCGAGCGATGAGCGTCGAGCGCAGGCGCGCGCTCTCCGAGCGGGCCATCATCGAAACCGGCGCGGCGATCCGAAAGGCGCTGGGGCCGTCCGGCGCCTCCGTGTGGGAGGACGACCACGCCTTGACAATTGCCTTCGTGGATCACCGCTCGCCCGACAGGATCGTGGAAGGTCTGCACCACCTGCTCGACAGGCCCTGCGTGAAGGACTTCGTCCTGTTCTCCTTCGGCCGCTTGCTCCAGGTCGACCAGGTCGGCCTATCGTGGATTGCCACCTGGATAGACGACACCCTTCGGCGTAGGCTTTAGGAATGTCGGCTTCAGTCGGCCGAGACGCGCTTTAGCCGTCCGTGGCGGCCCGTAGAGCGGGATCGAGCGCCATGGCCACTCCTCCGATCCGTCCCGGTCTTCGCCGAGTACAGTTCGCAGCAAGATGTTACGCTCGACATAGTTCAAGCCTTGCGTAACCTCGGTATAGCTGAAGCCGGATTGCAGCAACGCCAGGGTGTCGCGGCACCATCGATCCTCGCGTACGCGTGCCGACCGTTCCTCCTCGGTCTCGTCCTCGACCAGGACGTCACCTGAAATGACGCGAAGGAAAGCGCCGAGCTCGCGGGGGTACAGCCGGGTCGCTTCGGTGTAGCTGAAGCCGGCGCCCATCAGCACCAGCACCTCGCCACTCCAAAGCCGTTCACGCTCGCGCGCAGCGCGTTCGTCCATATCTGGCGAGCTTGTTTCCACCATTGATTAGACGCCTTTCCACGTTGCGGACCGGTGACGAGGCCATCTCCCGGTGGCGACACGGTTGAGCCCAGCCGCCACTGAGCGTGGTCATCCAACCATGAATGGAACCATGGAGAGGCCACAGCCCAGACCTACGCCGGCCGATCCTCTATTGAAAGGCGGGTTCGAGCATCCTTGTGCAAGGTTTGTTTCCTAAGCGGCGGGAAAAATAAGTCGCTCGGTTCAAAGACCGGATAGATAATTTGCCTAATGGCAAATTTGAGTTGACCGGTGTTTTGCCATATGGCAACAAGCGCTCTCATCAGCCTACCGCCAGGGCTGGGAGATTTCCTCAATGTCCGCCACCGCGCAAACCGAAGCCGCCCTCGCCACCAGGATCATCGAAGCCACCGACCGCAACTACACCTCCACCGCCTCGCTCGCGAAAGGGCTGAAGGTCGACAAGGACGAGGTGGTCGCCGCGTACGACGCCATCGAGGCCGCCGGCTACCCGGTGATGCGGGTGCGCGGACCCGGCGGCGGGATCGAGGTGACTGGCCGGCCGCGCGCCGCCGGGATCGCGCTGACGCCCGCCGGCAACGGGCTTCTCGGCAAGCGCATCGTGCGGAAAGCAGCCTGACACGGCCCCTCGCCCATGGGGCCGGCGCGACCGACCCCATCAGCGAGGCGCCTGACGCGCGCTCGGATGGAGACCACCATGAAATTCTCACTCGGCCAAAGCGCCTCGATCCAGGCGAGCGGTCAGGCCGGCGTCATCGTCGGCTTCTCGTGCCTGATCAACTGCGAGCCCCAGTACCTGCTTCGCTACAAGGACGCCGCCGGTGACGCGGTGGAGAGATGGTGGGTGCAGAGCGCCCTTGTGCCGTCCGCGGCGACCATCGCCTGACCCGCACGGGCCGGCCACGGCGCCGGCCCACCCCCGCCCCGACCTTTCGCAGGACGACGATCCTGTCCCGCGTCCGTCGTCCCGCCAAGCACCACGGCACCAGGAAGCCCGCCATGCTCAACCGCCTTCTCCGCCGACACGCCCCGCCCGTCCGCGTCCCGCTGGTCGACCTCGACGCCGAGGTGATCCTGGCGCGCGACGCCCGCCGGTTCACCCGCAGCGCCTCCAAGATGCGCGTCCGCGTGTTCGTCACCAAGCCGTGGCGGCTCGACCGGCTCAGCCCGGGCCTCGGCGACACGGCCTCCGGCATCCCCGACGCCGGCGCCGTGCTCGCCGCCGCCGACCGTCTCCACGAACTCGAGCGCGGTCGCGGTCGTCATGCCGGCTTCGCCGGCGAGCTCCCGATGCTCAACGTCCGCGCGCTGCGCCTCTACGGGCGCGCGCTTCGCCGCCGCGAGCGGAGGCTGCTCCGCATCCATGAGGGCGCCGGCCTGTTTCCCTCTTGTCCGGCCATCGCCGAACCGATCGCCCCGCCCCGCCCCACGAGCCGCTTCATTGATCGATCGGGCCGCGTCGCCTGGGTGGATCTCAGGGCCGAATGCCCCACCGCGCACCGTGCCGCCGAGATCCTGTCGTGCGAGGGCGTCGACGGCGCGACGGATGACGAGGTCGACGCGCTGCTGTGGTCGCACGAGATCGACCCGGCTCAGGTCGACGAACGCCGCGCGGACGTGCTGGCGATCGCCGCGCACGAGCGGGCCGGAGCGGCAAGGCGAGGCGATCCTGTTTCTTCGCGTCGTATGGAGGAGAGCACGCCATGAAGACCTTCGTCCTGCTCATGCTGTTCTGGAATGGCGATCACGGATCATCCCTCGCGGCGCCGGAATTCAACTCGCGTGAAACGTGCATCGCCGCGAAGGCGGCGGCCGAGAAGGAGATGAACAGCTCCTGGGCCACCTACAGCCACAACCTTTATGCCGTGTGCGTGGAGAAGTAGGGCGATGACGAGCTCCACTGGCGCCACCTGCGACGGCGGTCCCGCCGATGACGGATGGGAATGGGCGGTGGTCGAGGTCATGGGCCATCGGCGCCACGCCGGCCGCACCCGCGAGCAAGAGCGCTTCGGCGTCAGGATGGTGCGCGTCGACGTGCCGGTCCAAGGCGCGCCGGCCGAGCATGGATGGAAGACCCACTTCTATCCCGGCTCCTCGCTGTTTTCCTACACGCCGTCCGACGAGGCGACGTGCCTGCGGTTGAACCGGCCCTTCGAGCCGTTGGCGCGATACGCGCTCGCGCACGACGGCGATGCGGATGCGAGGAGCGAGGGCTGATGAGTGACAAGGATCAGATCGGCCGGCTCGCCTTGCGGGTCGAGGGTGACAACTGGTGCGCCTACTACGCTCTGGCAGGTACGATGGACGGGGCGCTCCCGCTCGGCAGCATCCGCATGGCGATCGCGTGCATTCCAGCGCGCAAGCAGGCCTTCATGGACCTGATGCGGGATGCTGTCGCCGACATCATCGAGGAGAAGGTCGGCGTCCGTCCGTCGTGGGGCGGACCGGAGCGCGCGCCGGAACACGAGAGAACGGGAAGCGCATGACATCTCGCGCCCAGCACGCCCCTTTCTTCCTGGCTGACGACCTCATCATGATGGCCGCCTTTCGCTACGCGCTCGGCCGACAATCCTACATGGCCGCGCACGTCGCCTCCTGGATCGAGCAGCACGCCGGCCAGATCCGCGAGAGCGATGCTCGGCTCATCATCAGGGGGATCGACGAGCAGGCTGCTCAGGGTTCGCTCGGCATGGAGATGGACGAACGGCGCTGGCGGCGCGTGCAGGCCAGGTTGCGCGCCGGCCTGAAGACGGATCCCGCTCCCGCCGCCAGCGTTTCGTGAGCTGTGATGGCTAGAGCATCTACCAATTTTGCCGCAACCAAGGCCTCACCTCCGCGTGCGAGCGAACCGATGCGAACCGAGTTCCTGCTTCTCGCGCTCTACGGCGGTCGCGCCGTGATCCCGGTCGAGGACGTCTGTCGGGATTACTTCTCTCACCTGACGCCGGCCAAGTTCATGCGGAAGGTGAACGAGGGCCAGATCAAGCTGCCGGTGATGCGGATGGACGGGAGCGCGAAGACGGCCCGCGGCGTCCACCTCAACGATTTGGCCGCCTATCTCGACGAGCGTCGGTCGGCGGCGGTCAAGGAAGCCAATCAGCTCGCGGGAGCCGGTTGATGCTACAAATTTGCTACATGCTACAAGCAGAAACGAGCATTCGCCGTGGCGAAAGGAGAAAAGTGCGTCCCATCCATCATGGGGGCGACGGAAAAGCGCCACCGGCCGGAACCCTCCGGATCCACTTCCGCGACGACCGGCGGAAGCCGTCCATCCCTGCTCGTCATGGCCTTATCCCCGCCCCTTCGTCGTCGTCCTTGCCGCGATACCGCGAGGCGCCTGGGCACCACCATCCGTGTCGTGACGGCACCGACGGCGATACCGCACGACTCCGCGTCACGCGCGCGGGCGAAGTAAGCGAGATCGTCACGTCGCCTTGGAAGCTCGGTCCTTGATCGCAGACCGTCGATACATTCCTATCATACGTGTTGTCGATCTTCGCCGTTGCGCCGCCGGCCTGAGATGACGGGCCATCGGCGTGGCATGTCCCCACCCGCGACGAGAACGGAGTGGCATAGCCAAGCCGATGACGAGCATGGGCGCCAAGCACTTCGCGAGGACCATACCTTTCGCCGACCTTCTCGCCGCGCTGAGAGATGCCGCGGGGCGGCGCGCGGTGGGTCGACGCTACGACCCCGCCACGGGGCTCTCCCTGTGGGTCTACACCAACACGTGCATCTACGACGATCTTTAGGATGACACGTCCCGCGGCCTGATCCTGCACGAGGAAGCCCAACGCGTCGTCGCCACGCCCTTTCCTAAATTCTTCAACGCCGGCGAGAAGCACGGTACCATTCCCGATGGGCCGTTTGAGGCTTTCGAGAAGCTCGACGGTTCGCTGATCATCCTGTTCTGGTGGGATGGCGCTTGGCGAACCGCAACAACAGGTGCCTTCGATTCCGAGCAGGCGCTGTGGGCAGCCGGCCGCATCAGGGACGTGGACCTGTCGGCGCTGCACCAAGGCACGACCTATCTCCTGGAAGCCACCTGTCCCGATAACCGCATCGTGGTTCTCTACGAGCAGCCCGCCCTGGTGTTCCTGGCGGCGTATGCCGAGGATGGGTTCGAAACGAGCTACGTCGATCTGCAGGGCGTCGCCGCCACGCTCGGCTGGCCGACCGCCAAGCGGCACGCCTTTGCCGACGTGGCCGAGATGATCGCGCGTGCCGACACGCTGCCGGCGAGTGAGGAAGGGTTCGTCGCCCGAGGGCGGGACGGAACCCGGCTCAAGATCAAGGGTGCCGAGTATAGGCGCGTCCACGCTTTGATCTCGCGCGTCACGCCGCTCGCGATGTGGGAGGCGATCGTCGCCGGCGACGATCTCGGGAGGATCCGGCAGCAGATTCCAGAGGAGCTCTGGGGCGACTTCGACGTCATCGTGAAGCTCCTTGAGGGGCAGATCGCGGGCATTCGCGTAAGGTTGGCCGATCTCGCAGCCTCGACCGCCTGCTTCGCTGACATAGAGGTCGGCCTGGCGCTCTCAAGCTACCCGGAGGACATCCGTGGTCACCTGTTCGGCTATCGCAAAGGCGGCTGGCAGAAGGTGCGAGAGAAAGTCGTCAGGTCGATCCGGCCGACGGGCAATCATCTGCCGGGGTATACGCCTTCCTACGCGATGGAGCGCGTCATCGACGATGTAGCGTGACGGTCCGTGCCCGCTCGCACGAGACGATGGCCGCCGGTTCGATCTTCTCGGAGAACGCCCTGCGCCTAGGGCGTCTCTGCGAAGGGTTCACACGGGCGGCGTGGCGAGCCATGTGGTGGGGATGCGACGCTTTGAACTAAGTGACGAGCCATGGGAGCAGATCGCCCGGTTGCTGCCGGCCCAGAAGCCTCGGCCGGGGCGCCCCGCCGAGGACCACCGCCGTGTTCTCAACGGCATGCTGTGGGGTGCTGCGCACCGGCGCGCCCTGGGCGGACCTACCGGCTCGTTACGACCCGCCCGGCACGGTGTCGAGCCGGTTCTGGTGTCGAGCCGGTTCTATCGCTGGCGGCAGGCGGGGGTGTTTGACCGCGTGCTGCGATGCCTGCAGGCCAAGGCCGACGCTTGCGGCGAACTCGACTGGGACTTGCACTTCGTGGATGCCACGGTGGTGCGCGCCCACCAGCACGCCGCCGGCGCACGCCGGACCGGCGCCGTTGGGGGGTGAGGGCACGGTTGAAGGTGCGGGCGAGGCGTTGGGGCGTAGCCAGGGCGGGTACTCCACCAAGCTGCACCTACGCGCCGAGGGTGGCGGCAAGCCCATCGCCGCCGTGCTGACGAGCGGCGGGCGCCACGAGCAGGTCGCCTTGGAAGCCCTGATGGACAAGGGTGCGGTGCCGCGCCCGGGCCGGGGCCGTCCCCGCCCGCGCCGCACGGCCGGCGATCGCGGCTATTCCAGCCCAACCGCGCGGCGGCGGCTGAGGCGGCGGAAGGTCGAGCCGGTGATCCCGACCCGCAGGGACCAGCCCCGCCAACCCGACTTCGACAAGGCCGCCCATCGCGAGCGCAACAAGGTCGAGCGGCTGATTGGGCGGCTCAAGCAGTTCCGCCGCATCGCCACCCGCTATGAAAAGCCGGCAGCAAACTACCTCGCCATGGTCACGCTCGGTATGACCATGCTCTGGCTCACATGACTTTGCAGAGACGCCCTAATCGCGATTGGATGAGAGTTCGGGGGCAGGTCACGTGCCGTAGTCTTCCCGACGCAGGCCGATGGCGGCAACCCATTCGTCGACCAACCGAGCGTACTGGCGCGTGCTGATGTGACGGGCGTGGTCGAACCGGCTCGGGAAGACGAAGTCGTCGAGCGTGCCGCCGCGACGCTCCAGCCAGGCCAGGATGCTGCCTCGCGCGGCGTCGAGGAGAGCTCGAACTGCACGGGGCGACCGGTCTTTTGCTGGACGACGCTCGCTCGCGACTGGACACGATCGCCGACGACTAGGTGTCGAAGCTATGAAGGTTGTTCATCCGAGGCTCGGATGGGAGGCTGTGGTTGCG
>CAXTIU010000002.1:0-180156 GCA_964244495.1 uncultured Beijerinckiaceae bacterium
GGCTCCGGCGGGCGGCGCCGCGCGGGGGCCGGCGACGGCGGCTCGTGGGAACGGCGCCGCCGCGCGCGGCGGCGAAGGGGGCTTGGCGGGTGGTGGCGCGACCGGTCGCGGTGAGCGACCGGGTGGCGACTTCGGCGCCAGGGGCGGGCAGGACTTCGGGGGCCGTGGCTTCGGGGGCCGTGGCTTCGGGGATCGTGGCGTCGGCGGGCGCGGCTACCGCGACCGGTTCGCCTTCCGCTTCATTCCCCGTTTTTGCCGGGGATTTCACCGCGCGTTCCCTCGTTGCCGCCGCTTCTATCTCTGAGCGAACGCGCATGACCGGGTGAAGGATCGCCGCGTCGCTCGGACGAAGGGCGATGCGGTCCCGCCGGTCGCGATGGGCTACCGCGCGAAGGCGAGGTAGCCCGAGATCGTCAACACCGACACCACCGTCGAGACGAGCACGACCTTGCAGGTGATGTCCGCTTCACGGTCATAGAATTCCGCGAGCATGAAGGGACCCGTTCCCGTCGGCAGCGCGGCGAGCAGCACGGCGGCGTGGGTGAGCAACGGTGACAGGCCGAAGACGAGGGTCGCTAGAACCCAGGCGACGATCGGCTGCAGGATGAGCTTGAAGCCGACGAGGAGCGCGGTCACGCCGTTGACCTGCTCGGCGGTGTTCCGTTCCGCCGCCAGGAACAGGCCGAGCGCGACCAGCGCGCAAGGCGAGGCGGCGCCGCCCAGCAGCTTGAGGAAGGTGTCGGCCGGCGTCGGCAGGTCGAATCCGGCGAGCGGCACCAGGGCGCCGAGCGCCGGGGCCAAGAGAAGGGGGTTGCGCACCAGCGATCCCGCAACCTTCCAGGCGAGCCGGCCCCGATCCGTCTCGGTCTGCAGGCCGATCTCGATGAGGACGATCGCGCTCGCGAAGACGACGCAGACGGTGATGATGGTCGCGATCAGCGTTGGCGCCATCGCCTCGCGTCCGAAGGCGACCAGCGCGAGCGGAAACCCCATGAAACCGATGTTGGCGTAGCCGGCGTTGAGGCCGTCGATCGCGGCATCCGCCAGGTGCCGAGGCCGGCGCAGCCTGACCGCGACCGTCAGCGCGAAGGTCAGCACGGCGCTGAGGCCGAAGGCGGCGATGAAGCCCGGCTGCCAGATTTCCGCCCAGCGCGCGTGGGCGATGATGTCGAAGAGGAGGGCCGGCAACGCGAGGGTCACGACGAAGCGGTTGAGCTCCGAGGTCGCGGCGGGGCCGAGGACGTCGAGGCGCCGGGCGAGCCATCCCGCGAAGATCAGCGCGAAGCTGGGCAGGACGACCGCGATGGTCGAGAACATCGATGAGCCGATCAGCGGGAGGCAGGTCGGCTCAACCCGTAGCGGGCCCGTACGTGGAAAACCAATGCCGTGGCGCGTCGCCGCCATGACCCTGGCGCATCGCGCCCCGCTTTCGGCGACGTCCCTCCGCCAGCCGGCGAGGCTGCGGCGTTAGGCGGCCGGAGGCGCCTCGACGTAGAGTTTGCCGCCCTTCTCCAGGAACTCCGCGCTCTTCTCCGCCATCCCCCGCTCCGCCGCGGCCTTGTCCGCCGCCTCCATGCCCAGCACCTCGGCACGGATGTCCTGCGTGATCTTCATCGAGCAGAACTGCGGGCCGCACATCGAGCAGAAATGCGCGACCTTGTGGGCGTCCTTGGGCAGGGTCTCGTCGTGGAAGCGACGCGCCGTGTCGGGGTCGAGGCCGAGGTTGAACTGGTCCTCCCAGCGGAAGTCGAAGCGGGCGCGGCTCAACGCGTCGTCGCGCAGCTGGGCGGCCGGGTGGCCCTTGGCGAGGTCGCCGGCGTGCGCCGCGATGCGATAGGTGATGACGCCGGTCTTCACGTCGTCGCGGTCGGGCAGGCCGAGATGCTCCTTCGGCGTGACGTAGCAGAGCATGGCGCAGCCGAACCAGCCGATCATCGCCGCGCCGATGCCCGACGTGATGTGGTCGTAGCCCGGCGCGATGTCGGTGGTCAGCGGCCCCAGCGTGTAGAAGGGCGCCTCGTGGCACTCGGCGAGCTGCTTCTCCATGTTGACCTTGATCTTGTGCAGCGGCACGTGGCCGGGTCCCTCGATCATCACCTGGCAGCCCTTCGCCCAGGCGATCTTGGTGAGTTCGCCCAGGGTCTCCAGCTCGGCGAACTGCGCGGCGTCGTTGGCGTCGGCGATCGAGCCCGGCCGCAGGCCATCGCCGAGGGAGAACGAGACGTCGTAGGCGCGCATGATGTCGCAGATCTCGTCGAAGCGCTCGTAGAGGAAGGACTCCTTGTGGTGGGCGAGGCACCAGCGCGCCATGATCGAGCCGCCGCGCGACACGATGCCGGTGGTGCGGCGCGCGGTGAGCGGCACGTGGTGCAGGCGCACGCCGGCGTGGATGGTGAAATAGTCCACCCCCTGCTCCGCCTGCTCGATCAGCGTGTCGCGGAACATCTCCCAGGTGAGCTTGACGGGGTCGCCGTCGACCTTCTCCAGCGCCTGGTAGATCGGCACCGTGCCGATCGGCACGGGCGCGTTGCGCATGATCCAGTCGCGGATGTTGTGGATGTTGCGGCCGGTGGAGAGGTCCATCACCGTATCGGCGCCCCAGCGGATCGACCACACCAGCTTCTCGACCTCCTCCGCCACCGACGAGGTGACGGCGGAATTGCCGATGTTGGCGTTGACCTTCACCAGGAAGTTGCGGCCGATGATCATCGGCTCCAGCTCGGGGTGATTGATGTTGGCCGGGATGATGGCGCGGCCGCGCGCGATCTCCGAGCGCACGAACTCCGGGGTCACGAAGGCCGGGACCTCCGCCCCGAAGGACTCGCCGTCGGCCAGCGCCGCCTGCGCGCCGGCGAGGGCCTGCGTGCGGCCGAGGTTCTCGCGGTGGGCGACGTAGACCATCTCCTCCGTGACGATCCCGGCGCGGGCGAACTCGTACTGCGTGACCATCTGGCCGGCGGCGGCGCGGCGCGGCGCGGCGACGGCCGGGCACGGCGGCACGAGGCGGTCGGCGCCGACGTTGCCGTTGTCCTCCGGGCGGACGGCGCGGCCGTCGTAGGCGGCGTAGCCGCGCGACGCCAGCCAGGGCCGGGCGTGCGGCAGCCCAGCGGACAGGTCGACGCGGCTGCCCTCCTCCGTGTACGGGCCGGAGGCGTCGTAGACCCGCACCGGCGGCTCCTTGGCGGAGGGGTCGAGCGCGATCTCGCGGAACGGCACCGCCACGCCGGGCGCCGCCTGGTGGTACACCTTGCGCGAGCCGGGCAACGGGCCGGTGGTGACGCTCTCGGGCACGAGGGTGCCGACCTTGGGCTGCATGTTCATCGCGATCTCCATTGCGACACTCACGGGATGCGAAGGGCGCTGGGATGGCGGGCGTCTTGCGGGACGATCCCGCCGCTGCCGGTCCCTGCGCTGGCATTACCCAGGTTCAGGTTCGAAGGGTATGATCTCAGCCGCTTACTCAGCAGCACCCCTGTGGCTGGCATCGACGCTAACGCGGACGGGGGCCGTCCGCAAGCTCGGCCGGACGGCGGAGGATCGCACGGGGCACGAGCGCCCGTCCACATCCTTCGCCGGAACCCGGAACGCGGCGGGGCCGTTCGCCCGGCGTGTGAAGGAGTGCGGGCGGATGGCGGCGTCGGAGAACCTGTTTCGCGAGGCCGTGGCCGGGTTCGAGGCGGATAAGCCCACGCTTATCATGACGCACAACGACGCGGACGGCTTGTCGGCGGGCGCTCTGTTCGCCCGGATGTTCGAGCGGCTCGGGCGCGCGCACGTCGTCCGCCTCGTCGGCCGGGGTGAGAACCCGTGGTCGACGGCGATCCGCGAAGAGTACGCCGGCAGCGCCTTCGGCGGCCTGATCGTCGCCGACCTCGGTTTGCGCGAGGGCGCGGTGTTGCCCGGCGTGCCGACGGTGGTGGTCGACCACCACGTGCCGACCGGGGCCGCCGGCGGCGCGACGATCATCACCGGCTTCGGCGCCGACCCGATTCCCTCCACCAGCCTGCTCGCCCAGCGCTGCGCCGCCGCGATGGTCGACGCTGACGACTGGCTGTGGCTCGCCGCGATCGGGCTGATCGGCGACTACGGGGACAAGGCGCCCTTCGCCGAACTCGCTGCCGCCAAGGCGCGCTACACCGCCACCGCGCTGCGCGAGGCGACGTCGCTGGTGAACGCGCCCCGCCGCACCGGAGGCGGTGACGCGGCGCCGGCCTTCGCGCTGCTGATGGCAGCGGAATCCCCCAAGGACGCGGTCGGGGACCGCCACGCCGAGACCGCCGCCCTGCGCGCCGCGCGCGAGGAGGTGAAGGCGGCCGTGGAGGTCGGCAAGCGGGTCGCCCCCCGCATCCACGGCGACGTGGCCCTGATCCACCTCGACACGCCATGCCAGATCCATCCGCTGATCGCCCAGGCTTGGCGCACCCGCCTCCGCGACAAGATCGTGATCGCCGCCAACCACGGCTATCGCGAAGGCTGGGTGCATTTCGCAGCCCGCTCCGCCACAGGGCGCAACCTCGTCGAGTTCCTGCGCGAGGTGGCGCCGCCCGGCGCGGACGAAGCCTACGGCAACGGCCACGAGCAGGCGACCGGCGGCGCCCTGCGACCGGAGGATTGGCGGGCGTTCCTCCGCAACATCGGCGCGGATGACAGGAAGGTGGCGGCGTGAGCGACGCGATGGCGCCGCGCCGGATCGGCTTCCCCGTCAAGGTCATGGTGCGGCCGGACCTGAAGAGCAACGACACCCGGCGCTGGCAGGCCGGCCCGCACCTGCGAAGCTCGCTTGAATGCCTCGACGCGATCCTCGACCATTGCGCCAAGCACCGCATCCGCATGTACCGGATGTCGTCCGACCTCGCGCCCTACGCCACCCACCCGGACATGCCGCAGTTCCACGGCATGGTGCGGGAGAGCGCGGCCGAGTTGCGCGCGGTCGGCGCCAAGGCGCGCGCGCTCGACATCCGCCTGTCGTTCCATCCCTCGCAATACGTGGTCCTGAACAGCCCCGACCCGGAGCTGGTGCGCAAGAGCGCCTGGGACCTGCTCAGCCAAGCGGAGATCCTGGACACGATGGAGCTCGGCCCCGAAGCGGTGATGGTGATCCACGTCGGCGGCACCTACGGCGACCGCGAGGCGAGCAACGTCCGCTGGGTCGAGACCTGGGCCACCCTGCCCGAACCGGTGCGGCGCCGGCTGGTGCTGGAGCACGACGACATCCGCTTCTCCGCCGAGGACGTGCTGTGGATTAACGGTCACACCGGCGTGCCGTTGATCTTCGATCACCAGCACTTCCTCTGCCTCAACCCGTCCGGCCGGGACATGATGGAGACCGTGACAGCCATCCTGCGGACGTGGCCCGACGGGGTGCGCCCCAAGATCCACTTCTCCAGCCCGCGCACGGAGCTGCGCGAGCTGAAGCGCGCGGTGAAGACGCCCAAGACGCCCGTGAAGGTCAAGGCTGGCGCGAAGCCGGCCAAGAAGGCGAGGAAGTTCACCACCGTGCAGATCGCCCCGGTCTGGACCGGCCACGCCGACTACATCCATCCCTTCGAGTTCATGGGCTTCATGCGCGCCGCGCGGCACCTGGATTTCGACGTCATGTTGGAAGCCAAGGTCAAGGACATGGCCCTGCTCCGCCTACGGCCGGACATGCTGCGCTACGCGCCCGACGTGGCCGCCCAGTTCGGCCTGCACGCGGCGGAGAAGGCCTTGTTCGAGGCCGAGGACGCGTCGCAGGACGAGCGCGAAGTCGACGACGAGACGGTGGACGAGGCGGCGTGAGGGCATAGCGCCGCCGCTGTCCGCTTGCCGAGGCCGAGCGCGGCGGCGCCCGCCCTCACAGGGTGCAGCGCCGCGGCGGCGCGCATCGGCGATCCCGTGCCGTGGTCGGGCAACGCCGAGCGGCGGATGAGCCGCGCGGCGAGCGGGCCGAACTCCGCGTCGATCCCGGGGTTTCGTCGAGCGTCTTCTGCAGGAGGGACGCCGCCTTGTCGTTATCCAGCGCTTCGGCGGCGGCGCGCAGCGTGCCGTCGTTCGCGATATAGAAGTGCGCGGCGAGCTGGCGTAGGCGATGTTGGCGAGGTCGCGCGCGATGGGATCGCGCGCGGCGGCGACGCCGGACCTGTTGGCGTCCCTGATCGCCTCCATGACGGGATCGAACGCGCGTCGCGGCAGGAGCCGGCATGACGCGAAAACGTCATCGAGTCGCTCCGCCTGCCTCATGTTCGCCTCGCCCCGGCGCGCAGCATTCGCCTCAGCAGCGGCGTCGTCGACGTGCGCTCGTTCTCGGCCGCCTGCCTCGCGCCCTGATGATGCGCGCCGTAGAGGCGTTCGAGGCCGCCGACGAACTGCGCCTTGACGCCGGGTGACACCATGATGCGATCGTCTCCGAACGGTCGCGTCGCCGCATCAAGGCGCGAGCGGCATCGACCATTCCCCGGCGCCGCGGCGGGCGGATGGTCGACCGCCGCATCAGCCCGCCGGCTGGTCGCGCTGCAGGCGCAATCCCAACGCCGCCGATCGCTCGAAAGCGGCGGCGCGCTCGGACGGCGGCAGCTTCGTCAGCAACGTGCTGAGCCGGTCGTAGAAGCGGACGCGCCGTTCCTGCTTCCGCCGCCTGCCGCTCGGCACGGCCGTGCGGGCCTCGGCCGCCATCCAACGCTCCAGGACGATCGCCTGCTGCCGATCCGACAGCGGCGGCATCAGCTTGTAGATGACGATGGCGAGGCAGCACCCCGCGACCGTCGCGAAGACGCTGTTGAAGATGCCGGGCGGGTCGTAGTTCATCTGGTTCGTGACGCCCACCGTCGGCAGCAGCAGGAAGTTGACCGCCGCGAGGTAGGGCGCGAACCTCTTGCTCTTGATGCCGAAGGCGCTGAGGAAAAGAATGGGGAAAAGGGCCAGCGCCAGTTCGGTGAAGCCGTCGAGCTGGGGAAGGACGACGAAATCGAGGACGAGCGCGACGACCACGGTGCCGGCGGTGCCGATGGTGAAACTCTGGCCGTTCGCGATCGGGGAGGGGCGCGCGGCGAACAGGGTGCACAGGATGCCGACGATCAGGAGGAACGCGGCGCCGGTCGGCCAGCGCGTCTCGACCCAGAAAGCGAAGGCGGCGGTGACGCCGACGAAGGTTCGCAGGGCCGCGTAGGACGCGCCGACGAAGTCGCGGTGCAGCGTGCGGCGGACGCGACCGAGCGCCGCCGGCTCGAGGCCGGTTTCCAGCATCGCCAACCCGGCGCGCGCCTGCTCGAACGCCCTGTCGAGGGCGCCCGTCAGGGATGGGTCGGGCGCGGAGGAACCGGGCATGGACGGCCTTCCAGCCGCGCCCTCGCCGATCCCGGACCGACTTGCCCCGGACGGACTTGCCCCGGACGGACTTGCCCCGGACGGACTTGCCCCGGACCGCTTCGTCCCGAGCGCCCACGAAAGCAGCAACGCGTCGGCGAGGCCCAGCGTCGCCCGCCGCAGCGCCGGTTTGGTGCCCCGCCGCCACAGGCCGTCGGTGGCCGCCTCCTCGATGGCGCCGTCGAAGTCCTTGATCCTGGCCATCAGCTGGGCCGCGAGGTCGGCGGCGACCTCGCCGCGACGCAGCGCCCGTGCCGCCGCCGTCACCTGTTCCAGCATGTCCTTGAAGGTCCGCTGCAATCCCCGCTCGCTGCGTGCCGGGATGAACACCAGCGCCGTGGTGACGTAGAGGGCCACGCCGAGGAACACCGCGCTGCCGCGCGACAAGGCGGTATCGAAGGCGTCGAGCGGGTGCCCGAATTGTTCGGTGACGACGGTCACGGCGGTGTAGCCGGCGAGCGCCGCCGCGTAGGACTGAAGGGCGCGGAACAGGCAGGAGAAGAAGGTGCAGAGCGCCAGCCAGACGCTGATCGCGAGGCCGAAGCTCCACCATCCCTGCGGGAACAGCGCGACGATCACCAGGCCGGCGCAGACGCCGATGGCGGTGCCGAGCAGGCGGTTCACCGCCTTCAGCAGGCTCTGCGAGCGTGACGCCTGCGCCGTGATGATCACCGTCGACGCCGCCCAGTACGGGGCGTCGAGCTGCAGGGCCATGGCGATCCATAGCGCCGCCAGGGAGCCGACCGACGCCTGGAGCGCGAACACGAGCGAGTCGCCAAGGCTGTCGCTGAGCGCCAGGAAGGCCAGCGCGGACCGGCCGGCGCCGTTCACCCGGCGGGTCACCCTGGCCAGCGTCGCCGACGCTCTCGTCGCGATGATCATGGAAGCATCCGTCCCCGTTCGGTCCGACGAGTCGATCCCAGCACGCCCGCCCGCGATGGGAAAGGCGACATGTCTTGTCGGCTGGACGCGCCGGTCTTGTCAGGTGAACGTATTCGTCTTGGGAAAGCCCCTCGGCGGCAGCCGCCCGGCGTCGGCGCGGGCGCCCACCCATTCGGCGAGCTCCGGCATCCTGACGGTGAAGACGCGCCCCGCCGGATCGGTCCAGCGCAGGCCGTCGGCGAGCGAGAACACGCGGGCGTCCGCGATGCCGCCCTGCGCGTAGCGCTGCAGGCGCACGCCCTTGCCGCGCCCGAGCTCCGGCACCTGGGAGAGCGGGACGATCAGCAGCCGCCGATTCTCGCCGAGCACCGCGACGTGGTCGCCGTTCGCCGGCACCAGCAGCGCCGCCTTGGCGGGGGCGTCGAGGTTCAGCACCTGACGCCCCTTGCGGGTGCCCCCGATCATGTCATCCTGGTTGACGACGAAGCCGCGTCCGTCGGAGCCGGCCACCAGCATCCTCGCGCCGGCCGTGTAGGGCAGCACGGCGGCGATGTCCTCGCCCTCGCCGAGATCAGTCATGATGCGGATCGGCTCGCCCTGCCCGCGCCCGCCCGGCAACCTGGCGGCGTCCAGCGTGAAGGCGCGCCCGTCGGTGGACAGCACCAGGACGCGGCTGGTGGTCTCCGCCGGGAAGCTGGTGCGCAGCGTGTCGTCGCCCTTGAAGGTGAGGCCGCCGAGATCGACCACGTGGCCCTTCAGGGCGCGGATCCAGCCCCGCTTCGACACCACCACGGTGATCGGCTCGCGCTCGACCAGCGCGGCGCTCGCCGCCTCCATGTCGATCGCCGCCGGCGCGTCGGCCAGCGTGGTGCGCCGCCGTCCCGGCGGCGTCTCCGGCCCATAGGCCTTGCGCAGCGCCTTGATCTGGCCGGTGATCGCCCGCCACTGGCGGTTCTCGTCGCCGAGCAGCGTCTCGACCTCGCCCTTCTCCTTCACCAGGGCGTCGTGCTCGCGCCTGAGCTGCATCTCTTCCAGCTTGCGCAGGCTGCGCAGCCGCGTGTCGAGCACGTAGGTCACCTGCACCTCGGAGAGCGCGAAGGTCTTCATCAGCACGTCCTTGGGCTCGTCCTCCTCGCGGACGATGCGGATCACCTCGTCGAGGTTGAGGAACACGACGATCATGCCGGCGAGCACTTCGAGGCGGTGCTCGATCTTGCCCAGGCGGTGGCGCGCGCGCCGCACCAGCACGTCGCGGCGGTGATCGAGCCATTGCCGCAGCGCCTCCTTCAGCGACACCACGCGCGGCACGACGCCGTCGACGAGCACGTTCATGTTCATCGGGAAACGGGTCTCGAGCTCGGTGGCGCGAAACAGTTGCTCCATCATCACCGACGGCGGAACGGCGCGGTTGCGAGGCTCGATGACGACGCGCACGTCCTCCGTCGACTCGTCGCGGATGTCGGCGACGAGCGGCAGCTTCTTCTCCGCGAGCAGCTCGGCGATCTTCTCGATCAGCCGGCTCTTCTGGACCATGTAGGGGATCTCCGTGACGGCCACCTGCCATTGCCCCCGCGCGCCCTCCTCCTTCTCCCAGCGCGCGCGGAGCCGGAACGAGCCGCGCCCGGTGCGGTAGGCCTCCGCGATCGCCGCCGGCGATTCCACCAGGATCCCGCCGGTCGGGAAGTCGGGGCCGCGCACGAAGGGCAGCAGGTCGTCGGTCATCGCCTCCGGGTGGGCGACGAGGTGGAGCGCGGCGTCGCAGAGTTCGGCGAGGTTGTGCGGCGGGATCGAGGTCGCCATGCCGACCGCGATGCCCTGCGCCCCGTTGGCGAGCAGGTTGGGGAAGGCGGCCGGCAGCACGGACGGCTCCCGCTCCGTGCCGGCGTAGTTGTCGCGGAAGTCGATCGAGTCCTCGTCGATCCCCTCCAGCAGCAGCCCGGCGACCGCCGTCATCCGCGCCTCGGTGTAGCGGTAGGCGGCGGCCGAATCACCATCGATGTTGCCGAAGTTGCCCTGCCCGTCGACGAGCGGGTAGCGGGAGGAGAAATCCTGCGCGAGGCGGACCAGCGCGTCGTAGATCGCCTGGTCCCCGTGCGGGTGGAACGAGCCCATCACGTCGCCGACGATCTTGGCGCACTTGCGGAAGGCGGTGCCGGGATCGAGGCGCAGCACCTGCATGCCGTAAAGGATGCGCCGGTGCACCGGCTTCAAGCCGTCGCGGGCGTCGGGCAGCGCACGGCCGGTGATGGTGGACAGCGCGTAGGCGAGGTAGCGCTCCTCGAGCGCGTCGTGCAGGGGAATGTCGTCGATGCCGCCGCCGCCGGGCGGTGGGGGAAGGACCTTGGTCATACGCCATGGCTAAGGGATGGAAGGGGGGTCGGCAAGTTCTAGTTTTGTTCCTCACCGCACCTTCGAGCTGCACCCCGCCGCGCGCCGCCGCCCCTCGCGCACGACCACGCCGGGTGGGCGAGGCGCCAGCGATGCTGAACACCCCCTTAACCCTGCCGCTCAAAAGCCACGGCTTTGCTCGGCGCTGTGGCGGCCCAGCACTAGTGGGCGACGGGCGCCGCCCGTAGAGGTTTCCCGCGCCGCCAGCCCGGAACCACCTGAGGCTGAGCAGCATTTTCGCCCGGGAGGACCGGGTGCCGAGAACCGGGTGCCGATGTGGCTGGGAACACGATGACCTTGAACAAAACGATCGTCCTCTTCGGGCTCGCCGCGCTCGCGCTGGTGATGGTCGCGATCTTCGCCACCGTGCCGCCGGCCGGCCGGCTCGAGGCCCGCGAGCGCACCGCGCGCACCGCCTGCCACACCGAGGAGGTTCCTCTCGACGAGGGCTACGGCGTGAGCCGCGTCGCCGAGCGCCGGGTGTGCGACGATCTTTGAGGGTCCGCGAGCGTCAGGACGATGCGAGCGCCCGGCCCGGCTGGGCGTTTCCTTGTGCGAGGACCCGCGCCAAGTAGGCGCTTCTCGCCTCCGGCATCGGCAACCCGCGCGGCGCGTAGACGTCCCGCGCCAGGAAGAACCCGGTGAGCGCGAAGCCGTCGCGGAGGTCGACCTCGGCGATGTCCTCCGCCTCGCCGGTCGCGTGCCCGTCGAGCAGCAGGAATGCCGGCAGGGCCAGGAGGCGGTCCTTGTAAGGCTCGCCGGCGGCGCGCGACACCGCGCGCCCGCTCTTCGGCGACACGTAGATCAGGTCCGCGCGCGCGCCGGTCGCCGCGCAGGCCGCGAGATCGAGGCCGAAGCCGGTATCGGCGAGCAGCCGCGCCTCGAACCGCACGAGCAGGGCCGGCGCGCGCTCCGGCTGGTCGAGGCGGGCGAGCAGCGCCTCGGCGGCCGCGAACAGGGCGTCGTGCGGCTCGCGCTCGGGCAGCAGGCGCAGCAGGCCGGCGAGATGGTTGAGCCCGTGCAGGCCGGCCGGCGTCTCCATCAGCATGGCGGCGCGCAGCCGCGTCGCTTCCACGGCGTAGAAGCCGAGGTGTTCGTCGAGCCGGGCGCTCCACGTCACGTCCACCGCGTTGCCGGGTTGCAGGAGGGGCTGCATGCGCCGACCGGCCCCGCCCCTGACGAGGCCGAGGTGGCGGCCGTGCCCGCGTGTCATGACCTCGAGGATGACGCTGGTTTCGCCGTGCCGACGCGCGCCGATGATGAAGCCGTTGTCGTTCCATTGCATGATGATGGAGCCTAGCATGGACGCGCCGGCCGGACCGCCGAGCGAGGCCGCGATCAACGCTTGATTCCCGCCGCGGGACGGTTTACGCGTTGCGCCTCACCCGTGAGGATCTCCGGTGGTTTCGAGCCTTATTGTAACGCGCGCGCTGGATGTGGGACGGGGCTGAACCCCGCTTCCCGACGCCGGCGCGTACCCGAGGCCCTCAGGGGCCTTTTTTGTTGCTCATTTCCCACCCCTTCCCTCACCCGAACAGACAGCCGGAGCGAGAACGCATCATGTCGAAAGGGATCATGCCCCAGGACGCCACAGCCGAGGACGTTTCAAGCGAGAACGCCGCGGCCCGCGACGCGGCCGTCGCCCACACGGCCGGCGAGGAGATGACCGGCGCGCAGATGATCGTCCGGGCGCTGGTCGATCAGGGCGTCGACGTGCTGTTCGGCTATCCCGGCGGCGCGGTGCTGCCGATCTACGACGCGCTTTACGGGAGGCGGGACATCAAGCACGTGCTGGTGCGCCACGAGCAGGGCGCGGCGCACGCGGCGGAGGGCTACGCCCGATCGAGCGGCAAGGTCGGCGTGCTGCTCGTCACCTCGGGGCCGGGCGCCACCAACGTCGTCACCGGGCTGACCGACGCGCTGCTCGACTCGATCCCGCTCGTCTGCATCACCGGCCAGGTGCCGACCCACCTGATCGGCTCGGACGCTTTCCAGGAATGCGACACCGTCGGCATCACCCGGCACTGCACCAAGCACAACTACCTCGTGCGCTCGATCGCCGACCTGCCGCGCATCCTGCACGAGGCCTTCTACATCGCGAGCCACGGCCGGCCCGGCCCGGTCGTCATCGACGTCCCCAAGGACGTCCAGTTCGCGCGCGGGACCTACGTCGGCAAGGCCAATGTCGAGCACAAGACCTACAAGCCCCGCCTCGAAGGCGACATGGCGCGCGTCGAGCAGGCGGTCATGATGATGGCCGCCGCCAAGCGCCCGGTGTTCTACACCGGCGGCGGCGTCATCAACTCCGGGCCGGAAGCGAGCCGGCTGCTGCGCGAGCTCGTCGCCCTCACCGGCTTTCCCATCACCCAGACGCTGATGGGGCTCGGCTGCTACCCGTCCTCGGGGCCGGCCTTCCTCGGCATGCTCGGCATGCACGGGACGTACGAGGCCAACCACGCGATGCACGATTGCGACGTGATGATCGCGATCGGCGCCCGCTTCGACGACCGCATCACCGGACGCCTCGACGCCTTCTCGCCCGGCTCGAAGAAGATCCACGTCGACATCGATCCCTCCTCCATCAACAAGACGGTGAAGGTCGACGTGCCGATCGTCGGCGACTGCGCGCACGTGCTGCGCGCGATGATCGCGCTGTGGAAGGAGCGCCATCTCGCCGCCGACGCCGGCGCGCTGAAGGTGTGGTGGCGGGCGATCGACGGCTGGCGCGGGCGCCGCTCCCTCGACTTCCGCAACTCGGACACGATCATCAAGCCGCAGCACGCGGTGCGCCGGCTGAACGCGCTGACCCGGCACCGCGAAACCTACATCACGACCGAGGTCGGCCAGCACCAGATGTGGGCGGCGCAGCACTATGATTACGAGGAGCCGAACCGCTGGATGACCTCGGGCGGGCTCGGCACGATGGGCTATGGCCTGCCGGCCGCCATCGGCGTGCAGATGGCGCACCCCGACGCCCTCGTCATCGACGTGGCCGGCGAGGGCTCGATCCTGATGAACATGCAGGAAATGTCGACCGCCGCGCAGTACCGGCTGCCGATCAAGATCTTCATCCTCAACAACGAGTACCTCGGCATGGTCCGCCAGTGGCAGGAGCTGCTGCACGAGAGCCGGTACTCGGAGAGCTACTCGCACTCGCTGCCCGACTTCGTGAAGCTCGCCGAGGCCTACGGCGCGCACGGCATCCGCGTGTCCGACCCGGCCGACCTCGACGCGGCGATCACCGAGATGATCGAGACGCCGCGCGCGGTGATCGTCGACTGCCTCGTCGATAAGAAAGAGAACTGCTTCCCGATGATCCCGTCGGGCAAGGCCCACAACGAGATGATCCTCGCCGACGACGCCGATGTCGAGCTGGAGGCGATGATCGACGCCAAGGGCCGCGAGCTGGTTTAGCATCCTCCCTCAGTCCGGGGCGCGCCGCAGGCGCGAATCCGGAACGACGATGATCTCGAAAGATCCCGCCATGAACGCCTCGACCCAGCCGCTCTCCCCCTACACCGCGCCGCCGCAGGCCAAGGCGATCGTGACCCACACGCTGTCCGTGCTCGTCGACAACGAGCCGGGCGTGCTCGCCCGCGTCGTCGGCATGTTCTCGGGGCGTGGCTACAACATCGCCAGCCTGACGGTGGCGGAGGTGGCGCACACCGACCACCTGTCGCGCATCACCATCGTCACGTCGGGAACGCCCGACGCGATCGAGCAGGTGACATTGCAGCTCGACCGCCTCGTGCCGGTGCATTCCGTCACCGACCTGACGCTGCGTGGCGAGAGCGTCGAGCGCGAGCTGGCGATGATCAAGGTGCGGGGACGCGGCGAGGACCGCCAGGAAGCGCTGCGCCTCGCCGAGGCGTTCCGCGCCCGGGTGATCGACGCCTCCATCGAGAGCTTCGTGTTCGAGCTGACGGGGGCTGCGAGCAAGATCGACCATTTCGTCGAGCTGATGCGCCCGATCGGGCTCGTGGAAGTGTCGCGCACCGGCGTCGCTGCCATCGTGCGCGGGCCGGGGAAGACGCCGTAGCCCCTCCCTCTCGGCGTCCTCCCGATTATGACACGATGCCGCGACAATTTTGACGCCAACGCCGCACCCGCCTATCACCCCGCGATCGCTCTTACCCAAGCTACCTGAAGGACCACCGCCATGCGCGTTTACTACGACCGGGACGCCGACCTGAATCTCATCAAGGGCCGCAAGGTCGCCGTGGTCGGCTACGGCAGCCAGGGCCACGCGCACCTGCTCAACCTGCGCGACTCCGGCTGCAAGGAGATCGCGGTGGCGCTGCGCCCGGACTCGACGTCCGCGAAGAAGGCCGAGGCGGAGGGCATCAAGGTGATGTCGGTGGCGGAAGCCGCGCGCTGGGCCGACTTCGTGATGATGCTGACCCCCGACGAGTTGCAGGGCGAGATCTACGCGACCGACCTCGCCGCCAACATGAAGCAGGGCGCGGCGCTCGCCTTCGCCCACGGCCTCAACATCCACTTCAACCTGATCGAGCCGCGCCCGGACCTCGACGTGCTGATGATCGCGCCCAAGGGTCCCGGCCACACCGTGCGCTCGGAATACAACCGGGGCGGCGGCGTGCCTTGCCTCGTCGCCATCGCGCAGGACGCCTCGGGCAACGCCCACGACCTCGGCCTGTCCTACGCCTCGGCGATCGGCGGCGGCCGCGCCGGCGTCATCGAGACCTCCTTCAAGGAGGAGTGCGAGACCGACCTGTTCGGCGAGCAGACGGTGCTGTGCGGCGGCCTCGTCGAGCTGATCCGCGCCGGCTTCGAGGTGCTGGTGGAGGCTGGCTACGCCCCCGAGATGGCCTATTTCGAGTGCCTGCACGAGGTGAAGCTGATCGTCGACCTCATCTACGAGGGCGGCATCGCCAACATGAACTACTCGATCTCCAACACGGCCGAGTACGGCGAGTACGTCACGGGTCCGCGCATCGTGACGCCGGAGACCAAGGCGGAGATGAAGCGCGTGCTCCACGACATCCAGTCCGGCAAGTTCACCCGCGACTGGATGCTGGAGAACAAGGTCAGCCAAACCTCGTTCAAGGCGACACGCGCCAAGGCGGCGGCGCACCAGATCGAGGAGGTCGGCGCCAAGCTGCGCGGCATGATGCCGTGGATCGGCGCCAACAAGCTGGTGGACAAGGCGAGGAACTGAGGCGGTCGTCGCTCCGGAGGCTCGCCGGGTACGGGCGCCGGCGGCGTGGCACCACGTCGTGGACGCGGTGCGATGGCGTGGGGCCGAGCCCGCTCCAGGGGCTTGCGGCGACCGGCGGCCTGGTTTAAGGTATATTTACCTTCAACCTCCGTAGAGGGAAACGAGAATCCTGACGCATGACGCAGCTGACGCAAGAATGTGCGTAGCCCGCGCGTGATTTGACTGGTCCCACGCGGCGGCCGAACCGTGCTCTCGCGCGCCGGACCGGATCGCGTTCCTTCAACGGCTCGGGCGCGCCGGTCCGCCGCGGTCCTCCGGCGACCCGTCCAGGATCTTGCCGATCACTTGGTTGACCCAGACGTCGGCGGCGTTGGCGGCCCCGTCGACGCCCGTCCGCGCGGGCAACGCCGTGGTGGCATCCTGCGGAGCCGGACGCGGCACCGGCTTCCGCTGCGGGGAAGAAGTTTGCGCCGTCGCGGTGCCGACGGAGATGCCGGCGAGCAAGGCGAGCAGCGGGCACGCTGTCGATGCGGTGAGGGTGCGCATGATGGGGTTCCTACTTCAAGCGCGCGGAACGGCCGTCGCCGGTCTGCGCGCGCGTGCGGGAAGGCTATAGGATCGCGACGGGGCGTCCACAATCGAGCCGCCTCGCCTTCTTTCGACCGAGCGCCGCAGGTGGCAACCGGGCGTACACGCCGCGGCGCGACGCTGGGATGCGGCCACCGCGTGGCTCACCCCCCGAAAGCCTGGGCTCGAACGGAGGTTTTCGACCTCGCCTCGATGGACGCGTGCGGCGTCGTGGCCTAAGTCACACGCTCCTTCCGCAGCCGAAGGCTCCGTTCATGGCCGATCCCATCACCAACGAGCTGGCGAACGCCGCGCTCGATTTCCACCGCCTGCCCCGTCCGGGCAAGCTCGAGATCCACGCGACGAAGCCGCTCGCCACGCAGCGCGACCTCGCGCTAGCCTACTCGCCCGGCGTCGCCGCCGCCTGCCTCGCCATCGCCGCCGATCCGGCCCAGGCCGACGAGCTGACGATCCGCCAGAACCTCGTCGCGGTGCTGTCGAACGGCACCGCCGTGCTCGGCCTCGGCAACATCGGGCCGCTCGCCTCCAAGCCGGTGATGGAGGGCAAGGCCGTCCTCTTCAAGAAGTTCGCCGGCATCGACGTCTTCGACATCGAGGTCGACTGCAACGATCCGAAGAAGCTGATCGAGGTGGTCGCCGCGCTGGAGCCCACGTTCGGCGGCATCAACCTGGAGGACATCAAGGCCCCCGAGTGCTTCGAGGTCGAGCGCACCCTGCGCGAGCGGATGGCGATCCCGGTCTTCCACGACGACCAGCACGGCACCGCGATCATCGTCGCCGCGGCGGTCATCAACGCCATGGAGTTCGCCGGCAAGGACCTGCGCGACGCCAAGATCGTCACGTCCGGCGCCGGTGCCGCCGCCCTCGCCTGTCTCGACATGCTGGTCACGCTCGGCGCCCGGCACGAGAACATCACGGCGACCGACATCGAGGGCGTCGTCTACAAGGGCCGCCCGACGCTGATGGACCCGCGCAAGGACATCTACGCGCGGGAAACCACCGCGCGCAGGCTGGCGGATGTCATCGACGGGGCGGACGTGTTCCTCGGCCTGTCCGCCGCCGGCGTCCTGAAGAAGGAATACCTCGCGAAGATGGCGAATAAGCCGCTCATCATGGCGCTCGCCAACCCCAATCCGGAGATCGACCCGGCGGAGGCGCTGGAGGCGCGCCCCGACGCGATGATCTGCACGGGCCGCTCCGATTATCCCAACCAGGTCAACAACGTCCTCTGCTTCCCCTACATCTTCCGCGGCGCGCTCGACGTGTCGGCCACCGCGATCAACGAGGAGATGAAGACCGCGGCGGTCCACGCCATCGCCAAGCTCGCCCACGAGCCGCCCTCCGACGTCGTCGCCAAAGCCTACGGCGGGCAGTCGCGGCTCTATGGCAAGGACAACCTCATCCCGTCGCCGTTCGACCCGCGCCTGATCCTGCGGATCGCGCCGGCGGTCGCCAAGGCGGCGATGGACTCGGGGGTCGCGCGCAAGCCGATCCCCGACTTCGAGGTTTATCGGGACACGCTGTCGCGCTTCGTCTTCCGCTCCGGCCTGCTCATGAAGCCGCTCGTGGAGGCGGCGCGCAAGCACCCCAAGCGGGTCATCTACGCCGACGGCGAGGACGAGCGCGTGTTGTCAGCCATCCAGAGCGTGCGCGAGGAGGGTATCGCGCATTGCATCGTGATCGGGCGGCCCGACGTGATCGCCACGCGGTTGGAGCGCTACGGCCTGACCATCCGCGCGGGCGAGGACTTCGAGATCATCAATCCGGAGGACGATCCCCGTTATCGCGACTACGTGAACGAATACCTGCAGCTCGCCGGGCGCCTCGGCGTCACGCCCGACGCGGCGCGGCTGCTGGTGCGCACCAACGCCACCGTGATCGCGGCGCTGGCCTTGAAGCGCGGCGACGCCGACGCGATGATCTGCGGACTGGTCGGCGGCTTCCACAAGCGGCTGCGCTCCATACGCGAGATCATCGGGCTGTCGCCCGACATGGCGGACTTCTCCACGCTGAGCATGCTCGTAACCAACAAGGGCGCGCTCTTCATCACCGACACGCAGGTGCGGCACGACCCGAGCGCGCAGGACATCGTCGAGATGGCGACGCGCTCGGCGTGGCACGTCCGACGCTTCGGCATCGAGCCCAAGGTCGCGCTGGTTTCGCATTCCAACTTCGGCACGGACGACTCGCCCTCCGCCTGCAAGATGCGGCAGGCGTTGGCGATGCTCCACCAGGTCGCGCCGGACCTCGAGGTCGACGGCGAGATGCAGGCCGACACCGCCCTGGTCGAGTCGATCCGCGACAAGGTTCTGCCCGACTCGACCCTGAAGGGCGTGGCCAACATCCTGGTCATGCCCAACATCGATGCCGCCAACATCGCCTACGAGCTGACCAAGGTCATGGCCGACGCCCTGCCGGTCGGCCCGATCCTCATCGGCGCGGCGCTGCCGGCCCACATCCTCACGCCGGAGACCACGTCGCGCGGCATCATGAACATGACCGCGTTGGCGGTCGTCGAGGCGCAATCGGCGCAGGCGACGGGGAAGATGTGAGGGCGGCGGAAGGAGCCAGCCTCGCGCACGCCGCGGTTCCGATGAAGCTTGACCTCGAGCTCGACACGGCCTTGCTCGATCGGTCGGCGCTCCTCTGGAAGCCGGAAGCGTCGGCGGTCGGTCAGCGCGTCCGCGACATCTGCCCCGAGACGCCCGGCGACGAGCCTGCGGCGCACGGCGTCGCGTTGCACGACCGTCACCGGATGGGCTGGGCGTCCGGCCGTCCGCCGAGCCGATAGGCGGGCGAGGGTGGCGGGGCAAGGACGGCCACGGTTCGCCAGGCTGCGCGTCACCTGCCGCGGGAAGCATGCCGATGACGCGGCGCGTTTCGCCGTGGGGGTCGGCGCCACCCGCCTCGCCACGACGGCCAAGGTGCGCCAGCGGAGATCGCCGCTGCTCGAGGCGCTCCCGGCCGCCGTCTCACCAGGCGAGCGCCTCCTCGCCTCTGTGGATGCGCGCCGCCGACGCCGTGAAGCCGTCGGCCTCGTGCAGCACCAGCGGCGCCGCCACGGCCAACGGCGCGCGGCTTCCCTTGACGCCGCGCACCAGCACGCGGCTCGCCGGCGCGCCGGCGCGCGGATGAACCGAAAGCATCGTGATCGCGCCGAGGCGACGCTCGAAGGCGGCGAGGATCTCCGGCAGCGCCGCGGCGGCATGGATCACGATCAGCGTGCCCTTGGCTGCCAGGAGATCGAGGCAGGCGCGCAGCCAGTCCGTCAGGGTGGCATCGGCGGCGAGCACGTGCGCGGCGCGGCGACCCTCCGCCGGCGAGGCCCTCACGCGACCGGGCGCATGGAACGGCGGATTGCTGACCACGAGATCGGCGGGCGCAGCCAGCAGTCGCCGCCGCAGGCTCGCGTCGAACAGGTCGCAGGCGGCGACACGCGCCCGCCGCTCCAGACCGTTGGCGGCGATGTTGGCCTCGGCGAGGCGCACCGAGGCGGGATCGTTCTCGATCAACCGCACGTGGGCCGCCACGCAGGCCAGCGCCACGCCGAGCCCGGCGGCGCCGACCCCGGCGCCAACATCGTGGCAGAGGCCGGCGAAGTCGCGCGGCACGGCGGCGGCGAGAAGCACGGCGTCCGTGCCGGCGCGGTGGCCGCGCACGGGTTGCTCGAGCACGAGCCGCCCGGCGTAAAAAGCGTCCCGGGTCGTACCTGGCATCGCTTGCCGTGGCGCCTCGCCGGATGGGGCGTCAGCCATTCCGCAGTTCGCCGAGCAGCCCCGCGTCGTGCAGCGCGAGCCGCGCTCGGTACAGGTCGTCGCGGTCGATCAGCATGCGGCGCGGCAGGAACCCGGTCGATCCCTCCAGCGCGCTCATGTACTGGTCGGCGACGAGCACGTCGATCTCGTACTCCGCCATCAACGCCTCGACCCGCGAGATCAGGACGATGTCGTTGGTACGCAGGAGTTCGATCATGGTTCGTCCCGGTCGGCGAGCGGCATCTTGCACGCGCGATGGTCGCTCGCAACCCGCACGGCGGCACCCTCACGATGGAGCGGCGAAGGCGGCGAGGTGCGCCGGAATGCGGCGGTTGCGGTCACCGACCGCCGGCTCTAAGTAACGATGGGCGGCGCGGAGTTCGGCCTTGGGTCTCGTCATTCCCCTCGAAGAAAAAGCGGTTCATCCCAGTCTCGCCGCCTTGACGAAACCGGACATGGCGCGGGTCGATCAAACGATCCTGTCGCGGGCGGCGTCGCATGTCTCGATGATCCCCGACGTGGCGCGCCACCTCATCGCGTCGGGTGGCAAGCGACTCCGGCCGATGCTGACCCTGGCGACCGCTGCCTTGTGCGACTACCGGGGCGACGGCCACGTCAAGCTCGCAGCCAGCGTCGAGTTCATGCACACCGCCACCCTGCTCCACGACGACGTGGTCGACGAGAGCGACCTTCGGCGCGGCAAGCTCGCCGCCCGGATGTTGTGGGGCAATGAGGCCAGCGTGCTCGTCGGCGACTTCCTGCTCGGCCAAGCCTTCAAGATGATGGTCGAGGTCGGCTCGCTGCCCTGCCTCGACGTGCTGTCCACCGCGGCGGTGGTGATCGCCGAGGGCGAGGTCATGCAGCTTTCCGCCGCCAAGGACACGCAGACCAGCGAGGACGACTACCTCGCCGTGATCCGCGCCAAGACGGCGGCGCTGTTCGGGGCGGCCTGCGAGGTCGGCGCCATCCTCGGCCAGCGGCCGAAGGCCGAGGTCGCCGCCTGCCGCTCCTACGGGCTCAATCTCGGCATCGCCTTTCAGCTGATCGACGACGCGCTCGACTACGGCGGCACCAGCGCAAAGCTCGGCAAGAACGTCGGCGACGACTTCCGCGAGGGCAAGATCACCCTGCCGGTCGTGCTGGCCTTCAGGCGCGGCTCGGAGGGCGAACGGGACTTCTGGCGGCGTAGCCTGGAGCGCGGCGAGATGGCCGACGACGACCTCGAAAAAGCCGTCGCTATGCTGCGGCGTCACCGGGCGCTGGAGGATACGGTCGAGCGGGCGCGCCACTACGGCGCGATGGCGCGCGATGCGCTGGAGCTATTTCCAGCCTCGCCGTGGCGGCACGCGCTCATCGACGTGGTCGACTTCTGCATCAGCCGCTCGCACTGAGCGCTACGGCTTCTCCGGCGGGTCGTAGGGCGCGACCATCGCGTTGATGTCGCCGGACGGGGCACGGGTGATTTTGTAGGAGCCGACCATCTTGCCGCCGGCCTGATACGCCCCGGCGTCGTCGACGTTGCCGCTGTTGGTGTCCGTCGCGGTCCCGTGAATGCCGTCGTATTTCCCCGTGCCCGACATCAACGTCCATTCGAGCGAGATGGCTTTGAGCGGCTTCGGCGTGCCCGTCGTGTACTCGGCGTAGAGCACGTCGCCGTCGCCGTCCTTGAAGTTGCAGTAGCCTTTGGACTCGATGGTCTGCATCTGCCGATTGGTGAAGCGGATGTTCGTGCACCGCCCGGCCACGAGGTGCAGGAATCCCTTGCCGGCGTCGTTGATGGTCGTGGTCAGG
Source organism: uncultured Beijerinckiaceae bacterium (assembly GCA_964244495.1). Taxonomy (GTDB): domain Bacteria; phylum Pseudomonadota; class Alphaproteobacteria; order Rhizobiales; family Beijerinckiaceae; genus RH-AL1. The sequence goes on from CAXTIU010000002.1 coordinate 21,925, forward strand.
TAGCGGTTGACGGTGAGATCCCGACCGGCTCCCACATCGATCGGCGAGGCCGGCGTCGAGGTCGTGAACGTGTACGCTAGGGAGAATTTCGCATCGGAGGGAAACGGCTCGGCGGCATGGAGGCCGCCAGGTGCCAGAGCCGCCGCAAGTCCGATGATCGCGATCTGGAAACGAGAACTCATCATCGCTCCTCCAAAAACCCGGAAACGACCGCTAGTCTGACTCGATTTGTTTCGCCGTCAACACCGCATCCTGCAACATTTAATGGCGTCGGGGGCCCTCGTACTGGGCAGGGTTTGGTCATCCCGTCCGCAGAACAAGGACGCCGCTTCTACGTCTGCCCGACCCGCAGCTTGTAGAAGACGTGGTGTCCGATCACGTCCATCTTGACGAGGCGCCGCGCCCAGCCCGGCCGCACGTACTTGGCATGGTAGTGCGTGGCGCCGCCGATGTCGGAAAGGTACGTCTTGCCTTCCAGCACGGCGTCGGCGATGCGTGTCGCGGTGCGCCAAGCCTCGGCCTCTTTGACCTTCAGCGACTTGCCTTCGCAGGCGAAGGAGAACTGGCAGGCCTTGTAGTGCGTGCGGTTCTGGTAGACGACGCCGCAGATGGAGGCCGGGTAGAGGCCGGATGTCGCTCGGTTCAGCACCACCTGCGCCACCGCCGCCTGGCCGTCCTCCGGCTCGGATCGTGATTCGAAGTACACCGCCTCGGCCAGGCACTTGCGCTCGCGCGCGCCGTGCTCGCCGCCGAGCAGCGCCGCGTAGTTCACGTGGCCGTTGAAGCGCGGCACGACGGTGGCGTCCGGCAGCTCCGGCGCGACGCTCGCCTCGACCGGCGTGTCGTCGGCCTGGGCCGGCGTCGTCGAGGCGAGCGCCTCGGCGCGCGAGATCCTCGGGGTGGCGCCCTGGGCGAGCCGGTCCTTGGTGGCGGCCGGCAGCATCGGAATGGTCATGCCGCCGAGCCGCGGGTCGCCGACGTCGGCGTCGCTGGCGCTCTGCGGGTCCTCGCCCTCGCCCCAGGGCGAGAAGGCGGTGGCGCCGTCGAGCGGGTCGCCTTCGTCGGCGAGGGAGAAGCTTCCGGTCGGCATCGCGTCGTCGTGCGGGGCGATCACCCCATGTCGCTGCAAGCGGGCGAGTCCGCCTGGTCCGCGCAGCCTGGTCTCGAAGGTCGGTCGCAGGCCGATCGCCGGGTCGCCCTTGTTCGCGCGGTCGATGACCGGCAGCGCGGCGCGCGAGGCACCGCGCTTGAGGTCACGGCGCGGCTCGACCTCCTCGGTCACCTGACGGTAGTCGTCGGGCGTCCCGAGGTCGAAGCTGAGCGGCGTGAGGAGGCGTCCGGCACCGACGTCGCCGCGGCTTCTCTCCAGCAGGCCGAAGGCGCCGCCGTCGCCGAGCAACGCGGGCCGATGGATGGGCACGAGATCGTCCGGCTGCGGCGCGGCGCGCGCGGACAGCGCCGCGAGCGAGCCGCCGATCGTGGGGTCCTGCCCGGCGTCGGCGGTGATCGAGACGAGCAGCCCCATGCCCAGGCACCAGGGTGCGATCACGCCCATCGCCCATCCCAGCCGCGACCGCCCCATACGCTCCACGCTCCCGCACACCCTCGACGCCATCGCTCGAATGACGCACGTTCCGTTTATCGCCCGGCAAGCTTAGAAGCCGGTTACGACGGGGAACCGGAGGCTTGTGCCGATCTGGGACGGGGCCGCGGCGCTACCGAAACGGGGTGCCGGGCATCGCCCGCGCCCGGCGATCCCCATCCTCGACGCCGACCGGAGGACCAACCATGACCGAGAGCCGCCCGCCCCTGCCGCCGTTCACCGCCGGGACCGCCGCCAAGAAGGCGCGCGGGGCGGAAGACGCCTGGAACGGGCGCGATCCCCAGAAAGTGGCGCTGGCCTACACGGAGAATTCGGAATGGCGCAACCGCTCCGAGTTCTTCGCCGGTCGCGCGGCGATCGTCGCGTTCCTGACTCGCAAATGGGAACGGGAGCTCGACTACAAGCTCATCAAGGAGGTTTGGGCTTTCACCGATGACCACATCGCCGCCCGCTTCTGCTACGAGTGGCGCGACGCCGGCGGCCAGTGGTACCGCTCCTACGGCAACGAGCAATGGGCGTTCGACGCCAACGGCCTGATGTCGCGCCGCCTAGCCTCCATCAACGACCTCGCGATCGCCGCGAGCGATCGTCAGTTCACCTGGGAGGGGCCGCGCCGGCCCGATGATTTCCCGGGCTTGAGCGCGTTGGGGCTGTGATCGACGGCGCGGCGCCTGACGAGGAACGCGCCTGAGGCGGGGACACCGGCGCGCGTCCTCTCGATCGTCCGCCCGGCGTCAGGCGCCGGTCTTCGCCGGCTCGCCCGCCTTCGCCTTGGCGCTTGAGTTCTTGGCGCTCAACGCCGCCTGCGCGGCGGCGAGGCGCGCGATCGGCACGCGATAAGGCGAGCAGGACACGTAGGTCAAGCCGACGCTCTCGCAGAAGGCGATCGAGTCAGGGTCGCCGCCGTGCTCGCCGCAGATGCCGAGCTTGATGTCGGGCCGGGTGCGCCGCCCGCGCTCGGCGCCGATCTCGACGAACTCGCCCACGCCCTGGCGGTCGATGGTGACGAAGGGGTCGTGGGGCAGGATGCCCTTGGCGGTGTAGGGGCCGAGGAACGAGGCGGCGTCGTCGCGCGAGATGCCGAGCCCGGTCTGGGTCAGGTCGTTGGTGCCGAAGGAGAAGAACTCCGCCGTTTCCGCGATCTCGGCGGCGCGCAGGCAGGCGCGGGGCAGCTCGATCATCGTGCCGACGATGTAGGGCACGCTCTCGCCCGTCTCGGCGGCGACCGCCTTGGCCATGCGATCGATTACCGCCTTGACGATGTCGAACTCGGCCTTGCCCAGCACCAGCGGCACCATCACCTCGGGGGTGACGACCTCGCCGGTCTTCTTCTTGGCGGCGACGGCTCCCTCGAAGATGGCGCGGGCCTGCATCTCGGCGATCTCGGGGAAGGCGATCGCCAGGCGACAACCGCGGAAGCCCAGCATCGGGTTGAACTCGTGCAGCTCGGCCGCGCGACGCCGCATCTTCTCCGGCGGCACGCCCATGGCGCTGGCCACCTCCGCGATCTCCGCGTCGGTGTGGGGCAGGAACTCGTGCAGCGGCGGATCGAGCAGCCGGACCGTCACCGGCAGGCCGGACATGATCTCGAAGAGAGCGGCGAAGTCGCTGCGCTGGTAGGGCAGCAGCTTGTCCAGAGCCTTGCGGCGCCCCGCCTCGTCCTCGGCCAGGATCATCTCGCGCACGGCAATGATGCGATCCTCGTCGAAGAACATGTGCTCGGTGCGACACAGGCCGATGCCTTCCGCGCCGAACTCGCGGGCGGCGCGGGCGTCCTGCGGCGTCTCGGCGTTGGCCCGCACACGCATGCGACGGATCGAGTCCGCCCAGCCCATCAGCGTCGCGAACTCGCCCGACAGCTCCGGCTTCAGCATGGCGACCGCGCCAGCCATGACTTGGCCGGTGCCGCCGTCGAGGGTGATGATGTCGCCCTTCTTGAACGTCATGCCGCCGGACGTCATGGTCCCGGCCTTGTAGTCGACCCGCACCGTGCCGGCCCCCGACACGCAGGGCTTGCCCATGCCGCGCGCCACCACGGCGGCATGGGACGTCATCCCGCCCCGCGTCGTGAGGATGCCCTCCGACACGTGCATGCCGTGGATGTCGTCGGGGCTCGTCTCGACGCGCACCAGGATCACCTTGCGGCCGGCGGCCTTGGCGACCTCGGCATCCTCCGAACTGAACACGATCTCGCCGCTCGCCGCGCCGGGCGAGGCCGGCAGTCCGGTGGCGACGATCTCGCGCTCCGCCCTGGGATCGATGGTCGGGTGCAGCAACTGGTCGAGCGCGGCGGGATCGATGCGCGCCACCGCCTCCTCGCGGGTGATCAGGCCATCGTCGGCCATGTCGACGGCGACCTTCAGCGACGCCTTCGCGGTCCGTTTGCCGGAGCGGGTCTGCAGCATGTACAGCTTACCCTCCTCGACGGTGAACTCCATGTCCTGCATGTCGCGGTAGTGCGTCTCGAGCAGCACCGTCATGCGCTGGAACTCCGCGAAAACGTCGGGAAGCGCCTTCTCCATCGACGGCTTCTCGGAGCCGGCCTCGATGCGCGCGACCTCCGTGATGTTCTGCGGCGTGCGGATGCCGGCGACGACGTCCTCGCCCTGCGCGTTGATGAGGAACTCGCCGTAGAGCGCGTTCTCGCCGGTTGAGGGATTGCGCGTGAAGGCGACGCCGGTGGCCGACGTGTCGCCCATGTTACCGAAGACCATGGACTGCACGGTGACCGCCGTGCCCCAGCTCGCGGGGATGCTTTGGAGCTTGCGGTAAGTCTCGGCACGCGGATTCATCCAGGAGCCGAACACCGCGCCGATCGCGCCCCACAGCTGCGCCATGGGGTCCTGCGGGAAGGGCTCGCCGCGAAGCTCGACGACCTTGGCCTTGTAGGCGCCGACCATGCCGCGCAGGTCGTCGGCGCTCAGGTCGGTGTCGAGCGTGTGACCCTTGCGATCCTTGAACGTCTCGAGGATCTCCTCGAACTCGTGGTGATCGAGGTCCAGCACCACGTTGGAATACATCTGGATGAAGCGGCGGTAGGAATCATAGGCGAAGCGTGGGTTGCCGGCGCGCCGAGCGAGCGCCTCCACGGTGCGGTCGTTGAGGCCGAGGTTGAGCACCGTATCCATCATGCCCGGCATCGAGGCCCTGGCGCCGGAACGCACGGAAACGAGCAGCGGGTCGTCCTCGTCGCCGAAACGATGCCCGACGACGGTGCCCATCGTCGCGAGCGCGGCGTCGATCGCGGGGGCGAGATCCTCGGGGTACGTCTTCTCATGGTCGTAGAAATAGGTGCAGACGTCGGTGGTGATGGTGAAGCCGGGCGGCACGGGCAGACCGAGGTTGGCCATCTCCGCAAGGTTGGCGCCCTTGCCGCCGAGCAGGTCGCGCATCCCGCTCTTGCCTTCGGCCGTGCCGCCGCCGAATTCGTAGACCCACTTCGTCATAAGCCCATGCCCCGTCCGCAAGCAACGCGCCTATCACGCATGGCTTCGCAACCGCAATCCGAAACCGACCCACATCGGCCCGGTGACCGAAGGTCTATCCTGAGCAGCGCGCCCAGGACGACGATGCTGGTGGCCGGCCATCCCAGGGGAGCCCGACGAGCGCCGTGACCGCTCCGCCGCCAATCACCGCCGTACGCGCCCGCCCAGCCATGTGCAGGCCAACGGTGACGCGGACGAGCCCCGCGACGAGCGTCCCCACATCCTGGCCTCGACGCCGACGGTGATCTCAGCGGCGCCGGCCAGGATCATGAGGATGGCGATGACATAGGACATCGTGAGCGTCGCCGCGATCACCGCCGCGAGGGCCAGGGTGCCGAAGACGATCGCGAGGACGCCGAGCGCGACGAACCAACCCCAGCGATGGCGGGGCCCGTCCATCGCCGAGCCGAACGTCGGCGAGAGCGGCATCCCCGCGCCGGGGAAGATAGACGGCATGAGCGGCCTCGTCGTTGGCTTCAGGACACCGGCATCCAAGGCCGCCTGTCACTCGAGACATGGGCGCACGGCGCCTGAACCGTCCGCTCGTCGGCGGTGTTGCTTCTATGTCGCTAGACTATTCCGTACGCGCCGCGCCGTTGCCGAGCCCCGGCAAAGTTTGTATTCAGCCCGATGGCTCGTCGGGCGACCGACCCGACCGATGACGACGATTCCAGCTTCCCACGCGCGTGATCGCGGGTCGGGGGGAGCTTGGCGACGACAAGGCGACGACGGCAGTTAAAGAGTCGATCAAAAGAGGCCCATGTGACGAAATCCTCGAAGACGCCGCTTCTCGACGCCATCGCGCAGCCTTCCGACCTCCGCAAGTTCCCCGAAAGCGATATCCGCCAGATCGCGGACGAACTGCGCACGGAGACGATCGACGCGGTCTCGGTCACCGGCGGCCATCTCGGTGCCGGCCTCGGCGTGGTCGAGCTGACGGTGGCGCTGCACTACGTCTTCGACACGCCCAACGACCGCATCATCTGGGACGTCGGCCATCAGGCTTACCCGCACAAGATCCTCACCGGCCGCCGCCATCGCATCCGCACGCTCCGCAAGGGCGGCGGCCTCAGCGGTTTCACCAACCGGGGCGAGAGCCCGTTCGATCCCTTCGGCGCCGGCCACTCCTCGACCTCGATCTCGGCCGGGCTCGGCATGGCGGTGGCCAACAGCCTGTCCGGCAAGGACAAGGCCAACGTCGTGGCGGTGATCGGCGACGGCGCGATGTCGGCCGGCATGGCCTACGAGGCCATGAACAACGCGGGCGCGATGCACGCGCGCCTCATCGTCATCCTCAACGACAACGACATGTCCATCGCGCCGCCGGCCGGCGCGCTGTCGGCCTACCTCGCCAGGCTGGTGTCGGGCGGCACCTACCGCACGGTGCGCGAGGCGGTCAAGCAGCTCGGCAAGCACCTGCCGAAGTTCCTCTACGACCGCGCCCGCAAGACGGAGGAGTTTGCCCGCAACTTCTGGGCCGGCGGCACGATGTTCGAGGAGCTCGGCTTCTACTACGTCGGCCCGATCGACGGCCACAACCTCGACCACCTGCTCCCCGTGCTGAAGAACGTCCGCGACTCCGAGACCGGGCCGATCCTCGTCCACGTCGTGACGCAGAAGGGCAAGGGCTACGCCCCCGCCGAGGCGAACCACGAGAAGTACCACGCGGTGGTGCCCTTCGACGTCGTCACCGGCACGCAGAACAAGCCGAAGGCCAACGCGCCGTCCTACACCAAGGTGTTCGCCGACGCCCTGATCGCGCAGGCGGCGATGGACGACAAGATCGTCGCCGTGACCGCCGCGATGCCCAACGGCACCGGCCTCGACCTGTTCGCCAAGACCTATCCCGATCGCACCTTCGACGTGGGGATCGCCGAGCAGCACGCGGTGACCTTCTGCGCCGGCCTCGCCACGGAGGGCTACAAGCCGTTCTGCGCGATCTACTCGACCTTCCTCCAGCGCGCCTACGACCAGGTGGTGCACGACGTGGCGATCCAGAACCTGCCCGTGCGCTTCGCCATCGACCGCGCCGGGCTGGTGGGCGCCGACGGGGCGACGCACGCGGGATCCTTCGACACCGCCTACCTCGGCGTGCTGCCGAACATGGTGGTGATGGCGGCGGCCGATGAGGTCGAGCTGGTGCACATGGTGGCGACCGCCGCCGCCTACGACGATGGCCCGATCGCCTTCCGCTATCCGCGCGGCGAGGGCGTCGGCCTCGACATGCCGGTGGTCGGTGAGGTGCTGGAGATCGGCTGCGGGCGCGTGCTGCGTGAGGGCAAGCAGGTCGCGATCCTGTCGTTCGGCACCCGCCTCAAGGAAGCGCTGCTCGCCGCCGAGGACCTCGCCACCCACGGCATCTCGGCGACCGTGGCCGACGCCCGTTTCGCCAAGCCGCTCGACGTGGCGTTGATCCGCCGCCTCGCCGCCAACCACGAGGTGCTGGTTACGATCGAGGAGGGCTCGGTCGGCGGCTTCGGCTCGTTCGTCCAGCAGGCGCTGATGGAGGACGGCGTGTTCGACCGCGGCCGGCTGAAGTTCCGCTCGATGGTCCTGCCGGACCGCTTCATCGAGCACGACAAGCCGGAGAAGCTCTACGTCGAGGCGGGCCTGGACGCGAAGGGCATCGTCAGGAAGGTGCTCGACACGCTGGGTCAGGGGCAACCGGTGGCGCGCAGCCTGAGTGCGTGAGCCGCGATACCGCTTTCAGTCTCAACAAGGTCTGATCGTCGAGATGAGTTGGTCTCGCGGTTCGTTCCCACCATGGGCGTCGCCTGCATGCTTCAGGTCGAGAGACCATGAAGATGATCAGCTTTTGTCCATCAGCTCGACCAGACGACATCCTGTGGTTCGCCGATGATGGCCTGCCTAGCGGGTCTTTCGGTCCACGTCGCATGTTTGGTCCTGGATTTGCCGGCGAGGCCAGCGAAATAGCTCGCTAGGAAGCCATTCTCGCGGTCGCGTTTCGCAAGCGTCTCGCTCCATCCCAACTCGATGCTATCTTCGCGGCGGCTGCGATCTTTCGAGCGGGCGATCAGGCGCTGGCGCACACTCGGCAAGCGATCTGCGATTTGATCCGCCTTGCCGAACCTAATGATCCATCAAACCGTCTTGCCATGGCTGAAACGCTGCTGGCGAAGGCATGATGCCGGCTGACCTCCTCGAGGAACTTGGCTACGGTCAGCCATCACATCAGTTAGTAAAGATAAAGCGGATCAGCCGCCCATAGCGGCCGGTAACGGCAGTGAGAATGGACGCTGAACGGATGGTGCAACGTCGCGAACGGCGATTGCAGCCGCGCCGGATAGAAGTCGTTCCGCATCGAGTATCAACTGACTCAGCGAGGCCGGCGGACGAGCCGCAGCATCGGGCTGACACTGGACTCGCGTACACCGCTCGACGCTCCCCAATGGTTTGTGGGTGCCACAACCTACAATGTAGGAACAAAACTATATAGCTTTCCTATATTGCCATAGGTGAGTAGCAACTTTCGTGTCCTTGCCGCAACAACGAAAGAAAACGCGTTGGAGACGATCCGCGTCGACTTGGGTTGCGACGGAAAATCGGTGAAATAGCAGCCGCGTCTACCGTTTCTCCCTGGATCGCCTCGATGAAGCTGCTCGCCGCCGCCCTCGCCTGCGTCGCCACCATGTCGTCGGCGGCCGCCGCAGACCTTCCCTCCCGCACCGTGCCGAGCGGGTTCGCGCCGCCGGCGCCACCGCCTTTCACCTGGACCGGGTTCTACATCGGCGGCAACGCCGGCGCCGTCTTCAACGGCGGCAACACGTCAAACGTTTTCGGCAACAGCCCCGCCCTGGCGAACGCCGTGGCCGACGGAACGCGGCCGATGACCAGCAGCGACCGCAACAGCGGTTTCAGCGGCGGCGGCCAAATCGGCTACAATTACCAGTTCGGCACCGTCGGGTTCGGCAATATCCCGGGCGGGTTCGTGGTCGGCGTGGAGGCGGACGCCGTTTTCACCGGCGTCGACAACACGCAGATCTTCGAGAGCGACCGCGCGTCGATCTTCACGACGCGCACCGACTTCGTCGGTACGGTTCGCGGCCGCCTCGGCTACGCGACCGGCAACTTCCTGCCCTACGTGACCGGCGGCTTCGCCTACGGCAAGGTGAGGGACAACACCACCTTCTTCGGACCGGCCGGCGCGCTGCTCTACCAGGGAGCGGACAGTTCGCTGCGGACCGGCTACGCCTACGGCGGCGGGCTCGAACTGGCGATCCCGGTCACGTCCTTCCTGAACGTGTTCCACGCGAGCGCCGTTACGATCAAGGGCGAACTCATCCGCTATCAGCTAGGCACGAACAACCTGCTCGTCGCCAGCACCGCCAACCTTAACCCCGGCTACACACAGTCGATCCGCACCGACGGCAACCTCGCGCGCATCGACATCAACTACAAGTTTGGGGCGCCCGGGCCGGTGCCGGTGGTCGCCCGGTACTGAGGCACGAGACCAACCCTCCGCGCCGCCTCATACGATCCTGAGCCGGAGATCGGGCAAACCGGCGATCGACGCCACCAGCTCGTCGCCGCGCTTGACCGGGCCGACGCCGGCCGGGGTGCCCGTCATGATGACGTCACCAGCCTTGAGCTCGCTGCCGCGCGACAGTTCGGCGATCTGTTCGGCGACGCTCCAGATCATGTCGGCGAGATCGCCCTCCTGCTTGACCACGCCGTTGACGCTCAATCGGATCGCGCCGGCATCGAGACGCCCGGCCCGCGACAGCGGGACGATCGGCCCAACCGGGGCGGAATGGTCGAAACCTTTGCCGATCTCCCAAGGTCGACCGCCGTCCTTCATCCGTTGCTGGGCGTCGCGCCGGGTCATGTCGAGGCCGACCGCGATGCCGTAAACGTGGCGTGGCGCGTCCGCGACCGGGATGTCGCGACCGCCGCCATGCAGGAAAACCACCAGCTCCAGCTCGTGATGGTAGCTTTCCGTAAGCGGCGGATAGGCGTGCCTCCCGACCGTCCCGGTGGGGATGAACTGCACGGCGTCCGACGGCTTCTGGAAGAAGAACGGCGGCTCGTTCTTGGGATCGCTGCCCATCTCCTTGGCATGCTCGGCGTAGTTGCGGCCGATGCAGTAGATGCGGCGGACCGGGAAACGACCGCCGCCAACGATCGGAACGAAGGGCTGCGGCAGGTCGAAGAGGACCTTGTCACCGTGCCCGGAAGGCGCATCGTCGGAAGCGATCTCGCCTCCCTCCACCATACCTGCGTCCGCCATGTCCGATCCTTCGCCGATGCCCGATCCTGCTCGAGGCGGACCGTACAACGATTATCGCGCGAGATGGATGCGCTCGTTGACGGGCCGCCTTTTTCCTTCTACGACATCGCCTCCCCGACGGGACCGCCCGTCGGGCACGCACCCGTGGCCGCGCCTGAGCGTGGCCTGTCGGCTTGTCCATCCCAGACCATGGTGGAAGGCAGTAGGAGGGCGCGTTCCTCCACCTTGCCGGTGGACGACGCGATCGTGAGGGTGGCGGCTCCCGCCGGCCTTTCCGTGTCCAGCCCGGCGCCAGACCGCACAGGGGACACGCGATGACGAAGCGCGCCGAGTCAAAGTACAAGATCGACCGCCGCATGGGCCAGAACATCTGGGGGCGTCCCAAGAGCCCGGTGAACCGCCGCGAATACGGCCCCGGCCAGCACGGCCAGCGCCGCAAGGGAAAGATGTCGGACTTCGGCACGCAGCTGAAGGCCAAGCAGAAGCTCAAGGGCTATTACGGCAACATCTCCGAGAAGCAGTTCCGCAAGTACTACGAGGAGGCGATCCGCCTCAAGGGCGACTCCGGCGACAACCTGATCGGGCTCCTTGAGCGTCGCCTCGATGCGGTCGTCTACCGCGCCAAGTTCGTCGCCACCGTCTTCGCCGCCCGGCAGTTCGTCAACCACGGCCACGTCAGGGTGAACGGCCGGCGCGTCAACATCCCATCCTTCCAGGTCAAGGTCGGCGACCTGATCGAGGTCAAGGACTCCTCGCGCGAACTCGCCTTCGTGCTGGAGGCCAGGGACCTCGCGGAGCGCGACGTGCCGGATTATTACGAGGTCGACCAAGCCAAGATGAACGCCAAGGTCACGCGCGTCCCGCTCCCCAACGAGGTGCCGTACCCCATCATCATGGAACCGAACCTCGTCATCGAGTTCTACTCGCGCTAGTCGAACGATCCTGAGCAGGGCGGCGAAGCATCGAGTCCGCCGCCCGAAGCATCGGAACGGCCGGGAACCGCCACGCGGTCTTCGGCCATGCGTTCTATCTCGTGGCCTTCAGCGCGCCCTTGCCGACGAGCGCGTCGTAGACCATCGCCTTGAGGATGGCGCGATAGCGGACGCGCTGCCGGGGCGCCTGCACCAGGAGGATGGCGAACAGGTCCTCCGCAGGATCGACCCAGAAGTAGGTGCCGGCGACCCCCGACCAGTTGAACTCGCCGACCGAGCCGGGATAGGCGGCGGCGCCAAGCTCGGTGCGCACCGCGAAACCGAGGCCGAAGCCGAAACCCGCCCCGAGCAGCGAGCCCGGCAGACGCGTGACGCCGGTCGCCGGGCCGACGTGGTCGGACGTCATGAAGCGCAGGCTGCGCGGGCTCAGGATCGTCGCCTCATTCGACCTGCCGCCAGCGAGCAGCATGCGCGCGAACCGGGCGTAGTCGTCGATCGTCGAGACCAGTCCCATGCCCCCCGGCTCGAAGGCGCGAACCTCCGTTGGATCGAACATGGGGAGGCCGTCGGCGGCGAGCGTGTCGTCGGCGAAGGGTTCGGCGATGCGCGCCGGATCGATGCCGGGCACGCTGAACGCGGTCTCGGCCATGCCGAGAGGCTCGAACACCCGTTGCTTCAGCACCTGCCCGAGTGTCCGTCCGGCCGCGACCTCGACCACGCGTCCGAGGACCTCGGTGGCGTGGCTGTAATCCCAAACCTTGCCAGGCTGGTGAGCCAGCGGCAACGCGGCGATGCGGTCGGCGAAGCCTTGGTTGGTGGGATCTCCCGACAGCAGGTCGGCGGCCCGATAGTGCGGCGCCACGGGACCGCCGTTGCGCTCGTAGATCAGGCCGGCGGTATGGCGCAGCAGGTCGTGGACGCTCGCCGGGCGCTCCGGCGCGACGAGCCGGCCGTCCTCCAGCACTTGGGCTTCGGCGAAGGCGGGGATGAAGTCGGCGATCGGTTGGCCGAGGTGCAGCCGGCCTTCCGACGCCAGCATCATCGTGGCGACGGAGACAATCGGCTTGGTCATCGAGTGAATGCGGAAGATGGTGTCGAGCGTCATCGCCGCGCCGGCTGAGCGACGACGGCCCCAGGCGCGCCGCGCCACGGCCTCGCCATGCCGTTCGATCAGCAGCACCGCCCCCGGCACGCGGCCCTGCGCGATTTCGAGGGCGAAGAAGGTCTCGATGCGGGCGAGCCGTGCCCCCGAGAAGCCGGCCACGTCCTTCATCGGCCCGTCGTCCCGTCTCGCGCTCATCGGTGCTCCGGGTTCACGAAAGGCTCTTGAGGAAGCCGGCGAAGCGCATCAGCCCCTCCGGCCACGGTCCGTGACCGCTCTCGTCGTCGAGGTGGCCCGATGCCCCGGCGTCGACCAGTTCGATGCGCCAGGCCTTCGCCAGTTCCTCGCTCTCCTCGAAGGACCCGTGATCGTCGTCGCGACTGGCGATCAGCACGGCCGGAAACGGCAGCGGTGTCAGCGGGAGATCGGCGAACGTTGGATCGACGGCTTCCAGAGAGCGCAGCACCCTGACGGCGGGCGGCGCGACGAGGAAGGCGCCGACGACCCGGTCGCAGACGCGCTCGGCGGCGTGCGCGATGGTGGCGACGCCGAGACCGTGCCCCACGAGCACCACCGGCCGCGTCGCCGCGTGGACCGCCGACACCAGTCCCTCGCCCCAGGACGCGAGGCGCGGATGACGCCAGTCCTCCTGCGCCATCCGCCGGGCGGTCGGCAGCTTCTGCTCCCAGCGGCTGTACCAATGGTCCGACGTTCCGCCGCCCAGGCCCGGTACGATGACGATGTCGACGTCGGAGGTTTTCATGAGCGTGAACCGATGGATGAAACCTGACGCATGATGCCCGTATCAGGCGCCTGGAACAGCCCAAACATCCAAGGTCGCGGCATCGCGGCGCATTTCCCTCACCGGACCGTATTCGGGGGAGGTCCAGAAGGCGTGAATAGCCTCGATGGACGGGAACTCGAACAAGGCTACGCCACGCCCATCCTGCCGTCCTTCGAGGCGTTCAGCCGTTCCACCCCTCACGTGCCTCCCTCCGAATTCCGCGATGAGCGGCGTGACCGCCTTCCGGTATCGCCCGAACCGTTCCGCGTCGGTGATCGTGGCCACTACAACCATGTAAGCTGTCATCAGGCTGCTCCATCAGGGACCCTTATCCTCGCGTTCGAGGCCCGCCTACACCGGACCTACGTCGACTTGGCCGCCTCCGCCGCGCGACGCCGCTCCATCAGGGCGACCACGAGGATGGCCCCCTCGTAGAGCCCGATGGCCGGAACCGCGAGCGCGAGCATGGAGAAGGCGTCGGGCGGCGTCAGGACGGCGGCGGCGGCGAAGACGAGAACCACGGCGTAGCGGCGCTTGGCGCGCAGGAACTTGGTATCAACGATGCCGATCTGCCCGAGCAGCGTGATGATCACGGGAAGCTGGAACATCACGCCGAAAGCGAAGATCAGCGTCATGATCAGCGACAGGTATTCGCTGACGCGCGGCAGCAGCTCGATCTGGGCGCGGCCTGGCGTCTTCGCCTGCTCCATGCCGATGAAGAAGTGCAGCAGGTTCGGCATCACCACGAAATAGACAAGGAGCGCACCGAACAGGAAGAACACCGGCGTCGCGATGAGGTAAGGCCTGAACGCGTTACGCTCGTGCTTGTAGAGGCCGGGTGCGACGAAGGCGTAGATCTGCGAGAAGATGACGGGACAGGCGAGGTAAGCGGCGGCGAAGAAAGCCACCTTGATCTGCGTGAAGAAGTATTCCTGCGGTGCCGTGTAGATCAACCGTGCGTCCGGACCGGCGACGTGGGTGTAGGGCACCACCAGGACGTTGTAGAAGGTCTTCGCGAAGAAGAAGCAGATGATGAACAGGACGAGGAACGTCGCCAGCGCCTTGATCAGGCGCGTGCGGAGTTCGAGGATATGTTCCATGAGAGGCGCTTTCGTCGCCTCGATGTCCGCATCGGTCATGGTGTCGCGCCGGCGGGCTCCGCCGCGCCCTCCTCGCGTGTCGGGGTGCGTTCCCCCACCCTTGGGACTGACGGATCGCCCGTGAAAGCCGGGTTCAGGCGGACGACGACACCACGGACGCCTCCACGGCCGTATCGACGCGATGGTGGGTCCCGGCCGCCTCGGCACGAGGCGCCGCGGCGTGAACCGTCTCGGCGTGCGCCGCGCGCGGGACGGGTCGATCGGTGGCGGGCGCCGTCGCAGCGACGGCTTCGCACGGCGCGAGGTTGTCCTCGGCGGCGATCTGGCGCGGCTCGGGACCCGCAGCCTCCATCGAACGGGCAGGATCGGTCGGCGATGACACCGTGTCCATGGTCATCGGCTTGCCCTCGATCGCGCCGGTGAGATGGCTTTTCAGGTCGGCGACCGCGTCGAAACCGACGCCGGCCTTGGCGGCGGCGGCGAGGTTGCGGGCCTCCTCGCGCAGGTCGGCCATGTCGGCCTCCCGCATCGCATCCATGAACTGGCCCTGGAACTCGCTCGCCATGCGCCGCATCTTGCCGACGAACTGGCCGACCTGCCGCAACACGCGCGGCAGGTCCTTCGGCGGGATGAAGATCAGCGCGATCGCCCCGACGATGAGCAGTTTGCTGGCATCAAAATCGAACATCGTGCGCTGACCTCGATCCGTTATCGGCTTCAGCTCGCCTTGCGACTCTCGGGAGCCGTGTCGCCATGCACGACTTGGCCATGCGAGACCGGCTGCGACGCGGCCGTGGGCACCGGCTGCGGGAACTGGTCCAGCGTCCTGACCGGCTCGATCGGGCGCACCGCCGGTTTCGGCTCGTCATCCTCCGACAAGCCCTTCTTGAAGCTCTTGATGCCCTTGGCAACGTCGCCCATCACGTCGGAAATCTTGTTCTTCCCGCCAAAGAAAAGGAGAAGCACCGCTCCGAGAATGATCCAGTGAATGATGGACATGCTGCCCATGGCAGACCTCCGTTCGCGCCCGCTATTACTTCCCCATGACTTATGCGGGTCGAGGGGTGAAAACAAGGCGCGTGAGCGGCGGCCGCCGGCAGCCGAAGGGACAACGGTGTACCGCTGCGCTTCGCAGGCGCACCATGCTCGACGAGACGACCGGAACCGGCGGCCGCGAGATCGCGGTGGAGAACTAGGCGGGACGACCAATCATCGTCAGCACGCCTTCGAACCGCCGTGTCGCGTCCACCACGTCGAAGGTCGATCGTGGGCCGCGCGTCGCCGCCATTGCCCTGTCGACGCGCGCCCGGCTCGCGCCAGCCAGCACCGGGCTCGCGGCGGCGACCTGCTCCGCCTCGACACGGTCGCCGTTGCAATGAAGGGCGACATCGACACCGGCGGCGAAGAGGGCGGCGGTCTTGTCACGGAAGCCACCCGGCAACGCCTTCATCGACACGTCGTCGCTGAACAGGAGGCCCTCGAACCCGATGGCGCCGCGCACCACGTCGCCGATGACGGTCGGCGAGATCGTCGCCGGGCGCTCGGGGTCGAGCGCCGCGTAGACGACGTGGGCGGTCATCGCGGCCGGCAGATCGTTGTTGATGCGGAACGGCTCGAAGTCGGAGGCCGCGAGGTCGGCGAGCGGCGTTTCGACGATCGGCAGCGCCAGGTGGCTGTCGGCCTTCGCCCGGCCGTGCCCCGGCACGTGCTTCATCACCGGCAACACGCCGCCGGCGAGCAGGCCATCGGCGGCGGCGCGGCCCAGGCGGGCGACGGCCGCCGGATCGTGGGCATAGGCGCGGTCGCCGATGATGTCGTGGGCGCCCAGGACCGGCACGTCGAGCACCGGCATGCAATCGACATCGATGCCCAGCGCCGCGAGATCCGCCGCGATCAAGCGGGCGGAAAGGCGGATCGCGTCGGCCCGCTCGTCGAGATCGGCGAGGGCGGCGAAGCGGGCGGCGGCCGGGTAGCGCCGCCAAGACGGCGCGCTCAGGCGCTGGACGCGACCGCCCTCCTGGTCGACGAGGAGCATGGCATCGTCGCGGCCGAGCGCCGCTCGGATTTCCGACGTCAGCCGAAGGACTTGCTCGGGTGTCTCGATGTTGCGGCGGAACAAGATCACGCCGAGCGGCGCCGCGTCCCTCAGGAACGCGCGCTCGTCGGCACCGAGCGTGGAGCCGAGGCAACCGCAGACGAAGGCGCGGGTCACCGGCGCGGACGCCCGGCCTGCCGTGGGAGCGCCCGTTCGACGTGGCTCGCCACCGATCGCTCCGTTCTCGTCACTGATCGTTCAGTTCTTGGCGACGAAGCAGGTGCCGCCGTCGGCCTTCAGCTTCTCGCACAGGCTCACCGCGTCCTCCTTGCTGAGGCTGCCGACCCTGACGCGGTACACCGACTTGCCGTTGCTGTCCGCCTTGCGGAAGGCGAGCTGATGCCCCGACAGGACGTCGGCGAACTTCTTGCCGAGCCGCGTCGATACCGTCTTAGCCTCGGCTTCGGAGCCCGGGGCGGCGAGCTGCACGGCGAAACCGCCGTCGCCGGTCACCTTGGGCTCGACGGCCTCCGTCGCCTCGGGCGGGCCGATCTCGGCCGACGCGACGCGCTGTGGCTTGGCTTTCCTGACCGTCTTCGGCGTGAGAGCCTTCGGGGCCGAGTCCTCGGCCGAGCCCTCGCCGGCGGCGGCCTCGATCGTTGTGGGCGCGGAGGCGACGCGCGAGGTCGTCTTCGGCGTCGCGGTTCTCGGCGTGGACGCCTTGGCCACCGGCCCCGCGTGGTCGCTGGTCTTGGCCGGCGCTTGGCGCGGCGCCGGCATGGCGGCCGCCGGCGGTCGGTCGTTGGGAAGGATCACGCCCTCGGGCGTGACCGACACGACCTTGACCTTCTTGGGGGCCGGCAGGCCGGAGCCGAATCCGCCGACCTGCTCATCCGACCCATCGCTGGACGGCGTCTCCGCGTTCTGCGCCTGCCCCGGCGAGAGAGGTACCGGAACGCTGGAGGCGTCGCCTGGCGACGCCATCGCGACGTTGGGATTGCGCGCTACATTGTCCTGCACGGCCTGGGACATGTCGACCGGCTGCTCCTCGTGGCTGACCAGCTTGGTCGGTGCCTGGGACGTCGGGCCTGTCGCCGACCCGTCGTCCTTGGATCCGTCCGCGTCGGCGGGAGGCTGAACCTTGATCGGACCGGCCGCCGCCATGATCGTCTTGATCTGGGCCGGAGAGCTGGTCGACCCTTTGAGGGCGAAGGCGCCACCGATGCCGATCACGGCGACGGCGATCGTGGCCGCCATGATGGTGACCGGGCGCCTGGACCGGCTCACTCCGGCGTCGTGAGGCGCCCATCCCTGCTCGGCGTGCACCTGGTAGGCCGGGTCCTGGCGGGCGTGCTCCTGGTAGCCTTCTTGGTAGCCCTGCTCCTGGTATCCCGGCTCCGCGTGGGCGCCGTCCCGCTCGTACCCGTCCCGCGCGTAGGCTGCGCCATCGGCAGCGTGCGCGGCGTGGGTCCGGCGCAGGAGCGCCTCGGAGGATTGGTCAAAGGCGGATTGTTGGGCTTGGTTCGCGAAAGACTCGTCGCGATCCGGCGCCGCGCCGCGCAAGCCGGCCTCGATGGCCGCGAAGTCGCCGAACAGGCGGGGCGAGATGGACGGCACGGCTTGACCGGATTTCGCCGCCTGGCGAACATCGAAGGCCGGCTCGAGCCGACCCTGTCCCAGGGGCACGACCGGCTCACGAGCGGCGTGTTCGAACAGCGGCGGCTGGCGGGGCCGGGCCTCCTGCGCGAAGACGTCGCCGTAGGGATCGTGCTGCTCGCCCACCAGGCGGGCGAGCTCGGCCAAGGGATCGTCGTCGTGTGCCTGCGGATGCGCCGACTGACGCAGACGCCGCTCCAGCGAGTCAAGGTTGGCGGTCGGACGCTGCTTGGCTACGGGCTCGCTCATACTCTGACCTCGTGCGGCGATCGGGATCGCCTCTACGCTTGAACCTCTCGACGGCCGTCCATCGATACGGACGATCCACCGATCTCGTCCCGAGGCCGAGGTGCGTGGCCGAACCCCTTGCCGTCAGCGCATCTCGTCGGGTGCCGAAACCCCGAGAATGCCGAGACCCGTCGCGATGACGCCGCCGATGGCCGAAACCAGCGCCAGACGCACACAAGTCATTTCTCTACTTTCTGCATTAACAAAGCGTAATTGTGGCTGATCGTACCCGCGCGTCCAATGGGAATGGAAGGCGGAAGCGAGGTCGTGGAGGTAGAAGGCGAGACGGTGCGGCTCGTGCGCCTGGGCCGCAGCCTCGATCACGCGGGCAAACTGCGCGACGAGCCTATACAGTCTAGTCTCCCCTTCATCACTCAGGAGGGAGAAGTCGGCGCCGGCGAGCGCGATGCCGGACACGTCGAGGTCCGGGAAGGCGACCAGTGCCTGGCGCACGACCGATCTGGCGCGGGCGTGGGCGTACTGGACGTAGAACACCGGATTGTCCTTGGATTGCTCGCGCACCTTCGCCAAGTCGAATTCGAGCGGCGCGTCGTTCTTGCGAAACAGCATCATGAAACGCACGGCGTCGACGCCCACCTCGTCCACCACCTCGCGCAGGGTGACGAAGTCGCCGGAGCGTTTCGACATCTTGACCGGCTCGCCCTCGCGCATCAGCTTGACGAGTTGGCAAAGCTTGACATCGAGCGCCGCCCGGCCGTCCGAGAGCGCGCTCACCGCCGCCTGCATGCGCTTGACGTAGCCGCCATGGTCGGCGCCCCACACGTCGATCAGGTCGGTGGAGCCGCGGTCGATCTTCACCTTGTGGTAGGCGATGTCGGCGGCGAAGTAGGTGTAACCGCCATCGGCCTTCAGGAGCGGGCGGTCGACGTCGTCCCCGTAGGTGGTCGAACGGAACAGGGTCTGCTCGCGATCCTCGTAATCCTCGGCGACTTGCCCCTTCGGAGGCGGCAGGCGCCCGACGTAGACGAGTCCCTTGGCCTTGAGCGCCGCGACGGCGGTCGCCACCGCGTCGCCGCCGGGGCCGCGCGTCAGGGACCGCTCGGAGAAGAAGACGTCGTGGCGGATGGCGAGCGCGGCGAGATCGTCGCGGATCATCGCCATCATCGCGTCGATGGCGGCGGTGCGCACCGGAAGCAGCCACTCGGCCTCGGGAAGCCGGACGAGGCGGGCGCCGTAGGTCGCCGCCAGGGCCTCGCCGACGGCGATGAGGTAGTCGCCGGGATATAGGCCGTCCGGGATCGGCGTCGTCGTTCCCTCTATCGCATCCCGGTAGCGCAGGTAGGCCGAGCGGGCGAGCACGTCGACCTGCGCGCCGGCGTCGTTGATGTAGTACTCCCGCGTCACCGCGCGGCCGGAATAGGCGAGCAGGCTGGCCAGCGCGTCGCCGAACACCGCCCCGCGCCCGTGGCCGACGTGCATCGGCCCGGTCGGGTTGGCGGACACGTACTCGACGTTGACCGGAGCGGCGACGGGACGACCTCGCGCGAAAACGTCGGGGGCGACGAGGGCGGCGCGCAGCACCAGCGCGTACACGTCGGGCTTCAGCCGGACGTTGATGAAGCCCGGACCGGCCACCTCCGCCGCTGCCACGCCGGCTTCGCCGACCAGCGCGGCCGCGATCGCGAGGGCGAGTTCCCGCGGGTTGGGGAAGCTCGCCTTGGCCTCCTTGGCGTAGACCATGGCGGCGTTCACGGCGAGGTCGCCGTGCGAGGGGTCGCGCGGCGGCTCCACCACGAAGCGGCGCAGGTCGAGGTCGGCCGGCAGCCGTCCGTCGGCGACGATGCCTGACAGGATCGCGGCGACCCGGTCGTGGAAGGTGGCGAAGAGGTTCATGGGCCGCCATCGGCTGCGTCTGGAAGAGCACGCCCGTAGAGGAAAAGCCGGGAAGCGTCAAAAGCACCGGAATGTCAGGCATCGGGTCGAAGGAAAGGGCAAGTGTCGCGGCACCCGCTCGCTGGAACCCTGCGCGGCCGGTGTTTAGATCAAGGGCATCGGCGACGCCGCCGGAGGGACCCGCCCGTGCGAACGCTTCCTGCCTCCATCATCGGTTTCCTCCTTCTGTCGGCCTCTGCCCTGGCGGAGGAGATCCCGATCTACCCCGTCGACGCGAACTGCCGGGAAGCGAGGAGCCTCTACCGGGGCAGCGAGCTCTCGGACGCCCGCAAGCAGGCCTTCGAGGACGATTGCGTCCGGCGCCAACAGGCTGCCTACCAGGCGGTCAAGGACGCATGGCCGGGCCTCCAGGCCAAGGACCGGCGCATCTGCACGCGGCTCGTGACGACGGGCAACTACATCCTGCTGGCGAACTGCGTCGCGAGCCAGGCCGCGCAGGAAACGGCCGAGGCGCGGCCGGGAAGCAAGCACTTCCATCCGTGAGCGTGTCGGGCTGAGGCGGCCCTTTGATGGCCTCCTCACCGTGGCCATATGGGAGACGTTGAGGAGACCGCGATGACGAAAACGAGCATCTATCCCGTGACCCACACCGATGCGGAATGGCGCGCCAAGCTCTCTCCGGAGCAGTACGCCGTGATGCGCAGCCACGGAACGGAGCGGCCGGGCAGTTGCGCCCTGCTCCACGAGCACCGCGCCGGCACCTTCTCCTGCGCCGGCTGCCGAACGCCGTTGTTCGAGACGTCGTTCAAGTTCGAGAGCGGCACGGGTTGGCCGAGTTTCAACGATCCGATCGGCGGCGCCGTGGAAACCACGGTGGATCGGTCCTACGGGATGGTGCGGACGGAGGTCCATTGCGCGACGTGCGGCAGCCATCTCGGCCATGTCTTCGACGACGGGCCGCCGCCGACGCGCCAGCGCTACTGCATCAACGGCGTGGCCCTGACCTTCGCGCCGGCCTGACGCAGGACTATCCGGCGAAAGCGCCGGCCGAACAAGGGTTAAAGGTCGGACGCCCAGCCTCGCGCCTCGGATTGCACCCGGCCGTAGCGCAACTCCGGCGTCGTCGCGAAATGGCGGCGGTGCTCGGCCAGCGCGTAACGGTCGGTCATGCCGGCGATGTAGTCGCAGATGAGCCGTTCGCGGCGGCCGGAGCGGTCCGTCGGGTCGGCCGCTGCCACCCATTCCTCCGGCATGAGGCTAGGCTGTTCGCGGTACAGCATGAAAAGGTCGCGCACGATGCTTCCGGCGCGCTGGCGGATCACGACGAGATCCTCGTGGCGGTACATGTGCGTCCACAGGAACGACTTGACCGCGCGCTCCGCCGTTGCCATCGCCGGCGAGAACGCCACCACTGGCCTACCGAAGTCGCGCACGGCTTGGAGGCTGTCGAGCCCGCCCAAGCGATCCCTGCTCTCGGCGACGGCATCCTCGACGAAGCGGGTGATCACCCGGCGCGTCAGTTCGTGGATGGTGCGGTTCTCCGACAAGCCGGGGTGACGCTCGGCGATCCGGTCGAGGAGCGCGGCCAGGAACGGCACGGTGTGGCACGCGGCCAGTGTAAACAGCCCGGCCCGCAAACCGTCGTCGAGGTCGTGGGCGTTGTAGGCGATGTCGTCGGCGAGCGCGGCGCATTGCGCCTCCGCCGCCGCGTAGCGGTCAAGGCGGAGCGGGCGCACGGCGTCCACCTCACGAAAGATGCCGGGCAGGCCGCGCCCGGCGTAGGCCGGCACCGCCGTTCCGTCGCGCTCCAGCAACGGGCCGTTGTGCTTGGTCAGGCCCTCCAGCGTCTCGTAGGTGAGGTTCAGGCCGTCGAAGGCGGCGTAGCGGCGTTCCAGCTTGGTCACGATGCGCAGGGTTTGGGCGTTGTGGTCGAAGCCGCCGAGGCCGGCCATCTGCGTGTCGAGCACCTCCTCGCCGGTATGGCCGAAGCAGGTGTGACCGAGGTCGTGGGCGAGCGCCACCGCCTCCGCGAGGTCCTCGTCGAGGTGGAGCGAGCGGGCGAGCGCGCGGGCGAGTTGCCCGACCTCAATGGAGTGGGTGAGACGGGTGCGATGGTGATCGCCCTCGTGCGGCACGAAGACCTGTGTCTTGTGGGCGAGGCGACGGAAGGCAGTCGCGTGGATGATGCGGTCGCGGTCGCGCTGGAAGTCGGAACGCGTCGGCGAACCAGGTTCGGGCAGCAGGCGCCCGAGACTGGCCTCGGGCGCGGCGGCGTAGGGGGCTCTGTCCATGGTCATCGTCGAGCCAAGCCGGCGCGCCCTGTTGCGGAAGGATCGGGGCGCACGTATCTTCCAAGTTGGATGTGCGCGAAGGTGCTACGTACCGGGCGAACGCGCTGGGATAAAGTCGTGATGACAGATCAAGTTGCAGAGGCCGCGCCGGCGATCGACCTCACCGCGTCGGCGGCGAAGCGGGTGGCCGAGATCCTGAAAGGCGAGAGCGCGGGCGCGGCGTTGCGCGTCGGCGTCGACGGCGGCGGCTGCTCCGGCTTCCAGTACACCTATGACATCGTCACCGATCGAGAAGTGGACGACCTCGTGCTCGAGCGGGATGGCGCGACGGTGCTGATCGATCAAACCTCGCTCCCGTTCCTGCACGGGGCCAGGATCGACTTCGTCAACGATCTGATGGGCGCCGCCTTCAAGATCCATAATCCGCAGGCGACGTCGTCCTGCGGCTGCGGGATTAGTTTCGCGGTCTGAGGCCGCGCGCCGGCCGATCGGTCGAGACGTTTGGTCCACGATCCGTTTCCCGGCTTGATCCCTTGCGTGACACGCGGTCTTGAACGGACAACCGCGTCGTGATCCTTCGACCTGTGCGACAGGTCGGCCGTGTGGGCGGGAGTCGTCGTATGCGAGGAAAGCCGGGTAAGATTGCCGTAGCCCTCCTGGTGGGTGCGCTTGGTTGCGGCGTCGTCGAACTCGGGGCGACGCTGCGGGCGCGTGACGCGCTCGCCCGGTTACTGGCCGCGCATCCCGAGTTGACGGTGGCCGACATCATCGCGGAGCCGCTCGCCGGCCGATTGCGCCTGAGTGGGGTGAGCCTGCACGGCACCGGCGCCGACCCGTGGCGCGTGACGGTTGGCACGCTGCGCCTGCCGGTCGCCGGGTTCGCCATGTCCTTCTCGGTCGATACGGCGGCGGCCGCGCCGGCGAACGGTGGTCCGCCTTCCGCATCCCCGCACCCGGCGGCAACGCCGGTGCCGGTGACCGACAACGGAACGGCCTCGGCCGAGAACATCATGATCGTCAACGGCGCCACGACTGTCCGGATCAAGCGGGTCGACATGACAGGTACGGCGCTGACGAGCGCCGACCTGGCCGCCCTCCTCGACGCCAAGAACACGGACACCAAGAACACGGATGGCAAGGGCGGGATGACGATGGAAGCGCGCCTGCGTCGTCTGTCCGCCTCGGCGATCGTGATGCCCGAGATCGTCAGCGACGACCGGACGCCCGGTACCGAGCGCCACGCGACGCTGGCCCATGTTCTCCTCGCCGGCGTGGCGGCGGGCAAGGTGGCGGCAGGTAGCGCCAGCGGTGGCAGCTTCGCGATCAAGGACGCCGACAGCGCGGTGAACGGCGCGTTGGGCACGGTGGAGGCAACCGGCCTCGACCTCGGGCAGGTCGCGCACGTGTTCGGGTCGATCCGCACAAGCGACGCCGAGCCGATCCTGCCCCTCACCGACTCGGTCATCGCACACGACGTGACGGTCACCAACGTGACCAAGCATTCCACCCTCACGGTCGGAGCGATCCAGGGAACCGGGGCGAAGGCCCGCGCGCTGAACACCGGCCTCGCGACGGCCAGTCCAGGGCCGGCGGGCGATCCGAGATCGGCCGCGCTGTTCGACGACGTGGCGCATTCCTTCACGATCGGCTCGCTGGTGCTGAGCGATATCGCCTCCCACAACGAGGCGCCGACGGGCACCGTCGACTTCGGCATGTTGCGCGCCTCCTTGACGAATTTCGGCGATGGCAAGGTTGGGGGCGCCGACGTCCGGTCGTTTCGGTTCCAGGGCGCCAAGCAGGGCAAGGTCGCGATCGACGCCCTTGTGGTCGGTCCGCTGACGCTGCCCAGCGGAGCCCCCGGGCCCGAGGCCGCCATTCCGCAGGCCGGAACGCTCGATGCCGCCGGGATCGACGTCGACCTGCTCGGGCAGACATCCGACGGGGAACCGGCCGACACCCAGCCCGGTCACGTCAAGTTCAAGGTCGGCCACGTCGTCATCGCCTCCGATGGCGCAGGTAGGGAAATCCCGAGAAAGGCCGCGGTGAGCGTCGAGAACGTCCTGTTCGACGCGCCAGAGGGCGAAGGGAGCGGCCTGCCGCTCCACGCCATGGGATATCGCCACCTCGACGTGTCGGGAATGCTCGACTCGACCTACGACGCTGCGACGCGGAACCTCACGGTCAACACGCTTCGGGTCAATGGCACCGACATGGGGACCGTCGATCTTAGCCTGGCGTTGGGCAACGTCGGCAACGGCCTCCTCTCGTCCGATCCCGAGACCGCGCAAGCCGCCATAATCGCCATCGTCGCCAAGTCGATGGACCTCAAGCTCACCAACGGCGGCCTGTTCGACAAGGCGATCGCCTGGAAGGCGAGGAAGGATGGCGTGAGCGTCGAGCAGGAACGTGATACCGGCGTCGACTTCTTCACCAACAACCTGCCGGCGCTCGTCAACGATAACCCGAAGGTGAAGGCGCTCGGCGCGGCGATCGCCGGGTTCGTCGCCGATCCCAGGACGATCGACGTGTCGGTGGCCTCGCAAAGCGGGATCGGCATCGCCGCCATGGGGATGCTGGGGACACCCGACGTGCTGATCGACGCGCTCGACATCAGGGCGAGCAACCAACGCTGAAGCATCAGGCCGCTACGTGCGCGGCCCGCATCGGAATGGACCGGCTCCGTTCCATGCCTCGTCGGTCGCTCCGCCGGGCGCGAGCGCGCCGGCGTATGTCCGGGGTGACACAGCCTTCGCCATAATGGCGCTCGCCGCGCCACGTGAACTAAGCGGTGGTTGTCAAACGCCGCACGATCGACAAGGAAGGGCATCCACCGCCTCCGGTGGCGCACGGGGACACGATATGCGTTTGGCCGCCATCCTGTTGACCGGTCTTGGCCTCGGAGCCGCCGCGACAGCCGTCGGGACCACGGGCGCGGCGGCGATGGGAGCCGCACCGCTCCCGGCGATGGCTGCGGTCGCGGCGATCACGAAGGTCGAGTACTTCTGCAGCCCCGGCTTCGAGGTCTCGGGCAGCCGCTGCGTCGCCACCGCCTCGCGCGACGAGGTCGATCTTTACCTCAACGAGACTTTCGGCGACGCCGCGCCGCGCCGTCCTCACCGCCATCGCCGGCGCGGCCTGCGCGAGCGCTACTGAGCGAACCAGCTTTGCGTTCGGGACCTTCGCCGGCTATGAGGGCGAGGGAACGTCACGTCCGCAGAGTCATGCCCCATGCCCGCCGCTAAGGCGTCCGGCCATCGCTTCGAGAAGATCGCGTTCCTGTCATCCGGATCGCCGGAGGCGGATGCCACCCGCGACAGCCTCGCGGCGGCCTACGGGAACGCCCCGGAGAGCGATGCGGACGTGATCGTCGCGCTCGGCGGTGACGGATTGATGCTCCAGACGCTGCATCGCTTCATGGAAGCGAAGACACCGATCTACGGCATGAACCGCGGCTCGGTCGGTTTCCTGATGAATGAGAAGCGGGACGAGGATCTGCGCGAGCGCCTGGAGGAGGCTCTTCCCTCGATCATCCACCCTCTCGTCATGCAGGCGACGTCCGCGTCCGGCGAGGTGTCGAAGGGCCGTGCCATCAACGAAGTGTTCCTGTCGCGGCAGACCTACCAGGCGGCCAAGCTCAGGATCACGATCGACGGTAAGGAGCGCCTCAGCGAATTGATCGGGGACGGGGCCTTGATCGCGACCCCCGCCGGTTCGACCGCCTACAACCTGTCGGTGGGTGGCCCGATCCTGCCGCTCAACACGTCCTTGATGGCGCTGACGCCGATCGCGGCGTTCCGCCCGCGGCACTGGCGCGGCGCGCTGCTCCGCGACACCGCGCGCGTCGAGATCGACGTGCTGGAGACCAACAAGCGCCCGGTCTCCGCGGTGGCCGACCATTTCGAGGTGCGCCACGTCGTTCACGTCGAGATCGTCATGGACCGAGACACCAGCCTCGTCCTGCTCCACGATCCCGGCCACTCGCTCGACGAACGCATCCTGCGCGAACAGTTTGGATATTGACCGTTGGCAGAGATCGAGAAGACCCAGATCACCGAGCGTGAAACGCTTGTTCGCGGCTTCGGCCATTTCGAGCGCGTCGTGTTCCGCCGCCGCCGCCGCGACGGCGGGATGAGCGACCTGACCCGCGAAATCCTCGATACCGGCGACGGGGTCACCATCCTCCCTTACGACCGCGCGCGCGGCACGATCATCCTGATCCGCCAGTTCCGCGGCGTCGCGTTCCTCAAGGAAGGTGTCGAGTCTATCGTCGAAGCCTGCGCCGGCAAGCTGGAAGGGGTCGATCCATTGACGCGGGTGGTCAAGGAGACGGAGGAGGAGACGGGCATCCGCCTGTCCGGCACGCCGCGCCGCCTGTTCCAGTCCTACATGTCGCCCGGCAGCTTCACCGAGCGGCTCACCTTCTTCGTAGCGCCCTACGAGGCCGCGGACCGCGTTTCCGACGGCGGTGGCCTCCGCGAGGAAGGCGAGGACATCGAGGTGATCGAGACGACGCTGGACGCCGCGATCGCGATGGTCGAGGGCGGCGAGATCGTCGACGCCAAGACGATCATGCTGCTGTACTGGGCGCAGGCGACGGGATTGATGGCCTGACGCAATGGTCGGTCACGCCGCGCAGAGTTCCGCCTCGATCGCCGCCATGTCGATGGTGAACAGGGCCGAGCGCGCGCGTTGCCGTTGTACAGAGCGTCCGCGGGTGTGCGGCGGGTCGTGCTCGGGCGCGTCGAGGTCGGTCAGCAGCAGCGGCTCGGCGGCCGGCCAAGTCCCCGGCCGAAGCGTGAGCGGCGCGATCTCCGGTCCGTTCGACATCCGCGCCTCTTCGCGCGCCGCCTCCGCCTCGAAGCGACGCAGCAGTACCAGCAGCTTGTCGAGCTCGCCGCTGTTGATGGCGTCGCAGGCGGTCAGCACGCGTTCGATGACGCGCCGCGACAGGCTGGCGCCCGGTACGGCGGTCCAGTCGCCCTCACGGACCGCGCGGAGCGCGATGCGGAAGGCCGGCAGCAGGTCGGGCGGCAGCGACGCCTTGCGATAAAGGGCCGCGAACCCTGTGCTCTCGCAATGGGCCACCAGGGACTCGACCCGGGTGGGCGCAACGCCGGACAGTTCGCACAAAGTCGCCTTGAACAGCTCGATGCGGCCGCACAGAATCGCGCGGAAGGCGAAGCCGACGGTGAGATGGCCGGCTTGGCGCAGGTGGGCGACGAGCGCTCCGGCCCCGTCGACGCTGGTGCCGGCGATGACGATAGCCGCCTTGTCCTTCTCCTCGCGCGCGACGCGACCCATCCGGTCGCTCGTCATCCAGCTGCGACCGGTGACGAAGGCGGCGAGCGCGCGCGTCGTGGCGGCGACGAGGTCGAGACGGACATCCGCCGGCAAGGCGGGGCGCGTCAGCAGCGCCTCGCGGAGCGCGGCGTCGGTGCCGTGGCGTTCGATCATGCGGCGGAGCGAGAAGTGGGGCACCGACGCGGTCCGGTTGCGGGCGAGCGCGATCAGCGCGGCCGGCGAGGCGATCTCGGCCAGTGCGGCGGCGACCGGGGCGCTCAACCCTGATCGGCCGGCGACCGCGACCTGAGCCGACGGCTCGGCGGTCGCCGCGCAGTCGATTAACTCGGCGTCGCACAGGATGGGCGACGAGGCGAGGACGACCGCCGCGATCGAGGCTTGGTCGTCGGCGAGTGCGAGCACGATGTGGTGCGGCGCGTCGTTGGCGGCGCTGAAGGTGTCGGCGAGCGCGCGGCGCACCAGCGGCGACGGATCGTCGAGCAGGCCGGTGAGGACGTCGAGCGCGTCGCATCGCTCGTCGTGCGCCAAGCGGGAGTGCAGGTAGGCGCGCGCGAGCGCGGCTGCGCCCTCGGCGCGAGCGGCCGGGGCGGCGGTTCGGACCCAGGTCCGGAATTGGTTGAGGATCATGGAGATGACCGCGCGAAAGCTTCGATACGCCCGACTTTCGACGATCATGGTAAAGGGACGCTTAAGCGCCGCTGCGGAGAACCTGTGCGCGCCTCGGTGTCGAGCCGGTCATACGCTTGGCGGCCGATCCATGGAAAAGGGCTGGTCGGCGGTCACGTATTCCGCGTAGCCGCACCGCGCGATCGGCCGCATCGCCGCCATGTCGACCATGCCGTCCTTGACGAAGGCTTGGTCGATGTGGACGCCGACGACCTCGCCGAGCACCAGCCAAGTGTCGAGCGCCGTGCCGTGGCGATCGGCCAAGCGTTTTACCTCGACGAGCTTGCATTCGAGGCTCGCGGGGCTCGCCTTGACGCGAGGGGGCGCGACGAGCCGGCTGGGTACCATCTCGAGGCCGGCGAACTCGGGCTCGCTCGTGCCGCGCGGCAGCGGCGCGGCGGTCTTGTTCATCGCCTCGCGCAGCGGATAGGTCGGCATGTTCCAGACGAAGTCGCCGGTCTCGGCGACGTTGGCGACCGAATCCTTATAGCCTGTCGACGAGAAAGCGATGATCGGCGGCCGGTCGTTGAAGGCGTTGAAGAAGGAGTACGGCGCGAGGTTCACGAGGCCCGTCACCGACTGCGTTGTGACCCAGCCGATCGGGCGCGGCGCGATGAGGGCCTTGAACGGGTCGTGCGGCAGGATCGCCTTGGGGCGGGCGGCGGGTTCATAGAAAAGCATGGTTGCGGCCTCGACGTTCGCGCTGGTGCATCTTCGCCGCCCCGGTCGTCGCTGGAAAGCGCGGCGGGTCCGGTCCACCGATCGTTCACGGGTGGTTCAACGACGCTGACTTAGCCTCGTCGAACCATCGGCTGGCAAGCCCGCGTGGTGTGTTCGCAGGGACGCAGAGCCGCCACAATGGCGTGGAATCCCCTCCGCTCCATCGACAGGTGCCGCGAGCGAGGCCATTCGGGGCTTGACGTTGCACGCCATCCGCCTCCACTCCATGCCTGCGCGGGACGATTTCCGGACATGACGCTCTACGATACGATCGGCAGCGGCCTCCTGCCGTCCGCACCCGGCCGAGCGCGGGTCACCGCCGGCACTGACGCGCGCGTCTGGACGCATCGCGCCTTCGGCGCCGCCGTCGCCTTCCTCATCGCGGTTCAAACCGCCGGTTGGGGACTCTGGCAGCTCAGCGGCACCGTCGTTCCATGGGACTCGAAGAACCACTTCTACCCGATGTTCCGCTTCCTCGGCGAAGCGTTGCGCCATAGCACGGTGCCCCTGTGGAATCCCTACCACTTCGGTGGCTACCCCGCTGTGGCCGATCCGCAATCCCTGGTCTTCACGCCGTCCATGATGCTGTTCGCGCTCATGGCGCCGAACGCGGGCATGGCGACCTTTGACGCCGTGATCGCCGGCCACCTCCTCCTTGGTGGCGTGGGGATGCTCGGCCTGGCGCGGCGGTGGCGCTGGCGGCCGGCGGCCGGCGTGCTGGCCGCGTTGGTGTTCATGCTCGGCGGGGCCGCCTCGTCGCGGCTGCAGCACACCGGCATGATCATCTCCTACAGCTGGTTCCCGCTGGCCCTGTGGAGCCTGGGTGCGGCGCTCGACCGGCGTGGGCTCGGCCTGGCCGCCGCCGCCGGGATGTTCGCCACGCTGATGGCGCTCGGACGCGACCAGGTCGCCTATCTCCTGTGCATCACGCTCGCGGCCACGGTGCTGCGTCAGGCGGTGCGATCGGACCACACGCTGGCCTACCTGCGTTCCCGCGCCCCGGTCATCGTTTGCGCCGGGCTCGTCGCGTTCGCCTCCATGCTCGTGCCGATCCTGCTCACGATGCAGTTCCTCCACAACTCGAACCGGCCCGGCATCGCCTATGGCATGGCGCTGGAAGGATCGCTGGACCCGGTCAACCTGCTCACCCTGTTTTCGCCAAACATCTTCGGCTCGCTCGATCCCGTCTATGACTACTGGGGTCCAGGCGCCGCCACCGTCGCCGGCAACGATTGGACGGACCGCTCCATCGACTACCTGTTCGTCGGCACGCTTTCGATCGTGCTGATCGTGTGGCAGGGACTGGCCGGCCGGCGGCTGCTGGAACGCGGCGCCCGCTCTTTCCTCGTCCTTTTCGTCGCCGCGCTGATCTACGCGCTCGGCCGCCATTCACCGTTCTTCGGCGTGATCTTCGACTGGATGCCCGGCGTCGCGCTCTATCGGCGGCCGGCCGACGCGACCTTCCTGATGAACGTCGCCCTCGCCTTCCTGTCGGGGTATCTGCTGCACCGCTTCATCGCCGAGGGACCGCCGGTGATCGCCGGACGGCGCGCGGTGACGTGGGTCGCCCCGGCGCTGACGAGCGGCCTCGTCGCGCTGCTGGTCGGCGCCGGCTTCGCCTTCGCCCGCCGCGCCGGCCATTTCGACGGCTCGCTCAAGCACGTGCTCTGCTCGGCCGCGCTCGCGTCAGTGATCGGCGTCGTGCTGGTCCTCTGCCGGACGCGGCGGCAAAGGAGCCTCGTCGCCTCCCTCCTCGTCGCCGCGACCGCCGGTCAACTGGTTTGGCGCAACTGCGCCTCGCCGCTCAACGCCGAGCCGGCTTCCACCTACAGCGCCTATGACGGCCTTTACCCGGATCAGGCGAAGGGCTTGGCCGTGCTGAAGCAGGCCCTGGCGCGGGACGAGGCGGCCGGCGCCCGTCCACGCGTCGAGATCCTGGGCCTCGACGGGTCGTGGCAGAACGCGGCCATGACATTCAAGCTGCAGGACACCGCTGGCTACAATCCGCTGCGCGTCGCCGCATACGAGCGCGCGACGGGCGTGGCGGAGAGCGCCAACGATCTCAATCTGCGCACCTTCCCAGACACGTTCCGGGGCTACAACTCGCGGCTCGCCTCGCTGCTCGGCCTCGACTACCTCGTGCTCGACCGTCCGGTCGCCGACCTGCCGCGACAGGTTCCCCGACCCCGCGCCACCCTGCTGTTCGCCGGCACGCGCTTCTACGTCTACCATCTCGACAGCGCCGCCGCGCCGCGCGTCTATCTCGCCACGCGCGTGGTGCCGGTCGACAGCGACGCCCAGATCGAGGCGGGCACGGTGCCGGCTTTCGCCATCGGACGAGAAGCCCTCATCGATGCCGACGACGTGGCCCTGCTGCGGTCCGCAGCCCTGACGAACGGGGCGCCGCAGGCCGAACCGGGGACTCCGGCGTCCGCCGACGTCCCCGGTTCGTCCGCCATCGTCACGTCCTATGGCGACAACGACGTCAGCGTCGCAGTCGCGGCGGCGAGCAACGGCGTGCTCGTCCTGCACGATGTCGCTTATCCCGGCTGGACCGCTAGCGTCGACGGGCACCCGGCTCCCGTACTGCGCGTCAACCTGCTGTTTCGCGGCGTGGAGGTCGGAGCGGGCCGTCACACCATCACGTTCGCCTTCCATCCCTTGTCGCCGAGGAATCTCGCCGCAGCGGCGGCGGGCCTCCTGCGCAGGGACGACGATTGATGGGCCAAACAACCGTCGTGAAGCGCGTCAACCTTGCTTGGACGAGCATCGCCCTCGCCAGCTTGGGCATGCCGGCGCAGGCGCAATGGCAGATGGGAAGCCAGGCCTCCGAGCGCACGGTGACGCCGGCACCCTCCCCCAATGCCGCGCCGCGCGCCGCGACCACGCCCGACACCCGCAAGGGTCAACTGTCGTTGTCCGCCATGATGACGCCGCGCGACGCGCAACCGATCGTCAAGGCGCCGATCCGCTGGCGCGTCTTCGAGGAGCAGCCGGACGCGCAAGGCCATCACGCGATGATCGCGACGTCGAGCGAGGCGACGCCCACGCTGACCCTGCCCCAGGGAACGTACATCATCCACGCCGCCCTCGACCTCGCCAGCGCCGTGCGCCGCGTTACCGTGACCGGTCAGGCCTCGAGCGAACGTCTCGTCCTCAACGTCGGCGCCCTGCGCGTGGTCGGCCTGCTCGGGGACAAGCCGATCAACCCGGCCAAGCTGTCGATCTCGATCTTCGTGCCGGAGGCCGGCAACTCCGAGGCCAAGCTCGTCCTCTCCGGCGCCAAGGCTGGCGACCTGATCGGCCTGCCGGAGGGGAACTACCACGTGGTCTCGACGCTGCTCGACACGGCCGGCTACGCCGGCGCACAGAAATCGGGCGTCGGCAACAAGACCAATTCCGTCGTGACGGCCGACCTCAAGGTGCAGGCTGGCAAGCTGACCGACGCGACCCTGCGGCACCGCTCCGCCGTCATGACCTTGAAGCTCGTGAACGACTCCGGTGGCGAGGCCCTTGCCAACACCGCGTTCACGATCCTCACACCGGGCGGCGACGTCATCCGCGAGCTGATCGGCGCCTTTCCTGCGCTGGTCCTGGCGGAAGGCGAGTATGTCGCCATCGCGCGGCACGATTCGAGAACCTACCAGACGACCTTCAAGGTCAGCTCGACGCTCGATCGCGACGTCGAGGTGCTGGCTAAGTGACGTCGGCAGCCGTCCGGAGCCGCTGAACGACAGCAGGGCGCTCGTCCTGCCTTCCGAACCGCGTTCCAGCTCGAAGCGTCGCCCTCTTGCCGCAGATGGCGCCCTGCGGAGCGGCAAAGTCGAGAGGATCAGTTTCGACGTTTGCCGTGATCGTCGAGGTCGGCGGCGGCGGCCTGTCGGTCGGCATCGCTGGCCGACGACATCGCCTTGTTGTAGAGGTCGACGATCCAGTGATCCTTGAGCTTATCGGCGACGCCGTCGTGGGCGAGTGACAGCCACATCAGGCCCATGGCGCGCTGCGGCGGGACGCCCTCGTACCCGTAGAAGAGCAGTTGTCCGAGCACCGCTTCCGACTCGACGTGACCCTTGTCGGCGGCGAGGTAGAGCCAACGGGCGGCTTGGCGCCTATCCTTGTCGATGCCGTTGCCATCGAGGTACATGCGCGCCAGGTTGTACTGCGCGTTGGCGTCGCCGAAGTTCACGGCGGCGAAATGGAACATTTCCAGCGCGCGCTGCGGATCGGGCACGATCCGCGTGTTGGCGATTCCGGTCAGGTCGTAGACGCCGAGCGCGACGAAGGCGCTCGACACGACAGGCGCCTCGCGAGGATCGGCGTCGTCCTCGTCGTAGCCGTCGATGATTTGCGAGAAGTATTCGAAAGCCTTGACGTCGTCCTGCGGCACGCCGTCCCCGGAGGCGTACATCTTACCAAGCTTCCACTGCGCCAGCGACTCGCCGCCCTCCGCCGCATATTGCAGGGCGGCGACGGCCGAACGAGCGTGGCCGTTGCGCACGCCCTCAAGGCCGGCACGAAGCGCGGCCTTGGGGTTCTTGAACATCGTCAGCGGTACGTGCTCTTCGGTGGTACTGCCGTCGAAGGCATGGGCCGGACCGGGCGCCGGCGCAACCATGCTGGCGGCCAACAGCGCCGGCGCGAGCAGGCCGAGGGCTATCCTGCTAACGCGACCCATGGCGGCACGGCCCGGGGCACGACTACGTGTCGGCATAAACGTGCCTTTCGCCCTTCTGTCCGGGGTGTGTCACGGCGCCGCCGACGGCCGGGCCGACGGTTTGCGCGTAGCGCCAGATCGCGCCCGAGCCGAAGTCGTGCTGGCGCGGCGTCCACGCCTTGCGGCGCTCGGCGAGTTCCTCCTCGGGCACGTGAAGGTCGAGCAGCCCGAGCTTGGCGTCGAGCGTGATCAGGTCGCCGTCGCGCACCAGCGCGATGGGCCCGCCGACGGCGGCTTCCGGTCCGACGTGGCCGACGCAGAAGCCGCGCGTGGCACCGGAGAAACGACCATCGGTGACGAGCGCCACCTTCGAGCCCATGCCCTGCCCATAGAGCGCCGCTGTGGTCGACAGCATCTCCCGCATGCCGGGACCGCCTTTCGGCCCCTCGTAGCGGATCACCAGGACGCAGCCTTCCGCGTACCGACGCTTGCTGACCGCCTCGTAGCAATCCTCCTCGCAGTCGAAGCAGAGCGCCGGCCCGGTGAAGGTCTGCGCGTCCTCCGACATGCCGGCGACCTTGACGATCGCGCCCTCCGGCGCGAGCGAACCGCGCAGGCCGACCACGCCGCCGGTCGCGGTGATGGGTGCGTTGGCCGGCCGGACCACATCCTGGTGCGGGTTCCACTTCACCGTCTCCATGTTCTCGGCGATGGTGCGGCCGGTCACCGTCATGCAGTCGCCGTGAAGGAAGCCATGGTCGAGCAGCGTCTTCATCAGCAGCGGGACGCCGCCCGCCTCGAACATGTCCTTGGCGACGTAGCGGCCGCCGGGCTTCAGGTCGGCGATGTAGGGCGTGCGCTTGAAGATTTCGGCCACGGCGAACAGGTCGAAGTCGATGCCGCATTCGTTGGCGATCGCCGGCAGGTGGAGGGCGGCGTTGGTCGAGCCGCCCGAGGCGGCGACGACGGTGGCGGCGTTTTCCAGCGCCTTCAGGGTGACGATGTCGCGCGGGCGGATGTTGCGGGCTATCAGCTCCATCACCATCTCGCCGGCGGTCATGCAGAACCGGTCGCGGATCTCGTAGGGCGCTGGCGCGCCGGCCGAATACGGCAGCGCGAGGCCGATCGCCTCCGATACGGTCGCCATGGTGTTGGCGGTGAACTGCGCGCCGCAGGCCCCTGCGGAGGGGCAGGCGACGCTTTCCAGTTCGTCGAGGTCCTCGTTCGACATGGCGCCGACGGAATGCTTGCCGACCGCCTCGAACAGGTCCTGCACCGTCACCTGTTGGCCCCTGAAAGTGCCGGGCAGGATGGTGCCGCCGTAAATGAAGATGGAGGGCACGTTGAGGCGCACCATGGACATCATCATGCCCGGCAGCGACTTGTCGCAGCCGGCGAGGCCGACCAGCGCGTCGTAGCAATGGCCGCGCATGGTGAGCTCGACCGAGTCGGCGATGAGGTCGCGCGACACGAGCGAGGATTTCATGCCCTGGTGGCCCATCGCGATCCCGTCGGTGACGGTGATGGTGCAGAACTCGCGCGGGGTGCCGTTGGCGGCGGCCACGCCCTTCTTCACCGCCTGCGCCTGGCGCATCAGCGAGATGTTGCAGGGCGCGGCCTCGTTCCAACAAGACGCGACGCCGACCAGCGGCTGGTGTATCTGCTCCTTGGTCAGCCCCATCGCGTAGAGGTACGAGCGATGCGGGGCGCGGGCCGGCCCTTCGGTGACATGACGGCTCGGCAGTGACTTCTTGTCGAAAACGCGCGCGTCCATACTCTGTCCAACCTCGAACTCTTGATGTGCATAGGGGGTCGCCTGCCGAGATCCAGCTGGCGCCAACGACACGCCCTTCGATCTCTCACGCAACGTTCCTTGACGACGCCTCTATGCTCGCTAAAATAGAGTCTTCGCTCAGATTACGGTCAGATTAGCGGGCGGTTTATGGCTGAAAAGCGACCTCTCCCGCGGCTCGCGGTTACGCGAGATAGATGCCTGTTCGCTGTGGCGGGAGCGCAACAAAACCATCGGCTTAGAGCCGGTTGTGGAGTAGTCCCTTAAGTGATCGGGATCACGCCGGAGCGCCTTCCATGGGAAGGATCGTCGCATCGGGCCAAGGGTTCTCGCCATCACGCAACCATCGCAGCGTCTGCGGCCAGAACTTGACGGCGTGGCGGCTGTGGAACAGCGAGAAATGTCCGACGCGCGGCAGGTCCAGCGCCGCTGGTGGTAGGGTCTTGAGGCTGCGATCGCTGCCGGGGTAATAAGCCAAGGTCCGCTCCAACGCCGCCCGCGTGGCGTATTCATCATCGGTCATGGCGACGGCGAGGATGGGCGCACGGACGGCGGCGAAGCGAGCCAGGATGCCGGCGCGCTCGGCCACCGGATAGCTCGCCTCCATGCGGGCGCGGCGCGCGCTCCATTCATCCGCGACCCCGGCCGGCAGGTCCTCGAGCCAGCCGAGCCGCTTACCCGGAAAATAGCCGAAGGCCCGCGTCAGGATCGGCATGACGACGTGCCAGCGCAGGATCAGGCGCCGGCGGTCGGTAGCGGCGTAGTCACCCCGATAGGCATACTGCGCGCCGACGGTGAGGACGCGGTCGATGCGGCAAGCGCCTGTGGCGAAGCCGATCAGGAACCCGCCGATGCTATGGCCGACCACGGCGAGCGGACCACCGGGATTGCGGGTGCGCGCGACGCCGAGGACGGCCTCGAAGTCGAGTTCGCCCCAGTCGCGCCAGCGAATGCCGCAGCCGCGCAACCGAGGCGGACGGGACAGGCCGATCCCGCGATAATCGTAGGTGAGCACGTCGAAGCCGTGCCCGGCGAGATAGGCGGCGTAGCGATGGTAGTAGCGGGCGAGCACGCCGGTCGCGGGATTGATGATGACCGTGCCGAGCGGGGCACCAGTGGGCGACCAGAGATGCCCTCCCAGCGTCACGCCGTCGGCGCAGACGATGTCGAGGACCGGGGCGGGCGCCTGCGCACCCGTCACCGCGTCAGGCGCCGAGTCGTTCGAGGGCGACGACGAGTTTCCCGCGCCGGCTCACAGCCTCCGCGAGGCGTTCGCGCTGCTCCTCGACCACCTCGTCCGGCGCACGCGCGACGAAGTCCGCGTTGCCGAGCTTGGCTTCGATCTTGTCTCCTTCGCCCTTAAGTTTGGCGATCTCCTTCGCCAGCCGCGACCGCTCCGCGTCGAAATCGATGACGCCCTGCAACGACAGCGCCGCCACGCCGCCGTGAAGCGGCAGCTGCACCGATCGCGCCGGCGCTTCCGCCGCACGCGTGATCCCCGACAGGCGCGCGAGCCGCTTGATCGTGTCCGCCCAGGTGTCAGCCCAGCGCGCGACGGCCGGCTCGGCGCCGACCAGCACCAGCGGTACCTGCGCGGCGGCCGGCACGTTCATCTCGGCGCGCACGGAGCGCACCTCCGAAACCAACGTCAAGATCCAACCGACCTCGTCCTCGGCGTCGGCGTCGCGAAGGCCGGACAGTTCGCTCCACGGCGCCAGCGCGAGCATGTTCGCGCGCGCCGGACCCTCCGCACCCTTGATCGCCCAGAGTTCCTCCGTGAGAAACGGCATGAAAGGGTGCAGCAGCTTGAGGATCTCGTCGAGCACGAACGACACCGTCGCCCGCGTCTCGGCCCGCGCCCGGTCGTCGGCGGTTTCCCCCTGCAGCAAGGGCTTGGCGAGTTCGAGGTACCAGTCGCAGAAGGTATTCCAAGCGAAACGGTAGGCGCTCGCCGCCGCCTCGTTGAAGCGGTAGGTCTCGATCGCGCCGGTGACCTCGCGGACCGCCTTGGCGGTCTCGCCGAGGACCCACCGATTGAGGGTGAGGGTCGCGTCGCGGGGATTGTAGCCTTCGACGCGGGCACAGGCGTTCAGCTCGGCGAAGCG
This sequence comes from uncultured Beijerinckiaceae bacterium, assembly GCA_964244495.1. Classification (GTDB taxonomy): domain Bacteria; phylum Pseudomonadota; class Alphaproteobacteria; order Rhizobiales; family Beijerinckiaceae; genus RH-AL1. The sequence goes on from CAXTIU010000002.1 coordinate 59,541, forward strand.
CGCGGCGTTCCAGATCTTCGTCGCGAAGCCGCGATAGCCCTCGACCCGCTTCGCCGCGAGCTTGATGTCGCGTCCCTGAACCGCCATCGCGGCGAGCGTGAAACGCAGCGCGTCGGCGCCGAACCGATCAATCCCGTCGGGATAGTCCTTCCGGGTCGCGGCCGTGATGCGGTCGACCTCCTTGCGATCCACGATCCCCGCCGTGCGCTTACGGATGAGGCCGGGTAGGTCGATGCCGTCGACGAAGTCGAGCGGGTCGAGCACGTTGCCCTTCGACTTCGACATCTTGGCACCCCGCTCGTCGCGGACGAGGGCGTGCATGTAGACGTCGCGGAAGGGCACGTCGTCGAGGACGTGCAGCCCCATCATCATCATCCGGGCGACCCAGAAGAAGATGATGTCGAAACCGGTGACGAGGACGCTCGTCGGGTAGCGGCGCGCCAGGATGCCGGCATCGGCGCCCGCGTCGGGCCAGCCCAGCGTCGAGAACGGCCAGAGCGCGGAGGAGAACCACGTGTCGAGCACGTCCTCGTCCCGGGTCAGGCTCGTGGGCCTGCCGTAATGCTCGGCCGCCGCCGCCCGGGCGGCTTCGGCGCCCTCCTCCACGAAGACGGCGCCGTCGGGCCCGTACCAGGCCGGGATTTGGTGGCCCCACCACAGCTGGCGCGAGATGCACCACGGCTGGATGGCGTCGAGCCAATCGAAGAACGTCTTCTCGTAGGGCTTCGGCACGAAGCGCGTGCGGCCGTCCCGCACGGCGGCGAGCGCCGGCCCGGCCAGCGTCTTGGCGTCGACGTACCATTGATCGGTGAGCCAGGGCTCGATGACGACGCCGGACCGCTCGCCGTGCGGCACGGCGTGGAGATGCGGCTCGATCCGCTCGAGGAAACCCGCTTCGTCCATCAACTCGACGATGCGTTTGCGCGCCTCCTCCCGCGACAGGCCGTGCAGGTGCAGCGCGGTCGAGCGCGCCTCGGTACCGGCGCCGTGGAGGAAGGCGTCGTTGCCCTGCAGGGCGAGCCGCGCCTCCGCGTCCAGGATGTTGATCGTGGCGAGACCCTGGCGGCGGCCGACCTCGAAGTCGTTGAAGTCATGGGCTGGCGTGATCTTGACCGCGCCGGTTCCCTTCTCGGGATCGGAGTAGCCGTCGGCGACGACGGGGATGAGGCGACCGACGAGCGGCAGGCGGACTTGATGGCCGACGAGCGATGCGTAGCGCTCATCGTCGGGGTGGACCGCGACCCCCGTGTCGCCCAACATCGTCTCGGGCCTGGTCGTCGCCACGGTGATCGTTCGGCCGGTGGCTGCACCCGCGCCGTCGACGATCGGATAGCGGAAGTACCAAAGGTGGCCCTTGGTCTCGACCTGAGCCACCTCGATGTCGGACACGGCGGTGAGGAGCTTGGGGTCCCAATTGACGAGGCGCTTGTCGCGGTAGATCAGGCCTTGGCGGTGCAGGCCGACGAAAACCTTGCGCACGGCACGCGACAGGCCCTCGTCCATGGTGAAGCGCTCGCGCGACCAGTCGCAGGAGGCACCGAGCCGCTGCAACTGGTTGACGATCGCTCCGCCCGATTCCGCTTTCCAGGCCCAGACGCGATCGAGGAACTTCTCGCGGCCGAGCGCGCGGCGTCCCGGTTCCTGCCGCTCCGCGAGCTGGCGCTCGACCACCATCTGTGTCGCGATGCCGGCGTGATCCGTGCCGGGCTGCCACAGCACGTCGCGGCCGCGCATCCGCTCGAAGCGGCAGAGGATGTCCTGCAACGTGTTGTTGAGCGCGTGCCCCATGTGCAGCACGCCGGTGACGTTGGGAGGCGGGATGACGATCGTGTACGGTTCCGCTCCCGCCCGGTCGGGCCGCCCCGCCTTGAAGGCCTCCCCGCCCTCCCAGAGCGCGGAGATGCGCCGCTCGACGGTGGCGGGGTCAAAGGTCTTGTCCATCGCGTCGATCCCGCCGCCCGATCTTGTTGGAACCGGAGCGCGCGTATCCGGTCGTGCGGTCGGACCATACCCCGGCGCCGACCCTTTGGGCTAGCGGCCACCCCGCGCGACGCGCTCGATCTCGGCGCGGACCATGCGCTCGACCATGCCGGGCAGGTTGTCGTCGAGCCAGCTTCTCAGCAACGGGCGGATCATCTCGCGGGCGAGTCCGAGCAGGTCATCGGAGTTATCGGCGAGTCGCATGGCGGCGAGCGTGTTGAAGGCGCCGGTCACGGACTGGTCCGTCGCGGTGGAGAACAGGGCCGACGACCCTTGCTCGTCAGGCATCCCGTCGTCGGCTGCGTCCGCCGGCGCGACTTCGTCGTATCGGACGGCATGGTCTTGTGGATGCGTCGCCGGTCCTGCCGGGGACGCGACAACGGGACCGTGCTCATGCATCGCCCCGTGGGCTTTGGCGGACATGTCGCGGCCGCCATCGAAGGAGGATGGCGCTTCTTGGTCGGTGCCGGACGGCCGGGCGAACGTTTCCGTTCGCCTGCCCTGTACGGCCTGATGAAGCAGTGTGACCGACGCGGGCGATCCGGCGAACGCATCCGCCGATTGAGCGGGCTGGTACGGGGTGACCGGCTGCGGCGCTTGATTTGCCTGCGGCGCCCGAGTTTCCTGCGGCGCTTGCACCGGATGCTCGCCGCCCTTCGAGGCAGGACCTTCGTGGGTGCCGGACGTCGCCTCGTCGCTGGGCGTAGCGCGGCTGGGCAGCGACTGATCGTCGGCGATGATCCGGCGGATCGACGCGAGAATCTCTTCCATGGACGGCTCGTAGGCGCGCTGCTCGGCACCGGTCGGCGGCTTGACGGGCATCGGACCGGAGCCTTGGAGGGTGTTGACTGCGCTCATGGCCTTTGATGCTCTCATCGAGGTAAACACGGCATCGATGCGCCGCTCGTTCGCCGGCCGGTCGCCCGAAACGCTCGTCCGCCGGCAGCGATCCTTAATCTAGTTCGACGCGCGACGCACCAGCAAGCAGGTTCGCCCTCCTTGCCGCGCACAGGCGCGCGAGCGAAGATGGTTAACGACCGTCGGGCGTCCGCAGCCCGATCCACTTGTCTTTGACCTGGTCGAAATGGATGGTCGGGTCGTAATGGACGACGCTGAGCGCCAGGTTGGTGGCCGACAGCCGGCCGATGGCGGCGGCCACCGTGTAGCTGGCGACGACTCGGTCGCGTTGCGCCGACACCAGGTTGACGCGCGCCTGAAGCAGGGCCTGCTGGGCGTTCAGCACGTCGAGCGTGGTGCGCTGGCCGACCTTGGCCTCCTCGCGCACGCCATCGAGCGCGATCTCGGACGACTTCACCGCCGCCTGCGATGAGCGGATCACCGCCTTCGACGATTCGAGCAGACCCCAATTCGACACCACGTTGGCGCGGATCATGTCGCGCTGGAGGTCGGCCTGGAGGCGCGCCTGCGCCAGCAGTTCCTTGGCTTGGCGGATGGAGGCGTAGGTGTCGCCACCGGTGTAGATCGGGATCTGCAGCTGCGCCAGAACGCTGGCGTTGAAGAAGCGGGCGGTCGGGTTGCCCTGGAATTGGTTCAGCACCTGCGCGTTGCCGACGAGGTTCAGCGTCGGGTAAAGGACCGCCTCGTTGATCTGCACCTGCAGCTGCGCGGCATCCACGTTGTGGAACGCCGCCTGGATCGACGGGTGCTCGGCCAGCGCGGTGACGATCGCCTGGTCGAGCGTGCGCGGCAGCAGGGGATCGATGGGACGGGCAGCCTCCAGGTGCCGCGGCTCGACGCCGATGATCTGCCGGTAGTTGCCGATGTCCGTCGACAGGTTCGCCTGCGCCGTGAAGTAGTTCGAGCGCGCGGTGGCGAGGCTCGACTCGGCCTGCGCCACGTCGGTGCGGGTGACCTCGCCGACGTTGAATCGGTCCCGCGTCTGGCGCAGCTGTTCTTCCAGCACCGTGATGTTGTTCTTGTTCAACTCCAGGATGGCGGTGTCGCGCAGCACGTTCATGTAGGCGGTCGCGCCGTTCTGCAGCGTGTTCTGCTCGGTGTTGCGCGTCGTCTCGCGCGATTGCAGCACCTGCGACTCGGCCTGGCGCACGCCGTTGGCGGACCGGTTGCCGTTGAACAGGTTTTGCGTGACGGTGACCGAGGCCGACGTGGGAAAGGTGTTGCTGGTCGTCGTGCCCGAAGAAACACTGGTGGTGTTGCTGGTGCCGCCCGTTGTCGTCGTTGTGCCGGTCGTCGTGCCATTGGCGCCGGTTATACCGGACCCGTTGCCCGCACCGGTCGAGGTGCCGCCCGCGCCAGTCGTGCCGCTGGAACCGCTCGTGGCACTGCCCGAAGAGCCGCTACCGATGAGTGAGGAGGACGGACCCGCCCCGAGATCGTCGCGGTTGTAACCGACCGATCCGGTGCCGGTGATCTGCGGGCGGAAGGCGGCGTTCGCGCGCGCCACGCTCTCGTCGGTGGCGCGCGTCGACGCGCGCTGCTGGTTGAGGTCGGGGTTACCGACGTAGGCGCGGGCCAAGGCGCTGGAGATTGTTTCCGCCCGCAAAACGGTCGATGGAAGCACGGCCGGCAACAGCGAGGCCGTCAGACAGAGCATGGCCAGCCTTCGGTACGACGCTGGCGTCCCCCGTGAGGCTGGAGCAAGGCACACCGTACCGATCTCAAAGCCGGGGCACTTCGTTCCAGCGGTGGCGACGGCCCGGAACTCGCTGCGTCCCTGGCCGATCATGCCGCCAATCCCGCCTTGGGACGCACAAGCGCACGTCGTCCGTGGGACTCCCTTAACTCACCGTTCGCACTCATCATACGTCCGGTATAAAGGATTCGTGGGTGCCGGCGACGCGACCGGATTGGAAAAGCCGGTGGTGGCGCAAAAATGCGACAGAGCATCAACGAGACTTGAACGCTCATGTCTTGACTCACGAAGCACGCGGCCAAGCGAGGCTCACATGGCCGGCATCATGCGCCGGACCAAAGATCGCGAGGCGTGATGGGGCGATGAATCCTCTCCCGAGCGTACCCGTCAGAACTCGAACGTCGGTGCGGGCGCGAAAGCGGGCAGCAGCGGCGCGGACGCGTCGAACAGGTAGCGGTTGCCGACCTCCGCGCCCCGCTTCTCGTAGCAGATCGCCTTCGCTGCGCGACCGGTCGGGTCGTCGGGCGCGCGCCGGATGACGGTGAGACGCCCGCCCTCGGCCAGTTGCGACAGCAAACCCTCGAGATTGGTCGCGACGGCGCCGTTGACCAAGATCACGTCGAATGGGCCGTCCGTCTCGGCACCTTCCGCCAGGCTGCCGTCCAGGGTGCGGACACGCTCCAGCCCGCACGCCGCCAAGCGCCCTTGCAAGGCGCGCCGCATCGCCGGGCCGGACTCGAGCGCGATGACCTCGGCGGCGAGGCCGGCGAGGATCGCGGTGGAATAGCCGCTGCCGCAGGCGATATCGAGGACCCTGTCGGTCGCCTTGAGCCGGGCACCCTGGATCATGCGGGCAAGGACCATCGGCATCAGCAGCGTGCGGGCCTCCTCGCCCGGCGCCTCCGCCGGCAATTTCAGCGCGACGTCCGAATAGGCCAGCATCCGCAGATCGTCGGGGAGGAAACGTTCCCTCGGCACGTCCAGGATGCGGTTGATCAGGCGCTGGTCGGTCACCTCGAAGGTGCGGATCTGGCAGTCGACCATCGTTTGCCGCTGCACCCGCGAGTCATGCAGGTCCTCGCCGTCCTTCAAGCGTGCAGTGTCGGCGGGATCGGATGCGATGACCTGCATGGCCCTACAGCTTCACTGATGCGCCACCGGAGCAGCTTCACGCCGCTTATAGGACCGCGAGCGATCGACTGTCCATGGTCGCGGCCACATGCGTCGGCTACCTTGGCCGTCGCGTTGCGGGTGCCGCGAGACGATGCGAGAACGGGTCCTCTGCGGCCGGTATGCCCTTCGCGACGGGCCGCTCGCGAAGGACGAAGGGACGATGCCTTGAGCGACTCGCCGACCGAACATTTCGAGCATGCCCAGCACGCCACTCACGTCGCGGGCGGCGGCGATCCCTTCCTCGGCAAGGTGTCGATCACCATCGCGGTGCTGGCCGTGCTCGCGGCGGCGGTCGGTTCGCTCGAAACGCTCGAGACGGCCGCCACCATCCGCGACAAGACCAGCGCGGCCATCGTTCAGAACAAGGCCACCGACCAGTGGGGGTTCTTCGCCCGGCAGAGCCTCAAGAGATCCATGTACGACATCGCCGCCGAGAACGCGCCCGCCGACAGGAGCGACCCCTACCGCGCCAAGGCGAAGCAGTACGAGGCGGAGTCGCGGGCGACACAGAGGGAAGCGGAAAGGCTCGAACATGGCGTCGGCGATCAGAACGAGGACAGCGAGCGACACGAGCATCGTCACCAGATCCTGACGATCGCGGCGACCTTCCTCCATATCGCCATCGCGGTCGCGACGATCGCGATTGTGATGCGCGGCCGTCGCTGGCCGTACTATACCGCCGTGACGTTGGGTGTACTCGGCGCGATCGGGGCGGCGCTGGCCTACGTGTGAGCGAAACGGCGGCTGTACCCTCCGGCAGCGACCGCTCGCGCCGTCAGCCCTTCAGGCGCGTATTGCACTGGCTGTAGTAGCCACCCTTCGCGAGCCAGACGAGACCGCCGTTCCCATTGCTCGCCTTGTTGGCGTGGTATTGCGCCAGACACGTGTGGAAGCGGGCCTTGCCCGGCGTCTCATTCGAGAACTCGGCGGACACGGCCGTCGGGAACACGGCGCTTCCAGCCACCGCCGGCGCGCTCGGAGCGGGGGCCCGCCTCGTGGGAGCTACCGGCGCGGGGGCGGCCGGCGCCGCTGCCGTGGTCGTCGGGGCAATGGCCTTCGGGGCCGCCGGTGGCGGCGAGGCGAGCGCCGACACGGGCGCCGGGACAGGCGTCGAAGCGGGGGCGGCCGGCGCCGCGCCCTTCTCCGCCTTGGCCTCGGTGGAGCATTGCTTGTAATACTGCCGGTACGTCTGCCCGTTCAAGCTGTTGGCGGCTTTGGCCGCCTGGTACTTGGCGCTGCACTCCTTTTGCACGGCGGAAGCGGCCAAGGCTCCGCCACATCCGGCGAGCAAGCTCGCGGCAACCAGGGACGGGACGAGAACAAAAGCTCCGATCGGCAACGTCTTCAGCATGGGATTCATCCTCCGGCGCGCGCAGTCGAACGCGTCGAGACGAAACCTCCCGCAAAAGAAAGGTCGGGTCAAACACGGAAACGTCAATGGCAGCGGCGATGCACAAGGGCGGCGTCGACGCGGTGGCGCAGCCACGGCGCTCGGTTTTCGCCGCGTGCTTGCAACTGCGAACCAAGCAACGGCTCAGCCGTTTGCGGCGGTGAGGGACGCGAGTCCATCGAGCCGGAGATGTCGATTGAGCGAACCCGCATCCAACCTTCCCGTCGTGACCTCCGGCATGGTGCGCGCGGGACGGGGCGCTCTGCAGGCGGAGGATCTCGACGCCCTGCAACGCGCGATGAGGGCACTCGAACACACAAATCTCGCGACCCGTCTCGCCACCACGGTCGGGCGGCAACTCGGCACCCTCACCAAGTTCCTGCCGATCGGTGTCTCGGGCATCGTCAATCGTGCCGCGGAACGAGCGATCGAGTCGGCGATGTCGGTCGCCCTCGCTTCGCTCCAGACCCGGTCGTCGCGGGCAACGCCGCCGCGCGACTCCCGCTTCTTCCACAAGGCGCTCGCGACCGCCTCTGGCGCGGCGGGCGGCGTGTTCGGTCTGTCGAGCCTGCCGGTTGAACTGCCGTTGACGACCGTTGTCATCTTGCGCTCGATCGCCGACATCGCCCGTCGCGAGGGCGAGGACCTCGCCGATCCGGACGTCGCCCTCGCATGCCTTCAAGTCTTCGCCCTCGGCGCTCACGAGAAGGACGACGACTTTACCGACAGCGGTTATTTCGCCACGCGCGGCCTGCTCGCCAAGACCATCACGGAGGCGAGCCGTTACGTGCTCTCGCAAGGCGTGGGGGGCGAGGGCGCGCCTGTTCTCGTCAAGTTCGTGAGCCAGGTCGCGTCGAGGTTTGGGATCGTCGTGTCCGAGAAGCTCGCCGCCCAGGCTGTACCCGTGCTCGGCGCGGCCGGCGGCGCGGCTGTCAATTACGCCTTCGCCGATCATTTCCAGTCGATCGCCTTCGGCCACTTCACCGTCCGCCGCCTGGAGCGGCTTTACGGCGGCGAGGTCGTGAAAGCGGAGTACGACCGCCTTCTCGAAACGCTACGCGGCGCGGCCTACGTTTGAGACGGCGTTGTGGCAAGTGGGCGCCGTGCGATCTCGCATGGTAGACCGCGCAGCGGCCTTCGCTTTGAGGTCGTGGTGTCAGCGGCAGGGCAGGTCATCGACCTGCCGTCGTGTTCCGGGACTTGGCGAGCGTTCTCCGCACCTCTACTCGCAGCGTTTCGAGATAAGAAAGGTGGAGGCCGCTCCGTCGATCGTGGCCACGTCATCGGAGATATCAAAGAGGAAGCGATGCACGCGACGCCTCGCCGTTGAAGGCAGGCTCTCAATCGACAGCTGATCGTTCGCGATGTGTACAGGCCTGCGAGGGTGCCTGCGCCCACGTTCCCGCAACACAGCAAATGAATGAACCGACTCGAAGGTCGCGCGTTTGTTTACCGAAGGGGACGGTCATGCTGCAGAAAAACAAGGTCGTTAGGAAGCTTTCAAGCCGTCGTGGCGCCGTCGTGTTAGCGATAGGCGTTATGGCCGGATTGGCGACCGCGCCGTCGAGTGCGCAGGCGGGGTTCTTCGACCAGCTCTTCGGCGTTTTCCAGGCGCCGGCACCCACTCCGACGCCATCTTACGATTACGATCGGGCACCGAGGGCGATACCTCGCGAGAGCCGCCATATTCGCAAGCATGTGGCCACCATCAGCGACAAGCCTATTCTGCAGAAGACCACTGGACTTATGGAAGATAAGACGCTGCGCGCCGGCGACGCTGTGATGATGCAAGACGGGGTGCATGTTTACGCTGGACCGGGCTCGGCATCGCACGACCGCGACCAATTCGTGCCGCTCGACGACGCTCGACGCCTTTCTGAGAGGACGCGCATTCAGCTGGCGTCCATGGATACGACCCGCAACGACCCGCTTACGCGCGACAACAAGCCCGACACGATTGCCTCTGGGCGGTCCGCTGCGGTCGGCACTTCTGTGGTGGCCGGCTATCGGATCACCGATGCGAAGGGTGCGTCCGTACGGTATGTCGGTCCGTGATCGAGTCGCCGACCGCGTGATGCTAGCCCATCTCGTCTATTGGACGAAGTGCAAGACGCGCCAGTGCTTTCGAGGCAAGCGATCGTGTGATTCGACGGCCAGTCGCTAGTGCGACATTGTCAACGGCGGTAACGAATTGTCCAATGGCGGCGAGAGATCTGTCGCAATGAAGCGCCGCGTAATTGATGACCTCGTCGTCGACGAGTATTTGGCGATCCGCGAACAGCTTGACGACCACTGCTTTGATCAGTTCCGCATCGGGTTGGTGAATCTCAACAACGTGAGCCAACCTTAATCTTGATCGTAGATCAGGTATAGAAATGGACCAAGCTGCCGGCGTCGTTTGAGCGGTCATCAGCAGCCATCCATTTGTTTCACCGACTATATTGATGAGGTGAAACAGCGAAGCTTGGTCGTAGGCGGTCCCGCCGCAGTCGTCCACGAAAGCGACCACGGGGCCGTCCCAAGTCTGCGGGCCGGCAGCTTGGCTGACCGTGACAGTCTGCGCCCTCGCCCGTGCCGCCCAGATCGCTCCGAGATGACTCTTGCCCGAACCTGGCGGCCCGACGATGAGGAGGGTGCGTGTCGACCAGACAGGCCAGTGCGCGACCGCGGCATAAGCATCGGCGTTGGAAGCCGAAACGAGGAACTCGTCGGGATCGTAGGATGGTTCTCGCGCCAGATCGAGGACGAGTTGACGCTCATACCCTTCCTCGCGTCTTCGCTTGAAACCGTCATCGTCGTCCGTCATGTCCCTGACAGCCTGGCGGGCGGAGGAATCTGCGCGAGCGACGTTTGCGTCGGCGCGATCTCTCCGGTGTAAATCGGGCTCTCGCGATAACGCCGCGTGGCGAAGCGAAGAAGTACGCCGATCGCCGATGCGACCGGGACGGCGACGATGAGACCTGTAAACCCACCGACGCTACTGAATCCGAAGAGCGCGAAGATGATCCAGACCGGGTGCAGGCCGACTTTATCCCCGACCAGCTTCGGCGACAGGACGTTGCCTTCGAGAAACTGGCCGATCAGCACGACGGCCAGCGCGAATGCTGGCAAGTGCCAACTCGGCCAGCCCTGGACGACCGCCACGAGCAAGGCGAGCACGAGGACGACCAGAGAGCCGACATAGGGCACGAAGCTCAGTACGCCGCCGATGATGCCGATCAGCAGGCCGAAGTTCAGCCCGATCAGCGTGAGGCCGACCCCGTACCACACCGCCAGGAAGAGGCACACCAGCGATTGTCCCCGCATGAAGCCGGCGAGCGCGAGGTCGATATCGTGTGCGATGCTCCGTACGGTTTCGCGGTTGCGCGGCGGCACCAATCCATCGATCATGGCGATCATCTTGGGCCAGTCGAGCAGCATGTAGAAGCCGACGACCGGGGTAATGATCAGCAACGAGAACAGGTCGAGCAGCGCCGCACCGCGCGACAACAGGCTGTTGGCGAAGGTCGCCACCCAAGCCACGCCCTTGTTGGTGATATCGGTCGTGTAACCCTTGAAGTCGGTGATGCTGCCGTTCAGCCCAAGCTTGGCAAGCACGGCGCTACCCCATCCTTGCGAGAATTGCGCTGCCAGCGAGGCCGCGAGGTCCTGAGCCCTGTTCACGAGTTCCGGGAGCGCCTTGATGAATTCGCTGATCTGCCGCACCACCATCGGCGCGAAGACGGTCAGCACGACCACGATCGTGACGATCGCTCCAACGAGGATGACGGACACCGCGCCGACCCGCTTCAAACCGATCCTTTCCAGCTTGTTGGTGAAGGGATCCAGTAGGTAGCCGACCACGATCGCCACCACGAACGGTAGCAGCACCGCCTCGAACAGCCAGAGAAGAAAGAAGAGAATGGCACCGGCAGCGGCCCAGAAGCCGACCTTCCACCCGATGCCGAGTCGTCTTGGCACGATGCGTCGCCCTGTCGCCCGGCCCCACCGCAATGGTGCGGCGCGTTCCTGAGATAGGCGGCCTCGCCGGGCAGCGTCAATGGCGGCTGGCCGTGGCGCGTTCGCAAGATTGATCATCCTTTGCGGCGGGCCGGCTTGTGGCGCCCATCGCGCGATGGCAATGTCCGTGAGGGGCGATCTCCGGGGCACCTTGGCTTCGCGTCGAGGCTCGCCTCGTTCTCTGTCCGCGCGCGTTGCCCTCGCGCCTGACCCCGTACAGATCGAGCATGAGCCGTCTCACGCCCACCGGCCTCACTTACGCTGACGCGGGCGTCGATATCGACGCCGGCAACGCCTTGGTCGAGCGCATCAAGCCCCTGGTCCGCGCCACGCGCCGCCCCGGAGCCGACGCCGAGATCGGCGGGTTCGGCGGCTTGTTCGACCTGAAGGCGGCAGGCTTCGTCGACCCGATCCTCGTCGCCGCCAACGACGGCGTCGGCTCCAAGGTCAGGATCGCGATCGAGACGGGGCGCCATGCCACGATCGGCATCGACCTCGTGGCCATGTGCGTCAACGACCTCGTGGTGCAGGGCGCGGAGCCCTTGTTCTTCCTCGACTACTTCGCAACCGGCCGGCTGGAGCCGGCGGTCGGCGCCGCCGTGGTCGCCGGCATCGCGGCCGGTTGCCGCGAGGCGGGCGCGGCGCTGATCGGGGGCGAGACGGCGGAGATGCCGGGCCTTTACGCCGGGCGCGACTACGACCTCGCCGGCTTCGCCGTCGGCGCGGCGGAGCGGGGAACGTTGCTGCCGCACCCCGGCGTCGGTCCCGGAGACCTCCTCCTGGGTCTGCCCTCCTCCGGCCTGCATTCGAACGGCTTCTCGCTCGTGCGTCGCATCGTGGCGGACGCCGGCCTCGCCTGGACCGATCCGGCGCCCTTCCAGGATGGCTGCGATCTCGCCGACGCGTTACTGACGCCGACGCGAATCTACGTCACGACGCTGCTCACCGCCTTGAAGCGACCGGGCATCAAGGCCCTGGCCCACATCACTGGAGGCGGCTTCCCGGACAACATCCCCCGCGTCCTGCCCGATGGCTGCGCCGCCGCCATCGACCTCGATGCCATCGCGGTAGCGCCGGTGTTCGGCTGGCTGGCGAGGACCGGGCGCGTCGCTGAGGGGGAGATGCTGCGGACGTTCAACTGCGGGATCGGCATGGTGGTGGTCGTCGATGCCGATCGAGCGGCAGACGTGACCGCCGTTCTGCAAGCCTGCGGCGAGGCGCCGGTGAAGCTCGGGCGACTGGTCGAATCGCATGATCGGCGCGTGGTGACCGAAGGCGCGTTGCGGCTTTGAGCCGAACCCGCACCGCGATCCTGATCTCCGGCCGGGGCTCCAACATGGAGGCGTTGATCGCCGCCGCGCGCGATCCGGGCTACCCGGCCGAGATCGCCCTGGTGCTCTCCAACCGCCCCGACGCGGCGGGTCTCGCCACGGCGCGGGCGGCGAGCATCGCGGTGGCCGCCGTCGACCACAAGATCTACGCCGGACGCGAGGAGTTCGAGCGCTCGATGCAGGCGATGCTGGAGATCCATCGCATCGAGCTCATCTGCATGGCCGGGTTCATGCGCCTCGTCACGCCCTGGTTCATCGGCCAGTGGCGGGGACGGATGCTCAACGTCCACCCCGCCCTCCTGCCGGCGTTCCGCGGGCTGCGCACGCACGAGCGGGCGTTGGCCGAGGGGGTCAAGATCCACGGCTGCACCGTGCATTTCGTGGTGCCGGCGATGGACGAGGGCCCGATCCTGGCGCAGTCCGCCGTGCCGGTGCTGGACACGGACACGGCTGACAGCCTGGGGCGCCGCGTACTCGCGCAGGAGCACCTCATCTATCCCGCCGCGCTGGCGCGCGTGGCGCGCGGCGGCCTGATCGTGCATGGCAACCGGGTCTACGACGCGCGACCGGCGTGGGACGTGACAGCCCTCACCGTGCCGCCACCCTCGTAAGCGCCCGATGAGTGTGGGCTCAGCCGACGATCTCGTTGCCGCAGAACCACTGCGCGATCTCGAGCTGCGCGGTGTCGACGGCGTCCGAGCCGTGCGCCGAATTCTCGCCCACCGAGAGCGCGTGCTCCTTGCGGATCGTGCCGGGCTCGGCCTTGGCCGGATCGGTCGCGCCGAGAACGTCGCGGTAGGCCTTGATGGCGTTCTCGCCTTCCAGCACCTGCACGACCACCGGGCCCGCCGTCATCGTCCCGACCAGTTCGCCGAAGAAGGGCCTGGCCTTGTGGACGGCGTAGAAGGTTTCCGCCTGGGCGTGGGTCATCAGCACGCGTTTCTGGGCGATGATGCGCAGGCCGGCCTTCTCGATCAGCGCGTTCACCGCGCCGGTCAGGTTGCGGCGGGTGGCGTCGGGCTTGATGATGGAGAAGGTGCGTTCGATCGCCATGGTCGGTCCTGGAATGGTGGGGCGCCGCGCTTGTAGCCATGGGGCGATGGCAAGGCAAGAAGACCGGATCAATCCCGGCGCCGGGGCAGCAGGCCGCCGGCGAACAAGGCCCACCATACGAACACCGGCTGGAAGGCCAAGCGCGGCGCGTGGTACCACCAGCTGTCGGGCAGCGGCGGCACCTTCTTGCGCGCGAACGCGTGATACACGTTGGCAGGGTAGACACCGGCGGCGTAGAGCGCGAGCCCGATCGCGGCCGCCTTGCCGGTGGAGGGTATCAGCAGACCTACGCCGCCCAGGATCTCGGCGACGCCGGTCGCGACCACTACCTGGCGCGGGAAAGGAATCCTCGGCGGCATGATCGGTAAAAACTTGGCCGGCGCCAGCACGTGCAACGCGCCGAACGGGACGAAGGTCGCGGCGCAGGCCCAGAGCGCGACACGGCGCCGGCGCTCGGTGGTATCACTCATGGTCGGCCGCCTGGGTGGGGCATGCCGCCCGTCGTGACATCTTTCCCGGCCGATCGACGTCGCCCCGCGATGCTTCGCTGATTGAGGGACGCCAAGGTATCCGGCGCCGCCGCGATGCTTTCGGCGACCACGACCGCGCAGGCGAGCTGCCGGTCGCTCATGCTGCGGATGGCGGGGCGCGCCACCGCCCGCGTCCACGGCGTGCCGAGCGCGGCGTCGAGGCAGACGCGCATGAAACAATGATCGAAGTGGATCGGCCAGCGCTGGGCGGCCGCCATGCCGGGCAGGATTTCGCGGGTCAACGCCGTCCATCGCGCGACCAGCGCCTCGCGGTCGACCGTCGACTCCCGCTCAGTCCTCGACATGCGAAGCCGGCCGGTCACCGCCCTGCGCGCTCTCGACCTTCCAGCGCCCGTCCGCGTCCTGGTACTCGATGACCTCGTCGTCGCCGCCGCGACGCTGCTCCTTCGCCGCGATCTCGGCGGCGTCGTGGGCGTCGTCGCGGGTGCGGAACGTCTCGGAGAACACGCCGGCGACCTTATAGGCCCAACCGCCATCGTGCTCGACGATCTCGTAGGTGACATCCGCCATCGCCGTGCTCCCTTGTCTACGTACCCCAAGCGAACGGAAGACGGACCTTGGCGGTTCCGGTCGGCGGTCGAGGCGGCAACACGGGTGTAGCGGCGCCGGGTCGCCCGTGTACGGTTTGACGGCCATTCCTCGTGCGAGGCGCATCAGGAGTGCTCCGCCGGAGTCGCGCCCTCATGACCATCCTTTTCGGCCCACGGATGGCCCAGGCCGCCGAAGGCCTGCCGCGCCGTGGCTTCACGATGGCCGAGGTGGAAGCTCCGGTCGCGGTGGGGGTCATGGAGGAGGACGAGCGCGTCGAGCTGATCGGCGGGGCGCTGGTGCCGATTTCGGCGAAGGGCGGCCGCCGCGAAGGCATCAAGACGGCATCGCTCAATGGTGGTATCGGACGAGCCTGGACGCTTGCACCCTCACGCCCGGGACGACGTTTCGCGTCTCGGAGGACACGTACCCGGCATCGGATATCGTCATCTACGCCCAAGTCGTCAGCCCCAGCGGTCTCGCCGGCGCGAACGTGCTCCGGGTGGTCGAGACCGCCGAACCGTCGCCGCGCTACGACACGGGCCGAAGGCCGGCGCTGTACGCGAGCCTCGGCGTCCGCGAACTCCGGGCCGTCGACGCGGTCCGGCTCACGACCCAAGTGTCCCGCCAGCCTTCGCCGGAGGGTTACGGCGAGACCTTGGACCTCACCGCCGGGGAGGCGGGGGTTCCGGCGCTCGCCGCCGACGCCTTCGCCGTGCGGCCGGACGATCTCGGCGTCGGCTAGCCTACCGGCGACTTCGCCGACATGCCAGTTCCCCATGCCGTACGTCACGCCCGCGAGCAGAGCATCCGCCGCCGACTCTGCCGTATCGAGTCAGGGACGAGATTGGCTCTTCCTCAGCGCCGCGCGAACACCGCGCGGCTAAACGAGACATGAATCGACGTTTCACGACCGCTTCAGCGGCACTCCTTCACGGTGTGGTCGTCTCTAGAAGGGGTACGAACATGAAGCTTACACGCACGATCGGTCTCGTCGTCCTGACCGTCGCGACGGGTCTCAACGCCGCCGCCAGGGCGGACCAGTCGCAGCAGCCGCGCCGCGCCGAGGTCATCCACCGCCTCAACAACGAGGACAATCGCATCAGGGATGGCCGGCGGGATGGTCAGCTCAGCACGCGTCAGGCGCGCCATCTCCGGAGGGAGGACCGCGCCATCCGGTCGGAGGAACGGGCCGATGCGACGCTGAACGGCGGCCATATCACGAAAGGCGAACAGCGCCAGTTAAACCAGCAAGAGAACGATCTGAGCCGCCAGATCCATCGCGACCGCTAGCTCCGATCAGCTCCCGCACGGTGAGCGCCCCCAACGCGCTCACCGTCACTCGCCTCCGATCGGACGCCACTCTTCCGCTTGCCGGATCGGCCCTAGCCTCTCGGCATCCGTCCCCGTCGTTCAAGGCATTCGACCATCACTTGCAGGGGTCGATGGCGGCCATCTGGCCACGCACCCTTTGGAAGCCACATTCTTGGTACGCGCCGTAGCCTCCAGCGAGGAGCCGGCTCACCCGCTCTTCACGAGCTGGGCTTCTTTGATCGTGTTTACAGGCGCGAGGTTTGGACGATGAGGCGATTGGCTCCTTCGATCATCGGTGCGTTACTCTGCTGCTGCGGTCCGCGGATCGCCGACGCCGGCGACGCGAAATGGCAGGCGGGTCCTCGTGGCGACCTTGCCTTCGAGGCCAGCCCCTTCCTTCGCGACACGGCCTACAGGAAGCCAGACAAGACCGCCGACGACCTCGACGCGGACGGTGCCTACGGGCCGCTGAACAGGGCGTGGAACGCGACGCACCAAGGCCGCTGGCTGATCGAGGAGCAACGCTACGGCTTCGATGCGATCGTGGCCGGGGTCAGCACCCACCGTCAAGACCTCGTGGCGCGAGGCGAGCGGATCCTCGACTGGGGGTTCAGCCGCGAGAAGCCCGACGGCTCGTTCGATTGCGCAGACCGCTTCCATTCCATGTCGTTCTTCGTCGAAGCCGCCGCGCACGCCGCTTCGCTTCTGGAAGGCTCCGACCTCGCGAGCGAGAACAGGGCCTGGATCGATGGCGTGAAGCCGCTCCTGCGTCGCTCCGTCCTGTGGATGATGACGCCCGGCAACGCGGGTCCGGGACAGGCGAAGGACGCGCCCTACGGCCACCGCTTCTACCTCGACGCCGACGCGATCGGCGAAACCGGTGTCCTGTTGCGCGACAAGGGGATGGTCGAGGCCTCTCGCGGCTACGTTCGTGCCGGTCTGTCGCGCCAGGACATCACGGGCTTCAATCCGGAGAAGGGCGGCTCCGACACGAGCTATCACGCGGTCGGTCTGCTTTTCGCTGAACATTACTACACCCTGGTCGCCGACGATGCGACACGAGCCGCCTTGCGCCCGATGCTGGCACGCGGCCTCGCATGGCTCGCGGCGCGGGTGC
The DNA here is from genome assembly GCA_964244495.1 of uncultured Beijerinckiaceae bacterium. Classification (GTDB taxonomy): domain Bacteria; phylum Pseudomonadota; class Alphaproteobacteria; order Rhizobiales; family Beijerinckiaceae; genus RH-AL1. The sequence continues at coordinate 76,591 of CAXTIU010000002.1, forward strand.
GGCCGGACGGCACCGTCGATCAAACCGGGAATACCCGTACCGGCTTTGGTCAGGAACGCGGCCCGCAGGGTAACCTCAAGACGATGAGCTACGGCTCGGCCTCTCGGGCGAGCTTCTACTGGTCGATGATCACCGGCGACGACCGCTGGGCGGAGCTGGCCACCCGCCTTCATCACGGACAGGAGGTCGAGAAGGAACAGCGGAAGCGAGGCTAGCTCCGCGTTCGGACGGTCGCGATCGAAAGCCCGCCTTCGCTCGGCTTCCGACGACGCGGTCCGGACCCGCGCCGGCGGCGGGTCGTCGCGCTCCGCGGCCGGGACCTGCCGTCGGGGTTCCGGCCCGTCGATGCGCGCCGCCCGACCACCCGCCCTTGCCTTCCCGCCCCGCAAGCGCGACAAGCCGGACGTGCTCCATATCAACGACATCACCTTGCGGCTCGGTCCGCGCGTGCTCTTCGATCACGCCTCCGCCGCGCTGCCGGAGGGCGCGCGCATCGGCTTCGTCGGGCGCAACGGCACGGGCAAGACCACCTTGTTCAAGATGATCGCCGACGAGCTGCAGCCGGACGGCGGCTCGCTGTCGATCCCCAAGCAGCTCAGGCTGGGCCGCGTCGAGCAGGAGGCGCCGGGCGGTCCCGGCTCGCTGATCGACTTCGTGCTCGCCGCCGACGTGGAGCGCGCGCGCCTCATGGAGGAGGCGGAGACCGCCCGCGATCCCCAGCGCATCGCCGATATCCACGCGCGACTCGTCGACATCGACGCCCATTCCGCGCCGGCGCGGGCGGCGCGCATCCTGTCGGGGCTGGGCTTCGACTTCGCCGGGCAAGCGCGGCCGTTGTCGTCCTACTCGGGCGGCTGGCGGATGCGCGTGGCGCTCGCCGCCGTTCTGTTCGCCGCGCCCGACCTCTTGCTGCTCGACGAGCCCACCAACTACCTCGACCTCGAGGGCACGCTCTGGCTAATTGACTACCTCCAGCGCTATCCCGCCACCATCCTCGTCATCAGCCACGACCGCGACATGCTGGACGCGGTGTGCGACCACATCCTCCACCTGAACCACAGCAAGCTGACGCTGTGGACCGGCAACTACACGTCCTTCGAGACGCAGCGCCGGGAGCAACAGGCGATCGAGCAGAAGCACAAGAAGAAGCAAGACGAGCAGCGCCGCCACATGCAGGCCTTCGTCGACCGTTTCCGGGCTTCCGCCACCAAGGCGACGCAGGCGCAGTCCCGCCTCAAGGCATTGGCCAAGATGGAGCCGGTGACGGCGCTCGTCGACGGCGACGTGCTGCCGATCGTGCTGCCCTCGCCGGAGAAGCCGCTGAAGCCGCCAATCGTCGCCATGGACCACGCGACGACCGGCTACGACGGTCGCCCTATCCTGAAGAACCTCAACCTCGTGATCGCCGACGACGACCGGATCGGACTGCTCGGCGCCAACGGCAACGGCAAGTCGACCTTCGCCAAGCTCGTCGCCGGGCGGCTGGCTGCAACCGAGGGCAGCATCCGCCGCTCCCAGAAGCTCGACGTCGGCTTCTTCGCGCAGCACCAGGTCGACGATTTCGATGAGGACGCCACGCCCTTTCAATGCGTACAGCCCCTGATGAAGAACGCCAGCGAGGCGCAGGTGCGCGGCAAGTGCGCCCAGCTCGGCTTCCCCAACGTCAAGGCGGACACCAGGATCGCGATGCTGTCGGGCGGCGAGAAGGCGCGCCTCCTGATGGGGCTGTGCTCGTTCCACGGCCCGCACCTCCTGATCATGGACGAGCCGACCAACCACCTCGACATCGACAGCCGCGCCGCCTTGATCGAGGGGATCAACGCATACAAGGGCGCCGTGATCCTCGTCAGTCACGACCGTTACCTGCTGGACGCCTGCGCCGACCGGCTGTGGCAGGTCGCCGACGGCGCCGTGAAGCCGTTCGACGGCGACATGGACGACTACAAGGCCATGGTTCTCGGCACCGAGAAGCCGAGGGTCAAGGCGGAAAGAGCGATCGCGCACGTCCCGCCGCAAGCCAACGCGAACCAGGCTAGGCCGCAACAGGCACTGCCGGCCAGGAAGCGGGTCGCCGCGCTCGAAGAGAAGATGGTGAAGTTCCAGGACCTGATAGGCCGCATCGACAAGGCGCTCGCCGACCACGATGCGTTCATCGCCCAGCCGCAGAAGGCGGCGCAGCTCGCCAAGCAGCGCGGGGAACTCGCCAAGGCGTTGACGCTCGTCGAGGATGAATGGCTGATGGTGAGCGCGGAACAGGACGCCGCTCAATGACGTGCGCTTCATGAGCGAAGGCTCGACCACCGCCATCGTCCGATCGAAACCGCGCTCACCGTGGCTCCTCAAGACCGCCGCGCTCTGCCTGCTGGCGGCCGTCGTCGCGGTCGGCGTCGCGGCGGTGCCGTTCCTGTTCGACGGCGCGACCTTGCTGTCGGACGTGTCCGCCCAGGTCCGTGCCACGACCGGCCTCGTGATCGAGGCCAAGGGCCGAGCCCGTTTCGTCTTCCTGCCGGACCCGCACGTGTCGCTCGGGGGGCTGCATGTCCGCGACCCTTCCGGCACACTGACGATCGATGCCGACACGTTGCAGGGCGAGGTCCGACTGCTGCCTCTGCTGGTCGGTCGGCTGGAGCTGTCGTCGGCAACCTTGATCCGACCCCACCTGACGATCGACCTCGATGGCGGCGCCCTGCCGCCCAGCTCGATGATCGGGCGTGCGCTCCATGCCGATGCGGCGGTGAGCGGCCCGACGCTCCAGGCCAACGCGGGGGACCGCCTCGGCTCGGTTACGTTGGTCGATGGGACGGCCACCCTGCGGGGCGGGGGAGTCGCCCATCCTTTCTTGTTCGGGGATGTCAACGTCACGCTCGCCTGGCCCGACCTCCAGTCCTCGGCGACGCTGACCGGTACCCTGACGGTCGCCGACACCAAGGCCGAACTCGCCACCTGGATCGCGCAACCCTCGAGCCTGATGCGCGGCGATCATTCCGCCGTCACGCTCAACCTCCACTCGCCTCCGCTCGATTTGTCGGCCACCGGCGATCTCGTCGACGCCACCACCGCGAGCTTCCGCGGCCGCGTTATCGCGCGCGCTCCATCCTTGCCGGCGGCGCTCGCCCTGGTCGGCGCCGACATCACGTCTCCCGCCCCGCTCGCGCACCTAACCCTGAACAGCGACGCGAGGATCGACGCCGATCACGGCGGCGTGATCAGCCTCGATCTTCCCAAGCTCGACCTGCACGTGGACGGTAATCGCTACGAGGGCACGCTCGCGTTCCTGAACGGCGCCGACCCGGGGACAGGCAAGCCGTCGCTGTCCGGCACGCTGGCGACGGAAGACCTCACGGTGGCGCCCTTCCTCAGCATGGCGCCGCGCCTCACCGACGCCGACCGCCGATGGACGCGCGCGCCGGTGTCATTGCGCCAGGCCACGTCGGTCCGCCTCGATCTTCGCGTCTCGGCAACGCACCTCCACCTCACCCCCGTCACGGTCGACGACGCGGCCCTGGCGGTGATCAGCCGTGACGATCGGTTGGAGATCGCGCTGATCGAGGGCAGCGCCTACGGCGGTGCGGTCAAGGCGCGGGTCTCCTACGGCGTGACCGACGGCGAACTCAGCTTGCGCGGCGCCGGCTCCTTCAGCGGTGCGGATGCCGCCGCCCTGTCCTGGGACACCTTCGGGCGTCAGATCGCGACGGGTTCCTTGTCGGGATCGGCCAACATCGAGAGCGCGGGGGATAGTCCCGCCGCGCTGATGGGGCATCTGCAGGGGTGGGCGAAAGGAAAGGCGAGCGAAGGCGAGTTGTCAGGCGTCGACGTCGGCCTGGGTCTGCGCGCCTTGGCCCAAGGTCAAGCGGCCGCCGTGATGCCGGCGCTGCGTGCCGGCCGGACCCCGTTCCAGACCTTCGACGTTTCGCTGCGTCTCGCCGATGGCATCGCCACGGTCGGAGAGGCAACGATGAAAGGTCCCGACGCGACGCTGTCGATCAGCGGCGACGCGAATATCGGCAGCCGAACGCTCGACCTGCACGCCATCGCCGCGACGCCAGCGGACGTTGCTCCAGGACCGAGGGTACGGCTGCCTTTCGACGTGACCGGCTCCTTGAACAAGATCGTGTTTTCGCCCGTGATCGGCGGCGCGTCCGCACCCGACCAAACGCGTTGAACGATCTCCTCAACGCTTCTTGAAAGGTCGCATGCCTTGGCGGGCCAGCGCGTCGGCGCGCTCGTTCATGGCGTCACCGGCATGACCCTTGACCCAGTGCCACGCGACCTGGTGCCGGCGCACCGCCTCGTCCAAGGCCTGCCAGAGTTCGACGTTCTTCACCGGCTTCTTGTCGGCGGTACGCCAGCCGTTGCGCTGCCAGCCGGCGAGCCAGCCGGTGATGCCGCCGCGCACGTAGTTCGAGTCGGTGTACACGTCGACGGCGCAGCCCCGCTTGAGCAGCGCGAACGCCTCGATCGCCGCCGTCAGCTCCATGCGGTTGTTCGTGGTGAGCGCCTCGCCGCCGCAGGCTTCCTTGACGGCGTCGCCGCATTTCACGACCGCACCCCACCCGCCCGGGCCAGGATTGCCCGAGCAGGCGCCATCGGTCCAGATCGTCACGCGCGCGCGCTCCGCTTCCTCCATCAGCGAACCCCGAGTTCGCGCACGCTGGCGACGCGCTGGTGGAAGCGGAGCCTCTGGAGGTATTCCGCCGGATCCTTCGGCTTCACGAGGGCGCCGGGCGGCACGTTCAGCCAATCGACGAGACGGGTGAGCGCGAAGCGCAGCGCGGCGCCTCGGGCGAGCACGGGCAGGGCAGCCACCTCTGCCTCGCCCAGCCGCCGGTGCGCCCGGTATGCGGCGATCATCGCGCCACCTTTCGTGATGTTGTAGGAACCGTCGGGCTCGAAACACCACGCGTTCAGGCAGATCGCGAGGTCGTAGGCGTAAGCGTCGGTGCACGCGAAGTAAAAGTCGATGAGGCCTGCACGATCGCCGAGGAAAAGGATGTTGTCCGGGAAAAGATCCGCATGGATGACGCCGGATGGTAGGTTTGTCGGCCAAGACCCAGCGAGGAAAGAAAGTTCCGCCTCGACGAACCCAGGCAGGCCGGGCGCAACATGTTCCGCATGGGACCGGGCTCGCTCGAACAGGAGCGACCACCCGTCAAGCGACAAGGCATTGCGGCGTGTCATCGGGAAGTCCGCCCCGCAGGTGTGAAGATTGGCGAGCGCCGCGCCGGCCGCGGCGCAATGGGCCTCGGCTGGACGCCGCACCGCCAGACCGTCCAGGAACGTCACGATCGCGCAGGGCCGACCGGCCAAGCGCCCGAGCGCCTCGCCGGCACGCGTCTTGACCGGTTGTGGGCAGGCGAGACCATGCGCGGAGAGGTGTTCCATCAGCCCGATGAAGAACGGCAGGTCGCCCTCCGCCACCCGCTTCTCGTAGAGCGTCAGGATAAAGGAACCCGCCTCGGTACGGAGCAGGAAGTTGCTGTTCTCGACGCCCTCCGCGATGCCCTTCATCGAGAGCGGCCGGCCAAGATCGTATCGGGACAGGAAACCCGCGAGGTCCTCGTCGGGTACTTCGGTGTAGACGGCCAAGATCTTCTTCCGTTGAAGGGCTTCTTCGGGGCGCTTAGGCGAGGGGGCGTGGGCGGATGCGCCACCGCACTCCCCAAACATGATGAGCTTGGCCGGGTCCACGTCCGATATGCGACGGCATCGCGCATTCGTCGAGCAAAGTGAAGGCGTCGCGCCGTGGTCGGCACGCGGACGATCGGGACGTCACGACGTTTAGCTTCCAGTCGCGGTTCTCGAAACCGCCCGCCCGCGTCCGCGACGACACGGGAGGGCCAATTGGCCTCGCCGATCCGTTCCTCAACGGCTTCGACGCGCCACGAGGCAGCCGAAACCGATTAAATTCCCCTGGGTCAGGCATCTGACATGATGACATGCATCGCTGCTTCCGCTAGCTTCCCGCCGTTGCGCGGATGGCTCCATTGCAGGAAGTGCATAGCGCGACACGTCAGGTCCAGGGAGGACGGTTTACTCGCCACGGCATGCAGCGGCCGCCCTTACGGGCCAAAGGCGAGACGCCATCGGAGGGTCGAGAAGGGCGAGGAACGGGATCGAACCGTTTCTCGCCCTTCCCCGTTTCGGCTCGGCGACCACCGCGTCAGGAACGATCCACCCTCCAGGCTCGTCGCGTGGCCTCGCGATGGTTCGCGAACGAACCCTCTTCGATCGCTCGACGCATGTCGCGCATCAGATCCTGGTAATAGCCAACATTGATCGCGCTCAGCAGCATCATGCCCAGGAGTTCCCCGGATTTGACGAGGTGATGCAGGTAAGCCCGCGAGTGATCGCGGGCGGCGGCGCAGGACGCGTCCGGATCGACCGGCGCGGGATCGTCGGCGTGGCGGGCGTTGCGCAGGTTGAGGCGACCGATGCGCGTGTAGGCGAGGCCGTGCCGCCCCGCCCGCGTCGGCAGCACGCAATCGAACATGTCGATGCCCCGCGCCACGCTCTCAAGCAGGTCGTCCGGCGTACCGACGCCCATAAGGTAGCGCGGCCGGTCCAGCGGCAGGAATGGCTCGGTCGCCTCCAACGTCGCCAGCATCACCTCCTGCGGTTCGCCGACGGCGAGTCCGCCGATCGCGTAGCCGTCGAAGCCCATCGCGACGAGCGCCTCGGCGCTGCATCGGCGCAAGGAAGGCGAGGCCCCCCCTTGCACGATACCGAACAAAGCGTGTCCATCCTGGCGGCCGAAGGAAACCTTGCAGCGCTCCGCCCAGCGCAGCGACAGCCGCATGGCACGCTCAACCTCGCGATCCTCCGCCGGCAGACGGATGCACTCGTCGAGCTGCATCTGGATGTCGGCGCCGAGCAGCCCCTGGATCGCGATGGAGCGCTCGGGCGTCAGGACGTGCTTCGACCCGTCGAGGTGCGACCGGAAGGTCACGCCCTGCTCATCGAGCGTGCGCAGCTTGGCGAGCGACATGACCTGGAAGCCGCCGGAGTCGGTGAGGATCGGGTGCGGCCAGCCCATGAAGCGGTGCAGGCCGCCCAGCGCCGCGATCCGCTCGGCGCCCGGCCGCAGCATCAGGTGGTAGACGTTGCCGAGCACGACGTCGGCCCCGAGCGCGCGCACCTCGTGGGCGTGCAGCGCTTTCACCGTCGCCGCCGTCCCCACCGGCATGAAGGCCGGCGTCTCGATGACGCCCCGCGCCGTGCGGAGGGTGCCGCGCCGCGCCGCGCCGTCGGTGGCGCGCAGGTCGAAGCCGATCACCCTACCCGCTCCACGGCGGCGCGCTGCAGGAAGCACGCGTCGCCGTAGCTGTAGAAACGATAGCCGGCCCGGATGGCGTGGGCGTAGGCGGCATGCATCGTGTCGAGCCCGGCGAAGGCGGCGACCAGCATGAACAGGGTCGAGCGTGGCAGGTGGAAATTGGTCAGCAGGGCATCGACCGCGCGGAACGCGAAACCCGGCGTGATGAAGATCGCGGTGTCGCCGTCGAAGGGGCGGATCACGCCGTCGTCGCGCGCCGCCGATTCGAGCAGGCGCAGGCTTGTCGTCCCGGCGGCGACGATGCGGCCGCCGCAGGCCCTCGCGGCATTCAGCGTCGCGGCCGCGTCCGGTGCGATCCGCCCCCACTCGGCGTGCATGCGGTGAGCGTCCGTGTCGTCGGCCTTAACCGGGAGGAAGGTGCCGGCACCCACGTGCAGCGTCAGCCGCACGATCCGGACGCCGGCCGCCTCGATCGCCGCCACCAGCGGGGGCGTGAAATGCAGGCTGGCGGTGGGCGCGGCGACGGCACCGGGATGGGCGGCGAACAAAGTCTGGTAATCGTCGTGGTCGCGTCGGTCCACGGGACGCTTGCCGGCGATGTAGGGCGGCAGCGGCATGGTGCCGTGACGCTCCAGCGCCGCGTCGAGGTCGGCGCCGCCGCGGGCGAAGCGCAACACCACCTCGCCGTCGCCGGCGTGCTCGAGGCAGACCGCGTCGAGCGGGGCCTCGTCGCCGCCGAAGGCGATCGTCTCGCCGTCGGCCACCCTCTTCGCCGGACGGATGAAGGCACGCCACGCGTCGGCGCCCTCGCGCTTGTGCAAGGTCGCCTCGATGCGCGCGGACACGCCGGACCGCAGGCGCCGGCCCGTGAGCCGCGCCGGGATGACACGGGTGTCGTTGACGACGAGGCAGTCGCCCGGCCGCAGCAGCGAGGGCAGGTCGGCGACCGTGCGATCGGGCCTCGGCGCGCCGACGGCGAGCAGGCGCGCGCTTCCGCGCGGCTCGGCCGGCCGCAACGCGATGCGCTCCAGCGGCAGTTCGAAGTCAAAGAGGTCGACGCGCATCGGACTTGAGCCGTGTCATCCCAGGCGCCGCGCGGCGACGGGGTGCGCGATCAGCTGATCGTGGCGGAGACGATCTTGTCGGGATCGCGAACCGGCTCGCCGCGCTTGATCTTGTCGACGTTCTCCATGCCGGACGTCACCTTGCCCCATACCGTGTATTGCTTGTCGAGGAAGCCGGCGTCGCCGAAGCAGATGAAGAATTGCGAGTTCGCGGAATCCGGGCTCTGCGCGCGGGCCATCGAGCAGGTGCCCCGGTCGTGGTGCTCGGTGTTGAACTCCTGCTTGAGGTTGGGGTACTTCGAGCCGCCGGTGCCGGTGCCGTTGGGGCAGCCGGTCTGCGCCATGAAGCCGTCGATGACGCGGTGGAAGACGATGCCGTCGTAGAAGTGCTCGCCGACGAGCTTCTTGATGTGCTCGACGTGCTTGGGGGCGAGGTCGGGGCGCATGGCAATCACGACCGGACCTTTCGTGGTCTCGAGCGTCAGGGTGTTGCCGGCTTCGGCCATGGATGATCTCCGTTGATGCTAGCGTACGGCCCGCCGTTCCCGGCGGGGCGCGATGAAGCGGATGAGGAACGTGCGGCCCGCAATAGCCGCTCCGAGCGACGGGGTAAACCTGAGAGGGGCGCAGGCGGCGATCGCGGCCCTCATGGAATTGGCGAGCGACGCCTCACCGTCGGGCCCGCCGCTCGCCTTCATGTAGGTGATGCGCGGTTGGCCGAAGACGGTCCCGTCCCGCCGGAAGCTCATCCGCACGGTGATCTCGTCACCCTCGTGCGGCGGAGACCAGCAGGCGGTGAGCGAACGTGCCACGTCACCGGGCACGTTGTCGGCGGTTGGCTCGGCCGCGACCGTCGCCGAGGACAAGCATGATGCGAGCAGGCACGAGACGGAAAGCCAAGGCCCGCTGCGCAAGGGTGCTACTTCGCCATCTTCATGGACACGATCTTGTCGGGGTTGTCGACCGAGCCGCTCGATCCGTCCCCCTTCTTGATCTTGTCGATGTTACCCATGCCCGAGACCACCTGGCCGACCACGGTGTACTTGTTGTCGAGGAAGGAGGCCGGCGCGAAGCAGATGAAGAACTGCGAATTGGCCGAGTCCGGGTCGCTGGTGCGGGCCATCCCCACCGTGCCGCGCGCGAAGGGCTCGGAGGAAAATTCCGCCGGCAGGTTGGGCTCCTTCGAGCCGCCGCCGCCGGTGCCGGTCGGGTCGCCGGTCTGCGCCATGAAGCCGTCGATGACGCGGTGGAACTTCAGGCCGTTATAAAAGCCGGCCTTCGTCAGCTTCTCCAGCTGCGCGACCGCCTTCGGCGCGAGATCGGGCCGCAGCTGGATCACGACCGGACCGGACTTGGTGGTGAGGACCACCTGGTTCGACGGGTCGGGCGCGGGCGCCGCAAGGGCGCAGGTTCCGGCGACGAGGATACCGGCGAAAGCACCGACGAGGGCGCGACGATCGAGCAGCATGCGTGATTGATCCTTGGGAAGCGACCGGCGGGTCGGCGGGCGCGGCTTAACGGGCGGAGGCCATCCTGGCAAGCGCGGCCGCGACCGGCGGCGGGACGAAGGGCGCGACGTCGCCCCCCATCCGCGCGATCTGCCTGACCAATGTCGCGGTAATGTGACGGACGCTCCGGTCGGCCGGCAGGAAGAGGGTCTGCACCTCCGGCGCCATGGCGGCGTTCATGCCGGCCATCGGCATCTCGTAGTCGAGGTCGCTGCCGTCGCGCAGGCCGCGGATGATGGCAGTTGCGCCGTGCGCGCGGGCGACCTCGACGCTCAGGCCGTCGTAGCTGACGACGCTCAGCGCGCCGGCGGCGAAGGCATGGGCGCAACTCGTCTCGATCAGGGCGCGGCGCTCGGCGACCGTGAACATCGGCTCTTTGCCGGGATGGACGCCGATGGCGACGATCACGCGGTCGAACAGTTTGGCGGCGGCGGCAAGCATCGCGACGTGGCCGTTGGTGACGGGGTCGAACGAGCCCGTGTAGAGCGCGATGCGCGTCATGCGATGCCTTGCCTCCCCCGATCAGACCTCGGTCGCATCGTCCAAGCCGGTGCCGCCACCGTCCACCTCGCTCGCCACCTCCTCCTCGCCCGGGATACGCTCGACGGAAACCACCTCTTCCCTAGCGCCCGTGTTGAAGACGATCACGCCTTGGGTGCCGCGCCCGGCGACGCGGATGCCGTCGACCGGCACACGGATCAGCTGCCCGCCGTTGGTCACGAGCATCAAGCCGTCGCTGTCCTCGATGGGGAAGGACGCGACCAGCTTGCCGTTGCGGGCGTTGACCGCCATCGCGACGATGCCCTTGCCGCCGCGCCCGGTGATCCGGTACTCGAACGACGAGGTTCGCTTGCCATAGCCGTTCGCCGAGACCGTCAGGATGATCTGCTCGGAGGCCGACATCTCACCGTAGCGTTCGGTCGACAGGCTCGCCGGCTGCACGGCGTCCGGCTCCAATCCCTCGGCGGCGGCTTCGTCGGCCACGGCGTCCGTCGTCGATTCGGCCACCGTTTCGCCGGCCACCGCGCGACGCATCTTGAGGTAGGCCAGCCGCTCGCCGGCATCCGCCGTCATGTGGCGCAGGATGGACAGACCGATGACCCGGTCGCCCTGCCCCAGTGTGATGCCGCGCACGCCCATCGAGTCGCGGCCCTTGAACACGCGGACGTCGGTGACGGCGAAGCGGATGCACTGGCCTTTCTGCGTGGTGAGCAGCGTGTCGTCGGTGTCGCGGCAGATCTGGACGTCGACGATGTCGTCGCCGGGATCGAGCTTCATCGCGATCTTGCCGGCGCGGTTCACCTGCGCGAAGTCGGAGAGCTTGTTGCGGCGGACCGTGCCCCGCGTGGTCGCGAACATGACGTCGAGGTTGGCCCAGCTATCCTCGTCCTCGGGCAGCGGCATGATCGTGGTGATGCGCTCGTCCTGCTCAAGGGGGAGCATGTTGACCAGCGCCTTGCCCCGCGCCTGCGGCGCGGCGAGCGGCAGGCGCCACACCTTCTCCTTGTAGGCCTGGCCGCGCGAGGAGAAGAACAGGATCGGCGTGTGGGTGTTGGCGACGAACAGGCGGGCGACGAAATCCTCGTCGCGGGTCTGCATGCCGGAGCGGCCCTTGCCGCCGCGCCGCTGCGCCCGGTAGGTCGAGAGCGGCACCCGCTTGACGTAGCCGCCGTGCGACACGGTGACGACCATGTCCTCGCGGGCGATCAGGTCCTCGTCCTCGACGCCGTCGACCGCGTCGAGGATGATCGAGCGGCGCGGCGTCGCGTGGGCCGCCTTCACCGCCAGCATCTCGTCCTTGACGATGCCGAAGAGCCGCGCGCGCGAGTGGAGGATCTCGAGGTAATCGGCGATCTCGGCGGCGAGCTTGTTGAGGGCGTCGGCGATCTCGTCGCGGCCGAGCGCGGTGAGCCGCTGGAGCCGCAGCTCCAGGATGCCGCGCGCCTGCGCCTCCGACAGGCGGTAGAGCCCGTCCTCGTCGAGCGCCGAGCGCGGGTCGGCGATCAGGGCGATCAGCGGAGCCATGTCCTTGGCCGGCCAGGCACGCGTCATCAGCGCCTCGCGGGCGGCCGGCGCGTCGGGCGAGGTGCGGATGAGGCGGATCACCTCGTCGATGTTGGCGACCGCGATGGCGAGGCCGACCTGGAGGTGCGCAGCGTCGCGCGCCTTGGCCAGCAGGAACTTGGTGCGGCGGGTGACGACCTCCTCGCGGAAGTCGACGTAGGCGACCAGGATGTCGCGCAGCGTCATCAGCTGCGGACGCCCGCCGTTGAGCGCGATGACGTTGCAGCCGAACGACGACTGCATGGCGGTGAAGCGCCACAGCTGGTTCAGCACCACGTCCGCGTTCGCGTCGCGCTTCAGCTCGATGACGATGCGCATGCCGTCCCGGTCGGACTCGTCGCGCAGGTCGGAGATGCCTTCGAGCCTCTTCTCCCGGACGAGTTCGGCGATCTTCTCGATCAGGGTCGCCTTGTTCACCTGGTAGGGAATCTCGGTGACGACCAGCGCCTCGCGCTCGCGCCGCAGCGTCTCGACGGCGACCTTGGCGCGCACCACCACCGAGCCGCGCCCGGTCATGTAGGCGGAGCGGATGCCGGCGCGACCGAGGATCGAGCCGCCGGTCGGGAAGTCGGGACCCGGCACCAGCTCGACCAGTTCCTCCAGGCTCATGTCCGGTCGGTCGATCAGGGCCACCGCCGCGTCGATGACCTCGGCGAGGTTGTGAGGCGGGATGTTGGTCGCCATGCCGACCGCGATGCCGCCCGCGCCGTTGACGAGCAGGTTGGGGAAGCGCGCCGGCAGCACGACCGGCTCGCGCTCCTTGCCGTCGTAGTTCGGCTGGAAGTCGACCGTGTCGGCGTCGATGTCGGCGATGAGGGCCAGGGCCGGCTTGGCGAGGCGCGACTCCGTGTAGCGCATCGCGGCGGCGGGATCGCCGTCGACCGAGCCGAAATTCCCCTGCCCATCGATGAGGGGCAGCCGCATGGAGAAAGGTTGCGCCATGCGCACCAGGGCGTCGTAGATCGCCGAGTCGCCGTGCGGATGGTACTTGCCCATGACATCGCCGACGATGCGGGCGGACTTCACGTACGGGCGGTCGGGAAGGTGGTTGTTCTCCTGCATCGAGTGCAGGATGCGGCGATGCACCGGCTTCAAACCGTCGCGCACGTCGGGCAACGCGCGGCTGACGATCACGCTCATCGCGTAATCGAGGTAGCTCTTGCGCATCTCGTCGGAGATGGAGACGGGACGGATGTCGAGAGGGGAAGAGCGCGGGCTGTCGTTGTCGGCCAAAGACCAGGATTCCAGAAGCGAGGGACGCTAGGAACGTCCTATAGGAACGATGGCGGAAACGCCAGATTGCGGTGACGGCGGAGTGTCTTACGGCACCGAACCCCACCGTGGACGCGGACGATGTCGCGGACCTTCGGGCATCGGCCCGGAAACTGCCGCGCGTTCTCGGGCCGATGGCTACGTCGCGGCCGGCTCGTCACCGCGGCGCCGGATCAGGTCGGCGACGAAGGCGTCGAACGAGGCCTTGGCCACGGCGGTGCGCCAGCACCCTGGGTCGCCGCAGGCGAAGCCGTCCAGCACGCTCGGTGCGATGGTCGCCTGGCAGCGACACACGTCATTGACGGCGACCTCCGGCATCGGGTCGGTCTCGACAGGCATGGGGCGCTCCGCGCGTTGGAGAACGGCTGTTTGATGGTTGCCGCGCCTTCGCGCCGGCCGCCTTGAAGACCCGCGGCGCGGCACGCGAGCCGGCGTCCGGACGGCCTGACCGTCGGAGGTCACCGCCGTTCGCTCGGTCCGCCCCCCTCGATCAGCCGGCGCAACGACCCGCCAAGCGAGGGCGCGCCGGCGATCGGTCGTCCGAGGACTTCGCAGGTTGGCATGACGGGGTTGGCATGACGGGGTTCCCAGGGCGGGCCTCAGATGCCGGAGCCACCCGCTTCCCCGTCGCCGCGCGGGACGGGGGGCAAGTGCGGCTTCAGGCCCGGCCCGCGCACCGGCGGGATCGATTCGGGCAGCGGCATCCAGAACGACACCTCCCAATCATCGTAGAAGATCGCGCAATCGTGGCTCGACTCCGTAGAGACCCAGCACGGCTCGGCGGTGGCCTTGCCGGGCTTCGTCCAGCGCACGACGTCGACGTCGGCCGGCCCCTGCTCGCCGGCGCGGGTGACGACCAGGATGCGCGTCCCGTCCTTGGGCGCGCTCGCCATCAAACTCCAGCCCTTCATCGCGTCATCGCTCATCGGTGAAGCCTCCCGCCACACCGTGACGATGCCGCCGTCCTAAGGTCGAGGCAAGAGAAGGGCGCCGGAACACGCGAGGGAGTGTCAACGTGACAGCGACGCGAACGCACTGGCAACGTGGGCATAGAGTTCGAGGTCGCGCTCGAGCAGCAACTCGACATCGCGGATCTCGCGCAGGCGCGCGCCGAGCTGCGTCACGCGGGAATATTCCGTCATCACCGGCACCGTCGTCTCGTCCAGCCCCAGCATCTGGCAGACCCCGTGGGAGAAATCGATCGCCTCGGATCGCAGGCCGACGATCTCGAAAGCCGCGAGCGACCCGAGGGCCGCGGCCACGCTCGCCGATGTCGGTCGCTCATCCATCGTCGATGCCGTCATCTGCCGCACGGTTGGGTTGGCGAGGATACCGAAGACGTCCTGCGAGGCGCGCTTGAAGAACCTTTTCACCGAAGATTCGTCGAAGCGCTCAATCTCTTCCAGGGCCTCGATCACCGGCGCGAAGGTCAAGGTGTCGCGCGGCCCGAGCAGTTCGGAGGCCTGCGCCCCGACGTTCTTGAGGATGATCAGGCGTTCGGCGAGTTCGTCGTACGGGTCGCGGAACATCGCGACGGCCTTGATGTCCTGGGTAAGATAATACTCGAAGTTCTTGACGAGCAACCGGCCACTGATGAACACGGACTTGCTTTTGTTGTTGAACGTCTGCGTCGACGTCTCCAGCCCCTGCCGGTCGATTCCCTTGTACCAGTACTGGAAGTTCGACTGCAGCGCGTCGTCGATGCGCCACAGCGGGAGCAGGTGGGTTTCGAGGCGGAACATGGTCACGCCGGTGAGCATCTCCGGGGTCCGGCGCCGGTACACGATGAGCCCGGTCGCCGCGTCCACGATCTCGAGATCGCCGTAGGACGCGAGGTCGGGAACGAGGTCGGAGCCGATATTGAACCCGCACAGGCCGGAGTGGCGGCCGGCCGCCACAATCGCCGGACGCTGCTCGTTCGCCGCCACGGTCGCGAGCTCGACGCCGTTCGACCTGACGCGCACGGAAGCCGCGGTACCGCCGGAGTCCGGGACGAGGTAGAGCTTGATCGTCGGGCCTTGATCTTCCTCGATACCGAACATCATGAGGTCGGACTGGCTTTCAGGTGAGGCGTGGGCGTGGTGCGCGAGCGGCCGGAACACCTAAGTTGCAAGGTGGCCGCATCGACGACATGCCGGTGGCGGCGCGCGGAAGCCCGATCGATGAGCGCCGGATCAGCGGACGGCCTTGGTCGGAGTGGCGGGATTCGAACCCACGACCCCTTGTCCCCCAGACAAGTGCGCTAACCGGGCTGCGCTACACTCCGACTGCAGCCTGTATAGAGAAGCCGCGTCGCGTCTGCAAACCGCCTGAAGCCGAAAAACGGGGCGCGCCGTGATCCGACGCCGTCGGTCCACGATCACCGCACGACTCGCAGGATGCCGAGGCATTCATCCACGAGCGCCAGCGCCTCGCGCAGCGTGCCCACGTCGTCGGCGACCGCCGGGACGGGCTCGGCGGCCCGGGCCACCGCATCGGCATCCGACGTTGAGGCGAAGCCACCATCGTCCCCGAACGATCTTCGGAGCGCTTCCGCCTGGAGCGGTTCGGTGCGGCACGTGTCGGCGCCGTCCTCGTCGTTCCCGGACGTCTCGATCGGAGGACGACCGCTGTCGAAGGACAAACCCTCGCTGCTCAGGCGTTTCACCCCCTGCTCCTTCAGGAGGCGCTGGACGCCTTTGATCGTGTAGCCGTCCTCGTAGAGAAGCTGCCGGATCGTTCGCAGCAGAACCGTGTCCGCGGGTCGGTAGTAGCGCCGCCCCCCCGCCCGCTTCAACGGCCGTATCTGCGGGAAACGCGTTTCCCAGAATCGCAGGACGTGCTGCGGCAGCCTGAGATCGTCGGCGACCTCGCTGATGGTACGGAAGGCGTCGATGCTTTTTTCCACGGCGCTCCAGGCTCCTGACCGCCAGACCTAAAGCATTCTTGGAGCTTCGCCTACCCCCATCCAGGGATCCGCCTAGCCACCGGCTGCGACGAGTCCCGGCGCACGCCGCCCTCGGCTCACACGTCGTCGTCCGGGATGGCCTCGCCGTTCATGTGCGCCTTCAGTACGTTGGATGGTTTGAAGACGAGGACGCGTCGCTGCATGATCGGGACTTCCACGCCCGTCTTCGGATTGCGTCCGATCCGCTCGCCCTTGTCGCGCACGACGAACGAGCCGAACGACGACAGCTTCACGGTCTCTCCCAGGGCAAGGCTGTCGATCATCTCGCTCAGCACCATCTCGACGAGGGCGGCGGATTCCTTGCGGGACAGGCCGACGCGCTTGTAGACGGCCTCGGCGAGGTTGACGCGCGTCACCGTCCGCGGCGCGTCCGCGGCCGTCGAAGCTGGCTCGGCCCTGTGCCGGGGACGTGCGGGCGCGGCGACATCCGCCCTCGTCACGGGAGCGTTTCGCACGAAGGGGGAGGAGGCGTCGGACATGTGGTCACGGGGGCTCGGCTGAAGGGTAACTCGGACCGCACGCGACGAGCCGCGCGAAACCCGGTGCCGACACATCCGGGAAAATGAACAGAAACGTCAACGGGCGCAAGGCATTGACGGCCGAATTGACATCCGACTTAAAGCCTACCAGCGAATCAGCGCCGCTCCCCAGGTGAAGCCGCCGCCCATGGCCTCGATCATCACGAGGTGACCGGGCTTGATGCGCCCGTCCGCGATCGCGACGGAAAGCGCGAGGGGGATGGAGGCCGCCGATGTGTTGGCGTGCCGGTCCACGGTGGCGACGACCTTCGCCGGCGCGATGCCGAGCTTATCGGCCGACGCGTCGATGATGCGGCGGTTGGCTTGGTGGGGCACGAACCAGTCGAGGTCCGCGGCGCTCGTGCCGGTCGCGGCGAAGGCATCGGCGACGACATCGGTCACCATGCCGACGGCGTGGCGGAAGACCTCCTTGCCGGCCATGCGCAGGTGCCCGGTTGTCCGCGTCGTGGACGGGCCGCCGTCGACGTAGAGTTTCTCCCGGTGGCGCCCGTCGGAACGCAGGTGCGAGGTGAGCACGCCACGGTCGTGGACCGTGCCCTCGCCGCGCCGCGCCTCGAAGACCAGCGCCGCCGCACCATCCCCGAACAGGACGCAGGTGGTGCGGTCGTCCCAATCGAGCAGGCGCGAGAAGGTTTCCGCCCCGATGACCAGCGCGCGCCTGTGGGAACCGGATACCAGGAACTTATCGGCGGTGGCGACAGCGAAAACGAAGCCGGAGCAGACCGCTTGGACGTCGAAGGCCGCCCCGCCGGTCATTCCGAGTCCGGCCTGGATCTGCGTCGCGACGGAGGGGAAGGTGAAATCGGGCGTCGAGGTCGCCACGATGACGAGGTCGATGTCGCCGGCCAAGAGGCCGGCATCGGCGAGGGCGGCCTGCGCCGCCTTCAAACCCAGGACCGACGTCGTCTCGTCCGGCGCGGCGATGTGGCGGCGGGTGATCCCGGTCCGCTGGAAGATCCACTCGTCCGACGTGTCAAGCTTCGCCGCGAGATCCTCGTTTGCCACCACGTTGGCAGGAAGGTAGGCGCCCGCGCCGACCACGACGGAGCGCAGGCAGTCCGAAGACGGTTGTTTCACGTGTGATCGGTCCTCGCGACCTCGAACGGCGCCGAGGTTCCGAAGGGCTGACCCCCGTCGGCCTGGTCCGCAGGCTGTGAACCTTTATGCGAACGGACCGCTGGCGTCGAGGTCGGCTCGTCGACGCCCTGACGTGTTCCCACCACCGGCACCGGTGCGAGCATGTCGCGGATCTTGGCCAGTAGTCGATGGCGGACCATCGCATGCCCCAAATCGATGGCGCTAGCCGTACCAACGGCATCCATGCTGCCGTGACTCTTGATGACGACCCCATCGAGGCCAAGGAAAACGCCACCGTTGACGTGACGCACGTCCATCCGCTCGCGAAGCGCCGTGAAGGCCGGCTTGGCGATCAGGTATCCGAGCCTGGCGCGCAGCGAGCCGGTCAAGGCGGCGCGGATGTAGTGCCCGACCTGCCGCGCCGTTCCCTCGGCCGTCTTCAACGCGATGTTGCCGCTGAAACCCTCGGTGACGACGACATCGACCGTGCCCCGACCGAGGTCGTCGCCCTCGACGAAGCCGTGGTAGGCAAGCCCGCCGTGGTCCGCCTCGCGAAGCAGGCGCGAGGCGGCCTTGACCTCCTCCAGGCCCTTCACCTCCTCAACCCCCACGTTGAGGAGGCCGACGGTGGGACGCTCGACATCGAGAACGATCCGGGCCATCGCCGCGCCCATGATGGCGAGATCGACGAGCGTGCGCGCGTCTGCCCCGATCGAGGCGCCGACGTCGAGCACGATGGAGCGACCGCGCAGGGTCGGCCAGATCGCCGCGATGGCCGGGCGGTCGATCTGGTGCATCGTGCGCAGGCAGATCTTGGCCATGGCCATCAAGGCACCGGTGTTGCCGGCGGAGACCGCGACATCCGCCTCGCCCTTCTTCACCGCCTCGATCGCGAGCCACATCGACGAGGTGCGCCGGCCGGCGCGCAACGCTTGGCTCGGCTTGGCGTCCATCGCCACCGCGACGTCGGTGTGGCGGATGGCTGAGGCGGCGGCGAGCGCCGGCCGCGCGGCGAGCAGGGGTGCGATCTCGCCCTCCTTGCCGAAGAAGATGAAGCTCGTGTCGGGACGGCGCGACAGCGACAGGGCGGCGCCGGCCACGATCACCGCGGGACCGTGATCGCCGCCCATCGCGTCGAGGGCGACCCTTACCGATGCCGTCATGGCCGAGTCACCGACGGACGAGGAGGACGATGGCCGACCGGCAAGGCGATGATCGCCACCTTCACCTTCCGTCCTTGAGGCGGGCGAGGCCGGCGAAAGCGGTCGGCTCGGGCGCGTCGTCGCCCACGACGACGACGCCGAACGCCACCCCGGGCTTTCTCGGATAAGGGTCGAGTGCCAGCACCAGGAACTCCAAGGCGACCGCGCCGAGGTCGATCCTGCCGTCGACGATGGGGTCGGGCGGGTCTGGCTGATCGTCGCTCAGCGGGGGCGGGGGTGGCGTCTCGCGCCCGCGGCGCGCGCCTCGCTCCGCCTCGCCGCGTCGGCCGCGCCGGGTGGTTCCGGTCTCGAACCAGTCGTCCAGCGCCTCCACGCTCGGAGCGAAGGTGAGGTCGATGTCCTCGGTCACGTCGCTCTCGAAAGGCTCGAGGCTGACGACGCACACCTGGGTGACACGCGCCGCGAGGTCGCCGGTGACCTCGTAGCGTCCACCGGCTCTCGGCATGACCTTGTAGCTGACGCGCAGGCTCGCGACAGCCGGCAGTCCGCAAGCGGCGGCGATCGTCGGATAATCCGAAGGCGCCGGCTCGACCGTCAGCGCCAAGCCCTTCAACGGCACGCTTTCGACATCGAGGGGACGGGAGAAGGCGCGCGGACGAAGGGTTGTAGGGTCTGAAGAGGCCATGGAGTCGCGCGGGGTTGCCGTTTTCATGGGCGTGCCTTGATCCCGGTGGTCTCGACTTCGAGAACTCGACGCTCCACCTCTTCGAGTACCGCGTAGGCGGCGGGGTCGGGCAACGGGAGCGCGCCATCGACGAAGGTTTGGAGCGGTGCGTCGGCGAGACTGCCGGCGCAGGCGACGGCATAGCGCGACAACGCGACACCATCGTGGCATCCGGCGTAAACGTTGCGCTCCAGCGCCGCCGCCAGCGAGCCGGACGACAAAGCATCCCGGTAGGCGGCGCACCGCCCCCTGAACGCCTCGGCCATCGTCTTCATGCGCTTGGGCACGGACGTGTCCCCGACACCCATCTCGCGCAGCGTACGATCGAAGTGCCGGAACACCGTGTCGACGAGGTGCTGCGCGATGTCAGGCCCCGGCGTTCGAGCGTCCTGCAGGCGGCGTAGCACGAGGGCGACGTGCAGCGTCAGGCACTCGAACCGGCCCTCAAAGGTGTCGGGAACGGCGAGGTCGGCGTACAGCGCCGGCTCGCGAGCGGCGGCGACGACCGCGCCGTAAAGGCGATCGACGACGAGGGCGTTGGCGGAGCGGCGAGACAGACCGAGGATCATCAAGCGGGCCTCGCGCCTTCAGCTGGCCTCCACCGGCGGACTTGGCCCCCGGCAGGCTCGCCCCTCCGCAGGCTTGACCCCCGGCAGGCTCGCCCCTCCGCAGGCTTGACCCCCGGCCGGCTTGGCCCTCGTCGCAATTCGGGCCTCATCGGAGAGCCGTCCCCCGCCGTGAGGAACGCCGTGCCCGCAGGCGATGCGGCGAACCGGCGGGCGGCTCGGCGGGTGGCGGCTTGACCCTCACCTTGCTTTCGTCACAAGCGGGGGTTAGGCATCGACGGCGTCGAACGCAAGCGAAAGTTTCAGCCGGTGGAAGCACCGGGGGCGAGCCTTTCGACGCACGCGCGTTCCGCCGAAGATGAGGTCGACATGCCAGCCAACCTCGCCGCCTCGACCCTGGCGGCGCGATCCGGTTTCGGACATCCCGCGACGAAGCGCGGCTCGGCGACGACCGTCGTCCCGACCGTGGGACGACTCGCGTCGCTGGCTTTCGCCTGCAGCCTGCTCGGCGGCTGCATCGGCTACGACGGCGACATCCAGCACGGTTACCAGTTCGACCAGCAGGCCGTCGCAGACGTGAAGGCGGGTCAAAGCGCCGAACAGATCCTGGTGGCGCTCGGCTCCCCGTCGACGACCTCGACCGTCGGCGGCGACGCCTGGTACTACATCTCGCAGAAGACGACGCGGCCGGTCGCCTTCATGTCGCCCAGCATCACCGATCGGCAGATCTACGCGGTCTATTTCGACAAGGGCAAGAAGGTCACCCGGGTTGCCAATTATGGCCTGCGGGACGGCAAGGTGGTGGACTTCGCTGGCGGCGCGACGCCGACGATCGGGGGCGACGGCACCTACCTGAAGAGCCTGTTCTTCAACTTCAATCCTCTCGGCAACATGCTGCAGAAGAGTTGAGCTCGCGTTCCACTTGCTGCTGCCTCAGAGCGGTGGCTCGTAGCTCGTGATCTCGATGCCGAAGCCGGACAGGCCGACGTAGGTGAGCGGCGTCGACGTCCTCAGCCGGATGGAGGTGACACCGAGGTCTCGCAGGATCTGGGCGCCGAGGCCGACCTCGCGCCAATGCTGCGTGCGCAACGTTTCCGAATCGGCCGCTTGGAAGCCCGACCGCACGGGCACCCCCGCCGCACCGTCGCGCAGGTAGATCAGGACGCCGCTTCCCTCGCGCCGGAAGCGGGCGAGCACCTTCCTGATCTCGGAACCGCCCTTGATGACGTCGGCGACGATGTCCGCCCGGTGCAACCGCGTCGGGACGTCATGGCCGTCGCCGAGATCACCATGAACGAAGGCGAAGTGCTGGACCGGGTCGAAGCTCGTCACGTAGACGTAGCCGGTCAGCCTGCATCCGTCGGCCTCGACCGGGAACGTCGCGATGCGCTCGACGAGCTTCTCGCGAGCCTGACGATAGGCGATCAGGTCGGCGACCGAGATGCGCTTGATCTTGTGCCGCTCGGCGAAAGCCGTGATCTGCGGGCCGACCATCACGGTCCCGTCGTCGTTGGCCAGTTCGCAGATGACGCCGACCGGCGGCAGGCTGGCGAGTCGGCAAAGGTCGACCGCCGCCTCCGTATGGCCGGACCGCATCAGGACGCCGCCTTCCCGCGCGATGAGCGGGAACACGTGCCCCGGCCGGACGAAGTCCCCCCAGCCCATGTTGCCGTTGGCCAGCGCGCGCACCGTGTTGGTGCGCTGCTCGGCGGAGATGCCGGTGGTGAGGCCGTGGCGCACGTCGACGGTGACGGTGAAGGCGGTGCCGAGCGGCGCGTCGTTGGCGGCGACCATCGGGGACAGGTGCAGGCGCTTGGCGTCGTCGAGCGTGATCGGGGCACAAACGATGCCGCAGCAGTGGCGCACGATGAAGGCCATCTTCTCCGGCGTGCAGAGCGAGGCGGCGCAGACGAGATCGCCCTCGTTCTCCCGGTCGTCGTCGTCGGTGACGATGACGAGTTCGCCGCGCGCGATGGCCTCGATGGCCTGGGTGACGGAGGGGACGACCGACTGGGAATGTGTGGACACGAAAAACCTCTACGTCAAACAGGCCGCTTCAGGATGCGAGCGAAGACCTTTCCGCGGGGGAAAGTCTTCGTGAAGAAGCGGCGGAGCCTGAACCTCGGGCGGTGCTGCTGGATCATGCCCTCGGAAAGCCCCAAAGCCGAGGGAAAGGCCAAGTGCCGAGGATCGACCCGGCACGCGAAGCGATGGCGCGGGCGCTTCCATTCGGCAGCCTAGGAGATGGCATGAAGGGCGCCCGATTTCCATCTTCGCCGAAGCGAGGCCTTCTCGCGGGCTTGGCCCGGCTCCGAGCGAAGCAGGACAGGCTCGGGTCGCTGACGCTGCCCCTCGTCGGCGTGCTCGCACTGGCCTGTGGGCCCATGGCGTATGGGCACATGGCTTACGCACAGGTGGCCGCCGGGCCGGAGGCTCGCGCGAGCGCGCGCTGCGGCGACAAGAACTTCGAGGGCGCGACCTACACGGTCTGCGTCGTCGACACCGCGAGGGAGGAACTGTCCCTGTTCCTCCAGGACCCGACCGGCCGACCCTACGCCACCTTCGAGCAACTCGCCGCGAGCCTGGCCCAAACGCGCAGGAAGCTGGTGTTCGCGATGAATGCCGGCATGTTCCAGAGTGATCTCTCGCCGGTCGGCCTGTACGTCGAGGGGGGTGCCGTCCGCCACGCCGCCAACACCCGGGACGGGCCGGGCAACTTCCACATGAAGCCGAACGGCGTCTTCTACTTCGGCCGCAACGGCGTCGGCGTCATGGAGACGACGCGCTTCCTGAACGCGCACCTGCGACCGGACTTCGCGACGCAGTCCGGCCCGATGCTGGTCATCGACGGCGCGATCCATCCGAAGATCCAGCCGGACGGCACCTCGCTCAAGGTGCGCAACGGGGTCGGCGCCCGCGATCGCCACACCGTCATCTTCGCGATCTCGAAGGAGCCGGTGAGCTTCCACCAGTTCGCCGGCCTGTTCCGCGATGGGCTCGGCTGCCCCAACGCGCTGTTCCTCGACGGAACGGTGTCCGCGCTCTACGCGCCTGACATCGGGCACTCGGACCAGTGGCAGCCCGTCGGCCCGATCGTCGGCTTGACGGAGCCGCGCCCGTGACGCGTCCCGGGGGGAGCTAGGTCCAGTACAGGACACGGGCGGACGGCAGGCGTTCGGCGAGCAGGCGCGTCAGCTCCGCGCGCATCTCCTTCATCAAGGCGGCCGGGTACACGTGCTTGACCGAGCCGAACTTCGTCAGCTTGCGTGAGCGCCGGGTCTCGTCCATCTCGAGCCTGGAGCCGGGATACCAAGCCTGCAGCACCGCCTTCGACTTCGGCGTGAAGCGGTGGGTGATCAGCTCGGCGGTGAGATCGAGGTCGGGCACGCCCTCGAGCGCGCGCGCCGCCATGGCGAACAGGTCCGCGTAGCCCGCGCGCCAGTCGTCCACGGGCTGGATGGGGGCGACGGTGAGGCCGACGCGGTAGCCGTCGCGCGCCAGGCGGCCGAGCGCCTGGAGCCGCGCTTCGAGCGCGCTGGTCCCCCCCTCGAAGCGCAGCAGGGCCTGCGCGTTGACGGACATGCGCACCCGCGTCTTGCGCCGATGATCGAGGCCGATGAGAGGCTCGACGGCGGCGAACTTCGTGGTGAAGCGCAGCTGCACGTCGGCGTCCCAGGCGCCGAAGAACGCGACCGCCCGCGCCAGGCTGCCGGTGAGGTGCTCGACGCCGAGCGGGTCGGCGTAGCAGGAGGCCTCGAACGTGGTGCCCTCGTGCGCCCGTGCCACCGAGGCGGAAGTCACCGCGCCCTTGCCGACGTAGGCGGCGAGGCCTGCCAGGATCTCGTCGACGTTGGCGTAGACACGGGTGATCGGCGCCCCGCCGAGCGAACCGGCGAGGTAGCAATACTGGCAGTGGGCCGGGCAGCCCTCGGCGAGGTCGAAGCGCCAATCCGCCGAAGGCGGGATCGGCTGCAGGCGTCGCTTCGCCTCGGAGGCGACGACCACGGCGAGCGTCGACTTGGCGCGAACGTAGTCGGCGCGGGGATCGACGCCGCCGGCGAGCCCGGTCAGCCTGTCGTTGGAGAGTTCGACGACTTCGGCGCCCCCCGCCGCCGCACGCTCGGCCATGGCGCGCCCGGTGGCCAGGTCACGGGCCGAGCGCGTGATCAGCACGCGCTTCGGCATCCACAGCCGACCCGGCGACGGGGCGGCGGGCGCCGTCCGGATCGCGGGAACGGGGAGAGGGTCTGCGAGGGCGATGGTCATGAGGGTGGAACGCGGGCCGGCGGCATCGGCGTTCCGTTCACCGTCGCGCGAATCGTCGCCCTTCGTAGCCGGCGGATCGCGTCGCCGGCCCGTCGCCGCCCGACCGCGTTCGCCCTGGAACCAGGCTTCCACGATCGCGAGCGAAGGGCCTCACCCTTCCCCGACCTGCCCGCGATGGCGCAGGAAATGATCGGCCAGCACGCAGGCCATCGCCGCTTCGCCGACGGGCACGGCGCGGATGCCGACGCAAGGGTCGTGGCGCCCCTTGGTGACGATCTCCGTCTGCTCGCCCGCGCGGGTGACCGTCAGGCGCGGCTTGAGGATCGAGGATGTCGGCTTGACCGCGAAACGGGCGACGATCGGCTGACCCGTCGAGATGCCGCCGGCGATCCCGCCTGCGTGATTGGATAGGAAGAGCGGCGCGCCGTCGTTGCCCATCCGCATCTCGTCGGCGTTGTCCTCGCCGCACAGGGCGGCGGCGGCGAAGCCTTCGCCGATCTCCACGCCTTTCACCGCGTTGATCGACATCAGCGCGCCGGCGAGATCGGCGTCGAGCTTGCCGTAAAGGGGCGCGCCCCATCCCGCCGGCACGCCTTCGGCCACCACTTCGAGCACCGCGCCGGTCGACGAGCCGGCCTTGCGGATGTCGTCGAGGTAGACCTCGAACGCCCGCGCCGCGACCGGATCGGGGCAGAAGAAAGGGTTGCGCGCGACCTCGTCCCAGTCCCAGCGGCCGGGGTCGACGGCGTGCGGACCCATCCGCACCAGCGCGCCGCGGATCGTCACGCCCGGCACGACCTTGCGCGCGATGGCGCCCGCCGCGACCCGCGCCGCCGTCTCCCGCGCCGAGGAACGTCCGCCGCCGCGATGGTCGCGGATGCCGTATTTCGCGTCGTAGGCGTAGTCGGCGTGGCCCGGACGGTAGCTGTCCTTGATCGCGTCGTAGTCCTTGGACCGTTGGTCCTCGTTGGCGATCAGCAGGGTGATCGGCGTGCCGGTCGTCACCTGCGCGCCATCGCGGTCGGTGACCACGCCCGACAGGATCTGCACCGTGTCGGACTCGCGGCGCTGCGTGGTGAAACGCGATTGGCCCGGCTTGCGCTTGTCGAGGAAGACCTGGATATCGGCCACCGCAAGCGGGATTTTCGGCGGGCAGCCGTCGACGACGCAACCGATCGCCACCCCGTGGCTCTCGCCGAAGGTCGTGACGCGGAAAAGGTGGCCGAACGTGTTGTGCGACATCGCGAGGCTCTATCGGGGAGTGCCCGCCGTGCCCGCCCGGGGCGACGACGGACGCTAGTCCTTCAGCAGCGCGCCCATGTCGGGGGCGGCGGGGTTCTTCATGCCGACGATGTGATAGCCGGCGTCGACGTGCAGGACCTCGCCGGTGATGCCCCTGGAAAAGTCAGACAGGAGGAAGGCCGCCGTCTCGCCGACCTCCTCGCTCGTGACCGAGCGGCGCAGCGGGGCGTTGTACTCGTTCCATTTCAGGATGTAGCGGAAGTCGCCGATGCCGGAGGCGGCCAGCGTCTTGATCGGTCCGGCGGAGATGGCGTTGACCCTGATGTTCTTCTCGCCGAGGTCGGCGGCGAGGTAGCGCACGGAGGATTCCAGCGCCGCCTTGGCCACGCCCATCACGTTGTAGTGCGGCATCCACTTCTCGGCGCCGTAGTAGGTCAGGGTCAGCATCGAGCCGCCGTTCTTCATCAGCTTCTCCGCGCGCTGCGCGACGGCCGTGAAGGAGTAGCAGGAGATCAGCATGGTCATGCTGAAGTTCTCCGCCGTCGTGTCGACGTAGCGGCCGGTCAGTTGCTCGCGGTCGGAGAAGGCGACGCAATGGACGATGAAGTCGAGCGCGCCCCACTCGTCCTCCACCACCTTGAAGACGGCGTCGATGGAGGCGGCGTCGGTCACGTCGCAATGGCCGACGACCTTGGCGCCGAGCTCCTCGGCGAGCGGGCGCACCCGCTTGCCGAGCGCCTCGCCCTGGTAGGTGAAGGCGAGTTCCGCCCCCGCCTCGGCCGCCTGCTTGGCGATGCCCCAGGCGATCGACCGGTTGTTCGCGACGCCGAGCACGAGCCCGCGCTTGCCGGCCAGCAAGCCCCCTGCCTTGGTCGATGCGGTCGCGAGTCCGGGTTGCGTCATCCTAGATCCGGTTGCAGTGCTTCGAAACCCGGTCGAGCGGGCGACATCCGATGTCGCGTTTAAGCGTACCGTCACCGGAGCGCAAGACCGCAGACTTGCCTGGACCGAAAGGCGATCGGTCGAAAATGTGTGTAGGCACCCCTGCCGAACAAGGTTACTTTTTTGTTAAGGCCACGTTGGTCCCGAGTCCCGGGGTTCCGAGTCTCCGGGGCACGGACAAGGCTCCCGGGGCACGGCGGCCCTGGGCCGAAACGGCCTTGGGGCAAGACGGCTTTCGGGCAAGACGGCTTTCGGGCAGGGCATGGGAAAGAGCGGGAGAGGTCGGGTGACAGTCCGGTCGACATTGCGCGAGGATTTGAACACGTTGACGCCGCGCCTGCGTCGTTACGCTCGGGCGCTGGCGACGGGCGGTCCCAGGGCCAGCGACCTGGCGGATGACATCGTTCACGCCACGTTGATGCGAGCCGTCGGGACGCGGCACCTCGGCGTGCCGGCGGATAGGGTCATCAGGGTCTACGCGACGGTGACGCAACTCCATCGCGATGTCGCGACCGCCGGGCGCCAAGCGCTGGCGGCCGGGAGCGGGCGGCCGACCGCCACGGGGGGCGGCGCGGGTTTCCCGTCCGCCCCGCGCGCGACCAAGATGGCGGCGGCGTTGATGAACCTGCCCCTGGAGGACCGCGAGGCGCTCCTTCTCGTGGTCGTGGAAGGATTCGATTACGGCGATGCGGCGCGGATCCTGAGGATCTCCCGCAGCCAGTTCCTGAGCCGCCTCACCCAGGCGCGCGTGGCGCTCGACAGCCAGCTCGGCACACCCCCGGATCCCGTTCCCCGCGCGCGGGCTTTCCCGCACTTGAGGCTCGTGACCTGAGATGAGCCTCACGGAGAATCCCATCGCCGAGGCCGACCTCCACGCGTTCGTCGACGGGCGCCTCACGGTCGACCGTCGCGCGGACGTTTTGCGCCTTCTCGCATCGTCCCGGGCCGACCGGGCGTTGATCGAGGCGTGGCAGGACCAGAACGACATCCTGCGCGGCGCCTTCGCCGGCGTCGAGCGGGAACCGCTTCCCGCCGCGCTCAACCTGTCACCCTCGCCCCACCTTCGCCTGGCCGAGGCGCCCATCGCGCCCGACCCGGCACTCGTGAAGCCGAGGTGGGGCGGCAAGGTGTTCGTCGCGCTGGCGACCGCCGCCGTGGTCGTCGCCGGTGTCGCCGGAGCTTGGACGCTGAGCGACGCTTCCGCCACGAAGGACGTGGTCGATGGAAGCGCCCGCACCTCGATCGACGCGGATCTCGCCGCCAGGGCGATCGTCGACCTCGCCGACGAGGACGGCGCGTCCAAGACGGTGCGTCACGGGAGCGGCGGACGCCTGCCGACGACGACGATCCCGGATCTCAGCCGGGCCGGCTTCGGCCTGATCCGAGCCGAGATGGCCGCGATGCCGGCCTCGCTCGTGTTCCACTACGAGAACGCCGCCGCCGACCGGGTCGTCGTCGTCGTCGCCCACGCGGCGAACAGGCCCTCGAATCCGGCTGCCGCGCGGATCGGGGATGCCTGGAGCTGGCACCGACGCGACAAGGCCTACGCCATCGCCGGTACGATGCCGGCGAGCCGCCTCCACGCCCTGGCGGCGGCGTTGCAGGGCGGCGACGGGCTCGACTGAGGGATCGCACCAGGCAATGCACGCGGCGCGGTCTTGCAGGCGCGGGACAGGCTTTGCCTCCGGCTTGCGGCCGAGGCGTCCCCGGCTTAAGTTCCTGCCGCGTCCGCACTTTGGCCGATCCCCTCGGAGGTGGCCGCGATCCCTCCCGAGGCTGACGCATGACGCGACTGACGCGAAAATGTGTGGGCCTCATGTTTTTTGCGGTCCGACCGCCGCGTCGGCCG
This sequence comes from uncultured Beijerinckiaceae bacterium, assembly GCA_964244495.1. GTDB lineage: Bacteria > Pseudomonadota > Alphaproteobacteria > Rhizobiales > Beijerinckiaceae > RH-AL1. The sequence goes on from CAXTIU010000002.1 coordinate 105,087, forward strand.
GGCTGCGGTGCTTCAAGGGCGCAGCGCTTCCGCGAAGCGCACGGGCTCGCCGCCCGATGCCTCGACGAGTTCACCGTCCCACATCACGCGCCGGCCGCGCACGATGGTGCCGACCGGCCAGCCTGTCACGGGCTTGCCGTCGTAGGGTGTCCATCGCGAACGGGACGCGATCCAGGCATCGGCGATGGTGCTCCGGCGCTGGAGGTCGACGATCGTCAGGTCGGCGTCGTAGCCGGCGGCCACCCTGCCCTTGCCGGCGATGCCGAACAACCGGGCCGGACCGGCGCTGGTCATGTCGACGAAGCGCTGAAGAGTGAGCCGGCCGGCGGCGACGTGGTCGAGCATGATCGGCACCAGCGTCTGGACGCCCGTCATGCCTGACGGACTCTGCGGATAGGGTTGGGCCTTCTCCTCGGAGGTGTGGGGCGCGTGATCCGACCCGAGGATGTCGGCCACGCCCCGAGCGACGCCCTCCCAGAGGCGGGCGCGATGGGCGGCGTCGCGGACCGGCGGGTTCATCTGCAGCCGCGTGCCGAGCGAGGCGTAGTCGTCGCCGCTCAAGGTCAGGTGGTGCGGCGTCACCTCGACGCTTGCGACATCCTTATGGTCGGCGAGGAAGTGCATCTCTTCGCCGGTCGAGATATGCAGCACGTGGATGCGGGCGCCTTGCTCCCTCGCGATGCGGACGAGGCGCCGCGTGCAGCCGAGCGCCGTCTCCACGTCGCGCCACGCCGGATGGCTCGACGGGTCGCCGGGCACGCGCAACCCCCTGCGCGCCTCCAGGCGAAACTCGTCCTCGGAATGGAAAGCCGCCCGTCGTCGCGTGCGTTGGAGGATGGCGGCGACACCCTCGTCATCGGCGACCAGCAGCGATCCGGTCGAGGACCCCATGAAGACCTTGATGCCGGCCGCGCCCGGCAGCCGTTCCAGTTCGGCGACGTGACGGGCGTTCTCGCGCGTGCCGCCGACCCAGAAGGCGAAGTCGCAGTGCATGCGATGACGCCCACGCGCCACCTTGTCGGCGAGTTCGGCCTCGCCGGTCGTGAGCGGGCTGGTGTTGGGCATCTCGAACACCGTCGTGACCCCGCCCATCACGGCGGCGCGGGAGCCGGTCTCGAGATCCTCCTTGTGCGTCAGGCCGGGCTCGCGGAAGTGCACTTGGCTGTCGATGACGCCCGGCAGGACGTGCAGGCCAGTCGCGTCGATGACCGCCGCCGCGCTCGCCGCCGCGAGGGAGCCGACCGCGCGGATGCGTCCATCGACGATCCCCACGTCGCGAGGACCGATCCCGTCGTGATTGACGAGCGTGCCGCCCTTGACGAGAAGATCGTATGTCTGCGGCATGTTCGGGTTCCGTGGCGGGTCGCGCATGTCCTAATGCTCGGAACGGGAATGTCGAGATGAGCACCTGCGTGTTGCACGACCGCGCCATCGTCGCCGTTTCGGGTGATGATGCCGAGGGCTTCCTCAATCGGCTCGTGACCAACACCACGCTGGCGATGCGGCCGGGCGAGGCACGATACGCCGCGCTACTATCGCCACAGGGCAAGCTGCTGTTCGACTTCCTCGTGGTGCGCCGCCCCGGAGCGTTCTGGATCGATTGCCGGCGCGAGCAGGCCGCCGAACTCGCGCGTCGATTGGCGATGTTCAAGCTTCGCGCGAAGGTCGTCATCGCGGACGAGTCGGCCGAGCGCGCTGTCGCCGCCCACTGGGGTGACTCGCCAACGGACGCGCCGGGCCTGGTGTTCCGCGATCCGCGCCACCACGCGCTTGGCCAGCGGATCATCGCGCCTCCCGACCTCCTTCGAGGCATGGAGGGGGAGGCCGGCGCCTACCAGGCGCATCGCATCGGGCTTGGCGTGCCGGACGGCGGCGTCGACTTCGCGTACGGCGACACGTTCGTGCACGATGCCAACCTCGACCTGCTCCATGGCGTCGATTTCGACAAGGGGTGCTACGTCGGCCAGGAGGTCGTGTCCCGCGTCCATCACCGCAAGTCGGCGCGCAAGCGGGTGGTCAAGGTCCACTTCTACGGCGATCCCGCTCCGCGCGGCGCCGAACTGGTGGCCGGACCGCTCCGCGTCGGCGAGATCACCTCGCGCACCGCTCACGAGGCCCTGGCGTCGGCGCGCACCGATCGCCTCGCCGAGGCGGCCGCCGCCGGCGTGCCGGTGACCGCCAACGACACGTTGGTCGCGATCACCCTGCCGGTGTCCGACGACGCGGAACCATCCACCTGACCCGGAGCCTCGTCCCGGCAACAGGCTCGCGCGCACGAAACGAGGAAGGCCCGATCTCGCGACCGGGCCTTCCTCGTCGACGGCGGTCGTCCAGGCCAGTGAGGCTCAGTTCTTCAGCGGGAAGTTCGGCACGCTTCGGGGTTTGATCTCCTCCACGTCGGCGCTCGACTCCTTGGCCTTCGGCTCGGCGGCGACATCCGCGTCGTCGGTCGGATCGAAATCGTCGTCCTCGTCCTCCGGTGTCTCGTCGTCATCCTTGCCCTTGCGAGCCTTGGCGCGACGCACTTCCGGCTCGGCCCGAACCCGCTTCTTGCTCGCCTCGACGATATCGCGCTCGGGGCGTGGCAGCACCGGGCCCTCGGGGTAGACGAAGCCGAGCTTGCGCTCGCCGTCCTCGCCGGTGGTCACCATGACGCGCACGGTGCCGCCGTTCTTGAGGCGGCCAAACAGCACCTCGTCCGCCAACGGCGTCTTGATGGCGCTCTGGATGACCCGCGCCATCGGCCGCGCGCCCATCTGCTCGTCGTAACCGTTCTCGACCAGCCAGCGGCGAGCCTCATCGGTCAGCTCGATCGACACGTTGCGATCGGCGAGTTGCGCCTCCAACTGCATGATGAACTTGTCGACCACCTTGATGATCACCTCCTGAGGCAGATGGCCGAAGGAGACGATCGCGTCGAGACGGTTCCTGAACTCAGGGGTGAATAGCTTGCGGATCGCCTCCGCGTCTTCGCCCACCCGCTTGTTCTGGGTGAAGCCGAAGGCCGAACGCGCCATGTCGGCGGCGCCCGCGTTCGTCGTCATGATGAGGATGACGTTGCGGAAGTCGATCTGCTTGTTGTTATGATCGGTCAGCTTGCCGTGGTCCATCACCTGCAGGAGGATGTTGTAAAGCTCCGGATGGGCCTTCTCGATCTCGTCGAGCAACAGCACGCAATGGGGATGCTGGTCGATCGAGTCGGTGAGAAGGCCGCCCTGGTCGAAACCGACGTAGCCCGGCGGGGCACCGATCAGCCGCGAGATCGTGTGCCGCTCCATGTACTCCGACATGTCGAAGCGCACGAGTTCGACGCCGAGGCTGACGGCGAGTTGTCGCGCCACCTCCGTCTTGCCGACGCCGGTCGGCCCCGAGAACAGGTAGGAACCGATCGGCTTCTCACCGTCGCGCAACCCGGCCCGGGCCAACTTGATCGCGGAGGTCAAGGCCTCGATGGCGGAGTTCTGGCCGTACACCACCCGCTCCAAGGTCTCGGTCAGGTGCTCCAGCACCTCGGCGTCGTCCTTGGACACGGTCTTCGGCGGAATGCGGGCCATCGTGGCGATGGTCGCCTCGACTTCCTTGATGCCGATCGTCTTCTTGCGCTTGGCCTCCGGCACCAGCATCTGGCTCGCGCCGGTCTCGTCGATCACGTCGATCGCCTTATCCGGCAGCTTGCGATCGTGGATGTAGCGGGCCGACAACTCGACCGCCGCCTTGATCGCCTCGCTGGTGTACTTGACCTTGTGAAACTCCTCGAAATACGGCTTCAGGCCCTTCATGATCTCCACCGCGTCGGGGATCGAGGGTTCGTTGACATCGATCTTCTGGAAGCGACGGACGAGCGCGCGGTCCTTCTCGAAGTACTGGCGGTACTCCTTGTAGGTCGTTGAACCGATGCAGCGCAGCGTGCCCTGGGCGAGCGCCGGCTTCAGCAGGTTGGAGGCGTCCATCGCGCCGCCGGACGTCGCGCCGGCACCGATGACGGTATGGATCTCGTCGATGAAGAGGATCGCGTTCTTGTGGTTCTCGATCTCCTTCATGACCTGCTTGAGGCGTTCCTCGAAGTCGCCGCGGTAGCGGGTGCCGGCGAGCAGGGTGCCCATGTCGAGCGCGAACACGGTCGCCTCGGCCAGCACCTCCGGCACTTCGCTCTTGATGATCTTGCGCGCCAGACCCTCGGCGATCGCCGTCTTGCCGACGCCGGGGTCGCCGACCAGCAGGGGGTTGTTCTTGTGGCGGCGGCACAGCACCTGGATCGTGCGCTGCACCTCGCTCTCACGGCCGATCAGGGGATCGATGCGACCATCGCGCGCCTTCTTGTTGAGGTTGACGCAGTAAGCCTCCAGCGCCCCTTCCTTCTTCTTGGGGTCGGCGTTCTCCTTGCCGTCCTTGCCCTCGCCCTCCTCCTCGCTGCCACGCGGGCCCTTGGACGAGTCGGTGAGACCGGGACGCTTGGCGATCCCATGGCTGATGTAGTTGACGGCGTCGTAGCGCGTCATGTCCTGCTCCTGCAGGAAATAGGCGGCGTGGCTCTCGCGCTCGGCGAAGATCGCGACGAGCACGTTGGCACCCGTCACCTCCTCGCGACCGGACGACTGCACGTGGATGACGGCACGTTGAATGACGCGGTTGAAGCCGGTCGTCGGCTTGGCGTCCTCGCGCCCGTCGCTGACAAGGTTCTCAAGCTCGCGATCGATGTAGTCGCGAAGGTTTTTCTTCAGCAGATCGATGTCGATGGAGCAAGCCCGAAGCACGGCCGACGCCTCGGCGTCGTCGGTCAAGCTGAGGAGCAGATGCTCGAGCGTGGCGTATTCATGGTTGCGCTCGTTGGCGATCGCCAGGGCTCGATGAAGCGATTGTTCTAGGTTGCGGGAAAACGAGGGCATGGCGTCGACCTCTTATTTCTTTTCCATGATGCATTGCAGCGGGTGCTGGTGCTTGCGCGCGTAGTCCATGACCTGGGTGACTTTGGTTTCGGCAACCTCGTACGTGAAGACGCCGCATTCCCCGACGCCGTGCTGATGGACATGGAGCATGATCCGCGTCGCCTCCTCGGCACCCTTGCTGAAATACTTCCGCAGCACGGCGACCACGAACTCCATCGGCGTGTAGTCGTCGTTGAGCAGAAGCACGCGGTACATGCCGGGACGACGCGTCTGGGTTCGCGTCCGCGTGATGACGGCGGTGCCGTTGCCACGTCCACCCTCTTCGCCGTCCTTTTGCGGGTCCTTGGCGGAACGCGCCGGGACAACCTGCCGACGCGACGGCCCCATGGTCGGCCGAACAGCGTCAGGCCACTCGCGTTCGTCGGTCCGCCCGAGGTGCTGGTCGCCGTCAACCTCGCGCGCGTGAGAACGATTGCAATCCGTCAACTCAGCTCTTCCTCACGACACCGCCGAGATATGCGGCTGCGATCTCGGCTTTGCTAGGGCAGCCACCCGATTTCAGCTGCGGCGCATGCGGCCGCCGCCCAACCCTCACCCTTGACCGTCCGCAGCAAGCAAGAATAGCACCCGCCGCAACGGAAAAAGGCCCGACGGGTGCCGAGCCTTTCAAAACGGTGGTGACTTGTAAAGGGACCGCGTCCGCCTGCCGGACGCGTCGCCCGATCGTCGGCGTCGCTTAGTGCTGAACCGCCGCCTTGCCCTGCGCCATCGCCGTTTCCATCGGCTTGAAAGCCTCCTTGGTCAGGCTCTTGTAGAGCTCGCCCATCTTGTTCGCCTGCGCCATGAAGCCCTCGAACTGGGCCTTGGCGAACTCGGACTGCAGCTGGATGGCGGTGTCGATCGACTTGACGCCGGCGAGCTTCTCGACGAACGCGGACGTGCTTTCCAGCGAGCGCTTCGAGTACTCGGTGGTTTCAGTGGCGATCGCCTGAAGGCCGCGGGTCATCGAGGCGATGGTGCTCGACATCTGCTCGATCTGCGTCTTGCCCATGTTCTGCATGTCTTCGATCCGGTCGGTCATAGGTCATTGCTCCTCGAAGGGGCGCGCCCGCGTCGGCGGAGCGCGGCGGTGTCGTCGGTGCCGCGCCGCCTGGATACTGCGACGCACAAATTGTCGCAAGATTGATTGTGCGTTGCAGCATCTGCCTTTCGGGGGAGCCGCGCGCGGACGGGTCCGATCCGGCGGGTCGGCCGCCGACGGACGCGCGGGTGTGACTTTTAACCCTAGGGTAACCCCGCGTGGGTAGCGTGTTGACAAGGCACAGGTTCGGGCCGCAGCGCCGCTGTCCAGCGTTGATGTCGAGGAATAATCATGGTCGAGTTGCATTCGGCGTCGCGTCGCTTCTTTCGCCGAACGACCCTGATGGTATCGGGCCTCGCCCTCCTCGCCGGCGGGCTCGGCACGGGACCGGCCCTCGCCCGGTCCCACCACGCCCACGCCCACCGCAGCAGGGTCGCGAAAGCGCCGCGCGCCTTCGCCCATGTCCGACCCGGCCGTATCCGCTCGGCCGGCTACACGCCGCCGTTCTCGGACTACGTCGTCGACGGGAATTCGGGCCGCGTGCTGTTCGGGCGCGACGAGAACGCCTCGCGCCATCCGGCCTCGCTCACGAAGGTCATGACCCTGTACCTGCTGTTCGAGCAGTTCGAGAAGGGCCGCCTGTCGCTCGACAGCACGATGGAGGTGTCGGCGCACGCCGCCGCGCAGCCGCCGACCAAGCTCGGCCTGCGTCCGGGCTCCACCATCCGCATCGAGGACGCGATCTACGCCATCGTCACCAAATCGTCCAACGACATGGCGGTCGCGGTCGCCGAGAAGATCGGCGGCGACGAGGCGACCTTCGCGCAGATGATGACGCGCAAGGCGCACGCGCTCGGCATGTCGCGCACCAACTACGTCAACGCATCCGGACTGCCGGACGACATGCAGCTGACCACGGCGCGTGACATGGTCACGCTGGGTCGCGCCATCCACGACCATTTTCCCCGCTACTTCCATTTCTTCTCGACGCCGTCGTTCCGCTACCACGGGCAGTTCATGGCCAACCACAACCACCTGATGGAGCAGGTGGAGGGCATGGACGGCATCAAGACCGGCTACACCCGGATGTCCGGCTTCAACCTGCTCAGCTCGGTCAACCGGAACGGCCATTGGCTGGTCGCGTCCGTGCTCGGCGGCAAGACGCGGCTGGGTCGCGACCGCATCATGGCCGACCTGATCGCCTCGCAGATCGACAAGTGCGCGACCACGCGCACCGCCCCGATGATCGCCGAGAACCCCGACCTGGAGCACGTCGCGGAGGCGATCCCGGTGATCCAGCACGAAGGGGACAACGCTCCGCCGGTGGAAGGCGTCGACGACGAGGCGACCGCCGAGCACAAGCCGGCCGTCGCGGTCGAGCGGGATGTCGCCGCCGCGGAGGAACCCAGCGACGTCGAAGCGGCACCGGAAGCCCCGCCGCCCCCGGCCGTCAAACCGGTCAAGGCCGCGCAGGACAAGGGACCCGAGGCCACGCCGCGCGCGCGTCCCGCTTTCGTATCGAACGTGCCACGCCCGCCCGAGCGGGACATGACCGCGACGGGGTCGATCCATCCCGCGCATGGTCGCCTCGACCAGGCCCGCTTCGACGGGTCGAGCACCCACTACGTCGGGATGGCGACGGCGACACCGTCGACCTTGAAACATCTGCCCCGGCGCGACCGGGCCGAAGCGCGGGAGAAGGCCAAGCCGGTGAAGATCGCGAGCCTCGCGCCGGATACCCCGTCGCAGGCCCCGGTCAAAGGCGGCTGGTTGGTACAGGTCGGGGCGGCACCGCAGGTGAACGAGGTCACCGCCCTGCTCGCCCGCGCCAAGCAAGGCAGCCGGGGCGCCCTCGACGGCGCGAAGCCCTACACGGAGAAGGTGAAGAAGGGCGGCGACACGCTGTTCCGCGCCCGTTTCGCCGGTCTCGACGCGGATGGTGCGAACGCCGCCTGCAAGAACCTCAAGCGGGCCGGCATCTCCTGCTTCGCCACCAAGAACTAGACTGAAATCTCGCGAGGCCCGGCATCGGGCCGCGGCCGGGTCACACCCGACAGGCTTTGACCGGGCGCGCCACATCTTGGGGCGGGTCGCCCCCGGCTGTCCAAATATCGAGCACAACGGCGTACGCGTGGCGGGGAGTCAGACGATGGCGGGGCGGGGTTCGGCACGGTCAGGGGCGGCGGCGGAGCAGCACTTCCTTGGCTTCATTGGCGCGCGCGGCAAGATCGGCCGTTCCGCCCTGGTCGGGATGCCACTTCTTCATGACGGTGCGGTGCGAGCGCACGATCTCGTCGCGCGCCGCCCCGCGACGAAGGCCAAGCACCTCATAGGCTTCATCCTCGGACATCCGGCTCGAGTGCCGGGCCCGCCGCTCCCCCGCGTCGCCGTCCGCCTGACGTGCCGCATGCCATCCGGGAAACCGGCGGTGGAGATACGCCTCTAGCAGGCGCGCCCCGTCGGCGTCGTCGCGGCGGCAGATCGCGTAGATCGTTTCGCACTGCCCCCTGTCGAGACGATCGAGCGAATGACCTTCGTGCGGGCCGGCGATGATCCGACCGGTCATCGCGCCGTCGGCGTGGTCGTAATCCATCTCGATCATCGCCGAGCGGACGCGCGAGATCGCGCTTGACCCACGCGCCATCGCTCCCCGACCGCGCCGCGAGACGCGGCCGAGGAGCCAGAGTCCGATCCCGAAGGTGAGCAGCGCGGCCCACACGTTGCCGCGCAGCAGCACCGCGAAGGATGCGAGCACGGCGATCACCGAGGCGATCTTCTCCAGCGCGACCGCCGACGGCCGGACACTCGGGAGAAGGTTGGACCGCGAGAGCAGGAACCATAGGATCAGGGTCGCGGCGATCGGATAGATCATCGTATGTCCAGAAGCCGACCGCTGACGGCGTCCGGCACGAACGAGCAATCGCGCGTCGCACCGGGCGGGGCAAGCCCAAAGCGCCGGAGCGAACGACCGGCGGACGCTTGCGACACGATCCGCCGCCGGTTCGGTCGGCTCCGGGACAAGCCGGACCGTCGCGACCGCGAAGCGGCTCAGATCAGGCATAGTTCGCGCAACGCGTTGCGAAGCGATTCCGGCATGACGTCGGCGCCGGGCATGTCCGCGAGATCGAGGGGGGCGTCGGCGGCGGGAAGGTAGCGCCAGCCCTGGAACGGGCGGCAGGGCCTCGACAGCACCGGCACCACCGTCGGTTCCAGGACGAGCCGGCAACGCCCGATGCCGTCGGCGGCGATGAAGGGTTTGATGTCCCGCACGGGCTGGCGGGCGGCGACCTGCCCGCGGATCACCCAGTACAGCGAACCACCGCCGACGATCTCGCCCGATCGCTTCGGCGTCATCCGCGTCGTGTGCACCTGCTCACCGACCGACCCGGCGGCCAGGCAAGTCGCGAGACGTGCGGCGATATGGGTCTCCAGCTCGGCGATCGTGTCGATGCCGACGCACAGCTTGAGGAGGTGGAGGGGCATGGCGAAGAGCTTAGGCCAAACGAGCGGTCAGGCCCAGCGCGCGCGAGCGGCATTGCCATCCCAGCCCACAGGTGATCGCGTCGCTCACAGACCGTCGTAGCGCTCGTGATGCCACGGCTCGGCGTCGGCCTCGCGCCGCCACTCGCGCCAGGCCGGCAGCGCCATCACGGCGTCCATGTAGGCGCGGGTCGCGGCGCCGACCGGGACGTCGTAGGCGTGGAAGCGATTGACGACCGGCGCGAACATCGCGTCGGCGGCGCAGAACGCGCCGAACAGGAAGGGGCCGCTCGCCCCGTAGCGGGCGCGGGCGTCGGCCCAGGCCGTCTCGATGCGGGCGATATCGGCCCGCGCCGCCTCCCAACCAGCGATGGGAGGCTTCGGCGCACGCCGCATGTTCATCGGCATCGCTTGGCGAAGGGCAAGGAAGCCGGCGTGCATCTCCGACGACAGGGATCTGGCGAGTGTCCGCGCACGGTGATCGCGCGGCCAGATCGGCACGTCGGGGTGGGCGGCGGCGAGGTGCTCGATGATGGCGAGCGACTCCCACACCGTGATGTCGCCGTCGAGGAGCACCGGCACCTTGCCGGCCGGGCTGTAGCGCGCGATGGTTGCCGCCGTTTCGTCCATGTAAAGGGGAATCACGATCTCGTCGAAGGGGATCGCGCAGACGCGCATCAGCAACCAGGGCCGCAGCGACCACGACGAGTAGGCCTTGTTGGCCAAGACGAGTGTCGGACGCCCGAGTGTCGGACGCCCGAGCGCGGGAGCGTCGAGGATGTCGGGCACGCGTCAGGCTCCCTCCGTGCCACGCAACCGTTGCTCCGCGCGCGCGCGATTGAGGCGAACGCCCAGGCCGCGCTCCTGCGGTCGCGTCTCCTCGGACCACGCGCCGCGAAGGTCCGTCCCCGCGGGATCGGTTTCGGATGGCTGTTGCACGCCCGCCCCCTCCGCTCCGGCCTGGTCCGACCCCGTTCTTCGCGCCTGGAGCGGCGATTTCGCCTCGCCGTTGGTGCGGCGCCGGGCCAGCACCTGATCCTCACCGAACGCGTACACGTCGACAACCGGCCGCTCGCAGGCACTAGGCGCCGGTACCGTGAAGGCCGAAGGGGTTTCGTGGCGCGAGACAAGGATCAATGAGGCGAGATCGGCCGACAGCGCGTGGTCGGCGAAGAGCGAGCCCACGGCACTCGGGACGACCAGATGGTAGCCGGGTTCCGCGTCGCAGATCGCCAGGAAGCGGCCGGCGTCGAAGGGGCCGTGCAGGACCAGGCTCGAGGCGCCGATCAGGGCGGCGAATGGTCCGGCCACGAGCCCGGCGAGCGTCGCCGGCGGCACCGTCGAGATCAGTGGCTTGGAAGGATTGATCCGGGCCTGCTCGACGAGCGAGAGCGCGTCGGCGAAGAGGACCGCCTGCCGATGCCGTCGCACCGTGGGCGCGGCGCGCGGCCCGGCGAAGGTCACGACCGGCGGCACGTCGCGAGCCGGAAAGGGGCGCTCGCCCGGATCGGTCATGGCGTCGAGCGTCACGAAGGCTACGTCTATGGCTCCGTCGACGAGGCCCGGCCCCTGGCAGGCGATCATCCGGATCGTTTCGACGATCACCGCGGCCGACAGATAGGTCTCGCCAAGAGACAGCCCGCCGTAGGCGCCCGGACCGATCAGCGCGACCGCCTCGGCGACCTTGGCATGGGCAGCCAGTTCGACCGGGTTGAGGTCGCACGGAACAAGTGCCGGGACAAGGCCAGCGCGCAGGAGCGCCGCCACGGCGACCAAGGTGTCGATCCGGGCACCCGCCACCACCACCACCCGCTCGCCCGGCGCGAAATCAAGGAGCCGCAGGTGGACTATAAGCTTCCGCACGCGCGCGACCAGCTGCGCCGCCGTCGAGGACCCTTGGTCGTCGCGCATCAACACGGTGTCGGGAGAGTCGAGGGCCGCGCTCGCCAAGAGCGAGTCCAACCCTTTGCTGGCGAAGGACTGCTCCAGCGGAGGCGCCATGATCAGATCGTTTCGCACCTTTAATCACCCAGCGTGGATCTTGCGGGAGCATATTGCGGGAAAGTGCGGGCCCGTACGAGTCCTCGTTGCGGTGCCATCCCCACCTTACACCGCGCGACGGACCTGCCTTGCGGCGAGAACCCGCCGTCCTGCCGCCGACGCGTGCATCGCTCGGCGCGCTGCGTCCCCCGCGCCACGCCTCGACAAAGGAGCGCGAAGCCGCCTAGATGTCGCCTCAATGCGAGGGGATGAGCAGCGCGGTTCGGTCGATGACCGGAGCGTTCGCGCGCCGGCTGTCCCCCTGCTTCCCGCGCTCCCCTCCCCGACCTTCCCGCTTCTCGTCCCTCAAGGACGAGCGCCCGTATGAAAGGACTTCCAATGCTGCCATTCTCGAAGCGCGCCGTCGCGCTGGCCTTGGTGGGCAGCTGCCTCGCGGTGGCTCCCGGCATCGCCGCTCCCAAGAAGAAAGGCGCGGCTCCGACGGAGGACCAGGCCGCCCAGCCCGCCACGCCGGCACCTGCCGCCGCCGCGGCCGCCGACGGCTCGCAGAACAACAAGCTGGGCCTGCTCCCGACGCAGAAGGACTGGACCAAGGTCTGCGGCAAGGACCAGACCGCCAACAAGGAGGTTTGCTACACCACCCGCGACTTCAGCGCCGAAGTCGGCAAGCCGCCGGTGCTGGCGCTCGCCGTCTACGACATCAAGGGCGACGACACCAAGATCGTCCGCATGCTGATGCCGATCGGCCTCATGCTACGACCCGGTTTCCGCTTCGTGGTGGATAATGGACAGCCGAATGAGGGCGCCTACGAGATCTGCTTCCCCAATGGCTGCTTCGCCGAAGCCAAGATCAAGACGGCCACCGTCGATTCGATGAAGAAGGCCACGGTGATGAACGTCAGCGTCCGCAACCAGGGCAACGCGGAGGTGATCTTCAGCGTGCCGATGGAGGGTTTCGGCAAGGCTTACGACGGCCCCGCGGTGGATCCCAAAGTTCTACAGGCGCAGCAGCAGAAGCTGCAGGCCGAGTTGCAGAAGCGCGCGGAGGATGAGGCCAAGAAGCTCGAGGCCTCGAAAGGCGCGTCCAACAGCCCGTCGGGCGGCGCCGCCATCCCCGGCAAGTAAGGTCGCCGCCGGCGAACCGATGAAGGTTCGGTCATGGTCCAAGCCGACATCGTCTATGCCGACATGGTCCATGCCGATCGTGACCGAAACCGCCGGGCCCCGGTGCGAAGGCCCGGCGGTCGGCGACGACACGCCCGAGCCGACGCGAAGCGGGTCAGTTCAGCCGGGCCGTCTTGATCTGGTAGGCGCCATCGTTGGCGCGGACGAACACCTCTTCCACCTGCGGATGCCGAACCGGATCGCCGGACGTGTCGGCGAGGAGGTTCTGCTCGGAAACGTAGGCGACGTACTCGGTTTCGGCGTTCTCCGCGAAGAGATGGTAGAACGGCTGGTCCTTCCTCGGGCGCACGTCCTCGGGTATCGCTTCCCACCATTCCTCGGTGTTCGCGAATTCGGGATCGACATCGTACACGATGCCACGAAACGCGTATTTGCGGTGCTTGACGACCTGACCGATGCCGAACTTCGCTTTGCGAGGCTTCATAGGGACCGCTTGGCTACGCGGGTGGCCTCGCGTGCGTGGTGGGATGGGCAAGTTGGGGCTGGCATGTGGGTACTCATCACGAAAATCCTTGTCAACACGACGCCGGCGAGGGTGCGAGAAGCGGTGAAGGCGGCATGACGGCGGGCAAGGGGCGCGTCGCGGCGTCGAAGGAAGGATCGGCGGCGCGGGGCGCTTCGCCGGCCGCGTCTTCGGCGGCGCCCCCGGACGGAGAGCGCTCGGCGTTCGCGGGGCGCTTCCCGGTGGAGCTTCTCACCCCTACCGAGATGGCCGAGGCCGACCGGCTTGCCGCCCGCGCGGCACCGAGCTTCGCGCTGATGGAGCGGGCCGGCGAGGCCGTGGCGCGAACGGCCCTGACCCTTCTCGACGCGCGCGACGCCGGGTCCGCCGCCGGGCATGTTCTGATCCTCTGCGGCCCCGGCAACAACGGCGGCGACGGCTACGTGGCGGCACGGTTGCTCGCCGACGCCGGTTGCGTCGTGACGCTGGCGTCGCTCGTCGCTCGCGAGAGCCTCGTGGGCGATGCGGCGCGGGCCGCCGCCCTTTGGCGGGGTCCGGTCGTCGACCTCGCGACGCGGGGGCTTGCGTCGGCTGATCTCGACGCGACCGACCTCGTGGTCGACGCCCTGTTCGGGGCAGGGCTCACCCGCGACATAGCCGGCCCGGCAGAGGCGGCGATCGGCCACGTGAACGCCTGGGCCGACATGTCGCGTCGTCCCGTGCTCGCGGTCGACGTGCCGTCCGGCATCGACGGCGCCACCGGATGCGTGCGCGGCGCGGCGGTCAAGGCGAGCCACACGATCACCTTCTTCCGTTTGAAGCCGGGACACATCCTGATGCCCGGCCGCGTCCACTGCGGCCATCTCCATTTGGCCGACATCGGCATCGCGGCGAGCGTGCTCGACGCGGTGGCGCCGAAGACGAGGCTGAACGTGCCGGCGCTCTGGCCCGGCGTCCCGCCCCGTCCGCGCCTCGATGGCCATAAATACGGACGCGGCCACGCCGTCGTCGTGTCCGGCCCGCTCGGCCAGACCGGCGCGGCGCGTCTCTGCGCCCACGGCGCGCTGCGGGCGGGAGCCGGCCTCGTCACCGTGGCGAGCCCGCCCGATGCCCTGGCCGTCCTCGCCTCCGCCCTCACGGCGGTCATGACCAGGGTCAGCGACGGCGCCGATGGCCTCGCCGCGCTGCTCGAAGACGCCCGCAAGAACGCCGTCGCGCTCGGACCGGGTCTTGGTGTCGGCGCCGGCGCCCGCGCCCAGGTCCGCGCCGCCCTGGCCGCCTCCCCGGCCGGCGGCACGTCCCGCGCGGTCGTCATCGACGCGGACGCGCTGGTGAGCTTCGCCGCCGAGCCGGACGTCCTGTTCGCCGCGATCAGCGAGGGCGGCCACGCCGTCGTGCTGACGCCCCACGATGGCGAGTTCGCCAAGCTTTTCCCCGATCTAGCGGCCAGCGGGTCGAAGCTGGAGCGCACGCGGGCGGCGGCCGTCCTGTGCGGCGCCGTCGTCCTGCTCAAAGGGCCGGACACGGTCGTCGCCCATCCCGACGGCCGCGCCTCGATTGCGGCGAGCGAGGCGCCGTGGCTCGCCACCGCAGGATCGGGCGACGTGCTCGCCGGCATGGTCGCGGGCCTGCTCGCGCAGGGGGTGCCGGCCTTCGAGGCGGCCTCGAGCGCGGTCTGGATGCACGCCGAGGCGGCGCGCCTGTTCGGACCCGGCCTGATCTCGGAAGATATCCCGGACGTGGTGCCGCGCGTGCTCGCGGCCCTGTTCGGCGCCGTCGCGGCGAGTTGATCCTCCGAGTACGTGAAACGGCCTTATTCCCGTGGTGTCACGCGCTTCGGAGTTGCGCCCCGAGAGTCACGCTCCAAATGCCACCCGTCAGGTGGCAGGCTCACCAGCGCGGATCGCTCATGCGTCAACCCAATTCGATCGACTTCTGGCGCGGCTACGCCCTCATCTCGATCTTCGTCGATCACATTCCCGGCAACCTCTTCGACCGCTTCACCTACCGCAATCTCACCTTGTCCGACTCGGCGGAACTCTTCGTCTTCCTCGCCGGCTGGGCGATGCGCCTCTCGATCGAGAACCCCAAGCGCCCGATGACGACGACCGCGGTGATCTACAAGCTGTGGGGCCGCGCGTTCACGATCTACGTCGCGCAGACCTTCATCACCGAGATCGCGATCTTCATCCTCGCGGCGGCATCCGTGTACCTCGACGCGCCGTTTCTGCTCGATTGGCACAATGTGGCCGCCGTGTTCCACCAGCCTGTCGAGGCGCATATCGGGCTCGTGCTGCTCACCTATCAGCTCGGTTACTTCAACATCCTGCCGCTCTACGTCGTGCTGATGCTGGTGGCGCCATTCGTCGCCATCGCCTACCGGGCGATCCCGGCGGTGGTCCTGCCGGTGTCGCTCGGGCTCTACGTCGTCACACTGGAACTGGGATGGAACATCACGTCCTGGCCGGTGGAGGGCACGTGGTTCTTCTCGCCGTTCGCGTGGCAGCTCATTTACGTCCTCGGCTTCCTCGCCGCCGGCCGCACCACCGATCTCGGCGCCTTCGCGCGCCGCCACCTGACGGCGCTGCGCTGGGTCGCGGTGCCGATGCTGGTGCTGGGCCTCGTCGTCGCTTCCACCCGCTACTTCCCCGCCCTGCCCCTGCCCAGGCTGAACCTGTTCTTCACCGTGTTCGACAAGACCTTCATGTCGCCCGACCGCTTGTTCAGCGTCCTAGCGATCATCCTGGTCGGCGGCGGCATCTTCGGCGTGCTCAACCGGTGGCTGCCCAGCGTCGGCCGCTTCCTGTCCCTGCTCGGCCGCAACAGCCTCCAGGTCTTCTGCGCCGGCTCCCTCCTAAGCCTGTGTGGACAAATCGTCCGTTTCATTTACGGCGGGCGTCTTGTGACCGACGTGGTTTTGTTTATCGTCGGGGTTGGCATCATGGCCCTCGTCGCGTGGATGGTGGAATGGCGTACCCGCTCCAAGGTGGAGGCCGTAGCGGCGCGAGGCTTGCCATCGCCTGCGGCCTCGTCCTGATCTCGGTCGCCGCGCGCGGCGACGACGCGGCCGCACCACAGCCGCCGGCGTTGAGCCCGTCCTGTGAGGTGCCGGCGGCGGTGGTCTCGTCGAACGCCCCTTTGTCCAACCTCGCCAAGGCGCTCGCGGAGCACAAGACGATACAGATCCTCGCGGTCGGCTCGGCGGCGACAGGTGCGATCGGCCTGGGTGACGGCATGAAGAGCTATCCCGTGCAGATCGAGGACATCCTGAAGAGGTCGCTCGACGGTGCCAACGTCGACATCATCAATCGCGGCACCGGCGGCGAGGTGGCGCAAACCTCGGCCGACCGCATCCGCAGCGAGGTGGCCCTGGTGAAGCCGGACCTGGTGCTCTGGCAACTCGGGACCAACGACGCGCTCGCTCGCGTCGATCCCGACCAGTTTACGGATATCGTCGAGTCGACGATCAACTGGCTCAAGGGCAGCAACGTCGACGTGGTTTTGGTGGGCCTGCAGTACACGACCCGCTTCGCCAAGGACGAGAGCTACTTCGCCATCCGCGAAGCCTTGGAGAAGATCGCCCGGGACGAGAAGGTTCTTTACATCAAGCGCTACGACGCGATGCTGTTCATCGCCGAGACCAAGCTCAAGGTCCACCTGATGGCGAGCGACAACTATCACCTGAGCGAGATGGGCACTCAGTGCCAGGCCGAGCACGTCGCCCGCGCGATGATCGCCAGCCTGTTCGTCCGGCGGTTCCGACCGAGCGCCGTCCTCCCGAACCCGCCGCCGGCCTCGAACTGAAGCATCCGTTCACGTTGCCAAGACGTCACGTCACTTGGAACCATGTGGCGAGGCCGGTATCCTGACGGTCACGGATCGACGATTCGAGCGCCCACTTGCCGGGATTGTCAGCGATGAAGGCGACGTGCTTGGTCCTACCGGGTGCGATCAGCACGGAGTCGCGCCAGTAGGGATCCCAGCCATCGTCGAGGTCGTGGAGCAGGCGCCACACGTGGCCGTGGACGTGAACTTGCTGCGCGTACATGGTCTTGTTGTCGAACGTCAGCGTCACCGGCATGCCGCGCTTCACCGTGAACAGCGCCTTGGGCGAGAGCCCATCGGACGCGACGCCGTCGATCGTCCAAAGCGCCCGCAATCCGGTCGGCTCATCTTCACCCCTGCTCGCCGCGCTCGCGTCAGGTGCCTTGGCTGGTACGCCCCGCCTTCCGCCGCCCAGCACGATCCCGTGCCGCGCCGATTTCTCCAGTGCGATACGGGTCGGCAGCAGCGGGTTGTCCGGCAGCTTGCCGGGAGCGGCGCGGGCTGGAAGCGGCAGCCCGGCGGTGCGCATCGTCATGAGAAGCGTGTCGGGGCCGTCATCGCCCAGCAAGGATAGGCGCACCTGGCGACCGGCATCCACCGGCATGTCGAACATCACCTCGAAACGCGCGCCGGGGCCGATCGGCAGGGTGTCGCGTGCCGGACGGAATGGTTCGCTCGGCTGGCCATCGACGGCGATCACGGTCGTCGAAGCGCCGGCGATAGCGAGGAGCGCGATGCGCGCGCCGCAGGCGTTGAGCAGGCGCAGCCGCACACGGGCGCCGGGACGCAAGACGTCGCCGGTCGACGCCGGCTTGGTATCAAGGGTGACCAAGGGTCCGATGCGGCCGGCGGCGGCGGCCTCGCGAGGGTCGAGGAAGTCGCCCCGGATCTGCCCCTGGGCGTCGAGCAGCCAGTCGTCGAGCACCACCAGCAGGTCGAGGTCGACCGCCGGCGGCTCCGCTTCGTCGACGATGAGAACACCGTAGAGACCGCGTCCGACCTGCTCGGCGACACTCGGCCAGACGTGGGGATGGTACCAGTACAGGCCGGCGTCGGGCGGCGTGAAGCGGTAGTCGAAGCTGCCGCCGGGCGGGATGGGCGCCTGGGTCAGCCCGGCGACGCCATCCATCGCGTTGGGCGCGCGGACTCCGTGCCACGTCAAGCTCGTCGGCTGGTCGAGCTTGTTGAGGAGACGGACGCGGAGCTCCTCGCCCTTCTTCACGCGCAGTAGCGGTCCCGGCACTTGGCCGTCGTAGCCCCAGATCGCCGTGTCGGCGGCCGGGACGAGGCGCAGCGTGCCTCGCCGCGCTTCGAGCGTCCGGCTCGCCGGGGCGTCGGGCGCCGCGATCGCCGGCAAGGGCACGACCGTGGCCGCCAAGCCGGCCAGCACGCGGCGCCGGTGGAGGCGACACCTTCCTTCGACCGGGATGATGTCCGATGCCATTCCGACTCCAAGCGCAGGTCGCTGTTATAGACGCGCGACCGCGCGCGAAGGAAGGCACCGGGATCATGCGGCGCGACGGCCGCGATGATCGATCTTTTTTACTGCACACGCATCCTGGCATTGTTATAGAGCGCCGTCGTCGGGAACGCGGCGAGCGGGACGGCGATCCGACCCTACGCGGGCGTGGCGGAACTGGTAGACGCGCTGGATTTAGGTTCCAGTGGTGAAAATCGTGGGGGTTCGAGTCCCTCCGCCCGCACCAATCCCTCCGATGTTCGTCGTGCCGACAATCGTTGCGCCAAGCCCCTAGCTTGCGCCATAAGCCTCACCCTTGCGCCAGCCGTACCCTTGGGCCATGCGTACCCTTGGGCTATGCGTACCCGATCAACGCGGGCCGTCCCGCCATTCCAACCAGGCTTTCCCGATGCAAGTCACCCAAACCCGTTCCGAGGGGCTCAAACGCGAGTTCGAGATCGTCCTGCCGGTGCAGGACCTGTCCTCCCGCATGCAGACCCAGCTCGGCGAGATGCAGGCCAAGGCGCGCATCAACGGGTTTCGGCCGGGCAAGGTGCCGGTCGCCCATCTCAGGAAGCTTTACGGCCGGTCGGTCATGGCGGAGGTACTGCAGGAAGCGGTCGGCGAGGCCCGCACCAAGATGATCGCCGACAACGACCTCCGTCTCGCCGGCGAGCCCCGGTTCGACGTCGATGGCGACGAGAACGTGCTGGAGCGGGCGCTCGAATCAAAGGGCGACCTGACCTTCAAGGTGGCATTGGAGGTGCTGCCGAAGGTCGAGGTTGGCTCGCTCGACGACATCGCGATCGAGAAGCTCGTCGCCGACGTGCCGGACGAGGAGGTCGAGCGGGTCGTAGGCCTGCTCGCCAACCAGAACCGATCCTACGAGCCGAAGGGCGAGGCGGCGGTCGCCGCCGATGGCGACAAGGCGTCCATCGACTTCGTCGGCACCATCGACGACGAGGCGTTCGAAGGCGGGTCCGGGGAGGACGTCGACCTGGTGCTCGGCTCGAACTCGTTCATCCCCGGCTTCGAGGCCCAGGTCGTCGGCATGGTGGTCGGCGAGAAGAAGGTCGTGGCCGTGACGTTCCCCGCCGACTACGGCGCGGCCCCGCTCGCCGGCAAGGATGCCAAGTTCGACGTCACGCTGAAGCAGGTTGCGGCACCGGGCGAGGTGGCGACGGACGACGCCTTCGCGAAGAACTTCGGCATGGACTCGCTGGACAAGCTGAAAGAGACGGTTCGCGGCAACATCGAGCGCGACTACGGCGCCGCCTCGCGCGCCAAGTGGAAGCGCGGCCTCCTCGACACGCTCGACAAGAAGTACGATTTCGAGCTCCCCGAGGGCTTGGTCGAGCAGGAGTTCGGGGCGATCTGGCGTCAGGTCGAGGCGGAACAGAAGCAGACCGGCAAGAGCTTCGCCGACGAGGGAACCACCGAGGAAGCGGCGCGAGCGGACTACCGCAAGATCGCCGAGCGGCGCGTCCGCCTCGGGCTGGTGCTGGCCGAGATCGGCGAGGCGGCCGGCGTCAAGGTGACCCAGGAGGAGATGAACGCGGCGTTGATGGAGCGCGTGCGTCAATACCCCGGCGAGGAGAAGCAGGTGTGGGACTTCTTCCGCAACAATCCGCAGGCGATGGCGCAGATCCAGGCGCCCCTCTTCGAGGACAAGGTCGTCGACCACATCGTCTCCAAGGCGAACGTTTCCGAGCGCAAGGTGAGCCGCGAGGAACTGACCGCGATCGACGAGGAGGCGGAGCCGACCGTCGCCTGACGCGCCGACCGTCGCCTGACGCGCCGCCTTCGCGTGCGCGATCCCGCGCTGGCCGGTCACCGTCGTCGCGACGGTTCCACGCCGCGACGTGGCCGGCGGAAGGCAGGGCGAGGCGGGTGGACGACCCCGCCTCGGGAAGGATGGACCGGCATTTGCAGGAACTCTCCGCGACGCCTATCTTGCAGGTTGGAGGAGTCGCCCGCCGGCGTCTCGCACACCAGAAAGCCATGCCATGCGCGATCGCAGCCCGATCGAAATCTACGACAACTATCTGATCCCGCAGGTCATCGAGAACACGACGCGCGGCGAACGGGGGTTTGACATCTACTCCCGGCTGCTGCGCGAACACATCATCTTCCTGACGGGGCCGGTCGAGGACGGCATGGCGGCCGTCATCGTTGCCCAGTTGCTCTTCCTCGAGGCCGAGAACCCGAAGAAGGAGATCAACATGTATATCAACTCGCCGGGCGGGGTCGTCACGGCGGGGCTGGCGATCTACGACACCATGCAGTTCATCCGTCCCAAGATCACCACGCTCTGCGTGGGTCAGGCGGCCTCGATGGGATCGCTGCTGCTGTGCGCGGGCGAGGCAGGTATGCGCTATGCGCTGCCGAACGCCCGCATCATGGTTCATCAACCTTCGGGGGGGTTCCAGGGCCAGGCGTCCGACATCCTCCGTCACGCTGAAGATATCATGAAGGTCAAGCGCCGCCTCAACGAGGTGTACGTCAAACACACCGGGCGTGACTACGACACGATCGAGCGAACGCTCGACCGCGATCACTTCATGTCGGCGGAGGAAGCAAAGGATTTCGGGATCGTCGACAACGTGATCGCCAAGCGTCCGGACGAGAAGCCTGAGGTGAAGTCCGTCACCTGATCGGATGTTTGGCATCGCTCCTGATCGGTGCGGCACCCTTCGGCTGGGCATTCCGGGCGTTTGATCGGTGTGGCGGGATGCCCTCTGGATGATGGGAGCGCCGCCCCATTTGCACTCACGGGAGCCGAGGGATAAGGTTTGGTTAAGTGATTTGCCGCGACACTCGCTTGCCAACCCCATATCGTCATCACGACGTGATGCGACGCAAGCCCCGTGCGGGCTACGCCGCTCAAGCTTCGGTTCAGCTGCGTCGACGGGTGTGCGCCGTTTCGGACGAGGGGCGGCGAGACGACGGTTGGGCGAGGGCTCATCGTCCAGCATAGGCATCGGGCGATGGAATTGCGTGCAGCATTATCGCTTCTGGAGATCCGGCCCACCGCGGTGCCGGAACCGTTTGATCAGTATGCCCTGCCGGCGTGCACGCGTTGGCGGCTTGGAGATGAGCCATGACGAAGGTCGGCGGCAGCGACTCGAAGAATACGCTCTACTGCTCGTTCTGTGGCAAGAGTCAGCATGAGGTACGCAAGCTCATCGCGGGACCCACCGTGTTCATCTGCGACGAATGCGTCGAACTGTGCATGGACATCATCCGCGAGGAGAACAAGTCCGCGCTGGTCAAGAGCCGCGACGGCATTCCGACACCGAAGGAAATCTGCAAGGTCCTGGACGACTACGTGATCGGCCAGTTCCAGGCCAAGCGCGTGCTCTCGGTCGCCGTGCACAATCACTACAAGCGCTTGAACCACGCGACGAAGCACACCGACGTCGAACTGGCGAAATCGAATATCCTGCTGATCGGGCCGACCGGCTCGGGCAAGACGTTGCTCGCACAAACGTTGGCCCGCATCCTCGACGTGCCCTTCACCATGGCGGACGCGACGACGCTGACGGAAGCCGGCTACGTCGGTGAGGATGTCGAGAACATCATCCTGAAGCTCCTGCAGGCGTCGGACTACAACGTCGAGCGGGCGCAGCGCGGCATCGTCTACATCGACGAGATCGACAAGATTTCGCGCAAGTCCGACAATCCGTCGATCACTCGCGACGTTTCGGGCGAAGGCGTGCAACAGGCCCTTCTCAAGATCATGGAAGGGACCGTCGCATCCGTGCCGCCTCAGGGCGGCCGCAAGCACCCGCAGCAGGAGTTCCTCCAGGTCGACACGACCAACATCCTGTTCATCTGCGGCGGCGCCTTCGCGGGATTGGAGAAGATTATCGCGAATCGCGGGAAGTCAACCTCCATTGGCTTCTCCGCGACCGTGTCGTCGCCCGATGATCGTCGGATGGGCGAGGTGCTGCGCAAGGTGGAGCCGGACGACCTGCTGCGCTTCGGACTGATCCCCGAGTTCGTCGGGCGGCTGCCGGTGATCGCGACGCTGGAGGATCTCGACGAGAGCGCCCTGAAGAAGATCCTGACCGAGCCCAAGAACGCGCTGGTGAAGCAGTACCAGCGGCTGTTCGAGATGGAGAACACCTCGCTCACCTTCCAAGACGAAGCGTTGAACGTCGTCGCCAAGCGGGCGATAGAGCGGCGCACCGGTGCCCGTGGCCTGCGCTCGATCCTCGAAGGGGTGCTGCTGGACACGATGTTCGACCTGCCAGGGCTCGACAGCGTCGAACAGGTCGTGATCGGTCCCGACGTGATCGAGGGCAAGTCGCGGCCGCTCTACATCTATTCCGAGCGCGAGAAGACCAACACGGGGACGTGACGGCCCGGCCGTCGCCGCGAGCGGTGCGGACACTGCTCACCTCGTTCTGCGCTTGGGGGATGTCGGCGTTCTCCCCGGGATGACGATACCGCCTCTTGGTGGGCCATCAGCGCAGGGTCGGAGGTATTTGAAGGGTGGGCTGCAACCCGATCCGCGCGGATCGGGGAACAAGGAATGGCCTGTCCGACGGCAGTGAAGCGCTCGGCGGGTCGAGGGGTGTGTCGCTGGCCAGCGACGTTGGCACGCGCGGCGCGACCGCTCGGCGCCGTCCAACGATCAGCTTATCACGTGCCTCACCCTCTTTGCCTTCAAGGCGGGCGAAGGCTCGCTCGTCTGACATTCGATACATGGTTGAGCCGTCGGTCGCGTCCCGTTGAAAGTCCACGTTTGCGTCGCCACCTCACAAATCGAAGCTGAACAAGTTCTCGGCGCCGCAGCTTCCAAGAAGGGCGGCCCGGTCAAGTTAGGAAAACAAATGCCCAGTCAGAAGCGCGAACCCTCTCCGCCCGGCGTGGTCGAGAACTTTCCCGTTCTTCCCCTGCGCGACATCGTCGTCTTCCCGCACATGATCGTGCCCCTCTTCGTCGGCCGCGAGAAGTCGATCCGAGCGTTGGAAGAGGTCATGAAGGCCGATAAACTGATCATGTTGGCGACGCAGATGAACGCGACCGACGACGATCCGGCGATCGATGCCATCTACGAGACCGGCACGCTCGCCTCAGTCCTGCAGTTGCTGAAGCTGCCGGACGGCACCGTGAAGGTGCTCGTCGAAGGGCAAACCCGCGCCAAGGTTCATCGCTACACCAACACGGACGACTTCTATGAGGCGGATGCCGAGACGATCGCCGACTCGGCGGTCGACGAGGTCGAGGTCGAAGCGCTTGGCCGGTCCGTGGTCAGTGAGTTTGAAGGTTACGTGAAGCTGAACAAGAAGATCTCGCCCGAGGTCGTGTCGGCGGTTACGCAGATCGAGGACTTTTCCAAGCTCGCCGACACGGTTGCCTCGCATCTCGCCGTCAAAATCGCCGACAAGCAGGCGGTCCTTGAGATGACATCCGTCGCCAAGCGCCTGGAGAAGTGCTTGTCGCTCATGGAGAGCGAGATCTCGGTCCTTCAGGTCGAGAAGCGGATCCGCACGCGCGTCAAGCGCCAGATGGAGAAGACGCAGCGCGAGTACTACCTCAACGAGCAGATGAAGGCGATCCAGAAGGAACTCGGCGACGAGGATGGCAAGGACGACTTGTCCGAACTGGAGGAGCGCATCAAGACCACGCGCCTCAGCAAGGAGGCCCGCGACAAGGCTACCGCGGAGATGAAGAAGCTGCGGCAGATGTCGCCGATGTCCGCCGAGGCAACCGTCGTACGCAACTACCTCGATTGGCTGCTGTCGATCCCGTGGAACAAGCGCACGAAGGTCAAGAAGGACTTGAACATCGCGGAGGACCTGCTCAACACCGAGCACTTCGGTCTGGACAAGGTGAAGGAGCGCATCGTCGAGTACCTCGCCGTGCAGTCGCGCGCCAACAAGCTGAACGGGCCGATTCTCTGCCTGGTCGGGCCGCCCGGCGTCGGCAAGACCTCGCTCGGCAAGTCGATCGCCAAGGCGACCGGCCGCGAGTTCGTGCGCATGTCGCTCGGCGGTGTGCGCGACGAGGCGGAGATCCGCGGCCATCGTCGAACCTATATTGGTTCGATGCCCGGGAAGATCATCCAGTCGATGCGCAAGGCCAAGTCGTCCAACCCTCTGTTCCTGCTCGACGAGATCGACAAGATGGGTCAGGATTTTCGTGGCGACCCGTCATCGGCTCTTCTGGAGGTGCTTGATCCGGAGCAGAACAAGGCCTTCGCCGACCATTACCTGGAGGTGGATTACGACCTGTCGAGCGTGATGTTCGTGACGACCGCGAACACGCTGAACATCTCGCCGCCGCTTATGGACCGGATGGAGATCATCCGCATCGCCGGCTACACCGAGGACGAGAAGCTCGAGATCGCCAAGCGGCACCTCATCCCCGCCGCCATCAAGAAGCACGGGCTCGATGCCAACGAGTGGTCGATCGACGACGATGGACTGTTGACCCTGATCCGCCGCTACACGCGGGAGGCCGGCGTCCGCAACCTTGAGCGGGAAATCTCCAACCTCGCCCGCAAGGCGGTGAAGGACATCCTGCTCGGCAAGAGCAAGAGCGTGGCGGTCACCGCCGACAACGTCGCGGACTTCCTGGGCGTCTTCAAGTTCCGCTTCGGCATGGCCGAGGAGGAGGATCAGGTCGGCGCGGTCACCGGCTTGGCGTGGACCGAGGTCGGCGGCGAGTTGCTGACGATCGAGAGCACGATGATGCCCGGCAAGGGGCGAATGACTGTGACCGGCAACCTGAAGGACGTGATGAAGGAGTCGATCTCCGCGGCGGCCTCCTACGTCCGCTCGCGCGCGGTGGATTTCGGCATCGAGCCTCCGCTGTTCGACCGGCGCGACATCCACGTGCACGTGCCGGAAGGTGCGACGCCCAAGGACGGCCCGTCGGCCGGGATCGCGATGGCGACCGCGATCATCTCGACGCTGACGGGTATCCCGGTGCACCGCGAACTGGCCATGACGGGCGAAGTGACGTTGCGTGGGAGGGTGCTGCCGATCGGCGGTCTCAAGGAGAAGCTGCTTGCCGCGTTGCGTGGCGGGTTGAAGAAGGTGCTGATCCCGGAGGATAACGCCAAGGACATCGCCGAACTGCCGGCCAACGTCAGGAACGCGCTGGAGATCGTGCCCGTGGCACGCATGGACGAGGTGCTCAAGCATGCCCTCGTCCGGCAGCCGACGCCCATCACCTGGGAAGAGGAGGCAAAGCCGGTGAAGTCGCCGGTGGCCTCCGACGACGATGTCTCGGGTGTCCTCGCACACTGAAGCGGGATCGAGGCTTGAACGATGGCGCCGCGTGCTGGTTCTGCACGCGGCGTTTTTGTTGAGGACGATCCGACGATGAATCCATCCGCAATCGAGACGGCGACGCTCTCCATCGCTTACCATGAGTCAGGACCGGCCGACCGGTTGGCGGTGCTCCTCCTGCACGGCTTCCCGTACGATCCGTGGGCTTTCTCCGATGTGGTCCCCATTCTTGCGGCGGCGGGCCTACGAGTGGTCGTGCCCTACCTCCGCGGTTACGGGCCGACGCGCTTCCTGTCGGTCGAGACGATGCGGGCGGGCCAGCAGGCGGCACTGACGCGGGACGCGCTGGACCTGATGGACGCGCTCGGCATCGGGCGTGCGATCGTGTCAGGCTTCGATTGGGGTGGCCGCGCGGCCTGCTGTCTGGCGGCACTGGCGCCCGAGCGGGCGATAGGCCTCGTGAACGCTTGCGGCTACGTGGTGCAGGATGTCGCCGGCGGCGCCGAGCCTGTGATGCCGGAAGCCGAACTCCCGTTGTGGTACCAGCATTATTTCCAGACGGAGCGGGGACGCCGCGGGTTGGAGCGCAACCGTTCCGCCTTCTGCAAGCTGCTTTGGCACCTTTGGTCACCGACGTGGGACGTGACGGACGCGGTTTACGAACGCTCGGCCGCATCCTTCGCGAACGCCGACTTCGTCGACGTGGTCATTCATTCCTACCGGCACCGCATGGGGAACGCCGCCGGCGACCCCGCCTACCAAGCGATGGAGTGGGCCCTCGCCGCCAGGCCGAAGGTGGGCGTGCCGACCATCACCTTCCACGGCGCCGACGACCGTGTCACGGCACCCTCATCCTCGGAAGGACACGAGGCGCACTTCACCGGTCCCTACCGGCGTCATGTCCTCGCCGGCGTCGGCCACGCGGTTCCCGCCGAAGCGCCGCGTGACTGGGCGGACGCGATCCTAGAGCTGGCTCGAGCCGGAGACCGCTAGCGCCGCGGCGCGCTGAGCGATCATCGTGCCGTCTTGTCGTTCGGCGTGGTCCGTGCTGAGAAGTGCCATGTAGGGGAAACGCGCGCTTGCAGTCGACGACAGCCGCACGGAACGACGCAAGCATCGGCGGCAGCGGCGCCACCGGATCTGTCGCGAGCCTATCGCCGCGTCGGAGCGAAGGCGTCGAGATCGTCAACCTCACGAAAAGTTTTCGGTCGAGCTCGGCGTCGGTCCGGGCGCTCGACGATGTATCGCTCAGCGTTCCAGACAACGCGTTCTTCACCTTGCTCGGTCCGTCGGGCTGCGGCAAGACCACGCTCCTGCGCATCCTCGCTGGGTTCGAGCACGCCGATGCCGGTCGCGTGCTGCTGGCCGGCCGCGACATCGCCGACGATCCGCCGAACAAGCGACCGGTCAACACCGTCTTCCAGTCCTATGCTTTGTTTCCGCACATGAGCGTCGGGGCGAACATCGCGTTCGGCCTGGAGCGACAGGGTCTGCGCAAGGCGGCTGTCACTGTGCGCGTCGCGGCGATGCTGCGCCTGGTGCGGCTCGACGGCATGGCTGAGCGGCGGCCGGACGAACTGTCGGGCGGCCAGCAGCAGCGCGTCGCGCTCGCGCGCGCCCTGGCACCGAGTCCCAAGCTGCTGCTCCTCGACGAACCTTTGTCCGCGCTCGACGTCAAGCTTCGGCGCGGCATGCAGGCGGAGCTGAAAAATATCCAGCGGGAAACCGGCGTCACCTTCCTGCTGGTCACCCACGACCAGGAAGAGGCGCTCTCGCTATCCGATCGCATTGCCGTCATGGACGGTGGCCGGGTGCTGCAGGTCGACGATCCCCAGACAATCTACGAGCGCCCGCGCACTCGCTTCGTCGCCGATTTCATGGGTTCCAACATATTGCCCGGCGCGCTCGTCGGCGTCGACGCGACGAATGTCGCGGTTCGGCCCGAACGCGTCGCGCTCGCCGCGTTCGCAGGTCCGGGCGACCTTTCCGGACGGCTCGTGGACGTGATCTACCTCGGTGCTCGCACGAGCTGCCGCGTGGCCCTCGACGCCGGCCCGACGATCGCCGTCGAGCACGACGGGAGGGCGGTGCCGATGGACGGGCTGACCATCGGACAGCAGGTCGCATGCCGCGTTCCGGGCGATGCCCTCGCCCCGCTGGACGCCTAAGCCGTGCGACGGGACAAAGCCCTGCTGCTGGCCGCTCCCGCGCTCGCCGTCATCGTGATCTTCATGCTCCTTCCGATGGGCATCACCGCGGTCGAGTCGGTCATGACGTCGAACCCCTACGGCGGTGTCGCCAGACCGTTCACCGCGGCCGCCTACGGGCGCTTCGTGCTCGACCGCGACCTCGACGACGCCCTCGTGCTCGACCCGACCTACCTCATCATCTTCCTACGCTCGCTGGTCCAAGCCGTTCTCGCGACAGCTCTTTGCGTCGCCATCGGCCTGCCGCTCGCCTGGTACATGGCGACGCGGAATCGGCGCTTGCGTCAGGCGCTCGTGCTGCTGGTCACGATCCCGTTCTGGACCAGCCTGCTGATCCGCACGTACTGCTGGGTGCTGCTCCTGCGCGACAACGGGCTCCTCAACAAGCTGCTGCTCGCCGCTGGCCTCACCCACGCGCCGATCACCTTCCTTTACTCGGACGGCGCGGTCCTGCTCGGCCTCGTCTACTCCAGCCTGCCCTTCATGGTGCTGCCCATCTACGGCGCCCTGGAGCGCGTCGATCCTCGCGTCGTGGAGGCGGCCTACGACCTTTACGCCGGCCGCGCAGCGGTGCTGCGGCACGTCGTCTGGCCGTTGGCGCTGCCCGGCGTCGCGGCAGGGGTGACGCTCGTCGTCGTGCCCTCGCTGGGCGCGTTCCTGGCGCCCGATATCCTCGGCGGCGGCAAGAAACTGATGATCGGCACGCTCATCCAGCAGCAGTTCTCGTCCGGCCGCGACTGGTCGTTCGGCGCCGCGCTCTCGATGATCCTGATGGTCCTCGTGCTCGGCTCGATGATGGGCCGGGCGTGGCGGCGCGCCGGGCGCGTTCCGGTTTGAGCGCGCGACCCTTCGACTGGCGGCGCATGCCGGAACTCTCCTGCATCGGCTGGTTCGCCGTCGCCTTCCTCTACGCGCCTCTCCTGGTACTGCTCGTTTACGCCTTCAACGCCAACCGGCTCGCGCTGGTGTGGAGCGGCTTCAGCACGCGGTGGTTCGGCGTGGCGCTAGCCGACGCCGACCTGCGGCGTGCCGCCGTCAACAGCCTCCTCGTCGCCATCGTGGCGACCCCGGTCGCCACCCTCCTGGCGCTGCCGGCGGCGCTGGCCTTCGAGCGCGGCCGCTTCTTCCCGGGTCGCGCCGCCAGCGAGGCACTCGTCGCACTGCCCCTGGTCGCCCCCGAGATCGTCACCGCCATCGCGACCCTGGTCTTCTTCGAGGCGATCGGCCTCCACGCGGGGCTCGGCAACGTGATGCTCGCCCACATCGTCTTCTGCGTGCCCTTCGCCGTGCTTCCGATCCGCGCGCGACTCCGCGCCATGCCGAGCGGCCTCGAAGACGCGGCGCAGGACCTTTACGCGACCGCCTGGCAGGCGTTCCGCCGGGTGACCCTTCCGCTGCTCAAGCCGGCTGTCGTGGCCGGGGCCACGCTCGCCTTCGTCGTGTCGCTCGACGACTTTCTCATCACGCTGATGGTCGCCGGGGCCGGCTCGACCACCCTGCCGGTCTACATCTACGGCATGCTCCGGCTCGGCGTTACGCCCGAGGCCAATGCCGCCGCCGCGATCTTGTTGCTCGTCTCGGTCGCGACGATCACGCTCGCCATCCTCCTCGCTGGCACCCGGGGCTCGACACCATGACCCTTCCTTCCACCCTTGCCCGAACGACGATCCTCGTGCTGGCGACGATGCTGGCGTTTCAGCCCGCATGGGCCAGCGGCAACCTCTTCATCTTCACCTGGACCGACTACACCTCGCCCGCGCTCATCGCCAAGTTCGAGCGGGAAACAGGGGTCAAGGTGAGCGTCGACACCTACGACTCCAACGAGACCCTGCTCGCCAAGCTGAAATCCGGGTCGACCGGCTACGACATCGTGGTGATCTCGTCCGACTTCGTGCCGATCTTCGTGAAAGAAGGCCTGATCCAAAGGATCGATGCCGTTCACCTGCCCGGCTTCGACAACATCGAGCCGCGCTGGCGCGGTGCCGCCTGGGACAGGGACAACGCCTATACCGTGCCATTCGGCTGGGGCGTGACCGGCTTCGCGATCAACACGAAATACGTCAGGACGCCGGTGGACTCGTTGCGAACGCTTTTCGAGCCGCCGCAGGACGCCAAAGGCAAGGTCGGGATGTTCAGCGCTCCGACCGAGGTGATGTCGCTCGCCGAGGTCGATCTCGGACTTGCCCCTTGCCAAACCGACGTCGCCGCCATGAAGAGCGTCTACGGCCTGCTGGCGGCGCAGGCGCCGAACGTCAAGGTTTACAGTTCCGATGGCATCATTGAACGGCTGTCGACGGAGGAAACCTGGATCCAGCAGGTTTGGAACGGCGATGCCGCTCGGGCGCGGCGCAACAACCCGGCGATCCGCTTCATCTTCCCCAAGGAAGGCGCGGTCGCCTGGATGGACACGCTCGCCGTGCCTTCCGACGCCCGCGATCCCGACAACGCCAAGCTGTTCCTCGCCTTCATGCTGCGTCCGGAGAACAGCGCCTTGTCGGCGAACTTCACGTCCTACGCGAGCCCGATTGCCGGGACGGCCGCCTTCCTCGACCCGCAGCTTCGCGACGCCCCGGAGCTCGCCGTGCCTGCGAACCTCAAACTGACCTTCAGCCCGACGTGCTCGGAACCGGCGATCCGGCTGATCGACCGAGTTTGGACGAAGCTTCGCGGCTGAGACGCGCGACCGGATCGATGTCGGCCGGCCCAGCATCGTCGGGCTATCCTGCGTCACGTGCGCCGTTTGTCGTCACGTGCGCCGTTTGTCCGGTCGAGGGCTGGCACAGGATGTGCTCGACCGATGGGGACGCCAGCGCTGCAGCTGTGGCCCGCTTCATCCAAGCGTGTCGAAGGAACCGGGGACATCCGAGATGAAGTCGAGCCGCATGACGCTGTACATCCTGGTCGCGATGATCCTCGGGATCGTCGTCGGTGGGTTGGTCCACTCGCAGGTCGCCGACGCGGCTTCGCAGAAGTCCATCGCGTCCTACGTCTCAATCGGCAGCACGATCTTCCTGCGGCTGATCAAGATGATCATCGCACCCCTCGTCTTCTCGACCCTGGTCGTCGGGATCGGGCACATGGCGGACGCCGGCACGGTCGGGCGCGTCGGCGGCAAGGCCATGCTGTGGTTCGTCAGCGCGTCGCTCGTCTCGCTGACGCTCGGCCTCGTCCTGGTCAACCTGTTCGGACCGGGAGAGGGCGTCCATAAGGCGGTCAGCGGGCTGAAGACCGGCATCGACGCGCATGCCATGTCGGTGGACGGCTTCGTGAAGCACGTGTTCCCCGACTCCGCCATCCGCCCGATGGTCGATAACGAGATCCTCCAGATCGTCGTGTTCTCGCTGTTCTTCGGCGTCGCCTGCGCAGCCATGGGCTCGGCGGCGAAGGTGGTGCTGGATGGGGTCGAGGGCCTTGCCCACATCATCCTGCGGGTCACCGGCTACGTGATGAAGCTCGCGCCGCTCGCCGTCTTCTGCGCCATGGCGGCGACCATCTCGACCAACGGGCTCGGCATTCTCGTGAACTACGCCAAGTTCATGGGCGAGTTCTACTTCGGTCTGGTGTGCCTTTGGATGGTCTTCGTCGCGGTCGGCTTCGTCATCCTCGGACCGTCCGTCCTGCGCCTGGTGAAGCTGGTGCAGGAGCCGTTCCTGCTCGCCTTCTCCACCGCAAGTTCCGAGGCGGCGTACCCGAAGATGCTGGAGCAACTCGCGAAATTCCCGATCGCGACGAAGATCTCGAGCTTCGTGCTGCCGCTCGGCTATTCCTTCAACCTCGACGGCACGATGATGTATTGCACCTTCGCGAGCATCTTCATCGCCCAAGCCTACGACATCCCGCTGAGCCTCGGAACGCAGATCGCTATGTTGCTGACCCTGATGCTGACCAGCAAGGGTGTCGCCGGCGTACCCCGCGCCTCGCTCGTCGTGATTGCGGCGACACTCAGCCAATTCAGCCTGCCAGAGGAAGGACTTCTCCTGATCCTTGGCATCGACACATTCCTCGACATGGGCCGATCCGCCACTAACGTGATCGGCAATTCCCTCGCGACGGCCGTGGTCGCCAAATGGGAAGGTCAGCTCGTTCCCGACATGGGAACGCGAGAGACGATCGAGGGTATGGAAGTGCAGCCGGCCTGAGGTCGCGTCATTTGCCTGTCCGTAGCCAGGGCACGGGGGGCTGGCGGTTCAAGCGCCGCTGCCCTGGCAGGCTTTTCGAGCCCGTCGGATCTTCATTTCACCTGCAAGGTCCGCTATTGACCTGGGCGTCGGGCGGTTAGCTCAGTTGGTAGAGCGTCTCCTTTACACGGAGAGGGTCGGCGGTTCGAGTCCGTCACCGCCTACGCTCGCTTCTGACCGTCCTGACCTCGCACGGGTGGATGGGTCGTGATTGAAGCCGCTGCCGTCATGCGCTAGGACGTGAGGTGGAGCCCCCTTGCGCGATGGCGCGTTCTTCTTGACCGCCTTCATGCCGGGGTCGTGCTCCCGGTGATCGCGGCCGGATGGAGTGAAGGAACCTCGACCTCCATGCCTGAGGGTCACGCGGCCACCGACGAGAGTTGTCGCGAGTGGACGGACGGCTGCGCCGCTTGTCGATCGTCCCGGCGTGGGGACGTGGCCCTTGCAGCCGGCCCAAGCGCGTCTTGAGCCCGGTCCACGGCGCGGGCGATCGTCGATGATGAGGCGCCTCATACCCACGTCGACCTCCGGCTTGAAGCCGGTCGCGCCGCTCGCCTGGCGAAGCGGGGGGAAAGATCCCGGCTTCGTGTTCGAGGTCTCGAACGGCGCGGCTGGGTTCATCGGCTTCTTCCTGACGACGAGGGATGGTGAGAACGCGCCGCGCATCACCTTCGACGACGGCGCGGGTTTCAGCGACATCACTGCGCTCAACCTCAAGGCCTTTCCATTCGCCTTCTACCACATCTCGCTCGAGCGAACGCGTCACCTTCAGCGACTACGCTTCCGGCCCCGCGACGAAGCCGGCATCTTCCGCTTCGTCGCCTTCCGCACGTCCAACGCGATCCTCATCGCGGTGCTGCACTACCTCTTCAACCTGCGTTACCAGAACATCGGTATCGTCGCCCCCGACGCGAAAGGCCGGCTCAGCCGCTGGACGACCTTCAAGGCGACCGTCGCGCGGATCGTCAAGTTCTTCCGGGACGTCTCGAAGGGTGGCGGCGTGCGCGTGCAGGAAGGGGCCGAGGACATGCTGCCGGTCCTCAAGCTGGCCATGTCGCTCAAGGCCGCCGACCTGCGGAACCGCGCCGAGGATGGACCCGGTTCGTCGGCCTCCCCGCTCATCTCGTTCGTGGTCCCGATCTGGAATACCCGCCGGAACTACCTCGACGACCTCCTGTCGTCCTATGCCGTCCAGAACGCGCCCGACGCGGAGCTGGTGCTGTCCGACGACGGTTCGACCGATGCGGACACGCGCGCCGCGTTGCGGGAAGCGGCGGGACGACGCGGCGTCAACGTGATCTTCCACCCGACGAACAGGGGCATCGCCGCCGCGACCAACGCCGGCATCGCCACCGCGCGCGGCCGATGGATCACCTTCATCGACCACGACGACGTCTTCGTGCCCGGCGCCATCGCCGTCATCGCCGATGCGATCTCGCGCAGCCCGAACGCGATCTTCTTCTACACCGACGAGATCATCGTCGACGACGTCTTGAAGCCGACCGGGATCTTCTGCAAACCGGCCTTCGACTCGGTGATGCTCTCGGGTGCGAACTACATCAATCATTTCTCAGTGTTCCGCGCCGATCGGCTCGCCGCACTCGGCGATCTTCGCGAAGACCGCGAGGGCTCGCAGGACTACGACCTGCTGCTGCGCTACCTGGCCGGCGCCCAGCCCGGCACGGTGGTCCACATCCCCTTCCCGGCCTACCTGTGGCGGCGCGGCGAGCAGAGCTACTCCGCTGCCAACCTCGACCGCTCGGTCGCCAGCGCCCGCCGCGCGCTCGCCGACATCTATGGTCCGCGCGCGACATCGATCGAGCCGGCGCTTCTGCCGGCCTTGCACAGGGTGCGGCTCGCACGGGCGCGACCGTCGAGGATCTCGGTCGTCGTTCCCAATCGCGACAGCCTCGCGCTGATCGAGCGCGTGGTCGACGACCTGACCCGGCGAACGAGAGCTTCACCGTTCGAAGTGATCATCGTCGACAACGGGACGACCGACGCAGAGGTCCTGGCCTTCTACCGACGCGTCGAGAGCGCCGTCGTACGCGTTGACATCGTGCCGGAAGCCTTCAATTTCGCGCGGATGTGCAATCGCGGAGCCGGACTGGCGAGAGGCGACGCCATTCTTTTCTTCAACAACGATCTTGAGGTCGTTGAGCCGCATTGGCTCGGCGAGATGGAAGAGTGCCTTTCCTTCGACGACGTGGGGATCGTCGGCGCGAGACTGAGTTATCCGAGCGGCAAGGTGCAGCACAACGGCGTGATCGTCGGGCTTGGCCAAGCTGCCGGCCATTGGTTTGTCGAGGCGCAGGGTGACGAATCAGGCCCCATGGGTCGCTTCGCGATCCGCCAAACGCTGAGTGCCGTGACCGGCGCCTGCATGCTGGTCACGAAGCAATGCTTCGGCGCGCTAGGTGGCTTCGACGAGGCGAATTTCGCCGTCGCTTACAACGACATCGATCTGTGCCTGCGCGCGCGGAGTGCCGGCTTTCGCACCGTGTGGACCCCGTTCGCCCACCTCGTCCATCATGAGTCCGCGACGCGCGGCAGCGACGAAACCGGTCCGCAAAACGCGCGCTTCCGTGCCGAAACCGCCCGGCTCCAGGAACGGCACGGCACCGCAGACTTCATCGATGACGCCTACAGCCCCTTCTACGACCGTCGCTACTCACGCCCGTCCGTCGTCGTCCCCAACGCGCTGCCCGCGTTGCGGCCAAATCGCTTCAGCTAGTCGAGGCCGATCGTCCGTGACCGGGCAGGGCTGACCGGCGAAGCGTCGCGAGCGGCGCCGTCATGGAGCGAAGCCTTGATCAAGCAGTAGCCGGTCGCTCCTCGGTACGCGAGGTAGGAGCCCGCACCGAGAGCAAGCATGCTCAAGAAGATGTTGGGACGCGGCTGCGCGGCCATGGAGGTCAGGCCCAGACCGGCCAACACCGAGACGACACGCTCGCCCGACGAAAGGTGAGGGTCCGACTTCGTGTATTGCGACAGGTCGAGCGCCATGGCGGTCCTACTCCCGCCGACATACGGTGTCGGCCCATGGAAAAATGCACCCGGCACACCGGAGGTTCCTATGAAGGTCGCGGTGACGGCGAACTCGTGGATCGAGCTGCCGAGACGGGCCTGACAGCCGCTACAGACGCGAGCGCGCAGATATCGTACAAGCGCGGTATGGCCGTACGCTCGGCAAGCCCCGTGAAGCCGAAGGCGTCGAAGGATCCATTCCGGTTGGGAACGCATGCCGGTCGTCGGAACGCGGTCGGCGTCCTCCCGCTTTGCTTCCCGGGATCGGTGACGTAAAGGAACAGGCGTGTCAAAGGACCTATCAGCGGCGGTCGATGTGTCGGACTGCGAGCGCGAGCCGGTCCACATTCCCGGCGCAATCCAACCTTTCGGCTTCCTCCTGGCGTTCACCTTGCCGACGTGGAGCATCGCGCACGTGTCCGCCAATGCGGCGGTGATCTTCTCGGTCGACTCCGCGACATCCATGATCGGTGCGGCCATGGAGACGGTCCTGCCGCCCAAGATCATCCACGATCTCCGCAACGTTTTCCAGGCCGCCATGATCTCGGGTCTCGCCGAGCGCATGGCCAACGTGCCGGTCGGAACACGGCAAGAGGCGTACGACATCCTGATCCATGCCTCCGGCCAGCTGGCGGTCGCCGAATTCATCCCTTGCGCGGGTGCCGACACGACGCAGGGGGATGCGACCGCCCTGGTGAAGACGGTGATCGACCGGTTGCGCCGCACCACGAACTTCCAAACCTTCCTCACATCCGCGGCACGCCAGATCCGCGCCGTCACCGGCTACGATCGCGTGATGCTCTACAAGTTTCTCGATGATGACAGCGGCGTCGTGGTCGCGGAAGCGTTGCGTGCCGGTATGCCGCCCTTCCTGAACCTCCACTACCCGGCGAGCGACATTCCGGCGCAGTCACGCGCGCTTTTCCGCCGTCAATGGCTTCGCTTCATCGCGACCGTGGACTACACGCCCGTGCCGATCGTACCCACGCTGACCGAGAAGGGGGCGCCGCTCGACCTAAGCCTCTCGACGCTGCGAAGCGCCTCGCCCATACACCTTCAGTACCTGCGCAACATGGGCAGCGCGGCGACGCTGACGGTCTCGATCATGCAGGGCGACCGGCTCTGGGGCTTGATCGCCTGCCACCACGACGCGCCCCGACGGATCTCGGCGACGACGAGCGCCGCGATGGAGCTGCTGGCGCAGGTACTCTCGACGCAGATCGAGGCCAAGCAGCAACACGACGCGCTGGCCGAGATCGCCAAGGGACGCGAGGTGCATGATCGTTTGATCGCCGGCATGGAGCCGGAGGAGACCATCTTCGACAATCTGCGGCGGTTCAACACGCTGATCCGGGAGATGATCCCCTGCGACGGGATCGGCATCTGGACCAACGATCGCTTCGAGGCGGAAGGTGTCGCACCGCCCGGGGATGCGATCCCAGAGTTGATCCGCCTGCTCAACGAAAAACGCGCCGACCGGATCTTCTCGACGGACGCGCTGTCGCGGCACCTGCCGGACGCGAAGCGGTACGCGTCCAGCGTCAGCGGGTTGCTCGCCATTCCTTTCACGCGCGCGCCTCAGGACTTCCTGCTGCTGTTTCGTCGGGAGGTCGTCCAGACCGTCAATTGGGGCGGCAATCCTAACAAGTCCGTCGAGGTCAACGGCACCATCGCGATAAACGGCGTGGGCCATCGGCTCAGTCCCCGGGCGAGCTTCGCCGCCTGGAAGGAAACGGTGCGGGACAGATCGCTGCCGTGGCGCGACAGCGAGCTGACCATCGGGGAAACACTGCGCATCTCCCTGCTCGATGTCATCCTCAGGCGTGCCAACATCATCGACCGTGAGCGGCGCGTCGCGCAGGAAGGGCAGCTCCTGCTCGTCGCCGAGCTCAATCACCGCGTCAAGAACGTGCTGAGCGTCATCCGCTCGCTGGTGCGCCAGAGCCGGCTCGGTGCGACGTCGCTGGACGCCTTCACCAACGACCTGCAAAGCCGCATCCACGCCCTTTCCGTCGCGCACGACCAGCTGACCCTGGCGCATTGGAAAGCCGCGCCCCTGCTGACGCTGATCGAGGCGGAGGCGCGGGCCTGGACCCGCGTCGAGGATGCCCGACTCGCGCTGTCGGGACCCCCTGTCACCATCGAAGCGCGCGCCTATCAGACGCTCGCCCTCGTTCTCCACGAGATGATGACGAACGCCGCCAAATACGGCGCGCTGAGCCTCGACGAGGGACGCTTGGCGATCACCTGGAGCATCGAGAAGACCGGCGATCTCGCGCTTGTCTGGGAAGAGCGCAACGGACCGCCGGTGACACGGCCGGAGCGGCGGGGCTTCGGCACGATCGTGATCGAGCAGTCCATTCCCTTCGAGCTTCGGGGCGAGACGGTGATCGAACATCGGCCGGAGGGTGTCCGCGCGCGCTTCGTGATCCCGCACGAGTTCGTGCAGGAGGGCGGTGCCGCGACGGTACCGCGGCGACCGTCGGTGGCCGCGCCGCAGGTGGACCTCAGGGGCAAGAGCCTGCTCCTCGTGGAGGACAGTATGATGATCGCCCTCGACGCTCAGATGATGCTTCAGAACTGCGGCGCCGAAGTCGAGATCGCGGCGACGACGAGCGATGCCCGACGTGCCTTGAAGTTGAACGCTTTCGACGCGGCGATCCTCGACGTGAACCTTTATATCGAGACGAGCTTCGCGGTCGCCGAGGACCTGCAGGACCGCGCCATTCCTTTCGTGTTCGCCACGGGCTACGGGGAGACGATCAGCGTTCCCGAACGATTCAGGCACGTCCACGTCATATCGAAGCCCTACGTCGAGGAAACGCTTCGCGCCGCCCTGGCCGCCTGAAGGGCCGCCCGGCGTCTCTCGTGGGCCTTCTCGGCGGCACGCAACATGCGATGGACGTGACCCGGACGGGAGACGATGGGAATGGTCAAGAAGGCGTCGAAGAAGGTGGCGGCCTCCGTGAAAAAGTCGGTGGTCACGCTGACGACCACCGACATCGGCGATCACTTGGCGGCCACGTTCGACATCCCGAAATCGCACGCCAAGATCTATCTCGGCGAAGCCGTGGCCCTCATCGGCAAGCATCTGAGAAAGGGCAACAAGGTTCGCATCGCCGGCCTTGGCGTCTTCCAAGTGAAGAAGCGCGCCGCTCGCAAGGGAAGCAACCCGAACACTGGCGAGCCGATGAAGATCAAGGCCGGCAAGCGGGTCGGTTTCGCCACCGCGCGGGACCTGAAGGCGAAGCTTTAAAGCGAAGGCGTGCGACCCACGATCTCCCGTGCGGGTCAGCCGACCCGCGACAGCTCGACCTCGCGCGCGACCGGACTAACCCAGAACGCGATCAGGCTGACGAGCGCCGTCGTGGCGAGATAGGCTCCCACCGGGGCGAGCCCGCCGCGCTCGGCGAGCGCTTGCGCCAGCAGCGGCGCGAGGCCGCCGCCGATGATGCCGCCGGCGCTGAAGGCCAGCGAAGCGCCGGTGTAGCGGACCCTAGCCGGGAACAGCGTGGGAAGCCACGCGCCGAGCGGTCCGTAGACAAGGCCCATGGCGAAGAGCGCGATCGCCAGGAAAAGGAACACGACAAGTGGTGAGCCGCTCCCGAGCATCGGCGGCAGCAGGACGCCGGTGACGACGGTGGCGAGGCAGCCGACCATGAGTACGCGACGCGGACTCGTCCGGTCCGACCAGACCGCCGCCACCACCGTTCCCAGCGCCATGAAGACGATCGCGGCAAGCAGGATGCCGAGGAAGACGCGGCGGTCGTAGTGCAAGGTGGCGGTCCCGTAACCGAGCGCGAAGGCGGTCGCGGTATAGAACAGCGCGAAGCAAGCGATTACCGCCATTGTGCCGGCCAGCGTTTCACGCGCGTGGTCGCGGATGACGTCGGCGAGGGGGACCGCGGCGGGAGGCGCCTTCGCCATCGCGGCGGAAAACGCCGAGGTTTCCGTCAATCTAAGGCGCACCCAGAGGCCGACGCCGACCAGCAACGCGCTCGCGAGGAAGGGCAGGCGCCATCCCCAGTCCTCGAACTGCGCCGGCGTCAGCAAGAGGCTGAGGACGATGAAGAGGCCGTTGGCGGCGATGAAGCCGGCGGGAGCACCAAGCTGCGGGAACATGCCGTAGCGCGCCTCCCATCCTCGCGGCGCGTTCTCGACCGCGAGCAGCGCCGCGCCGCCCCATTCCCCGCCGAGCCCCAGACCCTGGCCGAAACGGAGGACGCACAGGAGAAGCGGTGCGCACCAGCCGATCGACCGGTAGGTGGGCAGCACCCCGATCAGCAGGGTGGAAGCCCCCATCAGGAGCAAGGACGCGACGAGCGTCGACTTGCGACCGACCCGATCGCCGAAATGGCCGAACGCCACCGATCCAAGTGGTCTCGCGAGAAAGGCAAGGCCGAAGATGCCGTAGGACGCGAGCAACTGCGCCGATGGCGAGGATCGCGGGAAGAACAAGGGTCCGAAGACGAGCGAGGCCGCCGTCGCGTAGACGTAGAAGTCGTAGAACTCGATCGTGGTGCCCACGAGGCTCGCGGTGAGGATGCGCGCGATGGGAGCGCGATACGCGTTGGAAGGCTGCGTGTTCATTGTCGGCAAGGTGATCCGCACGTTGTTCGCGACGGGGCACGCGGACAAGCCCGTCGAGGGCTCGGCAACGGTCGAGACGACGCCGCTGCACTGCCGGAGCGAAGGGACCCGAACGCCGCGCGGGTTTGGCTTGCATCCGGGATGAGGGTGCCCTAGAGGTTTGATAACAAACTAATAAGGCTTGAAAGCGATGTTTCGACCCTTCCCCCGAGCATAGGCTCGCCGCGCGATAGGTCAAGGTGTCCAAGTGAGCGGGGTCGTCGACATGGTGGGGCAAGCCAGCGAAGGGACAGGGAAGACGCAGAAATCCGGCGAGACACCGGCGGCTGCCGGAGGAGTGCCCCACGATACGGGGGACGACTTGGACGCATCGGCGGCGGACACGCCGATCCAGAAGGCGCGCCTGCCTGCGAAGCGGACTCCGGTCGTCGCGCGCAAGAGGGATGGCATCGCGGCGAAGCCGGAGGTCAATGGGGATATCCAGCTCGGCTACTTATCCGACCGCATCGGGTTTCGCCTGCGCCTGGCGCAGGACGCGTCCTACCGCACGTTCGCCAAGCACCGGGACAAGGATCTCATCAAGCCCGGGCGCTACCCGG
Organism: uncultured Beijerinckiaceae bacterium; assembly: GCA_964244495.1. GTDB lineage: Bacteria > Pseudomonadota > Alphaproteobacteria > Rhizobiales > Beijerinckiaceae > RH-AL1. Next base: position 145,291 of record CAXTIU010000002.1, read on the forward strand.
CGCTCGCGATCATCCACCTTAACCCCGGGATCTCGCAAAGCGCGCTCGGCCGCGCCATCGCCCGCGACAAGTCCACGGTGAGTCCGCTCATCAAGGACTTGCAGAAGAACGGCTTCATCCATCGCAAGGCCTCAACCCAGGATCGCCGCAGCGTCACTCTCTCCCTCACGAAGAAGGGCGAGCGAACGCTCGACCGCCTGCATGCGCGCGCGACCGAGCACGAGGGGGAACTCGATCGCCTGGTCGGCGCCTCCAAAGGACGGCTGATGTCCTTACTCGACAAGATCATCACCAGCATGTCGCCTTGAACCAACCCTCCGTTGCCAAGTCCACCTCGCAACAGCTAAACGGCCGGCGAGACCCCTTGGCGGAATCGGTAGACGCACAGCACTTAAAATGCTGAGCCCACAAGGCGTCCGGGTTCGAGTCCCGGAGGGGTCACCAGACGACCTGTGACTTGTCCCACCTTTTAGGTGCGGAAAGCGGACAGGAAAGCCAGGGTTTCTCGCTACCACCGTCCAACCCTTCAGCGGGTGGCCAGCATGGCTGAAGACACCTGCGCCGGCTCGCAGCGCGCGAGCCGGCGCGCCGCGTTCGGTCCTGGGCAAGGCACCTTGGAAGCCGGCTTCCAGGAAGGTCTCGAGGCGCTCGCCTACGTCTTCGGGATCACCGTCGCCACAGCGAACGTCTTGACCGCCGTCCCCGTCGCAGCCGGCGGGAACCCTGCCGTCGCGATGACCGCCGCGGCGTTCCCCTGCGCGCGAAACGTCTCGAAGCTTTGTTCCGCCAAGCGGACGCGAAGGGCGTCGGCGCCGCCGAACTGGAAGCCGATCTGGCTCGCGTAGCTCAACGCAGCCTGACGTTTCGCATCGCGCGACATCTCATCGAGGGGGGTCTGCATCGCGTCGAGCGGCTCGAACGTCGCCGCCAAAGGCTCGGCGCTGCGCTCGGGTCGGATCGCGTAAGGATAGTCGCGCCACCATAGGATCGGGAGGACCGGCTCGGTCGCGCGGAGGGCATGGACGAGGGCCAGATGATCGACATGGCCGCCGATCGCCTGCGGTGCCAGCACCAAGGCCGGCTTCCACGTGTCGAGGAGCACCCGCAAGGCCGGGCCGAGCGCATCAGCGACGGTATCGTCGGCGTGCGGTCCATTGAACAGGGCGGCGGCGGAACGGTAGCCGCGATGCGGCGCCTCGCGAAAGGGCAGCCACACCGCCGTCGCACCGATCTCGCGGCAGGCCCGCGCGTCCTCGGCGCGGCGCAGCGCCATGTAGTCGGTCGCCGCGTCGAGGCCCTTGTCGACCTGACAGGCCAGCGCGAAGCCGCTCGGTTCCGGTACGCTGGCCGTGAAGATCGTCGCGACGACGACGCGCCAGCCGTCGCGCGCCAAGCGCGCGAGCGTGCCCCCGGCGGAGAAGACGGCGTCGTCGAGATGGGGCGAAAGGGCGAGCGCGACCGGCGGACCAGAGGCAGGCGACGGCGCGCTCACAGGAGGTGCGGTCGTTCGCGGAAGCGGCACGGCGTCCGGGTCAGGTGGCGTGAGAAGCCGGTGTCCGGAACGGTGCCGATGAGGCTCGCGTAGACGGCCATGATGCGGGCGCCGACCACGCGCCACGCGTAGGTGTCGCGGGCATCCGCGAGAGCGCGCCCGGCGAGCCGCCGGCGAAGGGCGCCGTCAGCGATCAGGCGGCAGAGCGCATCGGCGTGTGCGGCGACATCGCCGGCCCGCGTGAGAAGACCGTTGCCCTCGTGCGTCAGGCAATCGGTCACGCCGACGACGGCACAGCTCGCTACAGGCACACCGGATGCCATGGCTTCGAGAATCGTGTTGGAGAAGCCCTCCGCGTAGGTCGGCGAGGCGAAGATGTCCGCGCTCGCGTAGAGGCGTGGCGTGTCGGCATAGTCGGCGTAACCGGAGAAGCGCACGATGTCCGAGGCGAAGCCGTGGCGCGCCGCCAACGCGCGCGCGGGCTCGACATCCGGCCCGATGCCGGAGACGGTGGCGGCGAACGCCACCCCGCGGGCGCGCAGCAACACCAGGGCGTTGATGAAGTCGAGCACGCCTTTCCTGTGATCGACGCGACCGTGGTAGAGCAGGCGCGGCACGGCGGCGATGTCGCCGGGCGCGTGGCTTGGCCTGAAACGTCCGGTGTCGACGGCGCCGGGCACGAGGGTGAACCGCGAGCGGGTCACGCCCATGCGATTCGAGACTTCGGCGGCGAAGCTCTCCCCGCCGATCAGCAGCGCCCCGGCGTGGTCGAGCACGCGGCGGAACGCGTGAAAATGGGTCTCGCAGCACGATCCCACCCAGTGGCCGTCGCCGCCCTGGATCGACACGACGCTCGGCAGGCCGAGGTCGGCCGCCGCCAACAACACCGCCCAGCCGGTCGGGTAGCCGTATTGCGCGTGAAGAATGTCGAACGGCCGGCGCCGGTGCTCGCGCTTGATGGCATCGACCATGGTGGCGATGTCACGCTCGAAGTCGCCGCCGTCCTGCTCGCCCACCGCCTCCAGGCCGATGACAGCGACGCCCGGCACGAACGGCGGAGGGCCGCCGCCGTACACGGTGGCGTGGTCGCCGCCGTAGTACTGGCTGATCATCGTCACGTCGTGACCGGCCCCGATCAACTCACGCAGCAGGTTGACGGCGTAGATGCTCATCCCGCTGATGGCGGGGAAGTAGCGCCGGGACAGGAAGCAGATCCTCATGCGCCGCGTCCCGCTTGATGGGCACCCCGGCAATCGCGCAGCCACGCGATCGAGCCGGGGATCGCCTTGTCGGCCGTCGGGCTCTCGCGGCTGAGTTCGACGCAGACGAGACCGGGAAAGGCGATCGCCTCTAGCGCGCCCAGAACGGAGGGCACGTCCATGTCGCCTGTGCCGAAAGGCAGGTGAACGTGGACGCCACGCGCCATGTCCTCGATCGAAACGGTGCCGAGATGATCGGCGTAGCGGCGCACCGCTTCGGCCGGGTCGATATCCCGCGTCACCAAGCAATGGCCGGTGTCGAGCGCCAGCTTGAGGCCGGGCACGGCGAGCGCCTCCCACTCCGCCACCGTCTCGATCAGCATGCCGGGCTCCGGCTCGAACGCGGCGACGATGCCGCGCGAGGCGGCGTAGGCGGCGATCGTATGGAGGCCGTCGCGCAGCCATTCGCGCGCGGCGAGGCGGTCGACGCCGGGCTTCGGCACGCCGGCCCAGAACGACACCGCCTCCGACTCGAGCAGCGCGCCGATGTCGATCGCCCGGCGAAGGAACGCCAACCGCCTCGCGCGGCCGGCGGCATCGGCACTCACCAGGGTCGGCTCGTGCTTGGCGCGCGGATCGAGCAGGAAGCGGGCGCCGGTCTCGATGACAGAACCGAACCCGAGGCTTCGTAGCCGCGTGGCGAGAGCACGCGCGCCGCTCTCCCAATCGTCTGCGAACGGGTCGAGGTGGTGGTGGTCGAGGGTGAGCGCGACGCCGACGTAGCCCGCCTCCGCCATCAGATCGAGCGCGTCGTGGAGGCGGTGGCTGCCGCAGCCGTTAGTGTTGTAGGCGTAGCGCAGGCTCATGCCTGATCCTCGGCGGCGGCGACGTGATGGGCCTCCGGCTCACGATAGAGCGGATAGAGCGGTCCGACGATCGCCGTCGCGAGCGCGGTGTCGAACAGCGGCTGCCCGCCGAAGCGCTCGATCGCTTCCGGCGTCAGGCGTACCGGCTTCAACGCGTCGGTCGGCGCGCCGAAGCGGATCAGCGGGTGGCCGCGATCGAGAAGCTTGCGCGTGTTGCGCTCGCCGATGCGGTGGTAGCTCATCGTCTCCACCTCCAAACCCGGCACGATCACCTTGACCACGGAGATGGGCGCGTCCGCCGGCGAGTTGTCGACGTAGAGGACGTCGAAGCCGGCGGCCTCCAGGCGCTCGCGCGCGATTCGGCCGGCCTCCCGCGAGTCGCTGGCGGGCGTCGATGGCAGATCGGCGAAGGGCTTGCGGTCGCGCACGACGTGTACCGTGTCGGCGAGCCACCGTCGGAGTTCGCCGGGTCCGCGCCGCGTCCAATCACGCATCGCCGCGAAGGAACGGCTCTCGCCGCTCTTGGCGTTACCGCCGGCCTGCGCCACGAAACGCGCGGGGTAACCTTCGGGCGCGACATGGTTCACCTCGGGGCCAGGACCGTGCGCGAAGGCCTTGCGCGCACGCGACGCGGCGAATTCGGTCATCGCCTTCTCCACCGCGCGCGCCGCGTCGGGGTGGCAGGCCTCGCCGCAGCCGGTCAGCGTGATCGGCACCGGCGGGTCGCAGCCGTCCGCCTCGAAGCCGACGCAGTACACGTTGGCGAGCCCGAACTCGTCCGTCGCGAATTTCGGGATCGCGCGCAAGCCGGCGGTAGCGAAGCGCTCAAGGATGCTGGCGATCGCCGGCGTCGGGGCGGGCGTCGGCAGGTCGAGCGCGACGCCCTGGTCGAGCGCCTTGAACAGGAGGCCGTTGCCGTCGCGCTGGAGGAGTTCGAGCAGACCGTGCCCGACCGCCCAATCGAGGTCCGGTCCAGCCCCCTGCCCGTTGGTGATGAGCGTGGTGAAGGGCTTGTATCCCGGCGACAGCTCGCCCGGCGTCACGGCTGCGACGTCGATGGGCACCAACACCGTGGCGCCATCGCGGAACCGCTTGGCCTCGACCCATTCGAGGGGGCTATCGCGACCGACCGGCGATCCCGCCGGCAGGCCGAGCGTCAGCGGATCGGCGACGGCGCCGCGTCCCAGCGAGGCGGCGAGAGCCGTCCAGCTGCCGCGCACGCGCTTGACGCCGGGCATCGTCAGCACGGAATAGATCATCTCGGCGCATTCGCCGAGGCCGCCAAGGACGGCCTGGGCATCGGTGCTGCCGTAGCCGACGCCATAGGGCATCACGTCGGCGAGGCGGGGATCGTCGGGGAAGAGCGCCACGACCCAGACCGGCAAGCCCGTACGATCGAGCGGGGTCAACGGGAAGGCCACGAGTTCGCCCTCGGGGAACGCGTCGAGGTAGGCCCGAGCGGCCGGGCCGAGATCGGGCGGCAACTTCGTCATGGGGAACACCTTTCGCCGCTTGCCCGAAAGCCGCGCTCGGTGCGGGCGCACGGATGCGACGGCGTCACGCGACAGCCTCCAGCACCTTGGACAGCGCGAGGTCGTTGTCCTTGGCGGCGTAGACGGACGCGAGCAAACGCATGGCTTCGAGGTCGCGGACGATGTCGAAGTCATGGGGTCCGCCCCGAACCGCCTCCGCGAACGCCCTCGCCTGCTCGGTGAACGGCGAGGCGGCGGCGTCGAAGTCGAGCGGCGTCGCTCGGCCGGTCGCGGCATCCGTCACCGTCACGACGCCACCGCACGTCTGCCCCATGGTGTCCACCGCCACGATCTGCCCCAGCGTGCCGACGATCTCCAAGCGGCGGCGCGGCAACGTCTCGGGATTGTTGTAGCTGTTGTGAATGGAGACGAGCACGCCGGACGCGGTACGCCCGACCAGCGCGCCGCCATCGTCGACGGCGTAATCCTGTACGCGGGACTGCAGCAGGCCGGCGAGCGCCACGACCGGTTCGCCGAGCAGGGCGTCGACGAGGTCAAGGCCGTGGGGCGCCAAGTCCATCACGGCGCCGCCACCGGCCTGACCGGCCTCGATGCGCCAGTTCGCTCCGGCGCCAGAGGTCCAATCGCGGTCGAGCCAGCACGCGTAGACGATGCGGAGGCAGGTGACGACGCCGATCCGGCCGGCGAGCACAGCCGTACGAATCGCGCGATGGGCGGGGTGGCGGCGCTGGTCGAAGGCGATGCCGAGGAGCACATCGCCGCGCAGCGCCGCGGACGCCATCGCCTCGGCGTCGGCGAGGGTGGCGGCGACCGGCTTCTCACACAGCACGGGCACGCGCGCGGCAAGGCAGGCCTCGACGGCGTGCCGATGCAGGTGATTGGGCGTCGCGACGTAGACGGCGTCGAGCGTCTCGCCGAGCATCGCCGCGAGGTCGGCGAAGGCACGGATGCCCTCGGCCTCGGCTGCCGCCCGCGCCGTCGGATCGGGATCGCAGACCGCCGCGACGCGACCGCCGGCCGCCGCGATGCCGGCCGCCATGTAGTCGCGCGCGACCCAGCCGTAACCGACGATCCCCCATCGCAGCATCACCAGCGCTCCGGCAGGTCGACGAGTTCGCGCGAACGCGCCATAGCGCTGGTCGCGGTGGTGTGGGTGGCATGGGTGGGCGCCCGGGTGCGCGACGGGTAGGTCGCGCGCGACGCGTACTCGTCCCGGTAGCGCTGGGAGGGCCAACTGACATGATCGTCCGCCCCGTAGAGCGGATTGCGCGTCAGGAACGCGCCCTCGCATGGCATCGCGAGGCCACCGGCGAGAGCGCGCGCTGCCACGACGCCTTGCACCAGCGAGAAAGCCTCAACGGCGCCTAGCTCGGACCAGGGCCGGTCGACGGGCGCGCGGCGCTCGACCAAGGCACGGGTCAGCTCCGCGTCGTCGTAGACGGTGGCCTCGGGAAACAGGCGCGTCAGTTCGCCGGCGGTCGCGGCGGCACCGGACGAGAGATTCGCGAAGTCCCGATTGTGGATGTGCGCGAGCGCGAGCGTGCCACCAGGTGCCAAGGCGTCGCGAAGGTGCGCGGCGATGGCGGGTTTGGGCTCAAGGAAATAGAACGCGTCATGGCAGAAGACGAGATCGGCGCGGGCGCCGAGCGGCCAGGACGAGCCGGCGTCGAAGCAGACGAGGTCGGCGTCCGCACCGACCACCCAGTGACGCGCCAGCCAGAGTTTAGCGAAGACGACATCCGCCCCGGTGCAGGCGACACCCCGCCGGGTCAACTCGCGGAGGTAGTGCCCGACGCCGCAGCATAGCTCGAAAGCAGTGTCGGGCGCGGCCCAGTGCGCCTCCAGCAGGGCCAACCCACCGAGATAGGTCGGGTCGCTCCAGCGATGGGCGAAGTAGTCGCCGACGCGGCCGAAGCCGAGGTGTTCCATGGCGGCGCGCAAGGAAAGGCCGGGCGCGTCGCGCACGAGCGCGGCGAGGCTTGCGGGATCGGCCGGTGGGTCGGTCCACCAATCGTCCTGATCTGCGAGCAGCAGTGCCAAGGCTCCCGATCGATCACCAGCGTCAAGCCTCGCGAGCACGTCCACGACCAACGCCGCACGCCCGGTGCGCAGGTACGGTATAGCGTCCACGACCGGCCAGCGCTCGCCGGCGCCGTCGCTGAGGGAATGCGGCGTGTCCGGCGCGAGAGGGTGACCAGACATCGGCGAGCGGCAGGGGATTCTCCGAGGGAACGTCCCGCTCAAGGCAGCCTCATCTCGGCGAGGACCCGGTCGTGGAACGGTTTGACCGGACCGTCGTGGACCAGTTCGAGTTCGTCCAGCACGGTCGCCATGGTGATCGTCGCCGGCCGCAGGTGTTGGGCGATCTGCATCACGCGGTCGATCACGTCGGCGGCGTGGAAGGCGCGACCTTCGGGACTCGCGTCGTCGGGCAGGATGCGGCGCGCGGCGACGATCGTGCCGCGCAGGGGCTCGTCGAGTTGGGCCAGGGCCGCGCCCGCCGCGTGCCCCATGATCGAGCCGAGTCGATCGCCGAGCAGCATCTCGCCGGTGAAACCGCTGTCAGGCATGGCGGCGTTATGCAGGTGATGGGCGAGACCGGCCAGGAACACGGTCGTCGGCTCGGCGCCATAGGTGGGGCTGAGCAGCACGCCGAGCACCGCGACAGCCCAGCAATGCTCGGCGTGGTTCTCCGGCGGCTCCAGGACGATGCGCGGCTTGCCCGGGCAAGTCGCGCCAGCGCGGGGCTGCTCGGCCAAGGCTCGCACGAAGGCCGGCGGCGGGAGGTCGGGCACCTGCTCGGCCAGCCCTTCACGCAACCGGCTCGCGAGCGCCGGATCCAGGCTTCCGGTCACGGCATCGAAGGCACGAGCCAGGACCTCCGACGCTTCTTCCTCACGCAGACCGAGTTCGCGCAGCTTCGCGCGGTCGAGATCGCCAAGGCGGGCGGCGGCCAAGGCGGAGGCGACGACCCGGTTCATGACCGCGTCCGAAGACGCACCGGCCGCCAGCGCCGCCCAGGCGGCGTGGAAGCCTCGCGTCGCGACGGAGCCATCCCGACCAGCCGAGCGGATGCGTTTAAGGTCACCGATCTCCTGGAAAACGTCGCGGAGGTGGGCCGGCGCAGGCCGGTCGAGCGGCACGCCCGACATCCGGCCCGTCAAGCGGCGGAGTCCGTCCGATCGTCGCCAGCCATCCAATCGAGCAACTGCGTCTCCTGCGTGTGGAAGGCGTGCTCGGGCTCGCGACCGTTCGCCATCATCGGCGCCTTGAAGAACACGCCCATCTGCTCCTGCACACCACCCTGGCCGCGCCGATCGGCGAGACCCAGGCAGCGCGCGATCTCGATGGCGAGCGGCGCCGCGAGGATCGAGTCCTTGCATAGGAAGTTGACCTTGATCTGCATCCGCTGACCCATGAAGCCGGTGATGTCGATGTTGTCCCAAGCTTCCTTGTCGTCGCCGCGCGGGCGATAATAGCGGATGTCGATGATGTGGTCCTCGACGGGGTAGCCGAGCATCTGATCGAGTACGCGCTTCTTGGTGCCGAGCTTGGATTGCAGCGAATTCGGATCGTCGAGCGCCAGCCCGTCCCGATTACCGAGGATGTTCGTCGAGAACCAGCCGTCGACGTGCAGCGAGCGGCTGCGCAGCGCCGGCGCGATCACCGTCTTCATGAAGGTCTGGCCGGTCTTGCCGTCCTTGCCGGCGACCGCGACGTTCCGCTCCCGCGCGAGATGGATCAGCGGCTTCACGTCGGCGGCGACCGAAGGCGTGAAGTTCGCGTAGGGGCTGCCGGCCTTGATGGCCGCGTAGGCGTAGAGCATCGCCGGACCGATCGCCTCATCGGACTCGTCGAGACCCTTCTCGAAAGCCCTTAGACTCTGCAGCGCGGGCGCGTCGAGGTCGGGGTAACGCTCCGTCGAGGCGAGGTTCACCATCACCACCCGATCGACGCCGCTCTCGCGCTTGAAGCGGGCGAGATCGTCGGCGATGCGCTCGACCGCCTCACGATGGCCGCCGGCGTTGAATTTGTTCTCGCCATCAACGTTCTTGCAGAAACGGGACGATCCGACCGCGGCCATCGGGCGAATACCCTTCAACCCCTTGCCGCCCACCTCGAGCGCGTCGCGATCGAGGACGCCATGCTTCTCGGCCGCCGTGGCGAGGTCGTCGCCGTTGACGTCCCATCCGGTGAAGACGAGGTCGCGATAATCGGCGAGGCCTGGGATGCTCAGCTCGGACAAAGGCAAGCCTGTGCGATCGTTCTTGCCGGCCTTGATCATCTCGATGCCGGCGATCGCCGTCGTCGCGACCGCGCCGCCGACGCCGACCAGGGCAACGCCGATGCGCTCGCGTCTTGCAGACAACGGACTTCGGACCAGGTCCGCCTGCGAATTCATGACCATGACCTCCACCTTCGTCCGGCACGAGGGAGCGACCGATATGGCGACCCTAGGACGACCGATCCGCGCACAACGCCAGCGGATACCTCAAATATGGGACGCGCGGTCTACCATTGCGCCCCTCGCCTGCCCCTGCGACAAATAGGCAGGCGACGCATCGACGAACGTCGGATCGAACCTGCCTCGATCATTCGGTTTCAAACGACTTCGATGCGTCGGCCAAGTCATGGCTTCGAGGCACACGTCGACGCGGATCCTTGTCAACCTTTGATGCTGCTTCGCATCGTGGGCGACAAGCGGGCGCTGTCCCGTTGTCCGCTCAACCGCCGAGGGCATTGCGGGTCCGTTCGGCCCGTCGATACGACGTAGGTCCGCCCAGTGAACGGCGAAGCTCGCGTCACACGACCCCTTTGTTGGCGGAAGGGATGCCCGCGAGGACCTGTTTGTCCAAGGCGAGGTGCTGCTCGACGAGTTCGGGAGGGACCGCGGCGAGCCAGTTGTTCAGCGAAATGTCCTGGTATCGTGGCGACCTGAACATTTCCAGGAAGATCAGGTCTTCCGAGCCGGTGTTCTCGATGTAGTGCGGCATGGTCACCGGCGCGTAGCCGACGTCGCCGGCGGCGAAGTTGATCGTGCGCGCGTTCGAGTGGTTGAGGAACAGGGTCATGCGACCCTTGCCGGCCACGTAATACTGCCATTCGTCGGCGTTGGCATGCCAGTGCATCTCGCGCATCGCGCCGGGTTTCACCACCACGTAGGCCATGGCGATGTTGCGCGACACCTTGAACGTGGTGGAATCGACGATCCGGATATGGCCGGAGGCGTCCTCCTTCTGCGGCTTCGCGTCGAGCATCGCGAAATCGAACGTAAGCTCCGACGGCTTACCCCCCTTCGCGACGGTTGTCGTGTCAGTCGCAAGCGCCGGGGGCACCGGCGCCTGGAAGATGTAGCGGCCTTCCGGCGGGATCGCGTCGAAGGGGGCCAGGGACTGTTCGCCCGTCTTGAAGTTCTTGGCGACGACTTCTCTTGGCGTGTGGATCAGCCAATCGGTGAGCAGCGTCGTGCCCTCCTCCGAGAAGGAGCCCTTGTCGAACACAAGCAGGAACTCGCAGCCGTCCGGGCCGAGGCCTTGGATGGAATGCGGGATGCCCTGTGGGAAGTACCAAAGGTCGCCGGCCTTGACGTCCTTCACGTAGGGCCGGCCTTCGTAGTCGATGGCGGTCAGCCGGGCGCGCCCCGTCAGCATCAGCGACCACTCGTCGGCCTCATGCCAATGAAGCTCGCGTACGCCGCCGGCGTTCAGCTTCATGTTGACCGCCGCGATCTCCTTGGAGATCGGGAAATCCTCGACGTTGACCTGACGCGCCCAACCGCCTTCTTGTACGCGTCGGTGCGACTGCGCGAAGCTCTGCCAGAACTGCTGCACGCTGCCGTGGTCGGTCGGTGGCGCGTCGACGCCGCTGGGGTCCAGCCCTTCGAGGACCGCGTTCCGAGGGCCGGGATCCATGGTGCTGCCGTCGGCCTTGCCGGCCTTGGTCGTCTTGTAGGATTGCGCGTACGCCGCGCTGGTGGCCAGCCCAGCGGACAGGGCGACGCCGGCACCGACGAGTCGACGCCGCGAGACGCCGTCGGTCGCCACGTTCGGGCGGTCGTCCGGCGCGACGTCGTCGGCCGCAGGTGGCGCCAACGCGCCGTTCCTTGTCACGTCATGATCTCCGTAGCTGCCTTACGACGGTGTAACGCGGTCCGTCGCGATGAGGTCCCGCGTTACTCCCGGAGAGATGGGACACGCTCGATGCCGACGCGCGACGCAAGGCGAGGAGGGACACACCGGCGCGAGGCCGGAGCGAGTGCGGCCATGCTGCTGCGCCATCAGGGCGAACACGTCCTGGCCATCACGCGCGACATCCTGCCTATGATGATCGAGGGTCGCGAACTCACAGGCTGTGCCCTGGGCCAGCGTGATATCGATCGGCTCCTCGCAGTTGCGATGCCATGGCGGCGAACGATCGCGCTGATGCCCGGCGCCGGAAGCCGTTCGATCGACGTCGACCGGCGACGACGCGAGACCCACAGGATCCTTATGCGGCAACCACGGAATTGGACTTGAAAACCCACAACCGGGCGGCGCAAGCAGGGCATTCGGAGCGGCGGAAGCAGACCACCCGCCGGGTGCGGGGTTCCCCAATGCTCGACGTCATCTTCATCGTGTCCGGCATCGCTTTCTTCATCCTAGCCTCGGCCTACGCCGAGGGCTGCGACCGGCTCTAGGACGACATTTCCATGACCTTCGACTACCTCCTCGCGGCGATCGTGACAGCCGGCCTCCTCGTCTACCTCACCTACGCGCTCATCCGCGCGGAGCGTTTCTAGGATCACCGCAATGACCTTCACGGGTTGGGCCCAGATCGTCGTCTTCTGCTTCCTCGTCGTGCTGCTGACGAAGCCGCTGGGGGGTTACATGACGCTCGTCTTCACCGGCGAGCGAACCTGGCTGTCGCCGGTCCTCAGGCCGGTCGAGCGATTGTTCTACCGTGTGGCCGGCATCGACGAGGCGCAGGAGCAGCACTGGTTGTCGTACACGCTCTCCGTCATGCTGTTCCACATCGGCGGCTTCCTGATCCTTTATCCCCTGCTGCGCCTACAGGGCGTGCTACCCTTCAACCCGGCCGCTCAGGGCGCGGTGGAACCGGGTCTCGCCTTCAACACGGCGGTGAGCTTCATCACCAACACGAACTGGCAGAACTACGGGGGCGAGTCGACGCTGTCGTACCTGACCCAGATGCTCGGGCTAACGCACCAGAACTTCCTGTCCGCCGCGACGGGCATCGCCATCGCCATCGCCATCATCCGCGGCTTCTCGCGGGCCTCCGCCCGCACCGTCGGCAGCTTCTGGGTCGACGTGACGCGCGGTACGCTCTACGTGCTGCTGCCGATCTGCATCGTCTACGCGCTGTTCCTCGTGTCCCAGGGCGTTCCGCAAACCCTGGGGCCCTATGTCGACGCGACGACGCTGGAGGGCGCCAAGCAGACGATCGCGGTCGGCCCGGTCGCGAGCCAGGTCGCCATCAAGATGTTCGGCACCAACGGCGGCGGGTTCTTCAACGCCAACAGCGCCCACCCGTTCGAGAACCCGACGGCGCTCTCGAATTTCGTCGAGATGCTGTCGATCTTCGCGATCGGCGCCGCGCTCACCAACGTGTTCGGCCGCATGGTCGGCAACCAGCGCCAGGGCTGGGCCATCTTCGCCGCGATGGGGCTGCTGTTCGTCGCCGGCGTCGCCATCGTGTACCCGGCGGAGGCCGGCGGCAACCCGCTCGTCCACGCGCTCGGCGTCGCCGGTGCGAACTGGGAAGGCAAGGAGCTGCGCTTCGGCATCGCCGGCGCCTCGCTGTTCGCGACGGTGACCACGGACACGTCGTGTGGCGCGGTCAACGCGTTGCACGACAGCTTCACGGCGATCGGCGGCATGATCCCGCTGATCAACATGCAGCTCGGCGAGGTGATCTTCGGCGGCGTCGGTTCGGGGCTGTACGGCATGATCGTCTTCGTGATCATCGCCATCTTCGTCGCCGGGCTGATGGTGGGGCGCACGCCCGAGTACCTCGGCAAGAAGATCGAGGCCAAGGAGGTGAAGATGGCGATGCTCGCCATCCTCTGCCTGCCGCTGGTCATGCTGGGCGGCACGGCCGTCGCCCTCGGCCTCCCCTCGGCGGTGGCGGCCATGAACAATCCGGGACCCCACGGCTTCTCGGAGGTGCTCTACGCCTTCACCTCGGCCGCCGCCAACAACGGCTCGGCTTTCGCCGGCTTGTCGGGCAACACCATGTTCTACAATGTGATGCTCGCGATCGGCATGCTGGTCGGCCGCTTCTTCGTGATCGTGCCGGCGCTCGCCATCGCCGGCTCGCTCGCCGCCAAGAAGACCGTGCCCGCCTCCGTCGGCACGTTCCCGACCACGGGACCGTTGTTCGTCGGCCTGCTGATCGGCGTGATCCTCATCGTGGGCGGCCTGACCTTCTTCCCGGCGCTCGCGCTCGGACCCATCGTCGAACACCTCGCCGGAGCGGCCGGACAGACATTCGGAAGCTGAAACTTCCGCGAAAGCCGATCATCTTGCGGACGCCGGATCCATCGGCTTCCGCCTCCCGACGTTCCGTGGCCATGGTTTGGCCCGATCCCACTTAGGCGTGACCCATGGCCCGACAGTCATCGTCCATCCTCAATCCCGAGCTTCTGGTTCCCGCCATCGGCGGCGCCTTCCGCAAGCTGGACCCGCGCGACCTCGCCAAGAACCCCGTCATGTTCGTGGTGGAGGTGGTGGCCGCCCTCGTCACCGTCCTGTTCGTGCGCGACCTCGTGATCGGCGCGCCGAACCTCGCCTTCTCCGGCCAGATCATCCTGTGGCTCTGGTTCACGGTGCTGTTCGCCAACTTCGCCGAAGCGGTGGCGGAGGGGCGCGGCAAGGCGCAGGCCGACAGCCTGCGCAGGACACGCACCGAGACGCAGGCCAAGCTCCTGAAAGGTCGCGACCGTACCGACTACGCGATGGTGCCCGGCACGGAACTCCGGGTCGACGATGTCGTGCTGGTCGAGGCCGGCGACATCATTCCCTCCGACGGCGAGGTGGTGGAGGGCATCGCGTCGGTCAACGAGGCGGCGATCACCGGCGAGTCCGCTCCCGTGATCCGCGAGTCGGGCGGCGACCGCTCGGCGGTGACGGGCGGAACGCAGGTGCTGTCGGACTGGATCCGCGTGCGCATCACGGCGGCGGCCGGCTCGACCTTCATCGACCGCATGATCGCACTGGTCGAAGGCGCCGCCCGCCAGAAGACGCCGAACGAGATCGCCCTCAACATCCTGCTCGCCGGCCTCACGATCATCTTCGTCTTCGCCACCGCGACGATCCCCTCCTTCGTCGCCTACGCCGGCGGACACATCTCCATCGTCGTCATCGTCGCCCTGTTCGTCACCCTGATCCCGACCACGATCGGCGCCCTGCTCTCGGCCATCGGCATCGCCGGCATGGACCGTCTCGTGCGGTTCAACGTGCTGGCCATGTCCGGTCGCGCGGTCGAGGCGGCGGGCGACGTCGACACGCTGCTGCTCGACAAGACGGGCACGATCACGCTCGGCAACCGTCAGGCTACCGCCTTCCGCCCCGTCAAGGGCGTCGGCGAGCAGGACCTGGCGGACGCCGCCCAACTCGCCTCGCTCGCCGACGAGACGCCGGAAGGCCGCTCCATCGTGGTCCTCGCCAAGGAGAAGTACGGCATCCGCGAGCGGGACATGGCGTCCCTCAACGTCACCTTCGTGCCGTTCACCGCACAATCGCGCATGAGCGGGGTCGAGGGCGACGGCATCTCGATCCGCAAGGGCGCGGTCGACTCCGTCCTCGCCCTCGTCAACGGCACGCCGGAGATCGGCGCGGCGAGGGACGTGATGGTGGCGTCCAAGACGAACCCCGCCACCACCCGGGAGATCCAGGCCATCTCCGAGGACATTTCGAAGAGCGGCGGCACCCCGCTCGCCGTGGTCCGAGACGGGCGCCTGCTCGGCGTCATCCACCTGAAGGACATCGTCAAGGGCGGCATCCGCGAGCGCTTCGTCGAGTTGCGCCGGATGGGCATCCGCACCGTGATGATCACCGGCGACAACCCGATGACCGCCGCCGCCATCGCGGCGGAGGCCGGCGTCGACGATTTCCTCGCGCAGGCGACGCCCGAGGACAAGCTGAAGCTGATCCGCGACGAGCAGGCCAAAGGCAAGCTCGTCGCCATGTGCGGCGATGGCACCAACGACGCGCCGGCCCTCGCCCAGGCCGACGTGGGTGTCGCCATGAACACCGGCACCGTCGCGGCGCGCGAAGCCGGCAACATGATCGACCTCGATAGCGACCCGACGAAGCTCATCGAGATCGTGGAGATCGGCAAGCAGCTGCTCATGACGCGCGGCGCGCTCACCACCTTCTCCATCGCCAACGACGTCGCCAAGTATTTCGCGATCATCCCGGCGATGTTCCTGGCCTTCTATCCCCAGCTGCAGGCCCTGAACGTGATGCGGCTGCACTCGCCGGAAAGCGCGATCCTGTCGGCCATCATCTTCAACGCGCTGATCATCGTCGTGCTCATCCCGCTCGCGCTGAAGGGCGTCGAATACCGCGCCATCGGCGCCGCCGCCCTGCTGCGGCGCAACCTGCTCGTCTACGGCCTCGGCGGGATCGTGCTGCCCTTCATCGGCATCAAGCTCATCGATGTCATCATCTCCGCCCTGCACCTCGTCTGAGATCGAAGGACCATGCTGAAGCAACTTCGCCCCGCCCTCGTCATCGTCGTGCTGCTGACGCTCCTGACTGGTCTCGTCTACCCCTTCGCGATCACCGGCATCGCCGCCGCCATCTTCCCGCACCAAGCCCAGGGAAGCCTCATCAGGGTCAACGGCACCGTGATCGGCTCGTCGCTGATCGCCCAGGGCTTCGCGGACGACAAATACTTTCATCCCCGGCCCTCGGCGACGGTCGTGCCGGACCCGAAGGATCCGACCAAGACGATCCCGAGGAGCTATGCCGCCGACAGCTCGGGCGGCTCCAACCTCGGCCCCACCAACAAAGCCCTGATCGACCGCATCAAAGGAGACGCCGACAAGCTGCGGACCGAGAACCCCGGGGCCGCCGTACCGGCCGATCTCGTCACGACCTCCGCTTCCGGTCTCGATCCCGACATCTCGCCCGCGGCGGCGGATGTCCAGATCCCACGCATCGCCAAGGCTCGCGGCATCGGTGCGGACAAGCTGCGCGAACTGCTGGCGAGCCACACAGAGGGACCGACGCTCGGCCTGTTCGGGGATGCGCGCGTCAACGTCCTCGAGTTGAACCTCGCCTTGGACGCGTTGCCGAAAGCGTGACGCTTCTCGGCCGCGCCTCCCTTCGAAGAACGGACGCTCGCTTCACCTCGGCCGGCCGCCTAGGGTGGTGGAAGAGGGCTCAAGTGGGCGGGTCTCGATCGATGGACACGACGGAAGACCCGGGGAGCCGTACGGCCGGATGCATCGAGACATGACCGGCACCGTCTCGGCCGAGGCGAGCCGCGCGATCGCTCCCCACGCGGGCGTACGCCGCGTCGGCCGATTGAAGATCTTTCTCGGCGCCGCGCCCGGCGTCGGCAAGACATACGAGATGCTCACCGCCGCCCAGGCCAAGCGTCGCGACGGGATCGATGTCGTCGTGGGCGTGGTGGAAACCCACGGCCGTGCCGAAACGCAGGCTCTCGTCGAAGGATTGGAAATCCTCCCCCGCCGCAGCATCGACTACAAGGGCCGCCTCCTGGAAGAGATGGACCTCGACGCCGTGCTGGCGCGACATCCCGCCCTCGTCCTCGTCGACGAGCTCGCGCACAGCAACGCGCCGGAGAGTCGCCATCCCAAGCGCTACCTCGATGTCGAGGAGATCCTCGCCGCCGGCATCGACGTCTACACCACCCTCAACATCCAGCATGTCGAGAGCCTGAACAACGTCGTCGCGCAGATCACCCGGATCCGCGTCCGCGAGACCGTGCCGGACTCGATCCTCGATCGCACCGACGACATCGAGGCGATCGATATCGCCCCGGAGGACCTCATCCAGCGGTTGGAGGAGGGCAAGGTCTACGTCCCCCGGCAGGCGGAACGGGCGCTTCGCAACTTTTTCTCACCCGGCAACCTCACCGCGCTGCGGGAGCTGACGCTCCGCCGCACCGCCCAGCGCGTCGACGAGCAGCTGCTCCGGCACATGAAGACCCATGCCATCCCGGGGCCATGGGCGGCGGGCGAGCGCATCCTCGTGTGCGTCAGCGAAGACCCGCGCTCGGCGGCGCTGGTGCGCTACGCCAAGCGGGCCGCCGATCGCACGCACGGCTCGTGGTTCGCCCTGACCATCGAGACCAGTCACAGCCTGCAGCTGACCGAGACGCAACGCGACTCCATCGCCGAGACGATGCGTCTCGCCGAGCGGCTCGGCGCGGAGCCGGTCACGATCCCGAGCGGCGGCCGGCGCACCGGCGACGACATCATCGAATACGCCCGCGCCAACAACATCACGCAGATCGTCGTCGGCAAGACCAAGCACTCGCGCTGGTTCGAGTTGCTCAACGGTTCCGTCGTCCACGACCTCGTGAGCCGCGCCGGCAACATCGGGGTCCACATCATCGCCGGCGAGGACAGCGGTCGCGCGAAGAGCGATCCGCTGCCCACCGAACGCGAGCCGGTCGCGTTGCCACCCTATGGTGCGGCGCTCGCCGCGATCGCCGGCGCGCTGGGCGTCGGCGAGCTGCTGCAGCCGGTGTTCGGCACGCAGAACGTCGACCTCGTCTTCCTGACCGCCATCGTCGGCGTCGCCGTCACGCTCGGCCTTTACCCCTCGCTGCTGGCGGTCGTCGCGGCGATGCTGTGCTACAACTTCTTCTTCCTGCCTCCGCTCTACACGTTCACGATCGCCGAACCGGCGAACGTCGCCGCGCTCTTCTTCTTCACGATCGTGGCGGTGCTCGTCTCCAACCTCGCGGCGCGCACGCGCAGCCAGGCCAAGGTGGCGCAAGCGAGGGCTCGCACCACCAACGCGCTCTACAGCTTCTCGCGCAAGCTCTCCGCCTGCCTCAACGTCGACGACGTGCTCTGGGCGACCGCCTACCAGATGGCGTCCATGCTCCAGGTCCGCGTCGTCCTCCTGCTGCCCGAGGACGGCACCCTCGTCCTCAAGGCCGGTTACCCGCCCGAGGACGAAATCGACGGCGCCGACCTCGCCGCCGCGCAATGGGCCTGGACCAACAACAGGCCGGCCGGGCGCGGCGCCGACACGCTGCCCGGCGGCAGCCGCCTGTTCTCGCCGATGCGGACCGGACGCGGGCCGATCGGCGTCGTCGGACTCGACTCCGACAAGCCCGGCGCGCTGCTGACACCCGAGCAACGCCGCCTGCTCGACGCCCTTGTCGACCAGGGCGCGCTGGCCATCGAGCGCGTGAAGCTCGCGGAGGATCTCGATCGCGCCAAGCTCGTCGCCGAAACGGACCGGCTGCGGTCCTCGCTCCTCACCTCGATCTCGCACGACCTGCGGACGCCGCTCGCCTCGATCCTCGGCGCCGCCTCGACCTTGCGCGACCTCGCGCCCGCCCTGGACGAGCGCGGCAAGCGCGGCCTGCTCGTGACGATCATCGAGGAGTCGGAGCGGCTCAACCGCTTCATCGCCAACCTGCTCGACATGACCAAGCTCGAGTCCGGCGCGGTCATGCCCAACGTCGCGCTGGTCGACCTGGGCGAGCTCGTCGGTGCCGCCCTGCGCCGAGCCTCGACGATCCTCGCGTCCCACACGGTCGAGCTGCGACTTGCCGAGACCCTGCCGCTGCTGCGGCTCGACGCCGTGCTGTTCGAACAGGTGCTCTTCAACCTGCTCGACAATGCCGCGAAATACGCCGAACACGGCACGACGATCACCATCCACTCCTGGCAGGACGAGCGGTCCGTGTGCCTGCAGATCCTCGACGAGGGCGACGGCATACCGGCGGAGGACGTCGAGCGGATCTTCGAGAAGTTCTACCGTGCCCGGAAAAGCGACAGCGTGCGCGCCGGCACCGGCCTCGGTCTCGCCATCTCGCGCGGCTTCGTCGAGGCGATGGGCGGCACCGTCCAGGCGGGCAACCGCGCCGACCGGCTGGGCGCGGTCTTCACCCTGCGGCTTCCCGTGCCACCGGCCGGCGAAGCGCTGGACACGGCGGCATGAGGGTTCCCGCGTGAGTGATGTGCCATGAGTGCGTCCGCCGTCCGCATCCTCGTCGTCGACGACGAGCCGCCGATCCGCAAGCTGCTGCGCACCGGGCTGGCGACCCAGAACTACGACGTCATCGATGCGGGGACCGGCCAGGCGGCCCTCGCCGCCCTCGCCGATGAGCCGGATCTGATGATCCTCGACCTCGGCCTGCCGGACATGCAGGGACTCGATGTCCTCCGCATCCTCCGGGAGCGTGGCAACACCCTCCCGGTCGTCGTGCTGTCGAGCCGCGAAGACGAGGGTGGCAAGGTGAAGGCCTTCGATCTCGGCGCCGACGACTATATGACGAAGCCGTTCGGCATGAACGAGCTTCTCGCCCGGGTGCGTGTCGCCCTGCGTCACCGCTTGCAGCGTCAGGGCGAACGGCCGATCTTCACCGTCGACGGCTTGAGCGTCGATCTCGTCCGCCGCATCGTCAAGGTGGAGGGCGTGGATGCCAAGCTTTCACCAAAGGAGTACGAGCTGTTGCGCCTGCTCGTGCAGCACGCCGGCAAAGTCCTCACCCACGCCTTCCTCCTGAAGGAGGTTTGGAGCCCCACCACCGATCCGCAGTACCTGCGCGTCTACGTGCGACAGTTGCGCCAGAAGATCGAGAAAAGCCCGGAGCGTCCCTTCTACATCGTCACCGAGACCGGCGTCGGCTACCGCCTCCGCGCACCGGATTGAGGGCGCATCCACTTGCGCCCGCGAACCACGTTCCCGGCGAACCCCGTTCCCCACGAACCACGTCCTTGGAGCGTCAGCCCGAAGAGCGCGCATCGGTTCGCGGATAAGGCCGATGCGGTCGAGCAGGTCGCGGCGCCGGACCTGAGTCCCGATTCGGACCGGTGACCGCACGCCTTTTCTGACGCAAGCCTTTGTAAGCCGGCGCGGCTTCGCGTAGTTCGAAGGGAGTCGTTTGTCCCGTCGCAGTGAATGACCGCCATGAAGTCCCCGTTATGGATCTGACCGACGTCCTCCGCCACGCGCATGTCAGCGCCGACCAGCGTTTCGCCGACAAGGACGGCTGCCTCACCGCCCTGTCGCGCCGCGCCGCCGCAGACCTCGCTCTCACATCGGACGGCATCCTCGCCGCCCTGTCTCACCGGGAGTCGCTCGGCTCGACGGGGCTGGGTCGCGGCATCGCCCTGCCACATGCCCGGCTCGCCGGACTCGTCGAGTCCTACATCGCGCTCGCACGATTGCGGGAGGCGATCCCGTTCGACGCGGTCGACGACAAGCCCGTTGATATCGTTTGCCTCGTCCTGCTGCCCGCCGCCGCTCCGGGCGGTCCATCACCCGCGGGGCAGTTGAACGTGCTCGCCGGCATCGCACGGCGCCTTCGCGATCCGGCGACCCTCGCGGCGATACGCGGCGGCAGGGATGCGCAGGCGATCCAGGACGTGCTGGTCAAGAGCTGCGCGGCGTCCCCTCCCGCGTGCCGGTGAAACGCGGTCACGTCGCGGGGAGACCGCCGTCGCCGGGTGAACAGCGGGCGCCGTGCCGCGATGGAGATCGGCCGGCGGCGTACAGGTCGCGCGCGCCACGGTCTCACCGAGCGGCGACGGGCGCACCGCGCTTCAGAAGCCGATGATGACGTCGCCGCCGAACGTGAACTGGTTGCGGCTGCCCTGCGTGCCGCCGAGATACGCGTTGCTGTTGTAGGCCGGACCGCCGGCGATGATGCGGTCGTAGCGGATCTCGGGCCGCAGGAGCACGAGCGCGAGCGGCTTGGGCACGTCGGGCTTGATGCTGAGGCCGAGCGTGAGCGCACCGTAGGTCGTGCCTTGGGTGCCGTTGGGGGCGACCAGGTTCGGCGGAAAGATCGGGCCGCCTTTCTCGGCGTCGACGATGCCGGAGTTGCTCTGCGGGGTGACGACGAAGAAGTTCTGCGAGTCGCGCAGGACCTCGCCGCGGACGTTCAGCGTGTAGATCTTCCCGAACGTGTACCCGAGATATTGCACGATGCTCATCGACGTCGCCGGACCGTTGCCGAAGCCGAAGTCGTCGCGCTCGTAATTCAATTCCGTCAAGGACGTGAGGGCGTCGGTGACCTTGTAGTTGAAACCGAGGTCGTTGAGGAAGCGTACATCCTTGCTGGCGCCGGTCGGATCGGAGATGAAGTTCTGCTCCGGCCCGATATGCGACAAGGCCTGGATCGTCAGCTTGCCGTCGAAAAGGTTGTTGAGGCCGAAGCCGACGAAGCCGGCGAGTTGGCCGTTGGGATCACCGTCGGGGAAGCCGATGGTCGCTTGGTTGCCGCTGTCGATGCCGAGGAACACGTCGAGCGTCGCGTTGATGTGCGTCGTCGTGAAGATCCCGGCGTGGTTGAACGTGGTCGCGTAATTGTACGTGTAGCTGTGGGAATAGAAGGGATTAAGCGTGGGGTCGAGCGTCTCGAAGCCCTGGGGCGAGGTGAACAGACCCACCTTCACGTCGACGCCGTTGGCCGTGAAGATCGGCAGGTGGGCGGCGACGAAGGCCTGGGCGACGTTCAGCTGGTTGCGCTCGCTGCCCATGAAGGTGTCGCCGATGCCGAGGTAATGGTTGAAGCGCGTGTCGGCGCCGTAGATCCCCTGAAGGGTGAAGCCGACGGCGGTCCCGGTCGCTTTGGGATCGACCGGCTTGGTGATCGTCAACAGGATCTGGTTGAGTTGCGGCTGGTTGGCGTTGTCGGTGTACCACTGGCCGAAATTGTAGCCTTCCCCGTTCACGCCCTGCGAAGGGTTGAGCGAGTTGCCGTAGATGCCGGCCTCGCCCTGGACATGGAACTCGACGCCCTTGAAGAGGTCGAGGATCCCGGGGATCGCTGCGGGTGGGTTGACCACCGGCGCGAGGTCGGCGGCGCGCGCGGCCACGATGGACAACATCATGATCGCTGCCGACCACAACGACAATTGCCGAAGACGACGCCTTAACAACACATCCGGACCCTCGTCTCTGGCGGCCTACCAAAGCCTAAGCGGTCCGGACATCCTAGGTGTGACAATCGCATAATCGCGATAGTTGCTACGATCACACAGTGTGGCGACCGACACGCAGCGTCGAAATTGACATTTGTTCGTCGGCACTTGCCCGGTTGCCTTTAACCAACTTTTTAGCGCTCGCCGGCTGATTGGGGTGAAATCTAGCGGAGCCCGCCCGACCATCGTCATACCGCCGATCCTCGACGCCCTGCTGGGATCGCTACCGACCGGCACGGAAGGGGCTGGACGACCAAGTCGCCGGGCCGGATGCCGGTCGACAAGGATCGGGGCGCGTCCAACCCGTTCCGAGTGGTCGACCGCCCGCATCAAGCTCGCCGACCCGGAGACGTTCGACGATCACGACGCCGACGTGACGCCTCAGCTGCGATGGCTGCGCGCCGCCGAGGCCGACACGCTGATCCTGATCGGCAACGCGGCACCGGTACCCAGGTCGTCGAGTCGCCGCGACGCTCCGCCTGGAGCCGTGCCGGTGCTACGTGACGCGCTCGCTGCCGGCGGGGATGGTCGTCGAACGGATCGCGGGGAAACCATTCGCGCCGCGCGGGACGTGGTCGAGCCGCGCCGGGAAGCTTCCGTGCGCGGGGTGCGGCCCATCGATCAATCGACCTTTCTCGCAAGGTCTCCGGCCTGGGACCGCTTCGTGGACCTCGCTCCGGACTTGCGGCCATGGCCCGCGCACCGTAAGGTATTGATACCTGCCCTGCCCGACCAGCCTTACCGGATGGCCGCGAGTCCTATGGGACCCTGACGCATGACGCAGCTGACGCAAGAATGTGCGTGGCGGAAAGATTTATGAGCAGGCGGGTGCGGCGTCCGGCCCTCGGGGATCGGACCGACCATCCTCGGGCCGTCGACGCCGCCGGCCGCTTGAAAAAGCCGGGCGCGCGTGCGTGTCTGGCCCACGAGCGATCGTGAGGTGGCAGACATGGATTTTTCCGGCAAGCGCGTGATCGTCATGGGTGGCAGCCGCGGCATCGGGCGCTCCATCGCGCTCGCTTTCGCGGCAGCTGGGGCATCCGTTTCGGTCTGCGCCCGCGGCCGGGGTCCGCTGGAAGCGACGAGGCGCGAGATCGAGGCCTTCGGCGTGACCGGGCACGGCGCCAGCGTCGATCTGGCCGATGCGGGCGCTATCGCGTCCTACGTTCCGTCGGCGGCCGCCGCCATCGGCGGATTGGACGTGCTCGTGAACAACGCGTCGGGCTTCGGGCATGCGGATAACGAGGAGGGCTGGGCCGCCTCGCTCACGATCGACGTTCTCGCGGTCGTCCGCGCCAGCCACGCCGCCATCCCGCTGCTTGGTTCGGGTTCGAGCATCATCAACATCGCGTCGATCTCGGCCCTTCATGCCTCGTCGCGTTCCGCACCCTACGGCGCGGTGAAGGCGGCGGTGATCCACTACACCGCGAGTCAGGCCAAGATCCTGGCACCTAAGAGAATCCGCGTGAATTGCGTCGCGCCCGGCTCGATCGAGTTCCCTGGCGGCGTCTGGGACAAGAGGCGCACCGAGGATCCCGAACTCTACGGCAGGACGCTGGCGCAGATCCCGTTCGGTCGCATGGGCCGCCCGGAGGAGATCGCCGACACCGTCCTCTTCCTCGCCTCCGAGCGCGCGAGTTGGATCACCGGTCAGAGTATCGTCGTCGATGGCGGACAACTTCTCGGACCATGACGAACGCGACGTGCCTGGACGGACACGCCGTCCCCAGTGGTCACGGTCCGGTCGCGCCCGCGCCGCGAACCACGGAAAGCCGCGCGAGGGCATCCGCGGCGAGGCGGCGCGTCCCGCATCGGCGACGCTCGGGATGTCGTAGGGCTCCCGCGAAGCGCGGGCCAGCGGCCTGACGGCCCATGCGGCACCTCTCCTTCCGCAGGCGGAAGCCGGTAGCGACCTGGGGCGCGAGGCTGGCGTGCGACGGCATGCCGGAGTCGCTAACCCGGGCGAAAGGCCCATCTCCAGGGAGGGTTGAACCTCGAGTTGAGTAGAACGGCGATCATGGTTGAGAACTCGCTATCCCTGGTGCTATCGCGGCTCGACTTCGGCTGGATCACGACCCTCCACATCCTCTACCCGCCACTGACCATCGGTCTGGCCTCGATGCTGTTCTTCACCGAGGCTGCTTGGCTGCGGTCCGACGATGAGCGCTGGTATCGACTGACCCGCTTCTTCGAGAAGCTGCTCATCATCAACTTCGCCGCCGGCGTGGCCACCGGCATCACGATGGAGATGGCCTTCGGCATCCTCTACGGTCCCTTCTCGCAGGCCGCCGGCCCCTTCTTCGGGCAGGTGCTGGGCTACGAGACGATCACCGCCTTCATGTACGAGGCCGGCTTCATCGGCTTGATGATCTTCGGTTGGGGCAAGATCAGCCGGCGGATGCATCTCTTCGCCACCTTCAACGTGACCCTGTCGTCCGCGCTGTCGGCGATGTGGATCCTCGACGCCAACTCCTGGATGCAGACGCCGACCGGTGTCGCCTTCAAGAACGGCGTCTTCGTGGTCGAGGACTGGGGCAAGGCGCTGCTCAACCCCGACGTGCTCTACGCCTTCCCGCACATGCTGGTCGCCTCGATCGAGCTGGCGCTGGGCGTGGTTCTGGCGACGTCGGCCTGGTACCTCCTGCGGCGGCGCCACGTCGCCCTGTTCCAGCGCTCGCTCCTTTACGCGATCCTCGCCCTCGTCGTCGTCGCGCCGCTGCAGGTCTACCTCGGCGACGGCAACGGCCTGACCGTGGCGCACGACCAGCCCACCGTGCTGGCGGCGATGGAGGGCCACTACCACACCTACAACCCTGACGGCAGCGTCAACACAGGCTGGCACATCGTGGCGTGGCCCAACGCGGCCAACGACGGCAACGCGTGGGCGGTGACGGTCCCGCACGTGCTCAGCCTGCTCGAAACGCACTCCTGGAACGGCAAGGTGACCGGCCTCGACGACTTCAGGCCGGAGGACCGCCCGCCCGTCCCCGTGCCGTTCTACGGCTTCCGCGTCATGGTGGCCTGCGGCTTCTTCCTCGTCTTCGTCGCGCTGTGGGGCGGTTGGCTGGCGATCCGGCGGCGCCTCACGATGGAGGCGGTCACGTCCAACCGTTGGTTCCTGCGGGTGCTGATCTTCAGCGCGTTCCTGCCCTACCTGTCGGTGTGGGTCGGCTGGTGGACCCGCGAGATCGGCCGCCAGCCCTGGGTCGTCTACGGCCTGATGCGGACGGAGCAGGGCGTCACCCGCATGTCGAACGTCCAGGAGCTGTTCTGGCTCGTCGGCTACGTCGGCTTCGAGCTGATGGTGTGGGGCGCGACCTGGTGGTTCCTCGGCAAGGTGATCCACCAGGGCCCCGACGTGGAGAGCCCGGTCCCGGCGGGCGGTCGCGAACGCCTCGGCGACATGCCCGAAGGGGATCGGGAAACCCATGGCACGGTCGAGACGCCGAAGGCGCGGCACCCGGTCAAGCCAGGCCGCCTGCATCCCGCGTGACGTCCACCCGCAACCACCGGAGCCTGCGCGATGCACGCACTCACCTATACCCAGCAGATCCTCGCCGTCGGATGGTGGATCGCCGTCGCCTTCAGCGTGGTCGCCTACATCATCCTCGATGGCGCGGACCTCGGCGCCGGCATCTTCTCCCTGTTCGTCACCGACGAGCACGAGCGCGGCGCCATCATGCAGGCGATGGCCGGCACCTGGGATGCCAACGAAACGTGGCTCATCGTGGCGGGGGGCATCCTGTTCGGCTCGTTCCCGTTCGTTTACGGGTCGGCACTCGGCTACCTAATGATTCCCCTCGTGCTGGTGCTGTGGGGCATCCTCACCCGGGCGGTGGCGCTGGAGTTCCGCCACCTCGCCGAGCGCTGGAGCCAGCGGTTCACCGACTGGGCCTTCGGCCTGTCCAGCCTCGTCACCACCTATTTCGGTGGCGTGTGCGTGGGCGCGGTACTGCAGGGCTTCCCGCTGACGCACGTCGCCGACCGGGTGCCCACCTACGTCGGCGGCGCCTTCCGCTTCGTCAGCCCGTTCAGCCTGTGGACGGGCGTGGCGGCGGTGATCGCGGTGTCGTTGTCGGGCGGGCTCTTCGTGCGCGCCCGCTTCGAACCGGAGGAGGCGATCCGCAAGCATGCCGCCGGGTGGACGAACGGCGCCTTCTACCTGGCGCTCGCCGCCGTCCTCGTCACCGTCGTGTGGAGCGCGCTCATCTTCCCATGGGCGCTCGACAACTGGATGGGCCGCTACTTCTGGGTGTGGGGCCTGCTTCTGCTGGCCGCGATCGGCTCGACGTTCCTCATGCGGCACGCCTCCGTGAACGACCGCGACTTCGCCGCCCTCCTCTGGCTCGACCTGACGATCGCCATCATGGCCGGCGGCATGCTGGCCACGATCTACCCCTATATCATCCCCGGCACCTGGACGCTCTACGACGCGGCGAACCCGCAAATCTCGATCTTCACCTTCGTGCTCACGCTGGTCGGCCTGTTCCCGGTGACCATCATGTACAACTGGTATCAGATCTGGGTCTTTCGCGCCCGTATCGCCAAGCTCGCCTCCTACCATCAGTGACGGCGCCTGATGTCGCCCCACCTCGTCCTGCGCGCCGTGTGGAACCTGCGGCTGCTCGGGCTTTTCATGATCGGGCCGGTGGCGGGAAGCCTGCTCGGCGCCTTGACCTTCGCCATGCCCGTCGCGCTGCGATGGGCGGGGCTCGGCATGTTCGGGCTCATCCTCGCCCTGCTCGGCATCCTCGTGCGGGGCGAGTACCGCAGGCTCGCGCGCACGACCAGCCCGTGATGGCGACGGGCCTCGCCGGCCGGCGTGCCCGCCGCGAAGGCTAGCGCTGCCATGGCCCCGCCCTCCGCCCCGATGCCGCGCGCCACCGGCAAGGTCCTCGAAGCCTGGCTGCGCGGCTTCAGAGCGAATGTGCGCGCGCCGCTCGCCACGGCGATCGGGATCGGCGTGGTCGGCGGGCTGCTGCTGGTGGCGCAAGCCTGGCTGCTGGCGCGCGTGGTCGACGCGGTGATCATCGCCGGCCGAGGGCTCGCGGCCGTGTGGCCGTGGCTGTGGGCGCTGCTGGCGGTGTTCGCCCTGCGCGCGGCGGCGGCGGCGCTTGGCGACGTCGTCGCCTTCGAGGCCGGCGCCCGCGTCGTGCTCACCGTGCGCGAGCGGGTCCACGCCCACCTCGTCGCGCTCGGGCCGGCGTGGGCGCGCGGCCAGCGCACCGGCGCGGTGGTCAACACGCTCGTCGACGGCGTCGAGGCGCTGCACAAGTACTACGCCGCCTACCTGCCGCAGATGACGCTCGCCGCCTTCGTGCCTCTGGCGATCCTCGTCTTCGTCGTGCCGGCCGATTGGGTGTCGGGCCTCATCATGGTGCTGTCGGCGCCGCTCATCCCGCTGTTCATGGTGCTGATCGGCAAGGGCACCGAGGCGCTGAACCAGAGCCAGTGGCGCACGCTGGCGCGGATGAGCGCCCACGTCTTCGACGCGATCGAGGGCCTGACCACGCTGAAGCTGTTCAACGCCAGCCGCGCCGAGGTGGCGGCGGTGGCCGCCATCTCCGACGACTACCGCCGCGGCACGATGGCGGTGCTGAGGGTCGCCTTCCTGTCGTCGCTGGCGCTGGAGTTCTTCGCCACCGTCAGCATCGCGATGGTCGCGGTGTTCATCGGCTTTCGCCTGTACTACGGCGAGATGACCTTCCTGCGTGGCTTCTTCGTGCTGCTGCTGGCGCCCGAGTTCTTCCGCCCGCTGCGCGCGATGGGCACGCAGTACCACGCCAGGATGGAGGCGATCGGCGCCGCCGAGGCGGTCGTCGCGCTGCTGGAAACATCGCCGCCGGATGATGGGACGAGCGACGTGGCGATCCCGGTCGGCGCAATCCGCTTCGAGCGGGTCGGTTTCGCCTACGGCGCGGAGGCGCCGGTGCTCCACGACATTTCCTTCACCGTGGGGCGCGGCGAACTGGTCGCGCTGGTCGGCCCGTCCGGCGCCGGCAAGACCACCGTCAGCCAACTGCTGCTCGGCTTCCTTGCGCCGACCGGCGGAAGCGTCCGCGTCGACGGCGTCGATCTCCGCGATGTGGGTCGCGAGGCGTGGATGCGACGCGTCGCCTGGCTGCCGCAGCGACCCACCCTGTTCCACGGCAGCGTCGTCGACAACATCCGCCTCGCGCGGCCGGACGCCTCCCCCGGGGACGTGCGCCGGGCGGTGGAGCTGGCCGGCGCGACCGCGCTGATCGCCGGCCTGCCGCAGGGCTACGACACCCTGCTCGGCGATCGCGGCCAGGGTCTGTCCGGCGGCGAGATCCAGCGGATCGCGCTCGCCCGCGTCTTCCTCAGGCAGGCCGACGTCGTCGTGCTCGACGAGGCGAGCGCCGGCCTCGACGCCGACACGGCGGCCCTCGTCACGCGCTCGGTCGCCCTCCTGTCGCGCTCCGCCGCGGTGCTCGTCGTCGCGCACCGACTGGAAACGGTGCGGCGCGCCGACCGCATCCTGGTGCTGGAGCGCGGCCGCATCGTCGAGCGGGGGCGCCACGAGGCGTTGCTGGCGCGCGGCGGGCTCTACGCGCGGCTGAGCGGCTTCGGCCAAGCGGACTTGGGTCAGGCCGATTCGGATCAGGCCAAGCCGGATCAGGCCGGTTCGGGCCAGGGGGCGCCGGCGTGAGGGACATGCTGCGCCTCCTGCGGCTGTTCCGCCCTTACGCCTGGTGGATGGTGGCCGGCGCCGGTCTCGGCACGGTCGTGGTGCTCGCCAACGTCGGCCTGCTCGCGCTGTCCGGCTGGTTCATCGCCGCCATGGCGCTGTCCGGCCTCGGCGGCGCCCCGATCGAGTACTTCACCCCGGCGGCGGCGATCCGTGGGCTAGCGGTGGTGCGCACCGGCGGCCGCTACGTCGAGCGCTTGGTCACCCACGAAGCCACCTTCCGCCTGCTCGCGGAGCTGCGCGTGTGGTTCTACGAGCGCCTCGAGCCGCTCGCCCCCGCCGGCCTGCAGACCGTGCGCGGCGGCGACCTGCTGAGCCGGGTGCGCGCCGACATCGACAGCCTCGACAATCTCTACCTCCGCGTGATCGCGCCGAGCGTCGCCGCCACCGTGATCGTGATGCTCGCCGTCGGCTTCCTCGCCATGTTCAGCCGGGCGATCGCGCTCGTCGCCGGCACCGGCCTGCTACTGGCCGGCGTGGCGCTGCCCCTGCTGGCGCAGCGCCTCGGCCGCGCGCCCGGCCGGCGGGCGGTCGAGATTCGCTCGGACCTACGCTCCGCCGTTTCCGACACGCTCCGGGGGCTCGGCGAGCTCCTCGTCTGCGGGGCGGACGCGCGCCACGGCGCCCTCGTCGCCGCACTCGGCACGTCGCTCGCCGCGGCGCAGCGGCGCCAGGCCCGCGTCGCGGCCGCCTCGACGGCGCTGTCCGGCCTGCTGGCGCAGCTCGCGATGTGGGCGGCGGTGGTGATCGCGACACCATCGGTCGCCGCCGGAACCTTGCCCGGCCCCGACCTCGCGATGATCGCGCTCTTCGTGCTCGCCGGCTTCGAGGCGGTCGGCCCGCTACCGTTGGCCTTCCAGACGCTCGGCGAGACGCTGGCCGCCGCCCAGCGCATCTTCGCGATCGTCGATGCGGAGCCCGCCGTGCGCGAGCCGGAGCGCGGGACGGCGGCGCCGCGCCGCTTCGACCTGCGCGTGCGGGGCCTGCGGATGCGCTACGCTCCCGACGCGCCCTGGGCGCTGGATGGCATCGACCTCGACGTACCGCAAGGCGGCTCGCTCGCCATCGTCGGCGCGACCGGCTCGGGCAAGACCAGCCTGCTCAACGCGCTGCTGCGTTTCTGGGACTACCAGGAGGGTCGCGTCGAGATCGGCGGCGTCCCGATCCAGGCGATGGGTGGCGAGACGGTGCGCGCCCTCTGCACGGTGGTGGCGCAGCAGACGCACCTCTTCAACACCAG
Source organism: uncultured Beijerinckiaceae bacterium (assembly GCA_964244495.1). Taxonomy (GTDB): domain Bacteria; phylum Pseudomonadota; class Alphaproteobacteria; order Rhizobiales; family Beijerinckiaceae; genus RH-AL1. The sequence continues at coordinate 175,433 of CAXTIU010000002.1, forward strand.
CGTGCGCGCGAACCTGCTCCTGGCGCGTCCCTGCGCCGACGAGGCCGCGCTGCGCGACGCCTTGCGCGACGCCCAGCTCCTCGACGAGGTACTGGCCCTGCCCGAGGGTCTCGACACGATCGTCGGCGAGACCGGCGCCCGGCTCTCCGGCGGCCAGGCGCGGCGCCTCGCCATCGCGCGCGCGCTGCTCAAGGATGCGCCGATCCTCATCCTCGACGAGCCGACGGAAGACCTGGACGCCGCCTCTGAACACGCCGTCGTGCAAGCGCTCGGGACGCTCATGCAAGGGCGGACCACGCTGCTGATCACCCACCGGCCACAGGTTCTACGCTACGCCGATACTGTCCTGTCGTTCAGTCAAGCCAGACCAACGGCTGCGTAGGCGCCGTCGGCCTGGCACCCCCGTCCCACCATCGAGATCCATGGCTTAGCGGATCAGCCTTCGAGGCGCGGCGTCCGTGCCGCCGCAAGCAACCGAGCGGACGTCCGGCCGCGTCCGGGGGCAAGGCGGGATCGGTGAAGAACGGGGCGGTTCGGCGGGGTCACCCTTCTGCCTCGGTGCGGTCGACTGCCCCGGCACCGCTCTCGCGATAGAAGTCGACCCGAGCGCCGCCCGTGTGATCATCGGAGTGCCGATCCTGGACCGGATCGGACGCCGGATCGGGATGCAACGGCGCGACGCGCGCGCCGGCGGCTGGCGGCAGCCGGGACGAGCGATGGCCTTCGAGCCTCCGGCTCGCGGATCGGCAAAGGGCCCGGGCCGGCTGCTCCCGGTGGCCGGGGCGATCCGCTCTGCCTGAGTCTGGCCTCGCAACCAGGCCGTGGAGCCGCGGCGTCCCGGACGCGCGTGAAGTATGCGGTCGCGTAACGCTGTTTCTTAGTGCCCGCTTAATGCGGCGACGCCATTGTGGGGCGGACCCCGGGTAGCGACATGATCCATCTGGACGTGAATGAATACCTGCTTCGCGAAGGCGACTCGCCGACGTGCGGCTTCCTCATCGAGCGCGGACGCGTCGAGGTGCTTCTCGAGCGTCCGGACGGCGCGCGTGTCCTCGCCACGCTCGGACCCGGCGAAATCGTCGGCGAGATGGCGCTGGTCGACCAGGCGCCGCGCACGGCCAGCGTCCGCGCCTGCGAAGAGTGCCTGCTGCTGCCGATCACGGCCGACCACGTCACGAAGAGGCTCGCCGCCAGCGATCCGGTCCTGCGCCTGGTTCTCGGCACGATCCTGGATCGCTATCGCGCGACCTTGAACGAGATCGGCGGACGGGCGAGGAGCGGCCCCAGCTTCGTCAAGAGGAGTCTCGCCATCGACGCCGCCGCGCTGGCGGAGCTGCGCATCGAGAAGGAACTGGAGGTCGCGCTGCTGGAAGGGCAGATCCGCGTCTACTACCAACCGATCACGCGGCTCGCCGACGGACGTCTCGCCGGCTTCGAGGCGCTCGCGCGGTGGATGCACCCGACGCGCGGCCTCGTCCCGCCGACGACCTTTGTCCCCGTCGCGGAGGCGAGCGGCCACAGCGCCGAACTCGCCATTGTCTGCCTGCGTCAGGTCATGCGCGACCTCGTCGCGCTGCGGGCGCGCGCGGCGGCAAGCCCCGACCACGTCGACATGCCGCACATCGCGGTCAACATTTCCGGACACGACCTGACGACGCCCGACTTCATCGAACAGCTCAGCGCGATCACGACGGCCAGCGGCAACGATGCCGGCAGCGTGATCCTCGAGTTGACGGAAACGGCGCTCGTCCACAGCCCGAGCCAAGCCGCCGAGGCCCTGGCGTGCGCGCGGCGGCTCGGCTTCAGGATCGCCGTCGACGACTTCGGCACCGGCTACTCGTCGTTGAACTACATCCGCACGTTGCCGGTCGACGGTCTGAAGATCGACAAAACGTTCGTGCAGGGCGCGTCGGATTGCGCGACGACGCGCTCCATCGTCGCCTCGATGCTGCAGCTCGCCGAGTCGCTCGGGCTGAAGGTCGTCGGCGAGGGCATCGAGACGGTGGCGCAGCACGCGCTCCTCCAGATGCTGGGTTGCGAGTTCGGCCAGGGCTACCTGTTCGGTCGTCCGCTGCCGTTCGACCAGACGCTTGAACTGGTGAGCGCCTGGCGCGCCACCGATGTCAAGATGCCGGCTACTTACGCTCCATCCGCGTGACGGTATCCCAATCCTCCGGGGGCGGCGAGGCGGCGTAGGCCTCGCACCTGTCGGCGTAGAGGCGGTACAGATCGGCCAGCTCCGGCGGCGCGGCGGCGCGCAAGTCAGCGGCGGCCTGCGCCGCGGCCGGGAAACGTCGGGCACGGTAGTCGGCCAGCATCGTCTCGTGCGCCTCCCGCAGCTTCTGGAAAGCGACGCTGGCGGCGGTCGCCTCGTTCCCGACCAGGGTCGAGACGCGCGTCGTCGCGCTCCGGCCGGCGACGACCACCTTGTCGACCTCAAGCCACGCCAGCCCCGGCGCCAGCAGGCGCGTCGCCTCCGACGCGAGGATGTCGACACCGTATACCCTGGTCAAAGCTTCCAACCGCGCCGCCAGGTTCACGTCGTCGCCGAGCGCGGAATAATCGAAGCGGAGCCGTGAGCCGAGGTTGCCGACGACGCAGGGACCGCTCGCCAGGCCGATGCCGCAGCGGATCGGCGGCAGACCCTCGCAACTCGCCGCCAGCGCCGCCCGCAGGTCCGGCAGGGCGGCGAGCATCGCCAGGGCGGCGCGCGCGGCGTGTTCGCCGTGGGCCGGGTCAGGCAGCGGGGCGTTCCAGAAGGCCATGATCGCGTCGCCGATGTACTTGTCGAGCGTGCCGCCGTGGGCGAGCACGATCTCGCTCATCGGCGACAGGTAGCGGTTCATGAAGCGGGTGAGGTCCTGGGCGTCCATCCGTTCGGCGATGCGGGAGAAGCCGCGCACGTCGGTGAACATCACCGTGAGCGGGCGCAGCTCGCCGCCGAGCGCCAGCAGGCCGGGCTCCCGGCCGAGCCGGGCGACGACCGCGGGCGAGACGAAGCGCCCGAACGCGTCCTGGACGAAGCGGCGGTCGCGCTGCTCCGCCCGGAACAGGGTCGACACGCCCCCGAGGTAGGCGGCGAGCACCATCGCGCCCGGCACGAGCGGATCGAGCAGCACCTGCCGGTCGTGGAAGGCCCACCAGCTCGCGCAGACGCTCGCGCAGACGCCGAGCGCGGCGGCGGCGGCGCCCGCCATGACCGGCACGAGCGGAAGGACGACCGCCAGCGCCAGCGCCAGCGCGGCGCCGGCGACGAGTTCGAGTCGCGCCCAGTCCGGGCGGAGCAGCCGCGTTCCCGCCAGCAGGCCCTCGAGCGCCTGCGCCTGGACCTCGACCCCTGGCATCGCCGGGTCTACGGGGGTGGCGCGGATGTCGGTCAGGCCGGCCGAACTCGACCCCACGATCGCGATACGGCCGGCGATCTCGCCGGGATCGAAACCGCCGGCGAGCACCCGGTGCGCCGGGATGAAGCGCTCCGGCCGGTGACCCGTGAAGCGCACGCGCATGTCGCCGGTCGGCGTGGTCGCGATCGTGAGCGCACCGACGCGCACGGAATCGAGCCCGCCCGTATCCGAGGCGCGGACGAGAAAGGTCGAGGCGCCCTGCGCGACGCGCAGGCTTTCGAGCGCCAGGCCGGGGACGAGACGATTGCCGGACGCGAGCAGCAGGGGCACGCGCCGCACCGTCTGGTCGCCGTCGGGCAGCCAGTTGAGTGCGCCCAGGCCGGCGGCACGCCCGGTCAGCGACGGCAGCGGGACGACGGCGCCCCCGAAGCGGGGAACGAAAGCGATCGGGTCGCCGCCGGCATGGGCTATCCCGAAGGGCACGGCGAAAGCGGGAACCTCGCCGCCCTGCGTCAGCACGAGGCCGAGCACGACCGGCGCCGGGCCGAGCGCGTCGGCGAACACGGCGTCGTTGCTCGGGGCGTTTCCCAGGGCCGCCCGCACAGCGGTGCGGCGTGCGTCGTCGGCGATGCCGGCCACGAAGGCGTCGGCGCTGGTGCGGTCGCCCTCGGAGAACACGATGTCGAAGGCGATCGCGGCGGCACCCGCCTCGCGCAGGCGATCGACCAGCGCCGCGACCTGCGTGCGCGGCCACGGCCACTGCCCGAGCTTGGCGATCGACGCGTCGTCGATGTCGACGATGCGGACGGGCGTTCGCGCGTCGAAGGAGCGCGGCGCGACCCGCTGGTAGAGGTCGAACAGCTGGTCCTGCATCCGCGTGACGAAGGAGGGCTGCAGCAGGCCGAGCGCGAGGACGAGCGCGACCGGCCCGAGCCAGGAGGCGTGATAGAGCGGGCTGCGCAACGCGCGCGGCGGGGTCCTCCAGGTGGCCATTCGGCGCGACCGGCTAGTGGTTGAGGCTGTCGACGTAGATGACGTTGGCGACCACCGTTCCGGCGTGGATGTCGTGCGCGTAGAGCTGCCCGGTGGTGGCGAGACCGTTGCCGTTGACCGTCGTGCCCGACGTGGTGCCGTAGCTGGTGCCGTAGATGATCTGCTTCACCTGGAGGTTTCCGGCGTCGATGGTGTGCGCGTAGATGACGTTGGCTGTCACCACCGCCACGTTGATGTCGTACACCGTCTGGACGTTGTTCGACGCCGAAGCGCTGGAAGGCGGAGGTGTGGGCGTGCTGACGGGGGTCGTCACGGGCGTGGTCACGGGTGTCGTCACCGGGGCTGTCACAGGCGTCGTGACGGGGGTTGTCACGGGCGTGGTCACGG
>CAXTIU010000002.1:180256-412542 GCA_964244495.1 uncultured Beijerinckiaceae bacterium
GTCACCGGGGCTGTCACAGGCGTCGTGACGGGGGTTGTCACGGGCGTGGTCACCGGGGTCGTGACGGGCGTCGTCACCGGCGTCCCGATGATAGGGGTCGTGATGACAGGCGTCGTCACCGGCGTCGTGACCGGCGCGATGACGGGGGTGGTGGCCGGCGGCGTCGCGAGTTTGGCAACGGGCGTGGTGACAGGTGTGGTGACCGGCGTCGCGCCCGATGTCGACGAGAGCGTCGTCATGGCCGACGCGGACGATGTCATGCGCGCCGCGCGCGTGAGCTGCGTGTTCAGCTGGCTCGCCTGGTTCGACTGCGACTGGTTGCGCGCGAGCGCGTTGCCGATCGAGAACACCGACGTGAAGTCCAGCGCGTCGATGCTCGGGGATCGCGGCACCGCGACCGGCACGTCGACGAGGCGTCCGATGTCGGCGTTCGCGAAGGCGACGGCCCCCTTCGCCGAGGCGCCCCCGTGCTGCCGGCCCTTGCTCGCCAAGCCCTTCATCATCGCCTGAGCGGCCCTCATGTCGAGGCGCACCGGCGCGGCGATGGCCTCAGTGGTCGAACCGACGAAGACGGCGAAGCCCGGACGCGACAGCAGAACCTCGCTCACGCCGTTGCGGACGGTCATCGCGCCGTAGCCGTTCACGATGATCGCGCCACCGTGGAAGTTCGCCGGCACGCCGGGGATCGCGTCGGCGCCGTCCTCGACGTAGCCGATCGTGCCGATGCCGCCGCGGATGCCAATCGTCACCACCGGCGTCGCCACCGTCGCGCCGCCGTTGTGGCTGATGTCGCCGCCGACGAAGCGCAGGACGCCTTTGCGCAGCGTCGCCTTCATCGTGCCGCCCGCGCCGGGGTCGTAGACGAACTCATCGATCACGAGGTCGCTGTTCTCGCCGACGCTGAGCGTGCTGCGATCGAGGAAGGTGAGCTGGGCGGAGCCGCCGCGCTTCGTCGTGATCCGGTCGTGGAAGAAGACGTCGTCGCCGGGCGTCAGCGTCCGCGTGGCCCGCCCCGGCGCGCGGCCGCTCGGTGCCGCGTTGGTCGCCCCCACGGCGCCGACGACCTGCTGGGCGAAAGCCGTCCCGGGCATCGTCGCGAGGGCGAGAAGCGAGGCGGACAGGAGGAGGCGGGCGGCGATGGAGGTCATCAGAAACGCACCGTTGGGCCGGAAAGGACCGAGAAGTTGTGCAGGCGGTAGTTCGCGATGTTGGAGGCCACGCGCGCCTCCTGGATGTTGGTGACGATGTCGAAGGCGGCGGCGACCGGCGTGTCGAGGACGAGGCCGGCTTCCACCTCGTCATCGTGCCGGATGATGGCGCCGTCGATGTAGGGGTTGGCGCCGTCGAACCGCGTCTGCAGCAGTTTCACGTAGGGCGACACCGACCACGGCACGTGGATGGCCGGCAGCGGCGCCGCGAAGCGCGCGGAGAGCGCCAGCTCCTCGCCGAAATTGTTGGTGGACTGGTAGGCGGCGTCGGCTCCGTCGCGCGTGTAGAGGATGCGCGCGGTGGCGCCGAACGTATCGTTGAAGGTCTCGTATCCGGCCAGCGAAGCGGTCACCGCCTCGCCCGAGTTCAGGCTGGAGTAGACGGACACGTTGGAGAAATCGAGACGGCGCACCTCGACGCCGGGCTCGATGACGGTGCCCGGCCGGAGCACGAGATCGGCGACGGCTCCGCCGCCGCCGGACGCGAGGTAGCGCGCCCCGGCGAGGAAGACTTGGCCGCCCGCGGCGTACACCTTCACGCTCGAGCCGGGCATCGCGTCGAGCGGAAGTGCGAAACGCGGGCCGACACTGACGTCGTAGAGCCCGACGCTGAGGTCGGTGAAGTGGAACTGCCGGGTCACGTAGCCGGTGAAGCGCGCTTCCACCGTGTCGCCGCGCTGGTTGCCGAGATCGTAGTCGTAGCCGATCTGCGCGATTCCGAAGGCGTTGCCGTCGGCGCCGCTCTCCTGCGGATGGGTGAACAGGTAGTCCTGGCCCGACAGCCGGAGGATGTTGTTGTCGGGGTTGAAGGCCGCGTTGCTCTGGGTGCGTAACCCGCCCTGCAGGGAGCCGTACAGGTGACTGCCGGCGTTGGCGGCGTCCACCGTCGGCGACACGGCGGCGATCTTCGCGCGCGCGGCGTCGTTGAGGCCGGGTCCGGCCAACGCGGCGTCGAAGTACTGGCGCGCCATCTGTTGCGAATGCAGCTGGGTGTACAGGAAGCCGAGCTGCGCCTTCACGTTCGCGTCGTCGGGCGCGTAGAAGAGCACCCTCTCGAGCGTGCCGATGGCCGCCTCGTAATCGCGCAGGGCGACGCAGGCCTTCACGTAGGAGAGCGCCAGGGCGACGTCGGTCGGATGCTTCAAGGTCTCGCGGAAGAGACTGTCCCGCACGGCGGTCGGCTTCGCATCCGCCTGCGCCGCCGCCGCTCCATGAACCGAAGCACCGAGGAGCAGCGCGGCCAGAAGCACCTGTCCGCCCAGTCGAGTTCCCAGCGCACGCGCCGGCGAACATCCCTCATCAATTTTCGCCACCTGCCGCCGCCCACTGTCTCGTGTCAAGCAGCCTCAGGATACTTCCCGTATAGTTAACGTTGCCTTGCGCCGCCGCCGGTTGTCGGCTTGTGCGGCAGCTGGTCGCCGGTCGTGCCCACATGTCTGCGCAGGTTCTCCTGCGCGGCCTCTTCGAAGACGGTCGCGATCGCCGCGCATCGATAGAGCGGTCGCGCCCTCGCGAAATGCCGCAAGCCGGCGAGCAGGGCCGCCCGCCGCTGCCCGTCGTCGAGGTGGGGCATTTCGGCGGCGAGCAGCGCCATGTTGCCATCGAAGATCTCGGGCGTCTCGCCGAGCGGCGTGAGGTCGAGATCAAGCACCCATTGGCGCGCGTAGCGGCCCGGTTCGGTGAGGTCCAAGGATGCCGCAGCACCCACGTGATCGGCCGTCGCGCGGATCGTGTCCGCGACCCACAGCCGTTCGTCCTCGCCGAGCCCCTCCACCGTCGCGCCGACCTCGAGCCAGAGCGCGGCGGACCTGATCTCGTTGTCGGATGCGCCACCGACGTAGATCGCGTCGTGGTAGGCGATCGCCAGGGCGATGGGGGTATCGAACCGCTGGTCCGGGCGCCTCGCCGACGATCGGTGGCGTCGGTGACGCGTCCAGAGGAGGTCGAGATGATGCAGGGTATGATAGTGCCGGGACGGCTCTCCCATACGATGCGCGAGGTCGTCCTTCGCGCGATCCGGGATCGGCAAATGGGAGAAGAGATCGTGTGCGGGAACGAAACTCATGCCGATTGAGGTTTCAGAACCGGGGACGCGTCCGTGAAGGCTTGGACGCGTCCATTCAAGGCACAGACGTGTTAATCAAAGGCTCGGGGGGCGCGAGCGGCATCGCGACGTCGACCGGTTTCCTTCGGCGCGCCAGTTTCGCCCACCGGGCGGCACCGCGCGATCATTGGCCGAAGCCGTATCGCTTGAGGTAGGCTCGATGCTGCTCCGCCGTTTCCGGAGGCACGGGCTTGGCGGGCTCGTCGGCCTTCGTCGAGGCGGCTCCCTGGGACCTCCTGCCACCTCGACGGCCCCCGTCCGAAGAGCCGTCGAACGCGGCGGGCTGAACCGTCGCGCCCTCCTCGAGGCGTGTCAGCGCGGTCGCCGGCCAGACGGGCGTCGAGATCGAGGCCGCTTCAAGCGCGGCCATGATCGCCAGGGGAAGGATCTTCATGGGTCTCAACCTTCGCAGGACGGCGCGACGCGAAAGGCGTGCGGGGTAAGGGCGTCCGGTCATGGGGTGTGTCGCGCCGACACGTAACCGATGATTTCGAGCCAGGTTTCACGCTTGCCAAGCTCGTGCTCCAAACTCCGGACAAGACGAGGCTTTAAGCGGCGCCGCCCCAAAGCAGCGCTGACTCCGGCGACCGCCGTCCGGCGGCCTGTGCCACGAGCGGCGCTCGGACGTGAGGCTTCGGCGCCGCATGACCTTAAGAAAGTAGCAAGCCATGTGATGACTAACTCGTGGACGCAAAAGGCAGCTTTCGATCGACGGATGAAATGAGAAGGCGAGCGGGCAGCAAGACGAACAATGATTGACGGCGGCGCTGCATCCTCCATGGCTTCGGCCAAACGGCACAGGCCGGTCTGGCTCGGGATGCTCGTGATCGTGATGCTCTGGGCGGTCGCAGGGTACAAGACGGTCGGTGATTGGCGGGAATCCCGGCGCGTCACGATCCAGGTCGATCAAACGTTCGCCCTGATGTTCGAGGAAAACGTCCTGCGCACGTTCGGCGAGATCGACAAGACGCTTCTTTACATGCGCCATAGCCTGGAGACGCGCAGTCCCGCCGAGTTCTACGGCAGCCTCTCGACGACCAAGGACCTCCTCAGCGCCATCATCGTGCAGGTCGCCATCCTCGACGCGGACGGCATCCTGAGGGCGAGCAACGCCGGCCCGCAGCCACCGCCCGTGACCGATCTCAGCGACCGGCCGCACTTCAAGGCCCACCTCGGTGCCAAGGGCGACATGCTCTACGTCGGTCAGCCCCTCGTCGGGCGGACGAGCGGCCGCTGGTCGGTGCAGTTCAGCCGCGCCTACCACACGCACGATGGGCGCTTCGGCGGGGTCGTGGTGGCATCGCTCGATCCCTACTCCCTCTCGCATTTCATCAACCACACCGAGTTCGGGACCAAGGCCTCGATCTCCCTGATCGGGGAGGACGGGATCGTCCGCTCGCACAGCGGCGCGGCCGACGGCGTGAAGCTCGGGGAAAACGTCACCGGCACGCCCTTCCACGATCTCATGAAAGCCGGCCAGACCGGGTCTTTCGAGGTCAGCGGCCGCGACGGACACGACGAGCGGATGGTGACCCTGCGCAAGGTGGCGGGCCAGGCCCTCTGGATCATGGTGTCCATGCCGAACGCTGAGATCTACCGGGACGCCCGAGAGGCGCTCACGCTCGACTCCACGCTGGTCATCGTCCTCACGCTGCTGATCACCTTGACCGTCGGCAGGCTCCTCAAGATCGAGGCGCGGCGATCGGAAGCCCAAGCCAACTACCTCCGTCTGGCCTTTCGCGATCCCTTGACCAAGTTGCCGAACCGGCACGTGTTCAGGACGGAACTCGAAGCCATCGCGAGACGTGCGTCGGACGCGGCCGACCCCGCACGCTACGCGGTCTTGTTCCTCGACCTGGACCGCTTCAAGTTCGTCAACGACACGCTCGGCCACGGCGTGGGCGATCAACTGCTCATCGAGATCAGCGAACGGCTCTCGGGCGTTCTGGCACCGACTCACGTGCTTGCCCGTCTGGGCGGCGATGAGTTCGCCATCATCGTTCCCGATCTGGCGGCCGATCAGGACATCGCCGTCCTTGCCCGAGCGCTCTGCGAAAGCATGGAACTGCCCTTCACGGTGCAGCAGCAGCAGATCCAGTCGGGGATCAGCATCGGCATCGCCGTCGGTCCGACCGACGGACGCAATGCCGACGACATCCTGATCGCGGCCGATCTGGCGCTCTACGCCGCCAAGACGAAATCGCGGGGCATCTACCTCTACTATCACCGCTCGATGAGCGACGGCCTTCTCGAGCGGCGTCAGTTGGAAGGCGAGCTAAGGACCGCGCTCGCGTCCGGCGCGCTCGAGCTGCACTACCAGCCGTCGCTCACGGTCAGCACGGGACGCGTCGCGAGCTTCGAGGCGCTGGCGCGTTGGCAGCATCCGACACGCGGCCAGGTTCCGCCCTCGCTGTTCATATCGATCGCGGAGGAATGCGGCCTGATCCACGCGCTCGGCGAGTGGGCGCTCACGCAGGCCTGCGAACAGGCCGTCACGTGGCCAGCCGACATCAAGGTCGCGGTGAACCTGTCGCCGATACAGTTCGCCGGCCCGGATCTCGTCACGACCATCAGGGGGGCGCTCGACTCGAGCGGTCTCCCCGCCGGGCGTCTCGAACTCGAGATCACCGAGCAAACGTTGCTGGAGAACGGCGCGCGCACGTTGCAGATCCTGCAAAGCCTGGACGACCTCGGCGTCAGCATCGCCTTGGACGATTTCGGCACTGGCTACTCGTCCCTGAACTACCTCAGCAATTTCCCCTTCGACCGGATCAAGGTGGACCGGAGCTTCATCGCCAAGCTCGGCGAGGGCGAGCGACAGGTCACCATCGTCCGAGCCGTCATCGACATCGCGCGGAGCATGCGGATGGCCGTGACGGCCGAGGGCGTCGAGTCGGCCGAACAGCGCGACAAGGTGGCGGCGCTGGGCTGCGGGGAAATACAGGGGTTCTTCTACAGTCGGGCCGTCCCGGCCGCGCGGATCCCGGACCTCGTCGCGCTGTGGGACGGGACGGTGTCATTGGCCGCTTGACCCCACAGCGTCCTCATGAGGCGCTGCGGTGACATCCGGGGAACTGGGATGAGGCGAGCCTCGTGCAGCACCAGGACGAGACCCGAGGCCGCCACCACCAGCGCGCCGAGGACGAGCGCTGAGCTCGGCACTTCGCCGAAGAAGACGAAACCCAGGCCGGCGCCCCAGACCAGCATGCTGTAGTAGAAGGGCGACACGACGGTTGCCGGCGCGGCGGCCAGCGCCCGCGTCCAAAGGAACTGGGCGCCGGCATTGCTCACGCCAAGCAAGGCGAACAGGAGGCAATCCGTACCCAGCGGGCAACGGAAGCCGAAGAACAGCATGCCGGCGTGCACGACCGTCATCACGCTCATCTGCCACATCAGCAGGGTGCCGGCGCTTTCCGTCTTCGTCATGCGACGTACGGCGATCGTCACGGACCCGTACATGACGGCGTTGCCGAGCGCCAGGAGGGCGCCGAGCCGCAGCGTGTCGGACCCGGGATGGGTGACGAGCAGCACGCCGCAGAAGCCGACCACGAGGACGCAAGTGCGGACGGCGTCGTTCTTCTCGTTGAAGAAGAGGATGGCCAGGACGGCGGTGAACAAAGGCGCGGAGAAGCCGATGGCCGTGACGCTCGCGAGCGGGAGCAAGGCGAGGGCCGCGACCGTCAGGGTTTGCGAGATGGCCTGCGACAAACCTCGCGCGATGTGAGCTCGAGGCTTGCTCGTCCGGAACACCGCCAGTCCGGCGCCGGGCAGCACCGTCGCGCAGCAAAGAAGCAGCGCGCCCGATGATCTCAGGAACATGACCTCACCGATCGGGTAACGGTTGATGAGGATCTTGCCGAGAAGGTTGGACAGCGAGAGGAGCATCGTCGAGCCGAGCATCAGCCCGATCCCCGTCAGCACCCTGTCCTTCCGGTCGGCTCCGGTCCGTAGCGCAACGCTCGTCATGGCAACACACCCCGATGGAGTTGAGCGATCTGGACGCGACTTCGGGCTCAGGGCACGGGGGCGTCGCCGTCGGACGACATGAACCAGGGTTTCACGCCGAACCCGCGACGCAGCGAATACATGTAGAAGATCGGCATCCTCGCCGGGAAAAGGTCCCTGAACTCGCCGCCGTTGAAGGTGACGAAGATCGCGTCCGGATACACCGTCTCGACGGCGCGCTTCTCGACCATGTTCATGCGGAAGTACTCGAGGGCGCCCTCCTCCGTGGAGCTTTCGCCCCGGTACCACTTGGCCGCGCAGGCGACGAGGTTCCTGAGCACCGCCTCGGACGGCACTTCGCCGGCTTCGAGATCCTGCGTCCGGCGAGCGGTCTCCACGACGTGGTTTAGCCGGGCGGTCAGAAAACCGTGCTTCAGCGCGGCGTCCTCGACGGCATCGAAGTAGGCGTTCATCGCCTCGGGGGCGTGACCGTTCAGGGTCGCGTGGGTATCCGTGAAGATCAGGCGGATGGAAGCGCCCGGCGCGTAGACCTGACGGATCCTCTCGACCATGCTCGCGAGGTAACCGAGGCAGGCCGTGTCCGGCTCGTCAAGGGCGGTGCGGCGCCCTTTGCCCCAGTAGAGAACGAACTCGATCGGCCCGTTCTCCTGCAGCGCCTTGCGTATCGCCCGTAACAGGCAGTCCATGTCCGATGGCTGTTCGCGCTTGAAGGCCCACGTATTGAAGCTTTTCAAGACGGTGTCCGCGAGGTCCACGGCGCTTGCCGGCTTTCCTTTGTTGCGGATGACGCTGTTTTTTACTTCGTTCTTTTGTAAAGCTAGCATTTCGTGCGCTCGTATGTTGCGAGAACACTGACAAGACTACGCTCAGCTGCGTAAACGTCAAATTAAGGATTAATCGATGGTTAACGCGGTTCGCGAATTCGCGGCCTACTTCCGGAACTCGGGATGGAAAGGGCCTCACGCGTCGGCCTGGAACCCATGCGGCGGTTGCCGACCGATGCTTCAACCCACCGGAAAACCGTAGAGCCGGTGGGGATTGTCCACGAACAGCTCGCGACGGCGATCCTCGTCCGGCACCCAGTCCGCCAGGAGGTCCAGCAGTTCGCCGGTGGTCGGCATCGGCCCCCAGTTCGACACGTGGGGCCAGTCCGATCCCCACAGGCAACGCTCCGGCGCCGCGTCGGAGAGCGCGCGGGCGAAGGGAACCGTGTCCCCATAGGGCGGCCCGGAAGCGGAGGTGCGGAACGCGCCCTGCAGCTTGACCCAGCCGCCGTCGCGAACGAGGGAGAGGAGCGTCCGGAAGCCCTCGCATTCCAGGCCTGCCGACGTGGGGAAATGCCCCATGTGATCGACCACGAACGGGACGTGCAAGCGGCCCAGCCGGGTCGCCAGCGGCGGCAGCTGCCGGGCGTCGATCAGCAACTGGAGGTGCCAGCCCATGTCGCGGCACAGGTCGCCGTAGGCTTCCACTTGGTCGACGCCCATCCCGCCGCCGTACAGCACGTTGAGGCGCAGTCCGACGACGCCCGCGTCCTTGAGCCGTCGCAGCTCGCCGGCAGGCGTGTCGAGGGCGACGACGGCGACGCCGCGCAGCCGGGCGGGATGAGCGCGGAGCGCCTCGAGCATCGCCGCGTTGTCCGTGCCGTGCACGCTGACCTGGATCAGGACGCCGAACGCCATGCCGGTGGCATCCAGCATGGCGACGTAGGCGGCCGCGCTGGCCGGCGGCGGCGTGTAGCTTCGCGCGGCGACGAAGGGATGGGCGGGCGAGGGCGCGATGACGTGGGCGTGGGTATCCACCGCGCCGGCCGGCACGCGGAAGCGGGTGGCCCCCGTCGGGGGAACGACCGGTCCGGGACAGGCCGGCGCTTCGGCGGGCGCGGGGTCAGCCATCGGCGTCGAGCACCCTCCCCCGGGTTTCCGGTAGGCAGAACGCCGCGACGAAGAACAAGCCGTAGGCGAGCACCGCGAAGAGGGCGATGGCATCGCCGAGCGACATGGTCGCCGACAAATAGCCGACGAGCGCCGGGAACAGGGCGCCGACGCCCCGGCCGAAATTATAGCAGAAGCCCTGCCCCGCCCCTCGCAGCCGCGTCGAGTACAGCTCCGTCAGGAACGGTCCCATGCCGGAAAAATAGCCTGCGGCGAAGAACCCGAGGGGAAGCCCGAGCACGAGCATCCAGTGATCGGTCAGCGGCAGCTGCGTGTAGGCGACGGTGACGGCGATGGCGCCGAGCGAGAACACGAGGAACAGGTTGCGCCGCCCGATGCGGTCCGCCAGCCACGCGCCGGCGAGGTAGCCGGCGAAGCTGCCAACGATGAGCGACGCGAGATAGCCGGTCGAGTTGACGACGGACAGGTGGCGTTGCGTGGTGAGGAAACGCGGCAACCAGCTCGTGATGGCGTAATAGCCGCCCTGCGCGCCAGTCGCGGCCAGGGACGCGAGGACCGTGGTCTTCAGGACCGGCGCGGAGAAGATCTCGAAGAACGAAGGCCGCGCGCCCGAGGCCGCCTGCTTGCGGCGCGTCTCGCGCGCGACTTCAGGCTCGCCGACGAAGCGTCGCAGGGCGAAGACGAGCACCGCCGGCGCGGCCGCGAGCACGAACATCCCCCGCCACGCCTGGTCGGGCGGCAGCAGGGAGAACAGCACGGCCTGCGAGAGAACGGCCCCGCCCCAGCCGACCGCCCACGCAGATTGCACGCAGCCCACCGCGCGGCCGCGATACTGCGCACGGATCGTCTCGCCCATCAGCACCGCGCCCGCCACCCATTCCGCGCCGAAGCCGAAGCCGAGCACCGCGCGCGCGATCAGCAGCTGCGCGAAGCTCTGCGTCAGGGCGCAGACCACGCTGAAGAACGCGAACCACACGATGGAGATCTGCAGCATCCGAACCCGGCCGATCCGATCGGAAAGAAACCCGCCGATCCAACCACCCACCGCCGAGCACAGCAGCGTGGCGGTGACAGCCAGACCCGCCGGGCCGGCGCCGACGTGCCATTGCTTGATGATCGTGCCCACCACGAGCGGGTAGATCATGAAGTCCATGCCGTCCAACGCCCAGCCGGAGAAGCAGGCCCAGAAGGTCCGCCGCTCCGCCCCGTCCATCGCCCGGTAGAAGGTCGCGAGCCCCCCGTTGTCGACGGCAACGACCTTCGGCCCGACGGCAGCGAGCTTCGTCAAAGGTGCCACGCTCATCGTCGATCCTTCCTCGCGGTGCCTGGCTGGTCTCGGACGGGGGCGACGCGGTTCGCCGGGGACCCCGGACCATCGACGCGAGTCGCGTCCCGTCCTTTGCCGGGCGACGCGGCTCCGGGCAAGGGGATCGAACGGACGACTAGCCCGCGATCGCCCGCAGGTGCCGGATCGGACGGCCGGGCGCGACCGCTTGGGCGGCCCTCGCGATCGCCTGCGCGTCGATCCCGTTGTGCCGGTAAAGGTCGGCGATCGTGCCGGTCTGACCGAAGCGCTCGACGCCGAGCGGTCGCGTCCGGTGCCCGTGGACGGAACCGAGCCAAGCGAGCGTCGCGGGATGGCCGTCGAGCACGGTGACGAGGCCGCACCCTGCCGGCACGTCGGCGAGGAGCCGTTCGACGTGGCTCGACGCGGCGGCGTGGCCGCGCTCGCGGGCGCGCTGGGCGGCGGTCCAATCCGCGTGGAGGCAGTCCGCCGAGGTCACCGCCAGCAGGCCGATGTCGCGCCGATCCTCCGCCATCAGGCCGGTCGCCTCGATCGCCTCCGGCGCCACGGCGCCGGTGTAGGCGACGACGGATTCGGCGTTCGGACCGGGGCGGCGGAGCCAGTAGGCGCCGGTGACGATGTCGGCCGCGAGGTCGCGCGTCATCGCACGCTGCGGCTGATCGATCGTCCGGGTCGACAGCCGGAGGTACACCGAGCCGCCGTCGTCCTCCGGCGGCCAAGCGTCCGGCGAGGCCGGATGCCCCGCCTCGTGGCCGGGTCGCTGGACGTGCTCGAACGACCACCGCAGGATCGCGGCGAGCTCGTCGACGAAGGCCGGCTCGAAGCTGGTGAGCCGGTCCTGCCCGAGGCCGATCAGCGGGGTCGCGATCGACTGGTGGGCACCGCCCTCCGGCGCCAGCGTCACGCCGGACGGCGTCGCGGCGAGGATGAAGCGCGCGTCCTGGTAGCAGGCGTAGTTCAGGGCATCGAGGCCGCGCTCGATGAAGGGGTCGTAGAGCGTGCCGACCGGGATCAGCCGTTCGCCGAAGATCGAATGCGACAGGCCGAGCGCGGACAGCATGATGAAGAGGTTCATCTCCGCGATGCCAAGCTCGAAATGCTGTCCCTTCGGCGAGAAGTCCCAGTTGAACGTCGAAGGGATCCGCTCCCGGCGGAAAACATCCGCCATCTCCTGCCGGGCGAACAGGCCGCGACGGTTCACCCAGGCGCCCAGGTTGGTGGAAACGGTCACGTCGGGCGATGTCGTGACGATGCGCCGGGCGAGTTCGGTGTCGCCCTTCGCGAGCTCGTGGAGGAGCAGGCCGAAGCCCTGCTGGGTCGACATGCCGGCCTTCGCGTCGAGCGCCAAGGTCTCGGGGACCGGCACCGCGGGGGACGCGAAGCGGCGGCGCCCCTCCCGCACGAACGGCACGTCCTTGAGGAACCGCCGCAGCGTGTCCGCCGGGGTCTTGAGGCCCTCGAACGGCTCCCACTCGCGGCCTGGGCGCACCGCCATCGTCTCGCGCAACGTCTCGACCTGCGTCGGCGTCATCAGGCCGGCGTGGTTGTCCTTGTGGCCGGCGAGCGGGAGGCCATGGCCCTTGATGGTGTAGGCGATGAAGCACACCGGGCGGTCGTGCGTCCGCGCCTGGGCGAAGGCGGTGAGCAGGCAGTCGAGGTCGTGGCCGCCGAGGTTTCCCATCAGCGCGGCGAGCTCGGCGTCCGAGCGCCGGTCGAGCAGGGCAGAAACGTCGCCCTGATCGCCGAGTTCGTTGGTCAGGCGCTTGCGCCACGCCGCGCCGCCCTGGAACGTCAAGGCGGAGTAGAGCTGGTTCGGGCAGGCCTCGATCCAGTCCTTCAGCCTGGTTCCGCCGGGCTCGGCGAAGGCGGCCTCCTGCAAGCGCCCGTGCCGCAGCACGACGACGTCCCAGCCGAAGTTGCGGAACATGGTCTCGAACTTCGACCAGAGGCCCTCGCGGATGACGGCGTCCAAGCTCTGGCGGTTGTAGTCGACCACCCACCACGTGTTGCGCAGCCCGTGCTTCCAACCCTCCAGCAGCGCCTCGAAGATGTTGCCCTCGTCCATCTCGGCATCGCCGATCAGCGCCACCATGCGCCCCTCGGGCCGTTCCCCGCTCGGCCCGCCCCCGCCGAGCCCCTTGGCGCGGACGTAGTCCTGCACGAGCGAGGCGAACAGCGTCTGCGCGACGCCCAGCCCGACCGATCCGGTCGAGAAATCGACATCGTCGATGTCCTTGGTGCGCGAGGGGTAGGATTGCGCGCCGCCGAAGCCGCGGAACGCCTTGAGCTTCTCGAGCGTCTGTTGCCCGAACAGGTACTGGATGGCGTGGAAGATCGGCGAGGCGTGCGGCTTCACCGCGACGCGGTCCTCGGGCCGAAGCACGGCGAAATACAACGCGGTCATCACGGTGGCGAGCGAAGCGGACGAGGCTTGGTGACCGCCCACCTTGAGGCCGTCCGCATCGTCCCGCAGGTGATTGGCGTTGTGAATCGTCCAGGTGGAGAGCCAAAGGACCTTCCGTTCGAGTTCCCTCAGGATCGCCTGGTCCGCACCGGTCATCGCCCCATCCTCCCTCATCATCACCGACTTGTAGCGAAGGCGGTCTGGGGAGGGCAGCTAAACATGAGCCTGTGCGCCGGCATCGTTGAAGCTATAATCCAGGAAAGCGCGGATTTTTGGACGAAACGACCAATGCGCAGCCTCGATGCCGTCGACCGCCGCATCATCTCCGAACTTCAGTCGGACGGCCGCCTGACCGTGATGGAGCTCGCCGACCGCGTCGGCCTGTCCGCTTCGCCCTGCGCGCGGCGCGTCCGGCTGCTCGAAGCGAGTGGCATCATCAAGGGCTACACCGCCATCATCGACCAGCGCCTCGCCGGCCTGCCGGTCAGCGCCTTCGCCTCCATCAAGCTCGACCGGCAGCGCGAGGAGGACCTCGACCGGTTCGCGCAGGCCGTCGCGCACTGGCCGGAGATCGTCGATTGCTACCTGATGACCGGACCTCGCGACTACCTCATGCGCATCGTGGTGCGGGACCTCGACGCCTACGAGCAGTTCATCAAGCACAAGCTGACGCGCCTCGACAACATCGCGTCCATCGAGACGAGCTTTGCGCTGGGGCAGGTCAAGCGCTCGGAAATCCTGCCCCTTTGAGGCGTGGCCCTCGCCGCCCGCCCGTCGGATCGGGTATCGATGAGGGCGGACCGGCGGAGCCGCCCGCCGAACGGATGATTGCATGCGGGTGCGGCGGCACTAGCTTCGCGCCCAACTCGCGGGAGGAGATCGAATGGAACATTGGTTGAAGCGCGGGCAGGACGAGGCCGAGGGGATCGCCGCCGACAAGCGGGTGCGGGAAACCGTGGAGGGGATCCTCGCCGACATCGCGAGCCGCGGTGACGCGGCGGTGCACGAGCTGTCGGTCAGGTTCGATAAGTGGGACCGCGAGTCCTACCGGCTGAGCGAGCGCGAGATCGAGGGGTGCCTGTCGCGGCTCACCAAGCGGGACATCGCCGACATCACCTTCGCGCAGACGCAGGTCCGCACCTTCGCGCGGCACCAGCGCGACGCCATCCGCGACGTCGAGGTCGAGACGCTCCCGGGCGTCGTGCTCGGCCACAAGAACGTGCCGGTCGAGGCGGTCGGCTGCTACGTGCCGGGCGGGAAGTACCCGATGCTCGCCTCCGCCCACATGTCGATCATCACCGCCAAGGTCGCCGGCGTGCCGCGCGTGGTCACCTGCGCGCCGCCGTTCCACGGCGAGCCGGCGGCCGCCGTGGTCGCCGCCCAGCACATGGCCGGGGCCGACGAGATCTACTGCCTCGGCGGCATCCAGGCGGTGGGCGCCATGGCGCTCGGCACGCAGACGATCGCCCCGGTCGACATGCTGGTCGGCCCCGGCAGCGCCTACGTCGCCGAGGCCAAGCGCCAGCTGTTCGGCCGCGTCGGCATCGACCTGTTCGCCGGCCCGACGGAAACGCTGGTGATCGCCGACGACAGCGTCGACGGCGAGATCTGCGCGACCGACCTGCTCGGCCAGGCCGAGCACGGCCCCGACTCGCCCGCCGTCCTGCTCACCACCTCGGAGAGGCTCGCGCGCGACACCCTGGGCGAGATCGAGCGCCTGCTCACGATCCTGCCCACCGCCTCCATCGCGCGGGCCGCCTGGGAAACGCACGGCGCGGTCTGCGTGGTGGCCGACGACGCGGAGATGGTGCGGGTCGCCGACCATATCGCCTCCGAACACGTCCAGGTGATGACGCGCGACCCCGACTACTTCCTCGCCCACATGCGCAACTACGGCGCGCTGTTCCTCGGCGCGCGCACCAACGTCGCCTACGGCGACAAGGCGATCGGCACCAACCACACGCTGCCGACGAAGAAGGCGGCGCGCTACACGGGCGGCCTCTGGGTCGGCAAGTTCCTCAAGACGTGCACCTACCAGCGCGTGCTGACCGATGAGGCCTCGGCGCTCGTCGGCGGCTACTGCTCGCGGCTCTGCGCGCTGGAGGGCTTCACCGGCCACGGCGAGCAGGCCAACCTCCGCGTGCGCCGCTACGGCGGCGGCAACGTGCCCTACGGAGGGATCGTCGAGTGAGCGCCGCCTCCATGGCGGCCGCGGACGGCACGATCGCCGTCGTCGGGACGGGGCTGGTCGGAAGCGGCTGGGCGATCGTCTTCGCCCGCGCCGGGCTGCCCGTCGCGCTTCACGACGCGGCGCCGGGCGCGGCCGAGCGGGCGCGCGCCCTGATCGCCAAGCGGCTCGTCGACTTGGCGGAGGTCGGCCTGATCACCGAGGATCCGGCTTCGATCGCGGCACGCGTCACCCTCGCCGGCAGCCTCGCCGAGGCGCTGGACGGCGCGGTCTACGTCCAGGAAAGCGTGCTCGAACGGGTCGACGTGAAGACGGCACTGATGAGCGAGATCGACGCCGTCGTCGAACCGGACACCATCATCGGCAGTTCGTCGTCGGGGCTCGGCGCCTCGCTCTACACCGGGCACGTCGCCTGCCGTGAGCGCTGCCTCGTCGCGCATCCGGTCAACCCGCCCTATCTCGCGCCGATCGTCGAGCTGGTGCCCTCGCCCTGGACGGCGCCGGGAACTGTCGGGCGCGTGCGCGCCCTGATGGAGCGGGTCGGGCAGGTCCCGGTCGAAATGACGCGCGAGGCGGAGGGCTTCATCCTCAATCGCCTCCAGGGCGTCCTGCTGATGGAAGCCTGGCGCCTCGTCGAGCAGGGTCTGGCCAACGTCGAGGATATCGACAAGACCGTCTCGCAGGGCCTGGGCCTGCGCTGGGCGTTCATGGGCCCGTTCGAGACCATCGACCTCAACGCGCCCGGTGGCGTCGCCGACTACGCGCGACGCCTCGGCGGCCTGTACCAGGGCATCGCGGCCTCCACCGCCGAGCATCGCACCTGGGATGCCGCCCTGATCGAGACCGTCGAGGCGCAGCGCCGCGCCGTCCTGCCAGCGGACGGGCTCGCTTCGCGCGGCGAATGGCGCGACCGCCGGCTGATGGCCCTGGCGCGGCACAAGCGGGAGATGGACGAGGCCGAGGCGACACGACGATGACGGCCGTCCTGCCGCAGACGCCGTCGTTCCGGCTCGACGGCAAGCGCGCCCTCGTCACCGGCGCGGGGCGCGGGATCGGCCTCGCCGCCGCCGCCGCGCTGGCCCAGGCGGGCGCGCACGTCACGCTCGCCGCCCGGACAGCGGATGAGATCGCGGCGGCGGCGGACGCGATCGTCGCCGAGGGCGGCGCCGCGGACCCGCTCCGCCTCGACGCCGCCGACCCGGAGGCGGTCGTCGCGGCGCTGGCGTCGCGCGAGCCCTACGACATCCTCGTCAACAACGCCGGCACCAACCGACCCGCCGCCTTCGCGGAGGTGAGCGTCGCCGACTTCGACGCCGTGATGGGGCTCAACGTGCGTGCGGCCTTCTTCGTGGCCCAGGCGGTGGCGCGACGGCTGATCGAGACGGGACGACCGGGTTCCATCATCCACATGTCATCGCAGATGGGCCTCGTCGGAGGCGCCCGGCGTTCGGTCTATTGCGCCTCGAAGCACGCGATCCAGGGTCTGACCAAGGCCATGGCCATCGACCTCGCGCCGCATCGCATCCGCGTGAACGCGATCTGCCCAACCTTCATCGAGACGGCGATGACGCGGCCCTTCCTCGAAACGGCGTCGTTCCGCGACGACGTCCTCGTGAAGATCAAGCTTGGCCGCGTCGGGCAGGTCGAGGAGTTGATGGGGTCCGTCGTCCTGCTCGCCGGCGACGCGTCGGCGATGCAGACCGGCTCGTCGATCGTCATCGACGGCGGCTGGACGGCGGAGTGAGGGGCCCTCGCCACCTCAGTCCCCCGAGGCGGCGAGGGTCGGGTCCTGCCCGTTGTCGCGCAGGGCGCGCGCGACGAAGCCGCTTCGCTTCATCTCGGCCACGAAGGCGTGGAGGTATGCCGCGCCGGCCGGCCGGTCAGCGCCGATCCCCATCGTCTGCGCGATCTCCATGAAGCGCCCGGGTAGGAGGCGAACTTCGGGATGCCCTGCGGCGTAGGCCGCGAGTGGCTGCTTCACGTTGGCGACCACCTCGAGCCCGTCGTCGAGGAACATCTTGATCGCGGCGGGTGACGTCGGCGCCCGCGCGAGGGTCGCGTGGCGGATCACTCGCGTCAGGAACAGGTCGTAGGCGCTGCCGCGTCCCACCGCGACGCGAACGCCGGGCTGGTCGACCTCCTCGTTCGTCTTGATGGGCGACGTCACGCGTACGAGGTAGCCACCCTCGATCACCACGTAGGGCTTGGTGAAGGCGATGTCCTCGGCGCGCTTCGGGTCGACCGCGAGGAAACAGATGTCCCACTTGCCGCCGCGCGCCGCGCCAGAAACCTCTCCGGCGCTGTCGTAGGGGACGAGGGTCACGGCGACACCAAGGCGCCGGCCCAACTCCCGCGCGAGGTCCACGGAGACACCCGAGAGCGCTCCGTCGGCCGCCTTGTTCGCGAGCACCGCGTTGCCGAGGTTGATCGCGGCCCGCACCGTTCCGGTCGGCGCCAGATCGCGGATCACGGCGGGGGAGCGTTCCCCACCTCCGGCGGCGGCAGCGAACACGAGGGGCAGGGCGAGAGCGAGCATCGGCAAGGGTCCCAGACGTCTCGAACGCATCCGGCGGTGGGCTGCCAACCGGCTCAATCCAACGCCTGCGGTGCCAGCTCCTCAAGGAAGCCGGCCAACTCGTGAATGAACTGCGTCCGGTTCTTTTCCAGCATGGCGGTGCGCGTAACCCTCGCTGATCTGCACGAGCCGCTTGTAAGCCATGTTCTTGAACTGCTCGAAACAACTCAAGCTTTGGTAGGTCGACACAGTCGCCGTCCCATTCGACATGGATCGACAGGATGGAGACGCGAATGTCGACCGGATTGCGGAGCGGCTTTCCAAACCACCAGTGATCGCGGCCGCCCAGCGTCGGCACCTTTCGAGTCCGTGCCGGAGGTCGCGTCGGCCCACATGAAAAACGCGGATGCCGTTGGCACCCACCCTCGGATCGTAATTGCCCGCCGTCATCGCTTCAGGTGCCGGTGCCATGTCCACCAAACCTGGAAGCAGCATTCCTAGGAGAAGCTTCCTTTCGCTTCATCGAGGGTTGTCTTCGCCACATCCTTGACCTTGTCGCCAACGTCCGACACGGCTTGCGATGCCGCTTCCGGCGTCAACCCCTGTGCACGCGCCTCGTCGGCGGCGCGCGCGTAGGCATTACCGAAGCCCTCGCGAACCGACTCCTTCAAGCCGCTGACCGTCCCGGACAGGGCATCCTCCGCCGCGATCCGCGGCAACGCGGCCGCCACACCGGCACCGACCGCGAGACCGATGGCGCCGACGACGAGCGGCTGGCGTTGTAGAAGGTCCGCGAAGCCCCCCCGCATGGTAGCGATGAGGTCGGACGCGTTGCCAACGGCTTGCCCGCCGACCTTGCTCGCCGACGCGACGGTGGCGGAGGCGAGATCGCGGGCATCATGCGTCGTGGCACGAACACTGCCGCCGACCGCCTCCAAAGCCCCCGAACCCGAAGTCGAAGCGCTGGACATCCCGTCGGCCACGTGCCGTGATGCCGTCTCGCCGACGCCCGATACACGATCCGCAGCGGCGCTGAAACCACCGGACACCATGTCCGAGACGCTCGTCGCGATCGACGACGCTCCGGCGCCAACCCTACGGCCACCAGCGCCTAGTCCGGTCGCCGCCGTTTGGCCAGCGTCGCGCATCTTGCCGACCACCGAGCCCCCGTTCCGCCCCATGATCATCCACAGCATCCCCATGCCGATGAGTGCCGTGGATACGGGGTTCTCGCGCGCGGCATCCACCAACTCGCGCGCGTAGCCCTGGATGCCGTCCGACGGTGCGTCGTCGATAGCGTTTCCATACGTCATGAAAGATGCCCCTTGGCCGCGCTGGCGTCCCTTTGCAGCTGAACGATGGTCCGTGTCGGTGCCAGCGTGTCAGCGCGCAGGCGGTTGACGCCGACCCCGGCGAGCAACCCGCTGATGCCGAAGCCGACGATCGCCGCGATGAGATCCGACAGCGGTTGCGGCACACCGGCGTAGGTCAGCAGGGCCGCCAATGCCATCAGCAGCAACACGAAGGCCGGCAGCACCACCAGCGCGGCACCGACGATGAGGCCGGCACCGACGGCTGCACCCTTGGCCTTCGCCGTCATCTCGGCCTGCATGAGATTGACCTCGCTGCGGAGCAGCATGGACAATTGATTGAACGCGTCGGTGAGGAGACTGGACACCGAACGGTTGTCGTCGCGGGTCATCATAGGCGATCGATCCCCGGTTCGCGTGTCGCGCCATACGTCGTTTTGAAGCCGGGCGCTTCCGGCGCGATGCCACCACGATCACCGGGCCCACCCATGATGGGGGCGCCCATCGAGGGCGATGCGGTCTCGGTGACGACGAGCGACCGCCCCTTGTCGGAGGTTCCCGTGTAAGCGTCGCCACTCGCTTCATGGGTCGCGGTCGGCGTCCTCAGGAGACGCATGACGGCGAAGCCGCCCAGCACGGTCGCGCCGAGGAAGGCAGCGGGCTGTCGTTTAGCGAAGCTCTGGACATCACTCAGCATCTGGCGGACATCGCGCCGCTGCACGGCATCGGCCATGGCATCGATCTCGTCCGCCGCGCGCCTGATGTAGGTCGCAGCCGGCGGCAGTTCCCCTTCGAGTTCGTCCGCCGCGCGCCGGATCGCGCTTGAGATCCCCTTGACCTTGTCGGCTCCGGCAGCCTTCCGATCCTCGAACGCATCGTTCACCTTGCCGCCCGCATCCGACGCCATGGACTTGGCCTTACCGAGAAGGCCCGTCGAGGCGTCGCCCATGTCCTGCGCGGCGGAAGAGGCTTGCGCCCCGACACCCTTGAGCTTTTCTGCCGCGTCGCCAGCGTGATCCCGGATCCGATCTGCCGTTTCCCCCACGATGGAGGATATCTTCTTGGTATCTTCAACCATGTCGCTACGCCTGCTGTTGTACTGAGATTGTCGGTGAAAACTGATCAGGTCCGGGCCGGGGCCGGATCGGAGTGGGTCTCGTCGGCATGACCGACGGCGGCGTCGATGACCGCGCCGAGCTTTTCGCCCAGCTTGGTCGTCGCGCCCTGAGCCCCCTCCGGGCTCAGCCCGTGATCCTTCGCGCGGCCGACCGCACCATCGTAAAGGTCGTTGGCCGCGGTGGTGACCGCCTCGTACCCGTCATCGATGACGTCGGTCGCCTTCTGCTTCAGACTGGGCACGACGTTATCCAGCAGCCGGCCTTCCACGTCGGTCGTCGGCAGGATCGCGGCGATCAGTGCCCCGATCGCCACGCCCGCGCCGGCGACCAGAAGCGGGTTGCGATGGAAAAGGTCCATCGCCGCCGAATGCGTCTGCGCCGCCGTTCGCCCGGCGTAGTCGCGGGCGCCGGCCACCTTGTCCGAACCGCCCTGCAGCAACGCGCTTCCTTTGTCGGCGAGCCCGGACGCGGCCCCGGCTCCCGAATCGAAAACATCGCTCACGCGCGACGCGGCGTCCTGGGCGACCGAGCGGACCGTCTGGCGTGCCTTATCCAGACCGGCGGCGAATTGCTCGCTGGCCTGGGCGCCCGTCGCCTTGACGCCGTCCAAGGCGCTGCCAGCCATGTCGCTGGACCGGTCGCGGGCTATCGTCAGGCCGGTCGCGGCCCTGTTGGCCATGTCGCCGACGGCACCGCGCGCCGCCGGGCGCGCCAGGGCGACGCCGGCCCCGATCAGCACCAACGGCATCGGAACGCTGCGCCCTATCTTCCACAGGGGAACCGTCAGGCCGGCGCCGATCGCGAAGGCACGAAGGGGGTTGTTGCGGATGCTATCCTGAGCGCTGCCATACCACGCCGATCCGGTGCTCCGCGCGTAGTCGCTGATCTCGCTCTTGATGTAGCCGATCGAGACTTTCCTGCGGACGTCCTCGACCTCGCCGAGGATGGTTTCGCGCAAGGCATCGACGGTGTCGACGAGGACAGCCCGGTTCCGCTCCGCTTCGCGTTCAAGCTGATCGAGAGACGTGCTGGGCGCGGATGTCATGGGGCGACCTCGATCATTAAAGCTTTTGAGAGCGACGCCGTCGCTCCGTCGAGACGCAACATCGAGGTCATCGCTTCGTTCCAAACCGTGGAGAAAGCGCGGCCCGCCGCCGGCGCTCGCGTCGATCACGCGTCGCGTTGCGCACAGCACCTGCCGCTGAGGCGTAGGCCATATCGGGACGCCGACCGCCGGCCGTATCGTCCTCTTCGTGAACGCGGCGATGCTCGCGGTTCCGGTGACGGAAGCGACGATCCCGACGCGATGGCCGCTCCGGTCGCCGCCGACCCTGCCCGCCGCGACGGGTGCGTGAACCCGGCAGGCGTTCTCGCCGTTCGGCCGACGGGGGCGGCTGTCGCCGTACCGCACCGAGGTTCACCGGGACGCCCGGGGTGACCTTGCGAGGGGGGTCTTGGCGGCTCGGCGGTCGATGGTCCGATAATCGCAGACGATGGCTCGCGACGCGACCGGAACCGAAGGGAACGAGAAGTGGCAGGAACCGGCGACGTGCCGGCGAGGTCGTCGGACCTCGTCACGCTCGACGGCGTCGCGCTCTCCGACGCCATCCGGACCAAGCGCGTGTCCTGCGTCGAGGTCATGCGGGCCTATCTCGACCACATCGAGCGGCTAAATCCCGCCGTGAACGCGATCGTCGCGTTGCAGCCCAGGGAGGTCCTGATGCGCCAGGCCAGGGCGCGCGACGAACAGGTGGCCCACGGCGAGTGGCAGGGATGGCTCCACGGCGTCCCGCAGGCGATCAAAGATGTCGAGCCGGTCAGCGGCATCGTCAGCACGCAAGGCTCCCCGGTCTTCAAGGATTTCGTGCCCGACACGGACTCGATCGTGGTCGAGCGGATGCGGGCCGCCGGCGCGATCATCGTCGGCCGCACCAACGTGCCCGAGTTCGCGCTGGGCTCGCAGACGTACAATCCGGTGTACGGCACGACGCTCAACGCCTACGACCAGGCCAGGACGGCGGGCGGCAGCAGCGGCGGGGCCGCCGTGGCGGTGGCGCTTCGCATGCTCCCGGTCGCGGACGGCAGCGACCTCATGGGCTCGCTCCGCAACCCGGCCGCCTACAACAACGTGTTCGGCCTGCGTCCCTCGTACGGGCGGATCCCTGCGGGTCGGGACGCGTTCCTGCCGGCGATGAGCTGCAACGGGCCGATCGCCCGGAACGTGCCGGACCTGGCGATGCTCCTGTCCGTCCAGGCCGGCTACGACCCGCGTGTGCCCCTATCGATCCGAGAGGACCCCGCCGCGTTCACCCGGGCGCTCGACCGGGATTTCAAGGGCGTCCGCGTGGCGTGGGGCGGCGACCTCGGGGGTCATCTCGCCTTCGAGCCGGGCGTCCTCGCGCTCTGCGAGGGAGCCTTGCAGGCCTTCGAGCGGATCGGCTGCGTCGTCGAGCGCGTCGTTCCCGACTACCCCATGACCGATCTGTGGGAGGACTTCAGAACCCTTCGCTGGTGGCAAACGAGCACGGCGCTGGCCCCGGTCTACGACGATCCGGCGAAGCGGGCCACGATGAAGCCGGAGGCGATTTGGGAGGTCGAGCACGGCCTCGCGCTGTCGGCGCGGGACGTGGCGCGCGCGTCCGCCGGGCGTACCGCCTGGTATGGGGCCTTCCGCAAGCTGCTCGACAGGTACGAGTATTTCGCCCTGCCCTCCGCCCAGGTCTTTCCCTTCGACGCCGCAACCCATTGGCCGGCGGCGATCGACGGCAGGCGCATGGACACCTACCATCGCTGGATGGAGGTCGTGGCGCCCGTGACCATGACCGGCTGCCCGGCGTTGAACGTGCCGGTCGGGTTCAACGGGGACGGCCTGCCGATGGGTCTGCAGATCGTGGGCCGCAACCACGCGGAGTTCGCCTGTCTTCAGCTCGCCTTCGCCTACGATCAGGTCACAGGCTGGACGCGGACGAGACCGCCGGCTCTGATGGCTCGCGCCACAACCCCGTAGATCGAGCACCATGACCAGCCTGCCCCTCGTCCTGATCACGGCTCCCATCCACGGGGACGCGGAGGCCCTGCTTCGATCCCACGCGCGGCTGGTGACGGCGCCCGACACCGAGGCGGCGACGATCCGGGCGCTCGCGGGGGAGGCGGTCGGCATGATCGTGCGCTCGCAGCTTCCCGACGACATCCTGGAGCACGCGCCGATGCTGCGCGGCATCGTGCGGCACGGCGTCGGCCTCGACTGGGTCCCCATCGCCGCCGCGACGGCGCTGCGGATCCCGATCGCGAACCTACCGGGCAGCAACACCGGGGCCGTGGCGGAATACGTCTTCGCGGCGCTGTTCCACTTGCGTCGGCAGGTCGGGCCGATCGATGCTTGGCTGCGCGCCGACGGGTGGAAGGACGCCAAGACCCGCGCGAGCGACATGGGCGAGATCGGTGGCGGCACCCTCGGCGTGCTGGGAACCGGCGAGATCGGCCGACGCGTCGCGACGATCGCGCGCCACGGCTTCGGCATGCGGGTGCTGGGCCATTCGCGGAGCAACGCGAGCCACGAGGGCCTGGTCGAGCCGGTCAGCCGCGACGTGCTGTTCGCGCGAAGCGACGTCGTCGTCGTCGCTTGCTCCCTGACGGAGCAAACGCGCGGCATGGTCGACGCGCGGCTGCTCGGCCTGATGAAGCCGTCGGCGCTGTTGGTCAACGTCGCGCGCGGCGCGATCCTCGACACGCCGGCGGTCGTCACGGCGCTGAAGGCGGGCACCATCGCCGGGGCGGCGCTCGATGTCTTCGAGGTGCAGCCGCTCCCGCCCGACCATCCCCTGCACGGCTGTCCGAACCTCCTCCTCACGCCCCACGTCGCCGGCACGAGTTCGACCAGCCTGCGGACGATGGGGATCGGATCGGCCGAGGAGATGCTCCGCATCCTGCGCGGCGAACGGCCCCGCAACCTCGTCAACCCCGAGGCGCTGGAGGCTTGACGTCTCCGTCGGCCCCGCGCGCCCTTGAGGCCGCGCGATCCCGGCCGTCTACCTGTCCAGCGCCTCGGGGTTCAGCACGCGGATCGGCGTCCCGTCGAGCCACGCCAGGATGTTCTCGACGCTGTCCCCGTAGAAGCGGTGCATCACGGGCAACGTCGAATAGCCGAGGTGCGGGGTCAGGATCGTGTTGGGCGCGCGACGCAACGGGCTGTCGGCCGGCAGCGGCTCCCGCGCGAACACGTCGAGCGCGGCGACGATGCGGCCGGCGCGCAGGCTGGCGAGCAGCGCGGCCTCGTCCATGAGCGGCCCGCGTGACGTGTTCACGAGGATGGCGCCGGGCTTCATGGCGGCGAGTTCGGCGTGTCCGACGAGGCCGCGCGTGCGCTCCGACAGCACGAGGTGCAGGGTCACGGCGGCCGACGTGGCGAACAGGTCTTCCTTCGCGACGCGTCGGACGCCGGCCGCGGCGGCGGCCGCCTCGGTGAGGTTCTGGCTCCAGGCCACCACCTCCATGCCGAAGGCCAGCCCGATGCGCGCGACGCGCGTGCCGAGCCTGCCGAGGCCCACCACGCCCAGGCGCTTGCCCTCCAGCGTCTGCCCGACCGGCAACCCGGCGTGCCAGCCGCCGCCGCGCATCAGCGCGTCCGCCTGCGGCACGCGCCGCGCGGCGGCGAGCAGCAAGGCCCAGGTGAGTTCCGACGTCGATGCGGTGCTGAGTTCGCCGCCGCCGGTGTTGCACACGAGCACGCCGCGCGCCGTGCAGGCGGCGATGTCCAGGGTCGGCGCCCGGCCACCGGTGAGGGCGACGAGACGAAGCCGCGGCAGTCGCTGGACGAGGGACGCCGGGAACGCGGTCCGCTCGCGCATGGGGACCAGCACGTCGAAGTCGGCCAGCGCGCGTGCCGCCGCGTCCTCGGAGCCGAACGGCTCGGAGAACACGGCGACGGCGACATCGCGCGCTCGGAGGCGCTCCCAGGGCGCGGCCGCCAAGGCCAGGGCCTGACTATCGTCCAGAACGGCAACCCTGGTCATCGGACCCTCCCTCGCTCGACGGTCCGGACGGAGCCGGCGCTCAACCCTGGAGGACGAGCTTCTGCACGCGCCAGTTCAGGAGCTCGCCAACGAACAGCACGTTCTCCTGGGGACACGCCATCTCGTGGATCCAACCGAACTGCCCCAGCTGCCGCCCACCCTGGCCGAGCACGCCCAGCACCTTGCCATCCAGGGTCATCTTGTAGATGCGGCCGGGATAGCCGTCCGAGCAGTAAAGGACCTGGTTCGGCCCGGGCGAGATGGCGATCGTCCACGGCGAGCCGGGCGCGAAGGTCCCGGCGGCGATGGCGCCCTCGTCCGGCATGTTTCCGAGCACCGGTCGCGTCCCAGCGGGAACCGGCACGTCGATGGTGAACTGCCGCTGGAAAGCGCCCTCGCGGTCGAAGACCTGGATGCGGCGGTTGCTCCGGTCGGCGACGTAGACGAGGCCCTTGGCGTCGAGCGCGATGGCGTGGGGCGTGTGGAACTGGCCGGGACCGGTGCCGCGCTCACCCCAGGATTTCAGCCAGTTGCCATCCTTGTCGACCTTGGCGACGCGCGAGTTGATGTAGCCGTCGCTGATGAAGCTGTTGCCATCGACGTCCCAGGCGACGTCCGTGACCTGCCGGAAATACCCGTCCACCGCCGGCAGGGGCGGGTTCGGGTGCTTGAGCGGACCGGTCCCTTCGTCCGCGGCCTCCCCCTTGCGGCCGAGCACCATGGCCACGCGCCCGTCGGGCGTGAACTTGATGACCATGTCCGAGCCCTTGTCGGTCACCCAAATGTTGTCGTGTGGGTCGACCTTCACCGTGTGGGCGAAGGACCAGGCGTAGAGGTGATGCCCGATCTCGCGCACGAAGCGCCCGCCCGCGTCGAATTCGAGGAGCTGCGCCGCCGCCGCCGCGTAGGCCGGCCCCGTGCTGTCGCCCCGGCTGAAGACGAAGATGTGACCGTGCGAGTTGACGGCGACCCCCGACACCTCGCCGAGGAACAGGTTGTCCGGCAGCTTCAGGAGGTTGGGCACCGACTCGTAGGCGATCACCGGCACGTCGGCGGCGGCGCCCGACGACGACGAGGACAGCGCCAGGCCGGCCATGCCGCCGGCGGTCGCGGCGAGGAAACGCCGCCGGTGCCACGTCCTCAGCAAGGACGGACCACAACAAGCGCAGGCATCGGCATGTCGAAGGGTCATCGCGTTCTCCCGGAAGGTTTTTACCGGACGTTAAGCACCCGCCGCGGCAAGGCTCAAGGCGTCCGCACGAGGGATGGGGCGAAGACGCCGCCGCATCGGCCGGACCCGGGATGGTATCGAGGCGCCGACGGCGCCGTGGTAAGGCATGCCGATCGTCGGCCCGCCAGTCCGCCGAGCCCCATCCTTCCCGACGCGAGGGTCATCTCCCATGCCCACCCCTTCCGCGAAAGCGCGCATCGTCATCACCTACTGCACGCAGTGCCAGTGGCTCCTGCGCGCCGCGTGGATGGCTCAGGAGCTTCTCTCCACCTTCGGCGCCGACCTGCTCGGCGAAGTGGCGCTGGCACCCGGCACGGGCGGCGTCTTCGCCATCACCTGCGACGGCGAAACGATCTGGGAGCGCAAGGCCGACGGCGGGTTCCCCGACGCGAAGGTCTTGAAGCAGCGGGTCAGGGACCGGCTGGACCCCGACCGCGACCTCGGCCATTCCGACCGCAAGGCGCCTCCCGCGTGATCGTCGCTCGCCGCGAGCGAAGCCGGCCCACCGCGCGATGATCGACCAGGTATCGGCGGGCGGCGAAGGTCCGGCCCAACCATCCCGGCCCGGCGACGCCGGTCAGCCGGAGGGCGCGACCTTGTCCTGCGTCTTCGTCGCGAAGTCGCCGGCCTCGTGGCGCTCGTGCAGCTGGCTCGACGGTTCGCCGTTGACGCGGTTGACCATGCGACCGCGCCGCGCCGCCGGGCGCTCGGCGATCGCGTCGGCCCAGCGCCGCACGTGCGCGTAGCTCGCGACGTCGAGGAACGCGGCCGCGCCGTAGAGCACGCCCTTCGCCAGGCCGCCGTACCAGGGCCAGACCGCCATGTCGGCGATCGAGTAGTCGCCCGCCAGGTACTCGTGATCGGCGAGGCGCTTGTCGAGCACGTCCAACTGCCGCTTCGCTTCCATCGCGAAACGGTCGATCGCGTACTCGATCTTGACCGGCGCGTAGGCGTAGAAGTGGCCGAAGCCGCCGCCGAGGTAGGGCGCGCTGCCCATCTGCCAGAACAGCCAGGAAAGGCATTCCGCGCGCGCGCCGGGCTCGGTGGGCAGGAACGCCCCGAACTTCTCCGCGAGGTACACGAGGATCGCGCCGGACTCGAAGACCCGGATCGGCGTCGGCCCGCTCCGGTCCATCAGCGCGGGGATCTTGGAATTCGGGTTCACCGCCACGAAGCCGCTGCCGAACTGGTCGCCCTCGCCGATCCGGATCAGCCAGGCGTCGTATTCCGCGCCGCCGTGGCCGAGGGCGAGCAGTTCCTCCAGCATCACCGTCACCTTCACGCCGTTGGGCGTCGCCAGCGAGTAGAGCTGCAAGGGGTGGCGGCCGACCGGCAGCTCCTTCTCGTGCGTGGCGCCCGAGATCGGGCGGTTGATGTTGGCGAACCGGCCCCCGCCCGCCTTGTTCCAGCTCCAAACCTCCGGTGGCGTGTAGTCGGGCAAGTCGGTCATTTCTCAGGCTCCAAAGTTCGGACGCGGCGCGCCTTCACCTTAGCGCGGGCGGCAAGGTTGGCCACCGGGCATTTCATGACGCGTGACCGTCGATCGCGCTCGTCAATTCCCCCCGCAGGCCGGCGCGTCGAACAGGGCGGCGAGCCCGCAGGCCGATGTCAGCATCCCGTCGCCGTCGTGACCGACGCCGGGCACCAGCCGGAGGCGGTGGTTCGGGGTGCCGGCGTCGCGAGCCTTCATGGTCGCGACGTAGCTCTCCCCGCGCGCGAGGCGGTAGGGTCCTTGCGCTTCGGCCATGCACGTCTTGTCGAGCGCCGGGTGGTCGGGATCGGTGTCCGCCGTACCGAGCAGGTAGGTGACGCGTCGCGCGACGTAGGCGCGCTCCAGGTCGGCGGGAGCGGGCGCCGCGAGGTAGGCGGGGCGCCGGTCCATCCCGTATTTCCAGTCGTTGAAGCCTGGACACGCGGCGGCGATGGAGGGAACCGGCCTCCCCTCGTCGAAGTAGGCGTAGGAGGAAGGGTTGGCGACCACGTAGCTCACGTCGATCCCCTCACGGGTCAGCGCGGCGTCCCCCCGTCCAGCGATGGCGTAGCGCTGGACCACCTGGGCGCCGCCGGAATGGCCAGCGACGACGACCGCCTTCAGGTTCGGGAACACGCGCCGGTCGCCCAAACGGGCCAGGATCGCGTCGAGGACGGCGAAGGAACCGACGGGCTCCGGTGCCAGCGCGGGATCGCCGCCTTCCCAGCCTTCCAGGGTCCAGCGCAGGATATCGGGAGGCAGGTGGTGGGAGGCGACGTCGATCGCCGCCAGGAACTGCGGCACGACCATGAGGGCGGAACGCCCGGCCTGGCCGGCGGCCGCCTGGGCGGTCAGGGCCGAACGGTAATAGGTTTCCGCGTTGCGCAACCGTCCGTGGATCACGATCACGGCCCGCGCGATGTCCGGCAGGGGGCTTCCCCAGTCGCGGGACAGGTACAGGGGCACGCGTCCCTGGTCGCCGACCGGCATCGTCGCGTCGGCCACCGCCTTGACCGGACGACGGTGCGACGCGACTTCCTCGTCCGCGAAAGCCGGATGGACGAGAACGGCGAAGAGCAGGCACAGGAGGCGGCAGGCTTTTCCCATTCACGGTCTCCGATGGTGCCAGACGATCGTCGGCGGGTTCGCGGCGCCGCCGGACGCGGCATAGCGCGAACGTGGCCTCTGCCGAACCCCGGTGTTCCCTTTCCCGCACGGATGTTCCAGGACAATCCCCGCGTGCGTCCGGTGGGACGCCGCCATAGTCCCGGGGGAACGCCGCATGATCTCGATCGAACGCCGCACGCTGCTACGCTCTTCCGCGACGACGGCCGCCGCGCTGGTCACCGGCGGCGCGCTCGCGGCCGGTGCGTCCGCGCAGGGAACGAGCCAAGCGATTGACAAGCCGGCCGTCGCGCCGCCGCCCGGCGCCGCGCCGAAGGGGCCGCCGGCCGAGCCGGTCACCCGGATCGTCGCCCGCTACGCCGCGACGGCCCCGGTCGAGCAAGTGCCCCCGCCCGTCCGCCACGAAGCCGTCCGCACCCTGCTCAACTGGGTCGGTGTGGCGGTCGGCGGCTCGCGACAGGGCGCCCCGAACCACGCGGTCGCCGCCCTCACGCCCTTCTCGGGGCCGCCGCAGTCGACCCTGTTCGGCCGCAAGGAACGCTTCGACCCGCTCAGCGCCGCGCTGATCAACGGCATCAGCTCGCACGTGCTCGACTTCGACGACACCCACCTGAAGACCATCATCCACCCCGCCGGACCCGTCGCCTCCGCGCTGACCGCCTGGGCCGAGGTCCGTCCCGTATCGGGCGCGGCCTTCATGAACGCGCTGGTGATCGGCTGCGAGCTGGAGTGCCGCATCGGCAACTCGGTCTTCCCCGAGCATTACGCCAAGGGCTGGCACATCACCGGCACCACCGGCGTGTTCGGCGCGGCGGCGGCGATCGGCCGCCTGCTGGAGCTCGACGAGGAGCGCATGACCTCCGCGATCGGCCTCGCCGCCTCCCAGCCGGTCGGTCTCAAGGTGCAGTTCGGCTCCGACACGAAGAGCTTCCATCCCGGCCGCGCGGCGCAGAACGGCATGCTGTCGGCCCTGCTGGCGCAGCAGGGCTTCACCGCCTCCGAGGTCGCGATGGAGGGCTTCGACGGCTGGGGCCAGGCGATGAGCACGCGCCACGACTGGTCGCAGATCACGGAAGGGCTCGGTACCCGCTACGAGCTGGCGCTCAACACCTACAAGCCGTTCGCCTGCGGCATCGTCAGCCACCCGGCCATCGACGCCGCGATCCGGCTGCGCGACGCCAACGACATCAAGCCGGCAGCCATCCGCTCGATCGACCTGAAGGTCCATCCCCTCGTGCTGAACCTGATGGGCAAGACCGACCCGAGGAGCGGACTCGAGGGCAAGTTCTCCATCTACCACGCGGTGGCGGTGGCCATGGTGACCGGCAAGGGCGGCGAGAAGGCCTTCACCGATGCGGCGGTCGCCGATGCGACCGTGGTGGGCGTGCGCAGGAAGGTCAACGCGGTGATCGACCCGGCGATCAAGTCCGACCAGGTCGACATGAGCGTGACGCTCGCCGACGGCAAGGTCGTGCACGCGTTCATTCCCCACGCGGTCGGCAGCCAGGAGAACCCGATGTCGGACGCCCAGCTCGACGGTAAGTTCTCGGACTTGTGCGAGGGCATCCTGTCGGCCGGCCAGACCAGACGCCTGATCGAGCTGTGCCGGGGCGCCTGGGACCTGAAGGACGCCGGCGACATCGCGCGGGCGGGCGCGGTCGCCGAGGCGTGAGCAGCGCTCACCCGGCACCGTGGCAATCGGCGACGGATCGGCCTTCGGAACGTCGTGCCGCGCTCGCCGTTTGATGCACGTCGTCGAAACGGATCAAGCCACCATCCGACGATGCCTCGCCGTTGTTTCGCGCCCATGCGTCCGACGGCGAGCCGATCGCGACGGCGATCCCTGCTGCGGATCTCGCGCGGCGCGGTTCGCCGGGGGCCGCAGGTTCAACAGTCACAGCCGAGTCGATGACATGGATGCTGTCTTGAAGGTGAACGGCCGCGAGCACCGCCTCGCGATCGACGTGCGCGCGACCGTGCTGGACGTGCTTCGCGAGCGGCTCGGCCTGACCGGGTCGAAGAAGGGCTGCGACCAGGGCCAATGCGGCGCCTGCACGGTGCTGCTGGACGGCCGGCGCGTGCTGGCGTGCTTCACGCTCGCGGTGGCCGCGCAGGGTCACGCGATCACCACCATCGAGGGACTGGCGGGCGAAGGGGACGCGCTGCACCCGATGCAGCAGGCCTTCCTCGACCACGACGCCTACCAGTGCGGCTACTGCACGCCGGGCCAGATCATGTCCGCCGTCGCCTGCGTCGAGGAGGGCCACGCGGGAAGCGTTGACGAGATTCGCGAGTACATGAGCGGCAACCTGTGCCGTTGCGCCGCCTATCCGAAGATCGTCGCCGCCGTGGGAGCGGCGCGCGACGCCATGCGGCCCGTCCGGACGGCGGCCTGACATGCGGCCCTTCGCTTACGAACGCGCCGACGACGCTCCCGACGCGGTGCGCCTCGCCACCGTCCGCGCGCCGGATGGCGATCACGCGCCGGCGCAGTATCTCTCCGGCGGCACCGCCCTGCTCGACCTGATGAAGCTCGGCTCCTGGCACCCGCGGGCGCTGATCGACATCAACGGGCTGCGCCGCGACCACGCCGCGATCCGCGTCGACGCCGAAGGACTGCACCTCGGCGCGCTGGCGCGCATGAGCGAGGTCGCCGATCATCCCGTGGTGCTGCGCGCGGCGCCCGCGCTCGCCCAATCGCTGCAGCTCGCCGCCTCGCCGCAGCTGCGCAACATGGCGAGCATCGCCGGCACGGTGCTGCAAAGAACCCGCTGCAACTACTTCCGCGACCCGTCTTGGCCGCGGTGCAACAAGCGCGCGCCCGGCACCGGCTGCGGCGCGCTGGAGGGCAATAGCCGGCACCTCGCCGTGCTGGGCGTCAGCGAGCGCTGCATCGCGCATTATCCCGGGGACTTCGCCAACGCCCTGGTGGCGCTCGGCGCGGTGGCGCACCTGTCCGGTCCGGACGGGACGCGCGACCTCGCCGTGGAGGACCTCCATCGCTTGCCCGGCGACGCGCCGGACGTCGAGACTCAACTCCGGCCGGGCGAGCTCATCATCGGCTTCACCGTGCCGATCCAGCCGTGGTTCCGCCGCTCGCTCTACCTCAAGGTGCGCGACCGGCAATCCTACGCCTTCGCCCTGGCGTCGGCGGCGGTCGCCCTCGACCTCGACGGCGGCACCGTGCGCGACGTACGGATCGCGCTGGGCGTCGCCGCCAAGCCCTGGCGCGCCCACGAGGCCGAGGTGGCGCTGCGCGGGCGAACCCTCGACGAAGTGACGGCGAAGGCGTCGGCGGAAGCGGCCTTCGCCGGCGCGGTGACGCGACCCGACAATGCCTACAAGGTCGAACTCGGCCAGCGCACAATGACGCGCGCCCTGTTCGCCGCGGCGGCGCTGGAGATACAGCCATGACGCACGGCCTCACCGCTCCCGATCCTCACGACGGCATCGGCGCCGCCGTCCCGCGCATCGAGGGGCGCGCCAAGGTGACGGGCCAAGCGCTCTACGCGGCCGACGAGCCGGTCGCCAACCCGGCCTACGCCTTCCTGGTGACGAGCACGATCAGCCGGGGCCGCATCGCCGGCTTCGACTTGGGGCAAGCGCGCGCCGTCGAGGGCGTGCTCGACATCCTCACCCATGAGAACGTCGGTGGCGAGGCCGACCCGCCGCCCCCGCATGGCTCGGGCGGCGAAACGACCACGATGCAGGACGCCCGCGTCTGGCACGCCGGCCAGATCATCGGCGTGGTGGTGGCGGAAACCTACGAGGCGGCGCGCGAGGCCGCCCACGCCATCACGGTGCGCTACGACGCGGAGGCACCGAGCGCGACCTTCGGCAGCCCCGGCGCGACGGAGGAGCGGCGACCGCCCGGCGAGCACAAGGACTTCGCGGTCGGTGACGCCGAAGCCGCCTTCGCGGCGGCGCCGGTTCGGGTCGACGCGCGCTACGGCACGCCGACGCAGCATCACAACGCGATCGAGCTGTTCTCCACCACCGCTGTCTGGCACGACGGCAGCCTCACGGTCTACGAGCCGAGCCAGTTCGTGCACGGGCTGCGCGGCGCGCTCGCCAAGCAGCTGCACCTCGACATCGCCCGCATCCGCGTGGTGTCGCGCCACGTCGGCGGGGCCTTCGGTGCCAAGGGTGTCCCTTCCGCGCGCAGCGCCTGGATCGCCGTCGCCGCCCGGCGGCTCGGCCGCGCGGTCAAGTTGGTCGCCACCCGCGACCAGGGCTACACGATCGCGACCTACCGGGCCGAGACCCGCCACCATGTGCAGCTCGGCGCCAGCCCTGACGGCAAGCTGACCGCTTTCCGCCACGAGGGATGGGAGGTCAGTTCGCGCCCCTCCACCTACACTGTCTCCGGGACGGAGACGACGGCGCGCATGTACGCGTGCCCCAACATCCTGACGCGCGTCAACGTGGTGCACGCCGACCGCAACACGCCGGGCTTCATGCGCGCGCCGCCGGACGTGCCCTACATGTTCGGGCTCGAGTCCGCGATGGACGAGCTCGCGGAGAAGCTCGGGATCGACCCTGTCGAGCTGCGCCGCGTCAACGACACGCAAGTCGATCCGGCGACCGGGCAGCGGTACTCCTCGCGCTCGCTGATGGCCTGCTTCGATCAGGCGGCGGCGCGCTTCGGATGGAACGCGCGCGACCCTCGACCCGGCTCGACGCGGGACGGCGAATGGCTGGTCGGCCTCGGCTGCGCCGCTTCCGCCTACCCCGCGAACATCGGCGCCGGTGCCGCCCGGGTGTCGCTCGGCGCCAGCGGCAAGGCGATGGTGCAGTGCGCCGCGCACGACATCGGCACCGGCACCCACACGATCATGGCCCAGGTCGTCGCCGACAGGCTCGGCATCCCGATCGACCAAGTGACGGTGCAGCTCGGCGACAGCGACCTGCCGCCGGGTGGGCTCGCCGCCGGCTCCTCGCACGCGTCCGGCGTGTGCCACGCCGTCGCCCGCGCCTGCGAAGAGATGCGCGCGCGCATCGGTTACGCCGCCGTGACCAGCAACGAGGGCGCGTTCGCCGGCCGCGACCTCGACAGCCTGACGTTGCGCGACGGCGCGCTGCGCGGCGCCGACGGGGTCAGCGAACCATTGGCGGAGGCGGTGCGCCGGGTCAGCGGCGGCGTCATCGAGGTTTACGCCGAGAACACGCCGAAAGGCCTGCCGGCGGAGGCGGTGTCCAAGCTCTACCAAGGCCAGATGGTGATGTCGCGCGGATTGCAGCGCGAGGATTTCACCACCTACGCCTTCGGCGCGCAGTTCGTCGAGGTCCGGGTGCACAGCGCGACGCGCGAGGTGCGCGTACGCCGCGCGGTCGGTGCCTTCTCGGCCGGTCGCATCATCAACCCGCGCATGGCGCACGGCCAGTTCATGGGCGGCATGATCTGGGGCATCAGCTCGGCCCTGCACGAGGCCACCGAGATCGACCCCAAGCTCGCGCGCTACACCAACGACAACATCGCGGAGTACCTGATCCCGGTCTGCGCCGACGTCGGAGACATCGAC
The DNA here is from genome assembly GCA_964244495.1 of uncultured Beijerinckiaceae bacterium. Lineage (GTDB taxonomy): Bacteria > Pseudomonadota > Alphaproteobacteria > Rhizobiales > Beijerinckiaceae > RH-AL1. The sequence goes on from CAXTIU010000002.1 coordinate 214,632, forward strand.
GTCATCGTCGTTCCCGAGACGGACGACGAGGTGAACCCGCTCGGCATGAAGGGCATCGGCGAACTCGGCGTCGTCGGCATGAACGCGGCCATCGCCAACGCCGTGTACCATGCGACCGGCCGACGGATTCGCGAGCTGCCGATCCGGATCGAGAAGCTGCTGTGAGGCGACGGCCGGCGGCGCGACACCGCCGGCCGTTGCGGGATCGAGGATCCTTCACCCGATGTGGGTCGTGATGGCCTTCTGTTCGAGGTAGTTCGCCAGCACGGCCTGCCCCATCTCGCGCCCCCAGCCGGACTGCTTGTAGCCGCCGAACGGCAGGGCCGCGTCGAAGACGTGGTAGCAGTTGATCCACACCGTGCCGGCCCTGAGGCGGTTGGCGATGCGCTGGCACTCGGCGCCGTTGCCGCCCCACACGCCCGCCGCCAGGCCGTAGATCGTGTTGTTGGCCTCGGCGATGAGCGCGTCGTCGGCCTCGTCGAAGGGCGTGGCGACGAGCACCGGTCCGAAGATCTCCTCGCGCACGACCTTCATGTCCGGCTTGGTGTCGACGAGGATCGTCGGCGGCACGAAGTAGCCGTCGCCACCGAGCCCGTGACCGCCCAGCAGCGCCCGCGCGCCTTCCCGCTCGCCCGCCTCCAGGAAGCCGGTCACGCGCTCGTACTGCACCCGCGACACGAGCGGGCCCATGTCGACGTTCTCGTCGAGCCCGTGCCCGATCCTGATCTTCCTAGCCTCGTTGGCGATGCCTTCCACGACCTCGTCGAAGATCGAGCGGTGGACGAAGAGCCGCGAGCCGGCGTTGCAGCACTGGCCGTGGTTGAAGAAGATGGCCGCCGTGGCGCCGACCACCGTCGAGGACAGGTCGGCGTCCTTCAGCACGATGTTCGGCGACTTGCCGCCGAGTTCGAGCGATACCTTCTTGAGGTCGCGCGACGCCGCCTGGACGATGAGCCGGCCCACGTCCGTCGAGCCGGTGAAGGCGACCTTGTCGACGCCGGGGTGCCCGGCGAGAGCGGCGCCGGCCGTTTCGCCGAAGCCCGGCACGATGTTGACCACGCCGGCGGGAACGCCGGCCTCCAGCATCAGCTCGCCCAAGCGCAACGCCGACAGCGGCGTCTCCTCGGCGACCTTCAGCACGACGGTGCAGCCGGTGGTCAGCGCCGGCGCGAGCTTCCAGGCGGCCATCAGGAGCGGGAAGTTCCACGGGATGATCTGGCCCACCACGCCGATCGGCTCGGGCCGCGTCGTCGAAACGTACCGGCCCGGCGCGGCCAGCGCCGAGATCGGGATGTACTTGCCTTCCAGCTTGGTGGCCCAGCCGGACATGTAGTGGAACATGTCGGCGGCGAGCGTGACGTCGGCCGCCTTCGCCACCAGCTTGGGCTTGCCGTTGTCGAGCGACTCGATGGCGGCGAGTTCGTCGGCGTGTTCGAGGATGAGGTCGCCGATCCTGTGGATGATCCGGCCCCGCATGGACGGCGTCATGGCGGCCCACGGCCCGCTCTCGAACGCGCGCCGCGCGGCGGCGACGGCCAGGTCGATGTCGGCCTTGTCGCCTTCCGCGACGTGGGCGATCACCGTGCCGGTCGCGGGATCGTCGACGGCGAAGGTGTTGCCGGACTGCGCCGGGACCCACTTGCCGTCGATCAGCAGGTTGCGGGGTTTGGACAGCCAGTCCTGGATGGCGGATGGTATGGCCGGCCGGGCGAACTGCGGCTTGGCTTGGACGTTCATGGTCGTTCCTCCACGGTTTCGCGGCAGAATACGCCGCCCGACGCGTTCACCGCCATATGCCGGCGCGTGCGACGAAAGTGGGGGCTTCCCGGCGGCGCGGCCGCGCGCGGGCTCAACCCATCGCGAGGTCGCGTCGCACCGCCCTGTCCCACACGAACGAGGCCTGATCGACGACCTGCCGCGCCGTGAGCTTGGGGAACCTGATCGCGTCGAGATCGCGCGTGTAAGGCTCGTACTCGGCGGCGCTCGCGATGGGCGTGGCGCGATCGGTCGGGAAGAACCCGGTCCGCCGCGAATATTCGTAGATCATGAGGAAGCGTCCGTCGGACGTGCCGCCGTCCGGCAGGCGCACGCCGGGCGGACACGCCGTCCACGTGTGCGGCACGCCCGGCGCGATATCGACCAGGGTGCCGGGGGCGACGAGGAAAACCTCGCCGTTCAGCTCCGTGAGGGCGACGCCGTTCAGCACGAGGATGCGCTCCGCCAGGAGGGTCCGCTCGGCCGCGTCCGTTCCATCGTCGATGTGGACGTGCCTGGGCAGGCGGAGCTGATCGGTGAACGGGATGAAGCCGAACTGTCCGCGGAAGGACGCGTCCCCGCCGGCGTGGAGCTCGTGCATGACGAGGGGGATGTCAGGGAAGGGCTCCTTGATGTTGGCCCCCGTCCCGTGCGTGACACGACACGTGTTCGGCAGCAGAATTCCGGCACTCGACACGGCACAGTCTCCTTGATGCAAGGACCAGATCGCGCGTTCGTCGCGCGCGCTTGCGGGTCGAGGCCTGCCGGAGCGGTCGGGCCTCGTCGACGCGGACGGCTCCGCGGCGCTCGACGCCGCCCACTCGGGGCCGCGACCGGTTCGCTCAGGACGCGAGCCTTCGCGCATCCCCCAGGCCCATCTCCCGGCGGAAGAAGGCCTCCATCTCGTGCCGCAGGCGCACGGCCTGATGGTTCGCGTCGAAGGCGACATCCTGCCAGCGGACCGGTTGTCCGGCCTTCACCGCGCGGTTCAGCGTCATGTCGTGCGCGAGGCCGATCGGCAGCCCGCCGGCGCTCAGCGAGGCCCGTGCCGGCATCACCTTGCCGTAGACGGTGAAGCCGCCTTCGCCGTCCAACGATTCGCCGGGCTCGAGGTCGCGCTTGGCGGTCGCCACCACGTCGCCGCTGAAGCCGCGCGTGCAGCCGGTCGCCTCGCGGCGCAGGGCGGCGCTGGCGACGGAGATCCCCAGCTCAAGGCCGATCAGGTGGTAAGGCTTGTACATCGCGGCATACCTGCCGCTCGCGTCGGTCTTCAGCCCATATTGCTGGAAACAGTCCATGACGTAGCGGCTCGGCGCCTCGAACACGGCGTAGACGCCCCAGCGCAGGTCGCGGAACACCGGGCGGCCGTCGCGCTCGATCGAGGAAACCACCTCGACCGTGCCCTTGCGCTCCAGCAGACCGCCGTCGGCGCGCGGCTTCAGCACCTGCGGGAGATCGTCCACGCCGCACGGCGGGAAAAGGAGACCGTCGGAGGGCGGCACAAGGCCGGTCGCGTTGGCGACCGCCGCCATTTCGAGGGCCGACTTCGTGCCGTCGAGGAAGGAGTTGAACATCTGCGGGTTGAAGTCACCGCCGGCGACCTGCTCGTCGCTGAAGCCGTAGTGCCCCCACACGGTGTCGGGCGTCGACTGATGGTAGGTCGGCAGGTACTTCGTGCCCTTGCCGGCGCAGACCACTTCCAAACCGGCGGTTCGCGCCCAATCGACCATCTCCGCGATTAGGGCGGGTTGGTCGCCGTAGGCGAAGGAGTAGACGATGCCGGCCTCGGCCGCCTTGCGGGCGAGCAGCGGCCCGGCCAGCGCGTCCGCCTCGACGTTGACCATGATGATGTGCTTGCCGTGCTCGCAGCACAGCAAGGTGTGACGGATCCCGGCGGCCGGGCTGCCGGTCGCGTCCACGATCACGTCGAGGTCGAACGCGATCAGCGCGGCGGCATCGTCCAGGATGCAGGTTCCGCCGGAGCGGATCGCGTCGTCCAGCGAGCGACAGGCGGTGCGCTCGGGCGCCCAGCCCACCCGCAACGTCGCTTGGCGGGCGCTGGACACGTTCAGGTCGGCGATGCCGACGATGTGCAGGCCCGGCGTGCGGACGCCCTGCGAGAGGAACATGGAGCCGAACTTGCCCGCGCCGATCAGGCCGACGCGGACGGACCGTCCTTCTTCGGCGCGAGCCTCCAACATGGTCGACAGATTCATCGCGTCCCCTCCTTCTTCGGCCCTCGGGGTGGATCGGCAACGGGCGACCGCGCCTCAAGTCCTCCCCTTTTGCTTGCGAAGGTCGCGCGCGGGTGTTGAGGCGGCAAGAGGCAAGTTCGCTGAGGCCCCGTGCAGGATTTCCCATATGGCCCCGGAGTTCGACTGGAACGACCTGCGCGCCTTCCTCGCCGTCGTCCGCGACGGTCGGCTGACGGCGGCGGCGCGTCGCCTGCGGATCGACCATTCGACGCTGAGCCGTCGCATCTCCGGGCTCGAGGCGGCGCTGCGAACCCGCCTCTTCGAACGCCACGCTTCCGGCTACGTGCCGACGGCGGCCGGCGAGCGCTTGATGGCGGAAGCCGAGGCGATCGAGAGCCGTGCCCTCCACATCCGTTCGCGCATCGCGGAAGCCGCGCAGGACATGGCGGGCTCGGTCCGGATCGGCTCGCCGGAAGGGTTCGGCACCTATTTCCTGTCGCGCGAGATCGGGTCGCTGACCGCGCGCCACCCGACGCTCGACATCGAGCTCGTCGCCAACCCGCGCTCGGTCAGCCTGTCCAAACGCGAGGCCGATCTCGTCATCACCGGCGCCCAACCCGCCGAAGGTCGGCTGCATGCCCGCAAGCTGACCGACTACGAGCTCGGGCTCTACGCCTCGCCCGGCTACCTGGAGCGCGTCGGGCCGATCGCGACGATCGGGGACGCCGCTGCCTGCGCGTTCATCGGCTACATCGACGATTACCGACCGACGCCCGATCACGACTATCTCCGGTGCCTCGCGGACGCCATCGTCCCGAGGCTCAAGACATCCGACGTGATCTCGCAGCACGCCATGACGGTCGCCGGGGCCGGGCTCGCCGTTCTCCCCTGCTTCATCGCCTCGGGGGACGCCGACGGGTCGGCGGGTCGGGCCGGCCTCGTCCGCCTGTTGCCGGACTTTCGGCTCACGCGGTCCTACTGGCTCGTCATGAACTCCGACATGCGCGACATCGGCCGGGTCCGCGCCACGGCGACGTACGTAGCGGAGGCGGCGCGATCCGCGCGGACACGCTTCCTGCCGAGCCTCGCGCCGGAACGCTCCGTTGACGCTTGATGGAAGCGACGCTCGGGCTGGCGACAGGATCGGACCGCATCGCGGACGCGGCGCAGTGTGATCGGCGCGTGGCTGCCCCCGATCGAGGCTTGTCGCCTCATCGGCGCGGCCGTAAGGTACCCTTACCTCATTCGACCGGAGTTGGTCGCGGTGGCCCCGAAGTCCTGACGCATGACGCAGCTGACGCGAGAATGTGTGTGCCGTGTTGAATTCTCAAGAGCGTGCCGCTGCGGCGGCCAGGCCACGCGGCCCAAGGCCTCGGACCGATCCACGCGCGTCGCACCCCGACACGCCGATGCGACGGGATGGGGCCGTGCTGCCGGCCCGCGTCGCGATGTCCTGCGGCGCGGAGCCGTTCCGGCGTCAGCTTGGACGCCAAGGCGTCTCGGAAACGGGCGTGACCGGCCCTTTGCCGGCGAACCAGGAGACCAGGTTCTCCACCATCAGCGCACCCATGCGTTGGCGGGTGTGGACCGAGGCGGAGCCGACATGGGGCAGGAGCACGACGTGGTCGAGCGCCATCAGGGCGGCCGGCACGTGCGGTTCCCGCGCGAAGACGTCGAGCCCGGCGCTGTGGATGGTGCCGGCCGTCAGCGCTTCGACCAGCGCGTCCTCATCGACGAGGCTGCCGCGCGCGACGTTGATGAGGACGCCTTGCGGACCCAGGGCCTCCAGCACGGCGGCACCGACGATGTTGCGCGTGGCTTGGCTCGCGGGGGCGACCACCACCAGCACGTCGACGGCGCGCGCCATCTCGACGAGGTCGCCGTAGAAGGCGTAGCTCACGTCATCCTGCTTGCGACGGCCGTGATAGGCGATCGCGACATCGAAGCCTTCGAGCCGCCGGGCGATGGCGCGCCCGATCCGGCCGAGGCCGAGGATACCGATCGTGCGCCCCCGCAGGGTCGCGGTGAGGGGAAAGTCCCCCCGGTGCCAGTGACCGGCACGCAGGTAGCGGTCGGTCTGCGGGATCTGCCGGATGGTCGCCAGCAGCAGGCCGACGGCGAGGTCCGCGACCTCGTCGTTGAGGACGTCGGGCGTGTTGGTCACGATCACGTTGCGGCGGGCGGCCTCGTGGGCGTCGATCGCGTCGTAGCCGACACCGAGGTTGGAAACGAGTTCGAGGCGGGGCAGCCTGTCGTAGAGCGTGGCATCGACCTTCACCGACCCGCCGGTGGAAACGCCGCGGATCCGGGGACCGACGTCAGCGATCAGCCTGTCCGGATCCGGCGCGTCATGGACCTGGTGCAAGGTCAAGGTCGTCGCCAGCTCCGCCACGAGCTCCGGCGCGATCGCCTTCAGGATGAGAACGTCGGGCTTGTCGGTGTTCTGCATGGTTCCAACCCTGACCCGGCGCGGACGACGGCGCACTCGCCGGGATACGTTCTTTGCCGTGGCGGCGCTAGGGAGCTTCGTTCACGAAGGGACGCGCGGACCGAACGTCAGACGGGCTCCGGTGACCGGGGGCTTACGACCAGCGGCGCCTGCGCGTCAACGGCCGGGACGCGCCGCCTGCGTACGCGACGATACATCCAGGACGTCAGCATCGGGGTGAGGATGGCGGTCACGATGACGGAGGCGGCGACCTGCACGGTCGCCACCGGTGCGATAACGGCGTAGCTCGGGTCGGCGAGGGCGATCGCCTGGGGGACGGCGGCGGCGTTGCCGGCGGTGCTCGACGCGGCGGCGCCGGCGATGCCCGTTCCGCCCAGGAGGCGGTCGGCCACGATGCAGAGGGTGCCCGTGACCGCGCAGACCGCCACGCCGAGGAGGACGCCGGACACGCCGCCGCTGACGACGTTGTTGAGGTTGATGTTCTGGCCGAGCGTGAACGCCATGAAAGGAACGATGATCGGTTCGTGCCTTGCGAAGAAGTCGCGCAGGTCGCGGTCGAGGTTGCCCAGGATGGCGCCGACGAAGATGGGCGCGATGACCGACACCATCGCGATCCAGGGGATGTTCGCGAGGCCGGCGCCGACGAGGAACACCATCGTGATGAAAGGGCCGGTCTCGATGCTCTGGGGAACGTAGGTGCCGACATCGTCCTCGTCGCCCATCACGCTGGTCAGCGCCATGAACATCCCGCCATTGGTGTCGCTGAAGGCGACCATCAGCGCTAGCGTGCTGAAGCCGAACAGCGCGCCGCCGCTGAACCGGGCGACCGCGAGGGCGATGACGACCGCGATGGCGAGCTTGACCGCCATGATGCCGAAGCCCCGCTTCAGCATGCGCGGCGCGGCGCTCAGCGTCATCTTGGTGCCGACGGTGAACAGGTAGATGCCGAGGGCCGTGTTGTAGCCGGCGCTGCTGAGGCCTTCGGTATAACCGCCGATCTTGAGCAGGTGCGGCGCGAAGGTGTTGATCAGCATGCCGAGGAACAACGGCACCACCATCAGGCCGCCCGGCACACGGTTGATGAAGCGCATGATCGGCATCGGCTGTCTTCTCCCGGGAAGCGGCCCGATGCGCCGGCGCGTCCGCCGTGCCGCCCGGGTCCGTTCGGCCGGAACCTTGTCACGGCCCCGCGCCGGCCGGCAAGGAACCGAAAGACAGAGCTTGGGTCCCTCGCGCGTCCCGGCGGACGACCGCGACCGCCGGGCTCGCGTCGCCGCTAGGCGGTCGCGGCGACGGCGCCCCGCTCCCATTCCCCACCCCAGACCTGCACGACGTGGCCGGGGGAAACGTCGCGATACAGCCGGACCGGCGGCACGTAGTCCGGCGCCCGGATCGGGCTCCTGATCTCGTCGTTCGAGATGGCGTGCCGCTCGCCCCGACGCGCGGGGTCGGGGACGGGCACGGCGGCCAGCAGCCGCTTGGTGTAGGGATGGCGGGGATCGCCGAAGATCGCCGAGCGCGGCCCGATCTCGACGATCTCGCCGAGGTACATGACCGCGACCCGGTGGCTGACGCGCTCCACGACCGCCATGTCGTGCGAGATGAAGAGGTAGGCGAGCCCGAACTCGGCCTGAAGCTCCAGCATCAGGTTGACGACCTGCGCCTTCACCGACACGTCGAGCGCCGACACCGACTCGTCCGCCACGATCAGGCGCGGCCTGACGGCCAGCGCGCGGGCGATGCAGATGCGCTGGCGCTGCCCGCCGGAGAACTCGTGCGGGAAGCGGCCGGCCACCTCCGGCGCGAGGCCAACGCGGCGCAGCAGGTCGGCCGTCCGCTCCCTCGCCTCGGCGCGCCCGGCGAGGCGATTGATGAGCAGGGGCTCGGCGATCGCCGCCCCGATCGTCATGCGCGGATCGAGGCTCGCGAACGGGTCCTGGAAGATCATCTGCATGCGTCGGCGCCGATCGCGCAGCGCCGCCCGGTCGAGCGTGAGCACGTCCTCGCCGTCGAGCAGGACGGAGCCGGCGGCGGGCTCGACGAGGCGCAGCACGGAACGCCCGGTCGTCGACTTGCCGCACCCGGATTCGCCGACCAGCGACAGCGTCTCGCCGGCACGGATAGAGAACGACACCTTCTCCACCGCGTGGACTCGGCCCTTCAGCCCGCCCATGAACCCGCCACGGATGTCGAAACGGGTGGTGAGGTCGGCGACCTCCAGCACGGGACGCGCCGGGCCGGGGGCGTCCGCCGCGGGCGCTTCCGCACCGAGGATTTCCGGCTCCCCGGTCGCCCGATCGACGATCGGGAAGCGCATCGGCCGGGTCCGCCCAGCCATCGAGCCGAGCTTCGGCACGGCGGCGAGGAGCGCCCGCGTGTAGGGGTGCTCGGCGCGCTCGAACAGCGCCCCGGTCGGCCCGCTTTCCACCGCCTCGCCGCGAACCATGACGACCGTGCGGTCGGCGATCTCGGCGACCACGCCCATGTCGTGCGTGATGAAGAGGACCGACATGCCTTCCTCGACCTGCAGCGCCTTGATGAGGTCGAGGATCTGCGCCTGGATGGTGACGTCGAGCGCGGTGGTCGGCTCGTCGGCGATCAGCAGCTTGGGGCGGCAGGCGAGCGCCATGGCGATCATCACGCGCTGGCGCATGCCGCCGGAGAAGCGGTGCGGGTACTCGTGGATCCGCGATCGCGCCGCGGGGATGCGGACCTTGTCGAAGAGCCGGACCGTCTCCGCCTCCGCCTGCCGGCGCGACAGGCCTCGGTGCAGCGTCAGGGCTTCGCCGATCTGGAAGCCGACGGTCAGCACCGGGTTGAGGCTCGTCATCGGCTCCTGGAAGATCATCGCGACATCGTCGCCGCGCACCCGGCGCATGGCGGCGTCCGGCAACGCGAGCAGGTCGCGGCCCTCCAGCGCGATCCGCCCGGCGACGCGGCTCGTCTTGGCCGGCGTCAGCCGCATGCAGGAGAGCGCGGTGACGCTCTTGCCGGAGCCGGACTCGCCGACGAGCGCCACCGTCTCGCGCGGCCCGACGGTGAAGGAAACATCCTTCACCACCTCCCGCCACCCCTCGTCCGTCTTGAACGAGGCGGTGAGGTTCTCGACCGACAGGACGGGCGTCGCGACGCCCGCCTTGGTCACGGCTCCGGCCAACGCGCGCGCCGTCATCGCACGCGCCGTCATCGCACGCGCCTGGGGTCGAGCGCGTCCCGCAGGCCGTCGCCCAGGAAGTTGATGGAGAGCACCGTGAGGAAGATGGCGGCGCCGGGGAACAGCGCCCAATGCGGCGCGGTGTCGAGGTGGTCCTTGGCATCGAACAGCAGCCGGCCCCAGGTCGGGATATCGGGCGGGAAGCCGAGCCCCAGGAAGGAGAGCGTCGACTCCGCGATGATGGCGGCGGACACCTCGATGGAAGCGGCGACGATCACCGGCCCGAGCGCGTTTGGCAGGATGTGCCGGACCACCAGCCACCAACGGCTCGCGCCGGCGGCGCGCGCCGCCTCGACGAACTCCTTCTCGCGCAGCGACAGGAACTGCGCCCGGACGAGCCGGGCGATCGGCATCCAGCGCAAGCCGCCGATGACCACCACGACCATCACGAAGACGCCGCCCTGGACGCCGAACACGGCCTTCAGCTTGTCGCGGAACAGGTAGATGATGAGGAGCAGCAGCGGCAGTTGCGGCAGGGACAGGAACAGGTCCGTCACCCACATCAGGACGGCATCGAGGACGCCCTTCGCCATGCCGGCGAGCGCCCCCACCGCGACGCCGACCGAGGTCGCGACCAGCATGGCCGCGAGGCCCACCGCGAGCGAGATGCGGCCGCCGTGGATCATGCGGGCGAGCAGGTCCTGGCCGAGGTCGTCCGTGCCGAGGGGGTGGGTCCAAGACGGACCCTGAAGCATGGCGGAGAAATCGATGTCGTCGATCGCGAGCGGCCGCAGCAGCGGACCCAGCAGCACGCCGCCCACGAGCGCCGACAGGATGAAGACGCTGACGACCGCGAGCCGGTGCCGGCGGAAACGCCGCCACATCTCGGCGGCGGGCAGCACCCGGCGGCCGCGGGCCGGGCCGGCGAGCGGCGGCTCGGCCGAGAGGGCCGGGTCGGCGGCGGCGAGCGCGGTGGCGGCGTCCCTCGTCGGATGGCGTTCGGCGACACGAAGGTCCGGCGCCGTCACGGCTGGTTCAGCCATAGGAGATCCGCGGGTCGAGCCAGCCGTAGAGCAGATCGGCGACCAGGTTGAAGAGGACCACCAGGCAGGCGAAGACGAACGTCACCGCCATCACCACCGGCGTGTCGTTGGCGAGCATCGCGTCGATGAGGAGGGAGCCGACGCCGGGCACACGGAAGATCTGCTCGGTCACGATCGCGCCGCCGAACACGGCGGGCATCTGCAGGGCCACGAGCGTCACGACGGGGATCATCGCGTTGCGCGCGACGTGCCGCCACACCACGACCGTCTCCGCCAAGCCTTTGGCCCGCGCCGTGGTGACGTAGTCGAGCCGCGCCACGTCGAGGACGGACGAGCGGACGTAGCGCGTGTAGGACGCCGCCTGGAACAGCGCGAGCACGCTCACCGGCATGATCATCTGCGCCAAGTGGTCCCACCACCAGCGCCAGCCGGTGCTGGCGATGTCCGCCTGGTAAACGAACGGCAGCCAGTCGAGCTTGATGGAGAACAGCAGGATCAGCAGCAGCCCGGTGAAGAAGGTCGGCAGGGAGAAGCCGACGAAGGCGAGGCCGTTGGCGGCCTGGTCGAACAGCGAGTGCGGCCGCAGCGCGGCATAGGTCCCGACCGGGACCGCGACCAGGAGCGCCAGGACCTGCGACGAGCCGACCACGAGCAGCGTGGAGGGTAGACGCTGCCGGATCAGTTCGGTGACATCGACCCGGCTCGCGAAGGAGAAGCCCCAATCGCCATGCACCATGGCGAGCGCCCAGTGCAGGTAGCGCACCATGATGGGGTCATCGAGGCCGAACTTGGCCCTGAGCGACGCCGCCACCTCCGGCGGCACGTTGGGGTTGGAGGCGAGATCGCCGAACGGGTCGCCGGGCGCGAGGGCGAGGACGGTGAACAGCACGAGGCTGATGCCGATCAGGCTCGGGACCGCGACCAGCAGGCGCCGCATCAGGTACGCGATCATCGCGTTCGCCGTCCGCTTCGAGCGACCGCGTCGCCCGCCGTGCCCGCGGACATCACGCCTCGCGCCACCAGTCGGGCAGGTCCCAAAGGTCGTTGTCCCACCCGCTCAGGGGGAGGTGGAGCTTCTTGTTCACGGCCGAAACCTCGGCGCGGTTGATGAGCGGCACGAGGTTGCCGGCCACGGCCATGTTGTTCAGCTGGATGAACAGCGTCGCGCGCTTGACGAGGTCGATCTCCGTTTGCGCCTCGCCGTACAGCTTGTCGTAGTCGGCGTTCTGCCAGCGCAGGATGTTGCGCCCCTGCCACTTGTTGGCCTTGGAGGCGACGTCCCACGACACGAACTGCTGGCACCACAGGCCGGGGTCGGGCTGGACCATGTTGGTCTGGTACTCCTCCATGTCGGCGTAGAAGTGCGGGTAGGTGTCCGTGTTCGCGACGTCGGAGGAGAAGAACACCGAAGCGGTCACCGATTTGATCTCGATGCCGATGCCGGCCTTCTGGCAGGCCTGCTTGATGATCGCCTGCGTTTTCTGGCGAGGCGCGTTGATGGAGGTCTGGAACACGAAGTTCAGCTTGGTGCCGTTCTTGGCCCGGATACCGTCCGAACCCTTGGCCCAGCCGGCCTCGTCGAGCAGCTTGTTGGCCTTGGCGGGATCGAAGGCGAAGCTCGTGGCCCTCGACACGAAGCGGTCGGGGCCGTTGATCGTGTTCGCCGTGGCCTTGCCCGCGCGGCCGTAGATGTACTTCTGGATCGAGGCGCGATCGACCAGCAGCTTCATCGCCGCCAGCACGGCCGGGTCGGAGAACGCCGGATGCTTCGTCTTGATCGACGAGCGCTCGCCATCGACCTCCTTGTTGGGGTCGGTGGCGTTCAGCAGGAGGTGTTCGAGGTTGCCGCCGTAGATCGCCTCGACACGCCCCCGGCCGCCGGCCTCGAGCTGCTTGAGGACCTCGTCCTCGATCTGCATGTTCCAGGCGAAGTCGTACTCGCCGGTCTGCAGCACCGCGCGCGCCGCCGACACGGCGTCGCCGCCGCCCTTCATCTCGATCGTGTCGAAGAAGGGACGGTTGGCCAGATGGTAGTTCGTGTTGCGCTCGCCCCGCAGGATGTCGCCGGGCCGGAAGTCGACGAACTTGTAGGGTCCGGTGCCCACCGGCGCGAGGTTGGCCGGCGCCTCGCGCGACTTCGCCCCGGTGTAGGCGGCGAAGACGTGCTTGGGGAGGATCATGCCGAACGTGCCGACGAAGGGGTTGGCCCACAGTGGCGTCGGCTTGTCGAACAGGATGCGGACCGTGAGGTCGTCGACCTTCTCGACGCTCATGTTGCTGTAGGAGCTGATCGTGGTCGCCGCGGTCGCCGGGTCCTTCGCGTAGGCGGAGGTGAAGACGAGGTCGTCGGCGGTGAGCGGCGCGCCGTCGTGCCATCTCACGCCGGGCTTGATCTTCCACGTGACGGAACGGCCATCGGCCCCGACCATGCCGTTCTCCCTCGACGGGATGACGGCGGCGAGCACGGGCAGCAGGTTGGCGTCGCCGTCCCAGGCGGCGAGCGGCTCGTAGAAGATGCGGCAGGCTTCCTGGTCCTTGGTGCCGATCGCGAAATGCGGGTTGAGGAGCGTCGGCGCCTGCCAGAATAGGAGCTTGAGCGGGCCGCCGCCGCCGGCCTTCGTCGGCTTGTAGGTGGCGCGGGCGTCGGCGGCCATCGCGACGCCGTTGTCGGCGAGGAGGGTGCCCGCCATCGGTCCACTCAGGCCGAGCGCCGCCAAGTGCCGTACGAAGCTCCGGCGGGACAGCCGTCCGTCCTTGACCTCGCCGATCAAGCCCCTCAGCTGATGCTGGTCCATCGATCCTCCGGCCCTCCCGATCGTGCGATGGTCGGGGTGACGCCCGCCGATGGTGCTGCAAGTCGTGGGCCATGCCCGCCCGTGCCCCATGGGCCGCCGTGGGCGCGGCGCCCCGTCTATCACGGTCGCCGGCACGCGGGACCCGGTCTCGACGGCCCCGGCTTGGCCTGCATTTCGCACCCGACGGTCCTGGGAAGGGCGCAGGGCTCCTTGGCCGGCGCCCACGGCAACCTGTTTCACCGCATCAGTTTCCTCCGAAAAGCGCTTCGCGCGTTCGGGCTGATGCTCGAGCGGCGCCTTCCGGAGGGACGACCTTGGACAATCGAAACGCCCTCTGGCACCGGGTGGACGTCCACAAGGGGCGCTTGATCGCGCTGAGCGACCGGGTGTGGGGCATGCCGGAAGTCTGCTACACCGAGACGCGCTCGGCGGCCGAGCATCTCGCGGAGCTTCAGCACCACGGCTTCCGCGTCCGCGAGAATGTCGCCGGCATTCCCACCGCGATGATCGGCGAGGCCGGCGAGGGCGGCCCGGTGATCGCGTTCCTCGGCGAGTACGACGCGCTGCCGGGCCTCAGCCAGGAGGCTGGCGCCGCCGAGCACCGGCCGGTCGTGGCGGGCGGCCCCGGCCACGGCTGCGGCCACAACCTGCTCGGCTCGGCGGCGCTGCTCGCCGCGATCGCGACCAGGGACTGGCTCGCCGCGACCGGCACGCCCGGGCGCGTTCGCTACTACGGCTGCCCGGCCGAGGAAGGCGGAGCCGCCAAGGCCTTCATGGTGCGCGACGGTGCCTTCGCCGACGCGGACGTCGCGATCTCCTGGCACCCCCACAGCTTCTGGGAGGTGGCGCCGGCGATCTCGCTCGCCAACACGCGGGTCGACTTCACTTTCGCCGGGCGGGCGGCGCACGCGGCCGTCGCGCCACACCTCGGCCGAAGCGCGCTCGACGCGGTCGAGCTCATGAACGTCGGCGTGAACTACATGCGCGAGCACATGCCGAGCGACGCGCGCGTGCATTACGCCCTGCTCGACGCCGGCGGGATCGCCCCCAACGTCGTGCAGACCCACGCCCGCGTCCGCTACTCCGTTAGGGCGCGCGACCTGCCCGGGATGAGCGAGCTGGTCGGCCGCGTCAGGAAGATCGCCGAGGGCGCCGCCTTGATGACGGAAACGACGATGACCACGCGGGTCATCAGCGCCGTGTCCGACCTCCTCGGCAACGAGCCGCTGGAACGCACGCTGCACGCCATCCTGGCGGACCTCGGGCCGCCGCACTGGGACGAGGCCGACCACGCCTATGCCAAGGCCATCCAGGCCACCTTCGGTCCCGGCGACATCGACGCGATCTACCGGACGGTCGGCCAGCGCCGCACGGACAAGGCGCTGGCCGATGGCGTCGTGCCGATGGATGCCAAGCGCAACCCGGCCGTCGGCTCGACGGACGTCGGCGACGTGAGCTGGGTCGTGCCCACGGTGCAGGCGCATGCGCCGACGGTGGCGATCGGGACGCCGTTCCACACCTGGCAGGTCGTGGCGCAGGGCAAGGCGCCGGCGGCCCACAAGGCGATGGTGCAGGTCGCCAAGGCGATGGCGGCGACCGGCGTCGCCGTTCTCACCGACCCAGCCCTGCTCGCCGCCGCGAAGGCCGATCTCGCCGCCCGCACCGGCGCGCGCGGCTACGTCTCGCCGTTGCCGTCCGAGGTGAAGCCACCGCTGACGATGTCGACGGAGTAGGAAACGCCGGCGGCCCTCACCGCTGCCGCTCCAGGATGGAGACGTAGTTGGCAACGGCGGTCCCCCCCATGTTGAAGACGCCGCCGATGTCGGCGCGCGGCAGTTGCATGTCGCCGGCCTCGCCGGCTAGCTGCATCGCGGCGACGACGTGCATGGACACGCCGGTCGCGCCGACCGGGTGGCCTTTCGCCTTGAGGCCGCCGGATCGGTTGACCGGCAGCCTGCCGTCCGGCGCCGTCACGCCGTCGAGCGCGATCCGGGCGCCCTTGCCGTGCGGGGCCAGCCCCATCGCCTCGTACTCGATCAGCTCGGCGATGGTGAAGCAGTCGTGCGTCTCGACGAACGACAGGTCGTCCAGGCTCAGCTCGGCCTGCTCGAAGGCCCGGGCCCAGGCGACCGCGCCGCCCTCGAAGCGCGTCGGGTCGCGGCGCGACAGCGGCAGGAAATCGTTGACGTGGACGGCCGCCCGGAACGCGATGGCCTTGGCCAAGGCCCGCGCCGTCTCGCCATCCGCCAGGATCAGCGCCGCCGCGCCGTCGCTCACCAGGGAACAATCCGTCCGCTTCAGCGGTCCCGCCACGTAGGGGTTCTTGTCGGAGGGGTTGCGACAGAAGGCGAAGCCGAGGTCGCGGCGCATCTGCGCGTACGGGTTGTCGACGCCGTTGCGATGGTTCTTGGCGGCGATCGTGGCGAGCGCGTCCGACTGGTCGCCGAAGCGCTGGAAGTAATTTTCCGCGATCCGCCCGAACACGCCGGCGAAGCCGGCCGGCACGTCGCCTTCCTCGCGGCGGTAGGATGCGCCGAGTAGGTTGTCGCCGACCTGCGCGCCGGTGGCCGCCGTCATCTTCTCGGCACCGATCACCAGGGCGAGGCGGCCTCGGCCGGCGCCGATGAAGTCGCGCGCGGCATGGATGGCCGCGGAGCCGGAGGCGCAGGCGTTCTCGCAGCGCGCCGCCGGCTTGAACCGCAGGTCCGGCAGCGTCTGCATCGGCAGGGAGCTGGGGAAGTCCTGCTTGCTGAAGCCGCTGTTGAAGGTGCCGACGAACACGCCGTCGATCTCGGCCGGCGCCACGCCGGCATCGGCGATGGCCGCGCCGGCGACCCGGTCGATCAGGCTCTCGATGTCGGCGTCGTCCAGCTTGCCGAATGGCGAGTGGGACCAGCCGACGATGCAGACTTCCGTCATGATCCTTCCCCATCGCCCATGGATTTAAGGGCCGCCGTCGCCGGGGCTGGTCCCGACCGGCTCACGATCGTGGCGAGGGAACGGGCACCCGGGCCGCCGCCGCAGTTGCCTGAACATGCCGCGAGGCGGCGATCCGGCAAGAGGGACCTTCGGCGATTTCGGCCCGGCCACCCGACGCGAGACCAAGGGCCGGCACTCAGGACCACAAGCCGGCACTCAGAAGGTGCCGGGATAGGCGCCGCCATCCAGCAGCAGGTTCTGTCCGGTGATGAAGCCGGCCTGCCGACCGCACAGGAAAGCGCAGGCGGCGCCGAACTCATCGGGCTGACCGAGTCGCTTCGCGGGGTTGTCGTCGGCGCGCTTCTTCAGGAACTGCTCCACCGTGATGCCCGCCTTCTCGGCGCCGCTCGCCGCGTTCGAGCGGATGCGGTCCGTCTCGAAGGGTCCGGGCAGCAGGTTGTTGATCGTCACGTTGTGACGGACCGTCTGGCGCGCCAGGCCGGCGACGAAGCCGGTCAGGCCCGCCCTCGCCCCGTTCGACAGGCCGAGATACTCGATGGGCGCTTTCACCGCCCCCGACGTGATGTTGACGATCCGCCCGAACTTGCGGGCGATCATGCCGTCGATCGTCGCCTTGATCAGCTCGATCGGCGTCAGCATGTTGGCGTCGAGCGCCTTGATCCAGGCATCGCGGTTCCAGTCCCGGAAGTCGCCGGGGGGCGGCCCGCCGGCGTTGTTCACCAGGATGTCGGGCTCGGGGCAGGCCGCGAGGGCGTCCCGCCGGCCGGCTTCCGTCGCGATGTCGCCGACCACGGTCCTGACGCTCACGCCGGTGGTCGCGCGGATGTCGGCGGCGGTCGCCTCGAGCGCTTCCGCGTTGCGCGCCGTGATCGTCACGTCGACGCCTTCGCGGGCGAGCGCCATCGCGCAACCCCGCCCGAGGCCCTTGCTCGCGGCGCACACGAGGGCACGGTGGCCTTTCAACCCGAGATCCATGGTTTGTCACCTTATCTGACGCTGCCGTGCAGCGTGGGGGGGAAGGCCTCGGCCGCCCGCGTCAGGACGCGAGACCGAACATGCGCGGAAGCACGAGCGTGAGCCATGGCACGAAGGTCACGATAAGCAGCCCGGCGAGAAGCACCAGGAAATACGGCAGCATCGCACGCGACGCCCTCTCGACATCCGTGCGCATGACGGCGCAGCACACGTAGAAGCCGACGCCCGCCGGAGGGGCGAAGGCGCCAGCCCCCATGGCGATGATCAGCACCATCCCGTAGTGAAGCGGGCTCACCCCGATCTGCACCGCCAGCGGCATCAGCAGGGGCGCCAGGACGTTCAACGCGGGCAAGCCCTCCAGGAGCGAACCGACGCCGATCAGCAGGACGATCGATCCGAGCATGAAGACCACGTGGCTGTTGTGGAGGCCGTGCAGCGCGTCCACCAGGCGCTGCGGCAGGTCCGCGATCGTCAGCACCCAGGAGAAACTCGAGGCGGCGGCGAGTATGAACAGGATCATGCCGGTCAGGGCAGCCCCGTCCAGGACCGTTCGGACGAAGGCCGCGAAGGTCATCTCGCGGTACACGATCGTCGCCAAGGCCAGGCCGTACAGGACCGCGAGCGCGGACACCTCCGTCGGCGTCGCGACGCCGAGCAGGATCCCGGCGAACAGCAGGGCGGGCATCATCATGGGCAGGATCGCGCCGAGGCCCGTCCGGCCCATTTCGCGGACGGAGGCCCGCGCTCGACGCGGCGCCCCGTTCCGCCGCGCCCCGACGGTGACAAGCGCCATCAGGCAGGCGGCGATCACCGCCGCAGGGATCAGTCCGCCGATGAACATCGCGGCGACGGACAGGCTCGTGACCGAACCGAGGATCAGCATCGCGATGCTGGGCGGGATCGTCTCCCCCATCGCCGCCGAGGCCGCGAGGGCGGCGGTCGCTTCGGGCAGGTCGTAGTCCTCGCGGCGCAGCATGTCCCGCATCACGGAGCCGACGGCGGCGACGTCGGCGCTCTTCGAGCCCGACAACCCGGACACCAGGTACATGCTGACGACCATGACCTGCAGCAGCCCACCCCGGAAATGGCCGACGAGCGCGTGAACGAAGCGGACGAGCCTGACGCTCAAGCCCCCTCGCTCCATCACGAGGCCGGCCACCACGAAGAAGGGTATCGCCAGGAGAACGAAGTTGCCCGTGCCGTTCACCAGGTTCTGCGCGAGCGCCACCATGGGGGAACCGTCGCTGATCCAGAGATAGGCCGCGGCGGCGATGAGCAGCGCGAAGCCGACGGGCAAGCCGGTCAGCACCGTGAAGAAGAACAGCGCGATGGTCGCGTAGATCGCGCGGTCGTCGGCGAAGAAAGGCGTCCAGAGATCGTACGTCGCGGCGAGGATGGCCAGCGCGGCGGCGAAAGGGACCGCCACCGCGAGCGCCCTGCCGCCCTGCTCCCGCCACAGGCGCTCGGCCGCGAAAAGGGCGATCAGCGCCATGGCGAAGGTCAACGGCATCGCGATCACGGCGGCCGGCATCGCGAGGATCGAGGTTCGTTCGGTCCAGCTCGTTTCCACGAGCGTCAGGGAGGACGCGCCGGCGACCGCGGCCGCGATGAAGACGAGGCAGTCGCCCGACGCGACGGCGGCCGGCCGCCACGAGATCGGGAGCCGATCGATCAAGGACCGGACGGAGGTGTGCTCGCGACGCCGGTAGGCGACCGCGCCCCCCACGAAGGTGAGGGTGGCGAGCGCGAGCCGGGCCACCTCGTCCGTCCACAGGAAGCCCGAGTCGAAGAGGACGCGCGCCCCCATGTTGAGCATGACGAGGGCGAGTTCACCGAGGAGCGCGACGACGACGATCGCCTGCGCGAGGAGGTCGACGGCCTGCGGCAGCGCGGACCATCCCATGCCCGGCGATCGGCCGACCACCGGGTTCGTGGAAAGGGGCGCGACCGGTGCACTCATGGCGGACCTGCTGAGTTTCGGCTCATGGACGGGGTCGGCTGGACAGGGCCGGCTGGAGGTGGCCGATTGAGTGCGCGCGGTTTCTCAGGCGGCGCGAACCTTGGCGACGATCCCGCGCATCTTGGCGACGTTGTCGGCGCCCGCGTACGCGCTCACCTTGTCGTAGGCCGGACCCATCATGGCGCGGAAGGGTGCGAGGTCCGGGCGCGTGATCGCGACGCCGGCGGCCTGGAGCTTGGCGAGCTGCTGCTCCTCCTGCTCGCCGATCAGCCTGCGCATCATGTCGCCGGCAACGACGCTTTCCTCGCGGAAGATCGTCTGCTGCTCCCTGTTGAGCTTGTGCCAGCTTGCCGTGCTCATCGTGAGGATCATGTTGTTGAAGACGTGCCGCGTCAGCGCGAGGTGCTTCTGCACTTCGTAGTACTTGTTGAAGTAGATCACCGCGACCGGGTTCTCCTCGCCGTCGACGACGCCCTGGGACAGGGCGAGGTAGACCTCGGGGAACGAGATCGCGCTGACGATGCCCCCGAGGGCCTCCACCGCCGCCGCGATCTGGATCTCCGGCGGCGTGCGGAGCTTCAGGCCCTTGATGTCGGCCGGTCCGTTGATCGGCCGCCGGCTGTTCGTGACGTTGCGGAAGCCGTAATCCCAGTTGCGCAGGATGATGAAGCCCTGCTGTTCGGCGAGGGGGGCGAGCCAGTCCATGGCGGGACCGTCGAGCACCTTGAACACCTGTTCCCGATCGTCGAAGAGGAACGGCAAGGGAACGGCCGCGAACGCTCTCTCGTACTTGTCGAGCTGGCCCTGCGTCGGCAGGCCGATGTCGATTACGCCCGCCTTGATCTGCTGGGTCTGCTGCGCCGGGTCGCCGAGCACGTTGTTGGGGAAGATGTTGATCCTGATGCCGCCGTTCGTGCGCTCGCGGACGCGCTCCGCGAACGCCTTGGCGGCGATGTTCGAGGGATGGTCGCTCGCCCCGAAATGCGCGAAGCGCAGGGTGATCGGACCCGCGCCGCGAGCGATGTTCGGCGCGGCGAGACCCGCCGCCGCGACACCCCCCGCGACCACGAAATGCCTACGGTCCATCCTGATGCCCTCCCCGCTCGCCACGTCCGGACGCCTTCGCGGCCCGCTTCCCGTGTCCGGACGTCTTCGCGTCCTGGTCGTGCCGCGCTTTCGTGCCCTCGTCAGTTCGATCGCGTCCGGGTGAGCCCGGTCGGCGGCCCGTCGATGGCCGTCCAGCCGCCGTCGATCAGCAGCGTCGAACCCGTGACGTAGCTCGCCGCGTCGGACGCCAGGAACGCGACGGCGGAGGCGACTTCGGACGTCGCGCCCCAGCGCGACAGGACGGTATGGGCGGCGTACTTGTCGTAGATGTCGGGCCGCTCCTTGATCGGCGCGGTCAAGGCCGTGTCGATGATGCTGGGGGCGATCGCGTTGACCCGGACGTTGGCGGGGCCGACCTCGGACGCGAACCCCTTCACAAGGAGCCCGATCCCCGCCTTCGTCATGCCGTAGACCGCGAGGCCGGGCTCGATCGTCATCGCCCGGACCGACGAACACGCCACGATGCTGCCGCCGCCTTGCTCCACCATGATCGCCCCGAAGGCGCGGAAGAACAGGAATGTG
The DNA here is from genome assembly GCA_964244495.1 of uncultured Beijerinckiaceae bacterium. GTDB lineage: Bacteria > Pseudomonadota > Alphaproteobacteria > Rhizobiales > Beijerinckiaceae > RH-AL1. Next base: position 235,527 of record CAXTIU010000002.1, read on the forward strand.
CCGGTCAGGTTGAGGCTGACGACGCGAGCGAAGTCCTCCTCCGTGTAGTCGAGAACCTGTTTGCGGATGTTGAGGCCGGGCGTGGTGACCGCGATGTCCAGCCGCCCTCCCGACCGCACGGTCGCGCTCAGGGCCTCGATGTCCTTGGGGGACGCCGCGTCGCAGGCGTGGGCCTTGGCGGACCCGCCGATGCGCGCCGCGGTCGCGATCGCGGCGGCCTCGTCGATGTCCGCGCAGATGACCGAGGCGCCGAGCGCCGCCAAGGCTTCCGCCGAGGCCGCCCCGATGCCCGAGCCCGCCCCCAGCACGAGCGCTTTCCGGCCTGACAGGTCGAAGAGCGTCTTATAGTCCGGCATAGTTCAGCAACCACCAACGCGCCATCACCTATGGCTCCGCCGAACGAACCCTCGGACGTTCCCGCTCCGGCTTCGCGTGGATCACATTGTTTTTCAGTAACCCTGTCAATCGGCCGAGCGATGGACATCGTCGGGTGTTGCCGCGCGCCATGCGGCGCGGTGCGGCTCACTCGCTTCGATGCGGGCGAGGATGGCCGGCGATGGGTGAAACGCCCGAACGTGGCGGGCCCGCTCCAGGTGGTGTCGTCCCCGGCCGACATCGCGCCGGCCGATGTCGGCTCGCGCGTACGCGATGTCGCATCCGAAGTCGCCGCCGGGCGACACGGCCTCGGCGATACGGCCTCGCCGAACATTCCTGAGGATACCGCGCGAATGGGCGCGCGTGAAGGCTTGGCACCCGCACCCGGCCGCGATCATACTTGGCGTTCCGACGCGAGGGAGCGAGCCATGGCAGCCGCCTACATCGAGCACAGGCCGAAGAGCACCGACAAGGACGCGACCGTGTCGCACTACACCATCGTCAGCGAGGGGACGGAGCACGGCACGTTCAAGACGCAGAAGGAGGCGCACGACAAGGCCTGCGCCGACGGCTACCACCCCGTCCACGTCGCCCGCGTCCGCCACCTCCACGATCACAAGAACCCGGACCATTTTCGCGTCGATCCCTGCTGAGGGACGGTGCCGGGGCGGGCGGCGCCGCCCGCCAGCGCGTGCCTCGTGGCGGAGCGTCGGTTCATCCGCGAACCGCTTCGCCCGTCTCGGGCCGACGCCCTACAGCCGCAGACCGCCGCCGACCTGGATCGTCTCGCCGGTGATCCAGCCGCCATCGTCCGACACGACGAAGGACACGGCGGCGGCGATATCGGCCGGCTGGCCGATGCGGCCGAGCGGCGTGCGCGCGACGAACGGCGCCGCGCCCTCGCCCATGCCGCTCGTGCCTTCCGTCGCGGTAAGGCCCGGCGCGACGCCGACGACGCGGATGCGGCGGGCCCCGAGTTCGAGCGCCAGCGAGCGGGTCAGGTTGTCGACCGCGCCCTTGGTCGCGCTGTAGACCGGCGCCTGACTGACCGGCGTGACGCCGACGTTGGACGAGATGTTGACCACCACGCCGCCGCCGGGCGAGAACGCCGCCGCCGCCGCCTGCGTCGCGAGGATCAGGCCCTTGACGTTGAGGGCGAACAGCCGGTCGATCGCCTCCGGCGTGATGGCGGCGAGGTCGGCGAATTCGTAGATGCCGGCGTTGTTGACGAGGATGTCGACGCGCCCGAAGGCGGACGCCGCCGCCTCGAACAAGGCCTTAATCTCGTCCGGCCGCGACACGTCGGCCCGCACCGCCGTGGCCTGCCCGCCGGCCTGCCGGATCGTCGCCACGACCCGCTCCGCCCCCTCCGCGTCGCGCGCGTAGTTGACGACGACGCCCGCCCCGTCCGCCGCCAGCCGCAGCGCGATCCCCGCCCCGATCCCCTTCGACGCCCCGGTGACCACCGCCACCTTGCCATCAAGCTTGCCCATGTGAGCCTCCAATTATACCGAACGGTATGGTATCTAATCGCGGGGGGTGGACGCAAGCGTGTTGGACGAAAGTCGGGGGATCGACGGAGGGACCTTGCACCGGCCGCCGAGCGACGGTCCTGGTGGTGAGGAGCGCCGCAGGCGGGTCTCGAACCGCGAGGTGCGGTTCGCCCCGGCCTTTCACCGCGCCGTGCGACGCGCGGCGCGCAGGCACTTTCGCGCCCGACCGAAGACGTCGAACGATCAGCCACCTTTCCGCCGTGTTCTCCTTGCGCGCGAAACATCCTGCCAGTACTCGTAAACCTCGCTTAACGTGACGGGGGCGACGTCATGGGCTGGGGATCCAAGGTCGCAACTCTGCTCGGCGTCCTGGCGCTCACGGCTCCCGCGCCCGGGCGAACCGAACCCGCCGGCTTCTTCGAGGCGCAACGCGATTTCGAGGGCGGGCTCGAACCCAGGCTTCGCCAGATCGTGCAGGTGTGGCTGATCGGCGGCGGCTTCAGTAACGCCGTGCCGAACGAGCGCTTCTCCACCCGTACCTTCAAGGCGCTTCAGCAGTTCCAGGCGGCGAGCGGCTTCCCGCCCGACGGTCGGCTGGACAAGGCGCAGATCGAGCGCCTCATCGCCATCATCGATCCGACGTTCGCGCAATGGGGGCTGCGACGCGTCACCCTGCCCGGCCACGCGGCGACGCTGTGGGTGCCCTTCGGCCTCGGCCTCGACGCGCGCGCCACCGACAAGGGGCTGCGCTTCGAGGATCGCCAGGGCCGCTTCAAGCTCGGCTTCTTCGCCCTCCCCAACATCTCGGCGCGCGCGGCGCTTCAGGCCCTCGTCGACAAGGAGGTCGCGCAGGGCACGACCATCCACTTCAAGGCGCTCAAGGAGGACTGGTTCGCCCTGTCGACGACCAGGGTCGACGGCACGGACCATTACTACCGCTATCACCAGGACGGCGCGACCCTCGTCGGCTTCGCGATGGATTGGAATAACGCCGTCCGCGACGTCAACGCCGAGCGCATCGCCGTTCTCGATTCCGCCGTCCTCGCCGCGGCGATGGCCGGCGAGCCCTTTGTCGACCCGCCACAGGGCGCGCTTCCGACGCAGGCCAAGGCGGAGCCTTCGCCCACGCCGCAGCCGGTGGCGCGCGAGGTCGAGCCGGCGCCGCGCAAGAGGGAGGGCTTCTCCACCGGCACCGGCTTCTTCGTGTCGGACGAGGGCGCCTTCGTCACCAACGCGCACGTGGTCGCCGACTGCGCGAGCGTGATGGTGAAGACCGATGACGGGCAGGTGCGCGACGCCGCGCGCGCCGCGACCGACGCCACCAACGACCTCGCGCTCCTGAAGGTGCAGGGCACGCCGAAGCGGGTGGCGCCGTTGCGCATCGGCGCCCGGCTCGGCGAGGGCGTGGAAGCCTTCGGTTTCCCCCACGTCGACGTGCTGGCGAGCTCCGGCAACTTCACGCTCGGCAACGTGACGGCGCTGGAAGGGATGGGCGACGATTCCCGCTACCTCCAGATCTCCGCGCCGGTGCAGGCCGGCAATTCCGGCGGACCGCTGCTGGACGGCACCGGCAACCTCGTCGGCGTGGTCTCCTCCAAGCTGAACGCGATGAAGCTGGCGGCGGCGAGCGGGGACCTGCCGCAGAACGTCAACTTCGCGGTGAAGAGCGCGATCCTGGCGAGCTTCCTCGACGCCAACCGGGTCGCGTACAAGGTGGGGGTGGCGGGCGGCCACGCGATGGAGCCGGCGGACATCGCGGATCAGGCGCGGGCGATGAGCGGGTTCGTGGTGTGTCGGTAAGAGGAGTTCTTTCTGCTCTAACGATCATCAAAACCGATATACCATTGCCGATGTTTCTTGGGAAAGATACATGATGAAGCAAAAGCAGCAGAGAGTCACATGGCCACGCTTAGCATAATCGAGTTCTCGTGTTTAGAAGATGCAGTTTTTACGATATCTCCGGTAAATATAATAATTGGCCCACAAGGGAGTGGGAAGAGTGTGACTACTAAGCTTTTCTATTTTTTCTCCGATATACAGACATCCTTTTTGCAGGCAGCGGAAAGAAGAGAAACGCTTGATGATTATAAAAAACACCTATCGCGTCAGTTCACCATATTGTTTCCGCCGACTGCCTGGGGTCCTGGCAGATTCAATATCAACTACACGTGTGGAGCGTTGACTGTTAGAGCACTCCGCAGGAAAAAAGCTGGCAAGATGTCAGAAGATGTAAACTTTACGTTTTCCGAATGGTTTGTGGGATTTTATAAAGATGCAGTAGAGACGTTTGAGCGTTCCGGGGCAGATGACGACATAGATGGAGGAGTTACGCTACGAGTTAATGACGCTCTGGATAAAACATGGCGTGTTAAAGAGATTATGTATCGTCGTTTTGCCTCTGAGTTACGCGGCGACTACATCGCGGGTCAAACGTTCATTCCCGCTGGAAGGGCATTCTTTACAAGCATAGGCAGACTAGTCGCGGGTTTTGAACAAGCAGGAAGCCTGGATCCTGTTACCATCAAGTTTGCTAGACTGTTCGCTAGCGTAAGAGATCGAAACTCACGGCGCGTGTCAAGAATTAACAGGCTAGGTCCTGAGTTTATGGCCAAGAGAACAGATTTCATGAATCGATTGTTTGGCGGTGAAGTACGTTTTGAGGAAGAAGCTGAGTTTGTTGAGACCACTGACGGCCGAAAGGTCCCTTTTACATCGTTGTCAAGTGGACAGCAAGAGCTTATCCCAATGTGGACCTTGATGGATTATTTTGCTGAGCGGGATGCTATGACTATAACGCCATCTGGCAGATCGACTCGGAGATATATGGAATTGGTTTATATCGAAGAACCTGAAGCACACCTTTTTCCATCGGCTCAAAGTTTTTTAATGGAATTTCTTATTAGTTCCATTGTCTCTGACAGAAATAAAAGAAATCTTATTATAACGACCCATAGCCCATATATTATGGCAAAGCTAAATGTCTTCCTCAAAGCAGGCCAACTTGCAAGACGCAAAAAGCGCAATAATGATATAAATGAAGTTGTTCCGCGTGAATGTTGGCTTACTGATCGTCAATTATCCGCCTTCGCGATCGAAGATCGTAGGATTAAAACTTTGATTGATGAGGACGGCTTAATAGATGGCAGATACTTAGATCAGGTTTCTGAAGAGAACTCTCGAGAGTTTTCTCTCTTACTTAAGATCGAGTCAGAAATGTGATGGTCAAAGCAGATTGTACTTCCATAGTCAGTCACTCGAAGATCAAGGTAGAGGAGAATAAGAGAAAGGCCGTTTTTTTGAATGCAGAAAAAGCTTCGTATAGTATATCCCGTATCGACAATTGCGTGGTGACAAAAGGTCCGCGCGCTGATTTTCTGGTAAGCAAGGCTAAAAGCCACTCCGCCCTTGTCGAACTCAAGGGCACAGACGTGGAACATGCTTGTGAACAATTGTTTACATCGGCAGAACACGTTGACGTTAAAATCCTTCTTAATAAAGCTTTCGGCTTTTTAGTAGTTTGCAGTAGATATCCAAAATTCGATACATTTGTTCTGCGTGCAAAACAAAAGGCAGCAACAAGGTATAGAGCCGGATTCCATATCGTTCAAGGGCAAGGCGAATTTGATATCACTAGGATAGCAGACATCAGAGACATGTAGCGGTTCCTTTACCCATCCATCTTCAGCGCCGCGATGAACGCCTCCTGCGGGATCTCCACCTTGCCGAACTGGCGCATCTTCTTCTTGCCGGCCTTCTGCTTCTCCAGGAGCTTGCGCTTGCGGGTCACGTCGCCGCCGTAGCACTTGGCGGTGACGTCCTTGCGCATCGCGCGCACCGTCTCGCGCGCGATGATCTTGCCGCCGATCGCCGCCTGCACGGGGATGACGAACATGTGCTGGGGGATCAGGTCCTTCAGCTTCTCCACCATGGCGCGGCCCCGGCCCTCCGCCCGGTCGCGGTGGACCAGCATGGAGAGGGCGTCGACCGGCTCGGCGTTGACCATGATGTTCATGCGCACGAGGTCGCCGGCCTTGTAGTCGGTGATCGCGTAGTCGAACGAGGCGTAGCCCTTCGAGATCGACTTTAGACGGTCGTAGAAGTCGAACACCACCTCGTTCAACGGCAGGTCGTAGACCGCCATGGCGCGAGAGCCGACGTAGTTCAGGTCCACCTGCACGCCGCGCCGCTCCTGGCACAGCTTCAGCACGGAGCCGAGGTAGTCGTCCGGCGTCAGGATGGTGGCGCGGATCCAGGGCTCGGCGATGGCGGCGATCTGGGTCGGGTCCGGCATGTCGGCCGGGTTGTGGAGGGAGATCGCCGCGCCGTCGCGCAGCGTCATCTGGTAGATGACGGAGGGCGCGGTGGCGATGAGGTCGAGGTTGAACTCGCGCTCCAGCCGCTCCTGGATGATCTCCAGGTGGAGCAGGCCGAGGAACCCGCAGCGGAAGCCGAAGCCGAGCGCGGCGGAACTCTCCATCTCGAAGGAGAAGGACGCGTCGTTGAGGCGGAGCCGCCCCATCGCGGCGCGCAGGTCCTCGAAGTCGGCGGCATCGACCGGGAACAGGCCGCAGAACACGACCGGCTGGGCCGGCTTGAAGCCGGGCAGCGCGGCGAGGCAGGGCTTGCGCTCGTCGGTGATGGTGTCGCCGACGCGGGTGTCGGCCACCTGCTTGATCTGCGCCGTGATGAAGCCCATCTCGCCGGGGCCGAGGGCGGCGGCGTCCTTCATCTTGGGGGTGAACACGCCGAGGCGGTCGACCTCGTAGTGGGCGTCGGTGCCCATCATGGTGATCTTCTGGTGCTTCCTCAGCGTGCCGTCGATCACGCGCACCAGCACCACCACGCCGAGGTAGGCGTCGTACCAGCTGTCGACCAGCAGCGCCTTGAGGGGGGCGGCGTCGTCGCCCTGCGGGGGCGGCAGGCGGGCGACGATGGCCTCCAGCACGAGGTCGATGCCGAGCCCCGTCTTGGCGGAGATCGGCACGGCGTCGGACGCGTCGATGCCGATCACGTCCTCGATCTGCTGCTTGACGCGGTCCGGCTCGGCGGCCGGCAGGTCGATCTTGTTCAGCACCGGCACGATCTCGTGGCCGGCGTCGAGCGCGTGGTACACGTTGGCGAGCGTCTGGGCCTCGACCCCTTGCGAGGCGTCGACCACCAGCAGCGAGCCCTCGCAGGCGGCGAGCGAGCGCGACACCTCGTAGGCGAAGTCGACGTGGCCGGGCGTGTCCATCAGGTTGAGGATGTAGTCGCGGCCGTCGCGGGCGCGGTACTCCAGGCGCACCGTCTGCGCCTTGATGGTGATGCCGCGCTCGCGCTCGATGTCCATCGAATCGAGCATCTGCTCGCTCATGTCGCGCAACGCGACGGTGCCGGTCGTCTGGATCAGCCGGTCGGCGAGCGTCGACTTGCCGTGGTCGATATGCGCGACGATGGAGAAGTTGCGGATGTTCGCGATGGGATGGGTGGCCATGGCCCGATCTAACAGGGCACCCCGACCGTGGGAAGGGCGCGCGCACCGGCGGGCTTCCGGGCGCGCCCTCGTGAGGCCGTCCGGCGCCTCGAAGTTTCGTGGGAGCAAGTCGATGGGACGCGGAGGTTTTGGTGGCGCGAGCGCGGGCCATCGCTTAAAGGAGCGGTCGAAGGCCAGGATTAGGGTTACCGCCATGACGAAAAAGCTTCTGATACTCGCGACCGGCGCCGCCGGCCTGCTCGCGGCGGCGACGTTGCCGGCCTCCGCGCAGGTCCAGGACTTCTTCTGCAACACCTTCACCATCGGCTGCCCGGACGCGCCGCCGCCCGCCCCGATCCCGGTGCAGGCGACCGAGCCGGCCCCGGCCCCCGTGAAGGCGAAGCATCACGCCAAGAAGAAGGTCGCGAAGGCGAAAGAGGCCAAGGCGGACAAGGCCGACAAGACCGAGACGCAGTAGCGCCCCTGTCGCGCCGGGACGCGCGGTCCGGGTGACACGGGCATCCCGGACCGATCCCTAGAACAGCCGCATCATGCCGAAGCCGCGCGCGATGGCCTCCAGGTTGAAGCCGAACGCCAGGGTGATGTTGGCGCCGAGACGGATCAGCGCGGCGCCGACCGGCGTCAGCCAGATCAGCAGGAACAGCACGAGGAAGGCGCCGGCGCCGACCTGTTCGACCTTCGCGGCGGTCCTTGCGGCCAGGAACGGGCGTAGCACGCCGAACCCGTCGAGCCCGGGGAACGGCAGCAGGTTGAGGACAACGGCGGTCGCCTGGAACAGCGCCAGCACCGCGAGGCCGGATGCCAGATCGATCGCCGTGCCGTCCACCATCGTGTCGTCCGACGGCAGCGTCCCGTAGAGGACCGCGAGGAGGACGAGGACGGCGAGGTTGGCCGCCGGTCCCGCCGCCGACACGGCGACCTTCCATCCCCGGCTGCGCAACGCCCCCGTGCGGACGTAGATGGCCGCGCCGGGCAGGCCGAAGCCGCCGAGCAGCACGAACACCACCGGCAGGATGATCGACAGGGCCGGGTCGGTGTAGCGAGCCGGGTCGAGATCGAGGTAGCCGGTGCGCGCGATGGCCGTGTCGCCGCCGTGATAGGCGGTCAGCGCGTGGGCGAACTCGTGCAGGCAGAGGCTGACGGTCCAGCCCGACAGCACGAGAACGAGCACGGGGAATCGCCCGGCCACCACGCCATGCCGGAGGAGCGAGCCGGTGCCCGAGAAGATCAGCAGCAGGAGGAGGAAGTTGACGCTCGGGAGGGCGGCCCCGGCGCGCGCGGGCCGGCTCTTCGAGGCCCGACCCGGCCGGTTATCCTGCTGCGACAAGGTCAGTCCCCACGCGTTCCACACCCCGCACGGCGATGGGCGCACCGGTTCCCTTATACGGTCGACTCGGCGACGAGAACCCACGTTCCGTCGCGCGACGTGCCGCCGCCGTCCGCCGCCACGGTGCCGCCGCGGGCGGCGTTGCCGCTGTCTCGGCCACCGCGCCCGAACACCGCGCCGATCATCAGCAGGCAAGGCCCGGTCGGGTTCGCGGTCGCCGTCAAGCACGGCATGTCGCCGATCGCGCCGCTGACGCGGCGCTCGTCGGGGTGCGTCGCCCGCTCGACCAGCAGGGCGGGCACGTCCGCCGGCAGGCCGTGCGCCAGCAGTTGGCCGACCAGCGCGTCCATGGTGCGCACGCCCATGTAGACCACGCTGGATGCGTTGGCGTCGCACAGCGCGGGCCAGTCGATATCGCCGGGCAGGCGGCCGTCCTTGGCGTGCGCGGTGATGAACTGGAGGCGCCGCGCCACCGTCCGCTCCGTCAGCGAGATCCCGAGCGAGGCCGCCGCGCCGAGCGCCGCCGTGATGCCGGGGATCACCTCGACCGGCACGCCGGCCGCCCGGCAGCCCTCGATCTCCTCCGTGGCGCGCCCGAAGATCATGGGGTCGCCCCCCTTGAGGCGGACGACGCGCTTGCCCTCCCTGGCGAACGCCACCATCATGGCCGTGATGTCGTCCTGCTTGCAGGAGGGACGATAGCCACGCTTGCCGACGTCGATCTTGCGCGCCTCGCGTCGCGCCATGTCGACGACGGCGGGCGCGACGAGGTTGTCGTAGAGCACGACGTCGGCGCCCTGCAGCGCCCGCAGCGTCTTCAGCGTGACGAGGTCGGGATCGCCCGGCCCGGCGCCGGCCAGCACCACGCGGCCCATGGCGGTCCCGTCGGCGGCCCTGTCGTCGGGCGCACCTTCGCGCGCTCGCGGCGCGTCCAGCGAGCGCGCGTCCCGAAGGAAGGCGTCGAAGTCGGCCTCGTTCGGCGGCGCGTCGTCGTGGCCGAGCGCGCGCAACGAGAAGCGCTCCCAGAAGCGCCGCCGCGCGTGGAATGGCAGTTGCAGCGGCACGACCTTGGCCCGCCAGGCGCGCGCCGCCTCGGCCCAGCTCTTCAGGCTCGCCGGCAGCAGCGTTTCCAGCCGGCCGCGGATCGCCTGGCCGAACACCGGCGCGGTGCCCTGGGTCGAGATGCCGATGACCAGGGGCGAGCGGTTGACGATCGCGCCGAACTGGAAATCGCAGAAGGTCGGGTTGTCGATGGCGTTCATCGGCACGCTCGCCGCCCGCGCGGCGGCGCGGAAGCGCCCGGCCTCGTCGTCGTCGAGCGTGTCGACGAGCGCCACCGCCGCGCCGTGCAGGTCCTCGGCCTCCCACGCGCGCGCGTGCAGGGTGACGCGCGGGCATTGCGCCGCCAGTTCGCGCATCTGCTCGCACGGGGCCGCCGCGTAGACGTCGAGCGACGCGCCGGTCGCCTGGAGCAGCTCCGCCTTCCACACCGCCCGCTCGCTCGCTCCCGCCAGCACCGCCCGCTTGCCGGCGAGCACGAAGAAGACCGGCAGGACCGCGAGGTCCTCCATCGGTCCCACGCGGGACGTAGCCTCCGGAGGGACCACCGTCGTCACCGCTTCCGTCGTCACCGCTTCGCCCATGACCTCATCGAACCCCAGCCACCATCCCATCTAGGGGATTCCATCCAAGCGTGCCAACCCATGCGCGACAGCGTCAAGCCCTTGCGCCGCCGACGTCTTCGCGATTGCGCAACCGGGTGGACGACGGCACAGTGCCTGCGAGACCGCTCCTTGTTCGTACCACGCAGGCCTCCTTGAGCACCCTTATGCAGGCGGCCGGTCCGCGCCCGCGTCCCGATCCGTCGAGCCCGACCCGCCCGCTCGACACGCTGGCGACCATGCTCATCGTGCTCCTCACGATCGGCATCCTCTTCTTCGCGCGCGAAATCCTCGTGCCGATCGCCATCGCCGTCCTCCTCAGCTTCGTTCTGTCGCCGCTCGTCAAGCTGCTCCGGCGCACCGGCCTCCACAAGAGCGTGGCGGTGGGCATCACCGTCTTCGCCACGTTCCTCATCACGGTGATCCTAGGCGGCATCCTCGCCAAGCAATTGTCCGACCTTGCCGCCGACGCGCCGAAGTACCAGGCGACCGTGACGCAGAAGGTCGACGCCGCCCGCGACTTCGCCGCCAACAGCGCCATCCTCCACAAGCTCGACACGCTCATCGCCGACATCGCCCAGGGAGGGGCTCAGGGCGGGCGGGCGGGCGCCAGGGGGGACGCGCCCAAGGCCGCCCTGTTCCCGGCTCCATCCGGACCGGCCGCCCCCGCCGCTCCGAGAGGCAAACCCGACGGCTCGGGCGTGCCCGAGCCCGCCGCGCCGATGAAGGTGGAGGTGGTGGCGCCCGCACCCGGCGTCCTCACCATCCTCCAGGCCGCGGCCGGCACAGCCGCCACGCCGCTCGCCACCACGGCCTTCGTGGCGCTGTTCATCGTCTTCATCCTCATGCAGCGCGAGGACCTGCGCAATCGCTTCATCCGCCTCGTCGGCTTCGGCGACCTGCAACGCACGACGCTCGCCATGAACGACGCCGCCAACCGCCTGAGCCGCTACTTCCTGGCGCAGGTGCTGCTCAACACCGGCTTCGGCCTCGTCATCGCCGGCGCCCTGGCGGCTATCGGCGTCCCCAACGCGATCCTATGGGGGATCGTCGCCATCTTCATGCGCTTCATTCCCTACATCGGTTCGCTGGGGGCCGCCCTGTTCCCGATCCTGATGGCCGCCGCCGCCGGCAGCGGATGGACCATGGCGGTGGAGACCGCCCTGCTCTTCGCGGTCGCCGAACTCGTCACGGGGCAGATCGTCGAACCCCTGGTTTATGGCCACAACACCGGCATCTCGCCGATCGCCGTGGTGCTCGCCGCCACCTTCTGGACTTGGCTGTGGGGACCGATCGGTCTCGTCCTCTCGACCCCACTCACCGTGTGCCTCGTCGTCATGGGGCGCCACGTCGAGCGACTGGCGTTCCTCGACATCATCTTCGGCGACGCCCCCGCGCTGACCCCGGTCGAAACCTTCTACCAGCGGATGCTGGCCGGGGACGCCTCGGAGATCGTGGACCACGCGGACCGGTTCCTGCGGGAGCGCTCGCTGCTCGACTATTGCGACCAGGTGGCGATGCCGGCGCTCCTGCTGGCGCAGAGCGACGTGCAACGCGGGGTGCTGGAGGAAAAGCGGCAGATACGCATCCGGGACACGATGCGCGACCTCGTCGAGGACCTGGAGGACCGCGACGACAACCTCGCCGAGGCCATCACGGCCAAGCAGGCGATGACGGCGAAGCAGGCGCCCGCCTCGCTCGACCGGAGCGCCGACGGGGAGCGGGGCGAGCCGCCGCCCGATCCGGAAACGTCGCTGCCCAGCGTCGTCGTCGATCCCGCCTGGAAGCGCGACAAGGCGGTGGTCTGCCTCGCCGGCCGCACGCCGCTCGACGAGGCGGCCGCCCACCTCCTCGCCGACCTGCTCGCGGAGCACGCCATCGCCACCCACGTCGAACCCGCCGACAGCATCGCGGAAAGCAAGCTCGCCCCCTTCCGCGCCGCCGAGCCTCGGCTCGTCATCCTGTCGTTTCTCGACGCCGACGCCAAGGCCGCGCAGGCCCGTTTCGCCGTGCGTCGGCTCCGGCGCCACCTGCCCGGCGTCCCGATCATCACCGCCTTCTGGATGGCGGAGGAGGATCGCGCCAGCGTGAAAGGCCTCGGCGACGAGGTCAGGAGCGAAGGCTGCGTGTCGAGCCTGCCGGACGCGATCCGCTTCTGCCTGGAGCGCGCGGCGGCACCCTCGCGCGACGATCCGGACGCGGCGCGCGGACCGGCGGACGGCCTGAACGCGGCGTGAGGAAGAGGGACGGGGCATGCCGCCCGGCTAACGAACCCGCGATAGCCTCAGCCCACCGCGACCTAGTCAGGTCCGCTGTCGACGACTTGCTTCATCGGCCATCCCGGTGATCCATCCCGCCGATGGACGGCCGTGATGAAACGAAAGCCGGTCTTTTCCCACGGCATCGGCGTCGGGCAGGGTATCACCGCCCCGATCGAGCGGCTTTGAGGGAGAGGCCGTGATGGCGTCGCCGCGATGGACACGAAGGCCGGACGGCTCGAACTGGGGCGACTTCGGCCCCGACGACCAGCTGGGTCGGCTCAACCTGCTGACACCGGCAATGGTGCTACGAGGCATCGCGGAGGTGCGGGACGGTCAGGCGTTCTGTCTCAGCCTGCCGCTCGACCTGCCCGGCGGCACGGCGCTCAACCCACGCCGGAGCCCGCCGATCCTCCGCCCGACGCTTCGGGACGGCCGGCCGAACTTCAACTGCACGCTCGCCGGCTCCGACGGCGACAAGACGGACGTCTTCAACGACGACCTCGCCATCCTTCACCTGCAATACTCGACGCAATGGGACGCCCTCGCCCATGTCGGCAGCCTGTTCGACGCGGACGGCGACGGCGTGCCGGAACGTGTCTACTACAACGGCTTCCGCGCCGGGGCGGACGTGCTTGGCCCATCCTCGCCGGAGGATGCCGGCCACGCGGGGCCGATCGGCCCGCGCGGCACCTCGGGCGCGAAGGCGCTCGGCATCGAGACCATGGCGGCCCACGCCATCCAGGGCCGCGGCGTCATGCTCGACCTGCGGGCGCATTTCGGCGACGAGCGGCGCCTCGTCGGCTACGACGACCTCCGCCGCGTCATCGAGGCCGACGCGGTCACGGTGGAGTCGGGCGACATCCTGTGCCTTCACACGGGTTTCGCGCAGCGGGTGCTCGACATGGCCGGGCGGCCGGACCCGGAGGTCCTGCACCACGCCTGCACGGCGCTCGACGGACGGGATTCGAGGCTTCTCGCCTGGGTCTCGGAGAGCGGCATCGCGGCGATCGCGGCCGACAATTACGCGGTGGAGGCCTTTCCCGCCCGTCCGGGCGGCCACGGCTGCTCGACCCTGCCGCTCCACGAGCATTGCCTCTTCAAGATCGGCGTGCCGCTCGGGGAGCTGTGGCATCTGACCCCGCTCGCGGGATGGCTGCGCGAGCGGTCCCGCTCGCGTTTCCTCCTCACCGCGCCGCCCCTGCGGCTTCCCGGTGCCGTGGGTTCGCCCCTGACCCCGGTCGCGACAGTTTAAGGACGATCCCCGATGCGAGAGCGCGTTCTCATCACCGGCGGGGGCGCCGGGATCGGCAGGGCCATCGCCGAGCGGAGCCGGGCCGACGGGTACGAGCCGGTCGTCGTCGACCTCGACGGCGACGGCATCCGGGCCGACTTGTCGGATCCCGAGGAGACGGCGGCGGCCCTCGGGCAAGCGCTCGCAGGCGGTCCGATCACGCGGCTCGTCAACAACGTCGGCGTGGTGCGCCCCGCCTCGATCGAGGACCAGACGCTGGTCGATCTCGACCGCGCCGTGTCGCTGAACCTCCGTTGCGCGATGCAGTGCCTGCAGGCCCTGCTTCCGGGCATGAAGGCGGCGAGGTTCGGTCGAGTGGTCAACATCTCGTCCCGGGCGGCCATCGGGAAGGAACATCGCACCGCCTACGCCGCCACCAAGGCCGGGCTCCAGGGCATGGCGAAGGTGTGGGCGCTGGAACTCGGACCCCACGGCGTCACGGCGAACGCGATCGGGCCGGGGCCGATCCGAACCGCCCTCTTCGAACGGGCCAATCCGCCGGACGCGCCGCGCACGCGGGCCATCATCGAGGCGGTGCCGGTGCGCCGGATGGGAGAGCCGGAGGATGTCGCGCAGGCCGTGTCCTTCCTTCTGGACGCACGCAGCGGCTTCGTGACGGGTCAAGTCCTTTACGTGTGCGGCGGCATGACGGTCGGGTCGGCCGGAGCATGAGCGCGACGGGCGACCAGGGCACGGAGGTCGTCGCGATCGTCGGCGGCGGCAGCATCGGGGTCGCCTTCGCGCTCGTCTTCGCGCAGGCCGGTTTCGCCGTACGCGTTCAGGACCCGGATCCCGGACGCAGGCAGGCGATCAAGCCCGAGGCAATTGTCCGCTTCGCCGATCTGAAGCGCCACGGTCTGGTTGGCGCCGGCGAGGACGGCGTCCTCGAGCGGATCACCGTCGTGGCGGAGCTGGCCGATGCCGTGGCCACCGCCCGGCATGTGCAGGAATGCGCGCCCGAACGGCTCGAGGTCAAGCGAACGCTCTTCTCCGATCTCGACCGGCTCGCACCGGACACGGCGACGCTGGCGAGCTCGTCCTCGGCGCTCACCGCGTCCTCGTTCGCCTCCGATCTTCCCGGGCGGCACCGCTGCCTCGTCGCCCATCCCGCGAACCCGCCCACGCTCATCAGGATCATCGAGATCGTGCCGGCCCCGTTCACCTCCGGGACGAGCGCCGACCGGGTCGCGGCGCTCTTCACCGAGGCGGGCATGGTCCCCATCCGCCTGGAGCGGGAGATCGAGGGCTTCGTCTACAACCGGCTTCAGGGCGCGATGCTGCGGGAAGCCTACTGCCTCGTGCGCGACGGCCTCGCCTCCGTGGACGAGATCGACCGCGTGGTCCGCGACGGGCTGGGCCTGCGCTGGTCGGTGATCGGGCCGTTCGAGACGGCCGACCTCAACACGCGCGGCGGCATCGCGTCCCATGCCGAGAAGATGGGGCCGGCCTACGCGCGGATGGGTGCCGAGCGGGGACAGGACGACCCCTGGACGCCCGATCTCGTCCGGCGCGTCGAGGCGCAGCGACGCGCGCTCCTGCCCCTCGACCAATGGGAGGATCGCGTCGCCTGGCGGGACCGGGCCCTGATGCGCTTGATCGCGGCGCGGTCCGGCGCGCGGGACGGCTGAGGACGCCGCTCCGACCCGCCCATCCGACGCCGGAACGAGACATCGAGAGAGCGGAGATCATGACAGCCGCGAACCCGGCCGATGTCCCGACCCGCGGGTCGCGCGGGCTCGTCACGGCCTCCGTCTAGGTGTTCGAGCGGCTTGATGCCCGACCGTTTCGTGATCGCGATCGGGCCGACCTTCATGGTCGCCCGCGCGGCCATGGTCTTCGGCGCGAAAGGGACACCGGTCGTCATCCTGAACGCTTGGTTCGCGGGTCTCTTCGGGATACTGGCCTTCGCGTTTCAGACGATCCTGATCCTCATGACCGGCGACGCTTCGACAAGCGCTCCCTTGATCCATCGGGTGATCCGTTCCCTGGTGGCTCTCGCCAGGGCGCCGAACCAAGCCATGACGACAACGTTGCTGACGTCGGCCGTCGCGCCCTTGCGCAACGGGGCCTCGGCCTAGTGGTCGCCGCGATGTTGTCGCGCGAGATCGCCGGCCGGACGCGGGTCGATCTCGGCTGGCTCGTCGGGGCGGCCTCCTCGGGCTGGGTCGTCAGGGCGGAAACGCTGCCGTTCCGGAGCTACGTCTGCTCGCTCTTCATCACCTTCCCGGTGTCGAGCGACGGTGGGCACTGGGCCGTGCAGGGACCGTTCGTCATCCCAGCCGCCTATAGCTCCGCCCCTCCCCGCCCGGAACCGCGATGGCCGTGGCCCTAGCGGGGATCGGAATCCAGCGCGTGATGGCTGCACGATCGTCACCTTCGCGATCGCCGCGACGATCCACGGCTGCGCGATGCTCGTGACGCTCTGGTCCCAGGAGGTTCGGGGCCGCCCCCCCGTCGAGGCCCGGTACGCCGGGTCCATCCAGTGGACGGCGCCGGCGCTTGACAGCGCATCGCGCGAGATGCCTCCTCCGGGACAAAGGTCCATTCAACGGACGTCAACCGACAGGGATGGAACCGAGGTCCGGCCGTATGATCGATAAGTTCTGCCCCTCGATCGCGGAGGCTCTGCGTGAGGTCCGCGACGGCGCGACCATCCTGATCGGTGGCTTCGGCGCCGTCGGCGCGCCGGACGCCCTCATCGAGGGCCTGATCGCCCAGGGCGCGCGGGACCTGACGATCGTGGCCAACAACGCCGGCTACGGTCGCATCGGCTTGGCGCGGCTCCTCGCCGAGCAGCGCGTCCGCAAGCTCATCTGCAGCTTTCCCCGCATCGCCGGGTCCGTGGCCTTCGAGGATCTCTACAAGGCCGGGAAGCTGGAGCTGGAGCTGGTGCCCCAGGGCACGCTGGCCGAGCGGCTGCGGGCGGCCGGCGCGGGCGTCCCGGCCTTCTACACCGCCACCGGCGTCGGCACGCTCCTCGCCGAGGGCAAGGAGGTCCGCCACATCGGAGGCCGCGACTACGTGCTGGAACACGCGCTCCACGGCGACGTCGCCCTCGTGGAAGCCTGGCGCGGCGATCGGTGGGGCAACCTCACGTACCGGGCCACCGGGCGCAACTTCAACCCGGTGATGGCCACGGCGGCGCGGCTCACCGTCGCCCAGGTCCACCACCGGGTCGACCTCGGCGGCCTTGATCCCGAAAGCGTCGTGACCCCCGGGATCTTCGTGCATCGCTTGGTGATGGCCGGGAACAGCGCTCCCGAGGCCTCGACGGCATGAACACGCTCCCTGCCGTGAAGCCGCTCACCCGCGACGAGATCGCCGCTCGCGTGGCGCACGACATCCCCGAGGGATGGTACGTCAACCTCGGCATCGGGATCCCGACGCGCGTCGCGGACCGCGTGCCCGCCGATCGCGAGATCATCTTCCAATCGGAGAACGGCGTGCTCGGCTTCGGCCCGGCCCCGGCGGCCGACGCGGTCGATCCTTGGCTGATCAACGCGGGCAAGCAACCGGTCACGCTGCGGCCCGGCGGCTCCTACATGCATCAGGCCGATAGCTTCGCCATGATCCGCGGCGGTCATATCGACCTCTGCGTGCTCGGCGCCTTCCAGGTCGACGAAACCGGCGGGATCGCCAACTGGGCGACGGCCGCGACCGACGTCGCCCCGGCGGTCGGCGGCGCCATGGATCTCGCCGCCGGAGCCCGCCGCCTTTGGGTGATGATGGAGCATCTGACGAAGGACGGGCGGCCGCGGCTCGTCCGTCGCTGCTCCTACCCCCTGACGGCACTCGCCGCCGTCGGACGCGTCTACACGAGCCTCGCTGTCTTCGACGTCACGCCCGACGGCTTCCGGCTGGTGGACAGCCCGACCAACCTGTCGATCGACGAGTTGCAGGCCGTCACGGACGCCAGGATCACCCGGTGACGCCTTCGACGATCGATAGCCGCCAGGAAGGCGGGGGCATGAGGAAGGCTCGGGCGCGATGACGCTGCACTGGCCCTCACGGCCGCCGTCACGGTCGCTGTTCTTCCGCGAGGTGATGATGGCCGATCGCGAGATAGGTGTCGACGAGCGTGTCCGGACCCTCGTGGCTTCCACGAAGGTCAACGCGAGGCGGAGAGCGGTGCCCTCGTCATGCCGATGCATTTCGGCCTCCCGCGTCGCGGCACCGTACGCCGACATGAGGAAGGCTACACCTTCGTGCCGGCGACGCGGGACGATGCCGTCGGCCAACCGGAGAAGCGCGATGAGTGAGACAAACGCGGCTGGCCCTGGGCCGGAGGCGGAATGGAAGGCGATGCTGGCGCGGGGCGTCTTCCGTATCCAGCGCAGCCGGTCCACGGGACGGCACGTCTTCTACCCCCGGGTCGCCGTGCCGGGCACGGGCGAGACCGATCTCGACTGGGTCGAGCCGACCGGTCTCGGCAGGGTCTACGCCATCACGGTCAAGCGCGAGCGCGGCGGCGACAGTAACGTCGCCATCGTCGAACTCGATGAAGGCGTGCGCCTGATGAGCCGCATCGAGGGCGTCGAGACCCTGCCGGTCGGCGCCCGCGTGCGGGCCCGTATCGCCGACATCGACGGCGAGCCAGCCGTCGTCTTCGATCCAGCCTCGGAGGGCTGACCATGGCGCATCCCCTTCGCGGCCGCACCGCCGTCATCGGCATCGGCACGGCGGGCACCGGCGAGGCGCCGGGCCGCAGCGCCATGGAACTCCTCGCGGAGGCGTCGCTCGGGGCCATCGCCGACGCCGGCCTGACGCTCCCCGACATCGACGCCGTCTTCGCCGCCACGAGCTCGCACGCTTTCCCGACCCTGTCGGTGGCCGAATACCTCGGCATCCGCCCCGAATTCTTCGACGGCACCAACGTCGGCGGCAGCTCCTTCGAGATGCACCTGCTGCAGGCCGCGCTGGCACTGAATGCCGGCCTCTGCTCGGCGGCGCTGATCTGCTACGGCTCGAACCAGCGCACGGCGGGCGGCAAGCTCGTGTCGATGAGCGAGCCCCAGTGGCACGAGACGCCCTACAAGCCGCGTCACCCGATCACCGCCTACGCGCTGGCGGCGAGTCGCCACATGCACCTCTACGGCACGACGCGCGAGCAGCTGGCCGACGTCGCCGTGGCGGCGCGCGCCTGGGCCAACCTCAACCCCGACGCCTTCGCGCGCGGGCCGCTGACGCGCCAGGACGTGCTCGACAGTCGCATGATCAGCGATCCCCTGACGGCGCGGGACTGCTGCCTCGTCACCGACGGCGGCGGAGCCTGCGTGATGGTGCGGGCCGATCGGGCACGTGGGGCACCGCGCCCGGCCGCCTTCCTGCTCGGCGCCGCCGGTGCGCAGTGGCACCGCTCGATCGTACAGATGCCCGACCTCACCGTGACGGCGGCCTCCGAGAGCGGGCCCCGCGCCTTCGCCATGGCGGGGCTCGGCCGCCACGAGGTCGACCTGTTGATGCTCTACGACGCCTTCACCGTGAACACGATGCTGTTCCTGGAGGATCTCGGCTACTGCGCCAAGGGCGAAGGGGGCCCGTTCGTGGCGGGCGGCGCCATCGCGCCGGGCGGACGGCTTGCCGTCAACACGTCGGGCGGCGGGCTGAGCTGCGTCCACCCCGGCATGTACGGCATGTTCCTCATCGTCGAGGCCGTGACGCAGCTTCGCGGCGCCGCCGGCACCCGCCAGCTGCCGCGCTGCGAGGTGGCGCTTTGCCACGGCAACGGCGGCACGCTGTCGAGCCAGGTCACGGCCCTACTGGGCGTTGAAGCCGCGCTGTGACGCCACCCCAGGTCGAGGCCGAGCTGACTCGGTCCGCCCGCACGAGATGCTCCGCTGCCGCAAGCCCTCACCGTGCTCGCGGGCCGGCTCCGCACGATCGTCGCCGGTCCCTCTTCCCTAAGAGCGAGCGGCTGGACAAAGAGCATCGGACAGCCGAGCCTCGCCACGGCAGGCCCGACATCCACCAGGGGAGCCGCGCAACCGAGCCGGCCGGCGGTGCGGCAGGCGATACCTGACCACCTCGCGCGGATCATTCGGCCGCGATGCCCGCAGTGCCGAGACCAGTTCAGCTTCTCAAACGATCTGCCGGAGGAGGTTAGAACCGGTGTGATGGTCAAGGTTTGTCGGTGTCGATTTCGGGATGCTCAGGTTCGGAGGGCCGATCGGCGAGGGCGCGGAGCATCGTCAGGATGGCTCGCCTAACGGACGAACTCTGGATCGCGCGGCAGGATGCTAGGAATTCGAACCCTTCGTCGCGCAGGAACTGAAGCTCACTGGTCTTGGCGTCCCGGAGCAGAGCCATCAGTTCGGCGTCCTTCGCATTGCTGTTCTCCCTCGAGTCGTCGACCACCGTGCGTCTCCAGCCAATCTTGAACAACACTGATACGAAGTAAGAGGAAAACCGCTCTTCTCCTGCGGAAGATAAGCGACGGTATCTTTCTATGACGGTGTCGTGACCGCCGAAGCCTAGGATCGGAGCTCGCCGTGATCCACTCTAGGAGCAAGCCTCTCACTCAAGTGATCCTTCAATATGATGTGTCGAAGTCTTTCATTTTCAAATGTGCGCGGATCGGTCTACTTCGTATCCAACGGAGCGAAGACGTAGCCGTTCTCAGCTTCTATGACGAGGAACGATTGCAGGCCATCTTGAAGGCGACGACACTTGGCTTCACGCTGCCCGAGATCAAATTGATCATCGACAGCCTAAGCGATACGTCGCCCCCGTCAGCAGATCCGCCGCGTCCCGACTAGCGAGGCGATAAACACCGCCGGTCCGCACGTCGCGACAAGGCTGGGTAAGCACGAGAGGCGCGGACCCGCGGGCTTCGCGCCTGTCTTCCTGGTCTCGACGGGGCGGGAGGCAGCCGTATGGTCTGATCGCTTCGACGGACTGCCGAAGCGCCAGGACAAATCCCGTGAACGGCGTAAGCGGGCCGCGTCGCGGCGACCGCCGCCTTCCGCAGGCCTCTTCCGACGGCATAGGACCGCCGCCTTCGCGGCACTCTGCCGACGCCGCTGGTAGCCCGCCGAGCGGGATTTCCGCGGAACCGTCCTCGGGCTCGGCGCCAGGCGAGGCGTTGCAATCACCGTCAGCTCCTCCGAGCGGTCACGCGCCCGGCGGCGACGACCGCGCGGCGGGCCGGCGCGTACCCGGGCGTCCCGTAGGTGTCGAACAGCGCCTTGGTCACGGCATGATGCAGATCGAGGCCGCCGCGCGCGACCCGCTCGATCGGGCCATCCGCGTAGCCCAAACCAAGCCGGCAGGTTAGATCCAAGTCGTTCTGCGTCGCGAGACCCTCGTCGAGGAAGCGCAACGCCGCATTGTATTTCGGCCGCACGAGGCGATCGACGACGCGCCCGGCCTGGTCGGTGCAGACTGCGACCGTGAGCCCAGCCGCCTCGAAGACCGCCTTCGCGGCGGCGATCGCGGAGGCGGGCGTCGCATCCTGGCGCACCAGCTCGACGAGGTTCGAGGGCGCGTCACGGCCGTTGCGGTAGCGGGCGAAGCCGAGAACGTTCGATCCCTCGCCTCCCATCGCCTCGCCCGTATGCGTGCCCAGGCTCTCGTGACCGAGTTCGACCAGGATCGCGGCCTTCGACGAGTCCGCCACGAAAGGCACGCCGCAGTAGATCGTGACGTCGGCATCCCCGGGCGCCGAGGCGCCGGCGAGGAAGGCGTCACCTTCGGGGAACGACCGGCTCTCGCCGGACCTGGCGATCGTGTAGCTCATGTTTAACCCCCGAACATCGCATCGCGGTCGTAGGAGAAGAAGCCGCGCCCGGACTTACGGCCGAGCAGCCCGGCGGCGGTCATCCGGCGCAGGAGCGGCGGCGCGGCGGCTCGTGGGTCGAGCGTGATGGGGTAGAAGGCTTCACACAGCCTGAGCTGGGTATCGAGCCCGATCAGGTCGATCAGCTCGAGCGGCCCCATCTTGTAGCCGAGCGCCACTTTGATCGCCCTGTCGATGTCGGCAGATTCAGCGACGCCAGCCTCGACCGCCCGAACGGCGTCGTTGTTGAACGGCACAAGCAACGCGTTCAGGATGAAGCCGGGCTTATCCTGGGTGCGCACCGGCACTTGCCCGCAAGCTTCGGTCCAGGTCCAGGCGGCTTGGTAGGTGCGTTCCGATGTCAGGATGCCCGGCGACATCTCGATGAGCTTCATGAGCTGCGCGGGCAGGCAGAAATGCATCCCAACGATCCGGTCCGGCCGTTTCGAGCCGGACGCGATCTCCGTGATCGACAGCGTCGAGGTGTTGGAGGCGAAGATCGCCGTGTCGGAGCAAACGGCATCGAGCCGCGCCATCAGCGCCTTCTTGACGGAAAGGTCCTCGAACACGGCCTCGATGACGAGGTCGGCCTCGGCGAGCATGCCCATGTCGCTCGTGCGCTCCATGGCATCCAGGATCCGGTCGCGGTCCTCGGCGCTCATCTTGCCGCGCTCCACCGACTTGCCGAAGAACCCGGCCGTCTGCCCGGCGGCGCGCGCGAGCGACGCCTCGGCAACGTCGTAGCAGATGGTGCGGAAGCCGGCGCGCGCCGCGACGATGGCGATGCCGGCGCCCAGCGTGCCGGCGGCGCCGCAGACCGCGACCGTTCTGATGCTGCTCATCGCGTGACGAAGCTCCGGCCGATCAGTTGGCGGTGGACCTGGTTGGTGCCTTCCCAAATCTGGGTGATCTTGGCGTCGCGCATCAGACGCTCGACGCGGTAATCGCGGCAGTAGCCATAGCCGCCGTGGAGTTGCACCGCCTCGGTGGTGAGCCGCATGGCAAGATCGGACGCCTTCATCTTGGCGATGGAAGCCTCCATGCCGAAATCGGTCGCACCGTCGTCGATGAGACCCGCGACGTAGTCGAGCCATGACTCCGTCATGGCGAGGTCGCTCGCGAGATCGGCGATCAGGAACTGGTTTGCTTGGAAGTCGACGACGCGCTGGCCCGACTGCCGGCGCTCGTTGGCGTAGCGCACCGTGTCCTTGAAGGCGGCCCGGGCGATGCCGAGCGCGTGGGCGGCGACGCTCGGCCGCGATCGGTTGAGCGAGGTCAAGAGGATGCGCAGGCCCTCGCCCGGCTCACCGATCAGGTTGGCACGCGGCACGCGGCAACCGTTGAAAGCGATCGTTGCCGTCGAGGACGCGTGATGGCCCATCTTCTCCTCGAGGCGCATCACCTCGAAGCCGGGCGTGCCTTTCTCGAGGACGAGAACCGAGATCGCCTTCCTCGCCTCGGCGATCCCGCTCCACTTGCCGAACAGGAGCAGGCAGTCGGCGACGTCGCCGGAGGTGATGAAGGTCTTGCCGCCCTCGACCACGATGTCGTCGCCGTCGAGCGTGAAACACGTCTTCATCCCGGTCGCGTCCGAGCCGGCGCCGGGCTCCGTGATGGCGAGAGCCCCCAGGGCCCCTTCGGCGATGCGCGGCAAGAGCCGGCTCTTCTGCTCCTCCGTCCCGAACTCGATCAGTGGCTTCATGCCGTGGAATGTCGTGGCGTAGATGATGCCGGTCGAGGCGCAGGCCTCCGAGATGACTTTCACGATCTCGAGATAGACCCGGAACGACATCGGTGCGCCGCCGTAGCGTTCGGGCACGAAGATCGCGTTGAGGCCGAGCTCGTTGATGGCCGCGACATTGTCCCAGGGAAACTCGCCGGTGCGGTCGTAGCGTGCGGCGCGGGGCGCGATCACCTCGTCGGCGAGGCGCCGGACTTGGTCGAGGACCATGCCCTCGTCCTCGGACCACGCGCGGCCACGCTCGAGCTGCTCAAAGATCTTCATGCGGACCTCGATCGATGGATTTAGTGGTGGATGGCGTGCGCGCCGTCGAGATAGATCGTCTCGCCGGTGAGGAAGCCGATGCGCTCGGAGAACAAGACGCCGACCAGCCGCGCGACCTCGTCGGGACGGCCGGGCCGGCCGACCGGCACGCGTTGCTGGAGCCAGGCTCGGACCTTCTCCTTGGCGAGGTAATCACGGTTGAGGTCGGTCTCGATGTAGCCGGGCGCCACGTCGAGCACGCGGATGCCGTCCTTCGCCCATTCCGCGGCGAGGCAGCGGGTGATCGCGCCGACCGCGGCCTTCGAGGCGCAGTAGGCGACGTTGCCCGGTACCGCCATCTTGTCGAAGAACGAGCCGATGTTGACCACGAGCCCGTCGCCCGCGGCCTTGAGGTGCGGGTAGGCTTCGCGGCAGGCGACGAACACCGCCGTCGTGTTCAGCCGCATCGTACGCTCGAAGGCGGCCGTATCGAGCACGGCGCTCGGCGTCGCGACGTGGGCGCCGGCGTTGTTGACGAGCCCGGCGAGCGGTCCACGCTCCGCGACCGCCGCGATGGCCGCGCCGACGGAAGCCTCGTTCGCGACGTCGCAGGCGATGCCATAGCCGGCTGGCGCCTCGCCCGAGCGCGAGAGCGCGGCCACCGTGAAGCCGCGGCGGTCGAGCTCGACCGCGATCGCCGCGCCGATGCCGCGGCTCGCGCCGGTGACGACGACCTGCCTCCTATCCATCGACGAAGTCCGCCTTGCGCTTCTCGCTGAAGGCCGCCATGCCCTCGGCCGCGTCGCGGGTGCTGAAGGCGAGGGTCGAGAGGTCGGCTTCGATGCGCAAGCCCTCGTGGATGGGGATGTCGAGGGCGCGGGTCACCGCCTCTCGGGCGAAACCGAGCGCGGGGAGGCCGTGGACGGTGAACTCGCGCGCGAACGCGAACGCGGCCTCGATCGGGTCGTTCTCGACGATGCGGTTGACGAGGCCGATCCGCTCCGCCTCCTCGGCGCCGATCGTGCGGCCGGTCAGGATCAACTCGAGCGCGCGGGCCTCGCCGACGAGGCGCGGCAGGCGCTGCGTGCCGCCGTAGCCCGGGATGAGTCCGAGCTTGATCTCGGGCAGGCCCATCTTGGCGTTCGGACCGGCGAGCCGGAAGGTGCAGGCGAGCGCCAGCTCCAGCCCACCGCCGAAGGCGAAGCCGTTGATCGCCGCGATCGATGCCACCGGCAGGCGCGCCAGTTTCTCGAACACGCCCTGGCCAAGCTCGGCGCCGCGCTTCGTTTCCATCAGCGTGCGGTCGCGCAGCTCCTTGATGTCGGCGCCCGCGCAGAAGGCCCTGGAACCGGCGCCGGCGACGATGAGCGCGCGCACCGTCCAGGTCCTGGCCTCGTCGAGCGCGTCGCCGATCTGCCTCAGGACGGAGAAGGAGAGCGCGTTCAGCGCCTCCGGCCGGTTCAGGGTCAGGAGCGCGAACTCATCGCGCCGGGTCAGTTCGACGCTCATGCGACGGCTCCGGTCAGGGCGCGGTATCGGATCGGAACGGGCGCGAGCAGCCCGCGACGGGTCATCTCGACGAGTTCGCGCTTGAGGATCTTGCCGCTCGGGGTGAGCGGAAAGGCGTCGACGCGCAGGAAATGCTCCGGCATGTCGAACTTCGACAGCCCGCATCCGGCGAGGTGGGTGAGAAGGTCGTCCGGCTCGACCGAGCCGAGCACGGCGATGCAGACCCGTTCGCCGAGGCGCTCGTCGGCCACGGGGTAGCAGGCGACGCGCTCCACCCGGGCGTGACGCAGCGCCAGCGCCTCGATGCGGGCGGGATAGATGTTGTGGCCGCCACGGATGATGAGGTCCTTCAGCCGTCCCTCGATACGCAGGTTACCGTCCGCGTCGATGGAGCCGAGGTCGCCGGACAGGAACCAGCCGTCGCGGTTGAAGCTGGCCTCGGTGGCGGCTTGGTTGTCGAAGTAGCCCAGCATCAGCGCGGCGCCGCGGCCGCCGATCTGCCCGACCTCGCCCGGACCCAGTGCGAGGTCGTCGTCGGCGGGATCGAAGATGCGCACCTGGTAGCCGCCGCCTCGCCCGCAGGTGTTCGTGACGGTGACCTCGTCGTCGTCGGGGTGGGTGTATCGGTGCGAGGAATTCTCCGTCATCCCGTAGATGTTCTGCGGCCGGATGCCTTGGCGCAGGAAGGCTTGGGCGACCGAGGGCGGGATCGGGGCCCCGGCCATGTAGAAGATCTCGACCCGGCCAAGCCGCGCGATGCCGCGACGGGCCTGCTCGGCCTGGATATCCATGGCGTGGGTCGGTACGCCGAGCACGTAGGTGGCGCCGGTCTCGACGATGAAGTCCAGGCGGCTCATTCCCTCCGGTGGATCGTCGAGGACGAACAAGCAGCCCGCCGAGAGCCACTGCGCCATCGCAACCCACGCGATGTGATGGGAGGTCGGAGACATGCTGTAGATGACGGTGCGCGCGTCGTGGCTCCAGTCGCGCACGAGTTCCCGCCCGTTGGCGAGCAGCGTATTGTCCGAATGCATCACGCATTTCGGCGCACCGGTCGTGCCGGAGGTGAAGGCAAGGTAGACGACCTTGTCGGGATCGGCGACGGCGGGCGATGGCGCCACGCCGGGTCTCGGGAAGGTCTGGGTCCTGTAGACCGCGCGCAGCGATGGCACCCCGACGAGCACCGCGTCGAGGTCGCCCGTCTCCCGGTCGGCGCCCCAGCCGTCCTCGGTGAGAAGGGCGCAGGCGGAGAGCCTGTTCAGGAGGTCTCCGATCTCCGCGCAGGTATGGGTGCGGTGCAGGCTCGGGTTGCAGGCGAAGCCCTCGCGCGAGCAGGCAAGCAGCAGCACCACCGCCTCGGCCCGGTTCGACGTCCAGAGCGAGACCCGGTCGCCGCCGGTGAGGCCGCGGGCGCGCAGGTCCGCCGCCACACCGTCGACCCAGGCCTTTGTTTGAGCGAAGGTCAGCCGTCGGCGCCCGTCCCGCAGGGCTGGCGCTTCGGGCCTCTCGCCGGCGTGGCGGGCGAGGAGCGCGTAGAGCGTTTCATCGCGCCATTCGCCCCGCTCGTAGTAGCGGCGCGCCCGGGCGGGGTGGTGGAGCGTCAGGAACGGCCGCATCGGTTCAGTGCCCGAACCTGGAAGCGTCCGGCTTGCGCTTCTCGGCCATCGAGGTGGATAGCTCGTTGGCCTCGTCCGTCTTCATGTAGGCCCGTAGCAGAAGATCGTGCGCCATGCGCGACAGCCCCGAAACGCCGCCGTGGCGCGCGTTGAAGGCCGCCTTGACCGAAGCCAGCGCGAAGGCGCCGCGGTCGGCGATCTCGAGGGCGAAGTTCCGGGTCTCCTCCTCGAGGCGATCGTCCGGCACGACCTTGTTGATGAGGCCGAGCGAGAGCGCCTCGTCCGCGCTCATCTTCGGGTTACGAAACCAGATCTCCTTGGCCTTCTTCTTGCCGACCATGTCCTCGAGATACCACGTGCCGTAGCCGGCATCGAACGAGCCCATCATCGGCCCGACTTGGCGGAAGACCGCGCTCCGCTTGGCGAGCGTGCAGTCGCAGAGCATCTGCAGCACATTGCCGCCGCCGACGGCGAAGCCGTTGACCGAGGCGATCACCGGCTTCTGGCATTTCTCGATGGTCTCGTACATTTCCAACGTCGGCAGGACGCCGGCGTAGAGCAGCGTCTCCTCCATGCCGTCCTTGCGGCCGCCGATGCAGAAGAACCTGTCGCCGGCGCCGGTGAGCACGATCACGCGGGTGCGTGTCTCGCGCCTGATCTCGTTGAGGACGTCCCGGATCTCGTGGCACATGGTCGCCGTGAACATGTTGCCGTCGTCGGGCCGGTTGAGCGTGATCGTGCCGATCGGGCCGTCTTCCGCGTACAGGATCGTTTCGTAGGCCAAGTCCCTCTCCCTAGATGACGCCGGCGGCCTCCAGGCCGCTGATCCTGTTCTCGTCGTAGCCGAGAAGGTCCTTGAGCACGACGCGCGAGTGCTCGCCGAGGCGTGGCGGCGCGGAGCGGGGCACGTTGTGGTCACCGTCGAGGTGGACGGCGGTTCCGACCTGCGGGACCGGGCTGCCGTCCTCGCGGTGGACGCGGTACACCATGCCGCGCTCGCGCATAACGGCGTCGGCCGCGATCTCGTCGATCCTGTTGATCGGACCCGCCGGAATACGGGCGGCGCGGAACGCCGACAGCCAATGCGCCCGCGGCCTCGTCAGCAGGATCGCTTGGATGCGCGCGACGATCTCGGACCGGCGCGCGCGGCGCGCGGCATTGAGGGCGAAGCCCGGCTCGTCGGCGACGTCGGGCTGGCCGACCGCCTGCCAGAAGCGGCGCCACAGGTTGTCGTTGCCGAGCCCCAGGGTGATCGGCGCGTCCGCGGTCTCGAAGGCCTGGTAGATCGCGATGACGCTGTCGGTGCCGCCGGTCCGGGTCGGCACCTCGTTCGACCCGAGGTAGGGCACGATGCGGCAGGCAAGGAAGCGGGTCATCGAATCGACCAACGCCACGTCGATCACGCGTCCCTGCCCGGTTTCACGCCGCGCGAAGAGGGCGGCCACCGTCGCGAGCGCCGCATCCTGGCCGGCGAGCATGTCGGCGGCCGGCGCGCCGACCTTCTGCGGTTCGCCGCCCCTCGTACCGGTCACGTCCATGACGCCCGAGTAGCCCTCGGCGATCAGGTCGTAGCATGTCCAGTCGGCGCGCTCGCCGGTGAGCCCGAAACCAGTGATGGAGGCGTAGACGATGTCCGGCCTGACCGCCCGGATGCTGGCGGGATCGAGGCCGAGTTTGCGCGCCACCCGCGGCGGCTGGTTGAGGAAGATCGCGTCGCTGCGCCTGACGAGGTCGTATAGGATCGCTTGGCCCTCCGGCCCGCCGTAGTCGAGGGTGAGGCTGCGCTTGTTCCGGTTGACCGACAGGAACCAGAGCGACTCGCCATCGAGAAAAGGAGGGCCCCATCCCCGCGCGTCGTCACCGACACCGGGACGCTCCACCTTCACGACCTCGGCTCCGAAATCGGCGAGCAGCATCGTCGCGAACGGGCCGGCGACCGAGGTGGTCAGGTCGAGGATACGCACGCCGCGCAGGAGATCGAACCCGGCACCGGTCTTAAGTTGCGGGAGGTCGTGAAGCGGCAGGCCGCTTGGATCGCCATGGTTCTCGGACGACATGGATGTCATTGGTCGGCCTCCCGCGGCAACAATCCGCAACCGACGTGCCAGAACCCTCCGCCGCTCCCGAGCGTCGTCACGCCGGCTGGGAGGCGCGCCTCACGTGTCGTCGCGGCGTGGCGGCCTCCTCCTCGTCGTGCGAGCCACTGGCGCGCGACGAGGCGTCGCGCCCCATCTCGCGACCGGGATGGCCCGCCCCGGGAACGATGTCCGCAGCCTGTCTTTGCCTAGTACATCTTCGATGGTAGCCTGTCCCCTGGAAAGACAGTCATCGGTCTCGGGGCGAAGCGATGGATGGTGCCGAAGTCCAAGGGATCGTGGTGACGGACGCGAACGGCAAGGTCGCGTTCGCGTCCGGGCTCGGCCGTGACCGACGCGTGCGTGATCTCGCGGCCGATCAGGAATGGATGGGAGAAGCCGCACGGCAGCGGCTCGGCACGCTCATCCTCGACCGGCGATCCTACGCCGTGCTCGTCGTGCCGGTCGAGGATGGCTACCTGATCGTGCTGCATCGCGCTTCCGCGCCGGTCCTCGACTTCATCGGCTCGGTCGACTTCGCCTACGACATCATAGAGCACATGGTCACCGATCCCTTCGACGCGATGACCGTGGTCGATTCACGCGCGCAGCTCGTCTACATCTCGCCCATCCACGAGTCGTTCTTCGGCCTCAAGCGCGGCGAGGGCAATGGCCAACCTGTCGGACGCGTGATCGAGAACACGCGGCTCGACCGGGTGGTCAAGCTCGGAAAGCCCGAGGTCGGCGAACTGCAGAGGATGCGCGGCTTCGAGCGCGTCGTCTCGCGCGTCCCGATCAGGCGCGACGGTGAGGTGGTGGGCGCCATCGGCCGGGTGATGTTCAAGGGTCCGCAGCAGGTCGAGGCGATGAGCCGGCGCATCAAGACGCTGGAGAGCGAGGTCGAGTTCTATCGCAGCAAGGCGGCGGCGCTGCAGAAGCGCACCTACGGGCTCGACGACCTCATCGGCGAGAGCGCCGCGATGCGGCGGCTGCGCGGCGAGATCGTCAAGGTGGCGCCAATCGAGATCCCGATCCTGATCCAGGGCGAGAGCGGGACCGGCAAGGAGCTCGTCGCGCAATCGCTTCATCGCCTGAGCCCGCGCCGCGAGGAAGCGTTGGTGATGATCAACGCCGCCGCGCTGCCGGCGACCCTCGTCGAGGCGGAGCTGTTCGGCTACGAGCCCGGCGCCTTCACGGGCGCGGACCGCAAGGGCCGCAAGGGCAAGTTCGAGCAGGCGGCCGGCGGCACCATCTTCCTCGACGAGATCGGCGAGATGCCGCTCGACATGCAGGCGAAGCTCCTGCGCGTGCTGCAGGATCGGATCGTCGAGCGCGTCGGCGGCGGCCGGGCGCGCGAAGTGGACTTCAGGCTCGTTTCCGCGACGAACCGCGACTTAGAAGCCCTGGTCGCCGCCGGCGCCTTCCGCCTCGACCTTTACTACCGCATCTCGCCGATCGTCATCAGGGTGCCGCCGTTGCGCGAGCGGCGGGAGGACATCGAAGCGCTCGTCGCCCATTTCCTGAAGGACGTGGCCGAACGGCACGGCCGCCCGGAGCCCGAGGTCACGGAGAGCGCGGTCTCGTACTGGATGGACCAGTCCTGGCCCGGCAACGCGCGTCAGCTCCGGCACGAGGTCGAGCGCGCCTTCGTCTTCGCCGAGAACGGCCGCATCACCGCCGACGCGCTCGGCCGTGGCAGGACCTTCCCGTCCGACGCGTCCCCACCTCGTCGCACCGTGCCGAGCCCCGGCGCGACCATGCGCGACGCGACGGCCCGGACCGAGGCCGAGCTCGTTCAGGAGACCATGGTGCGCCTGAAGGGCAACAAGAAGCGCGTCGCCGAGGAACTCGGCATCTCTCGCTCCTACCTCTACAAACTGCTGGGCGGGATGCGAGCGGACGCCTGAGGCCTCGATCATCTCTTCACAAGCGGGCACTCGCTCTCCGCGAGCGGCCGGAACGCCTGCTCGGCCGGGATCGTGGCCACGACCTTCATCAGGTCCCACTCGCCCTTCGATTCCTCCGGCCGCTTCGCCTCCAGGAGGTACATGTCGCGCATCACCCGGCCATCCTGGCGGATGTAGCCGTTCTTCGTCATGAAGTCGTTGATCGGCAGCTTGCGCATCGCGGCGAGCACCTTCTGGGTGTCGTCGGTGCCAGCCTCCCTCACCGCTTTCAGGTAATGGGTCGCCGCGCCGTAGATGCCGGCCTGGAACATCGTCGGCGGCCTGCCGTGCCGGGCCTGGAAGCGCTTCGAGAAGGCGCGGGTCCCCTCGTCCTGGTCCCAGTAGAAGGCCTCGGTGAAGAGCAGGCCCTGCGCGGCTTTGAGCCCCAGCGCGTGGATGTCCGTCAGGAGCACCAGCAGCCCGGCGAGCTTCTGGCCGCTCGACAGGATGCCGAATTCGCTCGCCTGCTTGATGGCGTTCGTGGTGTCGGTACCGGCGTTGGCGAGGCCGATCACCTGCGCCTTCGAGCCTTGCGCCTGGAGCAGGAAGGACGAGAAGTCGGCGGTGTTGATCGGCGCCGCGACTTGGCCGACCACGCGGCCGCCGAGCCTGCGCACCACGCCGGCGGCGTCGCGCTCGAGCGCGTGGCCGAAGGCGTAGTCCGCCGTGATGAAGAACCAGTCCGCGGCGTTGCCCTGCTTGATCACGGCGGTGGCCGTCCCGTTCGACAGGGCATAGGTGTCGTAGACCCACTGCAGACCGTTCGGCGAGCAGGCCTTGCCGGTCAGGTCCGTCGATCCGGCGGCGGTCACGACATCGATCTTGTTCTTCTCGCGGGCGATGCCCTGCACGGCGATCGCCACGCCGGAACTGCCGAGGCCGAAGATCGCGTCGACCTTCTCGACATCGTACCAGTTGCGGGCGATCGTGGAGCCGACGTCGACCTTGTTCTGGAGATCGGCGGCGATGACCTCGATCGGCTTCCCGAGCACCGTGCCGCCAAAATCCTCGACGGCCATCCGCACCGCCACCACGTCGCCCGGCCCCTGGATGTCGGCGTAAGGTCCCGACATGTCGTCGAGCACCCCGATCTTCACGAAGCCATCGGACACCTGAGCCTGAGCGGGCGGGCATAGAACGGCCGCGCCGAGCGCGATCCCCCGCAGGAGTTGCCTCATCGTCATTGGTCCACCCCATCGTCGGGCCGATCTCCTCGCCAGCCTCGCGGGGCGAAGCGCAACGCTTGTGCCAGTCCGGGACCACGGCTCGACGGAGGGTCCGGAGCGGGGATGATGTCATCGCCACGAACAACGCGAAGACGAACTGACCGTCAGGAAGGCAGCCGAGGAAGGGGTCGGACGATGGGCTCACGTCGCATCGTGGACGCGATCCGACGCCGTGGCCGCCGTCCGATCGCCTCGGCGTGCCTGACGCGCGTGTCGGTCGTGGGCCATGGTCCGGCCGCCGCGCCAGCTTGGCGAAAAATCGTCCGACACACACATTCTTGCGTCAGCTGCGTCATGCGTCAGGATTCGAGGGTCACCTCCGTCGGGACTAGAGAAAGGCGTTAAGGTAGCCGTACCTTATAGCGGGCGTGCCACGGCGGCAAGCCCGGCGCGAGGCCGCCACCGCATCCGCGATCTCGCGCCGCGTCGAAACGCGGTGCGGTCGCTCGCCGAGACCGCGTCGGCGTCCCGGAAGCCACCTGTTGCGCCGTCGCTCTAGCCGGGCTCGGGGTGCAGGGAGCGCCCGGCCCGCACGCGGCGACGCAGGAGGAGCGAGGCGCGATAGCGGTCGTCGCCGGTGGCGGCCTGGAGCGCTTCGATCACGGCGAGGAGCCGCGCCGGCCCGATCGCGTCCGCCCAGGCGAGCGGGCCGCGCGGGTAGTTGACGCCGGTCCTCATGGCGCGGTCGATGTCGGCGGCCGAGGCGACGCCCTGCAGCAGCGCGTCGGCCGCCTCGTTGGCGAGCATCGCCACCGTGCGCAGCACCACGAGTCCAGGCGCGTCGTCGATCCGCGACACGGCCTTGCCCAGGGATTGGAACAGGCCGGCCGCCGCGGCGACGGCACTTGCCGGCGCTTGATCCGCCGCAGCGATCGCGACGCGCGGCGCGGTGCGGAAGTCGAGCGCGAGGTCGTACACGACGAGGTCCGCCGGTGCGCCGGTCGCGACCCGCGCGGTCGCCGTTCGTCCATCGCTGAGCGCGAGGCTCGCGCCTTCGATCCGCAGCAGCCCACCGCCTCCCGTCCGCGACACCGGGACACCGGCCGCCCTGAGCGCGTCCACGAGCGGCTCGGCGGGGCCGAGATCGCCTTCGACGACGACCGCGCCCGGCGCGGGAGCGGGTTCGAGGGTCCTGGGCGCGGAGGTCGCGGCGTCGCGACCGTAATCGTAGAAGCCGCGATCGGACTTGCGCCCGAGCCAGCCGGCGGCGACCAGTTCCTGCTGGATCAGCGACGGGCGGAACCGTGGATCGCCGAAGAAGGCGTCGAAGACCGATTTCGTCACGGCGAAGTTCACGTCGTGGCCGATCAGGTCCATGAGCTCGAACGGCCCCATGCGGAAGCCGCCGGCCTCGCGCATGATGGCGTCGAGGGTCGGCGCGTCGGCGACGCCCTCCTCGAAGAGTCGCAACGCCTCGGCGTAGAAGGGCCGGGCGACGCGGTTCACGATGAAGCCCGGCGTCGAGCGCGCCAGCACCGGCTGCTTGCCCCAGGCACGGGCGGTCTCGACCAGCGTGTCGAGCACGGTGGGGTCGGAGGCGAGGCCGGAGACCACCTCGACCAGCGCCATCAACGGCGCGGGATTGAAGAAGTGCAGGCCGGCGACCCGGCCGGGATGTTCCAGCCCGGCGGCGATCGCCGTGACCGACAGGGAGGAGGTGTTCGTGGCCAGGATCGCGTCGGGAGCCACTACGTCCTCGAGGGACGCGAACAAGCGATGCTTGACCGCCAGATCCTCGACGACCGCCTCTATCACGAGCCTGGCGCCGGCGAGGTCGGCGAGCGCCGGGATGGCGACGACGCGCGCCGCGACCGCCTCGCGGGCGTCCGCCGTCGCTCGGCCCTTCTCCACCTGCCGGTCCAGTGCGGCGAGGATCCTCTCGCGCCCTCGTTCGGCGGCGCCCGCCGCTGCGTCGAAGAGGAGGACCCGGTGCCCGGACTGCGCCGCGACCTGGGCGATGCCCGCGCCCATGGCGCCCGCGCCGATCACCGCGACCACGGACGCCTTCGGCAGCGCGCTCATCCCGCCCCCTTCCATCGGCGACCGGTGCCGCGCCCTCAAAGGAAATCGCCATCGTGCTCGCCGAGTCCCGGTGCCGGCCGCGCGACCTCGCCCGACCCGCGAAAAAGCGGGCTGACAGGGACGGGGAGTGCCGTGATCCCGCCGCGACCGCCCCCCGAAACGCGGTGGTCGAACAAGCCGCGCGCGCGGTGATGCGGATCGCTGAACGCGTCGCGCAGTTCGATGACGACGTTGCAGCAGCAATCCTTGTCGGCGAAACGCGCCGCCCAGGTCGCGGCGTCCTCGACGGCGATGAGCGCGCGTACCCGCGCCAGCGTCGCGGCCGGGTCGGCCGCGTCATCCCTGAGCGCCGGATCGAGATCGATGATCCCACAAAAGGTTTCCCAGAACTTCTGCTCGATCGGGGCCGCCGCCACGACCTTCCCATCGCGCGTGCCGTAGAGCTGGTAGCGGGCGGTCGCGCCGGTCACCAGATCCTCGCCGTTGCCGGGCCAGCACCCGGTGGCCTCTCCCGCGCCGAGCGCCCAGTACATGAACGGGAACAGGTTATCCGTCATCGCCACGTCGAGGTGGCAGCCCTCGCCGGAACGCTCACGGGCCTTCAACGCGAGGAGCACGTTGATCACGGCGGGGTAGGCACCGCCGGCGATGTCGGCGATGAGCGCCGGCGGCACGACCGCCGCGTCCGGCGTCCCCATGGAGAGCGCCAGCAGTCCGGTGTCGGCGATGAAATTGAGGTCGTGCCCCGCGACGTCGCGCTTGGGTCCGGTCTGGCCGAAGCCGGTGACGGAGCAGTAAACGATCCCCGGGTTGATCGCGCGGACGCTCTCGTAGTCGAGGCCGAGCCGCTTCATCACGCCCGGCCGGAACTGCTCCACGATCACGTCGGCGCGCTCGACGAGCGGCATGATGCGCGCGCGCCCCGCCGGGTCCTTGAGATCGACGGTGATGCTCTTCTTGCCGCGGTTGAGCAGCACGAAGTTGACGCTGTCCCGGCCCCATCTCGGCTGGTAGGTCCGCATCTCGTCCCCGCTAGCCGGCCGCTCGACCTTGATCACCTCGGCGCCGGCCTCGGCAAGCATCAGGGTCGCCAGCGGTCCGGGCAGCAGGGTCGAGAAGTCGAGGACCAGGGTTCCTTCGAGCGGTCTCAAGCGATGTCCCTTCCCGTCGTCAGCACCATCTTGCCCTTCGCGCTCCCGTCGCGGAACTTGGCGAGGGCCCGGCCGAAATCGGCGAGCGGCATCACGTCACCGATGACGGGCCGGAAGGCGCCTTCGGCCATGTGACGGAAGATCTCGGCCTGCGCCGCCGCCGTCGCGGCCGGGCAACGGTCCCGGTAGTCCGAGGCTTGAAGCCCGGCGACCGAAATGTTCTTCACGAGCAGGTAGTTGGTCCTCGCCAGCGGGATGTCGCCGCCGGCGAAGCCGACGATCACGTGCCGGCCCCGCCAGGCGAGGCAGCGCAGCGCCGGCTCGAACGCGGCACCCCCGATCGGGTCGATGACGATGTCGACCCCCTCGCCGTCCGTCAGCTGGTACACGTCCCCGCGCAACGCCTCGCGCAGGTCGACCTTGGACAAATCGACGATCGCGTCCGGGCCGGCGCGGCGGACCACGTCGAGCTTGGCGCCGCCCCGGGTCGCGGCGATGACCATGCCGGCGCCCAGCGCCTTGGCAAGCTGCACCGTGGCGACGCCGACACCGCCGGCGGCGCCGAGCACCAGCACCCTTTCGCCGGGCGTCATCGCGGCGCGGTCCCTCAGCGCGAACCAGGCCGTTTGATAGGCCAGGACCGCCGCGGTCGCCTCGACCGACGCCAGCGCGTCCGGCACCGGGTAGGACGTGGCCGCCGGGGCGCGGAGCCGCTCGGCGTAGGCGCCATGCTCGACCTGCGCCGCGACGCGCTGGCCGATGCTCAATCCCCTCACGCCGGGTCCCAGGGCCGCGACGCG
This sequence comes from uncultured Beijerinckiaceae bacterium, assembly GCA_964244495.1. Classification (GTDB taxonomy): domain Bacteria; phylum Pseudomonadota; class Alphaproteobacteria; order Rhizobiales; family Beijerinckiaceae; genus RH-AL1. The sequence goes on from CAXTIU010000002.1 coordinate 271,511, forward strand.
CCCCGCGGCGCCCTTGCCGGGTACGAACGGGACCGGCGGGCGGACCTGGTAGCGCCCATCGACGACGAGCACATCCGCGTAGTTGGTCTCGATCGCCTCGACGTCGATCAGCACCTCGCCCGATCCCGGCACGGGATCGGCGACATCGGCGTAGGCGACGCCGTCCAGGACGCCGACCTCACTGACGACGACGGCTTTCATGAATGCCTCCCACTCTCCGCCTCGTTTCGGGCCGGCGCCTAAGGACTCGCCGCATCATGGACCGTGCCAGCCGGTTCTCCCGACCGGGGCCACGCGTCCTTGTCGTTGCTGAGGACACCGACCGTCGCCGATTGTTCGTCCGCGCGACATCGGGGAAGTCCCCGTTCGGGTGTGCTCAGCGCGAGGAGGACGGCGGCCGCCTCCCTCCTCTGGCGCCGCTCGCCAAGGCCGGCGCGCGCCGCGATCGTCGCGCAGGTCAGCGGGGACGAAGGCGCCGTGACCCAGCCGATTGACAGGCGCGCCCGGCCGGCGTTATCCCGCCGACGGGCGTGCGAAAGTCACGGCCCGGTCGGTAGTCCGGGTGGCTCTTGCGCTCGTACGAGTCGCGTCGCGTCGAGCGTCGCGACCTCCGGCACGTCCTTTCCGATGATCAGGAAAGGTGTGTCCAATGGAAATCGCGAAATACCTCGTCGCCTTCGTCGCCGTCTTCAACTACGGCGGCCTCGTCGCCGATGGGCTGATCCCGGCCACGGCCAGACAGCACCTGTGGAACCCGGCCTGGCCGCCGCACGCCAAGTTCCACAACGGCCAGACGGCGCTCATGGGCATCATCGGCGGGACGCTGTCGCTGGTCGTGCTGTTCGCCGGGCCGCTGACGGTTTCGTCGCTGCTTGTCGCGGCGGCGGCCGCCGGCAACTACTTCTTCGCCATGGCGCTCGCGCCGGCCTTCCCGGACACGGCGTGGGCCGATCCGGAGTTCGCCGGCACGGCCGGCCGCCCCCTCGGCCTCCATCCCCAACAGCTGGTCAGCTACGTCCTTTGCGCCCTCGTGCTGTTGGGCGTGCTCCTGGCGATCGCGTAGGCTTGGCGCGCCGCCGCCCTCAATAAGCTGAGTCGGCGGCGCGGCGGCGTTTGGCGGCGGGGCTGCGGTGCCGGAGCAGGCTGTCGAGGCCGAAGCTGGCGCCGTAGTGCTCGATCGCCATGGTCGCCATGATGATGAACAGGAACGCGTAGCTCCACGGCCATTCGCCCGGCGCGTTGTAGAGGCCGAGGTAGAGGCTGAGGATCAGCAGCGCGGCGAGGCCGGAGACGACGCGGGTGTAGAGGCCGACGAGGAGGAGGATCGCGACCAGCACCTCGAAGGCGTAGAGCGCGAAGGCGAACGGCGTGAAGGCCGGCAGGACGAGCGTCCTGACGAGCTGCCCCTGGATGGCGAAGGCGGAATGGGTGACCTCGGAGGTCGTCCAGTACTTGAGCCCACCGGTGTCGGTCGGGAACTTCCACAGTGATTGCTGCCACCAGAACGAGCCGATGACGAAGCGCACGAGGAAGCGCCACAGGTGGACGCCGAACCCCGCCCCGCGCACCGTGCGCCCCGCGATCACCGCGATCACGATCGAGCTGATCGCCAGCGCCCAGTAGACGAAGTGCAGCGCGAACGGCTCGCCGTAGAACGGCGCGGTGAGGAATCGCGTGAGATGCGTGACGGGGTTCGGCATGGGACGCTCCAGGAAGCCTGCGCAGGCTCCGCCATTGGACGGGGGTGTGCCACGCGGACCGGGCGTCGTCCATCCCAGGGCCGCGCGCCGACCCACGCCCGCGATCCCTCACCCGAGGTCGGCCGCGCCCTTGGGATGCCGGATCGGGCACCCGTTCGCCTCGGCCCTGAAGCCGGCCGACATCTCGTAGGCCGGCTTGCGCGAGCGCATGACCGACCCGAGCGGCCGGTGCGCCTCGATCCCATCCCAAGGGCTGAAGGCCAGCGCCTCGTCGAGCGCCTGATGCCTCGCCTCGTCGAAGGACGACTGGGCGGGAACCGTGATCGTCGCGACGCTCACATAAGGGCTCTCGTCCTCGGGCCATGGCACGGACGCGTCCTCGACCGGCATGCTGTCGCGGTCGGTCATCAGCTGGACGCGCACCTCCCACGTCCCACCGTGCCGCGCGAACAGGTCCTTGAGGGTGGCGCGCAGCCCGTCGGGGTCGCCGCGCAGATCGACGGTCCGGTCGCTCAGCGCCATCAGTTCGGGCGAGGTCGGGGCGACCGACAGCTTCGCGACGTAGGGGCCGTGACGCAGCGGCACCTGCGTGTAGTAGGTGCCGCCGGCGGGATGGGTCTGCGGATGGCCGCCGAGCTGGATCAGCGTGGCGCTCTCGCCGCCGACGGCTTCGAGCGCCTTCTCCGCGCCCCGCGCCACGGCGGACAGGACCTTCTTCGCACCCTCCGCGCGGTCGGTGGTCGCCGCGATCGTCTTCAGCGACTTGAGGAACGTCTTGGCGTCGGGCGCCGAGAAGGCCGGCGCGTCGATCATCACGAGGTCCTGGGTCGTCAGCCCTTCCGAGCCGGGCAGCCGCTCGCCGTCCACGCCGACGATCTTCACCGCCAGGCCGCGCGGGGCGGAGATCGCGTCGTCGAGGATGTCGCCGGGGTTGGTCGAGAAGCGGAGCACGACCGGGTAGCGGCGCGGGTCGGCGAAGATCCCCTGCGCCAGCGCCTCCGGCAGGCCGGCGCGCACGTTCATCTCGCCCTTGAGGAGCGCGTGCGCCTTGGCATGCACCGAGCGGTTGGCGTGGCCGCTATCCTCAAACGTCTTCCGGTTGATGGAGCGCATGGTGTCGACGAGCCCCCGGATCGTGTCCGCCTCGTCGGGCGCGATCGCCTCCATGGACGGATCGTAGCGCAGGGGCGGCTTCGTCATCGCGGAGAAACTCCATTTGTTAAGCGGGTCGTCAAGGTCGATGCCGGCGGACGGGTTCCCGCGGGCCCCCGCCGGTCGCCTCGTGCCTCGGCGGCGGGCGTTCATCGCCCCGCTTCCGCCAGCCAGTCGCAGAACGCCGTCACGGCGGCATCGTCGACGCGCGACTCGGGCAGGTAGACGTGGTAGTCGCGCGTCGGCAGGCTGAGATGCGCGAACGGCGCGACGAGCCGGCCGGCCTCGAGATCGTCGGCCACCAGCGCCGTCGGTCCCATCGCCACCCCGAGGCCGTCCAGGGCGGCCTGGATGGTCAGGTAGAAGTGGTCGAGGGTCAGCGAGGCGGCGGGTTCGACGACCGGGCTCCCCGCGACGGCGAACCAGTCGGCCCACACCCGGGGAAGGGCCGACGTGTGCAGGAGCGTGTGCCGGCGCAGGTCGGCGATTTCCCGCAGTGGCGAGCGGGCGAGCAGGGCGGGGCTGCACACCGGCAGGCGGCGTTCGGTGAGGAAAAGGCGGGAAACGAACCCGTAAAAGGTGTCCGGTCCGCCCCGGATGATCACGTCGTAGGGCTCGCGCAGGGCATCCACGGGATCGTTCGAGGTGGAGAGACGCACCTCGATCTCGGGGTGCCCCTCGCGGAACGACCCGAGGCGCGGCAGGAGCCAGCGCAGGCTGAACGTGGCGAGCGCGTTCACGCGCAGGACCGCCGGCGCCGCCCTGCCGTCCCGCGTTCGGTGGCGTTGCGCGGCGGCCGACAAGCGGTCCAGCGCGGGGCCGGTCTCGGCGAGCAGGGCCGCGCCGGTCGACGTCAACACGACGCGCCGGTTGAGCCGGAGGAACAGGGCGGGTGGTCCCAGCCAATCCTCCAGCAGGCGCACGTGCCGGCTGACGGCGCCGTGGGTGACGCCGAGCTCGTCGGCCGCGTCCTTGAAACTGCCGCGCCTGGCGGCCGCCTCGAACGCGCGGAGTGCGTTCAACGGGGGAAGCGGGCGACGGTCCGACGCCATGGCACTTTCTCGCGTGAGTTTCCCTGACGTGAAAGGCGAGCATTACTCGTTTGTAGGCGCCGGGGAAAGATCGCATAGACGGTCGTTCCTCGAAGATACGCCAGGTGCCGATGCCCATGAGGTTGAAGCCACTCACGCTCGTCGTGTCAGCTTTCGTTGCACCCTCCCCTGGCAAGCGCACGCTCGTCGCCGCCGGGGCGGCGCATGCCCTGCACGATGGCTACACCGACCTGATCTATGTGCTGCTGCCGGTCTGGCAGGCCGAATTCGCCTTGAGCTACGGCATGCTGGCGCTCCTGCGCGGGCTCTACGCGGGCGCGATGGCGGCGCTTCAGATCCCGGCCGGCCGACTCGCCGAGCGGTGGGACGGCCGCATCGTCCTCGCGCTGGGCACGGCCCTGGCGGCCGCGGGTTACCTGCTCGCCGGATACTCCGGCGGCCTCCTGGGCCTGTGCGTGTCCCTGGCCCTGTCCGGGGCCGGGTCCAGCACGCAGCACCCGATCTCGTCGGCCGCCGTGTCGCGGGCGTACGGGGACGCGTCGCGCGGCCCGCTGGGCACCTATAATTTCACCGGCGACCTGGGGAAGGCGGCGATCCCGGCGCTGACCTCGCTGCTGCTGACCCTCATGCCCTGGCGCCACGCGCTCTGGCTCCTCGCCCTGCTCGGGCTGGCGGTGGCGCTCGGCACCGCCCTGCTCATGCCGCCGATCGGCCGCCCCCGCGCCGGGCCATCCCGTTCCCAAGCGACCGGACGGGGCCGGGGCGGGTTCCCGTTGCTGTTCGCGATCGGCGTCATGGACACCGGTGTGCGGATGGGCCTGCTGACCTTCCTGCCTTTCCTCCTGAAAGCCAAGGGAGCCTCCCTGCCGACGGTCGGGGTCGCGCTGGCGCTGGTGTTCCTGGGCGGCGCCGCCGGCAAGTTCGCCTGCGGCTGGCTCGGCGCCCGCGTCGGGGTGTTGCGCACCGTGCTGGTGACCGAAGGCGGGACGGCCGCCTGCATCCTCGCCCTGCTGCTCCTGCCGTTGATCCCCTCGCTGCTCTTGGCTCCCTTGCTGGGGCTCATGCTCAACGGCACGTCCTCGGTGCTCTACGGCACGGTGCCCGACCTCACGACGCCGGAGCGCACGGAGCGGGCGTTCGCGCTGTTCTACACCGGCACGATCGGGTCCGGCGCGATCTCCCCCGTGCTCTACGGCATCCTGGGTGACGCGGTGGGCGCCGCTTGGGCCGTCGCGGCGACCGCGCTCGTCGCCCTGGCCATCTTCCCGCTCGCCTTCGCGCTCGCGCCACGCCTCGCCGACGATGGACACGGGAGCTGAAGGGTTGAAGTCTGGATCCCCGTGGGGCATCGACGGTGAGGGATGAAGTCATGACGCGAGATTGCCCGAAGGCGGCCATGCTGCGCTCCAAGCTCGACGTCCATAAGCCGGCGGTGGCGATGGCGGCCCACAACCCGCTCGCCGCCAAGCTCGCCGCCGAGGCCGGCTTCGACGCGATATGGGGCAGCGGCTTCGAGTTGTCGGCGTCCTACGCGGTGCCCGACGCCAACATTCTCCCGACGGGCATCCATCTGGAGATGATGCGCGCGATGGGCGAGGTGCAGGACGCCCCGGTCATCGCCGATATCGACACGGGTTTCGGCAATGCCGTGAACGTCGCCTACGTCACGCCCCGCTACGCCGCGGCCGGCGTGGCGGCGGTCGTCATGGAGGACAAGACCTTCCCGAAAGACAGCAGCCTGCGTCCCGGCGGGCGGCAGGAGCTCGTGCCGGCGCCGGAATTCCAAGGCAAGCTCGCCGCGGCGAAGGCGGGCGGCGCCATGCTGGTCGTGGCGCGCACGGAGGCGCTGATCGCGGGCCTGGGCCAAGACGAGGCGCTGCGGCGCGGCGAGGCCTACGCGGAAGCCGGCGCCGACGCCGTGCTGATCCACAGCAAGCGGGAGACGCCGGACGAGATCCTGGCTTTCTGCCACGCCTGGTCCGGTCGGGTGCCCCTGGTGCTCGTGCCCACCAGCTATCCCAGCCTCTCGTTCGCGGACGTGGCGGCGCTCGGCAAGGTTGGGCTCATCATCTGCGGCAACCACGCCATCCGGGCGGCCGTCGCGGCGATGCGGAGCGCGTTCGCCCGCATCCTGGCCGAGGGCGGGATCGCGGGCGTGGACGGCGCCATCGCCTCCGTGGCGGAGGTGTTCGCGTTGGGGGGCGACGAGCGTATGCGTGGGTTGGAAAGGGCGTACCTGCGCTGAGGCATCCGCCCGGACGGCGCGCGGCGGCCCGGGGCAGCCGACGCGTGTGCCGCATCGGAGGAACCGAAAACCGCCGCGCACTTCTTTGTCCGATGCTCTAAGCTCGGGTGCCGGACGACCGCTTCGGCCGGACCCTTCCTCGGGACAACCCCGGGACCAACCTGCCGGGACCATGCCGCGGCTCATCCTCACCCGTCTGCTGGCCGCCGTGCCCACCCTGTTCGCGGTCGTCGCCCTGTCCTTCTTCCTGATGCGGCTCGCGCCGGGCGGCCCCTTCGACGCCGAGCGGGCGCTCGACCCCGCCATCCGCGCCAACCTCGACCGCGCCTACGGGCTCGACCAACCGCTGCCCCGGCAGTTCGCCGCCTACCTGTGGCACCTCGCCCACGGCGACCTTGGACCGTCCACCCACTGGCGGGACTTCACCGTCAACGACCTGTTCGCCCGCGCCCTGCCGATCTCGATGCGGCTCGGGGCCGAGGCGCTCGCGCTCGCGGTCGTCGTCGGCGTGGGGCTCGGCCTCGCCGGTTCGGGTGGCGGCCCGGCGGCGGCGATCGTGGCGACGCTGGCGCTCGCCGGCCTCGCCGTACCCAATTTCGTGGTGGGGCCGCTGCTCCAGCTCTGGCTGGGCTTGAGCCTGCGCTGGCTGCCGGTCGGCGGCTGGGACGGGGGCGCGCCGGCGCACCAGGTGCTGCCGGTGCTGGTGCTGGCGCTCCCCCAGGTCGCGATCGTCGCCCGCCTGACGCAGGCGGCGATGGGCGACGCGCTCGCCGCGCCGCACATCCGCACGCTGCGCGCCTTCGGCCTGCCGCCCGCCCACGTCGCGCTCCACGCGCTGCGCGGCGCGGCCCTGCCGGTGATCTCCTACCTCGGGCCGGCCGCCGCCGGGCTGCTCACCGGGTCGATCGTGGTGGAGACCATCTTCGGCATTCCCGGCATCGGCCGCGCCTTCGTCGACGGGGCGCTGTCGCGCGACTACACGCTGACCATGGCGACCGTGATCGTGGTCGGCACGGCGATCGTGGCCTTCAACCTCCTCGTCGACCTCGCCTACGGCCTGCTCGACCCGCGCGTGCGCCATGGCGGATGAAAGGATGGCGGATGAAAGGTCGGCGGATGAAAGGTCGGCGGATGAAAGGTCGGCGGGTGACGCGACCGCCTGGCGCCGCTTCCGCCGCGATCCCGTGGGCTTGGCGAGCCTCGCCACGCTCGCCCTCGTCGCGCTCTGCTGCTTCGGCTCGATCCTCTGGTCGCCGCACCCGTACGACGCCGTCTACACCGACTACGTGGACGTCGGCGCGTCCCTCACGCCCCACCCGACGCCGGCGGAGCGGGCCGCCGGCGTCGCCGCGCTGGCCGAGCGGGCGCACGTGGCGGTGTCGCTGGAGGACGCGGCCGGCGGGTTGCGCGCCCGCTTCGCCGACGCCGCGCCGGACGCGGCGCCCATCGACCCCCGCGTGCTGCGCGCCCTCGACCGCTCCGACATGTTCGCGCGCGCCGGCCCGCCGGTGGCGGGCGACGGCGGCCACGTCCTCACCGTGCCGGTCGCGCTCACCCCGGCCGTGTTCCCCTTCGGCACCGACGCCAACGGGCGAGACCTCCTCACCCGCATCCTCGTCGCCGGGCGCATCTCGCTGGCGGTCGGCGCGCTCGCCTCCCTGACCGCGCTCGGCATCGGCATCGCCTACGGCGCGGTGGCGGGCTACGCCGGCGGCCGGATCGACGGGCTGATGATGCGGGCCGTCGACGTGATCTACGCCCTGCCCTTCATCTTCTTCGTGATCGTGCTGGTGGTGGTCTTCGGCCGCACGCTGATCCTCATCTTCGTGGCGATCGGCGCGGTGGAATGGCTCGACATGGCCCGCATCGTGCGCGGGCAGACGCTCACCCTCAAGCGGCGCGACTTCGTGCTGGCCGCCCAGGCGCTCGGCGAGAGCGATGCCCGCATCCTCGCCCGCCACGTCGTGCCCAACATGCTCGGCCCCATCGTCGCCTACCTCGCGCTGCTGGTGCCGCGCGTGATCCTCGCCGAGAGTTTCCTGTCCTTCCTCGGCCTCGGCGTGCAGGAGCCGCTCACCTCCTGGGGCATCCTCATCGCCGACGGCGCGCGCCACATGCAGGGCGCGGTGCACCTCCTCGTCTTTCCCGCGCTCGCCCTGGCGCTCACCGTCATCGCCGCCAACCAGCTCGGCGAGGCCGTTCTGCGCGCGACCGACGCGTCCCCCCGGTGAGCGACGCCCTGCTGCGCTTCGACCGGCTCGCGGTGCGCTTCGGCGCGGTGGAGGCGGTGCGCGACCTCGACCTCGGCGTCGCGCCGGGCGAGACGGCGGGCATCGTCGGCGAGACCGGCTCGGGCAAGAGCGTCGCGATGCTGGCCGCGCTCGGCCTGCTGCCGCCCACCGCCCGCGTCACCGGCTCCGTCCGCTTCCGGGGCCAGGAGCTGCTCGGCCTGCCCCGCCGCGCGCTCGACCGGGTGCGCGGCAAGAGCGTCGCGATCGTCTTCCAGGAGCCGCAATCCGCGCTCGACCCGCTGTTCACCGTCGGCGCGCAGATCGCCGCCGTGCTGCGCCACGCCCGCGGCCTCGCGCGCCGCCAGGCCTCGGCGCGGGCGGTGGCGCTGATGGAGGAGGTCGGCATCGCCGAGCCGGCGCGGCGCGCGAAAACGTACCCGCACGAGCTGTCCGGCGGGCAGCGGCAGCGCGTGGCGATCGCCATGGCGATGGCGTGCCAGCCGGCCCTGCTGATCGCCGACGAGCCGACCACCGCGCTCGATCCCACGGTGGCGGCGCGCATCCTCGCGCTGTTGGCCGAACTCAAGGCGCGCCACGGCATGGCGCTGATCCTCATCAGCCACGACCTCGGGCTGGTACGGCGCGTGGCCGACACGATCCACGTCATGGAGCGCGGCGCGCTCGTCGAGGGCGGCGCCACAGGGGCGGTGACGCGGCACCCCCGCCAGGCCTACACGCGAAAACTGCTCGCCGCCGACGCGCTCGACGCCGCGCCGTCCACCGCGAGCGGCGTGCCCACGCTGATCGAGGTGCGGAACCTCACGGTGCGCTATCCCCTGCGCGCCGGGCTGTTCGGTGAAGCGCGGAGCTTCACCGCCGTGGACGGCGTGTCGCTGACCATCGCGCGCGGCGAGACGCTGGGGCTGATCGGCGAGTCCGGCTCCGGCAAGTCGACGCTGGGCCGCGCCCTGCTCCGCCTGGAGCCGGCCAGCGGCACGATCCTCTACGAGGGCCGCGGAGGCTCCGGCTTGCGAGACTTGGTCCCCCTGTCGAAGGCGGCGATGCGACCGCTGCGCCGCGAGCTGCAGATCGTGTTCCAGGACCCGTTCGCCTCGCTGTCACCGCGCCTGACCGTCGGCGCCATCGTCGGCGAGGGATTGCTCGTCCACCAGCCGACGCTGTCCGCCGCCGCGCGACGCGAACGGGTGGAGGCGGCGCTCGCCGAGGTCGGCCTGAGTGCCGCCCATGCCGCGCGCCGCCCGCACGAGCTGTCGGGCGGCCAGCGCCAGCGCGTGGCGATCGCCCGCGCGCTGGTGCTCGGGCCGCGCCTGCTGGTGCTGGACGAGCCGACCTCGGCCCTCGACCGCTCCGTCCAGGCCGACATCCTCGCCCTGCTCCGCCGCCTCCAGGCGGAGCGGGCCGCGTCGGGCGGCCTCGCCACCCTCTTCATCACCCACGACCTCGCCGTGGTGCGGGCGATGGCGAGCCGGGTGGCGGTGATGAAGGATGGGCGGGTGGTCGAGGTGGGCGACGCGGCGGAGGTGCTGGGACGGCCGAGGGCGGCGTACACGCGGGAGTTGGTGGGGGCGGCGCTCAGCGCTCCCTGAATGTTGGCGAAGACGCGGCCACGACCTGAGATCGGGCGGCGGACGCGTGCGAGAGGTCGCTGTGGGTGCCTTTGACCATCGTCGCCCTTCGATCGGCGCGCACGGGCCGCGATCCTGTCACTCGACGGCCGCCGTCAGCAGCTCGGGTCATCGCACCAGGTCGGCGGCGGCGGCCAAGGCCCATCCCACGCGATCGGTGCCGCGCCGCATCGGGCGTCACATGCCGCCGTTGGTCTTCCTCCAGCCGAACGCTTCCTCGATCCGCCTGCGGCCGTCCGAGGGCGACTCGTTGTTTGTCCCCTCACACAGCCCAACCGGCTCGAGACTCTTCATCGACGACCACGCCTGGTTCATCGTGCCGTCTCCAAGGCCGCAGAGCTGAGCAGCGACCCCGTCCGCTCGGCCGATCCGCGCGCATCAGCCTCCTCGAGCAGGAGGCTGAGTCGTGCCCGATCAACCTGAGCGAGCGTCCTTCACAGCACCTGCCAGGCGGGAAGCCACGATCAGTAGCCGGCGATCCATGTGCCGGGCGTCGAGCTACAGGTCGCGCTGAGCACGCCGTATCGCGTGTTCGTGAAGATGGCCGTCGTCCCGTTGATCCTGTCGCTTCCGCTCGTGGAGATGACGATGTTGTTGGTCGACGCGTCCTGCTTGGACATCTTGTAGACCTTGCCGGCGTTGGCGGCGGTGCAGGCGGGCAAGGCTCCGACGATCTGGTTGCGCGCCGCGTTCGCCGCCACCTCTTGCGAGTAGCCGGCCGGATAGTTGAAGTTCGCCGTGACGGCGGTCTGAGAGACGCCGGTGGTCGGCGGCCCGTTGTTGCCCTGGTAATAACCGGAGGTCGGGGACGGAACGCTGTTCGGCATGGCCGCCCCGGCGAGCTTGAAGGCGGCGCCCAGCGCGGTGTTGCCCTGCACGACGGTCTGGACGGTGTCGGCGGCCACGTTCAGGAACGTCAGGGTGGTGCCGCCGCCGGTGTAGTTCAGGTAGTTCGCCGCGAACACCAGCGAGCCGGACAGTTCGTTGAAGACCGGGTAGGCGTAGTTGATGTACGGGTTCTTGTGCGTGGTGCTGCCGACGACGGTCACCGCCCCGCCGTTGTTGGCGAGGATCGTCTGGTCGACGGCCCCCATCTCGCTGTCCACGCCCGACAGGTTGAGCACCCCGCCGGTGACGCTCATGAGCGGGTGGGACGTGGCGTTGCTCGGGCTGCCGGCCGGCAGCGAGGGGGCGCTGTAGGTGTTGTTGCCCTGCTGGATCTTCAGGGAACTCACCTGAAGGCGGCCGCCTTCCTGCGTGAAGACCGTGCCGAGCACGCCGGTGTACAGCGAAAGCCCCGACGCCTGCACGTCGCCGGCCTGCATGTCGATGCCGATGCCGGTGTCGATGCCCAGGCCGTCGAGGAAGCCGCCGGTGGTTCCCACCTGGCTCGTGCTCGCGCACCGGCCGGCCGTGGCGCAGTACTGCCCGTTGATGAGCACGATGCCCCGGAACATCGAGAGCAGCATGTGGGAGACGTGCAGGCCGTCGACGCGCCCGCTCTGGATGCCGAGGGGTCCCGTCCCGTCGCCGGCGCCGTTGTAGAAGTAGAGGAGCTGGTTCGGCGTCAGGGCGAACGGCCACATCTCGTTGCGGTCGAGCCAGATCCAGTCCAGCGAGCCATCGATGTTCACGCCGAGGTCGAAGAACGACATCTGGTTGTTCTCGACACGCGCGGTGCCGTCGTTGCCTCGCAAGTCGAAGCAGTCCCATGCCGCGAAGCACCCCGCGCCCTCGATGCGCGTACCCGGCTGGTTCTGCGCGTAGACCATGGGAACGTAGGTCGTGTAGCTCGACTTCGAGGAAGGCGTCGCGGTGAAGCCTTGCGCGAAGAGCACCGACAGGTCGTGGACGTGGATGTTCGACGCGGTGAGCGTCAGCACGCCTTTCGAGAAGCCCGCGTTCGACGAGACCGTGACCTGGCTGGGAAGACGTCCGTCGCCCTCGACGATCTGACCTGGCGTCGAGAAGGTGACGTCTCCCGAGAGCACCCAGTTGCGGCCGATGGCCGGGGCACGGAAGTGCTTGCCCGTCGCGGCGGCGGCGCGCCATGCGACCGTGTCGTCCGTCGCCGCCTGGACGGCCTCGAAAAGCGCGGGCGACGCGACGAAGTTGACCGAGGCCCAGTCGATCTGCGCGCTGCCGACGTACGCTCCGGCGGCACCATTGGGGCCGATGAGTCCGATGCAGGAACCGTTGTCGCCTGCGCCGCCGTTCTGCGGGCAATGGCTGGTCGACGTTCCGTACTCCGCCCTCCCTCCATCGCCAGAGACGGAGACGCCCTCGCGCAGCACGTGGCCGGCGGTGGGCGCCAGCAGGGCAAGCGCGGCGTTGTTGGGGGTGCGCGTCAGCTTGCTTGGCACCACGACGACGATGGCACCGCCGGTCGAAACGACGTCCCCTCCGTCGACGGCGTGGAGGTGCTGCGGAGAACGTGTATCCTTCGTCAGCTTACCCGCATCGCTTACGGCAGCGGCCGGCTGAACCGTGTCGGCGCTGGCCGACGTCGAAGCGAGCGCCGACGCGATGCACGGGAGCGTAGCTTTCATCGAAGGACGGATCATGTGTCGAGTCCTCGTCGACGAAAGACGCTGGCATCGCCGTGGACACGGCGACCGTCCTTGATGTCGGCGAGGATCACGAGCCTCCGGCCACGCGGGTCGCCACGGCATGATGTCGGGCTCGAGGCATGGCACGATCGCGGATCGTCACAGCGGGGGACGGCGGCGTCGTGCTTCTGCGCTACGGCTGCCATGCCCGCGCCGGAGCAGACGATGCCGCCTCGACCGCCTCGCCTTCGTCGATCGCGCCGGCGATCGCCCGCAGCACGGCGGTCACGTTGGTGCGGGTCGCCGACGACAGCCGCATCGGCGTCGCCCCGCAGGCGCGGCGCAGCCGATCGACCTGCTTCCTGAGGTGCTCGGGTTCGGCCGCGTCCACCTTCGACAGGGCGACGACCTCCCGCTTGTCGGTGAGGCCGCCGCCGTAGGCGTCGAGCTCGGCGCGCACCGTCCGATAATCGCGGCCCGCGTGCTCGCCGTTGGCATCCACCAAGTGGAGGATCACCCGGCACCGCTCGACGTGGCCCAGGAAGCGGTCACCGAGGCCGACGCCCTCGTGGGCGCCCTCGATGAGGCCGGGGATGTCGGCGAGAACGAACTCGCGCTCGTCGATCCCGACGACGCCGAGCTGCGGATGGAGGGTGGTGAACGGGTAGTCGCCGATCTTCGGCTTGGCGGCGGAGACGACCGACAGGAAGGTCGACTTGCCGGCGTTGGGCAGGCCGACGAGCCCGGCGTCGGCGATCAGCTTGAGGCGCAGCACGAGGGTGCGCTCCTCGCCGTCCTCGCCGGGGTTGGCGCGGCGCGGCGCCTGGTTGGTCGCTGACTTGAAGTAGGCGTTGCCGAAGCCGCCGTTGCCGCCCCGGCAGACGCGGAGGCTCTGGCCCACCGCCGTCATGTCGGCGAAGGGCTCCTCCTCGTCCTGGTCGTAGAGTTGCGTGCCGACCGGCACGCGCAGCACGGCGTCCGCGCCCTTGCCGCCCGCCCGGTTCTTGCCCATACCATGCATGCCGGTGCGGCCCTTGAAGTGCTGCTGGTAGCGGAAGTCGATCAGCGTGTTGAGGCCCGACACGCACTCGACGACGACGTCGCCGCCCTTGCCGCCGTCGCCGCCGTCGGGGCCGCCGAACTCGATGAACTTCTCGCGCCGGAACGACACGCAGCCGGCCCCACCGTCACCGGAGCGGACGAAGACGCGGGCTTGATCGAGGAATTGCATGGGTCGTCATGTAAGGGCGCGCGCGCTCGATTGCACGCACGTTCCGGTCGAACCGCCCGGCCAGGCCGCCGATCCCGGTCCTAGCCCAGCGCCAGCGGTCCCAGGTGCGGGTACAGCCGCGCGTCCTCCGCCATCGCCTCCTTCAGCGCCTCGAACAGGGTGAGGAGGTCGAGGTGATCCATGGTCGGCTCGGCCGCCCGCTCGTCGAGCGCCTGGCTGGTCCTCAGCGAGGCGTCGCGCGCCTCCAGCACCGCCAGCAGGTAGCAGCCGCAGGCGATCAGGCTGAAGGCGCGCAGCAGGCACAAGCGCTCCCAGGTGTCGGGCTCGCGATGCTCGGCGTCGATCATCGCCAGCACGGCGGCGACCTCGCCCAGCGCCTGGGCCTTGTCGGCGTTGCGGGTCTGCATCCGGTCGTCGAGTACGCTCATCGTTCGGTCAACTTCAGTTCGATGCGGCGGTTACGGGGATCGTCGCCGGCGGCGTTCTCGATGGGCGTGTACTCGCCGAAGCCGGCGGCGACCAGGCGGTGCGGGTCGACGCCACGCCCGACGAGGTACTCGACGACGGCGATCGCGCGCGCGGCGGACAGGTCCCAGTTCGAGGGGAAGAGCGCGGAGTGGATGGCCCGGTTGTCCGTGTGCCCGTCGACCCGCATCACCCAGGGCAGGTCCGGGGGGATCTGGCGTTCGAGCTGAGCCAGGGCGGCGCCGAGCTGGTCCAGCTCGGCGTGCCCGGCCGCGTTGACCGCCGCCTGGCCCGGCTCGAACAAGACCTCGGACTGGAACACGAAGCGGTCGCCGACCACGCGCACGCCCGGCCGGTCGCCGAGGATCTGCCGGAGCCGCCCGAAGAAGTCCGAGCGGTAGCGGGCGAGTTCCTGGACCTTCTGCGCCAGGGCCACGTTGAGGCGCGATCCCAGGTCGGCGATCTTGGCTTGGCTCTCCTTGTTCTTGCCCTCGGACGCGGAGAGCGCGTCCTCGATGGCGGCGAGCTGGCGACGCAGCGCCGCGATCTGCTGGGTGAGGATGTCGACCTGCGCCGAGACCTGGGCGGACAGCTGCTTCTCGCGATCGAGCTCGCCGTTGGCCGCCGCCGCCGCGCCGCCGGCCCCGGCCGCCCGCGCCCCGGCGGCGTCGACCAGCCCCTGCAGGCGCCGCTCGTCCCGGGTGGCCATGTCGAGCGTTGAGGTCAGGGCGGCGATGTTGGTCTGCGCCGTCTGCTTGCCGGCGCGTTCCAGCGCCAGGAGCGAGGTCAACTCGTCGACCTGCCTGTTGAGCTTGCTCAGGGCCGTATCCTTGCCGGTCACCTCGCGCGCCAGGAAGAACTGCGCGAGCATGAAGACGGACAGCAGGAAGATGATGACGAGCAGCATCGTCGACAGCGCGTCGACGAAGCCCGGCCAGTAGTCCAGCTGCCGGGCGCGGCTCCGTGTCCGTCCCAGCGGCATCAGCGCCCCCGCGTCGACATCGGCGGCGCCATCAGCGTCGTTCCGACTCTGAGGCGAGGCGGCGGAGCAAGCTCTTGATCTCGCCGTTCTGCTCGGCCTGCGCCTCGACCCAGTCGCGGATCTGCTGCTGCTCGGCGCGCATGTGCTGGACCAGCGCCTGGATCCCGTCGGCGAGGTTGGCCATGGCGGCCGAGCTGGCACGCTGGTGGGACGGGTCGGCGCCGGACGAGAGCTTCTCGAGGGCGGCGCGCAGGTCGGGGCCGCCGGCGGACGCGCCGGCCACCGGCTCGATCGCCGCCTGCGCCGTCAGCGTATCCTCGAGTTCGGTGTAGAAACGGTTCTGCGCCTGCCCGGCCTGCAGGTCGAGGAAGCCGAGGATCAGCGAGCCGGACAAGCCGAACAGCGACGAGGTGAAGGACACGCTCATGCCGGCGAGCGGCGCGGCGAGGTTGCTTTTCAGGTCGTCGAACATGGCGCCGGCGTCACCGCCGGCCTGCATCGACTTGAGGACGCCGCCGAGCGAGCCGACCGTCTCGATCAGGCCCCAGAACGTGCCGAGCAGGCCGAGGAAGATCAGGAGGCCGGTGAGGTAGCGCGACACCTCGCGGGCCTCGTCGAGCCGCGTGCCGATGGAGTCGAGGATGACGCGGAGCGTGATCGTCGACATCGCGCTCGTCGGCGGCCGGTCGCCGAGCAGCGTCGCCATCGGCGCGAGGAGGATCGGCGGCCTGGCGATCGCCGCCTCGCCCTTGGACAGGGCGTTGACCCAGCGCACCTCGCGGAACAGCCGCGCCACGTTGCGGATGCCGTAGACGATGCCGACGAGGAGCACGCCGAAGATCAGCCCGTTGAGCCCCGGATTGGCGACGAAGGCCGTCTCGATCTTCCGGTGGAGGACCAGCACGATGAAGCCGACGAGGATCAGGAAGACGGTGATCCGTACCAGGAAGATCCGGGGTGACGAGAGCCGGAACGGCTCGTTCGCTTCGGCCAAGGCCATATCGTGTCGTCCCAACGAAGAAGCCACCACCGCGGGCCGCCGGCGCCCCCGCGGCGACCTTGCATCGTCACGCCCGAGAATGCGAGCGATGGATGTCGCGAGCAAGAGGTTTCGGACCGCGACCTGTTGACGGCGACCCCGCGCCGCCGCGTGTCGCGGGTCCCTTCAAGGGCCGAGCCCGGTTCCGCCGTCCGGCGGCATCGGCCATCCCCCCAGCCGGCGTTCGGGCGTCGGCCGCCCGGTGCGGCGGAGCGGCGCACGGTCCGCCTTCAACTCCACTGCCTGACATCGACGAAGTGCCCGGCGACCGCCGCCGCCGCCGCCATGGCGGGCGACACGAGGTGCGTGCGACCGCGCGGCCCCTGCCGCCCCTCGAAGTTGCGGTTCGAGGTGGAAGCGCAACGCTGCTCCGGCGACAGCTTGTCGGGGTTCATGCCGAGGCACATCGAGCAGCCCGGCTCCCGCCACTCGAAGCCGGCCGCCTTGAAGACGACGTCGAGACCCTCCGCCTCCGCCTGCGCCTTCACCAGCCCCGATCCCGGCACCACCATCGCGGACACGCGCTCGGCAACCTTGTGGCCGGCGACGATCGCCGCCGCGGCGCGCAGGTCCTCGATGCGGCCGTTGGTGCAGGAGCCGATGAACACCTTGTCGAGCGCCACGTCGGTGATCCGCTCGCCGCCCTTCAGCCCCATGTAGTCGAGCGCGCGGGCGATGGCGGCGCGGCGGTTCTCGTCCGCCGCCTCGTCGGCGCGCGGCACGGTGCCGGCCACCGTGACGACGTCCTGCGGGCTGGTGCCCCACGACACGATCGGCGACAGGTTGGCGGCGTCGAGCCGGACCTCCCTGTCGAAAGGGGCGCCCTCGTCGGAGAACAGCGTGCGCCAATACGCCAGCGCCCGCTCCCACGCCTCGCCCCGCGGCGCGCGCGGGCGCCCCTCCAGGTAGGCGAAGGTCTTGTCGTCGGGCGCCACCATCCCGGCGCGCGCCCCGCCCTCGATGGACATGTTGCACATCGTCATGCGGCCTTCCAGCGACAGGGCGCGGACGGCGTCGCCGGCGTACTCGATGACGTGGCCGGTGCCGCCGGCGGTGCCGATCTCGCCGATGATGGCGAGGATGATGTCCTTGGCGGTGACGCCGGGGCCCGCCACGCCGTCGACGCTGACGCGCATGTTCTTGGCCTTGCGCTGGATCAGCGTCTGGGTCGCGAGCACGTGCTCGACCTCCGAGGTGCCGATGCCGTGCGCCAACGCCCCGAAGGCACCATGCGTCGACGTATGGCTGTCGCCGCACACGATCGTGGTGCCGGGCAGCGTGAAGCCCTGTTCGGGTCCGATGATGTGGACGATGCCCTGGCGCCGGTCGAGCGCGTCGAAATACTCGACGCCGAACTCGGCGACGTTGGCGGCCAGCGTCTCGATCTGCAACTGGCTTTCGGGATCGTCGATCCCCAGGGACCTGTCGGTGGTCGGCACGTTGTGGTCGACCACGGCGAGCGTTCGTCCCGGCGCGTGAACCTTGCGCCCGGCCAAGCGCAGCCCCTCGAAGGCCTGCGGGCTGGTGACCTCGTGGACGAGGTGACGATCGATGTAGAGGAGGCACGTGCCGTCGCCCTGCGCGTCGACGACGTGGTCGTCCCAGATCTTGTCATAGAGCGTGCGCGGCGTGTTCATGTCCCAACCATCCTTGCGCCCCCAACCTCACGCGCCCAAGACTCACGCGCCCAAGAATCGTGACGTTGCAGCACGTCGCGGGGGCGGGAAGCTCGATCCCGTTCGGGTTGCATCTATGCCGTTTCGTCCTAGCCGCAACGTTTCGGCGTGGAAAGCCCGCACGATGGACGGTGGGATGAGGCGGGTGGGACAAGGAATCTGCTGACAGGACCGCGCGGGTCGGCTTTAATCCGTCGGCAGCGGCAAACCATGCCATGGAACCCTCGACCGATGCGCCCGCCCGTCGCCCCCTACCTCACCTGCTCCCCGGCACTGGCCGCCGTCACCTTCTACAAGACCGTGTTCGGCGCCGAGCAGAAGGCCTTCATGCCGGCGCTGGACGGCCTGCGGACGCTGCATTGCGAGCTGGAGATCAACGGCGGCTCGATCATGCTGGCCGACGCCTTCCCGGAATTCGGACAAACGCGGATCGGCATTCCCGGGGAAGCGGTGACCATGTCGATCAGCCTCGAGTTCGCGACGGCGAAGCGCGTGGACGACGTGTTCACCAAAGCGACGAGCCTCGGCGCCAAGTCGGAGACCCAGCCGACCAACTCGTTCTGGGGCACGCGGCTCGCGACCTTCCGCGACCCGTTCGGTCACCGGTGGATCCTCAACGGCCCGCTCTCCTGAAGACGAAGCGACGGGCTTCGAGGCACCGCTGAACGGTGTGGCCGCCCTTGTCACCCCCGAGCGCCTATGGCACAAGGCCGGCGCCCAAGGCCGCCCATCCGGCGGGCGGCCTCTCGCTGCGGTAGCTCAGTGGTAGAGCACTCCATTGGTAATGGAGAGGTCGAGAGTTCAATCCTCTCTCGCAGCACCATTCGTAGATCGTCCCGAACGTTCGTCTCGCCGGCTCGCCTGGCAAAGGTTCGTACGAGACGCACACGCCGATCCGGCAGTCTCGCGCATCACGGGCGCGCACCACGTATGTTCGCCACGAGCGGCCCGGAGCGTCCATGAGCGGCGTGGACGCGCCACGGTCTCGTCGGTGCGAAGCCGACCCCGCCGCCGGGCTTGCGGCCGAGACAGCTCGGGTTTAAGGTATCATTACCTTGCGCATCCGGCCGGCGACGAGCCCTCCTGACGCATGACGCAGCTGACGCAAGAATGTGCGCGCCGGACGAATTTCACGGTCGCCCGGTGCGTGGAAGGACGCGCCTGCCCGACGCGGTCCACGACGAGCGCGGCCGGGCGCCGGCGGCGGTCCCGCGATCCGGAACGGGCTCGGGGGTCCACCCCTTCCGATCGATCGATCCGCCTACGACGACGAGCACCGGAACATCCCGCGACCTCGCTGATTGCCACCGCGTGTACCTTCCCAGGAGACTTGCGATGAAGCCCCTCGCGATCACGGTTGTCTTGTCTGTCCTCGCGTTCGGTGCCACCGGAGCGCAAGCTCGCGGCTGCATCAAGGGCGCGATCGTTGGCGGCGTCGCCGGCCACTTCGCCCATCACGGCCTCGCCGGTGCCGCAGCCGGGTGCGCCGTCGGCCATCACTTGGCGCATCGGCGCGATGCGCGCGTGGGAGAACCCGACACGTCCGTCCGCTGATCGACGATCGGTCGAAAACGTGAAGCATTCTTGCCACGAGGGGTTTTCATCGAGCGCTCCGTGGAGCATGTCGTAGGACGGTGTTTCACGTTGCGACAGCAACACCGCGGGTTCGCCGACAGTCCGAGAGGTTGAACGGCGAACCAGCGCAACCAAGCCGGTTGCGCCCCGCCTGGGGGTGTGGCGTGAGCGATGGGAAATGAGGATGGCTCGGCCCACCGGCCGCTCGATGGGATCGACGGACACTGGTTGCAGCGCCGGAGCAAGGGCGTTCCGATCTCGATGGCCGAAGTTCGGCTAGGTTCTTGCGCGCGTGTCGGTTCGATGCCTCGCATCGCGACCATTCGAGCGCCGGCTCGTCGCGCGGAGGTCGGGACTAAATGCCAAACGCCATCCATGCCGCTGTCCGTGCGACCATCGAGAAGGGTGCCGAGGCTCTCGCGGCGTACAACCGGAAGCGGTTGCCCAAGGCCGCGAGCCCTTTCCTCGTCGGCATCCACGAACCGATGCGAGCCGAGCTGACGCTCGATCGGCTCCCCGTCACCGGCTCGATCCCGCGCGACCTCGGCGGCCGCTATCTGAAGATGGGCGCGAACCCGGTCCACGCCGAGCGCTTGGGCTCTCACTGGTTCCTCGGCGACGGCATGGTGCACGGCATCGCCATCGCCGACGGCGCCGCTCTGTGGTATCGCAACCGTTGGATCGGCTCGCGTCTAGCCGCCGCGGCGCTCGGCCGCGAGGCGGCGCCCGGCCCGCGCCGGGGCCGCAACGACACCGTGAACACCAACGTCGTCGCCATCGGCGACCGGGCCTTCGCCCTGGTGGAGGCGGGAAGCTTCCCCGTCGAGCTTTCCGAGACGCTCGAGACGCAGCGCTACAATCCGTTCGATGGAACGCTCGCCGGCGGCTACACGGGGCACCCGCACCGTGATCCGATCACCGGCGATTTCCACGCCGTCGCCTACGACGGCGGCGTGTGGGACGCCGTCCGCCACATTGTCGTCTCGCGCGACGGCAAGGTGGTCCGCGACGTAGCGATCCCCGTCGAGGACGGTCCGTGCATCCATGATTGTGCCTTCACGGCCCGCTTCGCGATCGTCCTCGACCTTCCCGTCACCTTTTCGATGCGCGCCGTCCTCGGCGGCCATCTCTTCCCGTTCCGCTGGAACCCGGCCCATCGCGCGCGCGTCGGGCTCCTGCCGCGAACCGGCACGGCCGCCGACATCATCTGGTGCGACCTTGCCCCGTGCTTCGTCTTTCACGTGGCCAACGCGTATGACCGCCCCGACGGGCGCGTGATCCTGGACGCCATCGCCTACGACACGATGTTCGCTTCCGGCGGCAGCGGGCTCGACGCGCTCGGCCGCTTCGAGCGCTGGACGCTCGATCCCGCGACGTGCCACGTCGAACGACGCGTGATCGACCCCACGCCGCAGGAGTTCCCCCGCATCGACGAGCGTCGCTGCGGAGGAAGCTACCGGTACGCCTACACGGTTTCGGTGCCGCCGGACGGCAACACCCAGCTCGTCGGGGCCACCAAGATCTACAAGCACGACCTCGAGACGGGGGAGCGCCGCGTGCACGACTTCGGCGAGGGACGCGTGCCGGGCGAGTTCGTGTTCGTGCCCGACGGCGAGAACGCTGGCGAGGACGAAGGCTGGCTCCTCGGCCTCGTCATCGACGCGGAGACCGACACGACCGACCTCGTGATCCTCGACGCCCGGTTCTTCGAGGCGCCGCCCGTCGCCGCCATCCACCTGCCGCACCGCATCCCGCCTGGTTTCCACGGGAACTGGTTCCCCGCTCGGTCGCCTGATCGCGAGGGCTCGATCGCCGGGAGACAGGCACGCGCATTATGAGCGTGTGCCGCGACGGTGATCGAGCGGTGCCGCGGACGGTCGTGGACCGCCGCGGCGGTTCCGGCGCTGCCGGCCGCGACGATGCGCGCGGACGGGCAGGCGGGCGTCCGGGGCTCGCGCTAAAGGCCGAGCGACGCGGCCAAGGCGCCGAAGTCGTCCGCGACCGCGTCCCACGTCTGCGCCGCGTGCAGATCGGTCCGCTGCTCGGCGCCGTGCTCCGTCGGGCGCGGTACGAACGCCGTCTTGAATCCGCATTCGCGGGCTGCGGCCAGATCGTTGTTGTGCGCGGCGACGAGGCACACCTGCGAGGGCTGCAGCGCGAGGACGTCCGCCGTGCGCAGGTAGGCTTGCGGCGTCGGTTTGTAGGCCTGCGAGACCTCGGCGCCGAGGATGGCGTCCCAGGGCAACCCCGCCCTCTTCGCCATGGCCAGCATCAGGATGATGTTGCCGTTGGACAGGGGCGCGATGATGAAGCCCTTCTTCAGTCGCGTCAGGCCGTCGACCGCGTCCGGCCACGGATCCAGGCGATGCCAGGCGAGGGTCAGCTCGTCGAGGTCCACCGACGGCACCCGCGTCGGCTCGATGCCGAACTCAGGCAGGACGGCTTGCAGGTTCTCCCTGTGCAGGACATCCAGCCGCGTGTAGGGGCGCTTGCCGCACCGTACCGCCTCCATCGCCGGTTGGTAGCGACGACGCCAAGCGTCGGCGAAGAGGCTCGGGTCGGCCTGGGGGGCGCCATGCCTGCGCAGGAAGGGTGCCGCCTCGCGCGCCACGCCGCTTCGCCAGTCGACGACGGTGCCGAAGACATCGAACACCATCGCGCGTACGCCCGTCAGCGACATGTCGCTTCCTCCCCGATCGGAACCACGGACGGCAGCTAGCGTCTCGCTGGCATAAGGCAAGCCGCTGCGACCGGACACGGTTTCGCGCGATCAGCCGGTTCCGCCGGGCCGCCTGGGGCGTGGCCGTTGTCACGGAAACTCCACACACGGCGGGAACCGCACCGCTTCGCGATCAAACGCGGTCGCACCTTCGAGGATCGGTATAGGGTGTCGGGGTCCTGCCTCCATCGAACGCCACCGAGCCTCCATGACGTCGCGACATCCAAGGATGGCCACCTTCAGCGTCGCGCTCGTCGGCGCGATCGCGGCGGCCTACGGTCAGGCCCAGGCCGACGACGGCGGCGCCCCGGCGCCGAGTCAGTACACCCTGCTCAATCCGACGCCGGACGCCGCGTTGCGCCCGCTCGCGACCGACCGGCCGCCGCGCAGCAACTCGCCCATCACCGTCGATGCCGGCCACTTCCAGGTGGAGTCCGACCTCGCCAACTTCACCTACGACGATACGGCCGGCGTCAAGACGCGGACCTTCGTGGCGCTCGATCCGGCCTACAAGCTCGGGGTGACGAACTGGGCCGATGTCGAGATCGAGTTCAACGGCCTCCAAAGCATCAGCACCGGCGACGGCCTCACGCCGACGATGCACAATCAAGGCTTCGGCGACGTCTTCTTCCGAGGCAAGGTCAATGTCGTCGGCAACGACAGCGGCGACTTGGCCATCGCCGCCATCCCCTACATCAAGGTGCCGAGCAACCGCGCCGTGATCAGCAACGGCGCCGTGGAAGGCGGGATCATCGTCCCGATCTCGTACAAGCTCCCCTCCGATTTCGTCCTGCTCCTCGACCCGGAACTCGACGTCCTGAAGAACGCCTCCGACAACGGCCGCCACGCCAACTTCACGAACCTGATCAACCTTTCGCACCCGGTCCCGGGCATCAAGGATCTCACGGTCTCGGCGGAAGTCTTCGCATCGGTGTCGGCGGAGCGGGCGTCGCCGGACATCGTCACGGCAGATTTCGCCCTCGCCTACCTCGTCAACCCGCGCCTGCAGCTGGACCTCGGAACCATCGTCGGCATCAACCGCGCGGCGCCGGAACTGCAGGTCTTCTCCGGCGTGTCCGTCAAGTTCTAGCCGCCTCGCGAGGGCGGGCGCCCCGCACGGATCATTCGACCGGCACGCCGGCCTGATGCGTGTGGGTTTCCGCTTCCATCTCGGGTGCTTCGGGCGCATCCGCCTCCTCGAGGCGGCCCGGGACGCGATCCCTCAAGCCCCGGCTGGCCATGAGCATCTCGACGAGGAAGGCGGCCAGGGCGCCCATGGTGCAGAAAAGCGCTGTGCCGAAGCTGAGGAAGAGAAGGCCTCTCGTGGTGACATCGCGCAGGCTCGCGATGAAGAGGATGACCGCCGCCGCGCAGGTCGCCGCGCCTCCCATGGCGCCCAGCACGACGGCGATGTCCAGCGCGTGGGAGCGCTTCCGCAGATACGAGAGGCGTCTTTCCAGGGCGGGCTGGGCCGCCGGCGCCGCATCCTCCAGCTTGTCCGTCAACGCGTCGACGCGGTCCGCGACGCGGGCGAGCCGACCCGCGAAGACGCCGAGCAGCGAGGCGATGCCCGACAGGAGGAAGACCGGCGTCAGGGCGATCTGGATGATGTGGGCGACGCTGTCGGCGGCCGGGGCGGATATCGATTCGGAGCCGAACATCGGACCTTTGTTTCCAGGAAAGAGGAGCCCAGCTAAGTGCGCTTCGTTCGGAAGTCGAGTCATGGATCGTCCGAACCATCGGCGAACACGAAGCGCTCGACCAGCTTGGCGAAAGCGGCGAGGCTCTGGTCGTCGACGCGCGCCGGGCGCCCGCGTACCCCCTCCCTCTTCGATCGCGGCCAAGGCCCTTGGGGCGACGAGGCCGGCGCATCCTCGCCGGTCCCGGCGCGATCGCCTTCGCGCGCAGGACCCTTCAAGCCCGACAAACGCCTGGTTCACTCCAGCGCGGGCCCCTTATTCCGGCAGCGAGGCTCGAACGGCACGATTATGCTGATTTGAAGCCACTTTCGGGAATGGAATTCGATTGATGTCCCTTCTCCCGTCGCCATGATGCATCGGCTCATTGGACGCCCTTCATGTCGATGCTCCAAAACGTCACCTGGTCGTACGCGGTTTCGGGCCTGCTCGTGGGGGTTCTCGTCGGGATGACGGGCGTGGGGGGCGGCTCGCTCATGACGCCCCTCCTCGTCCTCCTGTTCGGCGTGAACCCGACGACGGCGGTCGGCACGGACCTGCTGTTCGCCTGCGTCACGAAAGGCGCGGGAATGACCCTGCATGGTTTTCGCGGCAGCGTGGACTGGCGGATCGTCAGGCGGCTGGCCTACGGAAGCGTGCCGGCGACCGCGGTGACGGTGTACCTCGTCAGCCAGAACAAGCACGCGCAGCACGGCCACGGCGACATCATCACCACCACGCTCGGGATCGCGCTGATCCTGACCGCTGTGGGGCTGGTCTTCCGTCGGCAGATCGTCGAGCGCTTCGCGCCTTCCATCGAGGGCCTGGAGGAGCGCACCCGATTGATCCTGACGATCACGCTCGGCGCGTTCCTAGGCGTCCTGGTGTCGATCACGTCGGTCGGCGCCGGCGCCATCGGGGTCACCGTCCTGCTGGTGCTCTACCCCAGGCTGCCGACGCTGAAGATCGTCGGGTCCGACATCGCCCATGCCGTTCCGCTGACGCTCGTGGCGGGCGCCGGCCATTGGCTCTTCGGGTCGGTCGATTTCGCGATCCTCGGTTCGCTGCTTGTGGGATCGATCCCCGGCATCGTCATCGGCAGCACCCTGTCGACCCGCGTGCCGGACAGGGTGCTGCGCCCGCTGCTCGCGGCGACCCTCGCGGTTGTCGGGGTCCGCCTCGCCATGTAAGCCCTGGCGGCATATAACCCTGGCGGCATGTAAGCCCGGCGGCGGATCGCGGTCGCGGCGCCCGAGCGTGTTCGGATCGCACGCTCGGATGGACGGCGTTCCGCCGGGCTCGCCGCCCACCTTGTCCCGCGACCATCCCTCAAACCCGAAAGTCCGATGGGCTCTGTGAAAACGCTGCCACCCCACCTCCGCCGGCTCGAAGCCGAAGCGATCTTCATCCTGCGCGAGGTGGCGGCCGAGTTCGAGCGTCCGGTGATGCTCTACTCGATCGGCAAGGACTCGAGCGTGATGCTGCACCTCGCGCTGAAGGCCTTCTACCCCGCCGTGCCGCCGTTCCCCCTGCTCCACGTCGACACGACCTGGAAGTTCAAGGAGATGTACGCGTTCCGCGAGGCCGCCGCGCGCCGGAGCGGGATGAGCCTCGTCGTCCACGTCAACGAGGATGGGGTGCGGCGCGGCATCTCGCCGATCGCGTCGGGCTCGGCCGTGCACACGCAGGTGATGAAGACGGAGGGGCTGCGCCAGGCCCTCGACAAGGGCGGCTACGACGCGGCCTTCGGCGGCGCGCGGCGCGACGAGGAGAAGAGCCGCGCCAAGGAGCGGGTGTTCTCGCACCGCTCCGCCGCGCATGCCTGGGACCCGCGCGACCAGCGGCCGGAACTCTGGAGCCTCTACAACACGCGGCTGCGCCGGGGCGAGTCGATGCGGGTGTTCCCCCTGTCGAACTGGACCGAGTTCGACGTGTGGGACTACATCGCCGCCGAGGGCATCGACGTGGTGCCGCTTTACTTCGCCAAGCCGCGCCCGGTGGTGTCGCGCGGCGGCTCGCTGCTGATGGTCGACGACGACCGCCTGCCCCTGCTGCCGGGCGAGGTGCCGCGCATGGAGACCGTGCGCTTCCGCACGCTCGGCTGCTACCCGCTGACCGGGGCGGTGCGCTCGGAGGCGGCCGACCTCGACGCGGTGATCGCGGAGATGCGATCCTCGACGGTGAGCGAGCGCGAGGGCCGGCTGATCGACCACGACGAATCCGGCTCGATGGAGAAGAAGAAGCGAGAGGGCTACTTCTGATGACGCGCGACGCTCCATCCGATCCGGTCGCGGCGCGGGTCGACGCCAAGCCGACGCTGCGCTTCCTCACCTGCGGCTCGGTCGACGACGGCAAGTCGACGCTGATCGGCCGGCTCCTGTGGGAACAGAACCTGGTCCTGGACGATCAGCTCGCGGCCTTGGAGCGCGACACGACCAGGCACGGCACCACCGGCGAGGCGATGGACTTCGCGCTGCTCGTCGACGGCCTGGAGGCCGAGCGCCAGCAGGGCATCACCATCGATGTCGCCTACCGCTACTTCAAGACCGCGCGGCGGAGCTTCATCGTCGCCGACACGCCCGGGCACGAGCAGTACACCCGCAACATGGCGACCGGCGCCTCCAACGCCGAACTCGCGATCCTGCTCGTCGACGCGCGCAAGGGCCTGCTGACGCAGACCCACCGTCACGCGATCATCGCCTCGCTGCTCGGCATCCGCCACGTCGTGCTGGCGGTCAACAAGATCGACCTCGTCGACTACGACGAGGCGGTGTTCGCCGGCATCGTGGCGGACTTCGCACGGTTCGCCGAACAACTCGATTTCATCGACGTGACGGCGATCCCCCTGTCGGCGCGCAACGGCGACAACCTTTCGACGAAGAGCCCGCGCACGCCCTGGTATCATGGCCCGGCGCTGGTCGCGCACCTGGAGGCGGTGGAGATCGCCGACGATCGCGCCGCCCAGGCGTTCCGCATGCCGGTGCAGTGGATCAACCGGCCGAACCTCGATTTCCGAGGCTTCGTCGGGAGCGTGGCGAGCGGGCGGGTCGCGGCCGGCGACGCGATCGTCGTGGCCGGCAGCGGGCGGACCACCACCGTCGCCCGCATCGTCACGGCCGACGGCGACAGGGCGTTCGCCGAGGCCGGCGACGCCGTGACGCTGACGCTCGCCGAGGAGATCGACGTCGCGCGCGGCGACGTCCTCGCCCATCCCAAGGCGCGGCCGGAGGTCGCCGAAGGGTTCGCCGCCACCCTGGTGTGGATGGCCGACGAGCCCCTGCGCTTCGGGCGTTCGTACCTCCTCAAGCTCGCGACCCGCACGGTGCCGGCGACGGTGAGCGCGCTCGGCTATCGTCTGGACGTCAACAGCTTCGCGCGGGACGAGGCGGCGACGCTGCGGCTGAACGAGGTCGGCCGCGTGACGATCGCGACCGCCGCGCCGCTGGCCTTCGACCCCTACGCCGCGAACCGGACGACCGGCGCCTTCATCCTGATCGACCGCGAGAGCAACCGCACCGTCGCCGCCGGCACGGTGGCCGAAGGGCTGCGGCGCGCCGGCGCCGTCCAGCGCAGAGCGACGGGCGTGACACGCACGGATCGCGCGCGGCTCATGCACCAGCGGCCGGGCGTCGTCTGGTTCACGGGTCCACGCGACGCGGACACGTCGAGCGTGGCGGCGGAGCTGGAGGTGTCGCTCAACCTCGCGGGGGTGCACACGGCCCTGCTCGACGAGGCGCAGGTCCGACGCGGCTTGAACAAGGATCTCGGCCCCACCCCGCTCGAGCGGACGGAGGCCCTCCGGCGTGCGGCCGAGATGGCGCGGACGATGACGGACGCGGGCCTCGTCGTGCTCTGCGCCTTCGCCTCGCCGTCCCGGGCCGAGCGAGCGATGGTGCGCGCCATCCTGCCGCCCGGCGAGTTCGCCGAGGTTCTCGTCGATGGCCCGCCTCCCGGCCGCTCCGAAGGGGTCGGGTCCGACGAGCCCTACGAGGCGCCGCTCGACCCGGCCGCGATCGTCGGACGCGACGGCGAGACGATCGGGCGCGCCGCCGAGGCGGTGCGAGAGGCCCTCGTCGGCAACGGCTTCCTCGCCGGCTTCGACGATCTCAGCGACTGGTCGATCTGAACGGGTCGTCGCCCGGGCGCTCGAAGATCGCCGCCTCCTCACCCGGCGCGACTTGGCCCGGCGCGACTTGGCCCAGAGCGGCGCGGGCCTCCGGCCGACCGAGGTGCAGGCCGCATTCCTTCTTGTCCTCGCGCTCCCACCACCAGCGTCCGGCTCGTTCGTCCTCGCCGACGCGCACCGCCCGCGTGCAGGGCGCGCAGCCGATGGAGGGAAAGCCCCTGTCGTGCAGCACGTTGTAGGGCACCGCGTTGCCGCTCACGTAGGCGTCGACGGCGGCGCGGGTCCAGTCGGCGAGGGGATTGACCTTGATGAGGCCGCGGGCGTCGTCGGCCTCGGCGAGTGGCGTATCGGCGCGCGCGGTCGACTGGCCGGCCCGCAGCCCGGTCAGCCAGGCGGTCGCGCCGTCGAGGGCGCGGGCGAGGGGATCGACCTTGCGGAAGCCGCAGCAGGCCTGCCGCGCGGCGACCGACCGCCGGAAGCCGTTGATGCCCTCGCGCGCGACGAAATCCTCCTCCGCTTCGCGATCCGGCGCGTAGGCGCGGATGCGGATCCCGTAGGCGTCCTCCGTTTCCGCCCATGCGTCGTACGTCTCGGGAAACAGCCGTCCGGTGTCCAGCGTGACGATCTCGACGCGCGTGTCGGCCTCCGCGACGGCGTGGGTCAGCACCTGATCCTCGATGCCCAGGCTGGTGGTGAACACGAGGCGGCCCGGCACGCGTGCCGCGACGAGGCGGACGCGTTCGACCAGGGAAAGCGACGCCATCGCGGTAGCGAGGGTCTCGGCAGCTTCAAGCAAGGTCGAACTCATCGGCCGGTGTGAGCGAGCAGTTGATGTGACGCGGCGCGGCCAGGGACACAATATCCGCCGCGTAGAAACTTCCTGCGAAAAGCCGGGGTTCAGCGGCACGTTCTCCTTCCCCATCAAGTCCGGGCGCGGCGAGGCCCGAGCGGCGGCCGTTGATGGCCTGAAGCTTGCTGTCGCGTCGCTCGAACGGGGAGCCGGGCATGCACGACGTCGTGGAAACGTCCTTCACGAAGGACGAGATGAAGATCATCGCGGCGTCCTGCATCGGGACCGTCTTCGAGTGGTACGACTTCATCCTGTTCGGCGCGATCGCGCCCATCGTGGGACGGCTGTTCTTCTCGAAGGCCGACCCGACCACCGGGTTGATCTTCGCGCTCCTCGCCTTCTCGGCCGGCTTCATCGTCCGGCCCTTCGGCGCCCTGGTGTTCGGGCGCATCGGCGACCTGATCGGCCGGAAGTACACGTTTCTCGTGACGATCCTGATCATGGGCCTCGCCACTTTCGTCGTGGGGCTCCTGCCGACCTACGACACGATCGGCATCGCGGCGCCCATCATCCTCGTCACCGTGCGCATGCTGCAGGGCCTCGCGATCGGTGGGGAGTACGGCGGGGCCGCCGTCTTCGTCGCCGAGCATTCGCTGCCGCGCCATCGCGGGGCGACCACCGCGTGGATCCAGACCACGGGGACGCTCGGCTTCGTCATGGCCCTCTTCACGATCCTGGTGACGCGGACGGCGACCGGCGAGGCCGCCTTCGCCGCCTGGGGATGGCGCATCCCGTTCCTGATCTCGCTCGCCCTGCTGGCCGTCTCGGTCTGGATGCGCCTGACGATGCGCGAGTCGCCCGTCTTCCTGAAGATGAAGGCCGAAGGCGGCACGTCGCGCGCCCCGCTCACCGAAGCGTTCGCGCGGTGGGACAACCTCAGGACGGTCCTGCTCGCCTTCGCGCTCAGCGCCGGCTTCGGCGTCATATGGTACACGTCGCAGTTCTACACGCTCGTCTTCCTGACGCAGACGCTGAAGGTCGATGGCGTCACGGCCAACATCGTCGTGATGCTCGCGCTGCTCTTCGCGACGCCGTTCTTCGTCGTGTTCGGCTGGCTGTCCGACAAGGTCGGCCGCAAGCCCGTGATCCTGACCGGCATCCTGCTCGGGGCGCTCGCGTTCTTCCCCGGCTTCAAGGCGCTGACCCACTTCGGCAACCCGGCCCTGGAGCGGGCGCTGCGCGGTTCGCCCGTCACGGTGATCGCCGATCCCAAGGATTGCCATTTCCAGTTCAACCTGACGGGAACCTCCAAATTCACATCGTCCTGCGATGTCGCCACGGCCCAGCTCGTGGCGGCCTCGGTCGGCTACACCAGCGTGGACGGCGCAGCCGGCTCGGCCGCGGTCGTGAGGATCGGCGGCAAGGACATCACGGCGCCGAGCGTGTCCGGCCTCGCGCCGGCGCAGGCGAAGAAGGCGACCGACGACTTCGCGAAGCAGGTCCGCTCGGGGGTCCAGGCCGCCGGCTACCCCTCGTCCGCGCCCACCAACAGCAACGCGGTGATGCTGACGCTCATCGTGTTCCTCCTGGTGTTCTGCCTCGCCGTCGCCTACGGCCCGGTTCCCGCCTACCTCGTCGAGCTCTTCCCCGCGCGCATCCGCTACTCGTCGCTGTCCCTGCCCTACCACCTGGGGACCGGATGGTTCGGCGGCCTCGTTCCCACGATCGCCGTCGCGATGGTCGCGTCGGAAGGCGACATTTATTTCGGGCTGTGGTTTCCCGTCGCGGTGGCGCTATGTGCCGTCGTCATCGGCGTCGTGCTCCTCCCCAACCGACGAAACGTCGACATCAGCCGATAGAAGCCCCCACCGATGGATGGCCTGAAAGGATCGCCGCCGTGAACCCTCGTGAACTCGCCGTCGACCCCAACGCGGTCGAAACCATCATGTCGGACTGGGTGACCGCCAAGGTGCTGTGCGATCCGAAGGTCACGGGCAGCTCGATGAGCGCGGTCGCCTTGTTCTTCGATCCGGGCCAGGGCCATGCGCGCCACAACCACCCCGAGAACGAGCAGTTCATTTACGTCATCTCGGGCGAGGGCGAGATGATGATCGAATTCGAGGAAGGCGAGCCGGTCACGCAGCGGATCAAGGCCGGCAGCCTCGTCTTCATCCCGAAGGGCGCCTACCATTCGACGTTCTGCAGCGGGTGGGAGCCGATCCGCATCCTCGCCATCTACAATCCGCCGGGTCCCGAGGCGTCCATGCGCGACTCGCCGGAGTTCAAGGTGGTGCCGCACTTCCAATCGCCGTCGAGGCTGTGACGGCGTGACGATCCCGCCATCGTGACAGGCCTCCCGCGCCGACCGGCCGAAGCGTCTACAGCCCGTGCCGCTCGGCGTGGAAGCGCTCGAGGAAGGCGGTGAGCCTCGGGTTCTCAGGCCGCCTCACGATCGCGTCCGGTGTCCCGATGGCGGCCAGCACGCCGTCGTTCATGAAACCGACCCGGTTCGACACGTCGGCGGCGAAAGCCATCTCGTGGGTGACCAGCACCATGGTCGTGCCATCGGCGGCGAGCGTGCGGATCACCGACAGAACCTCGCCGACCAACTCCGGGTCGAGGGCCGAGGTGACCTCGTCGAGCAGCATCACGGCGGGCCGCATGGCGAGCGCCCTCGCGATCGCGACCCGCTGCTTCTGTCCACCGGACAGCCGGCTCGGGTAGGCCTTGTCCGCCAGGCCGACCTTCGCCAGCAGGTCGAGGGCGAGTTCCCTCGCCTCGGCCTTCGCCATCCCCTTCACCTGCGTCGGTCCCTCGGTCACGTTGCCGAGCACGGTCTTGTGGGCGAACAGGTTGAAGTGCTGGAACACCATGCCGACGTCGCGGCGCAGCGCCGACAGCCGCGCGTCGCCGGCACGCGGCTGGTCCGGTCCGAACACGAAGGCGTGGCCACCGACGACGAGTTCGCCGGCCTCCGGCACCTCCAGCAGGTTCAGGCAGCGCAGGAAGGTCGACTTGCCCGACCCGCTGGCGCCGATCAGCGTCACCACCTCGCCGCGCGCCACGTCGAGCGAGACGCCCTTCAGCACCGCGACGCGGCCGAAGGATTTGTGGACCGCCGCCGCGCTGAGCGTTGGCCGCCCACCCGTCACAGGTGCGCGCCGAGGCGGCGCTCGAGCTGGTCGGCCAGCAGCGTCAAAGGGAACAGCACGGCGAAGTACAGGAGCGCGATGGCCGTGTAGACTTCGAGCGGCCGGAAGCTCGCCGCCGTGACGACGGTGCCCTGGTAAAGGAGGTCGCCGACGGCGACGACCGAAACGAGGGAGGTGTTCTTCAGCTGCAGGATCGTCTGGTTGCTGAAGGACGGGATCATCACCTGCACGGCCTGCGGCAGCACGATCCGGCGGAAGATGCGGCCGCCGCGCATCCCGATGGCGCGACCCGCCTCCCACTGCCCCTTGTCGATGGCCTCGATGCCGCCGCGGAAGATTTCCGCGTAGAAGGCGCCGGCGTAGAGGGACAGGGTGAGGAAGCAGGCGGCGCCGGCCGACATGTCCACCCCGATCAGCACGGGGAGCGCGTAATACATCCAGACCAGCTGCACCAGGAGCGGCGTGCAGCGGAACACCTCGATGTAGGCGCGCAGCGGCATCGAGAGCCAGCGCGGCCCGATCGTGCGCAGCACGCCGACGGCGAGGCCGATCATCAGCCCGACGATCACGGTGGCGAGCGTGTACAGGAGCGTGACGCCGAGCCCTTGCCAGATCAGACCGGTGTAGGGCCGCAGCGCTGCGAAGTCCCACGCGTACATCGTGGGGGCGTCCTCAGAACTGCACTTCGGCCGGGATGTCGGCGACGGTCAGCCCCTGCGCCGCGAAGCCGTTGATCATCCACTCGCGCGTCTGGCCGAGCGAGCGGTTGTAGTCGGCCCAGGCGCTGAGGAAGTCCTTGAAGCGGCGGTCCGGCTCGGCGCGCAGCCCGAGGTTGGTCGGCAGGGTCAGCACCGGGCGCGGGATCGCGAGCGTCCCGAGGTTGGGGTTCTTCTTCATCGTCGAGATCGCCAGCACCGCCAGCGAAACGTTGTAGTCCGCCCGGCCGGTGGCGACCGCGAGGATCGCCTCGTCGCGGGTCTTGAAGCCGAGGACCTCGGCCTTCGACAGGTAGCGCCGGGCGATCATCTCGTGGCTCGACCCGATATCAACCGCGACCTTGACGCCCGGCACGTCGATCGAGGCCCAGGTTTCGGGCCTGGGCAGGCCCTTCCTGGCGATCACCGTGAAGGAATGGACGAGGATCGGCGTCGAGAAGTCGATCACCAGGGCGCGCTCCGGCGTCGGGTTCACGGCGAAGGCGAGGTCGATCTTGCCCGCCTGGAGGTCGAGGATCTGATTGCCCCAGGTCGATTCCACGAGGCCGACCTTGGCGCCGAGCTTGCCCGCGATGTCGTTCGCCATGTCGATGCAGGCACCCGACCACTGGCCCGACGCGAGATCCTTGTGGAAGTAGGGCTCCTGCCCCACGATCACCGCCGTGCGCAGCACCTTGCTGCCCCTGACGCGATCCAGCGTCGTGCCCGCCGCGTCGGCGGCGGCCGGTCCGGGTCGGGCGATGGCGAGCGCCCCCCCGGCGAGGGCCAGCGCGGCGAACGTATCCCTGCGATTCATGGCTGACCTCGGCTCGATCCGGCGGACGGTTCCCGCGACGCGCGTCGCGCGCGGCAAACTTCCCGCATTCGGGCCGGATTGCAACACGGCCCGCCGGGGGAAAGCTGGTTTGGCGTTCTTTTCGTCTCGATGCCGTCCGCTTAAGCAGCTCGACGCGCGCCGCACCCGTCGGAGGCCCGGGAACGGGGCGGCCAGCCCCGACCGGCGCGGTCCTATTCCTTCGCCGGCACGTCCATATCGAGCAGCGACGAGGACAGGGTCTTGCCGTGCTGGTCGAGCGCGAGCGAGCGGGTGACCCCGCCGCCCAGCGCCGCCCGCAGGACGAAGTTGAGCGCGCCGAGGGCGGGCAGCTCGTAGCGGGTGACCTCGCCCCGCGCGACGCCGGCGAAATGCGCCCGCACGCGCTCGGCCGTCACGTGCTCGACGAGCCAGGCGTAGTCCTCCGGCCTGTGGGCGATGACCGAGATGTTGGACACGTCGCCCTTGTCGCCGGTTCGGCCGTGGGCCAGCGCGCGCAGCTTCACCGGGCCACCTCGAAGCTCACGCGGGGGGTCACGGCCTCGCGCGGCAGCAGCGTCGAGACGACCGCCACCATCTCCCGCGCCGCCTTCCACGCGCCGCCGCCGCCGGCGGGGCCGTTGGTGTAGAGCGTCTCGACCTCGTCGCCGACGCGGACCGCCTCGCGCATCGAGCTCGTGCGCCCGGCGACGCGGATGCGGACCTCGCCCGGCTCGCACCCAGCCGTCCCGACCTGCGGCCCGCGATGGACGGCGTCGAGGCCGATGATGTCGAAGCGCAGCTCGCTCGCCTCGACCCCGGTCAGCTTGAGGCGCTCGGCGACGATGTCGAGCGCCAGCCGCGCCCGGGCCAGCGCGCCGGCGCCGGCGTAGGACATCTGGCCCTCGCCGATGAAGCTGTCGCGGTAGCCGATCGAGACCTTCAGCGTGCCCGTGCGGGGGTGCCCGGTACCGCCGCTCACGGCGACGCGGTCCGGCCCGTCGGCGCGCAGCCGCACGTTGGAGAAGTCGGCGACGACGTCCGGCTGGATATAGCGCGCGGGATCGTGCACCTCGTAGAGGAGTTGCTCGGTGCAGGTCGCGCGCGTCACCGCGCCGCCGGACCCCGGCACCTTGGTGATGACCGCGTCGCCGTCCGCGTCGACCTCGGCGAGCGGGAAGCCGAGCCGGGCGAGGCCGGCGACGTCCTTGAAGCCGGGGTCGGCGAAGTAGCCGCCGGTGACCTGCCCGGCGCATTCCAGCAGGTGCCCGACGAGGGTGCCGCGCCCGAGGCGCTGCCAGTCGTCCATCGCCCAGCCGAACGCGTGGACCAGCGGCGCCAGGAACATCGCGGGATCGCCGACGCGCCCCGTGACGACCACGTCGGCGCCCCCGGCCAGCGCCTCGACGATCGGTCCGGCGCCGAGGTAGGCGTTGGCGGCGATCATCCGGTCGGCGACGTCACCGACGCGGCCGTCCGTCTCGACGAGCGGCAGGTCGGCGTCGCGCACCGCTTCGGTCACGTCGTCGCCGATCACGGCGGCGACGCGCAGGCCGGCGAGGCCGAGGTCGCCGGCGATCCGCGCCACCTCCCGCGCGGCGGCGAGCGGGTTCGCCGCGCCCATGTTGGTGATGACGCGCACGCGGCGCGCCGCGCAGGCCGGCAGGACGGCGCGCATCCGATCGGCCAGCAGCGGGTCGTAACCGGCGGCCGGGTCCGCCCGGCGCCGCTGGTGGGCGAGCGCGATGGTGCGCTCGGCCAGGCACTCGAAGACGAGGTAATCGAGGGCGCCGCGCTCGGCGAGTTCGAGCGCCGGCTCGATGCGGTCGCCGGCGTAGCCGGCGCCGGCGCCGATCCGCACCGGCCTCACAGCGGCAGAACCCCCATGGCGACGGCGGCCGCCGTCATCACCACGGACGCCCCGAGCAGGAAGGGGAAGGCGAAGCGCTGGTGCGCGCCGAGCTCGATGCCGCTCAGGCCGACGACCAGGAAGGTCGCCGGCGTCAGCGGGCTGATCGGGAAGCCCACCGTGTGCATCCCGAGCAACGCGCCCTGCGCCACCTGGATGGGCTGGCCGCCGAGCGACTTGGACACCTCCGCCACGAGCGGCAGCACGCCGAAGTAGAACGAGTCGGGGTCGAACAACACCGAGAGCGGCGTGCCGATCAGGCCCAGCACCACCGGGATCTGCTGCCCGGCACCGGTCGGCACGTGGGACACCGCCGCCGCGGCCATCGCCTTCAGCATGCCCGACCCGGTCATGATCCCGGTGAAGGCGCCGGCCGCGAGCAGGATGCTCGCCATCAGCAGCGCCGCCCTGGCGTGGGCGTCGATGCGGGCGCGCTGCTCCGCGACGTTGGGATAGTTGATGACGAGCGCCGCGACGGTGCCGAGCATGAACATGACCACGGGATCGACCCATCCGCCGATCATCACGCCCATGACGAACAAGGTCACGGCCAAGTTGACCCAGAACAGGCGCGGGCGGCGCAGCCGAACCTCGTCCGCCGTCAGCTCCGCCACGCGCGGCGCGCTCACCGCCGGCGCCGCGCCGACCGCGTAGGCCCGGCGGCCGGTCACCGCGCCCAGGCCGAGCCGCGCCTCCTCCCGCTTGCCGAGCCACCAGCACGCGGCGAAGACGAACAGGAAGCCGATCGCCTGAACGCCGATCATCGGCACGAAGATCTGGGCGACCGGGATCTTCAACGCCGCCGAGGCGCGCAGCATCGGCCCGGTCCAGGGCAGGAAGTTCACGCCCGCCGCCATCGATGCGGCGCAGGCGAGGATGCGGCGATCCATGCCGAGCTGGTCGTAAACCGGGCGCATCGCGGGAATGGTGATGAGGAAGCAGACGGCGCCCGACCCGTCGAGGTGGATGAGCAGCGCGAGCAGCGCCGTGCCCATCACGATGCGGGTCGGCCGCACCCCGACCACCCGCAGGATGCGGGCGATGATCGGGTCGAGGAGCCCCGCGTCGGTCATGATGCCGAAGAAAAGGATCGCGAAGACGAACATGCCGGCGACCGGCGCGATGGAGGCGATGCCGGCCGTGACGAGCTTGCTGGTCCCGAGGCCGAAACCGCCGAGCAGCGCGGCGGCGATCGGCACCACGATCAGCGCGACGAGCGGCGACAGCAGGTTGAGCATGATGACGGCGAGCAGGACCAGGACGGTCGCCGTGCCGAGGATTGCCAGCATCGAGGTCTCCCGCCGCCCGGCTCGTCGCCGACGCCATCACCCTAGCCCGGCGAAGCGCCGGGGGGCAAAGACGCTTTGGTCATAGGCCGGCGAGCGGGTGGGCGCGGCGTCAGATCGCGGCGGCCAGGCGGTCGGCGATGTACAAGTCCCGCAGCCTGCCGGTGACCGGGCCGGGCTTGCCGTCGCCGACCCGCGCCCCGTCGATCCGCACCACCGGCAGCACGAAGCTCGTCGCCGAGGTGATGAAGCACTCGGCGGCGCCCTTCGCCTCCTCGGGCGTGAACGCGCGCTCCTGCGCCGGCAGGCCGGCGCGCCGCGCCAGCTCCAGCACGGAGGCGCGGGTGATGCCGGGCAGGAGCGCGTGGCTCAAGTCGCGGGTGACGACGACGCCGTCCACCGTCACGATGTGGGCGTTGGCCGAACTCGCCTCCGTGACGAACCCGTCCTCGACCATGAAGGCGTCGTCGGCGCCCCGCGCGCGGGCCTCGACCTTCATCAACGAGGAATGGAGCAGCTGCACGGTCTTGATGTCGCGCCGGCCCCAGCGCGCCTCCGGCACGGTGATGACGCTCATCCCCGTCTCCGCCTTGGCGTTGGCCACGATCGGCTTGGCCTGGGTGAGGACGACGAGGGTCGGGGCGAGGTCGTCGGCGAACAGGAAGTCCCGGTCTGCGCTGCCGCGCGACACCTGGAGGTAGACCAGGCCCTCGCGCAGGTGGTTCCGGTCCATGACCTCGCGATGGATGGCGAGCAGGCGCTCGTCCGAGACCGGCCGGGGGATGCGCAGCTCGGCGAGCGAACGCGCGAGCCGCGCGGCGTGGCCGGGATAGTCGATCAGGCGGCCGTCGATGACGGCGGTGACCTCGTAGACGGCGTCGGCGAACTGGAAGCCGCGATCGAACACGGACACCTTGGCCTCGCCTTCGGGGAGCCAGTGGCCGTCGACATAGACCGTGCGGGGCATCGTAGGGCTTTCACGTCGGCCAGCGCCGGGAGGACGGTGGGCGCGGCGCATGGGATACCCAATCACCGGTCGCGTGGGAAGGGCCGTCTCGGGAGGGCGCGCACGCGCGTCGCTGGCCCTCGATTTGCAAACCCGCACCTGGCGATCCGCGCCACGGAGCCCGGCGATCCGGCGCCGTGGCAAGGGCGAGCGTCCGGACCGTTTCGCTCCCGTGATGAAAGGCAGTCCCATGACCCGGATGATCCTCGGCGGCGCGCAGATGGGTGCGATCCAGAAGGCCGACAGCCGCGAGCGCGTCGTGGCCCGCATGATCGACCTGCTGAACGCCGCCGCCGCCAAGGGCGTCGGCATGCTGGTCTTCCCCGAGCTCGCCCTCACCACCTTCTTCCCGCGCTGGTACATGGCGGATCAGGCGGAGGTCGACGGCTGGTTCGAGACCGCCATGCCGAACGCCGCCACGGCGCCGCTGTTCGCCCGCGCCCGCGCGCTCGGGATCGCCATCACCTTCGGCTACGCCGAGCTGACCCCGGAGGGACGGCACTTCAACACGTCCATCCTCACCGACCGCGCCGGCGGGATCGTCGGTCGCTACCGCAAGGTCCACCTGCCGGGCCACGACGAGTACGAGCCCACGTTCGCCTACCAGCATCTCGAGAAGCGCTACTTCGAGCCGGGCGACCTCGGCTTCCCCGTCTGGCGCAACGAAGGCATCGTGATGGGCATGGCGATCTGCAACGACCGCCGATGGCCGGAGGTCTACCGCTGCCTGGGGCTCCAGGGCGTCGAGCTCGTCACCATCGGCTACAACACCCCGAGCAGCAACGCGCAGACGAGCGGCGAGGGATTGGAGACGCGGCTGTACCATTCCGAACTGTCGCTCACCGCCGGCGCCTACCAGAACAGCACCTTCGTCGCCGGCATCGCCAAGGCCGGCGTGGAGGACGGCCATCCGCTGATGGGCGGCTCGGTCATCGTCGACCCGAACGGCTTCGTGGTGGCGCGCGCCGTGACCGAGGACGACGAGCTGATCGTCGCCGACTGCGACTTCGCCGCGTGCGCCTTCGGCAAGGCCACCATGTTCGACTTCGCCCGGCACCGCCGCGTCGAGCATTACGGGCGCATCACCGCGCAGGTCGGCGCGACGCTCGAAGTGTAGCGGGCGCGTGGCGAGGCTGGAGCGAGCGACGCAACCGACGACATCTTGGATCCGGAGCCTGGAATGAACACACGTCGCACCGTCTGGCAGTGTCTTCTCACCCTGCCCTTCCTGACGATCCTGGCGCGGCGGGCGAAGGCCCAGGCCGCGGACCCGCCGGCCGCCAAGCCCGGCCTGGAGATGCTGACGATCTTCCTGCGGCACGACGAGACCAAGACGGTCGAGGAGATCAACCAACACCTGAAGCGGACCGGGTGGTTCGACGCCTTCCCGCCGCAGGGCGTCGAGGTCGTGTCCTGGTACGTCCTGATGGGGGTCGGGCAGGTCGTGACGATCCGCTTCCCCGCCGAGCGACTGCGCGAGATCAACTATCTCGTCGAGAGCAAGGCCTGGGGCGGCTACCGCACGGAGTTCTATCCGACCTACGACTACAGGGCGCTCTACGCGCAGACGCAGGCGAAGATGAAGGAGCACTAAGGCCGGCGAGCGCGGGTCGGTCGCGTCGGCCGGGTCGCGCGGTCGACGCGTGGCACGCCGCTTGCGCCGCCCCTCCCATGACGATCCCGTCGGCGCCGTCCGCCTCGCGGCGGCGCCGATGGATGATGGGCGACGTCGACGTTGGCCTGGACCGTCGTGAACGTGGAGACCCGCGATGTCCGCCCAGACCATCGCCACGACGCCGCAAGCCCCCGCGTCCAAGCCGCTCTACACGTCCCTGTTCCTTCAGGTCGTGGTCGGGCTCGTGCTCGGCATCGTCATCGGCATGGCGTCGCCCGCCTTCGCCCAGAGCCTGAAGGTGCTGAGCGACGCCTTCCTCAAGCTCATCACCATGATCGTCGCGCCGATCGTCTTCTGCGTCGTCGTCCACGGCATCGCCGGCACGGGCGACCTCAAGAAGGTGGGGCGCGTCGGCGTCAAGGCGCTCGTCTACTTCGAGGTCATGACCACGATCGCCCTGATCCTCGGCATCGTGCTGGCCTACCTGGTCGGTCCGGGCCACGGCATGAACATCAACACCGCGACCCTCGATGCCAAGGCCCTGTCGACCTACCAGGACAACGCCCGCCACCTCCAGGGCGCCGGCATCGGGGCGTTCCTGCTCAACATCATCCCGACGACGTCGTTCGACGCGCTCGCCCGCAACGACGTGCTCCAGGTGCTGTTCTTCGCCATCATCTTCGGCATCGCGCTCGCCCTGGTGGGCGGCCCGCAAGGCAGGATGGTGACCGACGGCATCGGCGCGCTGGCCTCCGTGCTGTTCAAGGCCATGGGCCTGATCGTGCGCGTGGCGCCGCTCGGCGTGCTCGGCGCCGTCGCCTACACGGTCGGCAAGTACGGGGTGGGCTCGCTGGCGCAACTCCTGTCGCTGGTGGCGCTGTACTACGTCGCCATCGTGATCTTCGTGGTCGGCATCCTCGGCGCGGTGATGGCGCTCGCCGGCGTCAACATCCTCAAGTTCCTGGTCTATCTCCGCGAGGAGCTGACGATCGTGCTCGGCACCGCCTCGTCCGACGCCGTGCTGCCGCAGATCATGCGCAAGCTGGAGTTCATGGGGGTGAAGCCCTCCGTCGTCGGCCTGGTCGTGCCCACCGGCTATTCCTTCAACCTCGACGCCTTCTCGATCTACCTGACGCTCGCCGTGGTGTTCATCGCTCAGGCCACCAACACCCCGCTGTCGTTCGGCGACCTGATGCTCGTGCTGGGCATCTCGCTCGTCACGTCGAAGGGGGCCCACGGCGTGCCGGGATCGGCCATCGTGATCCTGGCCGCCACGCTCAACGCGGTGCCGAGCATCCCCGTGATCGGCCTCGTGCTCGTGCTCTCGGTCGACTGGTTCATCGGCATGGCCCGCGCGCTCGGCAACCTCGTCGGCAACTGCGTCGCGACCGTGGTGATCGCCGCCTGGGAGGGCGACCTCGACCGGGCGCGCGCCACGCGAGTGCTGAACAACCCTTCCCTCGAGGCGACGGACCTCGGCCTGGTCAGCCAGGGCGAAGGCGTCACGCAGAGCGCCTGAGCCGGCGACCGCGTCAGTCCGCGAAGCCGGGCTCGTCCCGCGTCAGGGTCCGCTTCACGCTGGCGAGGTGCAGGCGGGCGCTGGCGGCGTCGCCGGCCCGCATCTGCGCGGCGGTGCGGCGCGCCACGTCGGGGACCACGGGGCGCAGCGCCCGCCCGGTGCTGAGGGCCTTGACCTGCACCTCGGCCGCGCGTTCGAGGTAGTACAGGTCGTCCCAGGCTTCCGCGATCGTCGCGCCAGTGACGATGACGCCGTGGTTGCGCAGGAACACGATGTCGGCATCGCCGAGCGTCGCGGCGATGCGGTCGCCTTCCGCCGCGTCGAGCGCCAAGCCGCCATAGGCGTCGTCGACGGCGGTGCGGCCGTAGAACTTCAGCGCGGTCTGCCCGGCCCAGGCGAGCGGCTCGCCCTCCACCATGCTGAGCGCGGTCGTGTAGGGCATGTGGGTGTGGAAGGCCGCGCGGGCGCGCGGCAGGCGCTTGTGCAGCCGGGCGTGGATGAAGAAGGCGGTCGCCTCCGGCCGGCCGGCGCCGTCGAGCACGTGGCCGTCGAAGTCGCAGACGAGCAGGCTCGACGCGCTCACCTCGCGGAAGGCGAGGCCGTAGGGATTGACCAGGAACAGGTCGTCGCGTCCCGGCACCAGGGCGGAGAAGTGGTTGCAGATCCCCTCCTCCAGGCCGTGGCGCGCCGCCATGCGGAAGCAAGCGGCGAGATCGACGCGGGCTTCGCGCAGGGCGTCTCGGTCGAGGGCGTTGCCGGGGTAGGTCCCGGGTGCGCCGTCCGCTCGAAGCTCATGCGCCATGACCGTTCCTCCCCATCTCCGCGTCGCACGTCCCCGGGACGCCGCCTCGGCCTGTCCACGCGTTTTCCTCTCGAGCGCACACTCTCGCGTCATTCGCGTCATGCGCCGCGCAAATCACGAAACGAGGCCGCCTCAGTCGAAGCCGATCGAAGGCCTAGCGGTAGCGGTACCTTAGAAGATATCCGCCGCAGCGGCAAGCCTGGCGCGCTCGACCCGCGTCGCCCCCTCGCGTCGCGGTTACGATCGGCTTCAATGCCCCAACCGGCGCATCGCCCCCCGCTAACCCTGAGCCGGAAAAGCCAAGCACCGGGCATCCCCGAGACGCCGTGACCATCGCCGCCGTCCAACGCGGGGACATGACCGTGCCGCCTACGCCAGCGCTGCCGGCTTCGGACCGCCTGTCGCCCAGTCGACGAGTTGCACCGTGTGCACGACCGGCACGCCGATGCCGCTGGCGATCTGCACGATGCAGCCGATATTGCCGGCCGCCACCACGTCGGGCTTCGTTTTGGCGATGTTGGCGACCTTGCGCGCCTTGAGTTGCCCGGCGAGGTCGGGCTGCAGCAGGTTGTAGGTGCCGGCGGAGCCGCAGCAGATGTGGCCCTCCGGCACGCCAACCACCTCGTAGCCGGCCCGCCGCAACACGGTCATCGGCGCCGCCGTGATCCGCTGCGCGTGCTGCAGCGAGCAGGCGGAATGGTAGGCGACGCGCAGCTTCGGCGCGGCGGACGTTTCCGGCTCGATCCTCAGCTCGTCGAGGATCTCGCTCACGTCGCGGGTCATCGCCGAGACGGCCGCCGCGTCGGCGGCGATGCCGACGTCATCGCGCAGCATGAAATGGTAGTCCTTGATGGTGGTGCCGCAGCCCGACGTGTTGGCGACGACGTAGTCGAGCCCCCGCGCCCGGTGCTCGGCCATGAAGGCGCGGATGTTGGCGGACGCCATGGCGTGGGCCGGCCCCTCCTGCCCCATGTGGTGCTGCAGCGCGCCGCAGCAGCCGACGTCCCCGATCACCACCACCTCGACGCCGTGGCGGGTCAGCACCCGGATCGTCGCCTCGTTGATCGCCGGGTCGAGCACCCGCTGGGCGCAGCCGGTCAGCAGGGCGACCCGCAGGCGGCGCGCGCCCCGCGCGGGGTGGACCGCCGGCCGGTCGCTGTCGCCCCTGGCCGGCAGGCTGGCCGGCGCCATCGCGAACATCGCCTCGAACCGCTTGGGGAACAGGGCGGCGAAGGGCTTGGCGAGCTTGGCCCCCCGCAGCGCCAGCCGGAAGCGGCCGGGGTGGGGCAGGATCAGGCCGAGCATCTGGCGCGTCAGCCGGTCCATGAAGGGGCGCTTGTAGGTCGCCTGGATGTGGGCGCGGGCGTGATCGACGAGGTGCATGTAGTTCACGCCCGACGGGCAGGTCGTCAGGCAGGCGAGGCAGGACAGGCAGCGGTCGACGTGCTTGACCGTCTCGGCGTCGGCCGGCCGGTCGTTCTCGAGCATGTCCTTGATGAGGTAGATGCGGCCGCGCGGGCTGTCGTTCTCCTCCCCGAGCAGGACGAAGGTCGGGCAGGTGGCGGTGCAGAAGCCGCAGTGCACGCATTTGCGGATGATCGACTCGCTCGCGGCGAAGGCCGGGCGTTCGAGGAGGTCGGGCGCGAAATCGGTTTGCATCTTACGCCTCGAGGCCGAGCCGGCCCCTGTTGAGGAGGTGGAGGGGATCGAAGGCGGATTTCACCCGCCGCGACAGCGCGGCGAGGGCGTCGGGCTGCGGCTGGAACACGGGCGTGCGCGCCCGCGTCGCCTCGTCGGCCCGCATCAGCGTCGCATGGCCGTGGTGGCGCAGCGCGCCGCGCACCGCGTCGGCGTGGGGGTCGACGCCGTCGAGCCGCAGCCAGACGAGGCCGCCGGCCCAATCGTAGTACCAGCGCGACAGCGGCAGGTCGGCGCGGCGCAGCGCCGCCACGAAGCCCGCGCCCTCGCTCGGCGTCAGCGACACCTTCCAGATCGGCCCGTCGCCGTCGGCGACCGGCTCGGCGTCGCGCAGCGCCGACCAGAACAGCCGCGAGTCCCGCTCGGCCAGATCGCCGACGCGCGCGCGCGGCCCGAAATGCGCGGCGAGGTTGGCGAAGCGCGCGTCGACGGAGATGCCGGGGCCTTCCAGCCGCAGCGCCGCGACGCAGCCGGCCGGCACGCCCGCCCAGGCACCGTCCGGCAGGCAGGCGAAGCTCGACACCTCCTGCGGCAGCCCGCTCGCCTCGCGCAGCGCGCCCAGCGCCGCCGCCTCGTCCAGGCCGTGCAGCAACACGGTGCGCTCGGTCTCCGCCTTCGGCAGCACCTTGAGGCTCAGCTCCGTCATCACCGCGAGCGTGCCGTGCGAGCCGGCGATGAGCTTCGACAGGTCGTAGCCGGTGACGTTCTTCATCACCTGCCCGCCGGACTTGAAGACCTCGCCGCGGCCCGACACCGCGCGGAAGCCGAGCAGGTGGTCGCGCGCGGCACCCGCCTTGATGCGGCGCGGGCCGCCGGCGTTCACCGCCACCGTCCCGCCGAGCGTGCCGATCGAGTTGCCGCGCCACAGCTTGGTCGGGTCCATCGGCTCGAAGGCGAGTTCCTGGTTGTGCTCGTCGAGGAGCGCCTTGATGTCGGCGAGCGGCGTGCCGGGCCGGGCCTGCAGCAGCAGCTCGCTCGGCTCGTACTGAATGATGCCGCTCAGGCCCGACGTGTCGATCTGCGTGGCGGCGGCGACGGCGTGGCCGAGACGCCGCTTCGAGCCGTGGCCGAGGATCTCGACCGGCGTCTCGTCGTCGAGGGCGGAACAGATGGCGGCGAGAACCTCGTCCTCGTCGCGCGGGGTGATGATCGTCATGGTGGCGAGGATCCCAGCGCCTAGAAACGCGGCAGCTCGGGGAACGCCATCCTGCCGCCCCGCACGTGCATCTTGCCGAGTTCGGCGCAGCGGCACAGCGTCGGGAACACCTTGCCCGGGTTGAGGCGGTGCTCGGGATCGAAGGCGCATTTCAGCCGTTGCTGCTGCTCCAGGTCGATGTCGCTGAACATCGTGGTCATCAGGTC
The DNA here is from genome assembly GCA_964244495.1 of uncultured Beijerinckiaceae bacterium. Lineage (GTDB taxonomy): Bacteria > Pseudomonadota > Alphaproteobacteria > Rhizobiales > Beijerinckiaceae > RH-AL1. The sequence continues at coordinate 316,223 of CAXTIU010000002.1, forward strand.
GCGCTTCTCCACGCCCACGCCGTGCTCGCCGGTCAGCACGCCGCCGACCTCGACGCAGAGCCGGAGGATGTCGGCGCCGAACGCCTCCGCGCGCTCGACGTCGCCGTCCTTGGCGGCGTCGTAGAGGATGAGGGGATGGAGGTTGCCGTCGCCGGCGTGGAACACGTTGGCGACGCCGAGGCCGTGCTTCTCGGCGAGCTCGTCCATCCGCCTCAGCACGTCCGACAGCTTCTTGCGCGGGATCGTGCCGTCCATGCACAGCATGTCGGGACCCTTCACGCTGACCGCCGGGAAGGCGTTCTTGCGGCCCTGCCAGAACTGCATGCGCTCCTCGTCGGAGTTCGACAGCTTGATGGTCGTCGCGCCCTTGCCGGTGGCGATGTCGGAAACGCGCGCGACCAGGTGGTCGACCTCGCTCTGCGTGCCGTCCAGCTCGACGATGACGAGGCTGCCGGCCTCGCGCGGGTAGCCGCAGGGCTGGAACGTCTCGGTGGCGACGATGGTCTTGTTGTCCATCATCTCCATGCCGCCGGGGATGATACCCTGCGCGATGATCGCCGCGACGCAGTCGCAGCCCTCCTCCACCGTGGGGAAGCCGAGCAGCACCCCGCGCGCCACCTGCGGCTTCCTCAGGATGCGGACGGTGACCTCCGTCACCACGGCGAGCAGGCCCTCCGAGCCGGTCAGCACGCCGATGATGTCGTACATGTCCGTGTCGAGGTGCTTGCCCCCCAGCCGCAGCACCTCACCGCCCATCAGGACGATCTCCAGCCCGAGGATGTTGTTGGTGGTGAGGCCGTACTTCAGGCAGTGGATGCCGCCGGAGTTCTCCGCGACGTTGCCGCCGATGGAGCAGGCGATCTGCGAGGACGGATCGGGCGCGTAGTAGAAGCCCTCGCCCTCGACGGCGCGGGTGACGGCGAGGTTGGCGACGCCCGGCTGCACCACGGCGCAGCGGTTCTCGTAATCGACTTCCAGGATCTTGTTGAACTTGCCCATGGCGAGCAGGATGCCGTCCTCCAGCGGCATCGAGCCGCCGGACAGCGACGTGCCGCCGCCGCGCGGCACCACCTTGACGTTCATCGCCTTGGCCAGCGCCATGATCGCCGACACTTCCGCCACCGTTTCCGGCAGCACCACGACCATCGGCATCTGCCGGTACATGGTCACGGCGTCGCACTCGTAGGGGCGCATCTGGCGCTCGTCGTCGAGCACGTTGCCGGGGGCCACGATCCGCCGCAGCCGCGCGACGATCTCCGCGCGCTTGGACAGGATCGCCGGCTCGGCCACGGGCATCATCAGTGTCATCGTTGCCACTCTCGAAAAGAACGGAGATGGAGTCGCTATGCGTCGGGCTCAAGGGCAGCCATGACGCCGCCGGGACGCTTAAGCAAGCCCTTTGCCGCTGTTCGCGTCGTGCCGAAGGTCGGCCGCGTAAGAAGCGCGCGCCTCGCTCGCCGCCGCTCGCGCGCTCGCAATGAGGCGGCTTGCCCCCATATCGCTATGACGAACGACAGGCCCCCACCGTTCGCGGCGCGGCCGGCGCGTCACGATCCCGGGCGCGCGAAGGAGACCCTCTTGGCCAGCCCCGTCCTGCAGCCCGTCACCATCGGCGACCTTCCCCTCAAGAACCGGATCGTGATGGCGCCGCTCACGCGCTCGCGCTCCTCGAGCGAGGGCGTCGTGCCGGACTACGCCGCCGACTACTACGCGCAGCGGGCTTCCGCCGGCCTCATCATCAGCGAGGCGACCAACATCTCGCCCCAAGGCGTCGGCTACGCCTACACGCCCGGCATCTGGAGCGAGCGCCAAGTGGAGGCGTGGGCGCGCGTGGTCGCCAAGGTGCACGCCAACGACGGGCGCATCTTCCTCCAGCTCTGGCACACCGGGCGCATCTCGCACCCGGACCTCCAGCCGGGCGGCGGCCTGCCCGTGTCGGCCTCGGCGGTCGCGGCGCAGGGCGAGGCCTACACGCGTGACGGCATGAAGCCTCTCGTCACCCCCCGCGCGTTGGAGACGGACGAGATCCCCGGCCTCGTCGCCGACTACCGGCGCGCCGCCGCCAACGCCAAGCGGGCCGGCTTCGACGGGGTCGAGGTGCACAGCGCCAACAACTACCTGCTGGAGCAGTTCGTGCGCGACTCGACCAACCACCGCACCGACCGTTACGGCGGCTCGGTGGCCAACCGCCTGCGCTTCCCCCTGGAGGTCGTGCGCGCCGTGATCGAGGCGTGGGGCGGCGCGTCGCGCGTCGGCATCCGCCTGTCGCCGGCGACGACCCAGCCCGGCCAGACGCCGCTCGACGGCGACCCGCAGGCCACCTACGGCGCCTACGTCGATGAACTGGGCAAGCTCGGGCTTCTCTACATCCACGTCATCGAGGGCATCACCCAGCAGAGCCGGGGCGGCGAGGGGGTCGACTTCCACGACCTGCGCGACCGCTTTAAGGGGGCGTTCATCGACAACAACCGGCTGACGCTGGAGCTGGCGGAGACGCGGCTGGCGAACGGGGAAGCGGACCTGTTCTCCTTCGGCCGCTCGTTCATCGCCAACCCGGACCTGGTGGCGCGGCTGGCGGCCGGGGCACCGCTGGCGGACGCGCCGAAGGAGTATTGGTACGGGGGCGGGGCGAACGGATACTCGGATTGGCCGGGGATGGAGGGGGCGGTGGGGGTGCGGTGAGCTACCAAGTCAAGAAGTACGCGGCGATTTTTCGATAACGCCGATGCGGCATGACCACCAAGCTGACGCTGGTCAGCCCGCCACGCGGATGACGACCTTGCCAATGTGCTTGCACTTACTTCTGCAAGCGGGCGAACGGTAGTGTCCTAATTTTGGCGTCAAGGGATTTTAGCTCAGTAAACGCCAAAAAGCAGGGGTAGACCAAACTGCTTGAACGGCTACAATCTGAGGCGATGTTCGAAACGTTCAGCTATGATATCCCGACGGTCTTGCCTCCTGAGGCTCGAAACCACTGGGCGTTTATGGAATCGAACTCAGCTTCGGCTGTCATGCAAGCCGTATGTCCGAAGGAGTGGGCCGACATCGTCGAGTTTCTTTCTACCTATCGACTTGATCCTAACTCGTGGCTGAAGGCAGGTGGAAATCGAGGCGATATTGCTGAGGAAATTGATGGCGGCTTCTCGCGAAGAGGCTGGCGAGAGACCCGCTTAGACTTGGAAACGAGGGGCATTCTTTATTCCAAGGATGGTACGAAACTGATGGAGCTACCTCCTGTCTATCAGGAAGGGTACTTAGTCGACAATTTTAAGAACAGGATCGTACTTGACGTCGAATGGAATGCCAAGGATGGAAATCTTGATCGGGACCTTGCAGCATACCGATCATGGTTTGAAGCTGGCGTCATATCGGCTGGAATTATTGTTACTAAGGATCGCCTTGCTCTGCTTAAACTGGCGCGTAGCTTATGGCGCGAATATCAAGCGATCGTGCCTGAGGGACAGCGGTCGCAAGGACTTCCGATCGATCTAGCGACATCGACGGTAACAGCCTTCGACAAAGCGCAGCTTAGAGTTCGAAGGGGCGTTATGGGCTCGTGTCCGGTTTTGATCATTGCAGCCAACGAAAGGACGTGGAATGGCAAGCCATACCAGCCCACGTCAGATGATATCGATGGGCCGCTTAAGCGCCGCCTGTGAGTGGTGCGCGTAAGTCTTCCACGTAGGCGCATAGCTTTCATCGGCTTGGTTCCCCCAAGTCTCCCACCGGTCACGCACACCGCGGCCAAACATCTCAAGAAATGGGCCGGGCGAACACGACTCAATAAGGCCGTACTGCTCGTCAGGCTTGCGGCTGTGCTCGCGTTTCTGCGTCTGCATCATGTTCACTTGCCGGCGCCCTGGCGCTAAAGTACGAGCGTTCTTGCCTCGCACGCCAAATAGGACAAGCTCGGTCACGTTGCGAAAGTAGAAGCCCACACCTCGCCCATCCGAGCCGCCATCTTTCCGAATTTTATGCCAAACGACGTTACTTTTATAGCTAAAACCCCACGCCGCCATTACGGCCAGACCCTCTGGCAAAAGAGCATTCGGCACCCATAGGTACAAGTGTGATGGCGTATCGGCGATCTCCGCGACAGGGAGCGCTATTATTTCCGAAAGCTTCATAGTGGCATAGCGATTGAGTCGCCGGTGGCCTGGAGCTACCTTCCCCGTCGAGTTTTGGAAGTGCCATGGGGGGTCAGCCATGATCGTCTTAAAGCGACGCCCGTGCGCGAACGCTAGCAGGTCAGCAGATGCGTCAATGGGGTTTAGTGTCGGAGGCGTTAGATGCCGATTCATACACTAACTTTCTGCTACGCGAGTCGGAGCGTCAAGGCGCCACAAGAACCATTAGGTCTTGATCATCAGGCCGTCCCCATAAAGCAGGAAAGCGTTCAAAAATATCGCTTCGCGCACCAATGTGCGGTTACCGTGACAGCCTACCAAAATCTTTTTCAGCGCACGAATGACAGTCGAATATCGTTAGCGCACAGGGCGGCGCCACCAGGTTTTGTGGGCCGTTTGCGCGAATTTTGAGCGATCGCATACACCGTACGTGGACCGATGTCGCCGTTCGCCGACATCGGATCGCGCATGTCGCCGCTCGCGACGGAGGCGTGCTTTGGAGTCACCGAACGCCGACTCGGGTGCAACTGCGAGTCAGCACACGCTAACTTTGGCGAGGCTGGGTGTCAGCGAACGCGACAGGCCCCTGCGCCGGTAAGATAGCCTTATCAATGACTTGACTCCGGTCACCCTACCGGATAGACACCTTGAACGCAAGCGACGGACGTCGGTGGCGACGCACCGACCATTTCGCGAGGCCGAGGCTCTACCCCTCGATCGCCTCACGGCGCATCTCGATCGCCAGCCAGTCCTCCTCGGCCTGGGCGATCTCCGCCTCCAGCTTGGCGAAGGCGGCGGACTGCTTGGCGAAGCCGGCGGGGTCGCGGGCGTAAAGGGTCGGGTCGTCGAGGGTGGCGCGCAGCCTGCCCTTCTTCACCTCCAGGGCGGCGATGGTCTTGGGGATCTGCTCCAGGGCGTGCTTGTCCTTGAAGGACAGCTTCTCCTTGGAGGCGGGCGGGGCCTTGGGGGCCGGGGCGGCGACTCTGGCCTCGCGCACCGGCTCCACGGCGGGGCGGCCAACTAGGCCCTCGCCGCGCTGCGCCACCATGTCGGTGTAGCCGCCGGCGTAGTCCTGCCACACGCCGTCGCCCTCGGCGACGAGCACCCCGCTGGCGACCCGGTCGAGGAAGTCGCGGTCGTGGCTCACCAGCAGCAGCGTGCCGGGGTAGTCGGTCAGCATCTCCTGGAGAAGGTCCAGGGTTTCCAGGTCGAGGTCGTTGGTCGGCTCGTCCAGCACGAGGAGGTTGGAGGGCTGGGCGAGGGCGCGGGCGAGCATGAGGCGGCCGCGCTCGCCGCCCGACAACCGGCCGATCGGGGTGCGCGCCTGCTCGGGGTTGAAGAGGAAGTCCTTCATGTAGCCGATGACGTGCTTGCGCTCGCCGTTGACCTCCACGAAGTCGCTGCCGCCCCCCGTCAGCGCGTCGCGTAGCGTGGTGCCGGGATCGAGGCTGGCGCGGCGCTGGTCGAGCGTCGCCATGGCGAGGTTGGCCCCGAGCTTGACCGTGCCGGCGTCCGGCTCCAGCGCGCCGGTCAGCACGGAGATGAGGGTGGTCTTGCCCGCCCCGTTGGCGCCGACCACGCCGAGCCGGTCGCCGCGCACCACGCGGGTCGAGAAATCCCGGACGATGGCGCGCTCGCCGTAGCGCTTGGCGACGTGCTTGGCCTCGATGACCAGCTTGCCGGAGGTAGCGCCCTCGCTCGCCACCAGCTTGACGTCGCCGGCGACGCGGCGGTGCTCGCGGCGGTCCTTGCGCAGGCCCTGCAGGCGGGCGAGCCGGCCGACGTTGCGCTTGCGCCGCGCGGTGACGCCGTAGCGCAGCCAGTGCTCCTCGTCGAGGATCTGCCGGTCGAGCTTGTGCTGCTGCTGCTCCTCTTCCTCCAGCTGGAGGTCGCGCCACGCCTCGAACTCGCCGAACCCCCGGTTCAGGCCGCGCGTCGCGCCGCGGTCGATCCACACGGTGGCGCGCGACAGGTTGGACAGGAAGCGCCGGTCGTGGCTGATGATCACGAGGGCCGAGCGCAGCCCCTTCAGCTCGCCCTCCAGCCACTCGATCGCCGGCAGGTCGAGGTGGTTGGTCGGCTCGTCGAGCAGCAGGATGTCGGGTTCCGGCGCCAGCACGCGGGCGAGCGCCGCGCGGCGCGCCTCGCCGCCGGACAGCGAGGCGGGGTCCTCCTCGCCGCTCATGCCGAGTTCGTAGAGCAGGCTCAGCGCCCGGTACGGCTCGTCCAGCGGGCCGAGCCCGGCCTCGACGTAGGCGAGCGTGGTCGGGTACCCGCTCAGGTCCGGCTCCTGCGGCAGGTAGCGGAGGCTGACGCCCGGCTGGAGGAAGCGCGTGCCGGAATCGGCCTCGACCTCGCCGGCGGCGATCTTCAGCAGGGTCGACTTCCCCGAGCCGTTGCGCCCGACGAGGCAGAGCCGCTCGCCGCGCCCGACCGACAGGTCGGCGCCGGCCAGCAGCGTCGTCGAGCCGCCGAGCGTCAGGTGGATGTTCTGCAGGGTGAGGAGTGGGGGCGCCATGACGATGCTCTAGCGGACCGACGGCCCGAAGTCACCGCATCCCCATCCGCCGGCGCGGCGATCCACGGGCTCACCTGCCCGAACTCGATCCCGGCGCGACGAGGCCGAGCGTGCCGACCGTCCGTCGATGATCTTGATCTGGCGTGAGCCGCGGGCGCCCGCACGACCCCCGGCCCATCGCACGTCGAAGGCGCGCATCGTTCTCCCCGGCGCATGCGCCTCGCCGCGACGTGTCGTCCGACGCCGAGGCCCGGCGCGAACGTTCGCCCGCGCCGACGACTTGCGTCGCCATGGCCACCTTCTTCACCGCCGACACCCATTTCAGCGATCCCCACATCCTGCGTCAGCGCGGGGAAACCTTCCGCTCGCTCGACAGCCACGACGAGACCACCGTCGCGCGCTGGAACGAGACGGTCGGCCCCGGCGACGATGTGTGGCACGTCGGCGACTTCGCGTCCGGCGCCAGCAGGGAACGCTGCCTCGCCGTGTTCGAGAGGCTCAACGGCATCAAGCGGCTGGTGCGCGGCAACCATGACAGCAACCGGGTGCTCGACCTGCCCTGGGCGGAGCCGCCGTGCGAGACGCGGCGGCTGACGGTGACCGATGCGGCCGGCACGGAGTGGCGGCTGTTCCTGTCGCACTACGCCCACCGGGCGTGGCCGGGCCTGTGGCGCGGCACGCGGCACCTGTACGGCCACACGCACGCCCAGCTCGACGACACCCGCCGCTCCTGCGATGTCGGCGTCGATGCCTGGGACTACCGCCCGGTGGACCTGGCCGCCGTGCTCGCCCGCCAGGACGCGGCGGCGACGTGGCCGGAGGAGCTGGCGGCACGCATGGATGCGCGATCGGGCGCCCGCGCGGGAGCGTGAGGCGGATGATCCCCACCGGACCGGAGGGCAGCGGTCACGATGTCGCATCCGTCGGGGGTCCGGCCGATGGCAGCCAGCGGCATCGTCGCGGACGACGTGGCGCGCGGTCCCGTCCGCCGCCCGAACGATCCCGGTACGGTCGCACTATCCTTTGATGCTCGGCCGGCGCAGGGTAGGACATCGGCTTCAGCACTTCGGATCGATCAATGGAACTGGACGACGCCTGGCTTCAAACGGACAGGCTGCACGCCGGCACCGGCAAGGGCGATCCCTTCGCGGCGGCGGTGCGCGCCACCCGCATGCCGATGATCATCACCGACCCGAAGCAGCACGACAATCCGATCGTCTTCGCCAACGACGCCTTCGTCCGCATGAGCGGCTACGCGCGCGACGAGCTGCTGGGCACCAACTGCCGCTTCCTCCAGGGTCCCGGCACGGACCCGGTGAAGGTCGCCGTGGTGCGCGAGGCGATCGAGAACAGGCGCGACGTCAGCGTCGACCTGCTGAACTATCGCAAGGACGGGACATCGTTCTGGAACGCGCTCTACGTCAGTCCCGTCTTCGACGAGGCGGGCGACCTCCAGTTCTACTTCGCGTCCCAGGTCGACATCACCGAGCGCAAGGCGGCGGAAACAGCGATCCGCGCCGCCAAGGAGCATTTCGAGGCGGTGTTCCAGGAACGCACGGCGGATCTGCGCGCCGCGCTCGCGGGGCTGGAGGACGCCAACGCGCGCCTGTCGCTCGCCGTCGACACGAAGACCGCCCTGCTCCACGAGGTCGACCATCGCGTCAAGAACAACCTCCAGATGGTGTCCTCGCTGATCCTGCTGCAGACCCGCACGATCGGCGACGAGGGCACGCGGCGCTCGCTCAAGGAGATGCTGACGCGCATCGAGGCGCTGGGCACGGTGCACCGCCGGCTGTACCAGTCCGACGACGTCACCCGCTTCGATGTCGGCGAGTTCGTGCGCGACCTCGTCACCGACTTGGCCGGCGTCGGCGCCCGCGAGCGGATCACCCTGGCCTTCGATCTGGCCAAGGTCGAGATCCCGGCGGAGCACGCGGCGCCGCTCGCGCTCATCGTCAACGAGGTGGTCACCAACGCGCTCAAGCACGCTTTCCCGGACACCCGCCACGGCACCCTTTCCACGGACGTGGCGCGCCTCGGCGACACCCTGCGCATCGTCGTCGCCGACGACGGCGTCGGCGAGAACGTGACCGGCCTCTCGGCCACCTCGTTCGGGACGTCGCTGGTCCGTACGCTGAGCCGCCAGTTGCAGGCCGTCGTGAGCTGGTCCAATAACAGGCCCGGCACGCGCGTCGTGATCGATCTACCGGCCGGGGACGTCGCATCGTGAGCGAGCATCGACCATTGTCCGTCCTCGTCGTCGAGGATCAGGCCCTGCTGGCGATGGAGTTGCAGTACCTGATCGAGGATGCGGGGCACAGCGTGGTCGGCTGGGCGTCCTGCTTCGCGGAAGCCGCCGGCATCGTCGGTGAAGGCCGCGCGCCGCCCGACCTCGCCTTCGTCGACATCCATCTCGCCGACGGGGTGACCGGCACGGTGGTCGCCGCCCACCTCCAGACGCGCGGCGTCGGCGTCGTCTACATGACGGCGAACGCGAAGCGCATCCCGCCCGACTTCGCCGGCGCCATCGGCGTGATGGCCAAGCCCTACACGTCGACGAGCGTGGTGGCGGCGCTCGACTTCCTGCACCTGGGGGTGCGCAACCCGCCACCCTGCCGCGCCCTGCCGGCCGGGCTGCGGTTGTCGCCGCGCTACAAGGAAAGCTGGGCGACCCACTAGCCGCGCCGGTTGCCCGCCCGCCCGTTCCGTGCTGTCTGCCCCCGATCCCACCGTTCCGCCACAGAGGCCGGGCAGAGCAAGACCATGACCAGCGAGCGCTACAACGCGCGCGAGGCCGAACCGCACTGGCAGCGCGTTTGGGACGAGCGCGGCATCTTCCGAACGGGCGACGCGCCGTCGGACAAGCCGAAATATTACGTGCTGGAAATGTTCCCGTACCCGTCGGGGCGCATCCACATGGGGCACGTGCGCAACTACGCGATGGGCGACGTGGTGGCGCGCTACCGTCGCGCCAAGGGCTACGACGTGCTGCACCCGATGGGCTGGGACGCCTTCGGCCTGCCGGCGGAGAACGCGGCGCGCGACAGCGGCCGCTCGCCCGCCGCCTGGACCCGCGCCAACATCGCGACCATGCGCGCCCAGCTGCAAAGCATGGGGCTCTCGCTCGACTGGTCGCGCGAGGTCGCCACCTGCGACCCCTCCTACACCAAGCACCAGCAGCGCCTCTTCCTCGACTTCCTCGCGGCGGGGCTGGTCGACCGCAAGCAGGCCAAGGTGAACTGGGACCCGGTCGACATGACCGTGCTCGCCAACGAGCAGGTGATCGACGGCCGGGGCTGGCGCTCCGGCGCCCCCGTCGAGCAGCGCGAGCTGACGCAATGGTTCCTGCGCATCGGGCTGTTCGCGCCCGACCTGCTCGCCGGCCTCGACACGCTGGAGCGCTGGCCGGAGAAGGTCCGGGTGATGCAGCGCAACTGGATCGGCCGCTCGGAAGGCCTGCGCGTGCGCTTCGCGCTGGCGCCCGACGTCGCCTTCGGGCACGACGAGGTCGAGGTCTACACGACGCGCCCCGACACGCTGTTCGGGGCGAGCTTCCTCGCCATCGCCGCCGACCATCCCCTCGCGCGCGCCGCCGCCGCCACCGATCCCGCGCTCGCCGCCTTCGTGGCCGAGTGCCGGGCGATGGGCACCTCGGCCGCGGCGATCGAGACGGCGGAGAAACGCGGCCACGACACCGGGCTCACCGTCGCGCACCCGTTCGACGCGGGCTGGCGCCTGCCGGTCTACGTCGCCAACTTCGTGCTGATGGACTACGGCACCGGGGCCGTCTTCGGCTGCCCGGCGCACGACCAGCGCGACCTCGACTTCGCGCGGGCCTACGGCCTCGGCGCGACGGCGGTCGTCTGCCCGCCGGACGCCGACCCCGCCACCTTCACGGTCGGCGACGAGGCGTTCGACGGCGAAGGACGCCTCGTCAACTCGCGCTTCCTCGACGGCATGACGGTTCCCGAGGCCAAGGCCGAGGTGGCGCGCCGGCTCGAGCGGGAAACGCTCGGCGGCAGGCCCGTCGCCGAGCGGCAGGTCAACTACCGCCTGCGCGACTGGGGCATCTCGCGCCAGCGCTACTGGGGCTGCCCGATCCCGGTCATCCACTGCGAGCGGTGCGGCGCCGTGCCGGTGCCGGTCGCCGACCTGCCGGTGGTGCTGCCCGACGACGTCACCTTCGACCTGCCCGGCAACCCGCTCGACCGCCACCCGACGTGGCGCGACGTGCCCTGCCCCCGGTGCGGCGGCGCCGGCCGGCGCGAGACGGACACGATGGACACGTTCGTCGACTCGTCCTGGTACTTCCTGCGCTTCACCGACCCTTGGAACGAGGCGGCGCCGACCGACGCCGGGGCGGTGGCGCGCTGGATGCCGGTCGATCAGTACATCGGCGGCATCGAGCACGCGATCCTGCACCTGCTCTACGCCCGCTTCTTCACCCGGGCGATGGCGGCCACCGAGCACGCCGGCGCCGGCGACGCCTTGGTCCGCGAACCCTTCGCCGGCCTGTTCACGCAAGGCATGGTCAACCACGAGACCTACAGGGACGCGGCCGGGCAGTGGGTGGCGCCGGCCGCGCTGCGCTTCGAGGGCACCGGCGAGGCGCGGCGCGCCCACAAGCTCGCGGACGGCGCGGCGGTGACGATCGGCCCGATCGAGAAGATGTCGAAGTCGAAGAAGAACATCGTCGACCCCGACGAGATCATCGCGACCTTCGGCGCCGACACCGCGCGGTGGTTCATGCTGTCGGATTCGCCGCCCGAGCGCGACGTGGTCTGGACGGAGGACGGCGTGCAGGCGGCGGCCAAGTTCGCGCAGCGCCTGTGGCGCCTCGTCGGCGAGCTGGCCGGTGCCGCCGCGTCGCCCGGCACGCCGGTCCCGGCGAGCGTCGGGCCGGCGGCGGCGGAGGTGCGCAAGGCCGCCCACGGCGCGCTGCTCGCCTTCGGCGACGACATCGAGCAGCTGCGCTTCAACCGGGGGGTCGCGCGCATCTACGATCTCGCCAACAAGCTGTCGGCCGCGCTGGGCGGCGTCGAGACCCCGGCGATCGGCGACGACCTGCGCTTCGCCTTCCGCGAGGCGGCGGACATCCTCGTCCAGCTGTTCGCCCCGATGATGCCGCATCTCGCCGAGAGTTGCTGGAAAACACTCGGTCACGAGGATCTGGTCGCGCTGTCGCCCTGGCCCGCCGGCGACCCGAGCCTCGTTAAGGAAGACGTGATAGTCTTGCCGGTGCAGGTGAACGGGAAGAAACGGGCCGACGTGACGGTGGGGCGCGAGGCGAGCCAGGATGAGATCAGGGCTGCGACGCTGGCGCTCGACCCCGTGCGGCGCGCCATGGAGGGACGCCCGGTGAAGAAGTTCATCGTCGTCCCGCAGAGGATCGTGAATGTCGTGGTGTGAGGGCGGAACGCGGAAGGGGACGGCGGCCAGGGTCCCGCGTGGCGCGACGCGGTGGCTGCGCCGCTGCCTGCCGCTGGCCGCCGCCCTGCCCCTCGCCGGTTGCTTCCAGCCGCTCTACGGCCAGTTCGCCGACGGCGGTCCCGGACTGCAGAACGAGCTGCAGGCGATCGCGATCGAGCCGATCCCGGACCGCATCGGGCACTACCTCGGCGACGACCTCGTGTTCGATCTCAACGGCACCGGCTCGCACGTGACGCCGAAGTACCGCCTGTTCGTCAACCTCACGGAGGGGGTGCAGACGCCGCTCATCGATACGGTGAGCGGCCGGGCGAGTTCGGCGACGGTGGTCATCAACGCCAACTACCGCCTGGTCACCGCCGACACAGGCCTGCCGTTGACCAAGGGCACGGCCTTCGTGTTCAAGAGTTACGATCGCACCAGCGAGCGCTTCGCCAACATCCGCGCCGCGCGCGACGCCGAGATCCAGGACGCCAAGCAGCTGTCCGACCAGTTGCGTATCCGTCTCGCCGCCTTCCTCACCGATTTCAGGAAGCCGCGCGTAGGAAATTAGCCGGAAGCCCGTTCTGCCCGTGACGATGGGTTGGCCGCACGGACCTCCGATCGTCGCCCGGTCACACGTCGAAGGATCTTTCATGCGTTCTCTGCTCATCGCCGCCGTTGCCTCGCTCGCGGTCGGGACCGCATCGGCCGAGGCCATGCCCAGCGAAGCCGCCTCCGGCATCGGTGCCGCTCCGCAGGTGACCCTCGTCGCCGAGGGTTGTGGCCCCGGCTTCCGTCGCGGCTTCCTCGGCCGCTGCGTTCCCTTCAGGGGCGGGTTCGATCGTCCCGTGGTCGCGGGGCCGCGTTGCTTCATCCGCGACACGGGCTTCGGTCCCCGGCGCGTCTGCCGCTACTGATCGCGGCTACCGGCTGGCCGGATGCCGACGGCGGTCGCGGGCGTGGAAGCGTCGGCCCGGGCGGTGCGCAGCGGCTTTCGGAAGGCGCCGATGCGGCAAAAGGGGATCACGGCATCGTGCCGCGTCCCCGACGCGGCCTGACGCTGGAGGGGACCTCGCCGCGTCGGGGACGAGCCGAGGCGCCGCGTGAGGCGACGCCGGACGCGGGGGCGATCCGCATGGTCGCTCCGCCCGCATGATCGCCCAGCGGGCGAGGGCGGGGCCGCTCGGCGGGTGACCACCGCCCGCGAGGCGCCGACCGTCTCGCCGACGGCGGCGATCCTTGCGGTGCCTGGATCGGGGAAGAATGGGGATCGGCATGGTCGCGGTCAGGTCCGGCGACGCGGATCGTTTCATCAACCGCCCGCCGCCCGGCGTGTTCCTTTACCTCGTGTTCGGCACCGATGCCGGTCTGGTGGCCGAGCGCATGCGCACCGTGCTGGTTCGCGCGGTCGACGATCCCAAGGACGCGTTCCAGCTCGTCCGGCTGTCGGGGGACGAGGTGGCCGCCGACCCGCTCCGCCTCGCCGACGAGGCCAACAGCGTGCCGATGTTCGGCGGCCGCAAGGCGATCGGCATCGAGGCGACGGGGAAGTCGCTGCTGCCGGCGATCGAGACCCTGCTCCGCAACCCGCCGCGCGACTGCATCGTCGCGCTCGAAGGCGGCGCGCTGAAGCGCGACAACCCGTTGCGCAAGCTGTGCGAGAAGGAGCGCGCCGCCGCCGCGGTCGAGTGCCATCCCGATGGACCGCGCGACGTCGCCCAGCTGATCGACAGCGAGCTTGGCGAGCACGGCCTCACCATCGCGCCCGAGGCCAAGGAACTGCTCGCCTCGCTGCTCGGCGGCAACCGGCTGACGACCCGCTCCGAGCTGGAGAAGCTCGCGACCTACGCGCACGGCGAGGGGCGCGTGACCGTCGAACACGTCGAGGCCATCGTCGCCGACGCCTCGGCCCTGGTGCTCGACCACGCCGTCGACGGCGCCTTCAAGGGTGCTTTCAAGGCGGTGGAAACGACGACGGAGCGGGTGTTCCAGGAGAATGGCGACGTCAATGCCCTGCTCGGCTCGGCGCTGCGGCACGCCACGGCGCTGCACAAGGCCCGCATCGCGCTGGACGCCGGCGGACACGGCGATGGGGGCTTCTACGGGCCGCGCCGGGCGCTGGCCGAGCAGCAGCTGAAGCTGTGGGACAGCGCGCGACTCGCCAAGGCGATCACGGTGCTCGGCGATGCCTCCGGGCGCGCCCGGCGGGAACCCCGGCTCGCGCAGGCCATCGCGGTGCGCGCGCTCTGGACGGTGGCCATGGTGGCGCACAAGCGGGATGTCGGCTGACGCCCGAATCGCCGCGTCGCGCCCATAAAAAAACCGCCGGCCAAGGCCAGCGGCTTCAAGTCATGGGAGGAAACGCCCGAAAAGATCGGACTACGAAAGGGTCGCTTTCGATGGGTGTATCATAACCTCCGCCGTTCGACTGCGACAACGTCGGGAAGCACATGGCTGCCGCGCGTTTGCCACAGGGCTCGCCGGCGCCGCCGGGCGGACATCTCGAAGGCGTCGGAGGAACGCCCGATCTTCCCGTCCCTGCCAGCGGATGAACCCTGAAGCCGAACCTTCGGCCGAACCGCCAGCCTGGATCCCGCGATGACGAAGCCGCACGTGTTTCGGCGGTTGGCCGGCAGCGTCGATGGGCACGTCGAGATCGGGCGATGGAGCGCCGACGCCGGCGACGCGGCCTACGAGAAGGCGCGCGGCGACCTCGGTGGCCTCGCGCGGCCGCGCGACGATGTCGGGACGACGCGAGCGCGCCGTCGCGGCGTCACGTCCCGGAGCGGCCGGCCGCCGGGTTCGCCAGCGCCTCGACGAGGGCCTTGGCGTCGGGGGAGTCCCACTGCGCCGGGCCGGCCATCGTACCGATCTCGCAGCCGTCGCGGCCGACCAGGATCGTCGTCGGCAGGCCGACGATGGTTTGCCTGCTCTTGAGCTGCTGGAGGATACCGGCGGTGTTGTCGGCGTAGAACGGCAGGTTCCTGGCGCCGATCTCCTTCAGGAAGGCGCGCGGCCGCTCGAGACGTATCGTGTCGATGTTGATCGGCACGACGGCGAAGTCGGCGGAGCCCAGCGCGCCCTGGAGCCTGTCGAGCGCCGGCATCTCCTGCCGGCACGGCACGCACCAGGTCGCCCACAGGTTGAGGAGGATCGTGCGGCCCCTGAACGCGCCGACCGTCATCGTCCGGCCGTCGGCGGCGTCGAAGGCGATCCCGGCGAGTTCGTTGGGACGGGTGGCGAGGGTCAGCGCGGCGACCTCGCCGCGCACCAGCGGGTCCGCCGCGCCGGCGAGGTCGAGCGACCCGGCGCAGGCACCGGTGTGAGCGACGTGCTTGCCGTCGCCTCCCACGATCTTGTATAGGCCGAGCGCCCCCACGACCGCCACGACGAGGCCCAGTGCGAGGGCGCTCCGCTTGCGGCCGCGCTTGCGCGCGCCACGATCGGTTTCGGCTGATGTCTGGACCATGCGGCGGTACTTCTCGAAGGCTGGCAAGCGATGAGCAATCAGATGTGGGGCGGCCGGTTCGCCAGCGGCCCCGACGCGATCATGGAGGAGATCAACGCCTCGATCGGGTTCGACAAGGCGTTGGCGCCGCAGGACATCGCCGGCTCGCTCGCCCACGTGGCGATGCTGGCCGACACCGGCATCGTGTCGGGCGCCGACGCCGCCGCGATCACGGAGGGGCTAACGGCCATCCGTGGCGAAATCGAGAGCGGCGCCTTCGCCTTCGAGCGCTCGCTGGAGGACATCCACATGAACGTCGAGGCGCGGCTCGCCGCCCTCGTCGGCCCCGCCGCCGGACGCCTGCACACGGCGCGATCGCGCAACGACCAGGTCGCCGTCGATTTCCGGCTCTGGGTGCGCGACACGGTGGACGCGATCGGGCTGCAGATCGGCGGGCTGCAGAAGGCCTTCGCCACCAAGGCGCTGGCCCACGCCGGCGACGTCATGCCGGGCTTCACCCACATGCAGAGCGCGCAGCCGGTGACCTTCGGCCACCACCTGCTGGCCTACGTGGAGATGCTGGGACGCGACCGGGGCCGCTTCGCCGACGCGCGGGCCCGCATGAACGAGTGCCCGCTCGGCGCCGCGGCGCTCGCCGGCACCTCCTTCCCGATCGACCGCGCGGCGACGGCGCGGGCGCTTCGCTTCGACCGGCCGACCGCCAACTCCCTCGACAGCGTGTCGGACCGCGACTTCGCGCTTGAGGCGCTGGCGGCGGCGGCGATCTGCGCCACGCACCTGTCGCGCTTCGCCGAGGAGATCGTGCTATGGGCGACGCCGCAGTTCGGCTTCGCGAGCCTGTCGGACAAGTTCTCGACCGGCTCCTCCATCATGCCGCAGAAGCGCAACCCCGACGCGGCCGAGCTGGTGCGCGGCAAGGCCGGCCGCGTGATCGGCGCGCTCGCCGGGCTCCTGGTGGTGATGAAGGGCCTGCCGCTCGCCTACTCCAAGGACATGCAGGAGGACAAGGAAGGCACCTTCGACGCGCTGCGGACGCTGTCGCTGTGTCTGGCGGCGATGACCGGCATGGTCGGCGACCTCACGCCCGACACGCGGCGCATGGCGGCGGCGGCGGGCAGCGGCTTCGCCACCGCGACCGACCTCGCGGACTGGCTGGTGCGGGAGCTGGGCATGCCGTTCCGCGATGCCCACCACGTCACGGGCCGGCTGGTCGCGCTCGCCGCCGCGCGCCACGTCGGTCTGGAAGACCTGACCTTGCAGGAGATGCAGGGCGTGGAGCCGCGCCTCGGTGCGGCCGTGTACGACGTGCTGGGCGTGCACAACTCCGTCGGCAGCCGCACCAGCTACGGCGGCACGGCGCCGGACAACGTGCGCGCGCAGGCCGGGCGCTGGCTGGCGGCGCTCGGCAACGTCGAGTGAGCGGACCCGGAACGGGCGGACCGGCGGCGGTCAAGCCCGGGCGCGTCGGCATCAACGACGGCACGCCGGAGGGCAACGGATCGCGAGGCGGTCCGCGCGCTGGTCGAGGCGGCCTCGACCTCCTCGATCCCTGGGGCGGCCGCGTCGAGGTCGTCGAATGCGGCCAGCTACGGTTCACCGAGGCGTCGGCCGTGCTCGCCGCGACGGGATGGATGGCGTCGAGGTCGAGACGGCGGTCGAGCCGCCTCGCGAGAAGGGCATGCTCGACGGCAGCTGAGCGGTACCGGAGTGGAGATCATGGCGGAAGACTTGGTGTTGTACACTCATCCGATGTCGCGCGGCCGCATCGTGCGTTGGATGCTGGAAGAGGTCGCGCAGCCCTATCGGAGCGAAGTCCTCGACTACGCGGGGTCGATGAAGGCGCAGGCATACCTCGCGATCAACCCGATGGGCAAGGTTCCGGCCCTGCGCCACGGGTCGACGGTGGTGACGGAAGGGGCCGCGATCTGCGCCTACCTCGCCGACGCCTTCCCGCAGGCCGGGCTCGCGCCCGCCGTGAACGATCCGAGGCGCGGCCCGTACTACCGCTGGCTGTTCTTCGCGGCGGGTCCGATGGAGACCGCCGTCACCAACCAAGCGCTCGGCGTCGTGGTCGAGCCCCAACGACAACGGATGACCGGCTACGGAACGTTGCAGGCCGTGCTCGACACGCTGGAGGGCGTGCTGGCCGACCGCGCCTTCCTCGACGGCGAGGGCTTCACGGCGGCCGACCTCTACCTCGGCTCGCAGCTCACGTTCGGCCTCATGTTCAAGACGATCGAGCCGCGCCCCGCCTTCGTGCGCTACACGGAAGGCTTGAGCGCGCGACCGGCCGCCGTGCGCGCCCGCGCCATCGACGACGCTTTATTGCCCAAGCCGGTGGCTTGATCAGCGCTTCAAAAGGTCCGGCCTCCGCTCCCGCGTCGAAGCGAGGCTCTCCGCCTCACGCCACCGCGCGATCCTCCCGTGGTCGCCCGACAGCAGCACGTCGGGGATCGCCCTGCCCTCGAAGTCGCGCGGCCGGGTGTAGTGTGGATATTCGAGCCGCCCGTTCTCGAAGCTCTCCTCGTCGCCGGACGCGTCGCGGCCCATGATGCCGGGCAACAGCCGCACGCAGGCATCCAGAAGCACCAGGGCGGCGACCTCGCCGCCGGAGAGCACGTAATCGCCGACCGACACCTCATCGAGGCCGCGCGCGGCGATCACCCGCTCGTCGACGCCCTCGAACCGGCCGCACAGGATCACCGCGCCGGGTCCGGCGACGAGCGCGCGGACGCGGGCCTGCGTCAGCGGGCGGCCGCGCGGCGACATCAGCAGGCGCGGGCGCGGATCGTCGACGGCAACGTGCGCGTCGAGGCTGGCGGCGAGGACGTCGGCCCGCATCACCATGCCGGCCCCGCCGCCGGCCGGCGTGTCGTCGACCGCGCGGTGGCGGCCGAGGCCGTGGTCGCGGATGTCATGGGCTCCGAGGCTCCACAGGCCTCGTCCGAGGCCGTCGCCGGCGAGCGACAGGCCGAGCGGTCCCGGGAACATGGCGGGGAACAGGGTGAGGACGTCGGCGCGCCAGGTCACCGGAGCATGTCCGTGTCTCCCGCGCGGGAGGACGCGCGCATGGCCCGCTCAGGTTCCCTCATCGTCGCCCTCCACCTCCGCCGGCGGCACGATGGTCACGCGGCGCCCGCCGGTGTCCACGCTTGGCACGACAGCCTTGGTGAAAGCGAACAGCAGGCTCTCGCCGCCTGCGGAGGGTCGCACCTCGACGAGGTCGCCGCCCCCGTAGTTCGGCACGTCGACGATCGTGCCGAGCGTGGCCCCGTCGAGCGTCACGGCCTCCAGGCCGACGAGGTCGGCGACGTAGAACTCCTCCTCGTCGGGCGGCGGCAGGACCGAGCGGTCGAGGGTCAGCTCGACGTGGGTCAGGCGCTCGGCGGCGTCCCGGTCGGCGATACCCTCGACGCGCGCCACCAGCAGGTTGTCCCTCACCGGACGCAGGCTCTTCAGCCTGTAGATTAGCCCGTCCGAACCGGCGAGCGGCCCGTAGGCGCCGATCGCCTCGGGGTCGCCCGTGAAGCTCTGCAGGCGAACCTCGCCCCGCACGCCGTGCGCGGCGCCGAACCGGCCGACCAGGATCCGGCCCGCCATCCCCGCGGTCCCGAGAACCCGGCGCTAGGCGGCTTCGCCCGGAGCGGCCTTCGCGGCGGCGGCGGCCTGGGCCGCGGCGCGCTCCTGCGCCTTCTTCTTCGGCTGCCCCTTGACCGGGTTGTTGCGGGCCTCGCGGTGGCCGACGCCGACGGTCTCCAGCAGCCGGGCGACGCGGTCGGTCGGCTGGGCGCCCTTGGTGATCCAGTCCTGCGCCTTCTCCGCGTTGAGCACGATGCGGTCGGCGGCGTCCTTGGCCTTCAGGGGATCGAAGGTGCCGAGCCGCTCGATGAAGCGACCGTCGCGCGGCATGCGGGCATCGGCGACGACGATGCGGTAGAACGGACGCTTCTTGGCGCCACCGCGCGACAGGCGAATTTTCAGGGACATGTCACTCTCTCTTTCAGGATCTCAGCTTTCAACCAAGTCGAGGCGTTTCTCAATCCGGTTCACGCGGGCGTCGAGCCGGTCAAGCTTCACGTTGATCTCGGCAAACTGCACGGAATGCTCGGCGACCGCGCGCTCGACGTGACCGACGCGCGTCGTCAGATCGTCCAGCCGGGTCTCGATGCGATTAAGCTGACTGCGCATGTGGCGCAGGTGCTCGATGACGAGGTTGTCGGTCTCCGCCACGGCTACCTCTTCTTCCCGAACGGGAAGCCGCCGCCCAGTCCCGGCAGCTTGGGGGCGCCGAGGCCGGGGAAGCCGCCCGGCAGGTCGGGCATCTTGCCGCCCATCTGCTTCCGCAACGCCTCGATCTGCTCGGGCGTCGGCTGCGGCATGCCGCCGGGAAGACCACCCATCCCGCCGCCCGAGCCACCGGCCCCCATGCCGCCGAGCATCTTGGCCATGCCGGCCATCTTGCCCATGCCGCCCTTGCCCATGCCGCCCATGGACTTCATCATATCGGCCATCTGACGGTGCTGCTTCAGCAGCTTGTTCACGTCCTCGACCTTCATGCCGGAGCCGGCGGCGACGCGCTTCTTGCGGCTCGCCTTCAGCAGGTCGGGGTTGCGCCGCTCCCTGGGCGTCATCGACAGGATGATCGCCCGCTGGCGCTTGATCACGTTGTCGTCCATGCGGCCGGCGAGCTGGTCCTTCATCTTGGCCATGCCGGGCATCATGCCCATGATGCCGCCGAGCCCGCCGATCTTCTCCACCTGCGCCAGCTGGTCGGCGAGGTCGTCGAGGTCGAACTGCCCCTTGGCCATCTTCCTGGCCATGGCCTGCGCCTTCTCGGCGTCGATCGACTCCGCCGCGCGCTCGACGAGGCTGACGATGTCGCCCATGCCGAGGATGCGGTTGGCGACGCGCGAGGGGTGGAAATCCTCCAGCGCGTCCATCTTCTCGCCGGTGCCGAGCAGCTTAATGGGCTTGCCCGTGACGTGGCGCATCGACAGGGCGGCGCCGCCGCGCCCGTCGCCGTCGACGCGGGTCAGCACGATGCCGGTCACACCGACGCGGTCGTTGAAGCTCTTCGCGAGGTTGACGGCGTCCTGCCCGGTCAGCGCGTCGGCGACGAGCAGGATCTCGTGCGGGCGCGCCGCCGTCTTGATCTCGGCCATCTCCGCCATCAGCGCCTCGTCGATGTGGGTGCGCCCTGCCGTATCGAGCATCACCACGTCGTAGCCCTGCAGCCGCGCCGCCTGCTCCGCCCGCACGGCGATCTGCACCGGCGTCTGCCCGGCGACGATCGGCAGCGTGTCCACCCCCACCTGCTTGCCGAGCACGGCGAGCTGCTCCTGAGCGGCCGGGCGCTTGACGTCGAGGGATGCCATCAGCACCCGCTTCTTCTGGCGATCGTGGAGGCGCTTGGCGATCTTGGCGGTCGTGGTCGTCTTGCCGGCGCCCTGCAGGCCGACCATCATGATCGCGACGGGGGCGGCCGCGTCGAGGTCGATCGGCACCGCCGCCTCGCCCAGCGTCTCCACCAGCGCGTCGTTGACGATCTTGACGACCATCTGCCCGGGCGTGACCGACTTGACGACGTTGGCGCCGACCGCCCGCGCCCGCACCTTGTCGACGAAGGCGCGCACGACGTCGAGCGCCACGTCCGCCTCCAGCAGCGCGCGGCGCACCTCGCGCAAGGCGGTGTTGACGTCCTCCTCCGACAAGGCGCCACGGCGCGTCAGCGCATCGAAGATGCCGGACAGCTTGTCGGTAAGGCTTTCGAACATGTCGTCCTTGCGGCGGGTATGGACCCTGAGCGTTCCGTCATCCACAACGCGGAGCGCGCCCGGGGGCGCGACGCGCTGCCGGGCGGGCCGGCGGCATCCACCGACGGAACGATCCTCGCGTGAGGACTCGCGAGGTCATACGATCGGCGCGCGCCGGACGCAAGCGCCGACCAACCCGACGTCGAACCGGAGCCGACCATGGACCTGTATCTCACCGGGAAACGCGTGCTGGTGACCGGCGCCTCGAAGGGCATCGGCCTCGCCACCGCGCTGCTGCTGGCGGAGGAAGGTTGCGACCTGATCCTCGTCGCGCGCACCGCCGCCGACCTGGACCGGGCGCGTTCGACGATCCGCGAGCGGCACGACGTGTCGGTCGACGTCGTCCCGGCCGACCTTTCGCGAACCGCCGAGGTGGAGCGGGTCGCGGCCTCGGCGGGGCCGCTCGACGTGCTGGTCAACAACGCCGGCGCGATCCCGCCCGGCGACCTCCTCGCGGTCGACGAGGCCGCGTGGCGGTCGGCGTGGGACCTCAAGGTGTTCGGCACCATCGGCCTGACCCGCGCGCTCTACCCGCGATTGAAGGAGCGGGGCGGCGTCGTGGTCAACGTCATCGGCGCGGCGGGCGAGCGCTTCGAGCCGAACTACCTCGCCGGCAGCACCGGCAACGCCGCCCTGATGGCCTTCACGCGGGCGCTCGGCGCCGCCGCGCCGCGCGACGGCATGCGGGTCGTCGGCGTCAACCCCGGACCGGTCGCGACCGACCGGATCGAGAGGCTGCTGAGGGCGCGGGCCGAGCGCGAGCACGGCGACGCGTCCCGCTGGCGCGAGGCCTTCGCCGGCATGGCCTTCGGGCGTCCGGCCGACCCGCGGGAGATCGCCAACGCCGTCGCCTTCCTCGCCTCGCCGCGCTCGGCCGCCACGTCCGGCGCGATCCTGACCATCGACGATCCGGCGCGCAGCCCGGCGTGAGCGGCTGCGGCTCCAACAGGCGTCCCAGGATCGGGCCGCCCGGCGGCCAGGGCGATCAAGCCGGTTCGCGCGCCGCCCGCGGCCGGTCGGAGGTGATGCGGCGCCACCCCTTGCGAAGCGCCACGAGCGACCAGATCCCTTCCACCAGGCCGAACGGCCAAGCCCCCTGCAGGAAGCCGTAGGCCGAGCCGAGCGCGCAGCTGGCGGCGAAGCCGAACGTGTACCAGGGACCGCGACCCTCGAGGGCGTAGAAGACCAGCATGCAGGAAACGGCGAACAAGCCGAACACGGTCAGAGCGTCGAGCATGGCCAACGTCATACACGAAGGGCGACGGTCTCGCCTCGAAATCGAGCCTAGCTCGCATGGCCTCGAAGCGCCGGCCGGCCCGTGCGATGCCCTCGGTACGAGGCCGGGCTCGCTTTCGGCTTGCCGCGCGGGCCGACGCGGCATAGGGTAGAGATACCTTCAGGCGCTCCGACCGGCGCCGGTGGCGGCGGTCGCTCGGATTCCTGACGCATGACGCAGCTGACGCGGGAATGTGTGTGCCGGGACACTTTCGCGACCGGTTACCCGGCGCTTCGACGGCGGCGTCCGGATCGGCGGCGGCGCTTGCGGATGCTCCACGCATCGTCATATGATGAAGCCATGCGATGCCGGGCTGCACTCTTCGCGACTGCCTCATCGATCGCTCGGCGATCGGTGGCGTCCCCTCGCGCGCCGCGCCGCGTCGGTCTGCTTCTTAGCCGCCCCTGAGGGCCGGCCGGGCTCGCCGCCCGGGCACTCAGGGGACCGCGCCGTCAGACCCCTCGCCCAGGATCACCAGCCATGACCTCAGCAGACGCGACCTCGCCCGATCACCACGCCGCTCGCGGACAGCCGACCGACCGCCTCATCATCTTCGACACCACGCTCCGCGACGGCGAGCAGTGCCCCGGCGCCACCATGTCGTTCGAGGGCAAGCTGGAGATCGCCGCGCTCCTCGACGCGATGGGCGTCGACGTGATCGAGGCCGGCTTCCCCATCGCGTCCGTCGGCGACTTCGAGGCGGTCTCGGCCATCGCCAAGGCGAGCCGCAACGCCGTCATCGCCGGCTTGGCCCGCGCCATCGAGGGCGACATCGCCCGCTGCGGCGAGGCGGTGCGGCACGCCGGCCGCCCCCGCATCCACACCTTCGTCTCGACCTCGCCGATCCACCTCGCCCACCAGATGAACAAGAGCCAGGACGACGTGCTGGCCATCGTCGGCCGAACCGTGACGCAGGCCCGCAACCTGGTGCCGGACGTCGAATGGTCGGCGATGGACGCCACCCGCACGCCGATCGACTACCTGTGCCGCTGCGTGGAGGCGGCGATCAAGGCCGGCGCGACCACGATCAACCTGCCCGACACGGTGGGCTACGCCACGCCGGCCGAGTACGAGGCGATGTTCGCCCAAGTCCGCGCGCGCGTGCCGAACGCGGAGCGCGCGGTCTTCTCGACCCACTGCCACGACGACCTCGGCTTCGCGGTGGCGAACTCCTTCGCCGGCGTCGCCGGCGGGGCGCGGCAGATCGAGTGCACGATCAACGGGCTCGGCGAGCGCGCCGGCAACGCCGCGCTGGAGGAGATCGTGATGGCGGCGCGAACCCGGCCGGACGCCCTGCCCTACGCGACCGGCGTGGACGCGCGGATGCTGACGCGCGCCTCCAAGCTCGTCTCGGCGGCGTCCTCGTTCCCGGTGCAGTACAACAAGGCGATCGTCGGCCGTAACGCCTTCGCGCACGAGAGCGGCATCCACCAGGACGGCATGCTGAAGAACGCGTCGACCTACGAGATCATGACGCCGGGATCGGTCGGCGTCGCCAAGACCTCGCTGGTCATGGGCAAGCACTCCGGCCGCCACGCCTTCAAGGACAAGCTGAAGGACCTCGGCTACGTGCTGGGCGACAATGCCCTGCAGGACGCCTTCACCCGCTTCAAGGACCTCGCCGACAAGAAGAGGATCGTCTACGACGAGGACATCGAGGCGCTGGTCGACGACGAGATCGGCCACAAGAACGAGCGCATCACGCTGGCCACCCTGCGCGTCGAGGCCGGCACCCACGGCCCGCAGACGGCGGCCCTCGCCATCGCCGTCGACGGCGAGCAGATGAGCTTCACCGCCACCGGAAACGGCCCGGTCGACGCGATCTTCAACGCCATCACCACGCTCGTGCCCCACGAGGCGGTGCTGGAGCTGTACCAGGTGCACGCGGTGACCGAAGGCACGGATGCCCAGGCCGAGGTGTCGGTGCGCCTCAGCGAGGATGGGGCGCAGGTCACCGCGCGCGGCGCAGACCCCGACACGATGGTCGCCTCCGCCCGCGCCTACATCGCCGCCTTGAACAAGCTGATGGCCAAGCGCGGCAAGATCAGGCCGGACGCGTTGGCGACGTGACGGCGCCGTCGCATCGCGCGGGGGCGTGCGTCCTGATCGCCGGCGCGGGCGATTCGAGCCTTCACGCCGCCGGTCGACATTCGCCCCGTCTCTCGCGGGCCTCGCCTCCGCAAGCCGCGCATCGACGCGGCGGCTGGCGACCGCTACACGGCTCCTCGGCGGCGCTGGACAGACTTGGGCGGATTTGCTATCCGCCTGCTGCCGGCTCCATTCCGGCTTCGATGGGCGCATAGCTCAGTTGGTAGAGCAGCTGACTCTTAATCAGCGGGTCCACAGTTCGAGCCTGTGTGCGCCCACCATCGAAATCAAGGAGTCGAGTCATCAGCCCTCGATCGTAGGTTGCTTCCGGATAACATTGGGACAACCAGACGAGGTGTTCGATGGGCGAGGACAAGATCGACGCCGCGATCCGGGCTGAAAGTCGGAGCAGCGCAGCCTAAGCCGATGCCAGCAGCTGAAGATTACCAGCGGGCGATCAAGCAGATGGGCGTACGACGTAGGTGATGCTACCGAACCTTTGCGGGAGCGGTCCGTCGAGCGCGGGCCGCCGGGCACGGCCCCGTTCGGCCCGGCAGGGGCGGGCTCAGTCCGCTGATTTGAAGGGGCCGGCGTGGGCGAGCTGGGCGAGCGGCACGCGGGCGTTCGGTTGCTCGCGCGCCTGCAGCGTCTCCGGCAACCGCGAAGGATCCCCCCGGCGACCCACGGCGTAGGCGGCTTCCACCCTGTAGCCGACCGGCACGTTGAGTTCGGCGAACACGCGCTCCTTGTCGAACCCGACCATGCCATGAACGTACCAGCCCATCCTGGTCGCCTGCAACGCGAAGTACCCGGACGCCGTGCCGGCATCGTAGGAATGGCTGTAGGACGGCACCTCCTTGTCGCTTCCCGGCGGTTTCATCAGCGAGTTCGAGACGACGATCACGAGCGCCGAGGCGTCCTTCGCCCAGAGTTGGTTGGACGGCGCGAGCAGATCGAGAAAGTGGCCCCAGTGCGACGTTTCACGGCGCGCGTACAGGAAGCGCCAAGGTTGGGAATTGTACGAGGAGGCCGCCCAGCGCGCCGCCTCCAGCATGGTCAGCAGGTCCGCCTCGCTGAGGGCTTCCCCGTTGAAGGCGCGCGGCGACCAGCGTTCCAGGAACAAAGGGTCCACGGGGTGGTCGGCCGTCCGGCCGTTGACGCTCACCATCCACATTCCTCCAGCTGAAGCATCCGCCCGACGCGCGCGACGGCTCCTTCCGACCAAGACGCGCCGGCATGGCCAAGAAGGCCTGGCCGGACAAGGCCTAGCCGGACATGGCTTGCCTGGACATGGCCTGGCCGGACGAGGCTCACGTCAGCCTGTCATCGACGAAGCGTCTTCCGGGAACCAAGATCATGGTCAGGCCTCGAGGCAGGTGGACGCCTCGCCATCCAACCATCGCCGCATGCGAGCGTAGAGCGCCTGGATCTCCGGACCGCGGGTTCCGGGAAGCGACCTGCTCACCGTGAAGCCCATGTTGGTTTGGAGGTAGGCCAGGTGGCGGTAGCCGTCCGGGAACGAGCGGAGAAGGTCGCCATCGAGCGTCAAAGTCGCTCCCGCGTCGAGCGCGCTCATGCGGTCGAGTTCGTAAACCGGTTGGCGCAGGACGATCCCCCACCCTCCCTCCCGCTTCTCCAAAGCGTCGACGAACCGTCCCTGGCACGTCACGTCGACCGCTACGTCGTGCACGCGCGCCCGTTGGACGATCTGCATCTTGCTCTGCGCCACGGCGCGACGCCCCTTCACCTCGACGTTCTTCGCGCCCAGGGAATGCAGAACGACCATTCCCGCCTCGAACCCCTTGCGGCAACCGGCGATGAAATCCGCCGCGCTGGCCTGGCACCATGTGGCGACCATGCGGCCGTCCTCGTGCCACACGGTGGCGAAACGCTCCCAATCACCGGCGTCCCGCCAGATGACCCAGTTGTCGAGCAACTCCCCGACCTCCAACCGGTCAAGCATCTGCGAAGGCGCTCCGGTCGAAACATCGTGCGCCGGCTCGGCGGCAGCCATGTCCATGCGCCTCACCCTTCCGTGACATGACCGGGGATACAAGCGGCGGCCATCACCGTCAATCTCCCTCCCACCTCACGCGGGTCCAACGCCCGAGCCGGCGCGGCGGGGCGCCAGGGACCGGACGATGCGATCTGGCGGGCGTCCAAGCCCCTGGCGGGCGTCCAAGCCCGGCCTTCGGTGGCGTGAAACGATCGGGCTCGCCCTGCGAAGCATCGGTCCGGCCATGACGCGTCTGAATGATGCGCAAGACCTCGTGAACGAGCCTTGCCGAAACGAGCCTTGCCGAAACGAGCCTTGCCGAAGAGATACTAGCGGCGCTTGGGCACTTATCAACTGTACAGCGGGAGCTGATGGGAAAACGGTAACCGGAAGACACGGTCGACGCGCCTCGGGGCCGGCACAAGGGTCCTGATCAGCTACGTCGCGCAATCGCAGAGTAGGCAGGAACAAACCGCTCGGAAAGACTTCCCAAAACAATCGCCCGCGAAACTCCGGCACTCGCATACACCCACCCCCGGGACTCGCGACCTCTTGTGTTATAGAAATGTGCGCCGTGCGCGCCTGAGAGGGCATCGGCTCGCCATGCGCGCAGCGGATGTCGGGCGGATGCGGCCGAGGGGTTTCCGGCGTCGGACCGCGTCCACGATGCGGACCCGTCAGCTCGACTCCTCGGCTCGATCTCCGGATTGCGAATCATCAATCCGGCCATCCGTATGGCCCGGCTCACCAGGGTGGGACCGATCGGGTTCAGGTCAGTCGCCGGTTGCGCAGGATGTCCGCGGCTCTTCCGGCCAACGCCTCGCTGACGCCAGCCCTGATGAGGCGATGGATGTACCCGAGCTTGGCGATGACCGGCGTCGTGAGGACGAAGGGATAGGCGTCGTCCTTCCCCACCGCCGCGTTGAGCGAGTTCAAGAGCGTGGTGAGGGGAAGCCAGACGACGACGAGCGCCTCGATGTCGTCGGCCGCGAGCGGGTCCACCGGATCGGGGATGTGCGAGGCGCCGGAACGGTCGGCGAAAGGCGCCGTCCTCAGCCGGTAAGCGTAGGCCGTGTCGAGCGTGGCCACCATGTGCAGGTAATGGGCCCAGGTTTCCGCGAAGTCTTCCCACGGGTGCATGGTCGCGTAGGCGCTGATGAAGGTCGCCTGCCAGTCCTCGCGCGGCCCATCGACGTAGTATCGACCGACCGCCGACTGATAGTCGGTGGACTCGTCACCGAACACGGCGCGGCACTCCTCGAACGCGCCACGGTCGCGCACCAGGCGGTCCCAGAAGTAGTGGGCGGACTCATGCCGGAAGTGACCGAGGAGCGTGCGATACGGTTCGCCGAGCAGGTGCCGGCGTTGTTCCCGCTCGACGTCGTCCGCTTCCTTGAGGGCAACGGTGATCAGGCCATCGGCGTGGCCGGTCATGACCGCAGGCCCGCCCGCGGCGTCTTCCAGGAACTGGAACCCGAGCGAGGCGGTGCCGGCGCGTTCGATCACGTCGACCAGCCCCAAGCGATGGAACGCGGCGAACATCCTGTGCTTCGCCGATTCCAGCTTGCGCCATCCGGTCAGTCCCGTGGCGGAGGTGGGGTCCGGGACGACGCGATTGTGCCGACAGGCGGTACAGAAGGGATGACCGGCATCGGCGTCGACCATCCAGTTGCACACGCCGAACCCGCTGTTGTCGCAACGCCGAAGCCGACGGCCCGGAACCGACCAGGACGTCCAGCTTCCGCCTTGGTGATCGTGCGGCTCCAGTACGCAGAGCGAGTCGGTCTCGGCCCAGTAGCCCAGCATGCTGCCGCAGCGGACGCACGAGGTGTTCTCGAAATACAGGGTGAGCGAGCAGTACAAACAGGAGTAAAGACGCATGGAGCGGCCCGTTCACGTGGATGACTCGGCGATCTCAGGGGCTTCATCCAACCTGCGCCGCTGAGGCGACCTTGCCCAATCCGGTTCGTCGCAGCGAGCTTGTCACGGACCTCATGCCGTCATCGAGGAGGGGACCGGAGCGGTCCGATGCTGCAAATTTTGCCATCGCACCAGCTTGTTGAAGAAGCCGCCGCGCGTGTCGGGCCGACGCTCTAGGACCAGGAGCGGCGAACGTCGCCGCGGAAGTCCGGCTTGCCGATGGTCAGCTCCAGCCGGTCCGCGAAGCTCGCCACGAAGCGGTCGGTCAACGTCCTGGCCACGCCGGTGAGGAACGGGGCGCCGAGCCTTGCGAGCGGTCCGCTCGGCTCGGCGTCGATCACGTAGCCGAACCGGCAGCCGTTCGGTACCTCGCACAGCCGGATCGTCGCCGATCCCACGACGATGCCGGCCAGGCCGCCCCCGCCGCGGCCGGTGATATGGTAGGAGTGCGGCGGATCGCTGGACCTGATCTCGACCGATCCCCGGAACGGGATGCGCACCGGGCCGAGCGACACGCCGACCACGACACCGAAGCGGGTCTCCGACAGGCGGGTCATGGACTCGCACCCGAAGATGCAGGCCTTGAGGCAGTCGACGTCGGTGAGGGCGTCCCAGACCGCGCGCCGGTCGGCGCGAACGGTTCTGAACCCTTCCATCTTCACCGCGACCATCGAATGCCCGACCCCGCGCTCGCTCCGCCGATGCGGCGAAGCGATCATGTTTCGCGAGCGACGTAAAGGGTGTGTCGCGCGACGCCGGCGCAATCGGGGAAAGGCCTTGCCGCGACCGGTCGCCGGACACCCCCCGTGACGACGCCCGTTTCGAGCGGGGAAAGTCGACCCGAGCGACCTTGCCCGGTCGCTTCGACCGGACGTGCGGACACGTCGCGTTTCCGTTTCCGCGCGAAAGCCGGTACAGGGTCGCCGCGAAAGGTGAGACGCGTTCGGTGACAAGAGGCGGGGCCATGGAGACCGGGAGCACGCACTTCGGCAACAGCGCCTCGGAGCACCCCTCGCGGGAGCCGGTCCGGTGCCGGGCGTCGCCGGCGGCGCGCGCGTCGGCGAGGGTCGGTGCCCGATGACCGGCCTGCGGATCGGCGCCGGTTCGTTCAACGTCGCGGTCGACGGCGATCCCTCAAAGCCGCCGCTCGTCCTGTGTCACGCGCTCGGCGCCGACCTGACGATGTGGGACGCGCAAATGGCCGCGTTCACCGCGCGGTTCAGGGTGGTGCGCTACGACGCGCGCGGCCACGGCGGCAGCGGCGTGCCCGGCGTGCCCGGCGCGCCGGTGTCGGTGGCCGGGCTCGGCCGCGACGCCCTCGCCATCCTCGACGCCCTCGACATCGCCAAGGCGCACTGGGTCGGCGCGTCGATGGGTGGCGCGGTAGTGCAATGGCTGCTGGTCAACGCGCCCGGACGGGTCGAGCGCGCCGTGCTCGCCACCACCGCCTCCCGGCTCGGGACGCCAGACCTTTGGAACGGCCGCATCGGCGCCGCGCTCGCTCACGGCATGGAACACATCGCCGACGCGACCATGGAGCGGTGGTTCGGTGCCGCCTTCGCCGAGCGATCGGCGCACAGCGTAGCCGCCGTCCACGAAAGGATGCGGCAAACGTCGCCGAAGGGCTACGCCGCCTGCTGCGCCGCGCTGCGTGACATGGACCTGCGTCGCGGCCTCGAAGCTGTCGAGGCGCCCGTGCTGGTCATCACCGGCACCGACGACGAGGCCGTGTCCCCGGCGGCTACGGCGGCGCTGCTCGAGGCCATCGCCGGCGCGCGGCACGTCGCCTTCTCCACGCGCCACATGCCGAACATCGAGGCGGCGGACGCCTTCGCCGAAGCGGTGATCACCTTCCTGACCGCCGCCGACGAGCCGTCCGTCCGAGCGCCGCGCGGTGCCGCTTCCGCCCGCTCGGCGGCGGTGCGGACCACCAAGGCGGCGCGAACGGTGCCCCGAACCAAGGTCGGGCCGCCCAAGCCCACGGCCAAGGCGCGCGCCGCGCGCCGCCCGCCGATGACGAACGCCGCCCGCAACGGCCTGAAGGACGTGGGGGTGGCCATCGGCGGGACGACCGCGCCCGCCAAGACGGCGACCGGCGCCAGAACCGGCGCGAGGACGCCGGACAGGACCAAGTCGGCCGGAACCACGTCGGCTAAGACGGCGGCGGCCAAGACGACGACGACCAAGACCAAAAGGGCGGCCAGGATCAAGATGGCCAAGAAGGGGGCGGCGACGGCACCGCAAGCGCCGCCCGACCCGATGCCACCGCCGCGCCGCGAGCCGAAGCCCAATCGTCCGAGCCGGCGGCGCAAGCCTTGAAAGGCCTCGCCCCGACCCGATCCGATGGCCGCCGCACCGGCAGGTGGGCGATCCTCGCGGCGGGCGCGATAGGCTGTCTCGCGGGCATCGCGTCGGCCCAGGCTCCGCCGGTGAAGCTCGGCGTCAGCGGCCCATTCAGCGGACCGGACGCGATCTACGGCGATCAGCTCCGCCTCGGCGTCGAGCAAGCGGTGGCCGACGTCAATGCCGCCGGCGGCCTGCTCGGCCACAGGATCCGGATCGTGCCGGGAGACGACGGCGGGGATCCCAAGCGAGGCGCGGCCATCGCGAAGACGTTCATCGACGGCCACGTTCCGATCGTCGTCGGTCCGTTCAGCTCGGCGGTGGCGGTGCCCGCCTCGGCGCTCTATGCCGACGCCGGCGTCCTGGAAGTGTCGCCGGGCGCGACCGCGCCGGCCTTCACCGATGGCGGCCTGCCCACGGTCTTCCGGCTCGCGGGACGCGAGGATGAAGCGGCGGGGGTCGCGGCGCGCTGGCTGCTCGATCATCACGTCGCGCGCATCGCGATCGTGCACGACCGTGGCGACGCCGGGAAGGCCTTCGCCGACGCGACCCGCCGCTTGCTCGCCGTGGCCGGCACGCGGGAGGTGTTCTACGGCACGCTCGACAAGGGAACGCGGGACTTCGCGCCCCTGGTCGCGCGGGTGAAGGCGTCGGGTGCCTCCGTGGTGGTCTGGGGCGGCACGGAGGTGGAAGGCGGACTCCTGATCCGGCAGCTGCGCGACGCGAACGCCCGCGCGGTGCTTCTGGGAAACGCCGGCATCGCCTCCGAGGAGTTCGCGACGGTCGCCGGGCCGGCCGCCGACGGGTCGCTGATCGTGTTCGCGCGCGATCCCCGCCGGCTACCCGCCGCCGCCGACCTGCTGAACCGTTTCAGGGCCAAAGGCATCGAGCCCGGCACCTACGCGTTCTACGCCTACGCCGCGGTGGAGGTGATCCAGCAGGCCGCCGCCGCGAGCCGCGCGCTCGACGGCAAGAGCCTCGCCGCGACGATGCACGCGGGGATGACGTTCCACACCGTCCTCGGCGAGCTGGCCTTCGACGCCCATGGTGACCCAACGACACCCGACGACATCGTCTACGTCTGGCACCGGGGCGCGAGCGGCCGCATGACCTTCGACGACCCGGCGACCTAGGGCATCCGCGCGGAAGACGCGCGGCGGTTTCCGGGCGCGCTGACGCGTTCTCAGACGGTCGCGGCATCGGACCGCGCCCGCGATGCGGTCCGATGTTGAGGCGAGGTCCGTGGCCGGAAAGGCGCGCCGCCGCTCGTTCGACCATCGCGGCGAGACGCGGCGCCCCCGCCTGGGTTACAAAGGGGTACATGCGCCCACCCGCCGCCCTCGGCCCCAGGTTCCCCTCACGCGGTCGGCTTCGGACGGGCCGTCGTCCGCGATGAAGGTGCTGGGCGCCTTCTTCCTCAACGTCGTGTTCAACTTCGCGGTCGGGTTGCTCGTCGCCAAGTTCCTCGGACCCGAGGAGTACGGCCGGTTCGCCCTCGCGCTCGCCACCGCGACGGCGGTGCAGGCCGGCTTCCTCGATTGGCTCCGGCTCGGCGCGACACGCTTCTACTCCGAACGCTCGCGCGGCGAGGACCCGGCGCTGCGCGCGACGCTCGACATCGCCTTTGCCCTGGTGACAGCCGCGCTCGCGGTCGGCAGCGCGCTGCTGTTCACCACCGGCGTGCACTTCCCGCTGTCGGACGGGCTGATCGCGCTGGCACTCGGCGCGGCGGTGGCCAACGGCCTGTTCGACTTCAACACGGCGCTGGTGCGCGCCCGCTTCCACGACGGCCTCTACGTCAAGCTGGTGTTGGTGAAGAACGTGCTGGCCTTGGCTTTGACGGGTGGTGGCGCCTTCTACTTCGCTTCCGCCAGGATGGCGCTGGTCGGCGGCGTGGTCAGCCTGTCGGGCTCGGTGGTGGCCGCCCGCGCCGCGCTGAGCGACCCTGGCGCGGAGGCACGGCTCGCCTCCCTGCCGATCGCCCGCTCGATCCTGCGCTACGCGGCGCCGATCGTCGCCGCCAACCTTCTCTACATCTCCATCCCGCTCGCCAACCGGGCGCTGGTGGCGGTGCTCTACGGCTTCTCCGAGACGGGGCAGTTCTCGCTCGCCTACGACATCGGCACCAAGGCCGTGCAGGCGATCGGCTCGACGCTCGACGTGCTGCTGTTCCAGATCGCCGTGGCGGTGCACGAGCGCCACGGCCACGAGGGCGCCAGGCGGCAGATCGCCGACAACATGGCCATCGTCCTCGCGATCATCCTGCCGGCGTGCATCGGCATCTGGCTGGTGATGCCCTCGCTGCAGGGCCTGATCGTGCCGGTGCAGTACCGGGGACCCTTCGAGCGGCTGCTGACGCTGATGATGCCGGGCTTGTTCTGCTTCGGGCTGATCCTGTACGCGATCAACCCGATCTTCCAGATCGCCAAGCGCACGGCGCCGCTCGTCGCGGCCGCGGTGGTGGGATGCCTCGCCGATCCGCTGATCCTGGTCCTGCTGCCGCGCCGGACGGATGCGTCCGACCTCGCGATCGCGCAGTCCGGCGCCTTCGCCGCCGCCCTCGTCACCTTGGTCGGCATCGCCTGCCTGTCGCGGCCGGCCTGGCCCCGCGCGCGGGACCTGGGCTCGACGATACTCGCCACCCTGGTGATGACGGCCGCGCTCCTGCCGCTACGCGACCAACCCCCCGGCGTGTTGATCCTCGTCGCGCAGGTCGGCGGCGGCATCCTGGTCTACGCGGCGATGGTCGCCACCCTCGATATCGCGGGGATGCGGAGCCTGGTCGTCGAACGGCTCGCCCCGCTGATGGCGCGGGTCAGGGCGACATGACCGGGCGGCGCAGCAGCAGCGTCGCCCAGCCCTCCACGTTTCGTCGCGCGACCAACGCGAAGCCTTGCACCCTGTACGCCGCCACCACCCCCGGCACGTCAGTGGCGAGCAGCCCGGACAGGATGACCTCCGCCCCCGGCGCGGCGAGGCGGCGCATGGCCGGCGCGAGGGCGCGGAGGGGGCGCGCCAGGATATTGCCGAAGATCAGGTCGTAGGGCGCGCCGACGCGCAGGCCCGGATGCGCCACCCCGACGGCGCGCACCGGACGCACGGCCGGGCCGGCCGCGTTGCGCCGGGCGTTGTCGCGCGCGGCGACGACCGCCACACCGTCGATGTCGCCGGCGGCGACGGACCGGTGGAAGCGGCGGGCGGCGGCGATCGCGAGCACGCCCGTGCCGGTGCCGACATCGAGGATGCGGCGCGGGCGCCGCCGCTTGGCGAGCGTGTTCAGCGTGGCGAGGCAACCGCGCGTCGACCCATGGTGCCCGGTGCCGAAGGCGAGCGCCGCCTCGATCTCGATGCCGATGTCGCCGACCCCGACCCTCGCCCGGCCGTGCGACCCGTGGATCACGAAACGTCCCTCGCGCACGGCTTCGAGCCCTTCGAGCGAGGCGGCGACCCAGTCGCGTTTCTCGACCCGGCCGAACGCGGCGGCGGCGGCGGTTGCGGGATCGGTGGCGCAGGCCAACAGCGCCCGCACGGCGGCCTCGTCCGGCGCCCGGCCGAAGTACACCTCCACGAGCCAAGGTCCGCCGGACCAGGAGGCGACATTGACCGTTTCCTCGAAGGCGGCGGCGGCGGTGTCGGCGGGATCGAAGGTTTCCACCACGATGTCGGCGACGCGCCGCGCCGTCGCCTCGTCGCAGCGCAGGCGCATCACGTGCGCGGCATTGTTGGGCGGCAGGCCTTCGAGCATGGCGGCGGTTAGCACGCGGGGCGCGGTCCCGGCAACGCGGGGCCGTGGCCTGTCAGGCCGGCGTCAGCTTCAGCTCGCTCGGCGTCGGCAGGCTCGGCGGCGGATGGCGGACGCATTGCGCGAGGTAGCGGATCGTGGCGACGATACCGGCTTGCGAGAACGGCTTGGACACGATGCCGGCGGCGCCCTCGTAGTCCTTCGGCAGCCGGGTCGCGTTGGCGG
The DNA here is from genome assembly GCA_964244495.1 of uncultured Beijerinckiaceae bacterium. GTDB lineage: Bacteria > Pseudomonadota > Alphaproteobacteria > Rhizobiales > Beijerinckiaceae > RH-AL1. The sequence continues at coordinate 351,149 of CAXTIU010000002.1, forward strand.
TGATGAAGACGACCATCGTCTCCTTGGAACCCCGCAGGAAGCGGGCGACGTCGACGCCGGTCGGGCCGTCGAGCAGCTGCAGGTCCACGAAGGCGACGTCCGGCTCGACCATCCGGGCCAGCGCGATCGCCTCGCCCGACGTCATCGCGGTGCCGACCACGTCGTGGCCCTCCTCCTCGACGGCCATCTCCAGTTGCATGAGCAGCAGCGCCTCGTCCTCCACGATCAGCACCCGCAGCGGCTCAACCATCGACGAGCACCTCGTCGAAGCGGCGGATCGGCGCGCGAACCTCGACGATCGTCCCGGGATCGGCCGGCCGCCACGTCACGTCGGCCTGGAGCTGGCGGGCGAGCGTCTTGATGAGCCGGCTGCCGAAACCCGATCCCCGCTGGGCTGCGGGCATGCCGACGCCGTCGTCGGCCAGCACGACCACGAGGCGGCCGTCGGCGGCGTCGGCGATGCTCACCGACAGCCGACCGGAGCGGCCGGGCGGAAAGGCGTGCTTGAGGGCGTTCATCATCAGCTCGTTGAGCATCAGCGCGACGGGTGAGGCCTGCTGCGCCGGCACCTGCACCGGTCGCAGGTCGAGCGAGAGCGCGATGTCGTCGCGCCCGAACGCCTTGAGCAGCTCGTGGGCGATGTCGCGGAGGAATTCAGCGACGTCGAAACGCCTGACGTCCTCGGACTGGTAGAGGCGGCGATGGACGGTACCGATCGATTCGACGCGCTGGAGCATGCTGTCGAGCGACGCGCGCGCCTGCGGGTCGGCGATGGAGCGGGTCTGCATCGCGAGCAGCGCCGAGATCATCTGGATGTTGTTCTTGACCCGGTGGTCGACCTCGTGGACGAGCATGGTCTGGGCGGCGAGCGCCTCGCGCAGCTCGTCGGTCCGGCGCGCCACCTCGCGTTCCAGCCACTCCTGCTGGCTCGCGACGGCGCGCTGCGCCTCGATGCGATCGGTCACGTCGAGCTGCGAGGCGAAGAAGAATTGCAGCTCGCCGGCGGCGTTGGTGACCGGGCTGATGAACAGGCCGTTCCAGAACGGCTCGCCGGACTTGCGATGGTTGAGGATGTCGACGGCGATGTCGCGACGCGCGTCGATCGCGGCGCGGATCGCCCGCACGGAGGCCTTGTCGGTGTCGGGGCCCTGCAGGAAGCGGCAGTTGCGTCCGAGCACTTCCTCGCGGCCGTAGCCCGTCAGCCGGTAGAAGGCGGCGTTGGCGAAGACGATCGGATTGTCCGGCTGTCGTGGGTCGGTGACGATCATCGCCATGCGCGTCGCACGAACCGCGGCGGCGAAGGGGTCGCCCTGCCCCTGTTCGGCGTGAAGTCGATCGGTCTCACGCCAGTCGTGGATATCCGTCAAATGCGAGTTCCCCGACAGACGAGGTTTAGCTCGCACAGACATAGCGCAGATTGCCGAGGATGCCGTTAGTCATTTTGACCGGGGGTCGGCGCCCGCGTCATTTGATCCGATCGGGGAGGAGGCGACGATAACATTCGTGAATCGCGACTGGATCGGGGGTCGGCGCCTCACTCCCACTCGATCGTTCCCGGCGGCTTGGACGTCACGTCGTAGACCACGCGGTTGATGCCCTGGACCTCGTTGATGATGCGGGTCGCGGTGCGCCCCAGCACCGCCATGTCGAAGGGGAAGAAATCCGCCGTCATGCCGTCGACGGCGGTGACCGCCCGCAGCGCGCAGACGAAGTCGTAGGTGCGGCCATCCCCCATCACGCCGACGCTCTGCACCGGCAGCAGAACGGCGAAGGCCTGCCAGATCGTGTCGTAGAGGCCGGCGCGGCGGATCTCGTCGAGGTAGATCGCGTCCGCCTCGCGCAGGATCGCGAGCTTCTCCGGCGTCACCACGCCCGGGCAGCGAATCGCGAGGCCGGGGCCGGGGAACGGGTGGCGCCCGACGAAGCCGTCCGGCAGGCCGAGCGCGCGGCCGAGCGCGCGCACCTCGTCCTTGAACAGCTCGCGGAGCGGCTCGACGAGCTTGAGGTTCATGCGCTCGGGCAGGCCGCCGACGTTGTGGTGCGACTTGATCGTCACCGACGGCCCGCCGGAGAAGGACACGGACTCGATCACGTCGGGGTAAAGGGTCCCCTGCGCCAGGAATTCGAGCGGTCCCCGCCCGTCTTCCGCGATCCGCTTCGCCTGCTGCTCAAAGGTCGCGACGAACAGACGACCGATGATCTTGCGCTTCTGCTCCGGGTCCTTGATGCCGTGCAGCGCGCCGAGGAAAAGCTCAGCCGCTTCAATGTGCACCAGGGGAATGCTGAAGTGCTCGCGGAACAGGGCGACGATCTGCTCCGACTCGCCCTTCCGCATCAAGCCATGGTCGACGTAGACGCAGGTGAGCCGGTCGCCGATCGCCTCGTGGATCAGCACGGCGGCGACCGCCGAGTCGACGCCGCCCGACAGGCCGCACAGCACCCTGCCCTCGCCCACCTTGGCGCGGATCGCGGCGACCGCCTCGGCGCGGAACGCCTTCATCGTCCAGTCGGCGCGGCAGCCGGCGATGCCCCGCACGAAGTTGGCGAGCAGCTTCGCCCCGTCCGGCGTGTGATGCACCTCGGGATGGAACTGCAGGCCGTAGAAGCGCCGCGCCTCGTCGGCCATCATGCAGTCCGGCGCGTTGGCCGAGCGGCCGATGCGCTGGAAGCCGGCCGGCATCCGGGTGACGCGGTCGCCGTGGCTCATCCACACCGGATGGAGGCCGTGCGCCCACACGCCGTCGAGCAGCGGCGAGGTCGCGGTCGCCTCGACATCGGCCCGCCCGAACTCGCGGTGGTGGCCGGACTCGACCGCGCCGCCGAGCTGCACCGCCATCAGCTGTTCGCCGTAGCAGATGCCGAGCACCGGGATGCCGGCGGTGAACAGCGCGTCCGGCGCGCGCGGCGAGCCGTCCTCCAGCACGGAGGCGGGGCCGCCCGACAGGATCACCGCCTTGGGCTTGATCGCGTCGAGCGCGGCGGCGGCGGATTGGAACGGCGCGATCTCGCAGTAGACGCCGGCCTCCCGCACCCGACGGGCGATCAACTGGGTGACCTGCGAGCCGAAGTCGATGATGAGGACCTTGTCGTGGTTGGCGAGGACGTCGTCATGGACGAGGTCGGGTTGAAAATCGGCGGCCATGGCGATCCCTGAAGCATCAGCCCGCACGCACGGCGGTTTCCGGGTGGGGCTGACGCGGTGCTTGAGGCGAGCCCCCGATGTAGAGCGTTTCGGCGCCGGTTTGAACGGCTTTCCTTCACGGCCGCGGGATGGGACGCGGCCTTGTCGCGGCGAAACATGGCTACCGCGAGCTTGCCGGCGGGCGCCGCTTTCGCCGGCTCGGTTTGAGGCGGCGGCAAGGGCTCTCCCCCTATGGTCGCGGCAACCGAAGGAGCCGGTCATGACCGCATTGTTCTTCATTTCCCGGGACACCGGCCCCGGGCAGCGGGTCGATCTCGCCTCCCTGGCCCAGCTGTTCGCCGAACCCGACGAGCCGACCCCGCCGCGCGCCGACCGGCGCCCCATCGTGCGGCTCGCGCTGCTGGCGCTCATCCTCCTCGGAACGGTCGGCGACATGGTGTTCGTGGCCAGGCCCGGCGCGTTGTGCCCCGCCGCCGGCATCGAGCGGTCGAGCCAGGCGGCCGGCCCGTCAGGTCCTGAGCAGGCTTGAAACGAAGAACCCGTCGGTACCGGTGCGCAGCGGCGACAGGCGGATGCCGAGGTCGCCGGCGTGGGCGGCGAGGGCGGGAAGCCCGGCCGCCGTCGCCACCGCCGCCGGCGCCTGCGACCTGAAGGCGTCTTGGGTCGCCAGGAAGGCCTCGATCCGCCTTTCGTTCTCGTCGGCGAGCAGAGAGCAGGTGACGTAGACGAGCCGGCCACCCGCCTTCACGTAGGTCGCCGCCTGGGCCAGCACCGCGTCCTGTTCCTTGATCCGCTGGTCGAGCGCGCCGGGCCGCACCCGCCATTTGGCGTCGGGGTTGCGGCGCCAGGTGCCGGTGCCCGTGCAGGGCGCGTCGACGAGGACGAGGTCGCAGCGGCCTCGGAGGTCGTCGATCGGCGGCACGCCCCGGCGCGGGGCGCGGATCTGGACCGTGCGCGCGCCCGACTTGTCGAGGCGGGGAAACAGCCCGGCGAGGCGCCGTCCGTCGGTGTCGGCGGCGTAGATCTGCCCCCGGTTCCCCATCAGGGCGGCGAGCGCCAGCGTCTTGCCGCCCCCGCCGGCGCAGAGGTCCAGCACCTGCTGCCCCGGCTGGGGATTGGCGAGCCGCGCCGCCAGCTGCGAACCCTCGTCCTGCACCTCGACGAGCCCCTTGACGAAGGCCGGCTCGCCGCTCAGCGCCGGGCCGCGCCCATCGAGGCCGAGCGGCAGCCGCAGGCCGTCGGGCGACAGGGTCGATGCCACCGGCGACACATGGGCGAGGGCGGCCAGCACCTTATCGCGCGTCGCCTTGAGCGTGTTGACCCGCACGTCGAGCGGCGCCCGCTCCGCCATGGCCTGCATCTCGGGCACCAGCGCGTCGCCGAACACGGCCGCGAGCGCCGGCTCGATCCACGGCGGGAAGTCGCCCTGGACGTGGAGCGGCGCGTCGGCCACGGCCCGCGTGGCGAGCGCCGCGCGCTCCGCGTCGCTCAAGGTTTCCGGCGCGTGCGCGTCGCCGGTGCAGATCGCGGCGATGGCGTCGGCGGTCATGCCCCTCGCCCTGGCGAGCGAGCCGAGCACGATCGCGCGCGGCGTCTCCGCGTCCATCACCCAGGCGGCGGAGGCCCGTCGGCGCAGCGCATCGTAGACGTGGGCCGCGACCGCCGCGCGGTCCTTGGATCCGGCGAAGCGATGGGCGAAACCGTAGTCCTTCAGGGCGTCGGCGGCGGGGCGGCGCCGCGCCTCGATCTCGGCGAGGACGACGATCGCCGCCGCCAGCCGTCCCCCCGGCGTCATGCGGCGAGGCCGACCGGGAACACGATGCCGAAGACCACGCCGAAGAAGATCAACAGCCAGAGCAGCGCTGTCGCCGCCGCCGAGCCGATGAACAGCAGGCCCCTGACAGAGACCTTGTTGTTGGTGGTGTGGACGAAGGCGTGGACGAGGCGCAGCGCCACGAACAGCCATTCCAGCAGCACGAACAGGGTGCCGGCCTGGTGCAGCACGATCGCGAAGATGACGGCGAGCATGAACAGCACCGGCATCTCGAACTGGTTGGCGTAGCAATTGCCGAACTGCTTCGAGCGGGCCGGCCACGCCGCGTCGGAGAGCGCGATGTCGCTCTCCCGCACGCCGGCGCGCGTCGCGTCGCGGCGTGTCTTGGCCATTCCGCCGAGCAGGACGAAGACGAGCGCGACCTGGACGAGGACGGGCAGGAGAACGGACTGGATGGACATGGGGAGCTCGGTGCGGCGTTACCCGTTTCATCGGCGAAAGCCGCAGTCGAGTCAAAGGGCCCCGAGTCGCCGGCGGACGCCCGGCCCCGCGCGGCAGGGGTCGAGCGCCCCACCGCGTCGCCCGCCACCGCCGGCTGGCGGCACGGCCGGCGAGGAACGGAAGCCGGCGTCAGTCGAGGTTCTTCAGGATCGTCTCGACCATCTTCTTGGCGTCGCCGAACAGCATCATCGTGTTGTCGCGGAAGAACAGCTCGTTCTCGACGCCGGCGTAGCCCGAGCCCATACCGCGCTTGATGAACAGCACGGTCTTGGCCTTCTCCACATCGAGGATCGGCATGCCGTAGATGGCGGAGCTTTTGTCCGTCTTGGCGGACGGATTGGTGACGTCGTTAGCGCCGATCACGAAGGCGACGTCGGCCTGGCCGAAGGCGGAGTTGATGTCCTCCAGCTCGTACACCTCGTCGTAGGGCACGTTGGCCTCGGCGAGCAGCACGTTCATGTGGCCGGGCATGCGGCCGGCGACGGGATGGATGGCGTATTTCACGTCCACCCCCTCCTTCTTCAGCGTGTCGGCCATCTCGCGCAGCGCGTGCTGGGCCTGCGCCACCGCCATGCCGTAGCCCGGCACGATGATGACGGAGGAGGCGTTCTGCATGATGTAGGCGGCGTCCTCCGCCGAGCCCTGCTTGACCGGCCTCGTTTCCTTGGCGCCGGAGCCGCTGGCCACCTCGCCGCCCCATCCGCCGAGGATCACGGACACGAACGAGCGGTTCATGCCCTTGCACATGATGTAGGACAGGATCGCGCCCGATGAGCCGACCAGCGCCCCGGTGATGATGAGGGCGAGGTTGCCGAGCGTGAAGCCGATGCCGGCCGCCGCCCAGCCCGAGTACGAGTTCAGCATGGACACGACGACCGGCATGTCGGCGCCGCCGATCGGCACGATGATGAGGAAGCCGAGCGCGAAGGAGGCGAGCGCGATCAGCCAGAAGACCAGGAGGCTCTGGGTGAAGATGAACACGATCACCATGGTGACGATCGAGACGGCGAGCGTGATGTTGATGAAGTGGCGCTGCGGCAGGATGATCGGCTTGCCCGACATGCGCCCGTCGAGCTTGAGGAAGGCGATCACCGAGCCGGCGAAGGTGATGGCGCCGATCGCCAGGCCGATGGACATCTCGATGGTCGAGGCGCCGTGGATGTTGCCGGGCTCGCCGATGCCGAAGGCCTGCGGCGCGTAGGCGGCGCCCGCCGCCACGAACACGGCGGCCAACCCGACCAGGGCGTGGAACAGCGCGACGAGCTGCGGCATGTCCGTCATCTTGACGGTGCGGGCGCGCCAGGCGCCGATCGCGCCGCCGATCCCGACGCCGAGGATCACCATGATCCAGGACAGCACGCCGGCCGGCGGCTTGAGCGCCAGCGTGGTCAGGACGGCGAGCCCCATGCCGACCATGCCGAAGCGGTTGCCCTGGCGCGAGGTCGCCGGCGACGACAGCCCGCGCAGCGCCAGGATGAACAGGATGCCGGCGACGAGGTAGAGGAAGGCCGCGACGTTGACGTTCACGATCAGGCCTTCTTCTTGTACATGCCGAGCATCCGCTCGGTGACGAGGAAGCCGCCGAAGATGTTCACGGAGGCGAGGATCAGCGCGATGAAGCCGAAGATGCGCGCCCAGATCGGGCCGTCGTTGGCGAAGGCGGACGCGTCGACGCCGACCGACAGCAGCGCGCCGACCACGATCACGGAGGAAATCGCATTGGTGACCGACATGAGGGGCGTGTGCAGCGCCGGCGTGACCGACCACACGACGTAGAAGCCGATGAAGCAGGAGAGCGCCAGGATCGCGACGCGGAACACGAACGGGTCCACCGCGCCGGCGGTCGCGGCATGGACCGCGACGCCGCCCAGGTGGCCGCCGACCTGACCGATCTGGTCGACGTAGGCCTGCGCGGCGTCGGCGGAGTGGCGCGCCGCGTCGGCCGCCGCCTGGGCGCGCTCCAGGAGTTGCTGATTGGTCGAGGTCGCGATGTCTTGCGCCATGTCGAGGAGTGTCCAGGGGGAGTGGGAGGGTTCAGGCCGCTTCCGCGAACCGCGGATGGACGAGCTTGCCGTCACGGGTCAGCAGCGTCGCCTTGACGAGATCGTCGTCCCAGGGGATCGCGAAGGCCTTGCTTTCCTTGTCGACGAAGGTTTCCACGAAGGCGAGGAGGTTCTTGGCGTAGAGCGCCGAGGCGGTCGCCGGCACCTTGCCGGCGAGGTTCAGCGTGCCGAGGATCTTGACCCCTCCGTCGGTGACGAACACTTCGCCGGGCCGGGTCAGCTCGCAGTTGCCGCCGCGCTCGGCGGCGAGGTCGACGATCACGGAGCCGGCCTTCATCGAGTTGGCCATCGCGGCGCTGACGAGCCGGGGCGCCGGGCGGCCGGGGATCAGCGCGGTGGTGATGACGATGTCCTGCTTGGCGATGTGGGTCGTCGTCAGCTCGTTCTGCTGTCGCTTGTAGTCCTCCGACATCTCCTTGGCGTAGCCGGCCGCCGTCTCCGCCTGCTTGAACTCGTCGTTCTCCACCGCGACGAACTTCGCGCCGAGCGACTCGACCTGCTCCTTGGTGGCGGGTCGCACGTCGGTGGCTGTGACGACGCCACCCAGCCGTCGCGCCATGGCGATCGCCTGCAGGCCGGCGACGCCGACGCCCATGATGAACATCCGGGCGGCCGGCACCGTGCCCGCCGCCGTCATCATCATCGGCATGGCGCGGCCGTACTCCGCCGCCGCCTCGATCACGGAGCGGTAGCCGGCGATGTTGGCCTGGGACGACAGGACGTCCATGACCTGGGCGCGGGTGATGCGCGGCATCAGCTCCATCGCGAAGGTGGACGCCCCCTTGGCGGCGAGCGAGCGCAGCGCGTCCTCGTTGCCGTAGGGGTCCATCACCGCGATCACCGCCGCGCCGGGCTTCAGGCCGTCCAGCTCCTCGGCGGTCGGCCGGCGCACGCGCAGCACCACGTCGGCGTCGCGGATGGTCTCGGCGGCGCCCTGGGCGATGGTGGCGCCCGCCGTCCCATACGCCTCGTCCGCGAAGCCGGACGCCCGGCCGGCGCCCGATTGCACGACGACGGCGGCGCCCAGACCCTTGAAGCGCTTCACCGTCTCGGGCGTCGCCGCGACGCGGTGCTCGGACTGGTCATGTTCCGCGGGTACGGCGATGCGCATGGGTGTCTCCGGATGGCGGACCGGTTCTGGAGCCGGTCTCGGGTGGGCGCGCGGGGAGCGGGAGGGCCGTCAGCCGAACAGGAAGCGGGCGGCGGCGGGGATCGACGCCCGTCGGCGCGGCGGCGCGCGCTTCGCGTGATCCCCATACCCTGGTGCGATCGGGTCCGTCATTCCGCCCTCGGACGATTCGTTGGTACCGCGAGGCCTGCCCGCCTCGGACGGGGTCAAGCTTGGACGGTGCGGGGGGAGCAATCGCAACGATCGCGGCGCAAGGCAAGAGGCTCCTTGCGCGAAGCAGCCTCAGTCTTTCTGCGGAAAGGTCAAGAAACCGGCACGCTCAACCCGACCTTGGCGAGGGCGGCGGCCTGGCGGGATTCCAGCGCGGCGACGTCGAAATCGCCGATCATGTCCTCGTAGAGCCGGTGGAAGTTCATCCGGGCATCGAGGTGGAGGAAGATCGAGCCGAGCCCGATCGCGGCGCGGTCCATGAACACGAACTCGCGCGGCACGGTGACCGGGCCCTTGGCCTTCAACGCCTGATGGAGCAGGAAGGCCTCGTGGCGCCCGTACTGGCCGGGCGCGACGCCGTCGGCCACGGTCCGCACGCGGTCGTCCAGCAGGGGCGCGTAGATGAAGCGCGCCCAGATGTTGAGGGATTCGATGAGGTCGTGGCTGAGGCCCTTGAAACCCCACTGCTCGTAGGCGTGGACGACCAGCGCCGGGTCGTCGCGGAGGAAGCCGTGGTACAGGTCGACGACGCCGGCGGCGAACTTGGTCGGGAAGATGCGGATGCAGCCGTAGTCGAGCAGGTTGATGCCGGCTGGCTCGCCCTCTTCGCGGAACACGGTGTAGTTGCCGGGGTGGGGGTCGCCGTGGATCACGGCGTAATGGCTCATCGGGTACCACCACGCCTTGAACATCGCGCCGGCGAGCCGGTTGCGCGTGTCCTCGTCGGCGTCCTTGAAGGTGAGGAGCTTCTCGCCCTCCAGCCAACCCAGCGTCAGCAGCCGCTTGGTCGACAGGTCCGTGTGGATGCGCGGCACCCTGACTTCCGGCGTCTGCGCGAGGATGTCGGCGTAGAGCGCGGCGTTCCTCGCCTCGTGGTCGTAATCGAGTTCCTCGCGCAGGCGGGCGCCGATCTCCTTCTCGATCTCGCGCGAGTCGATGGCGCCGGTGAAGCGGCGCTGCAAGCCGAACAGCACGTCCAGCTGGCGAAGGTCGGCCTCCACCGCCGATTGCATGTCCGGGTACTGGAGCTTGCAGGCGAGCGGGGCGCCCTCCTTGCTCGTCGCCTTGTGGACTTGGCCGAGCGAGGCGGCGGCGGCCGGCTTGAGGTCGAAGGCGCCGAAACGCGCCTGCCAGTCCGGCCCGAGCTCCGACTGCATGCGCCGCTTGACGAAGGCCGGCCCCATCGGCGGCGCGTCGTTCTGCAGGGTCGCCAGCTCCTCGACGTATTCCGGCGGCAGCAGGTCGGGGATGGTCGACATCATCTGCGCGACCTTCATCAGCGGCCCCTTGAGCCCGCCGAGCGCCTGGGTGAGCGCGGCCGCGTTGGTGATCTGCCCGTTGGCCCCGAAGATCCGGGACCCGGCCATGCGCGCCGCAACCCCGCTCATGTTGGCCCCGACGCGGGCGTAGCGCGCGGCGCGGGCGGTGAAACGGTTGGCTTCGCGGTCGGTCATGGATGGGCGGCCTAAAGGAAAACTAAAGTCAAATTTAACGACGAGGGATGGCGAAGTCGATCGCGACATATTAACGTCCGTAATAACGGAGGCGTCGCGACGATGACCGGCAAACCCAACCACACCGTTCTCAAGGTGACCCAGATCGGCAATTCCCTGGGTGTCGTGCTCCCGCGCGACGTCCTCGCCGACCTCAACGTCGATCGCGGCGACAAGCTCTACCTGACACGCTCACCGGAAGGATTTCGCGTGACGAAATCCGATCCCGACTTCGAGTTCAAGATGGCGCGCGCACGCGAGATCATGAAGCGGCGGCACAACGTGCTCCGCGAACTCGCGAAATGATCGCCGGCCATGACCGACTTCGTGTTCCTCAGCCGGGAGATCGTGCTCGCCATCCATGAGGAGCAACTCGCCCAGCACGGGGGAGGCGTCGGCCTGCGCGACGAAGGGCTTCTCGACTCGGCCCTGGCCCGGCCGATCAACCGCGTCGGCCACGCCGCCGGGGCCGACTGCGCCTCGCTCGCGGCGGATTACGCGTTCGGGATCGCGAAGAACCATCCTTTCATCGACGGCAACAAGCGCACCGGCTTCGTCGCGATGGAGCTTTGCCTTGAGCTGAACGGCTGTCAGCTCAAGGCGAGCGACGAGGAGGCGCTGTTGGCGATGCTGCGGCTCGCGGCCGGCGAGAGCACCGAGGTCGATCTCGCCGCCTGGCTCAGGGTGGACGCCGTCCCGGTCTGAACGCGTCAGAACTGCGTCGGCCGCCCGTCGAACCACACGCATTCCGCCGCCGCCGCTCTGCTGTCGATCCCCCCAGCGGGGTCCGGCAGCGGGGTGTAGCGGCCCTCGGCGGCGATGTGCAGGGTCTTGTAGGTCTGCCTGTCGATCCCGTCGGCGTAGTAGCAGTACTGGTGCTCGGGCGCCGTTCCGTCGGGCGCGAACGTGTAGCCGGTGACGACCTGTCCCTGCCCGAAGCGCACCATCTTGAACACGGTGTAGTTGGTCTGCACGGCGTGCTTGGAGGGTGGCGCGGCGTCGGGGCGCAACTGCTCGCGGCCGGGGCGGGGCATGGCGGAAGACGCGTCGACGTGCACGGTGGCGCCCGGCGCCATCGCCACCTGGGCGGCCGGGTCGAGGCGGACGGTGGCCCCCGGGTCGATCTCGGCGTGGAGCCTGGAGCGTTCCAGCGCCTTCGTGAGCGTGTCGGCGAGACGGTCGGCGGCGCCGCTGGCGTCGCGGCTGCGGGCGACGCCGAGGAAGGCGAGGCCGACGCCGGCGCCGATCAGCAGCGCCATCGCGCCGAGCGCGCCGAACCAGATCGCCCAGGCCTTGGCGTTGACGAGGCGCGCGTCGGCGCTCACGCGCGCGTTGACGAGACCGGCGAGCTTCCGGTTCTCCTTGGTGCCGGCGATCAGCATGGATCAGGCGGCGCCGGACGGCGGCAGCGAGGAGACCAGGGTCGGCCGGATCGGCACGACCGACTTCGGCTCGGGCGGGCGCGGCTCGGCGGGCTCGCTGCCAAGCGCCTCGCCGTCCGCCTCGCCCGCTCGCTCGGCGGCCGTCCCGGTCGTCGCCGGAGCCATCGCCGGGGCGGCCGGCTCGATCCGGTGTGCCGCCATCGCCTTGGCCACCGCCTCGTTGGCCGCGCTGCGCGCGTGGTCGTCGACGGAGCGCGTGAGCGGCACGAGCAGGTGGTCGACCAGCGCCATGTCGTCGACCTCGACCGGATCAGGCCGCTTGCGCAGCGGCGTCACGGAGGCGAGGGCCAAGGCGGTCGCGGCGAGCGAGGCGAAGATGGCGGGGAAGAAAACGAACAACCGCAGGAAGCTGTGCAGCTCGCCCTCGGTGACCTCGGTCGGGTCCTTGCCGAAGAACATCGCGGTGAAGGAATGCAGCTGCGAGTTGAGGATGGCGTCGCGTCGCGCGAGTTCCAGCGCGCCGACCCGCTCGGCGAAGGGACCGAGGTCGAGCGCGTCGCGCCCGCGCCGGGCGGCGTCGAGCTTGTCGGAGGCGGCCGCGCGGGCCGCCTCGGCGTCGCCAAGGTTGCCGGCCATCACCTTCTGCCGCCCGTCGGTGTGGCACTCCTGGCTGGAGTAGCGCCGCCCCTGCGTGTTGGTGTGCCACACGCGGGCGCACTTGTCGGCCGGCAGGGCGCCAAGCTCGCTGTTGACCGCCTTCAGCCTGGCTTCCGCCTCGTCGAGCCCGCGGCCGCGCTGCGCCACCACCGCGTCGGCGGCGGCGACTTGCGCGGCGAAGGCGGCCTGCGCGCCCTGCGCTTCCTTCAACGCCTCCGTGGCGCGGGTCACGTCGATGAGGCGCGGACGGAACATCACCTCGCCGAGCTGCGACAGCGACTTGACGCTGACGGCGACCGCGCAGAGCACCATGAGGGCGAACACGAGCTTCCACAACCAGTTCGGCTGCGTGCGCAGGGCGAGCGCGAGGGGCACGCGCGCGATCTCCACGCCGGCGTAGGCGATCGGCGCCAGCATCATCATCGCCATCGTGTCACCGTCGCCGTGACCGTAGATCTTGGCGAAGAACCAAGCCGACAGGAGCGAGGTCGCGACCACGGCAAGCTCGATGCCGTAGGCCATGCCGAGGTACTTGTAGTCGATGCGGTAGCCCTGGGAGGCGTTGAACGCCGCCTTCCTGGCGAAGAAACCCGTGGCCGTCCCGCTCATGCCCGTCCCACCCGCCAAGCATCCCACCCGCCAAGTATCGATTAATGAAGCCTTAACGGGTAGTTATGGCGTGACGAGGGCGATCGCGGGACGAACGGGCGCGGCCTTCCACGCGTCAAGCCGTGATGTTGGCGCTGTCCCCGGCCGTCACGTCGATCGAGGCGCCGGAGATCATCCGGGCGTCGTCGGAGGCGAGGAAGACGACCGCCGGCGCGATGTCGTCGGGATCGATGAAGGGCACGCCGAGCGGCGACTTGGCGGTGAGCTTCTCCACAGCCGCCTTCTCCAGCTCCGCCGTCGATCCGTCGCTGGCCAGGTCGCCGGCCGCCTGCGCGTAGCGTTCGCGGTGGCGGGTCAGTGGTGTGTCGATCAGGCCGGGCACGACGCAGTTCACCGTGATCTTGTACGCGCCGAGTTCCAGGGCGGCGGACTTCATCAGCCCGATCAGGCCCCACTTCGTCGCGGAATAGGCAGAGCCCCACTTGGTGCCGTGCTGCCCCTGCGTCGAGGAGGTGATGATGATGCGCCCGCCCCCGCGCTCGACGATGTGGGGCGCCACCGCGCGGATCACGTTCATCGTGCCGGTGAGGTTGACGTCGATCTGGTCGTGCCAGTCGGCGTCCTCCATCTCCAGGATCGGCTTGAAAGCCTGGATGCCGGCGTTGGCGAACAGGATGTCGATGCCCCCGAGCGCCGCGACCGCCCGCGCGGCCGCCGCCCGCACCGCCGGGAGGTCGCGCTGGTCCAGCGTTTCCATGTGCCAGCGGGCGCCGGCGGCCTGAACGAGGCGTCCGGTCTCGGTGAGTTCGTCGCTCGTCGCCGCCGCCACGTCGAGCGTGGCGCTGACGGCGCCGGCGATGTCGACGCCGACGATGGCCGCGCCCTCGCGCGCCATGGCGACCGCCGCCGAGCGCCCGATCCCTCGCGCCGCCCCCGTCACGATCGCGATCCTGCCGTTGAGCCGTCCTTGCGTCGAAGCCATGGGTCGAGCCTTGTTCGTGGCGGATCGTTCCGCTTGGGATGCGGCCGCCAAACGACCGGGCGGCCGCAAAGGTCCCTGTCCGGCCGAAAGCGTGTTCGCCGCGCGCGAAACGGCGCGGGGCGGCGTTTCGGCCGCCAAATTGGGCGACGGGTGTTGCCCCGCCAATCTTGCCAAGCCGCGCGAAACGCGACTTAGTGCGCGGCGTCCGACCCGGTCCACAGCGCGATCGTGAGCCCGGCCGGACGAGGCTGAAGTGGTGATGAACGAACACGCCAACGAGGACGACCGCGGCGAAGGCGACCGAACGGCTTGGACGGCCGAACGCGAGCACCTGCGCCAGGAGCACCGGGACCTCGACGCGGCTATCGAGGCCCTGCTGCACCTCGGCTCGTCCGACCGGCTGCAGGTGCAGCGCCTGAAGAAGCGCAAGCTGGCGCTGAAGGACCGCATGAGCTTCCTCGACGATCAGTTGACGCCCGACATCATCGCCTGAGCGGGCCATGGTCGGCGTCACGGCCGGCCCTGGGGATGGCGCGGGCCGGCGGCTTGCGGGCCGCCCTCCCTTCGGATAGGACCGATTTTTGCCGTATCGGACAAACCCGTGTCGCCCAAAGATCCCGGGCCAAAACCCGTCGCCGTCATCATGGGCAGCCAGTCCGACTGGGCCACGATGAAGCATGCGGCGGACACGCTCGACGCGCTCGGGATCGGCCACGACGCGCTGATCGTGTCGGCCCACCGCACGCCCGAGCGGCTCTACGACTTCGCCAGGGGCGCGCAGGCCAAGGGCTACCAGCTCATCATCGCCGGAGCCGGGGGCGCCGCCCACCTGCCGGGCATGACCGCCGCGATGACGCCACTGCCGGTGTTCGGCGTGCCGATCCTCGGCCACACGCTGGGCGGCCGCGACGCGCTGTATTCCATCGTGCAGATGCCGGGCGGCGTGCCGGTCGGCACGCTGGCGATCGGCGTGCCCGGCGCGATCAACGCCGCCCTGCTCGCCGCCGCCGTGCTGGCGCTCCACGACGGGGACCTGGCGACGCGGCTCGCCGCCTGGCGCGCCAGGAGGACCGAGGGCGTGGCGCTCGCGCCCGACGACGGCGCTTGAGCGCGTGGCCGACTCGCCGATGAACGCGCGACCTTTGGACAAGATCCTCGTCCCCGGCGACACGATCGGCATCCTCGGCGGCGGCCAGCTCGGCCGGATGCTGACGCTGGCCGCCGCCAAGCTCGGGCTGCGCGCCCACGTCTACTGCCCGCACGAGGACAGCCCGGCCTTCGACGTCTGCGCGGCGCGCACGATCGCGCCCTACGGGGACGAGGCTGCGTTGCGCGCCTTCGCCGGCGCCGTCGACGTCGTCACCTACGAGTTCGAGAATGTGCCGGCGCGCACCGCCGCCGTGCTCGCCGCGGTGCGCCCGGTGCGCCCCGACGCCGCCGCGCTCGCCGCCAGTCAGGACAGGCTGGTCGAGAAGGAGTTCATGGCCTCGCTCGGCATCGCGACCGCGCCCTTCGTCGCCGTCGACACGGCCGGCAGCCTGGCGCGGGCGGTGGCGCAGCTCGGCCGCCCCTCGATCCTCAAGACGCGGCGCTTCGGCTACGACGGCAAGGGCCAGACCACCATCAAGGAAGGCACCGACCTCGCCGTCGCCTTCCGCTCGCTCGGCGGCGTGCCCTCCATCCTGGAGGGTGTGGTACCTTTCGCGGCGGAAGTCTCCGTGATCTGCGCGCGGGCGATCGACGGCGCCTTCGCCGCCTACGACATCTGCGAGAACGAGCACGAGCACCACATCCTGCACCTCACGCGCGCACCCGCCGCCATCGCGCCGGAAACGGCGGCGCGGGCGGTGGGAACCGCGCGCACGATCGCCGACGCGCTGGGTTACGTCGGCGTGCTCGCCGTCGAGATGTTCGTCACGCGGGAGGACGGGGGTGGGGGCGGGCGCGAGACGCTCCGGGTCAACGAGATCGCGCCGCGGGTGCACAATTCCGGGCACTGGACCACGGAGGGTGCGGCGACCTCGCAGTTCGAGCAGCATGTGCGCGCGATCTGCGGCTGGCCCCTCGGCGCCACCCGGCGGCATGGGGGGCGCGTCGAGATGGGCAACCTGATCGGCGCGGCGGTCAGCGACTGGGCGGCCCTGCTCGCCGAGGACGGCTTGAGCCTGACCCTCTACGGCAAGGCCACCGAGCGCCCCGGCCGCAAGATGGGACACTGGACGCGGGTCGTTCCCTGACGCGTCGTTCCGGCACGGGCGCGACCGCCGTCCTCCTACGCCAGCGTGAAGGACAGGGTCCCCAGCTTCTCGACCGTGCTCTCGATCACGTCGCCGGCCTTCAGCCACACCTGCTTGTCCTTGGGCATGCCGACGATCACACCGTGCGGCGTCCCCGTGAAGATGATGTCGCCCGGCTCCAGCGTGAACAACGTCGAGGCGTAGGCGACCATCGCCTGCGTGTTGAAGATGAACTCGCGCGTGTTGGAGGACTGCCGCACCTCGCCGTTGACGCGCGTCTCGATGTTCAAGTTGTTGGGATCGCCGACGAGGTCGGCCGACACGAAGTAGGGGCCGATCGGCGCGAACTTGTCGAGGGTCTTGCCGACCATCCACTGCGTGCCCTTCTCCAGCTGGAGGTCGCGGGAGGAGAAATCCTGGCCGACGCAGTAGCCGGCGACGTAGTCGAGCGCGTCGGCCTCGGACACGTCGCGGGCCGTCCTGCCGATGACGATGAGCAGTTCCGTCTCGTAGTCGAACTTGGTCGAGACCTCCGGCCGAGGCAGCTTGATCGTGTCCTTATGGGCGGCCAGCGTGTTGTTGTACTTGTTGAAGAGGATCGGCTGGGCCGGGATCGGCATGCCGGCCTCCTTGGCGTGGTCCCGGTAGTTCAGGCCGACGCAGATGATCTTGCTGGGATTTGTGAACAGGCGCCCGTGGGTGATCGCCTCCTCGTCGAGGAACGCGTCCTTGGCCTTCGGCGACCCGTTCGCCATCTCCACCAGTGAGGTGAGCACGGAGCCGCTGCCGGCCGACAGCATGGCCTCGAGCGTGAGGGGCGCGATCATGCCGAGTGCTTCGCCCGCAGCCGCGACGTCGAGGATGCCGTGCGCGGTCTTCACGCCGAGCGTCTCGCGGCCGTCCCCCTGCTTGATGGAAACGAGCGTCAGCCCGTGCGGCATGGCTCCGTGCGGCGCGTCTTGGTTCGGCATCTCTCGGGTTCCTTTGTGGGCCTCGCCGCTGGCGACGGCGCGATGTGAGGACTTTGGCGGCGTGAGGATCGGGCGGCGTGAGGATCGGGCGGCGTGAGGATCGGGCGGCGTGAGGACTTGGGCAACGTAAGGCTTGGTGACGGCGGCTTGGTCGAGCGAGGACCGGCCGGCGCCGCCTAGGCGGCGATGGCGGAGACGATCTTCTGAGCGGCGTCGTCGAGGTCGTCGGCGGAGATCACGTTGAGGCCGGACTTGCCGATGATCTCCTTGCCGAGCTCGACATTGGTGCCTTCCAGCCGCACCACCAGCGGCACGGTCAGGCCGACGTCGCGCACCGCCGCGATCACGCCCTCGGCGATCACGTCGCACTTCATGATGCCGCCGAAGATGTTGACGAGGATGCCCTTCACCGCGGGGTCGGCGGTGATGATCTTGAAGGCGGCGGTCACCTTCTCCTTCGTGGCGCCGCCGCCGACGTCGAGGAAGTTCGCCGGCTGCGCGCCGTACAGCTTGATGATGTCCATCGTCGCCATGGCGAGGCCGGCCCCGTTCACCATGCAGCCGATGGTGCCGTCGAGCGTGATGTAGCTGAGGTCGTACTTGGACGCCTCGATCTCCTTGGCGTCCTCCTCGCTCTCGTCGCGCAACGCGGCGACGTCGGGGTGGCGGTAGATCGCGTTCGAGTCGAAGGCGATCTTGGCGTCGAGGCACTTGATGTCGCCCTCCGCCGAGACGATGAGGGGGTTGATCTCCAGCATCGCCATGTCCTTGGCGACGAAGGCAGCGTAAAGCTGGCCGACGATCACCCCGACCTGCTTGGCCTGGTCGCCGGCGAGGCCGAGCGCGCGCGCCACGGTGCGCCCGTGATGGGGCTGCACGCCGGTCGCCGGGTCGACGGAGAAGGTGGTGATCTTGTCGGGGTGGCTGTGGGCCACCTCCTCGATGTCCATGCCGCCCTCGGTCGAGACGACGAAGGACACGCGGCTCGTCGCGCGGTCGACGAGGAGCGACAGGTAGAACTCCTTGGCGATGTTGGAGCCGTCCTCGATGTAGAGGCGGTTGACCTGCTTGCCGGCCGGCCCGGTCTGGATCGTCACCAGCGTGCGGCCGAGCATCTGCCCGACGTTGGCCACCGTGTCCTCGACCGACTTCGAGACGCGCACGCCGCCCTTGGCACCGGCGTCGGCCTCCTTGAAGGTGCCCTTGCCGCGCCCGCCGGCGTGGATCTGGCTCTTCACCACCCACACTGGGCCGCCGAGCTCCTTGGCCGCCGCCTCGGCCTCGTCCGCCTTGAACACCGCCACGCCGCGCGGCACGGGAACACCGAACTCGCGCAGGACGGCCTTGGCCTGGTATTCGTGGATGTTCATGGCGAGTCTCTGTGTCCCGGGATCGAAGCCGCGCCGCCTTAGTAGCCGCCGCGATCGCCCTTTTCAATCTTCGAGCGTCGCCCTTCGCGTGGGCCGTCCGCCCGATCGGACGCCTACCCGGCGAAGGCCGGGTTGATGCCCTTGCACGCCTCGATCAGCGTCTTCACCGAGGCGACCGACTTCTCGAACATCGCCTTCTCGGCCTCGTCGAGCTTGACCTCGACGATCCGCTCGACGCCACCGGCGCCGATCACCACGGGCACGCCGACGTAGATGTCGCTGACCCCGTACTCGCCGGTGAGCTGGGCGGCGCATGGCAGCACGCGGCGCTTGTCCTTCAGGTAGGCTTCCGCCATGGCGATGGCCGAAGCCGCCGGCGCGTAGAAGGCCGAGCCGGTCTTCAGCAGGTTGACGATCTCGCCGCCGCCCTTGCGGGTGCGCTCGATGATGGCGTCGAGCCTGTCCTGCGTGGTCCAGCCCATCGCCACGAGGTCGGGCAACGGCACGCCGGCGACCGTCGAGTAGCGCAGCGAGGGCACCATGTCGTCGCCGTGGCCGCCGAGCACGAAGGCGGTGACGTCCTCGACCGACACCTTGAACTCGTCGGCCAGGAAGTAGCGGAAGCGCGAGGAGTCGAGCACGCCGGCCATGCCGACCACCTTCTTCGGCGGCAGGCCGGAGCTCTTCTGAAGCGCCCACACCATCGCGTCGAGCGGGTTGGTGATGCAGATCACGAAGGCGTCGGGGGCGTGCGCCTTGATGCCGGCGCCGACCGACTCCATGACCTTCAGGTTGATGCCGAGCAGGTCGTCGCGGCTCATGCCGGGCTTGCGCGGCACGCCGGCGGTCACGATCACCACGTCGGCGCCGGCGATGTCCTCGTAGGAATTGGCGCCCTTGATGGTCGCGTTGAAGCCGTCGACCGGCGCCGATTCCGACAGGTCGAGCGCCTTGCCCTGCGGCGTGCCCTCGGCGATGTCGAAGAGCACGATGTCGCCGAGTTCCTTCAGGCCGGCCAGGTGCGCGAGCGTGCCGCCGATCTGTCCCGCCCCGATCAGGGCTATCTTGCTGCGCGCCATCTCAACCTCTCCCACCGTCGGATCGAACGGCTCGGTTCATGCCGGGATTTGCGGAGGCTGACAAGCCCGCACAAGGGGATGAGCGCGGCGATGGCGTCGGATCGGCGATCTTCGCCGGCGTGGGCCGTCAGCCGCGCCCTTGAGCGACGTGCTCCCGCTGGACGTCGCGGAACAGCCGCGCGTAATCGCAGTAGGTGACGATGTTCTGCGCCATGCCGGCGCGGCGCGGCGCGTCGAGGCGCGCCATCGGCTTCGCCGGCCGGCCGCCCCACATCCAGCCCGACTCGAGCACCTGGCCCGGCTCCGTCGTCGAGCCGGCGGCGAGCAGCACGTCGTCCCGCACGGTGGTGCCGGCGGCGAGCACCGCGCCCATGCCGATCAGCGCCTTCGCGCCGATCCGGACGGCCTCGGCCATCCGGACGTTGTGGCCGACCGTCACCTCGCGGCCGATCACGATCTCCCCCTCGCCGGCGCGCAGGATGGAGTTGTCCTGCACGCAGGTGTCGGCGCCCACCGTGATCGCGCCGGTGCCGGCGTCGGCGACGCACGAGAAGAAGAGGCTGGAGCCCGGCGCGAAGGACACCCGTCCGGCGCACCGCGCGGTGCGCGCGGTGAACACCTCTTCGCCGAGATCCCGCACGTCGTTCCCGATGCCCGCCGCGTCGTCGGCGCCACCCGCCGCTTCGGCGCGCAGGGCGGCGGCGCGCTCCCCGAGCTCGCCCGGCCGCAGCTCGCGCACGGGCTTGGCCGGCGAGCCGGCGTAGATCCAGCCGGCGTCGAGGCGCTTGCGCGGGAACACGGTGGAGCCGGCCTCGATCAGCACGCCCGGCGCGACCACCGCGTCGTCGAGCACGACGACGTCCCGCTCGATCACGCAGCCCTCGCCGATCGTGCAGGCGTGGATGATCGCGTTCGCGCCGACCGTGACGTCGGCACCGATGATCGCCGGCGTCGTCTCGTGGACGATGTGGACGGTGGCGCGACGACCGAGGAGCACGTTGGGGCCGATGCGGACCGCCTCGCCGTCAGCGCGCACCACGCAGTCGGCACCGAGCCATGCCCCGGCGCCGAGCGTGGCGCGACCAATCACCGCCGAGCGCGGCCCGGCGAAGGCGGGTTCCGCGGTGAGGGACGGGCGGTTGCCGGCGAAAGGTAGCGAGAGCGAAGGCATCATGACGATCGATCCGACGGAGTGGCTCGACGGCATAGTCGGGCTTTGCCCCGCGCGATCAAGGGGCCGATCGAACGACGACGCACGCGCCAGGGCCGGACGCGTCCTACTCCGCCGCCTTGCCCAACCCGTCCGGCGCCTCCGCGCTCGAGAAATCCATCGCGTCGATGCGCTCGCCGCGCTTCAGGATCTTGGCGGAGGCGGCCAGCACGGAGGCCACGTCCTCGTCGACCTGGCGGAAGTGGCCGCCGAGCTTGGCCGTCCGCTCGTGGAGGCGCGCGACCTCGCCCAGCAGGTGGCGCACCTCCGCCTGGATCACGTGGGCCTGCTCCCTGACGCGGGCGTCGCGCACGATCGCCTGCATCACCTGCACCGCCATCATCAGCAGGGTCGGCGAGACGATGAGGATCCGCAGCTTGTGGGCGCGGGCGACGACGTCGTCGAAGCGCTCGTTGATCTCGGCGTACAGCGACTCGGAGGGCACGAACAGGATGGCGATGTCCTGCGTCTCGCCCGGCAGCAGGTAGCGCTCGGCGATATCGGTGACGTGGCGGCCGACGTCGACGCGCACCCGCGCCATCGCCGCCTTCACCGCCCCGGCGTCGCCGGCCGCCGCCTTCAGGGCCGAGAAGGCTTCCAGTGGGAACTTGGCGTCGACCACCATCATCCGGTCGTCGCCCGGCAGGCGGATGCAGCAGTCCGGCCGCGTGCGGTTCGACAGCGTGTGCTGGAACACGTAGGCCGAGGGCGGCAGCGCGTCCCGGATGATCGCCTCCATCCGCCCCTGGCCGAAGGCGCCGCGCGCCTGCTTGTTGGCGAGGATGTCCTTCAGGCCGATCACCTCGCGGGTGAGATCGGTGAGCCGCCCCTGCGCGGCGTCGATCACGGCGAGCCGCTCGTTGAGGCGGGTGAGGTTGTCGTTCGACGTCCGGCCGGAGGCGTCGAGCCGCTCGACGACGAGCCGGGCGAGATCGGCCTGCCTCGTGCCCAACACGTCCGCGACCGTCTGCATCCGCCCGGTCAGTTCGGCGGAGGCGCGGGCGAGCGCCGCCATGCGGGCGTCGAGCTCGCTCCGCAGGTCGGCTGCCTCCTCCCCGTCTTCCCTGCGCTGGCGGGCGGAGCGCACCAGCACCACGAGCAGCAGAAGGATCACCAGGCAGAACGCGCCCGCGGCGCCGACCACGAGGTGCGGCGCCGTCACCGGCACGTCGGCGACGATGAAGAGCGGCGAGTCCATCGCACCGCCCTAGCAGCTTCGTGTCGCTTTGTGAACGAAAACGGAACATGGATAGTGGGTCAGCTTGAATTTCTCTACCTTTGAAAATAGTCAACGGCGCTGCAGATCATGGCGAGAGCGAAAACCAAGAGTAAGACACGCCCGAGCAAAGCCTTTCGAGGTAGGTTGAACGAGACACCTCGTGTCAGGCAGAGTTTAGGTGCGCCGCCACAAAGAAGTGGCCGCCAAACTCTCCAGCATGCATAGCTGAGCCGCCAGTCAGTAGGGAAAAGACTGTACTTCGGAAAAAAATAGCAAATGATAATCTCATGATATTCATGGAATAGGTGGAAGCTCAAGGAACCTTCTTTTTGTGGGGTCTGCGCTCTTTTGCCGGTCGCTCAGCATCTTCGACAAACTTCGTGATGTCGCCGATCTCCTAAAGTTTGCCTGTCACTCCCACCGCCATCGCAGGCGTCATCCGCAGCGTCTTATGGATGCGGACGAAAGAGAGGGCTATCGCACTGACGCCGGTTCGCGCGCGATCTAGGACCGACGCTCCGGCGTCAGGACCCTGGCTCACGCCAGTGACGCGCCTAGGCCGAAGTTCCTCGTAAATGCCAACCGATGAATTGATCCGTGTCGCGGGGAGGCTTGGGGATCGTCATGCCTCGTCCCGGTGCTCAGCCAGAGCCACGTCGCCAGCCGCCTTCGCCTCATCTTCCGTCGCATAGGTGCCGTCCGACATAACAATCGGACTCAGCGGCATGTCGTCGGCACCGAACAGGTGCCATTTGAAGCGGCCTGGCTCGGAAGGGTCAGGGAGGACGCGGACGATGGCAGAAGGAACTCTATCCATGGCTCACCATGGCACGTCTGCCGACCCGATCCAACGCCCGTCAACCGCCTCGGACTTAAAACTGACCCACTACCGGAACACGGCGATGGGCGTCGCGGTCGAGGCGCGGGCTGCCTCGCGCGCCACGCGCGCGCGCCGCTCCGTGATCGTCGCTGCGGCTGGATGACGGGTCCGGGCCGATGGATTCGATGTCTACGGGACGCGACACCGCACTCTCGTCGCACCAAGGCCGGCGCGTTTCACGGGCTTTGTTCGACACGCCCCTCTCGCGAGGAGCCGTCGCCGCGATGTCGCGTTTCTTCCCTCGCGTCCACGTCTGTCGGCCCAGCTTCCGGGTGACTCGCAGCCCCGAGCCGTCCGGCGGGCCCGCGCGCCCAACGATCGCGTCGAATCGCGCCCCCGTCGGAACTCCGGGAGGCCATCTCGGCTTTCGGCACGATGACCCGGTGCGCCGGCCCGACCATGGGAGCCGGTGGGCCGAGGCTGGCACCGGCGAGGAGACACGGCGATGAAGACCTTCGGCACCGCGCAATGGGACGGCGGGTTCAAGGACGGCAAGGGCGCGATCTCGACCAAGAGCGGCGCGGTAAAAGCCGCCCCTTACGGCGTCGCCGCCCGGTTCGATGGGCAGCCCGGTACCAACCCGGAGGAGT
Source organism: uncultured Beijerinckiaceae bacterium (assembly GCA_964244495.1). GTDB lineage: Bacteria > Pseudomonadota > Alphaproteobacteria > Rhizobiales > Beijerinckiaceae > RH-AL1. The sequence goes on from CAXTIU010000002.1 coordinate 374,647, forward strand.
TGATCGGCGCCGCCCACGCCGGGTGCTTCACCATGGCGTTGGCGATGATGCTCGGCCAGGAGAACCTCACCGCCGAGCACATGGATACGCGCTCTGACGTGGAGCTGGAGAAGGACGGCGAGGGCTTCGCCGTCAAGAAGGTCCACCTCACGTTGAAGGCCAAGGTACCCGGCACGAGCGCGGAGGCGTTCCAGGCGATCGCCACCAAGGCCAAGGAGAACTGCCCGATCTCCAAGCTGCTGAACGCGACCATCACGATGGACGCCTCGCTGGTGTCGTAGACCTCGGGAGCGTCGCGGAGGCCGGCCAAGCTCGGGCCACCGGGAAATTGACCGGAGCCCCCGCGCTCACTATCTGCGGGGCAGCCCTCCAGCCGAAGCGCGACCATGGCCCTCCGCCCGATCCTCGTCATCCCCGATGCCAAGTTGCGCCAGACCGCCGAGCGGGTGGGGGCCGTCGACGACGAGGTTCGCGCGCTCGTCGACGACATGTTCGAGACGATGTACGAGGCGCCCGGCATCGGGTTGGCGGCGCCGCAAATCGGCGTGTCGCGTCGCGTGGTGGTGCTCGACGTGGCCAAGCGCCACGACGAGGAGGCGCAGCCCCGGCCCATCGCGATGATTAATCCGGTGATCACCCGCGCCTCGGCCGAGACGGCGACCTGCGAGGAAGGCTGCCTGTCGATCCCCGACTACTACGAGGAGGTCGAGCGCCCGGCGGTGATCGCCGTGTCCTACCTCGACCGCGACGGGCGTCCCGCCTCGCTGGAGGCGGATGGCATCCTCGCCGTCTGCATCCAGCACGAGATCGACCACCTCGACGGCGTGCTGTTCGTCGACCACATCTCGCGGCTGAAGCGGGCCCGCGTCCTGCGCCGCTTCGCCAAGGCGGCGCGTCGTGACGACGAGGCGCCGTCCCGCCCCGCGCCGCCGGCCAACCGCGCGCCAGCCGACCGTCCGTAGGCCGTGCGGATCGCCTTCCTCGGCACGCCCGCCTTCGCCGTCCCGACGCTCGCCGCCCTGATCGACGCGGGCCACGATGTCGCCGCCGTCTACACCCGCGCGCCGAAGCCGGGCGGGCGTCGCGGCCTCACCCTCACCCCCTCCCCCGTCCACGCCTTCGCCGACGCGCGAAACCTACCGGTGCGTACCCCGCGAACGCTGCGGACGGCGGACGAGGTCGACGCCTTCGCCGCGCTGGGCCACGCCGTGGCGGTCGTGGTCGGCTACGGGATGATCCTGCCGCCCGCCATCCTCGCCGTGCCGGCGCATGGCTGCCTCAACCTGCACCCCTCCCTGCTACCACGCTGGCGCGGCGCCGCGCCGATCCAGCGGCCGATCATCGCCGGCGACACCGAGACCGCCGCCGCCATCATGGCGATGGAGGCGGGCCTCGACACAGGCCCCGTGTGCCTGGAGGAGCGGGTCCCGATCCCCCCCGACGCCACCGCCGGCGACATGCACGACGTGCTCGCCACCATCGGCGCGCGGCTGATGGTGGAGGCGCTCCAGCGCCTCGCCGACGGCACGCTGACGTTCCGCGCGCAGGCGTCGGAGGGGGTGATTTACGCCGCCAAGATCGACAAGGCGGAGGCGCGCATCGACTGGCACAAGCCGGCGCGCGAGGTCCACGACCTCATCCGGGGCTTGTCGCCGGCGCCGGGCGCCTTCTTCGAGGCGGACCTCGGACACGGCGTGGAGCGGGTCAAGGTGCTGCGCGCCCACCTCGCGCCGGGCGGGGGCGTGGCCGGGCGAACGATCGACGACGCGCTGGGCGTGGCCTGCGGCGCCGGCGCGGTGCGGCTCGTCGAGATCCAGCGCGCCGGGCAGCGGCGGCTGGCGGCCGGCGCGATGCTGCTCGGCACGCCGGTGCCGGCCGGCACCCTGCTCCGCTGATGCCGCGCTACAAGCTCACGCTGGAGTACGACGGCACGCCCTTCGTCGGCTGGCAGCGGCAGTCCAACGGCCTCGCCGTGCAGGAGGTGCTGGAGAGCGCGCTCGCCGCCATCTCCGGTGGCCCCGTCGCGACGCGCGGCGCCGGGCGCACCGACGCCGGCGTCCACGCCACGGCCCAAGTCGCCCACGCCGATCTGCCCCGCCCCTGGCGGCCGGACCTGTTGCGCGAGGCGGTGAACGCCCACCTGCGCCCCCACCCGGTCGCGGTGGTGCTGGCGGAGGCGGCGCCCGACGGCTTCGACGCCCGGCACTCGGCGGTGCGGCGCACCTACCTGTACCGCCTGCTCAACCGCCGGGCGCCGCTCACGCTGGAGCGGCACCGCGCCTGGCTCGTCAAGCGCGAGCTGGAGGCCGGCGCCATGCACGAGGCGGCGCAGGTGCTGGTCGGCCGGCACGACTTCTCGACGTTCCGCGACAGCGAGTGCCAGGCCGACAGCCCGGTCCGGACGCTGGAGCGTTTCGACGTGGCCAAGGACGGCGACGCCCTGCTGATGAGCGTGGCGGCGCGCTCCTTCCTCCACCGGCAGGTCCGCTCCATGGTCGGCTCGCTGGCGCAGGTCGGCGCCGGCCGTTGGAGCGCCGCCGACCTGCGCGCCGCGCTCGAAGCCAGGGATCGGGCGCGGTGCGGCACGGTGGCCCCTGCGGCGGGGCTCTACCTCGTCGGGGTGGATTACGAGTGAGCGCCGCAACAGCCCCTCCATCGCGGGATCGCATCCATGGCACGCGTCTTCGTCACCGGATCCTCCGACGGTCTCGGCCGGGCGGCGGCCCGCCTGCTCGTCGAGCGCGGCCATGCCGTGGTGTTGCACGCCCGCGGCGAGGCGCGGGGCCGCGAGGTGATGGCGGCGGTGCGCGGGGCGGAAGGCGTGCTCCACGCCGACCTCGCCAGCATCGGTGAAACCGTGCGGCTCGCCGAGGCGGTCAACGCGCTCGGCCGCTTCGACGCGGTGATCCACAACGCGGGAGTCGGCTACAAGGAGAAGCATCGGATCGAGACCCCGGACGGGCTCGCCCACGTTTTCGCCGTCAACACGCTGGCGCCCTACATCCTGACCGCGCTGATCGCCCGGCCGAAGCGACTCGTCTACGTCAGCTCCGAACTGCACCGGCGCGGCGACCCCGGCCTGAACGACCTCACCTGGGCGCACCGGCCGTGGCGGGGCAACCAGGCTTATTCCGACAGCAAGCTCCACGACGTGCTGCTGGCCTTCGCGGTGGCGCGGCGCTGGCCGGACGTGCGCTCGAACGCGCTGGAGCCCGGTTGGGTGGCCACCAAGATGAGCCCGCGCGCCACCGGCGACCTCGCCGCCGCCCACCTGACGCAGGTGTGGCTCGCCACCAGCGACGAGCCGGCGGCGACCGGCAGCGGCGGCTACTTCTTCCACGAGCGGCCGCGCGAGCCGAGCGGCGCGGCCCGCGACCTCGCGCGCCAGGACCGGCTCGTCGCCGAATGCGAGCGGCTGTCCGGCATCCCGCTGCCGGCGTGAGGACATCCGGTCCGCCGCGCCGAGGAACGCGGCGCAACGCCGCGCGTCTACTGATAGGATGAGGAAGATCACGCCATGCACATGACCGGACAAAGCCTGCTCGTCATCATCATCGTGGGCATCGTCGCCGGATGGCTCGCCGGGCTGATCGTGCAGGGCGGCGGCATGGGGGTGATCGGCGACCTCGTGATCGGCATCGTCGGCGCCTTCATCGGCAATTACGTGGTCGCGGCGCTCCACCTCCACCTCGCGGCGGGGATCGTCGGCGCGATCATCAACGCCACGATCGGCGCGGTGATCCTGCTGGTCCTCCTGCGGCTCGTCACCGGCTACGGCGGTTACGGCCGGCGGTACTAGCGTCCGCTCGGAGGTCGCGGCAACGTGGCTTAGCCCTCGCCGGTCGTCGGCGCCCTATCTCCTGCCGATGACCGACGCCCTGACGGACCTGCCGCCCGAAGCCTTCGCCAAGGTCGATCCCGCCGACGACGCGGCCTTCTACGCGCCGGCCCGCCTCGTCACCCACATCGACGACGCCGCGACCGCCTCGCTCACCGCCTTCTACCGAACCGTGCTGCCCCCCGGCGGCGTGGTGCTCGACCTGATGTCGTCCTGGGTCAGCCACCTGCCGCCGGACGTGCCCTTCGCCGCCGTGATCGGCCACGGCATGAACGTGGAAGAACTGGCGGCCAATCCCCGCCTCACACGGCACTTCGTCCGCAACCTCAACGCCACGCCCTCGCTGCCGCTCGCTGACGCGAGCTGCGAAGCCGCGCTTTGCTGCGTCGGCGTGCAGTACCTGCAGCGACCGATCGAGGTGTTCGCCGACGTGCGCCGCGTGCTCAAGCCCGGCGCGCCGTTCGTCGTCTCGTTCTCGAACCGCTGCTTCCCGACCAAGGCGGTCGCCATCTGGCGGGCGCTCGACGACGACGGGCACGCGGCGCTGGTCCGGCTCTACCTGGAGCGCGCCGGCTTCACCGGGGCGGCGGTCCACGTGCTCGCCGACGGGCGACGGAGCGATCCGCTGATCGCCGTCGTCGGGCGGGGTTAGGCGGCCTTCCCGCGCGCCACGGTGCCGAGCAGCGTTTCCGCCGCCTGGTCCTCGCCGCCAAGTCCGTTGGCGTCGTCGAGGTGCGTGCCGAGCCAGCGCCCATGCTCGACCATCGCGCGGACCGCCGGAAGCCGCGCCACCTCGTAGGCGAGCACCGCCTCGACGACATCGTCGCCAGCGCCGCGGCGAGCGCGGCGGCGTCCTCCAGCGCCCTGGTGGTGCCGGCACCGACGTGCGGCCGGGCGAGCGCCGCGCCGAAGACGAGGCGCCGCGAGACGTGGTCGGCGATCGGCTGGATGAAAGGATGCTCGACGCAGCGCGCCAGCGCCGCGTAGGCCGGCGACAGCACGGCGCAGGCGTGGTCGCGCATCGCCTCGATGACGGCGGGGCGGATCTTGGTCGGCGCGATGTTGGAGCCGTGCGTCTCGCCGTCGGCGTCGGTGAGCAGATCCGGCGACACGCGCTCCGGCTCGGCCGGCTGGTACCAGACGAAGTCGTGCCGGCGATGGCCCGGCTCCTCCTCGCCCCGTGGGCCGGGGATCGTGTAGCTCGGCATCTGCTCGCCCGGCGGCGTGTAGGGCGAGAAGGCGTCCCGCAGCTCGCGGGCGGCGGGGTCCATGTCGCCCTCCTCGACCAGCCCGCGCCACGCGACGTAGCTGGCGTCCTCGCTTTCCACGTCGGGCAGCAGCTGCGCGCGCATCGCCGAGCCTGCCCCGTCGGCGGCCACCAGCTGGTGCCCGGTCACCTCGCGGTCGCCTTCGAGCGTGATCGTCACGGTGTCGGCATCCTGGCGCACGCGCTCCACCGCGCGGCCGCGATGGTGGTCCGCCTCGAAGGCGCCGCGCAGCAGCCGGTAGATCGCGTCCCAGGAGGAGACGACCTCCTCGACCGCGCGCTCCGCCACCACCGATCCGTCGCCGGCGAGCACGACGCGCCGGCGGATGCGGACGCCGGGCCTGTGCGCCACGTCGAGGCCGGCCTCGGCGAGCACGTCCCACAGCGCGTCCCGCTTGGCGACGCCGACGTCGCAGTCGGCGAGGTCGTCGGCGACCCGCTCGAACACCGAGACCCGCCAGCCGGCGCGGCGCAGCAGGACGGCGGCGGCGAGCCCGGCGAGCGAACCGCCGGCGACGAGGGCGTGTCGGGTTTGTTCGATCATGGGACGGGAGGCCGGCGCCGGCGGGGCGGTTCCCGCAGTGGAGCGACACGGCAGCAAGACGCCTTTAGGAAACGCCTGCCAAGCTGGCGCCATGCCGCCGCCCGCCCCGCCCCCTTTCGGACGCCGCACGTCGCCCCCGGCCGCCACGCGCGGCTTCCGTAAGGGGGCGGGGCGGCCCGGCTCGACGCCTTTCGCGACCAGCCCGGAGCAGCGCGCCGCCTTCGCCGAGGCGGCGGGCGCCCTCGACCGGGACGCGGAGCGCCAAGCGGCGGTGCCGCGCTCGTTCAAGGCGGCCTTCCTCGCCGGCCTGGTGGTCGGCTGCGGGCTGGCCGGCTTCGACGCGACCGGCACCGCCGGTTTCGCCCGGCTGCACGCCGTCACCGTCGACCTGGACCTCCCCGTCGACGCCGGCGTCCTCCCTCCCGCGCTGCTGGTGCCGACGATAATGCTGCTCGGCCTGCTCGCCGGCGCGCGGGCGGCGGCGATGACCGTGCTTCCGGTGCACTGGCTCCTCGCCAAGGTCGACGCGACCGGCCACGGCGCCTACGCGGCCGGCGGTGCGGGCGGCTCGGCCCTGGTCGCCGGCGCGCTGCTGCTCATCCTCGGCCACCCGCCGGCGCACGGCTGGGCGGTGGAGGTCGCCGCCGGCGCGGCCTGCGGCGTGCTCTACCGGGTGTTCGCCGGGGCGGGCAGGCGCTGAAGGGGCCGCGATGCGGGCACCCTCGCGGGATCGCCGACGAACACCTCAGCCCTGGCCCGCCGTGGCGAGGCGTTCGAAGGCGATGGCCGACGCGATCCACGCGACGCGGTCGATCCCGGGGCCGGCCCTTATGATGCTTCGGGCCGGCGCCTCCGTCGAAGCCTCCGCCAAACCGGCGTGACGGCCTTCGAGCCACGGGACGTTCGCGCGGCTCCGCGCGGGGTCGAGGCCATCGCGGCACCACCCTTCCTTCTTGCCGGGCGGAGGCTCATATTGGCGCCATGCCGAAGAAAGCCGCCGAGCCCCGCGCCAAACGCCCACAGCCGCCGAGCCCACAACCGCCGAGCCCCCGGCCGACTGGCCGGAGCCGGGCGGCCAAGCCCGACGTGGTGCCGCTCGACGAGCACCTCGCCGCCCTGCTCAACCCCGCCCTCAACGTGCCCCGGCAAGGCTTCGAGGAGGCGCAGGCGGCTTTCGACGCCGAGACCCCCTCGCGCATCGACGCCAAGCTCGCCGCCCTGTTCAAGGCCGCCGCCGCCGAGCCGGCCCCCCCGGCCGCGCCGACCACCCACCCGCGCGGCATGGTCGGGGCGTCGGCCACCGCCCACAGCCTGCAGTCGCTGCTGGAACGGGGCGACCCCAACATCAAGGTCGGCGAGGCGTGGCGGCCGCACCGCCCGTCCCGACCCGACAAGAGCGAGGGCGGCATCCGCTTCGACCTCGTCTCGGAGTTCGAGCCCAAGGGCGACCAGCCGGCCGCCATCGCCGAGTTGGTCGCCGGCGTCACCGCCCACGAGCGCGACCAGGTGCTGCTCGGCGTCACCGGCTCGGGCAAGACGTTCACCATGGCGCAGGTGATCGCCGCTACCCAACGCCCGGCCCTCATCCTCGCGCCCAACAAGACGCTGGCCGCCCAGCTCTACGGCGAGTTCAAGTCCTTCTTCCCCAACAACGCGGTGGAGTACTTCGTCTCGTACTACGACTACTACCAGCCGGAAGCCTACGTGCCGCGCACCGACACCTACGTGGAGAAGGAATCCTCCATCAACGAGCAGATCGACCGGATGCGCCACGCCGCCACCCGCGCCCTCATCGAGCGCGACGACGTGATCATCGTGGCCTCCGTCTCCTGCATCTACGGCATCGGCTCGGTCGAGACCTACACCGCCATGACCTTCACCGTGAAGGTGGGCGAGAGCATCAACCAGCGCCAGCTCATCGCCGACCTCGTCGCCCTGCAGTACAAGCGCTCCGCCGGCGATTTCTCCCGCGGGGTTTTTCGCGTCAGGGGCGACACGATCGAGCTGTTCCCGGCGCACTACGAGGACCGCGCGTGGCGCCTGTCCTTCTTCGGCGACGAGGTCGAGTCCATCGTCGAGTTCGACCCGCTGACGGGTCAGAAGACGCAGGACCTGTCCTTCGTCAAGGTCTACGCCAACTCGCACTACGTCACGCCCCGCCCCACCCTGCTGCAGTCGATCAAGGGCATCAAGGGCGAGCTGCGCGGCCGCCTCGACGAGCTGAACGCCGCCGGCCGCCTGCTGGAATCGCAGCGCCTCGAGCAGCGCACCGTGTTCGACCTGGAGATGCTGGAGGCGACCGGCTCCTGCGCCGGCATCGAGAACTACTCGCGCTACCTCACCGGCCGCAAGCCCGGCGAGCCGCCGCCGACCCTGTTCGAGTACCTGCCCGACAACGCGCTGGTCTTCACCGACGAGTCCCACGTCACCGTGCCGCAGATCGGCGGCATGTACAGAGGGGACTTCAGAAGAAAGGCGACGCTGGCCGAGTACGGCTTCCGCCTGCCCTCCTGCCTCGACAACCGCCCGCTGCGCTTCGAGGAATGGGAGGCGATGCGCCCGCAGACCGTGCACGTCTCCGCCACCCCCGGCTCGTGGGAGATGGACCGCACCGGCGGCGTGTTCACCGAGCAGGTGATCCGCCCCACCGGCCTCATCGACCCGCCCATCGACGTGCGCCCCGCCCGCGCCCAGGTCGACGACGTGCTGGGCGAGATCCGCGAGACCGCCGCCAAAGGCTACCGCTCCCTCGTCACCGTGCTCACCAAGCGCATGGCGGAGGACCTCACCGAGTACCTCCACGAGCACGGGGTGCGCGTGCGCTACATGCACTCCGACATCGACACGATCGAGCGCATCGAGATCATCCGCGACCTCAGGCTGGGCGCCTTCGACGCCCTCATCGGCATCAACCTGCTGCGCGAGGGCCTCGACATCCCGGAGTGCGGGCTGGTCGCCATCCTCGACGCCGACAAGGAAGGCTTCCTGCGCTCCGAAACCTCGCTGGTGCAGACGATCGGGCGCGCGGCGCGCAACGTCGACGGGAAGGTGATCCTCTACGCCGACCAGGTGACCGGCTCGATGGAGCGCGCCATGGCGGAGACGGCGCGCCGCCGCGAGAAGCAGGAGGCCTACAACACGGCCCACGGCATCACGCCGGCCACCATCAAGCGCGGCATTCAGGACATTTTGGGCTCGGTCTACGAGGCCGACCACGTCACGGTCGACGCCGGCCTCGCCGAGGGCGGGACGATGATCGGCCACAACTTCAAGGCCACCCTCGCCGACCTGGAGAAGCGCATGCGCGAGGCCGCCGCCAACCTCGCCTTCGAGGAGGCCGCCCGCCTGCGCGACGAGGTCAAGCGCCTGCAGGCCGTGGAGCTGGCGATCGGCGACGACCCCATGGCGAGCCAGCGGCAGGTGGACGACGCGTCGGGGGGCTACGGCGGGCCGAGGAAGTACGGCGCGGCGGCCAACGTGCTGAGCCGCCCGCACAAGCCGACGGACGGCGAGATGGGGCCGCATAACTTTGGGGGCGGCGAGGCCGGGCCGAGGGTTGCGGGGCGGAGCAGTGCGGGGAAGGGCGGGACGCGGGCGTTGAGGGGAAAGCGAAAATGAGTAGGCCGGAAGCCGACGCTGAAGATAAAATACATAGAGCTTTTAATGTCCTATGCCTGTCCGGCGGGGGATATCTAGGCCTTTTCACAGCAACAATACTCGCTGGAATCGAGGAGCAGATCGGAGAGCCTATTGCAAGGAGGTTTGATTTATTAGCTGGCACATCCGTTGGAGGTATTATTGCGCTTGCTCTAGCGAATGAAGTACCTGCCTCAAAGATAAAGGAGGTATTTGTTAGTTATGGACCCGCTGTCTTTTCATCAAATAATAAAAGCTCTTCTTTAATTAAGAGCACGCGGTCTCTGCTCCGGAATGCGCGTAAAGCGCAGTATACCGGAGACAAGCTCGGCACTCTTATTGGCGAAGCAATCGGGGCAGAGCTAAAGATTGGTGACTTGAAGCATCGAGTCATCATACCAGCAGTAAATCTTACAAAAGGTTCGCCGCAAGTCTTCAAGACAGCACATCACCCTAGTTTCGTTCGCGATTGGAAGCTTAGAGCAATAGATGTAGCACTTGCTACTTCAGCAGCACCTACCTATTTTCCGATGCATCGTATTGGCGGAGAGTTGTTTGCGGATGGTGGCATGTACGCTAACGCGCCTGACCTTATGGCTCTACACGAAGCGGAACATTTCCTCGGCGCTAGACTGGAAGATATTAGAATTCTCAGCATTGGCACTACATCAACTAGCTTTTCTTTCTCCAATCGAGTCGGAACCAATCTGGGCTGGCTCTCATGGATGCATAATCAGCGTCTTTCGACAGTAATGATTGCGTCTCAACAGCTAATAGTTGATTATATGCTAAAACATAGACTTAGCGATCGATACTTGAGAATTGATCGGTCCCAATCTCATGAGCAAGAAGGGTCGTTAGGTCTCGATATTGCATCACCTGCAGCGATTTTTGATCTTCAAGCGCTTGGGGAGGCCTCGCTACGCGAGCACTTAGGTCGACAAAGCTTGCCCAATATGTTAGAGCATGTTGCTGTAAAGCCAACCTTCTACCATAAAGTGATGTGAATGGGAATTTCATCTAGCCTGTTTTACTATACTTCAAATAGCGAGAATACGCTTTACTGGCGCATTAAGCCCAATGACGAGCAGCGTGAAAATCAAATGGATCGCTGGAACGATTTATGTGAACATCTTAAGGTTGATTTGAATGAACGCTCAAACCTCGCTATTTCTTCATGGCTCCAAGGTTCTTACAAATTTGCAACTCAAGTGAGACCTGCCCGTAGAAATCAGGAATTTGATATTGATTTAGGTATCTACTTTAGGTGGACAGGATTTCCGAATGACGGCGCATTCGGACCAAAAGAACTAAAGGATTTCGTGCAAGCTAGCTGTCTTGCATATGCCGGCGATGCATCTAACGATGCTACTTCAGTAGCGGAACCGAAAGCAAGGTGCGTTAGAGTGCATTTTGAAGGTGAGTTCCATATTGATGTGCCATGCTATCATCTTGATATAAATCGCGATGCGCGAGCGCTCGCAACAGAAGACGATCAGTGGGAGGACAGCGATCCCAAAGCTATTTATAAATGGTGGAAGGAAAAAACATCAGAGATCGATCGAGCATTAGTGCGGCGTATTGTAAGATATTTAAAGATTTGGGCACTTCTTCAGTTTAGCGAAGAAGACTTTTCACCTTCGTCGATCCTTCTAACTGTACTTGTGATTGACGCCTTTGATGACATAGGTTTTGTAGCAGAAGATGGTGACGATACTTTATTGAGCGATATTGTTTCGAACATATACGACAGGCTTGAAGCATCAGCAAGGGTCGGAAATCCTGTAAATGTAACTGAGAACCTTAATAGACTGAGTGATACTCAAAATGAGAAGTTATTGGATAAACTAGCCACGCTAATAGACGTATGCGACAGAGCCTTACACGCAAGCGACTCTGTCAGCAGCGCCTATATTTGGGAAGAAGTTTTCGAACATTTCTTTCCTATCCCTATAAACGAACAAGAAGTCCTGGTAGAAACTGCGCGCAGCCAAGCAGTTTCAGTTATGAGATTTGACCCCCAAATTAGGGTTACTGCTCAGATTGGCCCAAGATCTATATCGAAATTGAATAGTATCGGACCCATTCCCAAAGGGTCTTCGCTCGACTTCCAGATTATGAACGCTGATCGCCTCCCAATCGGATCGATTGTGGAGTGGACCGTACGAAATAGTGGCAGAGAAGCTGAAAACGAAAATGACCTCGGTCATCCAGCGGGCAAGGGCATCAGCGCGACTGAAGGCACGTCATATAAAGGAACTCACTATATGGACGTTTGTGTAAAGCTTGGAGGAAATGTTATTGGTCGGAGGAGGATCGAAGTCGTCGTAAGCGGGCTATGTTATCCTGCGCGCAACAAACCCCGCCCTAGCTGGACGAATCTACGCTAAAAACTTCATTGATATCGAGGGTCCGGTCGTTCCCTTCAATTCGGGGTACCCTCGGTAATGAAGTGAACGATCCAAGCGGAAATGAAGGCCGCCGCGCCGCGTCGGGCGGCGACCCGTCCCATCGCATGTCGCGATGCATCATGTGACGGCGCATCATCATGTGGTCGTGCATGGACGCGCGCATCATCGAGTCACGGTGACCACTCACCAATCAACCACATACCCCGATGCGGCGCCTATTACTCCGACAGCTCCGCGTCCATCTTGCCCGGCTTCGGCGGGTCGCCGACCAGCCCGCGCAGCGTCTCGCCGGTGCGGGCGAGGTGCTCGCCGATGCGCACCATCATGTGGTGCAGCACGACGAACGAGGCCGGCAGCGCCTTCGTCAGGTTGGCGCCGGCCCAGTCCCACCCGGCGTCGGTGAGGCTCAGCCATATCACGGTGTGCTCGCGCTTCAGCGTCTCGACCAAGCCGACCTTGATGAGCGCCTCGCGGTCGGCCGCGTCCAGCGGCACGCCGAGGTCGTTCTGCGGCGCGTAGCCGTGGCGGGCGACGAGCGCGAACAGGATCAGCGTCCGCTCCGGGCTGACGACGCCGTCGCCGGACGCGGCGATCTTCGCCAAGTCGTTCGCCGCTTGTCCCGTCATCGTACGTCCTTCCAAGATGCCGCGTCGGCGGACAGCCCCGGCGGCACGGCAACGGGCGGCGCGCGGCTTCGTTGCGCGCGACGGGCAGCGACCCGCGTCGCACGGAAGACGATCGGCCCTCGCGTCAGCAAGGGTCGGATGAGGAGCGGCCGCTTGCGACAGGCGAAGGCGTTGGCAGGTACCGTCATCCGTCACGGCTTCGCGGCGACACGTGCGCCCGCGAGCGGAACAAGCGAGTTGCGGTGACACCTACCAAATCACCGTAATCCAGCGGGCGCTACAATCGCGCGTGGCTGGCGTGGCAACACACAACGCTCCACCTGTCCTTGCGAGCGCGGCGAAGCGATCCGGGAGCGGCGGGACCGGGGCGTTTACCCCTGGGTTGCTTCGCTGCGCCCGCGATGACGGCGGTTCGACGCGTGCGGGCAACCCACACAGAAACGAGGGCCGCCGACCCTCTCGGACGGCGGCCCTCCCCCGATCACATGTCGCGGTGCATCATGTGGCGGCGCATCATCATGTGGCGACGCTCCATCATCATCATGCGGTGCCGCTTCATCATCATGTGGTCGTGCATCGACTCGCGCATCATCGGGTCGGCGGCGGCGACGGTGACCGGCAGGGCCGAGAGGCTGAGCGCGGCCACGGCCACCGTCATCGCGATTGTCTTAAGCATTGCGTTCTCCAAAAGCGTGCCGCTTGGCACGATCGATCTACGGCCGGCGGTCCGGTAAAGTTCCCCGGCGGCCGCCGTTTGCTGGCCGCCCGCGGGGGGCGCCGGCGAACGGGCCGTTCACCTGAGCGCCGCTCAACCACGCGCGGGAACGACGCCGCGACCCGCCGTCGGCACGCCGGGCGCGGGGGATCGTCATGCTCGAGGGTGCGTTCTCGTTTCGCGGCCGGATCGGACGCCGCGCCCATCGCGTGGACAGCCTGCTGGCCGGCTTGGCCGCCGGGGCCGGCGCGGTGGGGCTCGCCGCGCGCGACGCGGCCGGGCGACGCCACGATGGTCGGCCTCTCGGAAGACGTTCACGCGGCGGTGGCCGCGCCGCATAGGCCTACGTCGGCGGCGGCCGCTCGTGCCGCGTGCGGGGCGGGCAGTCGCACGGCCGCGTGACGCCGTAGGCGGCCGGGCGGCGCGCCCGGCGCCCGTCATCGGACGGCGCGGGACATTGAACGAATCGCGCCGTCCAGCATTTGCTAAGGGACAGGCCTGGGGACATTCCGATGATCAAGGTTCAACTGATAGCGGCGATCGTGCTGGTGGCCTCCGTCGCGGACGCCTCCGCCTATTACTACCACGGCCGCCACTACCCCCGCCACGCCGGCATCGGCCGGCACGGGCACGTCATCGACCAGGGCGAGCGGGGCATCCCGCACGGGGGCGCCCGCGACGTGCGGAGCTACCAAACCTTCGAGGCTCAGCGCCCCTACTGACGCCGGGCGCATCCGGCGCGGCGTTCGCCCGCCCATGTCGGACGGCGCCGACATCACCTGCTCAGTCGAGTCGGCGGCGGGCGACACGCCGATGAAAAATGTCGGCGCGGGGCAACACGGCATCGTCGCCGCCGGGCGCGGCGACCGAGCGGATCTTACAACACCCGTTTCCGACCGTCCACGCCCCGGCGGCGGGGCGGGCTGGTGTGAGGGCGGGATGACGGAAGGGTTGCGCCCCGCCCCTTTTTACCCCTAGCTGCCCGCGTGGACGCCGCCCATGCCCCTTCCGCCCGCGCCAACTTCGATCGCCGCACCGCCGCGATGCTCGGGCTGGGCTTCTCGTCCGGGCTGCCCCTGTTGCTCGTCTACGTCACCCAGTCGGCCTGGCTGTTCGACGCGGGCGTACCGGTCGAGACGATCGGGCTGCTCAGCGAGCTGACGCTGGCCTACAAGCTCAAGTTCCTGTGGGCGCCCTTCCTCGACAGGTACGATGCGCCGCTGCTCGCCGGCTGGCTCGGGCGTCGGCGCGGGTGGATCGTGGCGGCGCAGCTGCTGGTGGTGGCGGCGCTGGCCGGCGTGGCCTTCGGCGATCCGGCGAGCAGGCTGTGGTGGACGATCGGCTTCTCGCTGACGCTGGGCTTCGCCGGGGCGACGCAGGACGTGACGATCGACGGTTGGCGCATCGCGGTGGCGCCCGAACGCCGCGCGCAGATGTCATCCTGGGCGGAGATCGGCTGGCGGATCGGCACGCTGGCCTCCGGCGCCGGCGCGCTGCTGCTCGCCGATCACGTCGGTTGGCGCGGCGCCTACCTCGGCATGGCCGCCCTGATGGCGCCGGGGTTGATCGCCGCGCTGATGGCGCCGGAGCCGGACACGGACAGGCTGGCGAACGAGCGGGGCAAGGGCCCGGGGCTGTTCGCCACGATCGTCGCGCCGATCCGCGAGCTGGTGGGCCGGCTCGGGCCGATGGCGCTGCCGGTGCTCCTGCTTGTGGCAGGGTTCCGGATGCCCGGCTACGTGTCGAGCGTGATGGCGGTGCCGCTGTTCAAGAGCCTGCATTATTCCAACACGGACATCGCCACGGTGACGAAGCTGGTGGGGTTCTGGGTCGCGCTGGCGGCGACCTTCTTCGGCGGCTGGCTGGTGCCGCGCCTCGGCACCATGGCGAGCCTGGTGGCGGGCACGGTGGCCGGCTCGGCCTCGCACCTGGCGCTGGCCTGGCTCGCCGCGCATGGGGCGCACGCGAATTTTTGGGTGTTCGCGGTGGCGGTGAGCATCGACAGCTTCGCCTACGCCTTCGCCTCCATCGTGCTCATCACCTACATGTCGACGCTGTGCGCGAGCGAGCTGGCGGCGAGCCAGTACGCGTTGCTGACCTCGCTCGTCGCCCTGCCCGGCTCGGTGCTCGCCGCCAGCTCGGGCCTCGTCATCCAGCGGCTCGGCTTCGAGGATTTCTTCGTCGGCACGTCGCTGATCGGCGCCCCGGTGGCGCTGCTCTGCCTGTGGGTGTGGTGGGTCGAGGCGCGCCGGCCGGCGCGGGCGGTCGCCGCCTGAGGTTCAGCCCCTGGCGTGCAGAGTGAGCGCGGCGGCGATGTCGGCGGCGTCCACCAGGCGCAGGCGGCGGCGGCGAAGGTCGCGCAGCAGCGCCCGGTCGGGGAACGGACGGTAGGGCAGCACCGGCGCGAGTCGGCCGTCCGGCACCGCGCCGGCGGCGGCGACGGCGTCGAGCACGCCGTCCACCAGCGGCCGGGCGCGGTCGTGCAGGGCGATCGCCGCCCCGGTCGCGCTGATGTCGGGGGCGAGGTCGGCCGCCGCCTGGGCCAGCACCGCGCCGGCATCGATGGTCGGGGCGAGCCGGTGGACGGTGACGCCGAAGGCGCGGTCGCCGTCGGCCAGCGCGTGGATCGTCGGCACCGGGCCGCGATGGCGCGGCAGCAGCGCCGGATGGACGTTGATGCCGCCGAGCGGCGTCGCGGCGAGGGTGGCGGCGTCGAGGATCTGGTCGAAATGGTAGGTCAGGATGAGGTCCGCCGCCGCCTGGGCGAGGGCGTCGCGGACGGCCGGGCCGTTCACGTCGAGGATGTCGAGCACCGGGATGCCGAGGCGCCGGCACAGCGCGCGCACCGGCGTGGCGGCCGGCGCGGCGCGGCGCCCGCTCAGCGCCTGGGTGAGCGGCGCCAGCGGGCGCAGGGCGTCCGGCAGGCCGAAATTCACCGCGAGGTAGGGCAGGATGCCGATACCGGAGCGGGCGACGTGCCGGCGCACCTGTCCCGTCAGCCCCCCGGTGGAGGGCCGCTCGGCGTCCGACAGTCCGACCAGCGCGATGTCGGCGGCGTGGTCGGCGATGAAGCCACCCACGGCGCGGGCGTTCGGCAGCGCCTCCAGGACGAACAGCGCGATCCTGGCGCGCCTCATCCGCTAGTGCCGCGTCGTGTGAGACGGCCCGACGTTCGAGGGAAGCGGTGCGCCGCCGACGGCGGGATCAGCGCGAGGCGCGGTGGCGGTGGCGGGGCGCTTCCGGCGGGAAGATCACCGGCGTGCACTCCGGCGACAGGTCGGGCTTGTGCGATTGCAGGCACGCGACGATCGGCGCCTCGTCGGGGATGTAGGCCGAGCAAAGGCGGAACACGTCGGGCGTGCAGGCGTCCTTGTCGGCCTGGGTGATGTCCGGCGGGACGGCGAAGCAGGGGCACGTCATCGCGAGAAGGGCGAGCACTGGCAGAAGCTTGCGGGTCACGGTTCCTCCGGAGCGGTTGGCGATGTGGCGGTTGGTCCCCCAGGGGTAGCATGGGGCTCCGGCCACAAGCATCATGGAAGGGGAACGCAGCGACCCTTCGCGGCGCTTCGTCCGGCGGCTGTGCCTTTCCTGCACTTGCCGCGTGGATCGTCCCGTTCAGCGAACCTTGAGCGGGATCTCAGAAGTAACGGCGAAGCTCGGCCGCCGCCTCGTCCGCGGGGCGGTCGAGGTTGAAGGCGCCGACGAAGTTCCCGTCCTTGTCCATGAGGTAGGTGACGGCGGTGTGATCCATCGTGTAGGTGCCGTCGGCGTCGGGGACCGCCTTGGCATAGGCCTTGTAGACGTGTTCCACGCTCGCGACCTGATCCGGCGTCCCGGTCAGGCCGGTGATGCGCGGGTCGAAGCTGGACATGTAGTCCTTCATCACCACTGGGGTGTCACGCTCGGGATCGACGGTGATGAAGAGGGCGCGGGCCTCCCGCTCGGCCGTGGGATCGTTGCCCAGGGTCTTGAACACGCTCGTGATCTCCGACAGCGTCGCCGGGCAGACGTTGGGACAATGGGTGTAGCCGAAGAAGACCAGGGTCGGATGGCCGTCGAGGGCGTGCTGCGTGACGGGCGCGCCGTCCTGCGACACGAGGGCGAAGGGTCCGCCGATCCCCGAACCGGCGCGGCCGCCGCGGGGCAGCGCGACGAGGGCCGCCGCGACGCCGACGACGACGAAGCCGGCGAGGATGGCGGCGTAGGGAAGCAGACCGCTGCGAGCTTGCGTCGGCATTGTGGCTCGAGGTTGGCGGCTCCGGAAGCCGGGGCGACTGGTTTGGACCAGGATCGTGGCCGATGGCAAGGTCGGCGTCCCTCGATCCGGCGGCGTCCGCGAGGCCCTTCCCGCCGTTACCATATATCCCTATACCACGATGCTCGCCGCCGCGACGCCGGCGCGACGCCAACCGGAGACCCCATCATGAGCGAACCCTCGGTCGAGACCGGCGCGGTCCGGGATGCCGCCGCCGGCGAGGGAACCGGCAAGATCCCGGTGACGGTGCTCACCGGCTATCTCGGCGCCGGCAAGACGACGCTGCTCAACCGCATCCTGTCCGAGCCGCACGGGAGGAAGTACGCGGTGATCGTCAACGAGTTCGGCGAGATCGGCATCGACAACGAACTCGTCGTCGACGCCGACGAGGAAGTCTTCGAGATGAACAACGGCTGCGTCTGCTGCACCGTGCGCGGCGACCTCATCCGCATCATCGAGGGGCTGATGAAGCGGCGCGGCACGTTTGACGCGATCATCGTCGAGACGACCGGCCTCGCCGACCCGGCGCCCGTGGCGCAGACCTTCTTCGTCGACGAGGACGTGATGGCGAAGTCGCGGCTCGACGCGGTCGTCACCGTGGCCGACGCCAAGTGGCTCGCCGCCCGACTGAAGGACGCGCCCGAGGCGAAGAGCCAGATCGCCTTCGCCGACGTGATCGTGCTGAACAAGACGGACCTCGTCTCGGCCGCCGAAGTCGCCGAGGTCGAGGGCCGCATCCGCGCCATCAACCCCTACGCCACCCTGCACAAGACGCAGCGCTGCGCCGTGCCGCTCGACGCCGTGCTCGGCCGCAACGCCTTCGACCTCGACCGCATCCTGGAGCTGGAGCCGGCGTTCCTGGAGACGGAGGATCACGACCATGGTGATCACGCGCACGAGCATGCCCATCACGACCACGCCCATCACGACCACGCCCACCACGACCATGCCCATCACCACGAGGCACACGGCCACGGCGGCGCCAAGCACTACCACGACGAGGACATGCACTCTCTCGCCCTGACGATTCCCGGCGACGTCGATCCCGAGAAGTTCCTGCCGTGGATCCAGGACTACGTGCAGCGCGAGGGCGGCGACATCCTGCGCTCGAAGGGCATCCTCGCCTTCAAGGGCGAGCCGCGCCGCTTCGTTTACCAGGGCGTCCACATGATGATGGACGGCGACCTCCAGCGCCCGTGGAAGCCGGAGGAGACGCGCAACAGCCGCATCGTCTTCATCGGCCGCAACCTGAAGGAGGACGAGATCCGCCGGGGCTTCCTGGCCTGCGCGGCGGCCTGACGCCCGATGGCGGCCGGACCGACGGCGGAGACCCGGACCAGCTCGCTGACCGAGCACGTCGCGGCCTACGGGACCGGTGCGCCGGTCGCGGCGGCGGCCTTCCTCGGCCGGACGCCCGTCCTCGCGCGCGACGACGGGCACGTCGTCCTCGGCGAGCCGCCGGCGGCCCGCACGGTGCAGGCCCACGCGCGGGGCGCGATCCTGGTGACGGCCTCGACCGGCGGGGTGCTGGTGAGCGGGGGCGACGACGGCCTGATCGTCGGCACGGGCGCGGACGGCGCGACCCGCACGTTGCACGATGCCGGCGGCAAGTGGATCGACGCCCTCGCGGCGCGCGAGGACGGCGCCATCGCCTGGGGCGTGGGCCGGATCGTGGCGGCGCGCGACGCCAAGGGCGTGGTCAGGACGGCGAGCGTGCCGACCACCGCGCGCGGCCTCGCCTTCGCGCCCAAGGGCTACCGGCTGGCGATCGCGCATTACAACGGCGCCAGCCTGTGGTTCCCCAACGCGGTCGACGCGCCGCCCGACGTGTTCGAGTGGAAGGGCTCGCACCTGTTCGTGACCTTCTCGCCCGACGGGCGCTTCGTGGTGACGGCGATGCAGGAGAACGCGCTGCACGGCTGGCGGCTGGCGGACAAGGCCAACATGCGGATGAGCGGCTATCCCTCGAAGGTCCGCTCGCTGGCCTGGTCGGGCGATGGCGCGTGGCTCGCGACGTCGGGCGCCGACGCCTGCGTGGTTTGGCCGTTCCGCGACAAGGACGGACCGATGAACAAGGCGCCGCGCGAGTGCGCGGTGCGCGATGCCAAGGTGTCCCGCGTCGCCTTCAACCCCAAGTCGCCGCTGCTGGCGATCGGCTACGACGACGGCTGGGTGCTGCTTTGTCGGCTCTCGGACGGCGTCGAGCTGCTGGTCCGGCGCACGGACGGCGGGCGGCACGCCGTCTCGGCGCTGGCCTGGAGCGCCGACGGCGTCCGGCTGCTGTTCGGGACCAGCGGCGGGGACGCCGGCCTGCTGACGTTGCCGAAACGCTGATCCGGCCGTCGAGCTGATCCGGCCGCGCGACCGACGCGCTCCCGCGGCGAAGATGGTAGGCTGCGGCGTCGTCAACGGGAATCGCCACGATGATCGTGCGCCGCCTCGCCCTCTTCGTCGCGCTCGCCGTCGGCTTCGCGATGACCCAAGTGCCGGAATTCGTGGAGCAGTACCGCCAGCGCCTGGGCGGCGCGATCGACGAGCTGTCGGCCATCATCAGCCGCTTCGACGCCGACAGCGCCCAGCAGGGCCTGACCGAGGCCGGCGGCATCGATCGCCTGAAGGCCAACGCCGAGCCCTTCGTGCGGCAGCGCGGCGAGCAGATGGGTGAGAACGTCGAGCGGCTGCAGAGCCTGCGCGACGGGCAGGCCCGCTTCAAGTCGGACGGTCCGGTGGCACGCCTCGCGACCTTCGCCACGCATTACGACGGGCGGATCGCGCAAGGCACCTTCCGGGACTTCGAGCCGGCGGTGCCGGCGTCGGCCGAGGCCTTCGTGCTCGGGCTCGTCGGCTTCCTGGGCGGCGGCGGCATCGTGCATCTGGTGGGCCGACCCTTTCGCGGGCGGCGGCTTCGCGCGAGGGAACGGGTCGCCTAGCGGCACCGGCCCCGGTTCCTCGTCGGGGCGGCTTCGGCCGAGCGCCTGATCCGCCGCAGGATCGACTCGCGACTCGCGCCGTCGTGCCTGTAAGGTGCCGCGAAGGTCTTCGTTAATCGCGCGTGCGTACCCTTGCTGTGATGTCCGATCATTACGACCGCCTCGAGAACCGGCCGTCGGCCGCTCGCGAAACGACGCTGTTTCGCGACCTGCGCCACGTGCTCGCGACCTCCAAGCCCCGCATCGCGGCCTTGCGCTCGCAGCTCCGGGGCATCGACGTCGCCGGCCTGAAGGGACGGGCCGACCTCGCGCGCATCCCGATCGTTGGACGCGCCGGCCGCGAGCCGGACGAGACGCCGGCGACGTCGTCCGGCGGCCTGGCGGCGATGCGCTCGAGCGGGCTCAAGCAGGCGTTCATGGTCCAGGCGACGGGCGGCGCCCTCCTGTGTCCAGAGGGGCAAGCGAAGGATTGGTGGGGCATGGGCCGCGCCCTCCACGCGGCGGGCCTGCGACGCGGCACGCTGGTTCTCAACTGCTTCCCCTACGACCTCGAGCCGCACGGCCACATGGTGGCGTCGGGCGCCGCCGCCGTCGGCGCGCCGGTGGTGCCGGCCGGCGCGGCCGGCCTTGAAAGCAAGGCGGAGGTCGTGCGCCGCTTGCGCCCAGGCTTCTTCTGCGGCTCGGCTCCGGAGCTGAGGGCCCTGCTCGATCTATGCGCCGAGCGGGGCATCGACGCGGGATGCATCGGCAAGGCCCTGGTGATGGGGGCGTTGACGGCCGGGCTGCGGCACGAACTCGTCCTGAGGGGCGTGGCGGCGAGGACCGCCTTCGCCCTGCCGGCGTTCGGCGTCGTCGCCTACGAGAGCGACACGCCCGACGCCCTGACGCTCAACGAGGGGCTGGTCTGCGAGATCGTCGATGGCGGCACCGGCCAGCCCGTCGCGCGGGGGCAGCCCGGCGCGATCGTGCTGACGCGGATCGACGGCAACTATCCCCTTCTGCGCCATGCCATCGGCGCGTCGTCGGCGGTGCTGACCCAGCCCGCCACGTGCGGCCGCACCAACATGCGCATCAAGCCGCCGCAGCCGCTCACCGACAGGACGCCCGCCGACCTGCTGCCGGCGGGCACCTCGTCGGAGGTCGGCCGGCGCACGCTCGCCGCCCACCTCCGCGACATCGCCGTGCGACACCCGAAGCTCGGGCGCATGCGCCTCGACACCCGGCACCGGCGCGACGAGGAGGCGCCGCACCTCACGGTGGAGCACGGGGGCGGCGACGCGCCCGCCGCGCCGATGGCGGAGACGCTCCGCATCGTCGCCAGCCTTCGCGGCACCTTCGAGTTCGTCGCGCCGGGCACGCTCGGCGACCTGGACACGCTCATTGACGACGAGGGCGTCGACGAGCGGCGGCGGAAGTGAGCGGCTCGGTGCCCAACGTCCTCGCGATCGCCGGGTCCGACCCGAGCGGCGGCGCCGGCATTCAGGCCGACCTGAAGACCTTCGCCGCGCTCGGCTGCCACGGCATGGCGGCGATCACCGCGCTCACCGCGCAGAACACGCGCGGCGTCAGCGCGGTGCACCTGCCGCCGCCCGACTTCGTCGCCGAGCAGATCCGCATGGTGCTGGACGATGTCGACGTCGCCGCGATCAAGATCGGCATGCTCGGATCGGCGGCGATCGTCGAAGCGGTCGCCGGTGCCCTCGCGCCCTGTCAGGTGCCGATCGTCCTCGATCCGGTCCTGGTGGCGACGAGCGGCGCGACGCTCGGCGACGACGGGGTGGTCGCCGCGATGCGAGCGCGCCTGTTCCCGCTCGCGAGCGTGATCACGCCCAACCTCGCCGAGACGGGCCGCCTCGCCGCCATCGCCGCGCCGACGGACGCGCCGGCGATCGAGGCGGCGGCGCGGCGCCTCCGCGACGGCCCCGCCGCCTGGCTGATCAAGGGCGGCCACGGGACGGGCGACACCGCCGCCGACTACCTGTGGGACGGCGCGACGGGCGCGTGGTTCGCCTCGCCCCGGATCGCGACGGCCAACACGCACGGCACCGGCTGCACCCTCTCGGCCGCCATCGCCGCTTACCTCGCGAGGGGTCACGTCCTCGACGAGGCCGTGCGGCGCGCGAAAGCCTACCTCGACGGCGCGCTCGCCGGCGCCGACCGCCTCACGGTCGGGCACGGGCACGGGCCGGTCGACCATTTCGCCCGCTGGCGCCCGTCCGGCGCCCCTTGAAGCGGGCGTGGGCGCTGCGTCATCAGGGATGATGGCCGCACATGACAGGCACGCCGCCGCCGCCTACATTAGGCCGCGCTGCGGAAGGGAACATCGTGCCAGCCGAGGTCGTCGCCCTGCATAAACCCGAGCCCATCGAGGCGAGGCGGTCAGCCGCCGCCCCGGCGCGGGCCGAGTTCCCGCGCGCGAAGACCGGCGTGCTGCTGGTCAACCTCGGCACGCCGGATGCCACCGACTACTGGTCGATGCGGCGCTACCTCAAGGAGTTCCTGTCGGACAGGCGGGTGATCGAGACGCCGCGGCTGCTGTGGTGGCCGATCCTCAACCTCATCATCCTGTCCGTGCGCCCGTCCGCCAAGGGCAAGGACTACGCCTCCATCTGGAACAAGGAGCGGGACGAGAGCCCGCTGCGCACCATCACCCGCGCGCAGGCCGACAAGCTCGCCGCCTGGCTGCGGGCCGGCGGCCTCGGCGCGAGCGGCGACGACATCGTCGTGGACTGGGCGATGCGCTACGGCAACCCGTCGATCAAGGGCGGCATCGACGCGCTCGTCGCCGGGGGCTGCGACAAGTTCCTGCTGGTGCCGCTCTACCCGCAATACGCGGCGGCGACCTCGGCGACCGTCTGCGACAAGGCGTTCGAGGCTTTGGAGACGATGCGGTTCCAGCCCACGGTGCGCGTCGCACACCCGTACTTCCGCTCGCGATCCTACATTGACGCGATGGCCGCCTCGATCCGCGAAGAGGTCGCCAAGCTGCCGTTCAAGCCGGAGGTGCTGCTCGCCTCCTTTCACGGCGTGCCGCAGGAGTACGTCGACAAGGGCGATCCCTATCAGGCGCAGTGCATCGAGACTTGGCAGCGCCTGCGCCGCGCGATGGGGATGGACGCCAACGCGTTCCGGATGAGCTTCCAGAGCCGGTTCGGGCCGGCGAAGTGGCTCCAGCCCTACACCGACGAGACGATCAAGGCGATGGCCAGGGCCGGCGTGAAGACCATGGCTGTCGTGGCGCCCGGCTTCGCCGCCGATTGCCTGGAGACGATCGAGGAGCTGGGCGAGGAGAACCGCGGATATTTCGAGGAGAACGGCGGCGAGCACTTCGCCGCCCTGCCTTGCCTCAACGACAGCGACATCGGCATGCGGGTGCTGGAAGACCTCGTGAAGCGCGAGCTGGCCGGCTGGATCTGAGCTACTGCACGAGGTCGGCCACCGTCGTGGCGGCCTTCAGGCCGGTGCCGGTGAGGATCACCACGGTGGTCTCGCCGGGCGCGATCGTGCGGGCGGCGATCAGCCGGTCCAAGGCGGCCGCCGCGCTCGCGCAGGTCGGCTCGACGAACAAGCCTTGGCGGGCGAGCGTCCGCAGGGCGGCGGCGATCTCCACCTCCGGCAGCGCGAGCGTGGAGCCGCCGCTCTCGCGCAGCGCTCCGAGGATCTCGCGCAGCCGCATAGGACGGGCGATGGCGGTGCCCTCCGCGATCGTGCTCCCCACCTCGCGCGGCACGGGCGTTTCGGCGCCCGCCTGGAAGCTCGCGTCGATCGGGGAACAGTTCAAGGGCTGGGCCGCGAAGAGGCGCGGCAGTCGCGCGATCTGCCCCGCCGCCAACAGCTCGCGGAAGCCGAAGGCGCAGCCGAGCAGGCTGCTGCCGGCGCCCACCGGCATGACGACGTTGTCGGGCGCCGTGAAGCCGAGGTCCTCCCATATCTCGTAGGCGAGCGACTTGGTGCCTTCCAGGAAGAAGGGCTGCCAGTTGTGGCTCGCGTAGAACGTTTCGCCGGACTGCCGGATGGCTTCCGCCTCCGACGCCTGGCGCGGCCCCTCCACCAGTTGCACGGCGGCCCCGTAGGCGCGCACCTGCGCGATCTTGGCCGGCGACGTGGAGGCCGGCGCGAGGATCTTCACGCGCAGGCCCCCGGCCGCGCCGAAGCCGGCGACCGACGAGCCGCCGTTGCCCGAACTGTCCTCCAGCACGGCGTCGACGCCGATCTGGCGCAGGAACGACAGCATCACGCTCGTGCCGCGGTCCTTGAAGCTGCCGGTCGGGTTGAACCATTCCAGCTTGAAGAACGGGCGATGGTTGCCCCATCGCCTTTGCACGAGCGGCGTGCAGCCCTCGCCCATGGTGATCGGATCGGCGATCGGGAGCGGCAGCGACGCGCGGTAGCGCCACAGCGAGCGGGTTCCGCGCTCGACCTCGTCGCGCCCCATGCCGGCGCCCGCGCTCACCAGCAGCGGCTTGCCGTCGTCGGAGCACCAGCGGGGCACCCCAAACGGATACAGCCTGCCGGAGGTGGGTTCGATGTAGCTCGCCATGACCGCTTCCTTCGGCAAAGACACAGGGATGGACTCGCGACCAGTAGCAGACGACCGTTCTGTCCGCTCCAGCTTTGCGGCGCGGGAACGCTCAACGGCGAGCGTCGCGGCGTGCCGCCGAGGTGAGGCTGGCGGTGCCCGGGTGCCGAGGATACCCTGTTCGCCGTGTCGCGACGGGGGAGATCGGGTGGCCAGCTTCAAGACATCGATGGCGGCGGTGGTCGCGACCGTCGCCCTGACACCATCGCTCCGTGCAGCCGACCTGCCGCCGATCGTGGGGTCCGGGGCCCGCGCGCTGCCGGTGATCGCGAGCCACGGCATGGTGGTGGCGCAGGAGGGCACGGCGGCGCGGGTCGGCCTCGAGGTCCTGAAGCGGGGCGGCAACGCCGTCGACGCGGCGGTCGCGACCGCGCTGGCGCTGGCCGTCACGCTACCTCGCGCCGGCAACCTCGGCGGCGGCGGCTTCATGCTGGTGCACCTCGCTCACGGCGACCGGACGGTCGCGATCGACTACCGCGAGGTGGCGCCGGCCGCGACGAAGGCCGACGTCTTCCTCGACGCGCACGGCGAGGCGGTGCCTAGCCTGTCCCGAGACACCGGGCTCGCGGTCGGCGTGCCCGGCACCGTCGCCGGCCTCGCGCTCGCCCTCGAACGCTACGGGTCCGGGCGCTTCACCCTCGCCGACCTCGCCCGGCCGGCCGCCGCGCTGGCCCGCGACGGGATCGCCGTCGACGAGGATCTCGCCGACTCGCTGGCGGAGGCGCCGCGCCTCAAGCGCTGGCCGTCGAGCGCGGTCTTCCTCCACGCGGACGGGACGCCGCTGCGGAAGGGCGACAAGCTGGTGCAGGCCGACTTGGCGGCGACGCTGGAGACGGTCGGCCGCGAGGGCGCCAAGGGGTTCTACGAGGGGGCCGTGGCGGCGAAGATCGCCGCCGCCGTGCGCGCAGCCGGCGGCACGATGACGGCCGAGGACCTGTCGAGCTACGCGGCGATCGAAAGGCCGCCCGTTTTCGGGACCTATCGCGGCCACACGGTCGCGTCGATGCCGCCGCCCTCCTCCGGCGGCATCCACGTGGTCGAGCTCCTCAACATCCTGGAGGGCTTTCCCCTGGGCGCGGAGGGCGCGAACTCCGCCGCCGCGATCCACGACATGGCGGAAGCGATGAAGCTCGCCTACGCCGACCGCGCGGAGTACCTCGGCGACCCCGCCGTCACGAAGGTGCCGGTGAAAGGGCTGACGTCGAAGGGCTACGCGGCGACGCTGCGGGCCACCATCCAGCCCGGCAGGGCGCGGTCGGCCACGGAAATTAAGGTGGTCGACCCTTCGCCCTACGAGAGCGACCAGACCACCCATTTCTCGATCGTCGACGCGGAGGGCAACGCGGTCGCCAACACCTATACGCTGAACCTCAACTACGGCGTCGGCCTCGTCGCCGACGGCACCGGCGTGCTGCTCAACGACGAACTCGACGACTTCGCCGCCAAGCCGGACGCCCCCAACTACTTCGGCCTCACCGGCGGCAAGGCCAACGCGCCGGGACCGCGCAAGCGACCGCTGTCGTCGATGGCGCCGACGATGATGTTCCGGGACGGCAAGCTCGAACTGGTCACGGGATCGCCGGGCGGCTCGCGCATCATCACCACCGTGCTGGAGATGATCCTGAACACCGTCGATTTCAGGATGAACGTCGCCGAGGCGACGGCGGCCACGCGCGTCCACGACCAGCTGCTTCCGGACGTCCTGTCCGTGGAGCGGGGGATCAGCCCCGACACGATCCGGCTGCTGGAGGCGGAAGGCTACCACGTGACGCTCCACGACGCCTGGGGCTCGGCGCAGAGCATCGCGGTGGGCGACGGCCTGCTCGCCGGCGCCGCCGACCCGCGTCAGCGCGGCACGCTGGCGGTCGGCTACTGAACCATCGGCTCCGCCGGCCTCAATGCGCCATGAACACCGGCACCCGCGCCTCGGCGAGGATGTCGCTGGTGACGCCGCCGAAGATCATCTGGCGCAGCCGGCCTTCCGTGAAGCCGCCCTTGATCATCAGGTCGCAGCCGAGCTCGGCGGCGGTTTCGAGCAGGACGCGGGCCGGCTTGCGGCCCTGCTCGGCGACGGCGAGGACGCGGGCCGGGATGCCGTGCCGGCACAGTCCACGCGCGACCTGGGCGTCGTCGGGGCCCTGCGTGCGGGCACCCGGCACGGTCATGACGATCACGTCGCGGGCGCGCTGCAGGAGGGGCATGGCGAAGGCGATGCTGCGGGCCGTCTCCACGCTGCGGTTCCAGGCGATCGCGATGCTCGACCCGATCGTGGTCGGCGCCTCCGGCGGAACGATGAGCAGCGGTCGCCCGCTCTCGAAGAGGGCGCCCTCCAGCGTCGAGGAGCGCGGCTCGTGCGAGCCCGCGCCGGGGCGCCCGACCACCAGGATGTCAAAGGTCCGGCCGTAGGCCCCGACGCCGGCCGGCGAGACCAGCGCCTCGCCCAGCCAGCTGAAGCTCGGGCCGGCGACCTCTTTCGACCGGCGCGGCACCCCGCGGCTCGCCATGAAGCCCTCGAACGTGTCGGCGGCGTGCTTGAGCATGGCGCGCCGGGTCTTGTCGTCGAAGATGACGCCGCTCATCGAGAAGTCGGCCGCGATCATGTCCGCCGTGTCGGGTCCGAGCGGGACGCCCTCGATGGTGGACGCGAAAGGCTGCGCGAAGAGCAGCGCGGTCGACAGCACCGCATCCATGCGGTCGTGGTCCTCGACCGGCACCAGGATCGATCTCACAACGCTCCTCCTACGCCCGCCGCTTGCGGGCGTCATGATCGGACAGGAACCCGTAATTGGCCAGCACGTTCGCTCGGGTGGGATATTTCCGAGGGGTAGAAGCCATGACTGGGACCAAACGCGGCGACGATGCCGCCGACCACGCGCCCCGCCCGGTCGAACCCAAGACCGAGGGCAGGCCGGAAAGCCGGGAGCAGGAGGCGCCGAACTACGACGTGACGGAGAAGGGCGGCCGGTCGATCAAGGTCGAGGACGTGAATTCCGCCAACGACGAGTGATCATCGCCCGTCGCCCGCCGGACGGGCCAGGTCGGCGACGACGTCGAACCAGCGGTCGACGCCGATCGCCAGCAGCGCCACGATGATGGCGCCTTCCACCACGTAGGCTTGGTTGGACGCCGCCAACCCCTCGATGATCGGCGAGCCGAGCGACAGCGCGCCAACGCTGGACCCGATCGTCGCGGTGCCGACGTTGATGATGGTGGCGTTGCGTACGCCGGTCACGATGAGGGGCGCCGCCAGCGGCATCTCCACCGTGAGCAGCCGGCGCAGCGGCCGGAAGCCGAGCCCGTCGGCCGCGTCCCGCGCCTCGGGTGGAACGGAGGCCAAGCCGGCGAGCGTGGCTTCCAGGACCGGCAGGATGGCGTAAAGGACGAGCGCCGCCAGTGCCGGGGCCGATCCGTAGCCGAGCGTCGGCACCGCCAGGGCCAGCACCGCGACCGGCGGCACGGTCTGGCCAAGCGTCGCTCCCAGACGCGCCAGCGGAGCGAAGGCTCGACCGGCCGGTCGCGTCACGAACACCGCGCCCACGATGCCGCAACTGCCGGCGAACGCGCTCGAGAGCGCCACGAGGCGGAGATGGGCGAGCGCCAGCGCCGCGAAGCTCGCGCGGTCATACAGCGGCGTCCTCAGCGCGGGATACAGCGCGTGGAACAGCGGCGCGGCGCGGGACATCGCCAGGATCGCGGCGACGAGCAGGACCGTCGCCGCCATCGCGCCACCGAGCGCGGTCCGGCTAACCACCCTGGCCGCCGCCCACGAGGGCTTCGAGCGTGATCGTGCCGCACGCGACGCCGGCGCGCTCCACCGTCAATCGCGCGCAACGCTCCGCCATCATCAGGCCGAGGGCTTCGCGCAGCGTCGCGGCGGCGGCGACGCGCGGACGGCCCGGCTCGACGCCCGGCACGGCCAGCGTCTCGACCGAGGTGACGTCGAGCCGGTGGAGGTGGCGCGCAGGGCCGCCGAGGAAGCCGTCGACGAAGGGGTCGGCCGGCGCGGCGAGGACGGCGGCCGGCGTGCCGGCCTGCACCACCCGGCCGTCCCTCATGATCGCGAGCGCGGTGGCGAGGCCGAGCGCCTCGCCGACATCGTGCGTGACCATGACGATCGTCTTGCCGCTCTCGCGGTGGATGCGGCGCATCTCGCCCCGCAGCTCCGCGCGGCTAAGGGGGTCGAGCGCCGAGAACGGTTCGTCCATCAGGATCAGGTCGGGATCTGCGGCGAGCGCCCGGCCCACCCCGATCCGCTGGCGCTGCCCGCCGGAAAGCTGGTGCGGGTAGCGCGCGAGCAGCGCGGGGTCGATGCCGACCAACGCGACCACGGCGTCGAGCCGCGCGGCGACGCGGTGGCGGTCCCA
Organism: uncultured Beijerinckiaceae bacterium; assembly: GCA_964244495.1. Taxonomy (GTDB): domain Bacteria; phylum Pseudomonadota; class Alphaproteobacteria; order Rhizobiales; family Beijerinckiaceae; genus RH-AL1. The sequence continues at coordinate 403,812 of CAXTIU010000002.1, forward strand.
CCCGAGCAGGCGCGGCACGGCAGCCAAGTTGGCGGCGACGGTCCAGTGCGGGAACAAGCCGACCGACTGGATGACGTAGCCGATCCCTTGGCGAAGGCGCTCGCGATCCAGCGTGGCGATATCCTGGCCGCGCACGGTCACGGTGCCGCGATCGGGGGTCACCAGGCCGTTCATCATACGCAGCAGGGTCGACTTCCCGCAGCCGGAAGGGCCGATCAGCGCGAAGAAGGCGCCGGCCTCCACCCTCACGCTGCATCCGGCGAGGGCGGCCGTTGCGCCGAAGCGTTTGGTGACGGCGTCGACGACGATCATTCCGGCGTCGCGACCACGGCCAGCGCGAGGCGGAAGGCGCCATCCGCCGCCAGCGCCAGGAGGACGATGGGGATCGCCCCGACCAGGACGAGGTCGAGCGCGTATTGCCCGATCCCGGCGAAGACGAACGTGCCGAGTCCACCGCCGCCGATCAGCGCCGCGACGGTCGCCAGCCCGATCGTTTGCAGGGTCACGATCCGCAGGCCGGCGAGCAGCACGGGCGCGGCGAGCGGCAGATCGACCGCCCAGAACCTGCGGCGGCGGCCGAAGCCGAGGCCGGCGGCGGCATCGCCGACCGCCGCCGGCACGGCGGCGAAGGCGGCGTCGCCCATGCGGACCAGGGGAAAGGCGGCGTAGACGACCAGCGCGACGAGCGCCGGCGCGACGCCGAGGCCGGAGACGCCCCAAGCCGCCAGCGTCGGGAACCGGGCAGCGAGCGCTTCAAGGGGCGCCACCAGCAGGCCGAACAGGGCGATGGAGGGGATCGTCTGGAGCAGCCCGAGCACCGCGAAGACGGAACCACGGGCAGGCGCGCGACGGCGCACCAGCCAGACCAGCGGCGCGCAGGCGATCATGGCGAGGAGCACGGTGGCGGCGACGAGTTCGACGTGGCGCGCCAGCTCGCCGAGGAAGGGTGCGCGATGACTGACCAGCTCGCGGGTCAGCGACAGGTCGTGAAACAGCCCCGAGGCGGCGAGCGCGGCGAGGACGGCGACGACGAACGCCAGCAAGCCGGTCCGCGCCGCGCCGCCCCATCGCAGGCCGTGCAGGGCGTCGGCGGCGCTCAGGCCGGCGCAGCCGAGCACGACCCAGAAGGCGGGGCCGAGCGTTTGCCGCTGCGCCGGCCGCCCCGGCTCGATCAGCGCGTGAGCGAAGGTGCCGGCGGCGACGAGCGCGGCCCCGGCGAGCGTGACGCTCACGGCAAGGGCCAGCCGGTCGCGTCGCTTCGAGCCGGGAACGAAGGCCAGCGCGACGAGGCCGGCGAGCGCGACGGCGAGAACCGTCACCGGCGGTGCCGGAGCGGCCCAGACCGGGAGCGACGCGCCGTCGGCGAGGCGGTTGCGCGCGTGACTCATGAAGCCGGTGCCGAGGCAGGCGAGCGTCGCGCCTGCCGTCAGGGCCAGTCGAACCGGATCGTGCACGGGAGGGCGCCAGCGGACGCCGACGCGGACGCTCACGGCTTGGCGCCGGTCTTGTCGCCCGTTTTATCGCCCGTCTTGGAGCGCAGGCTCCAGTGCTCTCCCTCGATGGCGACGTCGAAGCGCGACAGGAACGAGCGCCCGAGCAGGCCGTCGACCGCGCCCATGCCGCTCTCCTGGATCGCGACGGGCACCTGCCGTGCCTCGACCCGCCCGACCCTGACGCTGCCGGCCGGGACGAGGCGATCGTAGACGGCGCCGTTGGCGGTCATGGCCCGCAGCGGCGCCGAGCCGCTCGCATCGAGATGCGCCTTGCGGGCGAAGGCCGCCGTCACCGTCACGAAGCTGGCGCCGGTGTCGAGGATGAAGGTGCCGGCCACGCCGTTGACGAGCACGCGGGTGCGGATCACGTTGGCGCCGGCGACCGGGAACCTGTCCGCGCCAGCGGCGAAGGCGGCGCAGTGGCCCTTGGCGGCATCGTCGGTCATCAGCTTCTGCATGGGCGCGGTATCGCGGGTGGCGGGGTCCAGCGACACGTAGTCCTGGATCGGCCCGATCGCCTCGCAGTATCGCCCGGTGGAGGCGTAAAGGTCCGACATGTCGGTGAAAACCCACGAGCCGACCCTCAACGGAGCCGGTTCGAGGTGGATCGTGTTGGCGAAGCTCAGCAGGGCGTCGTCGACGCGCCGGAGTCCGACCTCGGCCTTGCCTTTCAGGTACTGGTAGTCGGCGACGTGGGGATGGGCGGCGACGAGGTCTCGTGCGAGCGCGAAGGCGCGATCGTAAGCATGGAGGTTGATGTAGAGCGAGGTAGCCTGCCGCAGCGCGCCGGCGTTGTCGGGCCCGCACGCGCCGCCCCACCCGGTCAGGGCTTCGGCCGCCCAGCGCTGCTCGCCGCCCTCCTCGACGCCTCTCGCCAGCGCCATGACGGCAGGGCCGTCGCACGGCTCGCGGGCGAGCTTGGCGAAAGGAGCCGCGGCGCCGGCCTCCATGGATGGGTCGAGCGGCGGCACGTTCAGGTGCGCGTAGACCGCCGCGAAGTCCGGCCGTTTCATCAGCCCGAGCGCCCGCAGTTCGCCGCGCAGCGTGTCGAGGGTCCACCCGAAAGCGGCGATCCCGACCACGAGGGTCAAGGTGAGCAGGGCGAACGCGAGGAAAACAAGCGTCGGAAGGCGGCTGCGCGGGATCGGACCGACGCGGTCGGAAAGGTGGGCCTCCATCACCGCCCCTTGGCGGGAGCGCGCCGCGCCGACGCCCGAACGATCGAGGGGGAACCCATGGAACGCGCACCCGCCATCACAAATCCTCGGTACGGGCCGCGATCGCGCCTTGCGTGGCACGGGCCGATCCTCGACAGTCCCGATCGCACCATAATGAACGGGTCCTTCGTCCGGCAAGCCATGCGTCGGTGGCCGCCACGGGAGCACGCGTGATCGCAGCCGCTTTCGATGCCATCGACCAGGTCTTCACCCGCCCGTTCCGCGGCGTGTTCTGGAAGTCGATCGGCCTGACCCTGCTCCTGATGCTGCTCGTCTGGCTGGGGCTCGACCGGCTCGTCGCCACCGCCACGATCCACCTGCCGTACGCCTGGCTGGCGCTAGGCGTCCACGTCCTCGTCGGGCTGGGCCTCGTCGTCGGCATCGCGCTGCTGGTGCCGAGCGCCGCCTTCATCGTGGCCGGGTTCTTCTTCGACGAGCTCGCCGGCCAAGTGGAGGAAGCCGTCGCCGGACCGCAGGGGCGTGGCCGGGCGCTGCCGTTCGGCCCCGCCCTGTGGATCGGACTGAAGTTCGCCGGCTTGAGCCTCCTCGTCAACGCGCTCGCGCTGGCGCTGCTCCTCGTCCCAGGCCTCAACGCGGTCGCCTTCTTCGGTGCCAACGCCTACCTGCTCGGGCGTGGCTTCGCGGAGTTCGCGGCGCTGCGCTATCTGCCGCTTCCCGAGGTGCGCGCGCTGCGCCGCCGCCACGGGCTGCGCCTGTTCGGCGCCGGCTGCGTCGTGGCGGGACTGGCCTCGATCCCGCTCCTCAACCTGCTGACGCCGCTGTTCGGCGCCGCCTTCATGGTGCGCGTGACGCGGCCGCTGGTGATGCGCGCCCTGCCCCCGCCGCGAGGCGGTCCACCGCCTGGGCCGTTTCCCCGGCGACTGCGCGGCGGGCGTCAGCCTTTGGCGTAGCCGGCGTACTGCCCGGTCTTGCGGAACCGATAGAGGTAACCCGGCACGAAGCTTTCGTAGGGTTCCGCATCGATGCCGAGGCCCTTGAGGGTGCGCCCCTCGGCGACGGCGGCGGCCGACACCACGTTGTCGACCTTCAGCAGCTCGACCTGGTCGCGGGTGAGGTCGAGCATCTCCGGCAGCAGTCCGAAGCTCGCCTTCTTCACGACCTCGGTGACACGGCCCATCGTCGCCGCCGCCGGGAACGGCAGCGACACCAGAGGCCGGCGCCTGTCGATCGTCGTCAGGATGAACTGCAGGATCTGCTTGAAGGATTGCGCCTCCGGACCGCCCAGCTCGTAGGTCGTGCCGGGGCTGACGACACCCCGGTCGGCATGGCCATCGACGGCACGGGCGACCGCCTCGGCGACGTCACCGACGAAGACCGGCTGCAACAGGCTGCCGCCGCCGCCGATCAGCGGCAGCGCCGGCATGACGCGCGCCATGCCGGCGAAGCGGTTGAAGAACTTGTCTTCCGGACCGAACACGACCGAGGGCCGCACGACCACCGTTTCGGGGATGAGCTCGAGCACGATCCGCTCGGCCTCCGCCTTGGTGCGCCCGTACTCGGCCGGCGACGTCGGGTCGGCCCCGATCGCGGACATCTGCACGAACCGCGTGACGCCCGCCGCCTTGGCCGCCCCGGCCACGACGCGCGCGCCCTCGGTGTGGATGGCGGAGAAGGTTTGGGCGCCCCCCTGGGCGAGCAGGCCGACGAGGTTGACCACCGCGTCCGCGTCGCGGAGCGCGCGCGCCACCGAGTCGGGATAGCGCAGGTTGGCCTGCACCGCGTGGATCTGCCCGACGCGGCCGGCGGTCTGCAGCACCAGGGCGAGGCTTGGCCGGCGCGTGGCGACGCGGATGCGCCAGCCGTGCTCCGCCAGCGCCTTGACGACGTATCGCCCGACGAAGCCCGAGCCGCCGAACACGGTGACGAGCCGTCCCGTCTTCAGCAGAGGTCCGAGAAGATTGGGTCCTGCCATGATCCCGCATTCCTGCGCGCCGCGTCGCGCTCACGGGCAAAGCCTTAAGGACCACGCCCCCGCGTGTACAGGAAAACGAGCGGCGCGGCAGCTCGACAACGGCGGTCGGGTTGGCGCGCGGGGTCGCGATCGGATTGACAGCGAGGCCGACCGCCCCGTAAGGAGATCGCGCGTGCCCTGGTGGCGGAATTGGTAGACGCGCTGGTTTCAGGTACCAGTCTTGAAAGAGGTGGAGGTTCGAGTCCTCTCCTGGGCACCATGATTTCTTGATGGTTTGTCAAGAAGTTACCGCAGTACAAAGGGTTAGCCGACGTCCGCATGCACACAGCGGATGCACACATGGCCCTTCGGATGCCCCGTCCCTTCGCCCATCGCACCGGCACCTTCTTCCTCAACGTCCGGGTGCCGCGCGACCTCGCACTGAGGCTGCGCGCGACCCGGCTGACCCTGCCGGTCGAGGATGCGCTCGTCACGGTGGCGGTGACCGACAAGGTGTTCCTGTCGCTCAGGACCAAGGATCCTGCCCTGGCCCGCAGCCGCTTCGTCGCCGCCTACGGCGCGCTCGTGCGGCACTGGGAAGCGATAAGGGTCGGCCCCAAGCCGCTGACCCATAAGCAGCTCGTCGCTCTCGCCGGCGACGCCACCCGTGATCGCGTCGCTCGGTTCGAGGACGATCCGAGCTACGGACCCGACGTCCTCCTGAGAACGGTGGAAGACGACCGCGACGCGTTCCGCGACTGGAAGTACGGCGGCGAGTACGGCGAGCTCTCGGACGAGGACGCGCGCTTCCTCGCCGCGATCCAGCGGCCGTCGGGACCTCAGCTGCTCGCCTTCGAGACGCGGGCCGACGTCGTGCTCGACCTGTGCACGGTCACCTACGACGAGGCGCTCGATCACCTCTTCGGCGACACCGCCGACGCGATCTGCGCGCGCCGGCAGCTCGTCATCGACGCCGCCACCCGCGCGAAACTGCTGCACGAGATCGGCGAGGTGGTACGATTGGCCAGGGGGCAAGCTCGCCCGCAACATGGCCGGGGACTACTCGGAGGATCGCAACCTCTCACGGTTTCCGACCTTCGAATTAGCCAAGCCGGAGCCGGTTGCGCCAGTCGTCGTTCACGGCCGCAAGACGATGAAGGCGCTGTTCGAGGACTGGACGACGCACAACTCCGACAAGCGCGCCGCCTCGACGTTCCGCCGGTACGCTCCCTCGCTGCAAAGCCTCATCGCGCACTTGGGCGGCACGGACATCCGCCTCGTCACCGAGGACGACATCTGGGCCTGGGCGGAGAAGCGCCGTGACGTCGACGGCATCGCCCCGCGCACGATCAACCGGAACGACCTGGTCGCCGTGGCCTCGGTCCTGCAGTTCGCGACCACGCGGAACGGGGGTCGCCTGCTCGTCGCCAACCCCGCCCGCGGCGTGAAGCTCGATCTCCCGAGCCAGGTCGAGACGCGCGACAAGACCTTCCACCAGCACGAGATCCAAGCCATCCTGCGGCTGGCGCGCGGTGTCGACGACAAGCGTTACCCGAGAGCTGCGGCCTCGCGGCGTTGGGCACCCTGGATTTGCGCCTACACCGGCGCCCGCATCCAGGAGGTCTGCTGGTTGAGCAGGGAGGACATCTGGCGAGAGGGCGACATCTGGGTCATGCGCTTTCCCAGGACCAAGGAGGCGCGGGCGCGCACCGTGCCGATGCACGATGCCCTCATCGAGGAAGGTCTCGTCGAGTTCTGGCGGACCGCGCCGGCCGGTACCCTCTTCGTCGGCGACAGGCCACAGCGCCAGGGCGCGAAGCGCAGCCCCGCAGAACTCCGCGCGAGCGAGATCGGCGCCTGGATCCAGGAGAAGGTTCGTCTCGAGCATGGTGTCAGCCCGAATCATGGATGGCGCCATACCTTCCTGACGATCGCCGAAGGGGTTGGTATCTCGAAGCGGCACGCCAACGCCATCGCTGGCCACAACCGCAAGAAGGACGCGTCGGACGACTACGTCGCCTACCCCATCGATGTGCTCAAGCGCGAGATCGAGAAGATACCTCGGTATCGATGTTAAGACTTCTACGTAGCTTGGTGCATGTTTGCCGCCGTTCCCGGGCGAGAAGGGAAGGCTGCTTTTGAGCGCGACCTTGGCGAAGCGGAGATGCCGGAATTGCCGGCTTTGACCCTTAGCAGAAGGTGGCAACGTCCGCTTCCTGGCGATCTGATCGATCGGTGCTCCCAACTGTAGCTATTTGCTGACTCGATGTTTGGTCCCGGAGTTTGGTGGTACGGGTTGTGTGTGAACCTGAATGGTTCATCTGTTCATGCTCTGCAGATGGCCTCGTAGGGTGTGAGGCCGCGTAGGGTCTTCAGGCGGCGCGCGAAGTTGTAGGCGGCCACGAAGTCGGCGAGGTGCTGTCGGAGCTGTTCATGGCTTTCGTAGTGGAAGCGCTTGACGGTCGCATCCTTGATCGTCCGGTTCATCCGCTCGACCTGGTCGCTGGTCCAAGGATGGCGCGGCTTCGTGAGGCGATGCTCGATGTCGAGATCGGCGCAGGCGGCTTCGAAGGATTGGCAGCGGAAGAGCACCTTGCCGGCGCGCATGGCTTTGATCTCTGCTGGGGTCCAAGCATTGCCGGCCGGCTCGGGGAAGTGCGTGCCGTTGCCGGTGAGCACCGTGTGGATCGTGTAAGGAACCGCGGCAGCGAGGGTCCGCAGGAAGTCGCCGGCGATCCGGCGTGTGGCCTTCACGTGCAACTCGGCGAAGGCGAACTTGGAGGTCCGGTCGATCGCCACGAGGAGGTAGAGCTTGCCTTCCTCGGTCCTCACTTCGGCAATGTCGAGGTGGAAATAGCCGAGCGGGTAGCGCTTGAACGTCGAGCGCAGCGGCTTGTCGCCGTCGACCTCGGGCAGCCGCGAGATGCCGTGGCGCTGGAGGCAACGATGCAGCAATGAGCGCGTCAGATGCGGGATCGTCGGCTGCAGGGCGTAGAGGCAGTCGTCCAGTGGCAGCAGCGCGTGCCGGCGGAAAGTGACGATGACAGCTTCGTCCTCAACCGACAGCACCGTCGACTTCGGCTCGCTCGGCCCTGTCTTGCGATCCGCCGTCGAGGGTCGCTTCTTCCACTTGGCCACAGTCTTCGGGTTGATGCCGTAGTGCTTGGCGAGCTGCCTCAGGCTCGCTTGACTATGCTGTATCGCTCGACGGACCGCCGCTGTCGTCGTGGCGCTCCCATGGTGAACTTGTCCCATGGCGCATCCTTCCACTCGCACAAGAAGACTGTACCATCAAACCCGGAGATCAAACATCTAGGGCGTCTCTGCAAAGTCATGTGAGCCAGAGCATGGTCATATTGAGCGTGACCATGGCGAGGTAGTTTGCTGCCGGTTTTTCATAGCGGGTGGCGATGCGGCGGAACTGCTTGAGCCGCCCAATCAGCCGCTCGACCTTGTTGCGCTCGCGATGGGCGGCCTTGTCGAAGTCGGGTTGGCGGGGCTGGTCCCTGCGGGTCGGGATCACCGGCTCGACCTTCCGCCGCCTCAGCCGCCGCCGCGCGGTTGGGCTGGAATAGCCGCGATCGCCGGCCGTGCGGCGCGGGCGGGGACGGCCCCGGCCCGGGCGCGGCACCGCACCCTTGTCCATCAGGGCTTCCAAGGCGACCTGCTCGTGGCGCCCGCCGCTCGTCAGCACGGCGGCGATGGGCTTGCCGCCACCCTCGGCGCGTAGGTGCAGCTGGACACCTCCAAGAACCTCGCCTTTTTGGCACGTGATGTGATTCCATCTGCTTGCGGATGGAGGCTGTGGCGATGCGAGGTCAGGCTGGGTTCTTCGACATCGACGAGCGGCTGAAGGATCTGTCAGCCAAGGGTGACGATCTCGAACGGCTGAAGGGCCTGGTCGACTTCGGGATGTTCCGCGCGGCGCTCCAGCAGGCGGTACCGCGCTCGGATCGCGGCAAGGGCGGCCGGCCGCCGTTCGATCACGTGCTGATGTTCAAGGTCCTGGTGTTGCAGACCATGCACTCGCTGTCGGATGAGCGCTGCGAGTACCTGATACTAACGGCCTTCAGGTCTGACCGGTGTGTGCCCATGCCCGCATGCCGATG
>CAXTIU010000003.1:0-54408 GCA_964244495.1 uncultured Beijerinckiaceae bacterium
TCGCCAGCGCGAGAACCACACCCCCGAAAATCGCGCCCCAGGAAATGCGCTTGTGAACGTGCTCCCATCCCGCCGATCCGATGGAGGCCGGCATGTTCGTTCCGATCGGGGCCGCCGGCCTGCCGTAACTATCGCTCATAGTCGCTCGCTTCTGCTATGTCAGTGACGATCTCAACATCTAAGGCGGCGCAGTCCAAAAGCCATGCTTCAGATGTGCTATTTACCTGACACGAAAGGGTCATGCCCACTTGGATCTATCATTTTATATGAAGAAAAACTGTCAAACGACAGTCTTTAAGATTTGCTATAATTCGCCCGCGCCCAGCGCGACGGACATTCTCTTGCGTCATCTTCGCACTCGAAGCGGATATCGCCTGCGCGCAACGCGACCAGCATGCCGAAGGCTCCTTGCCTTCGGCATGCTGGTTCCGAGCTCCGCCGGCTCCCGGCCCTAGGCCGATTTCGCGTCGTTCGCTTTCCCGGGCGCTTCACCGCGAACCAGGCTGGCGTGCCGTCTCAGGAGCAGCGAAAGCTTGGCCGCCATCGTCGCTTCTATGTCCTTCACGAGGTCCACGTAGCGGGGCTCGGTGTCGAAGCGAAGCTTGGCGACGACGACGCGCTGATGGTCCAGGCGCTTCTTGCTCCTGGCGATCATTTCAAGGGAGTAGTCGATCTCCGTACGGCTTATCATTGATCGCCTTGTCGATGATGTGGGGCGTGGGCAAGCCACGACGATGCCGCTCGTTCCTGACGCCGGTGCATGGTCCTGACGTCAGTGCATGCGAGTGGGACGAGCCTTGGCAACAGTTTCCAGGATGAGCTGATGAAGCAACCTTTCCAGGAGTACCTGTTCTCGGAGGTCACTCCGCTTCTGGGCCGCGAGCAACATGCCTTCGAGATCGTCGACCTGCGCGACGTCGCTCACCTGTTCGGCGAGCCGGCCGGTCGCCGTATTCACGCGGAGCACTGACGCATCAAGATCAAGCACGTTTCGCGGCATGGCTTCCCTCCGCAACCAGGCGAACGCTAACTATGGAACAACTGTTTTGCACACCATATAATCGCTGAACGACTATTCAAATCTGTGTCGCCTTGCCCGGAGCCGAGGCTCGTCCGACGAGCCCCTTCAGGGATGCCCAGGCCCGACGCCTCATGCCGAAGCCCCGAGCCTGACCCAAGCGGCTTCGGGATCATGCGCGCTTCGACGTCCGTCGAGGTCGATGCGGCGCGTGCCGACCTCGCCAGGCACGCGCCGTCCCCGCCGCCCGTCGATCTCGGCGTAGCGGCTTGATCTCGCACGATCTTCGACGCTTACAAAAACGCATCCGCGACATTCGTTAATAGACCGTTCACGAACGGCTCAACCGTGGCAGAAACAGGTCCGCAGTGATCGTGCGTTCCCCTAGGCCGACAACGTAGGGTGGCCCTATGGTTCACGACCAAAGCTTCGAAATCTACTGCCAGCAAATCGCGCTCATGACACAGATCATCTCGATGCGTCGGCGGTCCATGTCCGTCGAGGATCGGGAGGCGCGCCTAACCGCCATCTGCAAATGCGCTGAACTGTCGTTGAGACGGGATCTGGAAGCGATCATGGAACTCGAGAAGACGTTCGAGCACCTCGGGGTCGAGGCGCCTTCAGGCTGAGCGGCGCCCGCGGCGAGGCCGTGCCGTACGGACCCGTCAAGGATACAAGTTTGTTTAGCAACTATGCGCAAAGATCGAGACGGCGACCGTTGCGGTCGCTCCGGATCGAGGCTTTGTAGGCGACGTGTGCCGACGCGGCTCTCAGGCGCGCGCGTCATATACTTCCCTCGCGCGAGGCACATGAACTTCTATGCCAGAAGATATTCGAAAGTCCGAACAGCAAAAGGATGCGGAAGCCGAGGTCGACCGCTTCAGGGAAGCGCTTGGTCCGTTCGTGACCGCCGCCGACACGACACGGATGCCGATGGTGTTCACGGACGCCAAGGCATCCGATCATCCCATCGTCTACGTCAATCAGGCGTTCCTCTCGCTGATCGGATACGATGAGCACGAGGTGATGGGGCAGAGCTTCGACTTCCTGATGCAGCGCGGCACCGATCCCGAGATGCTGGCGGAAATCCGAACGTCCTTCGAGGGCGGACGCGACCTGGAACCGCTGGTGCGTTACCGGCGCAAGGATGGCACCATGGTCTGGCTCCTCGTCTTCATCACGCCCGTGCGGAACGGGAACGGCGAGGTCGAGCAGCACTTCGCCTCGTTCGTGAACATCACGCGACAGAAGGAGGAGGAGGATCGTCTGCGTGCCCTCTTCACCCGGTCGTGACCCCGGTTCGGCCCGTCGTCCTCGGACCGAAACGCCACGAAGCCGGGCGCGATCCAAGGTCCGGCTACGCCCGGCCAGACGCGTGCGCGGCGCTTCTCGGAAGAAGCTGACGCCCGCGGAGATCGGACGTTCGATGGAAAGGGTCCATCGTCAGCGTTACAACTTGCCTTAGCTTTACGACTTGGGGTCCATAGATGACCGACGCCGGCTTCTCCGATGCTTGACTGGGACGACATCCGCTTCTTCCTCTCCGTGACGCGGCACGGCAAACTGTCCTCCGCCGCCAGAGAGCTCCGCGTCTCGCAACCGACGGTCGGGCGCCGCCTGGCCTCGCTGGAGGCGAACCTCGGCGTCCGCCTGCTCAATCGAACCCCCGACGGATACGTGCTGACGCCGGCGGGCGAGGACGTCCGCGATAAGGCCGAGCGCCTGGAAATCGAGGCGGAGGCGCTGGAACGCACCGTCGGCGGCCGCGACATGCGCTTGTCGGGACGCGTGCGGGTGACCTGCGCGGAGACGATGGCCGCGCACGTCCTGGCGCCCTGCTTCGCGTCGCTCCAGCGTCAGCACGCCGACATCATCGTCGAATTGATCCCCGACCCGCGGGAACTCAGCCTGTCGATGCGGGAGGCCGAGCTGTCCGTTCGCCTCACCCAGCCGAACCAGCACGACCTCGTCGTCCGCCGCATCGGCAGCCTCGCCTTCGGTCTGTACGCCAGCCCCGACTACCTGGAACGGCACGTCGAGTTGGACTTCGAGGATGGTTGCCCCGGTCAACACCTGATCGGGCAGCTCGACGACATCCAGGACACGCCGCAATTCAACTGGCTCGCCAACCTCACCCCTCGCGCCAGGATCGCGTTCCAGACCAGCAGCCATGAGGCGGCGGTCGCCGCCGCCATCCACGGAGCCGGCCTGGCGTGCCTGGCTCGTTTCCGTGCCGACCATGAACCGGGTCTGGTCCGCCTCGACCCGCCGATCCCGGCGCCCACCACTGGGATCTGGCTGGTCGTCCACAAGGACAACAAGGATACGTCGCGGATCAGGGCCGTCATGACGCATATAGCGGATTGCATCCAGACCCAGCGCCTCAGCCTCGTGCCGGAAGGTGCGGTCGGGGCCGACCCCGTCCAGGATGGCTCGGCGCGCTGAGCGCCGATGCGCCGCCGGGGGCTTCGCGATGGCCCGGCCTCCCGGTTCGACGAGACCGTTGCGGCGGCGGGGCGGTGCGGGCACGATGACCGAGAGCATCGGCCCGACGTGCGCGGCGGTCTTCGGAAGAAGCCGACGCGGTGGAAAGGTTACGGCGCCGGGCCCGCGTCCGCGACGCGGCCCGATGCCTTGGAGGTCGATCTCGACCATCCGTCGGGGCGGTTGGCTCTCGAAGCAGGGGCGTGCATGGCCGACTTTCAGGGTTCTTCGTTGTTCTCGTTCTGGACGACGCCGGACGTCGCCCCCGACCGGCTTCGAGAGCTCGGCGATTTTGGATCGAACCCGGGAAATCTCAGGGCCTGGACGTACATCCCGCGGGACCTCGGGCCCGAAGCACCGCTCGTCGTCGTCTTCCACGGGGGGTCGCAGTCGGCCTACGACACCGATCTCGGGTCGGGGTGGTCGAGGCTCGCCGACAAACACGGCTTCGCGCTGCTCTTCCCCGAGCAGCGCTGGTCGAACAACGCCGCCCTATGCTTCAACTGGTACGAGGCGGGCGACAACACGCGATCCTCCGGCGAGGCGCTCTCGACGAGGCAGATGGTCGAGACGCTCATCCTGAGCAAGGGGCTGGATCGGGGCAAGGTGTTCGTGTCCGGCCTGTCCGCGGGCGGCGCGATGGCGGCCGTCATGATGGCGACGTACCCGGAGGTGTTCTCGGGCGGCGCCATGATCGCCGGGCTCCCGTACGGCTGCGCCGTCGGCATCCTCCAGGCCATGGACCGGATGCACGGCCTCGGCGGCCCCTCAGCCCGCCAGCTCGAGGCGAAGGTGCGCGCCGCTTCCGGGCACGATGGTCCTTGGCCGCGCCTGTCGCTGTGGCACGGCACCGCCGACCGCACCGTCGCCCTGTCGAACGTCGACGCGATCCTCGGGCAATGGTGCCTCCTGCACGGCCTGCGCGCCGAGGCCTCGCGACAGGAACTGGCGGACAACTACCCCCGCCGGGTCTGGTGCGACGCCGGCGGTCGCGAGGTGATCGAGTCCTACAGCATCACGGACATGGGCCACGGCACGCCGCTCGAGACCGGCGGCATCGACGGGGTCGGCGAAAGCGGAGCGTACATGCTGGACGTCCACATCAGCTCCACGCTGCGTATCGCGCGCTTCTGGGGCATCGTGCCGCCGCTCCCGATCAAGGCACTGGCCGAGGACGTCATGGAAGGCTGATGATGGAGCGCCGCCCCGTCGTACGCGGACGCCGCAACGCGGGCGAGGAGATCGGCTGGTACCACCACCCCGGCTCGAACGGGGGACCTCTTGATCCACAATCAAGCGCTCTAACCAACTGAGCTATGGCGGCCGGCGGCGCGAACTTAGGGGCTGCGTTTGGCGATTGCAAGTTCCCTCGCCGCTGCGCGCCGCCGCTCCGGCCGGGCCCGCCCCAACGGCGTCGAGGGGCGATCGGCGGGGGCTCGGTGGCGGGGCCGGGAGGCGGTGAGTCCGCGCCGCCACAGCCGGATGACCGATGGCGCCGCGAACGCAAGCCCGCCTTGTGGCGGCGGCGGCGAGCGCCTACAAACGCTCGCGTCAAGCGAGAGCGGAACCATACGGCGCCTGCCGGACTGAGGACCGTTCGAGCGAGGGTGGGCCGGGCGGGTGATGACCGAGGACGATCGCGGCGAAGCCGAACCCTTCGTTGCCGGGACCGGGGCGACCGACCGGAAGGCCGACGCCAAACGGCGCCTCGGCGCGGCGCTGCGCGCCAACCTGCGCCGGCGCAAGGCGTCGCCGGACCAGGGCGCGCGGGCGGCTGACGGGGATCACGCGACCGAGCGGGACCGGGCGACCGACCGGGACAGGGGATAGGGCATGGATCGCATTCGCATCACCGGCGGCCGAGCCCTGAACGGCGTGATCCCCATCTCGGGCGCCAAGAACGCCGCGCTGCCCCTCATGATCGCCTCGCTGCTGACGCGCGAAACGCTGACGCTGGAGAACGTGCCGGGCCTCGCCGACGTGCGGATGCTGGTGCGCATCCTCGGCCACCACGGCGTCGATTACGGGCAGGACGGGCGGCGCGTCGGCGAGGACCCGCACGCCGCCCGCGCCATCCACCTTTGCGCGCGCGACATCGTCGACACCACCGCGCCCTACGAACTCGTGTCGAAGATGCGGGCGAGCTTCTGGGTCATCGCGCCGCTGCTGGCCCGGATGGGCGAGGCCCGCGTGTCGCTGCCGGGCGGCTGCGCCATCGGCACGCGCCCGGTCGACCTGCTGCTGATGGCGCTGGAAAAGCTCGGCGCGCGGATCGAGATTGAGGCGGGCTACGCCCACGCGGTGGCGCCGCGCGGGCTGATCGGCGGGGAGATCCACTTCGACAAGGTGACGGTCGGAGGCACCCACACCGCGATGATGGCCGCCGTGCTCGCCCACGGCCACACGCTGATCACCAACGCGGCGCGCGAGCCCGAGGTCGTCGACCTCGCCGCCTGCCTCGGCAAGATGGGCGCGCGCATCACCGGCGCCGGCACGTCCCGCATCGAGATCGCCGGCGTCGCCACGCTGGGGGGCACCACCCATACCGTGCTGCCCGACCGCATCGAGGCCGGCACCTACGGCATGGCCGTGGCGATGGCCGGCGGCGACGTGCTGCTGGAGGGCGCGATGCCCGACACGCTCGGCAGCGCGCTCGACGCCCTCACGCGGGCGGGTGCCAGCGTCACCGCCACCAACGAGGGCATCCGCGTCCGCCGCAACGGCTCGGGCCTCGACCCCGTCGACATCTCGACCGCGCCGTTCCCCGGCTTCCCCACCGACCTCCAAGCGCAGTTCATGGCGGTGATGACCATGGCCAAGGGCTCGTCCCGCATCACGGAAACCATCTTCGAGAACCGCTTCATGCACGTGCAGGAGCTGGCGCGGCTCGGCGCGCGGATCAGGCTGGAGGGCGACGCGGCGGTGGTGGAGGGGGTGAAGGCGCTGCAGGGCGCGCCGGTGATGGCGACCGACCTGCGCGCCTCCGTGTCGCTGGTCATCGCCGCGCTGGCGGCCGAGGGCGAGACGATCGTCAACCGCGTGTACCACCTCGACCGGGGTTTCGAGCACCTCGAAGAGAAACTGGGGCGCTGCGGCGCCGTGGTCGAGCGCCTGTCGAACCTGGGCTGAACGGGGGACGGGCTGGCGCGTTGCCCGGTTTCCTCCCACGAAGGCGCCCATGACCGCGATCCAACCATGACGAGCACGATCGAAGACGCCAAGCCCGCCGACGCGAAGCCGCTCCGGCTCGTGGCGCTCGACGCCGACGACCTCGCGATCCTGTCCGCCCATCTCCAGGATGCCCTGGTGTCGGTGTCGGAACTCGCCTACCTCCCGCGCGAGCGCCGCTTCGCGCTGCTCGGCAAGCGGTACGACTGGGTGAAGGCCGCCAAGGGCGAGTGCGAGCGTTGCGCGGTCGGCCTGCACTTCGAGTGCGTGCTGGCCGTGGCGCGCACTGGCTTCGCGCAGGACGAGGCCGACCGCGTGCTCCACCTCCTCGCGATCGTGTTCGAGCCCGGGGGAACGCCAGGCGGCGCCGTCACCCTGACCTTCGCCGGCGGCGCCGCCGTGCGGCTCACGGTCGAATGCCTCGAAGGCCAGTTGAGCGACCTCGGCGAGCGCTTCCCCTGCGACAAGCTCCCGCCGCACCCACTCGACGAGGACCTCGCCGCCGCCCGGAGCTGAAGCGTCCGTCCGGGAACCGCCGCGCACTCTCCGGACCGATACCTCATGATGCCCGCCATGTTCGCCAGCCGGTTCCAGTCCTTCGACGAGTCTTCCGACCCCGCCCAAGGCGCGGCGCGCGTGGCGGCGTTGCGGGCGGAGCTGGCGCGACAGGGCCTCGACGGCTTCATCGTGCCGCGCGCCGACCGCCACCAGGGCGAGTACGTGCCCCCCTGCGACGAGCGGCTGGCGTGGCTCACCGGCTTCACCGGCTCGGCCGGCCTCGCCGTCGTGCTGCACGGCGAGGCGGCCATCTTCGTCGACGGGCGCTACACGCTGGCCGTGCGCGACCAGGTCGACACCGGCGTCGTCACCCCCGTGGCGGTCGCCGAGACGAAGCCGGAGGCCTGGATCGCCGAACACCTCGGCGCCGGCCGGCTCGGCTATGATTCGTGGTTGGCGACGCCGGGTGACGTCGGGCGGTGGAGCAAGGCCGTCGAGGCGGCGGGCGGCGCCCTCGTCCCGGTCGCCGCCAACCCGGTCGACGCGATCTGGACCGACCGGCCGCCGCCTCCGCGAGGCAAGGTCACGCTGCGCGCGGAGGACCTGGCGGGGGAGGACACGGCGGCGAAGCTCGGCCGCGTCGTCGCGGCCTTGGACAAGGCGGGGCCGGGCAAGGCGGACGCGCTGCTCGTGTCCGACCCGCACGCGGTGGCGTGGCTCTTCAACATCCGCGGCGCCGATGTCGGCCACACGCCGCTGCCGCTCGGCTTCGCGCTGGTGCCCGCGGTCGGGCACCCGACCCTGTTCCTCGCGCGCGAAAAACTCGGGGACCACGAGCACGAGGCCCTGTCGGCCCTCGCGACGGTGGCCGAGCCGGACTCGGTCGAGACGGTGCTGGTGGCGCTGGGCAAGGACGGCCGCGCGGTGATGGTCGACGCCGCGACCGTGCCGGCCCGCCTGACGCGGAGCCTGGAAGAGGCCGGCGGCACGGCGATCATCGGCCCCGACCCGGTGGCGCTGATGAAGGCGCGCAAGAACGCCGCCGAGCTGCGCGGCACGCGCGCCGCCCACGAGCGGGATGGCGCCGCCGTCACCCGCTTCCTCCACTGGTTCGCCGGGCACGCCCACCCCGGCGCGCTCACCGAGATCGCGGCGGCGCAGGCGCTGGAGGGCTTCCGCCACGAGACAGGGCTGCTGCGCGACCTGTCCTTCCCCACGATCTCGGCGGCGGGGCCGAACTCGGCGATCCCGCACTACCGCGTCTCGACCCGCTCGAACCGCCGGCTGGAGCAGGGCATCTACCTCATCGATTCCGGCGCGCAATACGAGGACGGCACCACCGACATCACCCGCACGCTCGCCGTCGGCGAACCGACGCCGGAAATGCGCGACCGCTTCACCCGCGTGCTGAAGGGGCACATCGCGATCGCGCGGGCGACCTTCCCCGCCGGCACCACCGGCGCGCAGATCGACGCGCTGGCGCGGGTGCCGCTGTGGCAGGTCGGGCTCGACTTCGACCACGGCACCGGCCACGGCGTCGGCGCCTACCTTTCCGTGCACGAGGGGCCGCAGCGCATCGCCAAGACCGGCCACGTGCCCCTCGAGCCGGGCATGATCCTGTCGAACGAGCCGGGCTACTACAAGGCCGGCGCCTACGGCATCCGCATCGAGAACCTGCTGGTCGTCGAGTCCCGCGTTTTTGAGGGCGGCGACCGGCCGACGCTCGGCTTCGAGACGATCACCTTCGCGCCGATCGACCGGGCGCTGATCGAGGCGGGGCTGCTGGACGCGGGCGAGCGGGCGTGGCTGGACGCCTACCACGCTCGGGTGCGCGAGCGCATCGGACCGCTGGTGCCGGACGACGTGCGGGCATGGCTGGACGGGGTGACGGCGCCGCTCTGAGGGGTCGCGCGACGCCTCCCGGCACCGCGCCCGCCTCCGCCACGTCGCTCGCTGGCCCCCGGCGAAAGGCTTCGCGCATCAGCGCACCGACATGGCGTGAGGTACGCGCGCGACCCGGTTTCGCCCGCCTGGACCGATGGCCCCGCTGCGCCGCCGGACGTGCTACGCGAGCGGGCGCTTGAGACCGTCAACGCCGCCGCCGTCGCGGCCACGATCCTGGCACCATGATCCTCAGGGATGTTCATCGCGCGATGCTCGTGCCGGTACCCCGACCTGCGAGCCGGATCCGACAGGTCACCGATCCTCACCGAACGCTTAACGCAGCCCTGCGCGAACCGCTATGCTGCACTGCAATAAAAAGAATTGGCAGCAGCGTCGGCTTGCCTGACTCTATGCCTAACGACATACGTCGTAAGACAGAGAGAAAGTCATGAAACTTCTTCGCACGTTCCTCTTCGCGCTGCCGCTGGCCTCGCTGCCCGTCGTCCCCGCGCTGGCTCAGTCCCGCTCGCCGATGCCGACGGACTACTACGCGCTGCATGATGCCTCCTCCCAGCCGAACAAAGCCCGGTCAGGCACCGCCGGCCGGTCCACACAGGACGATCCCGCGTCCGTGGGCAACTACGGCAACAACACGTGTGGCTTGAGCATCGTCTCCGTTTGCTCCTATTAGGGTGGGAACGGGGTCACGACGGCTTGCTGAGTCGCGGCTTCGTGGATTGATCGCGTGGGCGGCGGCCCGCCCGCGCCGGTGACACCGATTCCACGAATGGCTTCCACACCGAGGCGGCGACTGGCCCGCTCGCGATCGGTCCTTCGCATGGGCGTTACCCATGGCCGTGGACGCGCCGGTCGCCATGGGAACATGGGTTCGGTCGAGCGGCCGCCTCAGCCCTTCGCGGCTTTCTTGGCCCTGGCGATCGCCGGCATCAACTCGCCCTGGATATTCTCCTCCGTGAGCGGCCCGACGATCTTCGCGGCGATCGTGCCGTCGCCCTTCACCACGTAGGTTTCCGGCACGCCGTAGACGCCGAAGTCGATGCCGGTGCGCCCGCTGACGTCGGCGCCCACCGCCCTATAGGGGTCGCCCTGCGCGCCGAGGAAGCGGCGGGTGTTGTCCGGCTGGTCCTTGTAGGCGATGCCGACGATGCGCGTGCCGCCCTCGGCGAGCAGCATCAGGGCCGGCGCCTCCTGCCGGCAAGGCACGCACCAGGAGGCGAAGACGTTGACCAGCGTCACCTCGCCGCGCGCGAGGTCGGCCGCCGCCAGCCCCGGCTTGTCGAGGCCGGCGACCGGCGCGAGCGCGAAGGCCGGCACCGGATGGCCGATCAAGGCCGACGGCAGCCGCGAGGCGTCGCCAGCGAATAGCCGCAGCAGCAGCAGTCCGGCGAGCGCGACGAAGGCGACCAGCGGCAGGAAGACGAGGAGCGAGCGGCGACGCGGCGCCTCGGCCTCCGGCTCGCTCACCTCCATGCTCATTCCCGGTCGAGGCCCCTCGCGCCGAAGCGCGCCAAGTCGCGGCGCAGCGCGCGGTGGTCCGCCACCACCGCGACGATCATCGCGACGACGACGAGCCCCGCCACGGCGTAAGCGGCGACGATGAAGCCGGCGTGGGAGGCGTGGGCGATCATCGCCCGTACCCCGCGCCGAGGCTCACGTCACCAAGGTCGGCCCCGAAGCCCGGCGCCCGTTCCGCCGCGCCGGCCTCCATGATCGACAGGCGGCGCAGGCGACGGCGCAGGATCTCGTTGCGGACCGCCATCAGGTGCAGGGTGAGGAACAGGGCGGTGAAGGCGAGCGCCATCACCAGCAGCGGCCACAGCATGGAGGCGGCGATGCTCGGGCCACCCACGCGGAACACGGAGGCCGGCTGGTGCAGCGTGTTCCACCATTGCACGGAGAAATGGATGACGGGAATGTTGACCGCCGCCGTCAGGGTGAAGATCGCCGCCGCCTTGGCGGCGCGGCCCTGATCCTCGAACACCTGCCAGAGCGCGACGAGCGCGAGATCGATGAGGAACAGGATCAGCACGGAGGTGAGCCGGGCGTCCCACACCCACCACGTCCCCCACATCGGCTTGCCCCACAGCGAGCCGGTGGCGAGGCAGATGAAGGTGAAGCCGGCGCCGAGCGGCGCCGCCGCCTTCTGCGCCGCGTCGGCGACGGGGTGGCGCCACACCAGCGTGCCGAGCGCGGAGGCGGTCATGGCCATGTAGGCCATCATCGCGACCCAGGCGGCCGGCACGTGCAGGTACATGATGAGAACGGTACGGCCCTGCTGGTAGTCGGCCGGGCTTCTCAGCGCGAGGACCAGACCGGTGCCCAGCAGCACGGCGGTAAGACCGGCGAGCCACGGGACCAGCACGCCGGCGAGGCGCAGGAACCGGGCGGGATTGGCGAAGCGCAACATCGGGGCGGCCTGTGACGGCGGGAGCACCCCGGAACAATCGGGCCGCTCGCGATCCCCTGTCAAGGGACCGTGACACAAGTGTGGGTCACAGCCCTTCGTGACGCGTCAGGGACGAGTGCGGCCGACGTGGCGCTCGATGATCGCGAGGTTGCGGATGTTGGCCTTGAACCAGGTGTCGGCGAGGTCGCCGAGCACAGGGGTCGCGCCGAGCACCAGGCCGAGCGCGACGTTGCCGGCCATCGCCGCCAGCGCGCTCCTCGGCAGGCCCAGGCGCTTGCCCTCGTAGACGAAGTAGCAGGCGATGCCTGTGGTGGCGACATCGCCCAAGCCCGGCACGAGGTTGATGAACGTGTCGGCGCCGAAGCGGAAGCCGCCGGGCAGGCGGATCGCGGTGTCGAGGAAGTTGGCGAGCCAGCGCAGGCGGCGCAGGGTGGCCTCGGCGTCGCTGTCTCGCGAGGCTTGCGATGCGTATCGGCCGGCGAAGCCGGGGGCGGCGGTCATAAGGTGGGTCTCCGTCGACGCCTCCATGGCCCGACGGGGAAGAGGTGGGTCGGGCGAACGCGCCGTTCAAGCCGGCCGACGCCGGCGCGGGACGATTATCGGGGTCCCGTATCAGGGGTCCCGCGTGGTGCCGGCCATCACGCCGGCGCGCTGGGGCACCAGCGCGGGCTGCAGGACGGGGGCGAGCCGCCGCACCGCGCGGCGCAGGCCGACCGGGCGGTACAGCTGCTTGCTCGCCTCCACCACCAGCACGCCGGCGCCGGGCAGGGCGAGGCGGGCGCCGACCCGTTCGATCGCCGGCGCCGAGCGCAGCAGCAGGGCGCGGGCGAAGGGCGGCACGTAGAGCGCCTCCGTCCAGTGCGTCGGCGAGAATAGGGTTTCGCGCATCAGATCGCGCATCTGCGAGCGCGAGAAGGGCTGGCCATGGCCGAACGGGGTGGAGTCGAGCCGCGCCCACAGGCCGGCCCGGCTCGGCGTCACCGCGATCACCCGGCCGCCGGGGGTGAGCACGCGCCACACCTCGGCCAGCAGGTCGCGCGGGTGCTCGGTGATCTCCAGCGCGTGCACCAGCAGCACGCGGTCGATGCAGCCGTCGGGCAGCGGCAGCGCGGCGGTGTCGACGAGCGCCGAGGCGGAGCGGCCGTCGCCCGGCCAGTTCACCACGCCCTGCTCGGCCGGCATGAAGGCCAGCACCCGCACCGCTTCCGGGCGGTACACGTCGAGGTAGGGGGTAGCGTAGCCGATGCCGAGGATCGAGTGGCCGTAGCAGGCGTCGAAGCGCTCGCGCGCGATCCGTCCGATGGAGCGCCGGGTGACCTCACCGAGCGGCGAGGCATAGAAGGAGCGCAGGTCGGTGACGTCCAGGGCCATGGCCGCACTGTGGCACGTTCGGGCGCGCCGCGCATCCCGGGGATGGGACGGGGGTGAAGTAGGCCTGGGTCATGGCGGCAGGGCTGGAACGGGTGGTTCGCACCAAGTCCCGAGGCGGGCTTGTCCAACGGTCCGGTTTGGCGCCCCCACGGAATACTGGTATTTTTACCTTAGGTCGCCTCCATCCCCATCCAACCCCTCCCGTCCTGGTCCGCACCTTCCCCCGTCACCCGTCCCGCCTCGGCCGGCCGGCACGACGTGGTCGGTCGCGATCGGCGACACCGGCCTCACGCTGGGGGCCGGGACGATCCTCGCGTCCTTCGTCGGCGGCGTGGCGAAGGGCGGGGAGCGGCTGGCGCTCGACCCCGGGCGCGTGCTGGCGCTGCTGTCGGTCGCCGCCGGCCGGCCGGTCGACGTGGCCCGCGCCGTCGCCGGCATCGAGGCCGCCGCCGGCCACTGGGCGCGTGGCGACGGGGCGCTCGCCAACATCCGTCTCCTCTTCGCCGGCCTGCCCCGGCTCGTGAAGCCGGCCGACGCGGAGCGGCTCGCGGCGGCGGCCTCCCTGCTCGACCACGGCATGACGCCGCGCCGGCTGATGGCCGAACTCGACCTCGACACGGCGCCGCTCGACGAGGCGGACGCGTCCCTCGCCAAATACAACCCCGACCAGCCCCGCGTGCCGACCGGCGACGGCGCGGCGAGCGGGCGGTGGATCGGTGCGGACGGCGCCTTCGGCCCAGCGGGCCGGAGCGGCTCGATCCACGCATCGCAGCTCCGCTTCGACCCGGTGCGGGTCGCCGCGAACGGCCCTTTCACCGATGGCGGCCAGGCGACGTCGTTCACTACCCCCGGCAGCAACCCGCTCGACCCGCACGGCCTCAACAAGCCGACGACGGCGGAGGAGCGGCAGGCGATCGCGGACGCGCTGAACACGTACTTTGGAGGTCGGGGATCGCGGCTGAGGAAGTTAACTGAGAAGGACTATGATAACCGTCGGCATGACAGAACAGGAGCCGTTCTCCCTAGCGGTCCCGGAAAATACAATTAGTATACGGTACGTACTCCTGGCATATTCGATCGTGGGGGAAGGCGCCTTGTCATCGACTGGAGTAATAGAAATATGTATTATTCAAATACGCACTTTAAAACCTTTTGCCGGTTCCATACCAATGTCACGCCGACGTCGCCGACGCCCAGAACCCACTAGGAAGAACTGTCATGCGTGAGATCGCACTCGACGCAACACGTTGGAAGGCCCCGCTCGACTTTTACGCCGCGTTGCTGCCGGCCATCGGTGCCCCTGCCTGGCGTAGTGTAAAGTGTCGCCGCGATCAACGACTCCTTGATTGGCGGCGGCATCAACGCACTGAAGCCGCCCTACGCCGTGCGGATCTATAACTCTGAGTGGCGTGCCCGCAACCGTCGCTGAATTGATGGAGTATGCCGTCAGTTCATTCGCCAGGGTGCGCGCATGCTTCTGTGAGACCCATGGCGAGAACGTGGTGGTCAGCATGGAAATCGTGAAGTGATTAGGTCGACTGGTGCCGACGGCAGCGACGATGCGCGAGATCGCGATCGATGCAGCGAACCGCAAGGCTACAACGCATGACGCGTCATGACGCAAGAATGTGTGCGCCAAGCCGAATTCTTCGTCGGGCGGCGTAGACGGGCAGTGGCCTGTGGGCATCGCACCGGCGGGCGCGGCGGCCTCCGTTACCGTCGCGGCGACGGCTCGACCGAGGCGACCCCATCCGTCCCGGGCAACCGATCCGTCCGGCGGGTGGTTACGTCATCGACACGTCCGAGAGACCCCGCGCGATGGCCGCCCACGTCCACCAGTTCCCCTGCCTCGCCGACAATTACGGCGTGCTCCTCCACGACCCCGAGACCCGGCGCACGGCGGCGGTCGACGCGCCGGACGCGACCGCGATCCTCGCCGCGCTGGAGGAAACCGGCTGGCCGCTGACCGACATCCTCGTCACCCACCACCACGCCGACCACACCCAGGGACTGCCCGAACTCAAGGAGCGCTACCCCAACGTGCGCATCGTCGGGCCGGCGAAGGAGGCGGACAAGATCGGCTTGCTCGACGTCACGCTGGGCGAGGGCGACCATGTCAGCGTCGGCACGCTGGAGGCGCGCGTCCTCGAAGTGCCCGGCCACACGCTCGGCCACATCGCTTACGTGTTCGAGGAGGAGGATCTGCTGTTCGCCGGCGACACGCTGTTCGCGCTCGGCTGCGGCCGGCCCTTCGAGGCCCCGCCGGCCGTGCTCCACCACTCGCTGACGAAGCTCGCCCGCCTGCCGGGCTCCACGGAGGTCTACTGCGGGCATGAGTACACCCTGTCCAACGCCCGCTTCGCGCTGACCGTCGACGGCGGCAACGCGCTGCTGGTCGAGCGGGCGGCCGAGGTCGAACGGTTACGCGCGAACAACGCATCCACCCTGCCCACCACCATCGCGCTGGAGCGGGCGACCAACCCGTTCCTGCGCGCCGACGAGCCGGCGCTGAAGGCCGCTTTGGCCATGCCCGACGCCGATCCGGTCGACGTGTTCGCGGAGCTGCGCGCCCGCAAGAACCGGAGCTGAAAGGGCCGGCCGCCTCGAAGGGTGCGCGGCAACCGCTTCTTAACGGGCCGCGCTTACCGTGCGTTGCAACCGCGGACCCTCGCGTGATCGATCCTTGGCGGAGACGCGCGCGTGCGGTTCTCGGGTAACGGTGGCGGCTCGGCCGCTTGGGTTGCCCCGCCGTCGGCGGACGGCGCCCCGTGGACGGACGCCGGCGGCGCCCTCGCCGCGTCCGGTCCTGCCGCCGAGGGCGGCGAGGTCGTGCCCGCCGCCGAGGGCGGTGAGGTCGTGTACGACTGGGACATCGCCGGCGACGTCATCCGCTGGGCGCCGAACCTCGCCGCCGCGCTCGGCATGGGCGATTGCGCCGCCTTCGCCACCGGGATCGGCTACGCCGAGCACATCGCCGCCGAGAGCCCGTCCTCGCGCTACGAGGCGATCGTCGGCTCGGGCGGCTGCGACACCGGCGGCGGCGTCGCCTTCCGCGCCGTCTACGGGCTGCTGCCGGCCCAGCGCACCAACGCCGCGCCCGTGTGGATCGAGGACACCGGCCGGTGGTTCGCCGACGCGAGCGACCGGCCGAGCCGCGCCCACGGCATCATCCGGGTGATCACCGAGCGCTACCGGGCGGAGCGCCTCCGGGTGAGCGTGGCGCAACGCGATCCGGCGACCGGCACCTTCAGCCGCACGCATTTCATCGAGCACGTCGCCCGCAAGCTCAACCTGGCGGCGCGCAAGGCGTCGAGCTTCGCCGTCGTCGTCATCGGCCTCGACGCCGCCGATGGTCGGGGAGACCGCCAGGGCGGGGACCGGCAAGGAGGGGACCGGCAAGCGGGGCTGGCCCTCGACGACCGCCTGATGGGCGAGGTCGCCGCCCGGCTGCGCGCCGCCATGCGCGGCCAGGAGTGCCTGGCGCGTTACGCCGCCACCAAGTTCTCCGCCCTGCTCGAGAACTGCACCGGCGATCAGGTCGAGGCCGCCGCCAAGCGCCTGATCCGTGCGGTCGAGGGGGCGCCGTTCGGCGCGATGGTGCTGCGGGCCAGCGTCGGGGCGGTCTCGGCGCCCTGCCACGGGCGAACGCCGCAGTTGCTCCTGCAGTTCGCGGAGGAAGCGCTGGAGGCGGCGCGCCCGACCGGCTCCCCGTTCGTGCGGTACGACCCCGACCTGACGCGCTCCGTCCTCCGCTCGTCGTCGCCTCGGGCCTCCGACGAGATCCTCGCCGCGCTCAACGAGGGCCGGATCGCGCTGGCGCTGCAGCCGGTCGTGCACGCCAAGACGCGCGGCGTCGCCTTCCACGAGGCCCTGCTGCGATTGAGGCGGGTCGACGGCAGCCTGATGATGCCCGACGCCCTGGTGCCGACGGCGGAGGCGAACGGCCTGGTGCCCCTCCTCGACCGCCGCGTCATCGATCTCGCCTTCTGGCAGCTGACCGCCGACCGCCGCATGGTGCTGTCGATCAACGCGTCGGTGACGAGCCTCGGCGACCCGCACTGGTTCGAGCACCTGCGGGCCTCGTGCAAGCTGCGGCCCGACGCCGCCCGCCGCCTCACCGTCGAGATCACCGAAACCTGCGCCATCGCCGACATCGAGGCGACGCGCACCGTGCTGGCCGCGATCAAGCCGCTCGGGGTGAAGATCGCCATCGACGATTTCGGGTCCGGCCATTCCTCGTTCCGCGCGCTGCGGCAGCTGCCGATCGACTACCTGAAGATCGACGGCGCCTTCGCCCAGAACCTCGCGCACTCGCCCGACGACCGGTTCTTCATCCGCACCCTCATCGACCTCGCCCGCAACCTCGCCATCCCGACGGTGGCGGAATGGGTCGAGGACGAGGCGACCGCGCGCATCCTCGCCGACTGGGGCGTCGGCTACCTGCAGGGCCACCTGTTCGGACGCGCGGAACTGGCGCCCGAGGCGGCCGTGGCGCGGCGATAGGGCGTCGGCCCGGGAAGCGCGCAGCGGTTTCGGAACGCGCCGATGCGACGAAGGGGATTGCGGCGTCGGGCGGCGTCACCGCCGCGAGGCGAGCTCCTCGAAGCGGCGCTGCAGGCCGTCCAGCTGCCGCTTCATCTCGCCGAACTCGTCGCGCGCGGCGGGTGCCTCGGGGATCGGCCCGAAACCCGCGTCCGGAAGCGAGGGCTCGAGCGCCGATGCGAACGCGGGTGCCGGTTCCCCGTGCGGCGCCTCGACGTGCGGCGCTTCCTCGTGCGGCGACGCCGTCGCCGGTTCGCCGCCGACCGGGTCTCCGGCGGCGAAAGGGGTGAAGACGGCGAGCGCCTTGCGGAACATCGCCATGTTCTGGCGCGTCTGCTCCTCGATCTGGCCGAGGATCGGCCGCGCGGCCTCCACCATGTGCGGCGAGGCGAACGGCGTGTTGCCGAGGGCTGCGACCCACTGGTCGCGGAAGCCGCTCCGGTCGGCGGTCAGCTTGTCGAGCGAGAATTCGAGGTAGCTCGGCACCAGCATCTGCATGCTCGTGCCGTAGAAGCGGATCAACTGGCGGAGGAAGGAGATCGGCAGCAGGCTCTGGCCGCTCTTGCCTTCCTGCTCGAAGATGATCTGGGCGAGGACCGAACGGGTGATGTCTTCGCCGCTGCGGGCATCGAACACCACGAAGTCCTCGCCGCGCTTCACCATCGTCGCCAGGTCCTCCAGCGTGACGTAGACGCTGGTGCCGGTGTTGTAGAGCCGCCGGTTGGCGTATTTCTTGATGATGATGGGAGCCTTGTCGCTCGTCATGGTGATATGCCTGGTGGTGGTGTGCCCGCACGTGCGACGCCGGCCCGGCCGCCCGTCGAGCGCTGACCCCTTTCCGTCGTCTTATGCCTTTTGGCCGGGAGCGAAAACAGGTTTTCGCCCCGGCGCGCTCCGCCATCCGGCGAAGGCCGCCCAACGAAGGGCGGAGGAGCGGCGAAAGGGAACCCGACCAAGGATGGATTGCCCTGCCGCCGCCTTGACCCGACATGTCGCGTGGTGTCGAACACGCCGCAACGGGCGGCCGCGGGGTTCGGGCCTCCGACGTCCGGGGCGCCCCGTCCCGCGGCGGCGGACCGTCGCCCGCATCCGGCGAACAGGAGAAACGACTGCATGGCTCAGGATATCGTGATCGTCGCCGCCGGCCGCACGCCGGTCGGCTCCTTCAACGGCGCTTTCGCCAACACCCCGGCGCACGACCTCGGCGCGGCGGTGATCAAGGGCGTCATGGAGCGGGCTCGCCTGGAGGGCGGTGACGTCGACGAGGTGATCTTCGGGCAGGTGCTGACCGCCGGCCAGGGCCAGAACCCGGTGCGGCAGGCGGCGATGAAGGGCGGCGTGCCCAAGGAGAAGACCGCCTGGAGCCTCAACCAGGTGTGCGGCTCCGGCCTGCGCGCGGTGGCCCTGGGCCAGCAGCAGATCGCCAACGGCGACGCCGCGATCATCATCGCCGGCGGCCAGGAGAGCATGTCGCTCGCCCCGCACGCGACCTACCTGCGCGGCGGCACCAAGATGGGCGACACCAAGCTCGTCGACACGATGATCAAGGACGGCCTGATCGACGCCTTCCAGGGCTACCACATGGGCACCACCGCCGAGAACATCGCGACCAAGTGGCAGCTGACGCGCGAGGACCAGGACACGTTCGCGCTCGGCTCGCAGAACAAGGCCGAGGCGGCGCAGAAGGCCGGCCGCTTCAAGGACGAGATCATCGCCTTCACCGTGCCCGGCCGCAAGGGCGACATCGTCGTCGACCAGGACGAGTACATCCGCCACGGCGCGACCTACGACAGCATGGCCAAGCTGAAGCCGGCCTTCTCCAAGGACGGCACGGTGACCGCCGCCAACGCGTCGGGCATCAACGACGGTGCGGCGGCGGTGGTGCTGATGAGCGCGGAGGAAGCCAAGCGGCGCGGCCTGACGCCCTTGGCGCGCATCGCCTCCTGGGCGACCGCCGGCGTCGATCCGGCGATCATGGGCACCGGGCCGATCCCCGCCTCCCGCAAGGCGCTGGAGAAGGCCGGCTGGAAGGTCAAGGACCTCGACCTCATCGAGGCCAACGAGGCCTTCGCCGCGCAGGCGCTGTCGGTCAACAAGGACATGGGCTGGGATCCCGGGATCGTGAACGTGAACGGGGGCGCCATCGCGATCGGCCACCCGATCGGCGCGTCGGGCGCCCGCGTGCTGGTGACCCTGCTGCACGAGATGGCCAAGCGGGACGCCCACAAGGGCCTCGCCACGCTGTGCATCGGCGGCGGCATGGGGATCGCGTTGGCGGTCGAGCGTTAGTTCCGCGGGCGGGGTTTCGCCTCGATCGAGGCGCCGCCGCGAAGGGCCGCCCGGCGCGAAGGGCAGGATAGCTCGCCGGGTGGTCTCGACGGACGGATGACGGCGGACCGGACGCGTCCGCGCAAGGTGGGAGGGAACAATGGGACGAGTGGCGGTGGTGAGCGGCGGCTCGCGCGGGATCGGCGCGGCGATCAGCAAGGCTTTGAAGAGCGCGGGCTACGAGGTCGCCGCGACCTACGCCGGCAACGACGAGGCGGCGCAACGCTTCAAGGCGGAGACCGGGATCGCGGTCTTCAAGTGGGACGTGTCCGACTACGAGGCCTGCGCCGCCGGGCTGAAGAGCGTGGAGGCGGAGCTTGGCCCGGTCGACGTGCTCGTCAACAACGCCGGCATCACCCGCGACGCGCCGTTCCACAGGATGAAGCCGGAGAACTGGTACGCGGTCATCAACACCAACCTGAACTCGCTCTTCAACATGACCCGCCCGGTGATTGAGGGCATGCGCGAGCGCGGCTTCGGGAGGATCGTCAACATTTCTTCCATCAACGGCCAGAAAGGCCAGTTCGGCCAGACGAACTACGCCGCCGCGAAATCCGGCGACATCGGCTTCTCCAAGGCGCTCGCGCAGGAGAACGCCGCCAAGGGCATCACGGTGAACGTGATCGCGCCGGGCTACGTCGCCACCGAGATGGTGCTGGCGGTGCCGGCCGAGGTGCTGGCCAGCAAGGTGCTGCCACAGATCCCGGTCGGCCGCCTCGGCGAGCCCGACGAGGTTGCCCGCTGCGTGCTGTTCCTGGTGTCGGAGGAGGCGGGCTTCATCACCGGGGCGACGCTGTCGGTCAACGGCGGCCAGTACATGCACTGACGCCCGAGACTCAAACGATCGCCGCGGGCGTGCGTGCCGCGAGCCCGCCGTCGCGCTCGAAGATCGCGATGTCGAGGATGATGCCGCTGCCGGCGAGCGCGGCGGCGGTCGTCGCCTGCGCCGCCCGCGCCGCGCTCGCGGCGATGTCGAAGCCGGCCTCGCGCGCCGACGCCAGCGCCTCGGCGGCGGTGTTGCTCGCCTTGATCCGAGCGGCCAGGCCCGGGCCGCAGCCGGCCTCCGTGGCCCGCACCGCGAGCCACGCAAGATCCACTTGTCCCCGCTTCGAGTGCAGGTCCATCAGCCCCTGGCCGAGCTTGGTCATCTTGGCGAAGCCGCCGGCGATCGTCACGCGCGGGACGGGGTGGCGGCGCAGGTACTTGAGCATGCCGCCGACGAAGTCGCCCATCTCGATCAGGGCAGGCTCGGACAGGCTGTAGAACGCGCGTGCCGCCGCCTCCGAGGTGGTCCCGGTGGCGCCGACGACGTGGGTGAGGCCGCTCGCCCGCGCGACGTCGATGCCGCGGTGGATCGTGTCGATCCAGGCGGCGCAGGAGAAGGGGATGACGACGCCGGTCGTCCCCAGGATCGACAGGCCGCCGACGATGCCGAGCCGGCCGTTCAGCGTGCGCTCGGCGAGCTTGCCGCCGCCGGGCACGGACACCGTCACCACGAGGTCGTCGGGCGCCCCGGCCTCGCGCAACGCGGCGGCGATCATCGCGCGCGGGCCGGGATTGATCGCCGGCTCGCCCGGCGGCAGCGGCAGGCCGGGGCGGGTGACCGTGCCCACCCCCTCACCGGCGGCGAAGCACAGGCCGGTGCCGACCGCTCCCCGCGCGACGCGGGTGACGACCAGCGCGCCGTGGGTCACGTCGGGGTCGTCGCCGGCGTCCTTGACGATGCCGGACTCGGCCCACCCCTTGCCGCTCGCCTCGCGCGCGACGGCGAACACCGGGCGGGCACCGCTGGGCAGGGGGATGGCGACGATGGCCGGACAGGCGCCGGTGAGCAGCAGCTCGGCGGCGGCCCGCGCCCCGGCGGCGGCGCAGGCGCCGGTCGTCCAGCCGCGCCGCAGCACCTGGGGCGAAGGGTCTTCCGGCGGGAGGGGCGGCGCGTGCACGGCCGTTTGTCGCGCCGATGGTTCGCGCGCGCAAGCGGTGTCGCGTTCACGGTGGTGGGCGCCTTCGTCAAGCAGGGTCCTCGCCGAGGCGGACCCACCACCACGCGTCCCGATCCGCCCGCGCGCCGAAGAAGGCCGCCCAGGCGCGGTGGGCGCGGCGGGGCGATATGGGCTCCCCATGGCGGTAGGGCATCATGCGATCCGTGGCATCGCCGAAGCCGGGTGCCACCGGCGGGTCCCCCGGCGATACCACGTGGAAGCTCGCCGCCTCCGCCGAGGCGACCGCGCGCTTTCCCGACTCGGTCCATACCCGCCGGTCGTCGGTCCAGTAGTCAGCGCCGAGGGCGCGGAAGCGGGCGGGATCGGCGTGCGGGACCCTGGCCCCGAAGGCGTAGACGTGCTCGGCGTCGCGGGCCACGAGGCTCGCGTCCGGCTCGAGGGTGGACGCGCCCGTCCGCCAGTTCACCCGCAGCTCCGGCACGATCGCGAAGGCGGGGGCGCCGCGCGTGCGGATGCGCTTGCCGGTGACGTACCAGGCTTGGACGGCGTCCCTGGCGTACCGGTGGTTGAGCACCTGGAAGGACGCCGGGTCGGCGCCCTCGAGCGTCCACCAATAGGGAGTGCCGGCGCGGCGCCGCTCGCCCTGACCGTAGGTCCGCTGGCCGTCGGTGAACCAGCGGCCACCGAGGTGGCGGAAAGCGACCGCGTCGATGTCGATCGGGGCGCCCTCCCGATCGATGAGCCGTCGGCCGGCGAAGTACACGTGGCGGTCGTCGCGGCTATAGTACAGGAGCTGGGCGACGACGTGGTCGCACAAGTAGGTTACCGGCCAGTCGACGTCGGCGAAGGGGCCGACGCGCGGCATCGGCAGGGTGACGGCGCGGATGCCGCGCGCGACCTCCGGGAGGCTCGTCCCCGGCGCGGGGAAACGCCAGCGCGGGCCGGTGAGCGCGACCGCGAGCGCCTCGCGCGACAGGTGGGGCCAGAGCGCGGCGACGGCCCCGACGTGAGCATCCCCGAGGGGAAGGAGGAAATAGGCCTTGGACAGGGCCGCCCAGCGGGCCGGCTCGATGCCGAGGCGCACGAGCACCTCGCCCTCGTCGCGTCCGGTCCTGAGGAACAGGTCGGCTGCCACGTAGAGATCGAAGGGGATCGGTGTCGCGGCGAGGTCCATGGCGGCCGATCTCCAGGGTCCGACGCGCTGTCTGCGGCCAACCTTAGCGCCGAGGGGCAGCGGCGTCGCGCGCCTTGCACCGGCGGCCCCGCCCCCTCACAATGCCCCGATGACACGCGGCTTCCTCATCGCGGCCCCCAGGTCCGGCAGCGGCAAGACGGTGGTGACGCTCGGCCTGATGCGGGCCTTCTCGCGCGCCGGGCTGCGCGTCGCCGGCGTGAAGAACGGGCCGGACTACATCGATCCAGCCTTCCACGCCGCCGCCACCGGGCGCGACAGCCTCAACCTCGACACCTGGGCGATGCCGGCCGGCCTCGTCGGCGCGCTGGCCCGCCAAGCGGCCGCCGGCGCGGACCTCCTCGTCGGCGAGGGGTCGATGGGCCTGTTCGACGGCGTCGCCGCGCCGGCCGGCCGCACCGGCGCCTCCGCCGACCTCGCCGCGCGGCTCGGACTGCCGGTGCTGCTCGTGCTCGACGTGAGCGGCCAGTCGCAGACGGCGGCGGCGGTCGTCAAGGGCTGCGACGTGCTGCGACCGGGCGTGCGGGTCGCCGGCGTGATCCTCAACCGGGTGGCGAGCGAGCGCCACCGCCGGCTCGCCGTCGACGCCATCACCGCCGCCGGCCTGCGGGTCGTGGGCGCCCTGCCCCGCTCCGAAGCGCTGGCCCTGCCCGAGCGCCACCTCGGGCTGGTGCAGGCGGCGGAGACGCCGCGCCTCGACGCGCTCATCGACGCGCTCGCCACCTTCGTCGCCGCCCACGTCGACCTCGCCGCGATCGAGGCCCTAGCCGCGCCGCTGGCGCTCGACGACAGCTCCTTCGCCGACGCGATCAGGCCGCCGGGCCAGCGCATCGCGATCGCCCGCGACGCCGCCTTCTCGTTCTTCTACCCCCATCTCGCTTTGGCGTGGCGCGAGGCCGGCGCCAGCCTGCACCCGTTCTCGCCGCTCGCCGACGAGGCGCCCCCGGATGAATGCGACGTGTGCTGGCTGCCGGGCGGCTACCCCGAGCTGCACGCCGGCGCGCTCGCCGCCGCCGCCCGTTACCGGGCCGGGCTGCGGCGCTTCGCGCGGACGCGGCCGGTGCACGGCGAGTGCGGCGGCTACATGGCTCTGGGCGAAACCCTCACCGACGCCGGCGGCATCGTCCACGGGATGGCCGGCCTGCTGGCCGCGTCCTTCTCCTTCGCGGAGCGCAGGATGAACCTCGGCTACCGCGAGGTGACGCTCGCCGCCGATTGCTGCCTCGGCCCCGCCGGATCGCGGGCGAGGGGCCACGAGTTCCACTACGCCACGATGACGCCCGGCGCCGAGCCGGACGCCCCGCTGGTGATCGCCCGCGACGCGCAGGACGGTCCGCCGCGCGAGGCCGGCTCGCGGCGCGACCGCGTCACCGGCGGCTTCTTCCACCTCGTCGCGGGGATGGAAGAGCGTCCTAGGGCGTCGACGCGGCCCGTCGCGCGAACTGGCGCGGCTTCACCCGCGTCTTGATGTCCGAGCGCACCGCGTCGATCGTCGCCCCGATCAGCACGATCAGGGCCGAGATCCAGAACCACAACAGCAGCACGATCACCGCGCCCAGCGAACCGTACGTCGTGTCGTAGCTGCCGAACCGGGTGACGTAGAGCGAGAACGCCCACGAGGCGACGATCCAGAAGGTCACCGCGAACACCGTGCCGACGCTGAGCAGCCGCCAGCGTGGCCGCCTGTGGCTGGGCCCGAAGCGGTACACGACGTCGAGCGCCAGCAGCACGAAGGCGCCGAAGATCGGCCAGCGCGAATAGGCCAGCCAACTCTGCACCGTCGCATCGAGCGGCAGGAAGGCGATGACGATCGGGATCACCGCGACGGCGGTCAACGCGATGATGGCGAACAGGATCGCGCCGAAGGTCAGGCCGAGCGCGACCAGCTGGAACGTGATGAAGCTGCGCCGCTCCGGCCGCTCCACCGCGACGTTCAGTCCCGACATCATGGACGATGTCCCCGCCCGCGCGCCCCAAACCGCGATGCCGAGGCTGACGAGCAGGCCGGCGTTCAGGCTGTGGCTCGGCTTGGCGAGCAGCGCGTTGAGCGAGTCGTTGAGGAGCCTGGCCGTCTCGCGCGGCAGCAGCACCGTCAGTTGCTGGACTTGGGCTTGCACGACATGGGTGTCGCCGAACAGCCCGTAGATCGAGACGAGCGCGCCGAGCGCCGGGAACACCGCGAACATGCCGTAGAAGGCGATGCCGGCGGCGATCAGCATCAGGTTGTCGTCGGCGATGCGGGTGACGACCCGGTTGCTGATCGTCCACAGCGAGCGGGCGCTCCCGCTCGTCTTCAGCCAGTCCGGCGCCGCGTCGGGCAGGGGATCGTTGCCGTCGGTGGTATCGGCCGTGAGCAGGGCGACCGCCCGCTTCTGCGCCGCGCTCGTCGAGGCGGCGACGGCGACGCCCAGCACGATGATGTACCAGGGCAGGATGGTCCGGGAGGCGCGCGCGTCCCGGCCGGCCGGCCGGGGTTTTCGCGGCCTGCCGCTTCGGCGGGACTTGGGGCGCCGCGCTTCGGCCGGCGGTGGAGCGGGCGCCGTCTGCCCTTCGTGTCCGAAATTCGATGCCATCGCCATGCGTCGTCCCCGTAGCCGCAGTACGAGCGGCGGGGGCTGGCGTTCCCTCCCCCATGCCGAAAAATGGCGAAATCGTGCCGATGCGACCTTTCGAGGCGGGTTCGCTCCGCGCCGAACGGCGGTGCGCGTCGCGCGGCGCCTTCCGTGGCATCGGCGTGGCCGAAAACCGCCGCGCACTTTTCCGGTCGATGCTTTAGACAGGGGCGTCGATACCCTCCGCCGGAGTCGCCGATGCCCGTCACCGCCGCCTCCGCGCTTCCCCGACTGGGCCGGGCCTAGCCTTGGCCTGGTCGCCGCAGCAGGACGCGGCGCTGCGCGCGGTCGCCGCCTGGGTGAAGCGCGGCGAGCCCCAGGTGTTCCGGCTGTTCGGCTACGCCGGCACGGGCAAGACCACGCTCGCCAAGCAGCTCGCCGCCGACGTCGACGGCGAGGTCGCCTTCGGCGCCTACACCGGCAAGGCCGCGCTGGTGCTGCGGGCCAAGGGCTGCAAGGACGCGCGCACCATCCATTCCATGATCTACCGGCTGCGCGACGCCGACACGGACGAGCCCCGCTTCGTCCTCAACGACGACAGCGCCGCCTCCAAGGCCGAGCTGATCATCATCGACGAGTGCTCCATGGTCGACGAGGAGCTGGGGCGCGACCTGCTGTCCTTCGGCAAGCCGGTCCTGGTGCTGGGCGATCCCGCCCAGCTGCCGCCGGTGAAGGGCGGCGGCTTCTTCACCGAGGCGGAACCCGACGTGATGCTGACGGAGGTGCACCGGCAGGCGGCCGACAACCCGATCGTCCGGCTGTCCATGATGGTGCGCGAGGGCGAGCGCTTGGCCTTGGGCGCCTACGGGGAGAGCCGGGTGATGCGCCGCGCCGACATCGACGCCGCCCAGGTGCGGGAGGCCGATCAGGTGCTGGTCGGGCTGAACCGCACGCGGCGCGGCTACAACGCCCGCCTGCGGCAGCTCGCCGGTCACACCGACCCGTACCCCCAGGCCGGCGAGAAGCTGGTGTGCCTGAAGAACGAGAAGGGCAAGGGCCTGCTGAACGGCGGCATCTGGGTCGTCAAGACGTCGGCGGCCAAGCGCCAGGGCAAGCTGCGCTACGGCGTGGTGCCCGAGGACGACCCCGCGCGCAAGACGCTGCCGATCGCGGTGCGGCCGGAATATTTCACGGACGGCGAGGAGGCGATCCCGCCGGCGCTGCGCCGCGCGACCGACGCCTTCGACTTCGGCTACGTGCTCACCGTGCACAAGGCGCAGGGCTCGCAGTGGGACGACGTGGTGCTGTTCGACGAGAGCGGCGCGTTCCGCGAGAACCGCCACCGCTGGCTCTACACCGGGATCACCCGGGCGGCGGAGCGCCTGACGATCGTGGTGTGAGGCGGGCGGCCTGGCCTTCATCGAGGTCGCCGACACCGATGGCGGCGGTGCCCCGCCCGGCGCCGACCTTAACGCGTGCCACGGTCGCCGCACGGCGACAGGGAAGGCCGTTTTCGTCGGCGTCCGCCGACGCCGATCGGCCTGTACGATCGCCCCGCGCCGTGCGCGGACGTTCGCCGCCGACCCGCGAAGGATCGCCCCGCAGACCGGCGAACGCAAGCCTCCCCGGCGCCGCCGATCCCGCGCCTTCGCACCGGACCGAGGCGGCGCCGGGTGCGATCCGGGTGTCGCGCCGCCGGTGACACGCGGAGACAGGTCGCGGCGGGAAAAACCCCGATGTGCGATCCCCGGACGGATGGAGGGTTGGTGCGCCTTGTCTCGGGCCATGCGCCAGGTCCACGCGCCTTCGCGAGCCCTCCCGGCCTCCTTCGCTGGGCCAAGTATAAATCGGCCCTGCGCGGCTCCGATAGTGCCTTGATCGCCGTTGCCACATTCGTTAACGAAGAGTTAACGTCCGGGCGGGCGCCTGGGCGTGCTTCGACAGCAACGCGCGCGCCGCCTCGGGAGGTTGCAGTCGAGCATGCGGCAGGGCGTTCACTTCATTTCCGGCCTGCCGCGCTCCGGCTCCACCCTGCTCGCCGCCATCCTGCGCCAGAACCCTGGCATCCACGCCGGCATGTCGAGCCCGGTCGCCTCGCTCCTGCTCGCCCTGCTCCGCCAGATGAGCCAGGAGAACGAGGCGGCGCCGTTCATCGACGACGACCAGCGCGAGGGCGTGCTGCGCGCGGTGGTGGAAGCCTTCTACGCCCGGCTCGGCGCGGAGCGGACCGTGCTCGACACCAACCGCGTGTGGTGCGCCAAGCTGCCGTTGCTGGCGCGGCTCTACCCTGACGCCAAGGTGATCGCCTGCGTGCGCGACGTGGGCTGGATCATGGACTCGTTCGAGCGGGTGATCCGCGCCAACCCGCTGGAGCCCTCGCGCATGTTCGGCTTCGACCCCGGCGGCACGGTGTACAGCCGGGTGGCGGGGCTGGGCGCCGGCGACGGCACGGTCGGTTTCGCGCTGAACGCCTTGCGCGAGGCCTTCTTCGGTGCCGAGGCGGGTCGCCTGCTGCTGCTCGCCTACGAGACGCTGACCCGCGAGCCGGGACGGGCGATGGCGGCGGTGTACGACCACCTCGGCCTGCCGCCGTTCGATCACGACTTCGCCGACGTCGTCTACGATGCCGACGAGTTCGACCGCCGCCTCGGCACGCCGGGGCTGCACCGCGTCGGCCGCCGCGTCGAGGCGGTCGAGCGCGAGACGATCCTGCCGCCGGGGCTGTTCGCCAGCTTCGCCGGCGACGCGTTCTGGCGCGACGGGGCGAACCCGCGCGGCGTGCGGGTGGTGTGAGGTTCGGGTGCGGCCCGGCGAGCGCGGCACGGCACGACAGACAGGGTCCGGCGCTGCGCCGGCAGGAACACGAGGAAGCGGAACGATGGCGGGTGGCACAGGCGGTTATGGGTCTCCTGGTGCTGGCGGGGCAGGCGGCACGTACACGGACAAAACCGGTTCCGCTGGCGCACGCTATGGTGGCGGCGGTGGCGGTGCGGCGGGCGGCGCGGGCGGCGCGGGCGGCGGCGGCTTTGGCGGTGTGGGCGGTGCGGGCGGGAGCGCCGGCACCGCGGCATCGCCCAACGGCGGTGCAGGCGGCTATTCCGCAACCTATGGCGGCGGTGGCGGTGGCGGCGGCTACAGCGGCGTCCGCGAGTCTTCGTTCTCCACGACGAATGTGACGGGCGGCAACGGCGGCGGCGGCGGCGGCGGCGGCGGCGGCACGTTCTTCGGGGGTGGCGGCGGCACCGGCGGCGGCGGCGGCGGCGGCGGCGGCGGCTACGGCGCGATCGTTTCAGGGGCAAGTCCCGGCACGAATACCGCCACGATCACCGGCGGTAACGGCGGCGCGGGTGGCGGCGGCACGTTCTTCGGGGGTGGCGGCGGCGGCGGCGGCGGCGGTGACGGCGCGCTCCTTACGAACAAGGGCGTCACGTTGACGAACGGGGGAAGGATCAAAGGTGGCGCCGGTGGGACCGGTGGTTATGGTGGATACAAGGGCGGCGCAGGCGGCGCGGGCGGCGCCGGCTTGGCGGCTTCGTACGGCGGCACGATCACCAACACCAGCACCATTACCGGCGGCGCTGGCGGAATCGGTGGCAATGCTAACTCCAACGGAGGCACCGGGGGTGCTGGTGGCGACGGCATCCTCGGCGCCAACCTGACGATCATCAACTCGGGCACGATCACCGCTGGCTCTGGCGGCGCGGGCGGCGCTGGCGGCACCAACGGCGCGGCCGGCGCGGCCGGCGACGCCATCGAGTTCACCGGCGGCAGCAACACCCTGACGCTGGGCAGCGGCTCCACCATCACCGGTGCGATCCGCCTCGATACCAGCACCACCACGCTCACCCTCGCGCAGTCCGCCAGCGCCACGCTCGCCAACGTGATCCAAGGCACCGGCTCGGTGATCAAGACCGGCACGGGCACGCTGGCGCTGACAGGCACCAACAGCTACGCCGGCAACACGACGATCTCCGCCGGCACGCTCGCCATCTCGGCCAGCGCCAACCTCGGCAGCACGTCCAACACGCTGGTCCTCAACGGCGGCACGCTGGAAACCACGGCGAGCCTGTCCACCGCGCGCAACGTGACGCTCACCGCCACCGGCACGGTGCAGGTCGCGACCGGGACCACCACGCTGTCGGGCGTCGTCTCGGGCACCCATGGGCTGATCAAGACCGGCAGCGGCACGCTGACGTTGTCGGGTGCCAACACCTTCTCAGGTGTTGGCACCTTGCTGTCGGCCGGCACGCTCGACCTCGCCGTCGCCAACACGGTGTCCGCAGGCACCCCTTCGGCTCCGCCCGGCACGGTGACGGCCGGCGCGCTCGGCACCGGCGGCCTGACCTTCGACGGCAGCACCCAGACACCGGCGACGCTGGCGCTGGAAACGGCGGCGCAGCCGGCCTCGGGCGGCACGTTCGGCACCACGCTGGCGAACTTCGGCACGGGGGATGAACTCGACCTGAAGGGCTTCACCTACGCCGCGGCCGATACCGTCACCTACGCCGGTGGCACACTCACCGTGACGGACGCCACCGCCACCGAGAAGTTCACGCTGGCCACGCCCACCTCGACGGCCTTCACCTTGGTGAGTGACGGATCCGGCGGAACGGACGTCATGGTGTGCTACGCCTCCGGCACGCGGATCCGCACCGCGCGCGGCGATGTCGCCGTGGAGCACTTGCGCGTCGGCGACCTCGCGGTGACGTCCACGGGCGCGCACCGGCCGATCCGCTGGCTCGGCCATCGCGCCGTGGACTGCCGCCAGCATCCGCGCCCGCACGAGACCATGCCGGTGCGGATCGCGGCGCATGCTTTCGGGCCGAACAAGCCGGCACGCGATCTCCTCGTGTCGCCTGGCCACGCGCTCTGCATCGACCTGCTCGGCGAGGTGCTGATCCCGGCGATCGCGCTCGTCAACGGCACCACCATCACCCAGGAGGAGGTCGACGCCGTCACCTATTGGCACGTCGAGCTCGACGGCCACGACATCCTGCTGGCCGAGAACATGGCCGCCGAGAGCTACCTCGACATGGGCAACAGGGGCTTCTTCGCCGAAGCGGGTGTCGTCGCGCTGGACGCCTCGCCCGACGAAGGTCCGCTCGACGCGTCCGCGCGCACCCACGCCGACTTCTGCCGCCCCTTCCACGAGGATGGGCCACTCGTCGCCGCCGTGCGCGCGCGGCTGCGCGCCCGGGCCCTATCGCTCGGCTGGAGCCTGGACGCGTCCGATCCCTTCGCCGGCCTGCACTTGATCGTCGATGGTGCGCGCGTCGAGCCGGCCGCGCGGGGGCTCGCGGTCCGCTTCGCCGTGCCGGCCGGGGCGCGGGCGGTGTGGCTGGTGTCGGCGACGTCGCGCCCCTGTGAGGTCACCGGCAGCCCTGACGGCCGCGACCTTGGCGTCAACATCGCCGGCCTGGTGATTGATGACGGCTTCGCCCCGCCGCGCGCGGTCGACCTCGCCGACCCGCTGCTCTGCGTCGGCTTTCATAGCCTGGAAGACGGCGCGCGTCGCTGGACCGCCGGACGGGCCCGGTTGCCGGCGGCGCTGTGGGCGGGGCACGAGGGTGCCTCCGACGGCTTCTTCCTGCGCGTCGACCTCGCCGGCGCTGCCCTGCCGCGCTGGGTCGCGCCGGCGGCCGACGAGGCAGCGGTTGACGAGCCGGTCGCGGCGCCGACCCGCCGCCTGGTCGCGGGCGCGTAGCGCTTGACACACGTCGAGGAACACTCCGCGCCAGCCAAGGTGCGCGGCAAGCCCCCAACCGCGACGGCGGCTCTCGGGCGAGGCCTC
This sequence comes from uncultured Beijerinckiaceae bacterium, assembly GCA_964244495.1. GTDB lineage: Bacteria > Pseudomonadota > Alphaproteobacteria > Rhizobiales > Beijerinckiaceae > RH-AL1. The sequence goes on from CAXTIU010000003.1 coordinate 31,200, forward strand.
GGGCGGCTGGTACGATGGCCGTGGGCGCGGCCGGCGACTTGCGGCACCTGACAGCTTCGCTTAGGGTATGGTTACCGTGTTTCCCGTCGCTCCAGCGGCGCTTCCACCAGGGCGTACGGCGCTTCCCCTTCCAGCTCCTGACGCATGACGCATCCTGACGCAAGAATGTGTGCGGCGCGTGAATTCGTCGAGGCGGGCGATCGCACCGCGCCCGCGCCGGCGTCCGTCCGGTGACCCGCGCCCTCATGATCCAAGGCACCGGCTCGGATGTCGGTAAGTCGCTGATCGTCGCGGCCCTCTGCCGCGCCTTCACGCGGCGAGGTTATCGGGTTCGCCCGTTCAAGCCGCAGAACATGTCCAACAACGCGGCGGTGACGGCGGACGGCGGCGAGATCGGGCGGGCGCAGGCGGTGCAGGCGCGCGCCTGCGGCGTGCCGCCCTCCGTGCACATGAACCCCGTGCTGCTGAAGCCGCACAGCGGCACCGGCTCGCAGGTCGTCGTGCGGGGCAAGGTCGCCGGCCAGGCCGAGGCGCGGGCGTACCAGGCATGGAAGGCCGCCCTGATGCCGCCCGTGCTCGACAGTTTCGCCCGCCTCAAGGCCGAGGCCGACCTGGTGATCGTGGAAGGCGCCGGCAGCGCGTCCGAAATCAACCTGCGCGCCAACGACATCGCCAACATGGGATTTTCCCGCGCCGCCGACGTGCCGGTGGTTCTGCTCGGCGACATCGACCGGGGCGGCGTGATCGCCCAGATCGTGGGGACGCGCGCCGTCCTCGACCCGGCCGACGCGGCGATGGTCGCCGGCTTCCTGGTCAACCGCTTCCGCGGCGACCCCACCCTGTTCGCCGACGGCATGGCGCTCATCGCGGAGCGCACCGGATGGGCGGCGCTCGGCCTCGTGCCGCATTGCCCGGCGGCGGCGCTGCTGCCAGCGGAGGACTCGCTGGCCCTGCGCGCCTGGCGCCCCAACGCCGACGGCACGCTGGTGATCGCGGTGCCCCTCCTGCCGGGCGTCTCCAACTTCGACGACCTCGATCCCCTGCGCCACGAGCCGGCCGTGCGCCTCGTCACGGTGCGGACCGGCGCCGTGCTGCCGGCCGAGGCGACGCTGGTCGTGCTGCCCGGCTCGAAGACGACGGTCGCCGACCTCGTCGCCTTCCGCCGGGAAGGCTGGGACATCGACCTCGCCGCCCACGTCCGGCGCGGCGGCCACGTCGTGGGGCTGTGCGGCGGCTACCAGATGCTGGGGTTGTCGGTGGACGATCCCGACGGCGTCGAGGGGCCGCCCGGCCGGGTGGACGGCCTGGGCTACCTCCCCGTCCGCACCGTCCTCACCGGGTCCAAGCGGCTGGCGCCGGTGAGCGGCGAGGCCAACGGCGCGCCCTTCGCCGGCTACGAGATGCACATGGGCGAGACCACGCCGGCGGACGGGGCGGCGCCGCGCCCGTGCGCCCGCTTCGATGACGGCCGGGTCGACGGCGCGGTGTCGGCCGACGGGCGGGTATCGGGGTGCTACGTCCACGGCCTGTTCGCCGACGACCGCCAGCGCGCGGCGCTGCTCGCCCGCCTCGGCGCGGCGAGCGACGGCGGCTCCTACGAGGCGGCGCAGGAGGCGGCCCTCGATGCCGTCGCCGCCCACGTCGCCGCCCACGTCGACCTCGACCGCCTCATCGCCATCGCGCGGTGAGGAGCGCCGCGACCGCGAGAGCCGCCGTCACGGCGGCCCCATTGATGAGGCACGCGAGCCGGTACAGGCGCAGCGCCCGGCCGATCGTGCCGCCGTCGACCGGGCGGGCGTCGTCGCCCATGCCGCGGTCGGCGACCAAGCGGCCGGCGTAGACGCGCGGGCCGCCGAGCCTGACGCCGAGCGCGCCGGCCATCGCCGCCTCCGGCCAGCCGGCGTTGGGCGAGGCGTGGCCGCGCGCGTCGCGCCGCGTGATCGCCCACGCCGCCCGCGCCGAGGCGCCGGGGAGGAGCGCGGCGGCGGCCACGATCCACAGGGCCGCGAGGCGGGCGGGCAGGAGGTTGGCGCCGTCGTCCACTTTGGCCGCGGCGAAGCCGAACGCCCCGTGGCGCGGGGTCAGGTGGCCGATCATGCTGTCGGCGGTGTTCACCGCCTTGTAGAGCGCCCCGCCGGGCAACCCGAGCAGGGCCAGCCAGAAGGCCGGAGCGACCACGCCGTCGGCGAAGTTTTCGGCCAGGCTCTCGATCGCCGCCCGCGCCACCCCCGCCTCGTCGAGCGCGGCGACGTCGCGGCCGACGATCATCGCCACCGCGTCCCGGCCGTCCGGCAGGCCGAGCCGGAGCCCGTCGGCGACCGCGCGGACATGCGCGGCCAGGCTGCGCTGCGCCAGGCAGGAGGAGGCGAGCGCCGCGAGCAGGGGCGCCGCCAGGAGGCCCGGCAGCGCGGCCGACAGGGCGACCTGCAGCGCCAGCGCGCCGCCGCCGCTCGCCGCCAGCAGCAGCGCCAGCGCCAGCGCGCCGGACGCCCGTCGACGCGCCGGCGACCACGCTTCCCGGTTCAGCCGGCGATCGAGCACCGCCAGCAGGGCGCCCATCCAGGTCACGGGGTGGCCGATGGCGGCGAACAGCCGGGCCGGATAGCCGAACGCCGCCTCCCCCGTCAGGGCCAGGGCGACGATCGCCAGATCGAACACCGCTCGATCATGCACGGAAGGACGTCTCCGTGCCGGCGGCGGCCCCGATGAGGCGACCGGACTTGCTCAAAACGGACCGTCCCGCCGCACATGCAACCCCTGATTGATAGACAGGCCCGACGTGCGCTCTAGCATCGCCCTCCTGCATCCGTTGGTCGTCAGCGCCCCATGCGTTTCGAGCCGCGTCGCGCCTTCGCCGCCTCCCGTCGCCTTCCGTTCGCCCGACGCCGGCCCGACGACGAGGCGCTTCCGCCCGACCTCGCCTTCCTCCGGACGTTCCGGCCGCAGCCGGCGACGCTGCGAGCCGCCGTGGTCCGGGGGCGGCGCGAGGGCGTGAGCGCGTCGCGGGCGCTGCTCGCCCACGGCGACGTCAGCGAGGGAAGGTTCTACCACGATCTCGCCGATCATCTCGGCCTGCCGTTCGTCGCGACGTGGCCGGAAGTCGCCGAACCCTTCGATGTCACGCACGCCCTCGCCTGCGGGCGCGTCAGGCTCGCCGGCGCCGCGCCGGTCGCGCCGTGGCTCCTCGCGCCGACCGGTCCCGCGCTGGACCTGCTGCTGGAGGCGCGTCGACTGGGGGTCGCGATGCCGGCGGCCGCCATCACGACGCCGGCCCATTTCGCCGCCGTCCTGCGCCACCGTGGGCGACGACCCTTGGCGCTGGCCGCGAGCGAACGGCTCCCCGAGCGGGCACCGCACCTTTCGGCCAAGGCGCGTCGCGCCGAGGCGGCGGTGTTCGTGTCCGGTCTCGCGTGCGTGCTCGGGCTCCTTCTCGCGCCGGCGTGCCACCTACTCGCCACGACCGTGCTCGGCGTGCTGTTCCTCGCCGGCATGGTGTTCCGCCTGCTCGTCTGCGCCGCCGGCCTGCGCCAGGAGCCGCCGGCCACCCCGGCGATCGCGGACGCGGACCTGCCGTTCTATTCCGTCCTCGTGCCCCTGCACGACGAGGCGGCGATGGTGCCGCACCTGCTCGAGGCCCTGGACGCCCTCGACTATCCCCGCTCCAAGCTGGAGGTGCTCGTCCTCGTCGAGGTCGACGATGTCGCCACGCGAGAGGCCCTGGCGCGTTGCGCGCTGCCGGCGTGGCTCCGCGTGGTCGAGGTGCCCGACGGGCGGCCGCGCACGAAGCCGCGCGCGCTCAACGTCGGCCTCGAACTGGCGCGCGGCGCTCTCCTCACGGTGTACGACGCCGAGGACCGGCCGCGACGCGACCAGCTGCGCCGGGCGTCCGAACGCTTCAGGCGGCGCGCGGACGTGGCCTGCCTGCAGGCGCGGCTCGGGATCGGGAACGGCGACGACGGCCTCCTGGCCCGGCTTTTCGCCATCGAGTACGCCGGCCTCTTCGACGTCTTCAACATCGGCGTCGCGCGGCTCCGCCTGCCGATGGCGCTCGGGGGAACGTCCAACCACTTCCGGGTGTCCGCCCTGCGCGCCGTTGGCGGCTGGGACGCCTGGAACGTGACGGAGGACGCCGACCTCGGGCTGCGCCTCGCCCGCTTCGGCCTGCGGACGGACGCCCTCGACTCGACGACGATCGAGGAGGCGGTGTGCACGCCCAGAGCGTGGCTCAAGCAGCGGCGCCGCTGGACCAAGGGCTGGATGCAGACCCTGCTCGTCCTCGCCCGCCAGGGCGGCGCGATCCGCGACTTCGGACCGTGGCGGGCCGCCGCCGTCGCCCTGCTGCTGACGAACCTCGTCGCCGGCCCTTTGCTCTTCCCGGTCTTCGGCGCCCGCCTCGTGGTCGATGTCGTCGTCTTCGGCCTCCCGGCGCCCCATGGCGCGAGGGAGGTCTGCGAGGCGACGCTGGCCATGTCCGTCGCCGCGCTGGGGCTGGCCTCGACGCTGTGGTGCGGGCACGTCGGATCGCGGATCCGCGCGTTGCGCGGCGCCTGGCGCGTCCTGCCGCTGATGCTTCCCTACCAGCTCTGCATCAGCGTCGCCGCCTGGGCCGGCCTGTGGGACCTCGTCTTCCACCCCCACCATTGGCACAAGACGGACCACGGCGACCTCGCCCGGCGTCGCCAAGCCTAGGATATCGGCCGGAAAGCGCGCAGCGGTTCCCCGAGAAGGCTGACGCGGAACGATGCCCTAGGAAGCCGCTCAATCGTTCATCGCCCGCAGCGCGGCGGCGGCGGCGAAGGGCGCGGCGGCGACCGCGGCCATGCTGAGTGCGCACAGGATCAGGAACGGCGTCGCGAAGGGGACGGGGTTGCCGAGGCCGGCGGTCGCCGCCGACACCCCGAAGATCAGCACGGGGATGCACAGCGGCAGGATCAGGATCGCCATCAGCAGGCCGCCCTTGCGCAGGCCCACCGTCAGCGCCGCGCCGACCGCGCCGAGCATCGTGAGGGCCGGCGTCCCGGCGGCGAGCGAGGCTGTGGTCTGGACGAGCGCTCGGGCGTCCATGCCGAGCATCAGCCCGAACAGCGGCGCGAAGACGACCAGCGGCAGCCCGGTCAGCAGCCAATGCGTCGCGCATTTGACCAGCACGATCAGCTCCGCCGGCGTGCGGCTCATCAGCAGCAGGTCGAGCGAGCCGTCGTCGTGGTCGGACCCGAACAGCCGGTCGAGCCCGAGCAGGGTGGCGAGCAGGGCGGCGATCCACAGCACCGCCGGGCCGATGCGCGACAGCAGGCGGAGGTCCGGCCCGACCCCGAACGGCACGAGGGTGACGAGGATCAGGAAGAAGACCAGCCCCAGCGCGCTGCCGCCGCCGATGCGGCGGCCGACCGCGAGGTCGCGCCGGAACAGGGCGAGCAGCGCGCCCACGTCAGGGGTCCCGGCGCGGGACGGCGGCGTCGAGGTCGAGCGTCCGGCAGCGCAGGGCGAGCGGCTGGTGGGAGGCCAGCAGGATGGCGCCGCCGGCGCCGACGTGGCCGCCCATGATCGCGGCGAGGCCGGCCTGCGCGTCGGCGTCGAGCGCGATGAGCGGCTCGTCGAGCAGCCAGATCGGGCGGGGCGCCAGCAGCAGCCGGGCGAGCGCCACCCGCCTCTTCTGCCCGGCCGACAGATAGGCGGCCGGCAGGTCGCGCAGCCGCCCTATGCCGAAAGTCGCGAGCGCGTCGCCGATGGACAGGGCGGGGCTTGGCGAAAGGGCGGGGCTTGGCGACAGGGCGGGACCGGACGTTGTCGCCAGCATCGCCGCCCAGAACGCGAGGTTCTCGCCGACGCTGAGCGAGGGTTTCAGGCCGTCCTCGTAGCCGAGGTAGTGCACGGTCTCGACGCCGCGCGCCTCCTCGTCCGCACCCGCGAAATCGATGCGGCCGCGCGTCGGCGCGAGCAGCCCGGCGAGCGTCCGCAGCAGCGTCGATTTGCCCGCGCCGTTACGGCCGGAGACCAGGAGCACGTCACCCCGCCCAAGTCCCAGGTGAAGGGACGAGAGCACGATCCGTCCGCCGCGCTCGACGGTGAGGTCCTCGACCGTGAGCAGCGGATGGGACAAGCGAGCGGAGCCGATCTTGCATGGCCAAACGGAACGGCGCATCACGTAGCGCCTTCAGTCTGGATTCGCTACAAGCAAGGCGTTTTCGCCTGCCCACACGCCGGGATCGCTCACATGGCCTCACTCGACAGCTTCCATTGCCGCCGCACGCTCAGTGTCGGTGACAAGACGTACACCTACTACTGCCTGGAAGACGCCGAGAAGAACGGCTTGAACGGCATCTCCAAGCTGCCCTTCTCGATGAAGGTGCTGTTGGAGAACCTCCTGCGCTACGAGGACGGGCGCACCGTCAAGAAGGACGACATCCTGGCCGTCGCCGCCTGGGTCGAGAACCTCGGTCAGGACGAGAAGGAGATCGCCTTCCGTCCGGCGCGCGTGCTGATGCAGGACTTCACCGGCGTCCCGGCGGTGGTCGACCTCGCCGCCATGCGCGACGCCATGACCAAGCTCGGCGGCGATCCGCACAAGATCAACCCGCTCGTGCCGGTCGACCTCGTGATCGACCATTCGGTGATCGTCGACGCCTTCGGCAGCGACCGGGCGATCAAGACCAACGTCGACCTCGAATATTCCCGCAACGGCGAGCGCTACCGCTTCCTCAAGTGGGGCCAATCCTCGTTCGACAATTTCCGCGTGGTGCCGCCCGGCACCGGCATCTGCCACCAGGTGAACCTCGAGTACCTCGCCCAAACTGTTTGGACGAAGGACGAGGACGGCGTCGAGGTCGCCTACCCCGACTCGCTGGTGGGCACCGACTCCCACACGACGATGGTCAACGGGCTGTCGGTGCTCGGCTGGGGCGTCGGCGGCATCGAGGCCGAGGCCTGCATGCTGGGCCAGCCGCTCTCGATGCTGCTGCCGGAAGTGATCGGCTTCCGCCTCGTCGGCGAGGTGAAGGCCGGCGTCACCGCCACCGACCTCGTGCTCACCGTCACGCAGATGCTGCGGCAGAAGGGGGTCGTCGGCAAGTTCGTCGAGTTCTTCGGCCCGGGCCTCAACTCCATGTCGCTCGCCGACCGTGCCACCATCGGCAACATGGCCCCGGAGTACGGGGCGACCTGCGGCTTCTTCCCCATCGACGCGGAGACGCTGTCCTACCTCACCGTGTCCGCCCGCACGTCCGAGCGCGTGGACTTGGTGGAAGCCTACGCCAAGGCGCAGGGCCTGTTCCGCTCGCAGGGAACCGCCGACCCGGTCTTCTCCGACACGCTGGAGCTTGACCTCGCCACGGTGGTCCCGTCGATGGCCGGCCCGAAGCGCCCCGAGGGCCGCATCGCCCTGCCCGAGGTCGGGGCCGGGTTCCGCACCGCGCTCGGCGCCGAGTACCGCAAGACCGAGAACCCGACCGAGCGCTTCCCCGTGGAGGGTGAAAGCTACACGCTCGGCCACGGCGACGTGGTGATCGCCGCGATCACGTCCTGCACCAACACCTCCAACCCGAACGTGCTGGTCGGGGCGGGACTGCTGGCCCGCAAGGCCAACGCGCTCGGCCTCAAGGCCAAGCCATGGGTCAAGACCTCGCTCGCCCCCGGCAGCCAAGTCGTCGCCGAATACCTCCAGCGCTCCGGCCTGCAGGAGGACCTCGACAAGCTCGGCTTCAACCTGATCGGCTTCGGTTGCACGACCTGCATCGGCAACTCCGGTCCGCTCGCGGCCGAGATCTCGCAGGCGATCAACGATCACGGCATCGTCGCCGCGGCCGTGCTGTCCGGCAACCGCAACTTCGAGGGCCGCGTCTCCCCCGACGTGCAGGCCAACTACCTCGCCTCGCCTCCGCTGGTGGTCGCCCACGCCATCGCCGGCACCGTCTCGATCGACCTCGATCACGACCCGATCGGCCAGGGCGCCGACGGCCGCGACGTGTTCCTCCGGGACATCTGGCCGACGCCGGCGGAGATTGAAGAGTACGTCGCGAAATACGTGACCCGCAACGTCTTCGCGCTGCGCTACGCCGACGTGTTCCACGGCGACGAGCACTGGCGCGGGGTCAATGCCCCGCAGGGCGAGACCTACACCTGGGACATGGGCTCGACCTACGTGCAGAACCCACCCTATTTCGAGGGCATGACGATGACGCCCGACCCGGTGTCGGACATCGTCGGCGCCCGCATCCTCGCGCTGTTCGGCGACAAGATCACCACCGACCACATCTCGCCGGCCGGTTCGATCAAGCAGGCCTCGCCCGCCGGCTCATACCTGTCCGAGCACCAGGTCTCGGTGAAGGACTTCAACCAGTACGGCACGCGGCGCGGCAACCACGAGATCATGATGCGAGGCACCTTCGCCAACATCCGCATCAAGAACTTCATGCGCCAGTCCGACGACGGCACCGTGCCGGAAGGCGGGATGACCAAGCATTGGCCGGACGGCGCGGAGATGCCGATCTACGACGCGGCGATGAAGTACGCCGCCGAGAGCGTGCCGCTGGTCATCTTCGCCGGTGCCGAATACGGCAACGGCTCGTCGCGCGACTGGGCGGCGAAAGGGACCAAGCTGCTCGGCGTGCGTGCGGTGATCGCGGAGTCCTTCGAGCGCATCCATCGCTCCAACCTCGTCGGCATGGGCGTGCTGCCGCTCACCTTCGAACCCGGCACGACCTGGTCGACGCTGAAGTTCAAGGGCAACGAGGTCATCACCATCCACGGCCTCAACGAGGGCCTGCGCCCGCGCCAGAAGATGGAGATGGTCGTGACCTACGACGACGGCCACGAGGCGACCGTGCCGCTGCTCTGCCGCATCGCGACGCTCGACGAACTCGAATACTTCAACAACGGCGGCATCTTGAGCTACGTGCTCCGGCAGTTGGCCAAGGCGGCCTGACGGCCGGCCTTCGCCGATCGGGCGGCGGCAGGACGGCCGCCGCCCTTCCCGTTCACCGCGCGGCGGCCGCCGGGTTGCGGCCCGGCCTGAAAGCCTCCGCGATCCCCTCGTCGACCAGCGCCCGCTTGGCCTGCAACGGGCCGATCTCGACGCGGGCCATGTTGGTCATCACCAGCGCGAGGTTCGCGGTCGGCCTGCCGTCCGCCGTGAAGAGACCGAGATCGCCGTCCGGCCCGGTCGCGATCCCGCGCGCCGCCTCCGCCGCGTAGGCGGCGACCCGGCCGCCGTCGCAACCGCCCCCGGCGGCGAGGGTCCCGTGCCGGACACCGATCATCGAACGCGAGGGCGGGGCGTTGGGACTCGCCGCCAGCAGCGCGTCGAGGGTGATCGGCTTGTCCGCGATGTTCAGGCCGGCGGCGATGGTCGGCGCCGGCATCATCCGCGGCAGCCGTGCCGTCACGACGGACCGCCGTGGCGCCGCCCCGCGCCCGGCGAGCGTTGAGGCGAAACCGCGCGCGTGGCCGGCCAGCCAGCGGGCGCGCAGGGTGCCGCCGATCCCGCCGGTGCTGGTGAGGCTCGACAGCGACGCGCCGCCGCCGGTGCCGCCGCAGGCCGCCGGAGCCCAATGCGAGATGATGGCCGTCGCGGTCCGGCGGTTGAAGTCGACGTAATAGCGCTTCAGCAGGAGCGCCGCGACGGCCGCTCCTGCCGTCGCCGAGGCGAAGGCGACATGTCCTTCGCCGTCCGCCGCGATCTCGCCGTTCCATCCCGCTTTCTTGATGCACCAGTAGTTGTTGAGCTTGACGCACCGTGCCACCGACGGCGTTGCCTGCCGCAGCGCCTCCGCCTGGCGCGGGCTGAGGTCGAGGTGGTCGCCGGCCTCGGTGCGCCAGGTGCTGACCGCCCGCGCGGCCGGGTTGAAGACCACCGAGGCGGGCACCGGCACGGCGGTGTCGACCTCCGCTTGGGTCGGCGAGACGAAGCGCAGCAAGGCGAGGACCGCGAGCGGACCTTTCCCCGCGGTGAACGCGGTCAAGCCGCGAAATCGTCGGGTGTCAGGAGAAGGGCGAGGTGACCGCCGTCGCGTGTCGCCTCTCGCCAGTCGACGGCGTCGAACGTCAGGACGGCGAGCGAGCAGGGCCGGAAACCGGATCGGAGGCGATCGATCGCTTCGATCTCGCCGTCCCGTGCCAGGGCCGCGACGCTCTCCGCGACGCCGGGGTTGTGGCCGACGACCATCACGCCCTTGGTGCCGGCATCGACCGTGCCGAGCAGGTCGCGTATGGCCTCGCCGGTGGCATTATACAGGGCGTCGGGAAAGCGAACGTCGATCGGCCGGTCCGAGGCGGCTTGCACCGCCTCGAAGGTTTGCCGCGTCCGTGCGGACGGCGAGACCATCGCGAGGTCCGGCAGGAGCGCACGGTCGAGGAGGGCGGCCCCCGCCCGACGCGCGTCGCTCCCGCCGGCGTCGGTCAGGTCGCGGGAAAAGTCGTCGCCGGCTGGTTTGACCGCCTTGGCGTGACGCAGCAGGATCAGCGTGAACATCGAGCTCCGGCGACGGTCAGGTTACGATGGTTCGACGCGGCCCCGGCGCGCCTGGATCCGACACGTGGGGCGACGCGTCCGGGCACGACGGCCCTCAATCGTGGTTCGGCTTGAACTGTTCGCCCGCCTTCTGCATCTGTTGGCCGGCCTGCTCGGTCGCCTTGGTCATCGCGCTCGCGCCCTGCTGGAACGCGCTACGGCTCTGCTTGGCGAACTCCATCGGCATTGTCATCATCAGTTCGCTCAATCGCTTCGTGTAGTCGGCGTATTGCGAGAACGACTGCTGGACGTAGGAGGTCTGGATCGCGACCAGATCCTCCATCGTCTTGGCGCCACGCAGCTTCTCCATCATCTCCGACGTCTGGTTCATCGAGTCCTTCGACATCCGCTGCAGTTCCGACGCGAAGGACTGGAGCGACTTGCTGGCGAGCGACATGTTGTTCATCGCCGCCTCGGCGCCGGGTACACTTTTGAAATCGTTGGAATCGGCCATGAAACGTGTCCTCCAAGACGGTGGATGCGGCACCTGGCGGTGCGCGCGCCGATAACGCGCCGGCCCAGTTCAAGTGCCTTGAGAAGGTGGATTATGTTCGCCCTCCGTCGAACGGACCGCGCGCCGATCACCGCCGGGGCAGGGTACCCGGCTGCTTCGCGCCAACCGCGCGCCAACACCGGTCGCCATCGCGGGCGAGCAGGTCGTCCGCTTCCTTTGGGCCGGCCGCACCGCTCGCGTACATCGCCGGCCCGCCGCCGGCGCCCCACGCGTCCAGGATCGGCTGCACGACGCGCCAAGCGTCCTCGACCATGTCGGCGCGGTTGAACAGCGTCGCGTCGCCGATCATCACATCGTAGAGCAGCGTCTCGTAGCCGATGTTCGGCTCGTGGGCGAAGAAGTCCTTGTAGGCGAAATCCATGCGGACGCTCGCCAGCTCGACCTCGGGGCCGGGCCGCTTCACGTCGAAGTTCAGCGAGATGCCTTCCTCCGGTTGGATGTGGATGACCAGCCAGTTGGCGGCGACCGCGTCGACGCTCGTGCCGGCGAAATGCGACAGCGGCGCCGGCTTGAAGCGCACCGCGATCTCCGTCAGGCGGTCGGTCATGTGCTTGCCGGTGCGCAGGTAGAAGGGCACGCCGGCCCAGCGCCAGCTGTCGATCTCGACGCGCATCGCGACGTAGGTCTCGACGTTGGATTGCGGCGACACGTCCGGCTCGTCCCGGTACGCCTTGCTGGCCTTGCCCTTGACGTCGCCCGCCCCGTACTGGCCGCGCACCGCGTCCTCCGGCTTGAGCGGCGGCATGGCGGTGAACACGTCGGCCTTGCGGTTGCGGATGCCGACCGCGTCGAAGGTGGTCGGCGCCTCCATCGCCACCATGGCGAGCAGCGTGAACAGGTGGTTCGGCACCATGTCGCGCAGCGCGCCGGTGGTCTCGTAGAACTTGCCCCTGGCCTCGACGCCCACGACCTCCGACGCGGTGATCTGCACGTGGTCGATCCGGTCGCGGTTCCAGATCGGCTCGAACATGCCGTTGGCGAAGCGGAACGCCATGATCGACTGCACCGTCTCCTTGCCGAGGAAATGGTCGATGCGGAAGATCTGGTCCTCCGCGAGCGTCTGGAGCAGGCTGACGTTGAGGGCGCGGGCGGAGTCGACGTCGTGGCCGAACGGCTTCTCGACGACGACGCGGCGCCAGAAACCTTCGCCCTGCCCGGTCAGCCCAGCCTTGCCGAGCTGCGCGGCGACGGGGGCGAAGAAGCGATCGCCGATGGCGAAATAGAAGATGACGTTGCCCTGGCCGAAGCCCGCCTTGTCGAGGGCGTGGCCGATGTCGCCGTAAAGGTCGGGTTTGGTGATGTCGCCGCGCACGTAGTCCATGCGAGCGGCCAAGGACTGCCAAACGTCGTCCTCGATGCGGTCGATGTCGAACTCCGACGAGCTGTTGCCGACGAAGCTGTCCAGCATGGTGCGCAGGTGCTTCGCCCACGCGCCCGCGTCGCCTTCGACGAGGTCGACGCCGATGAGGGCGATCTTGTCCGGCAGGCTCTTCTCGCAGCCGAGATTGTAGATCGCGGGAACCACCAGACGCTTGGTCAGGTCGCCGAACGCGCCGAAGATGACGATGGCGCAGGACTCGGGCGTCTTCGGCTTCGGTCGAGCCTCGAGAGCGACGGACGTGGTCATGGGCGGACCTTCCTCGGTGCGGTGCTACGCTGGCTCAAGCGTAACTAGAGCTGGTGGTCGCGCGGTAAAGCTCGGCGAGCCGAAGATCGAAGCGGCTGCCACCCGCGAACGAAGGGCGGCGATCATCGCTGACCGCCGCCCCGCACGGAACGGCACCGGATCGCGGCCCGATGCCGTCGCGTTCATCACCGCGTCGGCGCGTCCGAAGACCGCCGCGCCTTTTTTTCGAGCCGATGCCTAGTGATGCACCAGCGCGAGCAGGATGATGATCGGCAACGGAATGCCGAGCATCCACAGCAAGATGCCTCTACCCACGTGTCACTCCCCTTCTGCTAACGAACAGGTTCGGATGGTTCGCGCCCCAGCGCGTCATCGGGCTGTAGGCCACGCCCTCGTCGCGGTTCCGGCCGCCGATCACCGCCGCGATCCAGGCCGCGCCGGCGCCGATGGCGAAGGACGCCGCGAGCAGGAAGGCGGCGAGCACCGAGCCCCGGCGCGCCGAGTCGACGGACTCGTGGATCGTCGCGACCGCGTCGCCAACCCGGCTCTCCGCTTCCGGCCCCGAGACGCCGGTCCTGAGCGCCACCATCTGCGTGAGCAGCAGGCGGTTGTCGGCGCTGAGCGTCTCGTGCCCGCTGATCGTCTTCAGCAGCGAGGTCGCATCCATCCTGACGTTCTGATCGATCGGCAGGCGCTCGCCGCGGAACAGCCGGGTGATCTCGAGCTGCTGGGTCGTGGCGGCGGACTCCTTGGTCGCGACGGCGGCGGGGCCGCCGAGCGCCGAGGCCAGGAGGCCCGCCGACACCAGGGCGGCGAGCGCCCAGGCGATCAGCCCGTGCAAGCCGTCACGCATCTCGATCTCCGGCGCGGTGGCGCTGGCGATGCGATGGCGCAGGCGTCCGGTGATGTAGCCGCCGGCGGCGAAGGCCGACGCGGCGACCCAGGCGGCCCACAGCGCCACCGCGACGGCGGCGATCTTGGCCGAGATGCCGTGGGTCGGATCGGCCGAGGTCAGCGACAGGCCGACTGCGGCTCCGAACACGGTCAGCGTCGTGAAGATGGCGACCGCGACGAGCGCGCCGCCGGCGATGGAAGCCCAATCGACGTAGGCGCTGTCGAGATGGGCGGCCGCCCGAACCTCGTTGGCGGCGACGGGATCGTTCGAGGTGAAGGTCATGCCGTTCCCTCTAGCGCAGGCCGAGGAAGGACAGGACGAACATCACGACGACGACCAGACCGACCAAGTAGATGATACCTTCCATCCTCTTCTCCTCTATCGAACAGTGCACGACACGACCAGCGTCCACCGCGACGTCGCGCGGTCGCCGGCGCGACGGGGTTCCAAGCGCCCATTCGACCGGCAAGACCCGCTCCAACCAACGGGACCTGCCGACCCTTCGAGACCCTCAATCCCGGCTGGTAGATGGACACGCGGGAGCCCTCGACCATGGCGCAGAAGTACTATTTTCATGGCACAGAAGGACTAGCGCGTCGTGGGCCTGAAAGCTTCTCCGCTTGGTCGGTGCCGGTCCGCCATCAGGCGGCGCCTGGCGAGTACCGCCATCGGAAGCCAAAGGGCACGGGGGCGGCTCGCCGCGCTCACGGCTCCAGTTCGGAGTCCCAGTACAGGTAGTCCATCCAGCTGTCGTGCAGGTAGTTCGGCGGGAACGAGCGGCCGTTGCGGTGGAGGTCGTTGATCGTCGGGGCGTAGGGCTTGGTCAGCGGGTGCATATCGACGTCGCGGCACAGCTTGTCGCCCTTGCGCAGGTTGCAGGGCGAGCACGCCGCCACGACATTGGTCCACGTCGTGGTGCCGCCCTTGGAGCGGGGCACCACGTGGTCGAAGGTCAGTTCGTCCCGCTCGCCGCAGTACTGGCAGGTGAAGCGGTCGCGCAGGAACACGTTGAAGCGGGTGAAGGCCGGGTGCCGGGACGGCTTGATGTAGGTCTTCAGCGAGACCACGGAGGGCAGCTGCATCTCGAAGGTCGGCGAGCGCACGAAGCGGTCGTAGTTCGAGACGATGTTCACCCGGTCGAGGAACACGGCCTTGATCGCGTCCTGCCAGGACCAGAGCGAGAGCGGGTAATAGCTGAGCGGCCTGAAGTCGGCGTTGAGGACCAAGGCCGGGCAAGCCTCGGGCGAGACCATCGACTGGAAGTGAACCGTCAAACCGGGCACCTCACTCAACTTCGGCCTGAACCGGGGATCGGCAAACGATCCATGAGGCCGATCTTAACGCTTGACGACAGTCTATCGCTATCGTGACGCCCTTGTGAAGGGTGCGTTGTCGCAGGCGAGACCCTTATAACCTGCCGTCGTCAGATCGGACCTCGTCTCCGGTGCCGTGTCGGATGGAAGACCGCTCAGCCGGGGGTGGTCAGAGGCCGTCCATGAGACCGTCCATGCGTTTGGCGCTCCGCCCGTGGTTCCTTCGGCCCCGGACGGTCGCCGGGGCCGAGGGACCTCGCTCAGGCGAGAGCCTGCCCCGCGAGGGAGGGATGGGTCACGCCAAACGGATCATCGTGGGGATCGATGTTTCTCCAGACCAGGCTCGACGTCCATGTCCGCCCGACTGGGGTGGCATGCAGCACTGATCACACCGGGGCCGGTCTCGCGGACCTTTGCGATCGGTTGAAAGCTCTCGATACCCGGCTCTCGATGCCCGGCTCGCGGTGACCGGCGGCGATGGCCGGGGCCGACTTCCGGTGGTCGATCCGGCGCAGGCGCGCTATCCCCGGGCCGGGGAGCGAAGGCACCGAACAGAACGCGGGCCTGTTCGCCGATGTCGATCGAAGCGGCTCGCCGTCCCCGCGCCCCGGACGTTGGCACGTCGTCGGTCTCAATGAAGAACGCCGCGAGCCGCCGCCACGCGTCGCTTGAGGGCGTCGAGGTCCGCTCTGGCATAGTACGTCCCCGCGCGGACCACACCGGCGATGCCGGCCAGATTCTCCACTCTCTCCAGCGGGTTCGCGTCCAGCAGCACCAGATCGGCGTTCTTGCCGGGTGCCACCGTGCCCATCGTGTCCGTTCGTTCCAGGTACTCGGCGGCGTTGATCGTCGTCATCTGCAGGATCTTCAACGGCGACAGCCCCGCCTTGCCCAGCTGAACGAACTCCTCCTGCAGCGACAGGCCCGGTGCCATCAGCGTGCCGCCGTCCGACCCGGTCATCATGCGCACGCCGGCTTCGGCGAAGGTCCTGGTGAGCGCGAGTTGCCGGGGGTAGGCGTCGCGATAGGTTCGGCGCATCGCCTCGGGCAGGGCCTTGAACTTCCTGGTCACCTTGCGCCAAAGCTTGATCTTCTTCTCCGGCATGTACGCAAGATCCGCGTTGGTCTCGTAGTCCGGGGCGTCCGCCAGTTGCTGGTGGCGGATCCGGACCAGCGTGGGCACCTGCCAGCTGCCGTCCGCCACGTAGCCGGCCGCCAGAGCCCGGCACTTCTCGTCGCTGAACGTGTCGAAGGCCCGCTGCATCCGCGCCACGTCTTCGGGCGCCACGAAGGCGGCGGGGTTGATGACGAGGGTCTGGAATCGCCACATAATGACCTTCATCAGCAGCGGGAACATCACCGGCGGGGCTTTCATCGCCGGCCGCTTGGACGATTCGATCCTCAGCTGGTCCTCCTGCGTCGAGCAGTCGATCCAGATCGCGGCCCCGGGGCCGAGATGCTCGACGGATTTGAAGCCCGCCTCGGAGGCTTGGCCGGCGCCGACGCCTTCCTGAAGGTGACCGAGAACGGGGAGCCCGACGCGCTTGGCTTCCGCCATGGCGGCCCAGAACACCTCGGTCTTCGTCAGGCCCATCTTGATGAAATCGGCCCCTAGGGCCTTCTGCGCCTGGATCTCGGCGACCACCGCTTCCTTGGTGGGAGCGTTGAACGGGAACAGCACCGTGCCCGCCAGTTCCAGCAGGGCGGGGGCTTCCCTGCCGATCGGCAGGGTGCCGGCCCGGCGCGCCTCCAGCAGCACCGGCGTGCCGCTCATCTGGCGGAAGCCGGTGACGCCCTGGGTCAGCATCAGCGCCAGGGCGCCGGACGGGTTCGCCTCGTTCAGGGCGTGGTTGTGCATGTCGTTGTAGCCCGGAACGATGAATTTCCCGGTGGCGTCGATCCGCTGCGCGTCGGGTCGGCGGTTCGGTTCGCCGGCCTTCTCGAGGGCGACGATGACGCCGTTGCCGACCAGGACGTCCATGCCCTCGATCAGGCTGCCGTCCTCGGGGTCGACGATGGTCCCACCTTCGAGCCGCAGCAGGCCGGTCGCCGGCAGGCCCGGAGCGGCCCGCGCGACGGCCGCCCCCAGCGGCCGCGCATCCACGGCGCTGGCGAAGAAAGCGCTCCGTTTGCTCGCACCCGTCTTGGCCGACATGCCGAAGGCGAAGCAGCACGGGCACCCCCCTTGGGCGGACAGCATCGACAGCCTCATCGTTCAACCCTTCCGTTTCCTCGGCGCCGGCGATCTTGCCGCCTTTACGCCCCCACCATCACCGCCCGCGCCCGCAGCTTCTCGGTCTCGCTCTTCAGCTGGCCGCAGGCGGCGAGGATGTCCCGCCCGCGCGGCGTCCGCACCGGGCTGGCGTAGCCGGCGGCGAAGACGATGTCGGAGAAGCGCTCGATCGTGCCCCAGTCCGAGCACTCGTAGGCCGTGCCGGGCCAGGGATTGAAGGGGATCAGGTTGATCTTCGCCGGTATGCCCTTCAGGAGGCGCACAAGCTCGCGCGCCTCGGCGGGGCCGTCGTTCACCCCTTGCAGCATCACGTACTCGAAGGTGATGCGCCGGGCGTTCGACGCGCCGGGATAGTCGCGGCACGCGCGCAGCAGCTCGGCGATCGGGTACTTCTTGTTCAGCGGCACCAGCGTGTCGCGCAGCGCGTCGCGCACCGCGTGGAGCGAGATCGCCAGCATCGCGCCGACCTCGCGGCCGAGCGGCTCCATCCGCGGCACCACGCCGGCGGTCGACACGGTGATGCGGCGGCGCGACAGGGAGAGCCCGTCGCCGTCGGCGATCACGCCGATCGCGTCGCGGACGCCATCGAAGTTGTAGAGCGGCTCGCCCATGCCCATGAAGACGATGTTGGACACGGCGCGCGACCCCTCGCCCGGGACGAGACCATCGGTCGGCCGGATCAGGCCGGGGTAGTCGCCGAGCCGGTCGCGCGCCACCACCAGCTGCGCCACGATCTCGGCGGGATCGAGGTTGCGCACCAGCCTCTGCGTGCCGGTGTGGCAGAAGGCGCATGAGAGCGTGCAGCCGACCTGGCTCGACACGCAGAGCGTACCGCGGTCGCTCTCGGGGATGTAGACGCACTCGACCTCGGAGCCGAGCCCGTTGGCGGTACGGTCGTGGGGATGCGGCGGCAGGCGGATCAGCCACTTGCGCGTGCCGTCGCTGGAGACCTGCTCGGCGACCACGTCCGGCCGCGCCAGCGTGTAACGCTCGGCGAGCGTGGCGCGCAGCCCCTTGGACACGTTGAGCATGGCCTCGAAGGTCGGCGCGCCGGCGAAGTAGATCCAGTGCCACAGCTGGGCGACGCGCATGCGCCGCTCGCGCTCGGGCACGCCGGCGGCGGCCAGCGCGGCGGCCAGGCCGGCGCGGGTGAGGCCGAGCAGGGAGGGCTTCGCCGGGGCGGCGGGGGGCGGCGCGTCGGTGGCCGGCCGCGGGAGATCGATCAAGGCGGACATCCCCGCTCATGTAGCATCGCGGGCGTGTTTTGTCAGACGCGTTCGGCGATCCGCCACGCTGCCGACAAGCTCGGCGCCTAGCGAAGGGGCGCAACCGAGGACCATTCCCTTGCGCCGCATCGCCGCCACGTTCGCCGCCTGCCTCCTCCTCGCCGTGCCCGCGCGCGCGCAGGACGACGACGCGCCGGGCCTCGACGACATCCCGCACATCACCGCGCTCGGCACCGCCACAGCCGCCGTGGCGCCGGACGTGGCGCGGATCACGCTCGGCGTGACGACGCAGAAATCAACGGCATCGGAGGCGGCGAAGGAGAACGCGGCCGCCGCGCAGCGCCTCGTCGAGGCCGCCAAAGCGGCCGGCGTCGCGGCGGGCGACCTCGCCACGACGGCGATCAACCTCTTCGAGGTGAGCGCGAGCGTTCGTCAACCGGACGGCTCGTTCAAGCCGGAGCGGCAAGGCTTCAAGGCGACCTACTTGGTCGCCATCGATGTCAGGGACTTCGGCCGGATCGGGCCGCTCATGCAGACGCTGATCGACGCGGGCGCCAACCAGTTCAACGGCGTCGGCTTCAGGGTCGAGCGCCCCGAGGCGACGCTCGACCGGCTCGCCGGCGAGGCGATGCGGGACGCCCGCCACCGGGCCGGCCTGCTGGCCGAAGCCGCCGGCGTGAAGGTCGGCCGGTTGCTGCAGGTCGAGCGCCCCGACCAACCCGCGAGTTCGCAGCCCGTCGTGCGTGGCGACCTGGACGTGCCGGTCGCGTCCGGGACGCGGACCCTCGGGGAGGCGGTCGAGGCGACCTATGCCATCGAGCCGTGAGGCCGGGCGCGAACGGCGGAGCCCCTAGTCGGGATCCGCCTCATCCAAGCCCATCAGCGAGCCGCTCGTGTTCGCGTTGCCGGACAACCGCTCCGTTCGCGGGTCGCGAGCGGGCGGCTCCACGCGAGGGGGCGGCGCGGCGGGAGCCATCGTCGGCAGTGCGGCCACCGAGGACCTCGCGCCGGTGCGGGCGGTGGCGGCCGGCCGCGGGGCGGGACGCGCGCCGGCGACCGGCGCCGAGGGGACCGGGGCGGCGACGCTCGGCACCGCGATCGAGGGAGCCGGCGCCTTCTCGAGTTCGTCTTCGTTGATCCCTATCAAACCGCCGCTGGTATTGCGGTTCCCACCTTCCCGGCCCTCCTGCGCCCGCACCGCGCCGCCCGCGAGCACCGCGATCGCCACGAGCCAGAGTAGGGGCGCTGTCCTGACCATCCCGATCGTCCCAATTCGTTCGCCTGCGCCGGGAATAGCCTATCCCTGACGCTGATGGTAGCCGCCAGCCCGGATGGCGGATGCCGCTTTCGCGGTCAGTCGACCCCGCGCCTTCCGTAACTGTGGCCGCCGAACAACAAGACGCGGACCCGCGCTGAACAGCTTAGCGAGATCGCGCGCATGAGTTGTGCGGATCACCAAGCACACGTATAGTCTTCGTCATTGCGAAGAATCGGCGGCTGGTCCCGAACGGGTCGCTTCCGCCGCGCTCGGTCATGTTTCAATCGTTGACAACGAAAGACCTTTGCGCGCGCCGCCGCCGCATCCGTGGCGGCGGCGCACTTTCGTCGCACGGCGGGCGCCGGAAGGGTCAGAGCGTGCCGCTGCGATCCTTGAGCACGCTCGCGAGGCTCATCGTCGCCGAGCCGGGCTTCGCCGGCCGTTGCTGGCTCGGGTCCGGCGCCCATCCCGACACGGAGACGATCTCGAAGGTCGCGCGGATGCGACCGTCCAAGTCCGCGTGCCGCTCCGCGTACAGGACGGCCGCGCGCGAAAAGATCGCGCGGCGGGTCGGCGCGCGGCTGCGTGACGACAGCGCGTTGGTGGCGCCCATCGCCCGCAGGTCGCCCATCAGCGCGAACAATGTGTCGTAGCGCACCGTGAGGGTCTCGCTGTCGGCGACCGGCAGGGCGAAGCCGGCGCGCTGGAGCAGACCGCCCATGTCGCGCACGTCGGCGAAGGGAGCCACGCGCGGGCTGACGCCGCCGGTCACCGCCTCTTCCGCCTCCGTCAGCACGGAGCGCAACTCGTGCAGGGTCCGGCCGCCGACGAGCGCGCCGAGGAACAGGCCGTCCGGCCGCAGCGCGCGGCGGATCTGGATCAACGCGCCCGGCAGGTCGTTGGCGGTCTGCAGCGCCAGGGCGGACACGGCGAGGTCGAGGCCGCCGACGGCGAGCGGCAGGTACTCGGCGTCGCCCGCCACCATCGCGACCCCGTCCGCACGGCCGGCGGGCGGTCCGGCCAGGGGACCGACATGCACGACGGAGGCCTCGGGGCACTGCGCCGCCACCGCCCGCGCGAGGGACAGGCCCGGCGTGCCGATGTCGGCGACGTGCGTGAAGCGGCGCTGCACGGCGGCGAGGCGGTCGACGATGTCCGTCACCGTGCGGGCGAGCAGGAAGTCGGCGGGTCCCCGGCGTTCGGCGCGGCGGAGCCGGCGGCGGAGGAGGACGGGGTCGAAGATCAAGTCGGGCTGCGCCATCGTCCCGATATGGGTCGTCGCGTGGCGCGCGCCCACGCGCGGCGGGTCCGCGCCGCGCGCGTTTCGCCGCGCCGGTCCAGCCGCCGAGTCCACCCACATTGTCTTCGGGCCCGCGGGGTTCTAGGTTCGTGGGCGAAGGCATCACGCGACGGCCCACGAGCGATCATCATGGCAGAGGCACCCCCCGGACGGTCGATCGAGCGCGACACCATCTCGCGCATCACCTGGCGCCTCGTCCCGTTCCTGATGCTGTGCTACTTCATCGCCTTCGTCGACCGGGTCAACGTCGGCTTCGCCGCGCTGCAGATGAACAAGGATGTCGGCCTCTCGCACGCCGCCTTCGGGCTGGGCGGCGGCCTGTTCTACATCTCCTACGTGCTGTTCGAGATCCCGAGCAACCTCGCGATGAAGAGGGTCGGCGCGCGGGTGTGGATCGCGCGCATCCTGATCACCTGGGGACTCGCCTCGGCCGGGATGGCGCTGGTCGTCGGCCCCACCTCTTTCTACGCGGTGCGCCTGCTGCTCGGCGCGGCGGAGGCCGGTTTCTTCCCCGGCGTCATCCTCTACCTGACCACCTGGTTCCCGCCGGAGTACCGCGGCCGCATCGTGGCGATCTTCATGGTGTCGATCCCCGTGTCGTCGTTCCTCGGCTCGCCCGTGTCCGCCGCCCTGCTGCGGAGCGAGGGCTGGCTCGGCCTGCACGGGTGGCAGTGGATGTTCATCGGGGAGGCGGTGCCGGCGGTCCTGCTCGGCATCGCCGCCGTGTTCGTGCTGCCGGACGGGCCAGCCACCGCCCGGTTCCTGGGCGACGAGCAGCGCGCGTGGCTGACGACGCGCCTGGCGAGCCGGCCGACGGACGTCGGGCGCACGGTCGAAGGGCATGCCACGCTTTGGCGGATCATGACGAACAGGTACGTGCTGGCCGGATCGCTGATCTACGCCGGCGCCTCGGGCGCGAGCCAGTGCCTGTCGATCTGGCAGCCGCAGATCATCAAGTCCTTCGGCCTGACCGACATGGAGACCGGTCTGCTCAACGCCCTGCCCTTCGGGATCGCCTCCGCGCTGATGATCCTGTGGGGCCGTTCCTCCGACAGGCGCCGGGAGCGGACGTGGCACACGGCGATCCCCCTCGCGCTGCTCGCGGCGAGCCTCACGGCCGGGCTCCTCACCGACGCCCTCGCCGCGACGATGGTCATCCTCTGCCTCGCCGTCACCGCGACCTACATCATGAAGGGGCCGTTCTGGGCCCTGTCGACGGAGTGGCTGTCGGCGGGGGCGGCGGCGGCCGGCATCGCCCAGATCAACGCCATGGGCAACATCGGCGGGTTCGTCGCCACGGCGCTGCTCGGCGTCATCAAGGACGCGACGGGGAGCTACCCCCTGTCGCTGATGCCGCTCGCCGTGATCTCGGCGATCGGCTGCGCCATGGTGCTCGTCCTCGGACGCGGCGCGCCGAAGGGCGTGAAGCCGGGGACCGAGGCGGCCGTCACGACCCGCTAGGCGGCAGTGGGCGGCGCGCGGACGGGTCTTCCGCATCGGGGCTGGTCCGACGCGATCCGCCGCCACGGGCGCGCGGCGCTGGCCGGCCTCGCGGGCGCGGCGGTCGACCTCGTCTATCCCCCGGCCTGCCTCGCCTGCCGCAAGGCCACCGCGCAGGCCGACGCCCTGTGCGGGGCGTGCTGGGGCGGCGTCCGCTTCATCGAGCGCCCCTATTGCGAGCGCACCGGCACGCCGTTCCCGCTCGATCTCGGGGCGGAAGGCCTCGTGTCGCCCGCCGTGGTCGCCGACCCGCCGGTCTACGCCCGCGCCCGCGCCGTCGCCCGCTTCGAGGACGGCCCGGTCCGGCGGCTCGCCCACCAGCTGAAATACGGCGACCGCCTCGACCTCGCCGGCCCGATGGGGGCCTGGATGGCGCGCGCCGGCGACGACCTCCTGGGCGAGGCCGACCTGCTGATCCCCGTGCCGCTGCACCGCCTACGGCTCGCCGCGCGCCGCTTCAACCAGTCCGCCCTGCTCGCCCGCGCGATCTCGCGGACGAGCGGGGTGCCGGTCGACACCGACACGCTCCACCGCCGCAAGGCGACGTCGCCCCAGGTCGGGCTGACCCGCAGCCAGCGCGCCGCCAACGTGCAGGGCGCCTTCCGCGTCGCGCCCGAGCGCGCGCTGGCGGTGGAGGGTCGCGCGGTGGTGCTGGTCGACGACGTGCTGACGTCGGGAGCGACGATCAACGCGGCCGCCCGCGCGCTGTTGCGCGCCGGCGCGGGGCGCGTCGACGTGCTGGTCTTCGCCAGGGTGGTGGTGGACGGCACCTGAGCGGGCAGATCCCTCGGAGCGAACCCCATGACAAGCCGCGCGATGGACAAGCCGCGCGATGGACA
>CAXTIU010000003.1:54508-279649 GCA_964244495.1 uncultured Beijerinckiaceae bacterium
AGCGGCACGGTGACAAGCGGCACGGTGACAAGCGGCACGGTGACAAGCGGCACGGTGACAAGCGGCACGGGCGTTGCCATATGACGCTGAAAGGAGTCCGGTCATGGCGGCACGAGAGGTCGTGATCTACACGACGATGTTTTGTCCTTACTGCCACAGCGCCAAGGCGCTGCTCGCGAACAAGGGGATCGCGTTCACCGAGATCGCCGTCGACGGTCAGCGCGAGGCGCGCCGGGCAATGAGCGAGCGGGCGGGCGGCCGCACGAGCGTCCCGCAGATCTTCATCGGCGGCGAGCACGTCGGCGGCTGCGACGACCTGCTCGCGATCGAGCGCGCCGGCAGGCTCGACGCCATGCTCCAAGCTCAAGTCGGTTGAGGCCTCGCGGGCCGACATGATCCTGTATAGGCTCGCCTGCGACAACGGCCACCGCTTCGACTCGTGGTTCCGCGACAGCGTCGCGTTCGACGATCAGGCGGCGCGCCACCTCGTATCCTGTCCCGTCTGCCGCTCCACGGCGGTCGCCAAGACGATCATGGCACCGGCCGTGGTCGGCGGCCAGCCGGTCCCCCAAACTCCCTCGCCGCCCCAAGCGACACCCCAGCCCGACTTGCGCGATGGGCCAGGGCGGGCGCTGCGCGCGGCGGTGAGGACGTTCCGCGACCAGCTGCTGGCGGAGGGCAAGGACGTGGGGAGGCGCTTCCCCGACGAGGCCCGCCGCATGCACGACGGCGACATCCCCTACCGGCCGATCCATGGGCAGGCTTCGCCGGAAGAAGCGCGCAGCCTTCTCGAGGACGGCGTGATGATCTTGCCGCTGCCGAGCCTGCCGGAGGAACTGAACTGAAGCCGACGGAACCACTACGGCATCGCGACGCTTCCTTGACGACGCCGGTCAAACTGGCACACTGGTGTCGAGTGACCGCGGGCGCCACGTGACCGCAACGCCGGAAGACAACGGCGACGTCACAACTGTTCAAGGTGATGACGTTGCCTAGTCCGTCCCTGCGCCCGACCCGTCAAGGACTGGCCCGACCCAAGCTCGAAGACCGCCTCGCCGACGAGGCCCGCTTCATCAGGACATGGATCGACAATCCGGTGCTCACCGGTGCCGTGTCGCCGTCCGGGCGCTTCCTGTCGCGCATGATGGCGCGGGCGGTGGACCCACACGGCGCCGGACCGATCGTGGAGCTGGGGCCTGGCACAGGTCCGATCACCCAGGCCCTGCTGAAGCGGGGCGTCAAGCCGTCCCGGCTCCTCCTCGTCGAGTTCGACGAGTCGTTCTGCCGGCTGCTCCGCCAGCGCTTTCCCGGTGTCAAGGTGGTGCAGGCCGACGCCTACGCCCTGCGCGACAGCGTGCACGCCATCCTGGGGGAGCCGGCGGCGGCGGTCGTGTCCAGCCTGCCGCTTCTCAATAAGCCGGACGCCCAGCGCCTGTCCCTGCTCGAGGACGCCTTCGCCCTGATGCGGCCGGACGGCCGCTTCGTCCAGTTCACCTACGGCATGAACTCGCCGGTGCCGCGCGACGCGGCGGTGGACTACGAGGCGGACGTGTCGACCCCCGTCTGGTTCAACCTGCCGCCGGCGCGCGTGTGGATCTATCGCCGCAAGGGCGCCGCGCACCTTCCGAGCTTCGACGTGTCGCCGCGCGACGCCAAGCGCCTCGGCCTGCGGGCCGCCGACGCCGGCCTGTTCCGACCGGCTCCCTTCCGCCCGGCCGCGTTCCGGCCGAAACGCGAGCGTCGCGAGGGTCTGTTCCGCCGGCGGCGGGACGGGGCGGCCGGCGGCGCCGCCGAATGAGCCTGCCTCGTCTTGCCTGATCCCCATCGGGCCGTGCCTCCGCAAGATCGCTTGATCGTCGCGCTCGACGTGCCGACGCGGGATGATGCCGCCCGCCTCGTCGCGACGCTGGGCAACCGGGTCGGCTTCTATAAGATCGGGTTGGAGCTGGCCTACGGCGGCGGCCTCGCGCTCGCCGAGCGGCTGGTGGGCGAGGGCAAGAAGGTCTTCATCGACGTCAAGCTGCACGACATCCCGGCGACGGTGGAGCGCGCGGCGGCGAACCTCGCCCGGCTCGGCGCCACCTTCCTCACCGTGCACGCTTTCCCGCAGACGATGGCCGCCGCCAGGGCCGGGGTCGCCGGCAGCGGCCTCGCCATCCTCGGCGTGACGGTGATGACGTCGGTCGACGACGCCGATTTGGCGGCGGCCGGCTACGCGCTCACCGTGCGCGACCTCGTGATGCGGCGCGCCGGCCAGGCGGTCGCCGCCGGCATCGACGGGCTGATCCTGTCGGCGGAGGAGGTCGCGGCGATGCGCACCCACGTCGGCCCGACCTTGCGCCTCGTCACCCCCGGTATCCGTCCCGCCGGCACCGCCATGGGCGACCAGAAGCGGGTGATGACGCCGGCCGCCGCACTGAGGGCGGGGGCCGACCACCTCGTGGTCGGGCGACCGATCACGCAGGCGCCGGACCCCCGCGCCGCCGCAAACGCGATCCTGGCGGAGATGGCCGGGGCCTGAGGCGCGCCGTCGGGACGCGGGCCGATCGCGGAACATCACGCCGCGCCGCGCGTCATCGCCGCGAGGTCCGGTCATGGCGAAGGTACTGTATTTCCTCCTGACGTTCCTCGAGTCGGGCTTGGCCGCCTTCGGTATCCGCGCGTTCTCGGAGCAGCCGCCCTACACGGTCGTCGCGACGCTCGGTCCCGGCGTCGAGATCAGGCGCTACGGTCCGGCGGTGGTGGCGGAGACCGGCGGCGACAGCAACGAGGCGTTCGGACGCCTGTTCCGCTACATCACCGGCGCCAATCGCGGCGACAGGCTGATCAAGATGACCACGCCGGTGGGCCAGAGCGGCGGCGGCCGGCTCGGCGGGGGATCGGTCGAGCCGATCACCATGCGCTTCGTCCTGCCCCGCGCGGTCGCCGCCGATCCGCCGCCAGCGACCGATCCGACCGTCAGGATCGTGACGCTGCCGGCGCGCACGGTGGCGGCGATCCGCTTCTCCGGGTCGTTCGGTCCGGCCGCCGTCGCCGCGCACCTGGCGACGCTGCAGGCGATGCTCGCGGCGGCCGGCAAGCGGACGAAGGGGACCCCGAGCTTCCTCGGCTACGACCCGCCGTTCACCATCCCTTTCCTGCGCCGCAACGAGGTGGCGATCGAGGTGGAAGCCTAAACGTCCAAATCCAACTCGAAGGCGGCGGGCACGTGCAACGGCCAGCGCCACGGCGCGCAGAGGATCGCGTCGGCGCGGTACGTCAGGCCCGGCGTCCGCTGGCGGGATACGAAGACGCGGGCGGCGCGCGCGATCCGGCGGCGCTTGGTCGGCGTGATGGCGGCTCGGGCGTCGTCGAGGGACGCGCGCAGCTTGACCTCGACGAAGACGATCGTGCCGCCGCGACGCGCCACGATGTCGATCTCGCCGCCCTTCACGAGGTAGCGCCGGTCCAGGACGCGGTAGCCCTTGGCGGCGAGCACGGCGACCGCGGCCCATTCCGCGCCGAGCCCGGCGCGATGCGCCCGCCGGCGGGTCGCTTCGTCATTCCGGTTCATCACGGGCGAGCTTGATCGCCCGCGCGTAAACCTCGCGGCGGGGCTGGCCGGTCTCGCCGGCGACCACGGAGGCGGCGTCCTTGACCGACAGCGTCCGCAGCGCCAGCCTGATCCGGTCGTCGAGGGTGGCGGGATCGAGCGCCGGCGCGTCGTCGGCGGCCGGCTCGACGAGCAGGACGATCTCGCCGCGCGGCGGGTCGCCGGCGGCGAGCGCCGCCGCCAGTTCCGGCAGCGTGCCGCGCTTCACCGTCTCGAACATCTTGGTCAGCTCGCGCGCCATCGCCGCCCGCCTCGGGCCGAGCACGGCGGCGAGGTCGGCCAACGTGTCCGCGACGCGGCGCGGCGCCTCGAAGAAGACCAGCGTCCCCGGCACGGCCGCGAGCCTGGCGACGCGCTGGCGCCGCGCCGCGCTCCGCGCCGGCAGGAAGCCCTCGAAGAAGAACCGGTCGGTCGGCAGCCCGGCCACCGTCAGGCTGGCCATCACCGCCGAGGCGCCGGGGACCGCCGTCACCGGCAGGCCGCGCGCGAGCGTCTCGCCGACCAGCCGGAAGCCCGGATCGGAGATCAGCGGCGTGCCGGCGTCCGACACCAGGGCCAGCGCCTGCCCGTCCTCCAGCCGCGCCAGGAGTTGCGGGCGCACCGCGTCGGCGTTGTGCTCGTGGTAGGCGGTGAGCGGGGTAGTGACGCCGTAATGGGCCAGCAGCGTCTTGGTGACCCGCGTGTCCTCGGCCACGACGAGGTCGGCGGCGGCCAGCGTTGCCAGCGCGCGGAACGAGATGTCGCCGAGGTTGCCGATCGGTGTCGCCACGACGTGGAGGCCGGGCGCGATCGGCTCGACCTCCGCCCGAAGCCCGAACGCCGTGTAGGACCTCGTCGCGGGCGGGTGGGACAGGGGCAAGCTCCGGTGGTCGCCTCGGGGCGGGACACGACAGCCTTACGCGATCCGCCGCCTCCGAGAAAAGCGGTCGTTTCTCCCATGAGGCGTGGTATGCCCTTCGGGAGGTGGCGGGCCGATATCGACGGCCGCGCCTGGGCAATGCTGCGAGCTAGAGGGCAGGCGTGCGTTCACCGAATCGTTCTCCCACGCCGTCCCCGTGGCTTGCCTCCGCGCTCGCGCGGGGCGCGAGCCTAGCGTCCGCCGCCCTGATGCTCGCCGCCTGCGGCTCGACCATCGGCACAGTGGGTCAGAGCAAGAAGAGCTTCGACTCCGACGTGTCGGCCAACGCGCCGGTCGGCAAGGTCGAGTCCTCGGCGCTGCCCGGCTCGGCGCCGGCCGCCGCGACCGGCGACCGCATCGGGTCGGGAACTGTCAAGGTCGCGCTGATCCTGCCCCTGACGGCGGCGAACGGCCAGCCGAGCCCCGTCGGCCAGTCGCTGCGCAACGCGGCCGACCTCGCCTATGCCGAGTCGGGGTCGAGCGACCTCACCATCCTCGTCAAGGACGACCATTCGAGCCCGGAGGGAGCCAGCGCCGCCGCGCAAGCCGCCCTGTCGGACGGTGCCGAGCTGATCATCGGACCGCTGTTCGCCCCCGACGTGCGCGAGGTGTCCAAGCTGGCGCGCGGCGCCGGCAAGCCGATGATCGCCTTCTCGACCGACACGTCCACCGCTTCGCGTGGCAGCTACCTCCTCTCGTTCCTGATCGAGAGCTACGTCGACCGCATCGTCGATTTCGCCGCCGCCAAGGGCAAGAAGTCGATCGCCGCGCTGATCCCCGACAACGACTACGGCCGCGTCGCCGACGCCGAGTTCCAGCAGGAAGCGGCCAAGCGCGGCCTGCGCGTGATGGGCATCGAGCACTACACTCCCGCCACGCGCGACGCCGCCGTGAAGAAGATCGCCGCGCTGGGCGACGGGATCGACACGCTGTTCATCCCCGAGCAGGCCGACGCCATGCCGGCCATGTCGGCGGCGCTCGTGGCGAGCGGTCTCAGCGGCAAGCGCGTGCAGATCCTCGGCACCGGGCTGTGGAACGACGCCCGCGTGCTCGGCCTGCCAGGCCTGCAGGGCGCCTGGTTCGCCGCGCCCGAGAACGGCGGCTTCAACCTGTTCGCCAACCGCTACCGCGCCAAGTACAACACCGACCCGCTGCGGATCTCGACGCTGTCCTACGACGCGGTGTCGCTCGCCGCCGCGCTCGCCCACTCGCAAGGGGCGCAGCGCTTCGCCGACAACGTGCTGCTCGCCAAGTCCGGCTTCAACGGCGCCGACGGCGTGTTCCGCTTCCGCCCCGACGGGCTGAACGACCGGGGCCTGGCGGTGCTGCAGATCAACGACGGCAGAGCCGCCGCGGTGGCCCCGGCACCGAAGACGTTCCCGCCGGGATCGGCGACCTGAGGCGGGTCGACTCGATCAGGCGGGTTCGACGGGTCCGAACCATTCGGACGTAGAAAATCCTGCTTTGGGTCGGCGGCGACGCTGCGGCACTCGACGAAGCCGAGCCGCCGAACGCCTACTTGCCGTCCTTCTCCATCTGCGCCTTGAGCGCGGCGAGCTTGGCGAAGGGGCTGTTGGGATCGGGCGCGCGGTCGCGGGGCTTCGGCTTCTCCGTGCTTTGGAAACTCGGGGCGCGGCGCTCGTCGCGACGGCCACCAAATCCGCTACCACCCGGCGCCCCGCCGTGCTCGCCGCCCGTGAAGCCCCCATCCCGGCGCTCGCCGCGGGGACGGTCGCGACCGTTGCCCGGACGCCCCGCGTCGCCGCCCCGCTTGAAGTCGCGGCCGCCGCGATGACGGTCGCCCCGCCCCTCGGAGCGAGGGGGACGCGCGTCGGCCGTGGGAGCGGCCGCCTCCGTCGGCGTCGCGTTGCCGCCCGATATGACCGGCGCGTCCGCCGCCGGCGCGATCCGACCGCCGTCGTGGGCACCGGGGCGGGGGCGTCGCGGACCACGGTCGGCGCGCTCGGGCGGACGCCGCGCGTGCGCGTTGTGGCGATGCGGGCGCCACACTTCGATCAGCGGCACCGGCGGCGGCTCGGGCGCTTCCGTCACGTCACCGTCGCCGGGCGCGGCCGACGCGGACGCGTCCGATTGCGGCGAAAGGGTTTCCGGCAGGTCCGATCCCGGCATGTCGGGCGAGGCCACGGCGAGCGCCGCGATGTCGCCCTCGGTGACCGGGGACTCACCCATGTCCTCGCTCACG
The DNA here is from genome assembly GCA_964244495.1 of uncultured Beijerinckiaceae bacterium. Taxonomy (GTDB): domain Bacteria; phylum Pseudomonadota; class Alphaproteobacteria; order Rhizobiales; family Beijerinckiaceae; genus RH-AL1. The sequence goes on from CAXTIU010000003.1 coordinate 61,202, forward strand.
AGGTCCGGCAGGGTCGGTTCGGTGGAAACGGCGATCGGTTTGGCGCTTCGGGCGTCGTCGGACAGCACCCGCTCCACCTCGTGCGCCGCCGCCGGCGCCTCCCCGTTGGTGGCGGGCGACGCCTCGACGACGGGCGGCGGTGGCTCGATGGTGTCGAGCGCGGCTCCCTCCAACGCGGCGGCGATGAGTTCGCTTTGCCGGGCCAGGCTGACGCGGCTTTCGAGGTCGTCGGCCGGCTCCGTCGAAGGCGCCTCCATCGAGGCCGCCCCCGGCTCTTCGCCGTGAGGCGCCACGACCGGCGTCACCTGCTCGGCGGTGTCTTCGACCTGGCCTTGATCAAGTCCGGGATCAAGGCTGGGATCAAGGCTGGGATCATCGCCGGCATCGGGCTGGTGCGCTTCGGGCTCCCCGCCCTGCCCCGCCCCGGCGGCCGCGTCATGAGCCTGCGTGCCATGAGCCTGCGTGCCATGAGCCTGCGCGTCCGCCGCCGGCTTGACCGGCTCGGTCGCCGCCTTCGGCACGAGCGGCACGGTGATGGCGGGACCGGGCCGGCGGTCGAGCACGTAGCCGAGCGACTTGAGGATGGTGGCGAAGGCCTCGCCCGAGCAGCCGGCGAGCGAGGTCATGCCCACCGTGACGACGAAGCCGTCGCGGTCGGCGGCCCCCGCGGGCGGGTCGCCCGGCGTGGTGCCGGGGCGATAGGCGATGGCCGGGCGGATCAGGTCGGCGAGCCGCTCCAGGATGTCGACGCGCACCGCCCGCTCGCCGCACACCCGGAAACCCGCCGCGCGATAGAAGCCTTTCGGCACCGCTTGGTCGGCGGCGAAGCTGGTGCGGCCGGACGAGGCGAGATGCGGCACCTCGTCGAGGCCCTTCACCCCTTCCACGCCGCCGTTCTTCAGCGCCCAGAGCTGGGCGGCGAGCGCGCGCGGGGCCGGCTTCACCAGCGCCGGCAGGTAGATGTGGTAGGCGCCGAAGCGCACCCCCATCTTGCGCAGCGAGCCGCGCGCCTCCTGCGGCAGGGTCTTGATCTCGTCGGCGACCTTGGCTCGCTCCAGCACGCCGAGCGCCTCCGCGATCTGGAACGCCAGGCCGCGCGCCATGCCCTCCAGCCCTTCCGGCTTCTCCATCTCGGCGAGCGGCCCCAGCAACTTCTTCACGTGCTGGCCCATCCACAGGTCGAGGCGGCGCTGCACCAGCTCGAGGGCTGGGCCGGTCAGCTGCTCGTCGGCGATCACGCGGACGCGGGGCTCCAGGATGTGCGCGCCCGGCTGGATGCGGCCGACCGGCTCGCCGAGCCAACGCACCAGCCCGTCGTTGGCCAGCACGAAGGCCTCGTCCACCGCCTCGCTGACGCGGGTGGCGCGCCCCTCGATCTCGGAGGCGAGCGCCTTCTGCGCGGCGGCGTTCAGCGTGCGCGCCTCCTCGCCGGCCGCCTGCGGGTCGGAGGTGAAGCGGAACCCGTTGAGCTGACCGACGTGCTGGCCCTCGACCGTCACGTCGCCGCTGGAGGTGATCTCGGCTTCCATGATCGCGTTCTCTCGCAACCGTCGCCGCAGGACGCTGGTCCTCCGGTCGACGAATCTCTGGGCCAGGCGCTCGTGCAGGGCGTCCGACAGCGTGTCCTCTACCCGACGCGTCACGCCCTGCCAATGCTCGGGATCGCGCAGCCAGTCCGGCCGGTTGGCGAGGAACGTCCAGGTCCGCACCTGGGCGATGCGCGCCGACAGCGTGTCGATCTCGCCGTCCACCCTGTCGAGCACGTTGAGGTGGCGGGCGAACCATTCGTCGGGGATGCGCCCGGCGCGCACCACGAAGCGGTACACCGACAGCACCAGCTCGGCGTGCGCCGCCGGCGACAGCTTGCGGTAGTCCGGGATCTGGCAGCACTCCCACAGCCGGCCGACGTCCCCCCTGTTGCGGGCGACCTTGCGCACCTCCTCGTCGCGCGAGGCGACTTCCAGCGCGACCTGGTCGGCGGCGAGCGGCGCCCGCGTCAGGCCGGCCTCGCCCGGCAGCACGTCGAGCGAGGCGGTGAGCGCGTCGATGGAGGCGAAGTCGAGGTCCGTGTTGCGCCATTGCAGGAGGCCCACGGGGTCGAAGCGGTGGTCCTCCAGCATCTCCACCAGGTCGGCGTCGAAGGGCGAGCAGCGCCCCGTGGTGCCGAAGGTGCCGTCGCGCAGGTGGCGCCCGGCCCGCCCGGCGATCTGCCCGAACTCGGCCGGGTGGAGCCGCCGGTAGTGCCAGCCGTCGAACTTGCGGTCGCCGGCGAACGCGATGTGATCGACGTCGAGGTTCAGCCCCATGCCGATCGCGTCGGTGGCGACGATGTAGTCGACGTCGCCGTTCTGGTACATGTCGATCTGGGCGTTGCGGGTGCGCGGCGAGAGCGCGCCGAGCACCACCGCCGCGCCGCCGCGCTGGCGGCGGATCCACTCGGCGATGGCGTAAACCTCCTCCGCCGAGAAGGCGACCACGGCGGTGCGCGGCGGCAGGCGGGAGATCTTGCGCTCGCCGGCGAAGGTGAGCTTCGACATGCGCGGGCGGGTGATGACGCGGGCGCCGGGCAGCAGGGCGAGCAGCGACCGCTCCATCGTCTGCGCGCCGATCAGCAGGGTCTCGTCGAGGCCGCGCCGGTTGAGCAGGCGATCGGTGAAGACGTGGCCCCGGTCGAGGTTGGCGGCGAGCTGGATCTCGTCGATGGCGACGAAGCCCAGCTCGAGGTCGCGCGGCATGGCCTCCACCGTGCACACCCAGTAGCGCGGCTGGCGCGGCTTGATCTTCTCCTCGCCGGTGATGAGGGCGACGGCCTCGACGCCGACCTTCTCGACCACGCGGTTGTACACCTCGCGCGCCAGCAGGCGCAGCGGCAGCCCGATCATGCCGGTGCGATGCCCCAGCATGCGCTCGATCGCGAAATGCGTCTTGCCCGTGTTGGTGGGGCCGAGCACGAGGGTGACGTCGCGGGTGCGCTCGCGCGAAGGAGGGGCGGCGGCGAACGGAAGGTTCATCGGGGTCGCGGGGCGCCTCTTTCGAGAAGGTCGCGGGAAACGGGTGAGCGGGTCGTCGATCCGACGGGGACGCTCCCTGAACCTCCTGAAGCGGAAACGTCACACCCCTTGTAACACATCGAAACGTCAGGGGACTGCGGTGTTTACGCTCCCGGGGCGACGCGCTCCGCCGATCGTGGAACCCATCATGACGCGCTGAACCCGCCGCGCCGTTCTGGTACGAGTCGGCGTTCCGTCGGTTGGCGGGGCGAGGAGCCGACGGATGCGGGGACCGAGGGCATGACGGGACGGGCGCGGCTGGGTGCGCTGCTGTCGGCCTCCATCGCCGGCTGCGGCTGGACGGCGCTCGCGATCGAACTCGCGATGTCGCTGGCGCGATCCAGGGTCCACGGCATCCCGCTGCCCGAGACCCTGTACCTTTACCTCCGCTACTTCACCATCCTCACCAACATCGGCACCGCCGCCCTGATGAGCGTGAGCGCCCTGCGTTTCATGCGGAACGCCGCGCTGCCGCCGGCCGGGATCTACAACGCCGCGCTGGCGTACGTCGCCGTCATGTGCGCGACCTACGAGGGGCTGCTGCGGCGCCTGTGGTCGCCGCACGGCATCCAGTTCGCGACCGACGTGACGATGCACGACGTCGTGCCGGGGTTGACGCTGCTGTTCTGGCTGGGCTTCGTGCTCGGGCGGCGCGCCCGCTGGCGCGACACGCTGTGGCTGCTCGCCTACCCCGCCGCCTACCTCGCCGCGACCCTCGTCGCCGGGGCGCTCGGGGCGGGCTACCCCTACGACTTCCTCGACCCCGGCGTGCTGGGCACCGGCGGCGTCACGGTCGTCGCGGGCGTCTTCCTCGTCGTCTTCGCCGGCCTCGGCCTGGCGACGACCGCCGTGTCGCGGCTCCGCGCGGGCAGCCCCGTGGCGGGGCGTCGCCCCGGCGCGGCGCGGCAGGCGTCGCGCTGAGGGTTGGCGGGGATCACGGCGCGGCCACCGCCTGACGCTCGAACCCGTGCGCGGCGAAGATGCGGGCGACCACGCCGTCGCGCTTGGCTCCGGCGAGCCACGTCGTCACGAAGGCGAGCGCCTGCGGGCGGTCCTTCGCCACCGCCACGGCGACCTGCGTCTGCTGGAAACCGCCGGTGACGATCCGCGAGCCGGGCACCTGCGCGACGATCGGCTCCAGCGTGTCGCGGGACAGGGCGAGCGCGTCGGCGCGGCCATCCTTCAAGGCGGCGATGCCCTCGCCGACGGTGGTGACGGCGACCGGCTGCGTCTTGGTCAGCGTCCGGCCCGAAGCGCGCAGGGTGGTGGTGCCGGCGATGGCGACGACGCGCACCCCGGCCCGGTCCACGTCGGCGACGTCCCTCAGCCCGGACGCGGCGGTGACGAGATAGGTGCTTTGCAGGTCGTAGGTGGCGGGTCCGAACGCCAGCAGGTCACGGCGCAGGGCGTCCACCGGCATGAAGCTCACGTCCACCGCGCCGCTGTGGACCGCCTCGGTCGCCGCGCCGGTGTTCGGGTACAGGGTGAACGCCGGGCGGGCGCCCAGGGCGCGCGCGCAGTCGGCGGCGAGGTCGGCCGTGACGCCCACCGGCGTGCCGTCGGCCGCGCGGGACACGAAGATCAGGCCGGGATCGGGCGCCTCGACCAGCGCGAACCTGACGACGCCCCCGGGCGCGAGTTCCGCCCGTGCCGCCTCGTCGGCCACGGCCGGCGCCACCGTGCCCAAGATCGCCGGCAAGATCGCCGCCACCATCCATCCTCCCATCGCCGAGCTCCCGCGTCCGGGACAAGCGGAGCGCATCGCGGGCGGCCGGTCAACACGCCCGGCGGGATCGACGATCCCCCTTTCGGCCGCCGAGGATCGCCCGGCTAGGGATGGTCGCCGGTCGAGGGGTCGGCGTCGATCTTCATCTTGTAGACGGAGACGGGGAAGGCGACCTTCGAGACGCCGCCGTTGAAGGGGGCCATGCGGTCGAGCTGCGCCGCCGGCATGTAAAGGAAGCCCCGGTCGTCGATCCACATCGCGTCGACCCAGAGCAGCCGGGGGTCCTCGATCAGGACGCTCGAGCTGCCGCTCGGGTCGATCTTCAGCACGCGGTGCCTGTCGAGGTCGCTGGTGTAGATCGCGCCGGCGGCGTCGATCGCCGTGCCGCCGGTCGACCGCGTCCTGGCGAAGGTCGAGACGTGCTTGGCGAGCTGGGCGGAGGGCAGCTTGGGATCGTCGAGGTAGCGCGTCGCGATGCGCGACATCGGCCCGCTCGCCGGCTGGTAGTAGAAGAACCTGCCGTCCGGCGAGACCTCCAGCTGGTCGGCGTGGATCCTCACCCCCTTGCCGTCGGGGCCGCGCAGAACGTGGTCGTCGACGGTCATCGGCCGCTGCGCGGTGACGGACGGATCGCCGTCGAGCACCCGCCGGGTTTCGCCCGTCGCGGTGTCGAGGATGATCAGGCCCGGCGAGCCGGCGTCGGTGATGTAGGCGAGCGGCCCGTGGAAGCGGATGTCGTCGATGAAGCTCTTGTCGTTGGTGGCACGGTCGAGGTCGTAGACGCGCGCGACGCTGTTGCTGCCCAAGTCCACCCTCACGACCTTGGGGCCGTGCGGGACCTTCGGGCTGTTGAGGCCGGGCGCGCCGACGTCGACGATCCACAGCGCGCCCTGTGGGCCGATCCGCAGGGCGTTGACGCGGACGAACTTGCCGGCGGCGTCGTCGCCCTTGCGCCAGCTGTTCCACGCGGCGTCCGGATAGGGGATCGCGTGGCCCTCTTTCCACTCGACCGCCTGCGGTCCCGTGCTGCCGTCGAGGTGCGAGAGCGGCAGGAAGATGCGGTCATCCGGCGTCGTGGCGATGCCGTTGGCGACGGCGTCGACCTGCAGCACCGTGATCAGCGCCTCAGGCCCGCGCCGCGCCGCGCCGCCGAGGGGCGCCCCCGGGATGCCGCTCGGCGCGGGAATGGCGCCGGTGATGTCGGAAGGATCGGCCTCCTGCGCGCGGACGGGCGCCCCGAGTAGGAGGAGAGCCGCCGCCGCGAGCGGGACGAGGCCGGGAAAGCGCATGTGTGTTCCTTCAAGGGGCGGAGCACGCCGAGGCATCCTGCGATGCCGACGCACCACGACGTGGCAAGCCGCCGCCAAACCAATCCTACTGATTGGCTTCTATTTGGGCAGAAACAGTGAAAATCGCGTCACTGCCCGGAAGATTTTGCAGCCGTTGCTCGTTCGCGCCATGTTCCGATTCGTCGAACCGGCCGGGTCCGCCGCGCGAACCCCTGCTGATCGGTCTCGTCGGCGACGCGCCGGGCGACCTCCCGCGGCGGCCGGCCCGCGAGCCGGCGTTCAACGAACCGTTTGTGCCGGACGCCGGTCCGCGTCTAGTCTGAGCCGTGACGGATGCGGGACGCACGCCCTGGGGGACATGCCATGAGGGACATGCCATGAGGGACAAGGTCGCGGTGGTGGCCGGCGTCGGGCCGGGAACCGGGGCGTCGCTGGCCCGGCGCTTCCACGCGGAGGGCTACGCGCTGGCGCTGCTGGGGCGCGACCCCGCCTTCGGCAACACGCTCGCCGCCGAGCTCGGCGGCGTCGAGCCGGGATCGGCGACGGCCTACGCCTGCGACGTCGGCGACCCCAACGCCGTGACGAAGGCAGTCGCCGCGATCCGCCGCGACCTCGGCGACCCCGACGTGCTGCTGTTCAACGCCAGCCTCGGGGCCTTCGGCGGGATCGAGGCGATCACGCCGGCGCAGTTCGAGGCGGCGTGGCGCGTCACCACGCTGGGCGCGCTGCTCATGTCGCAGGCGCTCATCCCCGCCATGAAGGCGAAGGGCCACGGCGCCATCGTCTTCACCGGCGCCACCGCGTCGCGGCGCGGCGGCCCGCGTTCCGCCGCCTTCGCGCCGGCGAAGGCCGGGCAGCGCGTGCTGGCCGAGAGCATGGCCCGCAGCCTATGGCCGGTCGGCATCCACGTCGCGATCATCATCGTCGACGGCGTGATCGACATCGCGCGCACGCGCAAGGGACTGCCTGACAAGCCGGAGGACTTCTTCGTCAAGCCGGACGCCATCGCGACGATCGCCGCCGACCTCGTGCGGCAGGACCGCTCCGCCTGGAGCTTCGAGGTCGAGGCGAGGCCTTTCAAGGAGAGCTGGTGATGGCGGACCGCCCGAAGCCGCGTCGTTGGCCGCGCTCTGCCTGAGCCGCCAGGCCCGTCGCGGGTTCCGACGTGCCACGATGGATCGGGGGAGGATGCGCCTTGGACCAGACCTACGACGACGACGCCGTCGCGGCCCGCCTCGCCGCCCTGCCGCACTGGCGCCACCTCGAGGGCGCGATCGAGCGCACCTACCGCACCGCGACCTGGCCGGCGACGATGCTGGTGGTGTCGACGATCGGCCACCTGTGCGAGGCGGCGTGGCACCACCCGACCCTCGCCGTCTCGTACGGCCGGGTCACCGTCCGGCTGTGGACCCATTCCGCGCGAGGAAGCGGGGAGACGGGCCTCACCGACAAGGACTTCGCGCTCGCCGCCAAGATGGAGGCGGTGATCGCCTGGCGGCCCGGCGGCGAGGGCGGCGCGCTCGACGGCCCGCCGGACGGCCCGAAGTCCGCCGACCTCCGAGACGATTGAGACGACGCCATGCCGCTCACCTTCGCCATCCCCGACCTGCACGGCCGTCATGACCTCCTCCGGGCCGCGCTCGCCGCGATCGAGGGCCGCGCCCGCTCCGGCACGGTCGTCTTCCTCGGCGACTACGTCGACCGCGGGCCGGGCGCCGCCGACATCCTGGAGCGGCTGATGGCCGGGCCGCCCGCCGGCTGGCGATGGATCTGCCTCAAGGGCAACCACGAGGCGATGATGGCGCTGGCGCTGCGCAACCCCGAGCGGCTCGACTGGTGGGTCGACAACGGCGGCGACGCCACGCTTCGCTCCTACGAGGGGCGGCACGGGGACATGGCGCGGCACCTGCCCTGGATCGAGGGGCTGCCGACGATCCATGTCGACGCGCACCGCGTCTTCGTCCACGCCGGCGTGGAGGGCGCCGTCCCGCTCGACCGGCAGTCCGACAAGACCCTCCTGTGGAAACGCTACCCCGGCGAGGCGACGGAGGGCCATGGCGGGCGTCACGTCGTCCATGGCCACCATCCCGACCCGGACGGCCCCCTGCGCCTCGGCGGGCGCACCGCGCTCGACTGCCTCGCCTGGCGGACCGGCCGTCTGGCGGTCGGCGTGTTCGACGACGGCGAGGCCGGCGGCCCGGTGGAGGTGCTCGACGTCAAGGCCGGAGGAGCCTGAAGCGTCGGCCCTCCCCGACCGCCGCCGCCAGGCCACCCGCATCCTCACCCTCCCCGGATTTGGTTGATGGCAGCCCCCAGCACCGACCCGAGCCAGACGCCGACGAGGCAGAAGATCACGGACGCCGCCACGTTGAGGCCGGCCCGCGTCACGTCGCCGTCGCGCGCCAGCGCCAGCGTCTGCAAGGAGAACGAGGAGAAGGTGGTGTAGCCCCCGCAGATGCCGACCATGAAGAACTGGCGGACGTCGGGCGGCACCAGGACGCGGCCGTCCGGGCCGGTCAGCATCGCGAAGAGGCCGATGACGAAGCAGCCGGACACGTTGACGAGCAGGGTGCCCCAGGGGAACACCTCCCCGACGCCCCGCGCGATGGCGGAGGAGGCGGCGTAGCGCGACACCGAACCGATCGCGCCGCCCAATGCGACGTAGGCGTAGACGAGCATGGACGGTCCTAAAGCTCCCGGCCGCCCTGCACGCCGCGTGCCGGCGGGATGACGGGGGTGCGTCTCACAGGTAGGGCATCATCAACCGCACGCCGGCGTCGCGCAGCCGCACCGGCAGCGGGCGGGCGCCGAGCTCCCGGTTGGTCAGGGGGGTGCCGCGATGACTCGTCACGAAATGCTGCAACGCCTGGGCGATCGCCCGGTCGTACACCTCCATGCACACCTCGAAGTTGAGGCGGAACGAGCGCATGTCCCAGTTTGCGCTGCCGATCAGGCTCCACTCGCCGTCCACCACCATGACCTTGGAATGGCGGAACGGTTCCGGCCCGAGCCAGATGTTGACCCCGTTCTTCAGCAGCGAGCCGATGTTGGCGCGCGAGGCCCAGTCGACGAAGACGTGGTTGCTCCTGTGCGGCATCACGACGTGGACGGCGACGCCGCGCATCGCGGCCAGCGCCAGGGCGGTGTTGAGCCGCTCGTCCGACACGAAATACGGGGTCATGACGTAGATGGAGGCGCGCGCGCAGGCGATCGCCTGCATCACGCAGAACTCGATCTTCTCGAGGTCCTGGTCCGGCCCGGAGGTGATCACGCGCGCCTTCGCGTGTCCATCGGCGTGCCCGTGCGCGTCGAGCGGCGGGAACCAGGCGGCGCCCTCGAGCTGCTCGCCGGTGACGAAGGCCCAATCGTCGGCGAAGGCGTCGACGAGTTGCGCCACCACCGGCCCGCCCACCCTGAAATGCGTGTCCTGCACGGGGTGGCGGGGGTGCGTGCCCATGACGTTCTCGTCGGCGATGTTCATGCCGCCGGTGAAGCCGATCCGGCCGTCGACCACCAGGATCTTCTTGTGCGAGCGCAGGTTGAGCAACGGCATGCGCCACGGCAGCGGCGAGTGCATGAAGCGGCCGGCCGGCACGCCCCTGCGGCGCAGCGCGTGGTAGGCGCGCGATAGGAGGTAGCCGCCGCCGATGCCGTCCACGATGACGCGGACGGCGACGCCCCGGCGATGGGCCGCCGCCAGCGCCTCGACGAAGCGCGTGCCGACCCCATCCACGTGCATGATGAAGCTCGACAGGCCGATGCTGGTCGTCGCCGCCTCGATCGCCGCCAGCATCGCCGGGTAGGCCTCGTCGCCGTTCTGGTAGGTTTGCAACGCGTTGCCGGCCTCCAGGCGGCGGCGCGAGATGCGCCCGATGCCCTTCTGCAGCGACTCCAGGTCGTCGCGCGCCTCGTGATGGTCGGCGTCGTGGAGGCGGCCGCGGGTGCGGGGGCGTCGGTCGAGGCGCTGGGCGCGCCGGCGGACGCGGTTGATGCCGAGCACGAAATACAGGAGCCCGCCGACGATCGGGGCGAGCCAGGTCAGGCCGATCCAGCCGAGCGCGGCACCGACGTCGCGCTTGCGCAGCAGGACGTGGACCGTGACGCCCGCCGCTACGACGATGTGCAGCGCGAGCGCCGCGCCGAACCGTATCGAATCGAACATGCTCGCGACCATCGTCAACCCGACCCACTCCGAACGGTGCGCCCGCTTCATCGCGGAAAAGCGCCGCTCGCGCTACGGCATCGGACCACATCGTGGATGCGGATCGACGCCGTGTCCTTCCCGTCGCATCGGCGTCTCGCGACGCGTCCGCGCCGGTCCGGTCCGGTCCGGTCCGGAAGGTCACGGGCCGCCGCCGACGCGGCCGCGAAATTCTCCTCGTCACACACATTCTTGCGTCATTCGCGTCATGCGTCAGCGTCCGGACGGATCGCGGCCACCCCCATCGTCGCCGGCCGAGGTCGCCAAGGTAGCACTACCTTACGCTCGGCCTGTCACGGCCGCAAGCGCGGGCCAGGTCGGCATGACCATCGAACGCATCGTTCCACGTCCAGGACCCGCCGCGATCCGTCGGGGAATGGTGCGGAACGGGTCGCGGCGCCGGGGGATTGATCGCCCGGCGCCTCGCGGCACGCGGGGAGGATCGGCGGCGGCTTTTGCCTTAACGTCCCTTGTCCACGGCCGGCGGTCCGGCGTGGCGGCGGAGAAACAAGCGTGCACCTGTTCGATCTCGCCACCATGACCCACCTCCTGTCGGCCTACGGCTACGCCGCCGTCTTCGTCCTGATCATGGGGGAAAGCGCCGGCGTTCCGCTGCCGGGCGAGACGGTGCTGGTCGGCGCGGCGGTGTTCGCCAGCACCGGCCGGGGGCTCGACATCCGCCTCGTCGTCCTCACCGCCGCCTGCGCGGCGATCCTCGGCGACAACCTCGGGTTCTGGATCGGCCGGACGTGGGGGGATCGGCTCCTCGACCGCGTCGGCCCCCGTCTCGGCCTCGACGCGCGCAAGCGGACGCTCGGGCAGTACCTGTTCCGGCGGTACGGCGGCGCGATCGTGTTCTTCGGCCGGTTCGTCGCCGTGCTGCGCACCTACGCGGCGCTGCTGGCCGGCGTCAACAAACTGCGCCCGCTCGCCTTCTTCGGCTACAACGCCGCCGGCGGGATCGTCTGGGCGCTGGTGTTCGGGCTCGGCGGATACCTGCTGGGCGAGGGCCTCAAGCGGATCACCGGGCCGGTCGGCTGGGCGGCGCTCGCCGCGGCGGCGATCGGGGCGGTCGTGCTGTGGCGCTTCTACAAGGCGCACGAGGAGCGGCTCCTCGACCAAGCCGAAGCAGCCATGGCCGGGGCGGTGATCGACGGCGAGGCGCCGGCCGGGCGTTAATCCTTCCCTTCCTCTCGCTCGCGCGCCAACAGCGCCCGCTTGCGCTCGACGCCCCAGCGGTAGCCCGACAGCGAGCCGTCGCCGCGCAGGACGCGGTGGCAGGGAATGGCGACGGCGTGGGCGTTGGCCCCGCAGGCGCCGGCCACCGCGCGCACCGCCGCCGGCTGGCCGACCGCCCGCGCCACGGCGGCGTAGGTGGTGGTGGTGCCCGGCGCCACGTCGCGCAGCGCCGCCCAGACCCGCTGCTGGAACGCCGTGCCGCCGATGTCGAGCGGCAGGTCCAGCCCGCGCCCGGGCGCCTCCACGAAGGCGACGACCCGCGCCAGCGTGGCGGCGAAGTCGGGGTCCGCGCCGGCGATGGCGGCCTTGGGGAAGCGCGCGCCCAAGTCGCGGGCGAGCGCGTCGGGGTCGTCGCCGAGCAGGATCGCGCAGATCCCCTTCGCGGTGGCCGCGACGAGCACCGCGCCGAAGCGGCAATCACCGCAAGCGAAGCGGATGGCCGCGCCGGCACCGCCGTCGCGGTAGGCGGTCGGCGTCATGCCGAGGCGGGACGGGGCGGCGGCGTAGAAACGGCTCGCGCTGTTGAAGCCAGCGCCGTAGGCGGCCCGCGTCACCGGCTCGCCGGCGGCCAGGCCGGCGGCGACGCGTTCGGCGCGACGGGCGGCGGCGTAGGCGCGCGGCGTCACGCCGGTCGCGCCCTTGAAGACCCGGTGGAACCGCGAGGCGCTCAGCCCGGCCGCCTTCGCCAGGTCGGCGAGCGCCGGCGGCGTCTCCGCGGCGGCGATGCGGGCGCAGGCGCGGGACACCGCCTCGAGCCGGCGCTCGCTCGAGCTCGCTTCGTTCGGACGGCAGCGTTTGCACGGGCGGAACCCGGCCGCTTCCGCGGCGGCGCAGGTCGCGTGGAAGGCGACGTTCTCGCGCCGCGCGGCGCGCGAGGGGCAGCTCGGCCGGCAGTACACGCCCGTGCTGCGCACCGAGTAGACGAAGAGGCCGTCGGCCGTCGCGTCGCGCGCGCGGAGCGCCAGCCAGCGGGCCGCCTCCATCGCCTGCCGCGTCGATCCATCCCCGCCCGCCCCGTCCATCGCCCGTCCCCCGAATGGTGGCGACGCTAGCCGGCGGACGGCCGCGCGGCATCCCCTTTCTTGCCGCCCAATCGCCGAGTCAGGCGCGTCCCGTCAACGCGCCGACGCTGCGGTAGAGGACGTAGCCGGCGACGGCGAAGATCAGGGCGGCGAACACGCGGCGAAGGTGGTCCCTCCGGTCGCACAGGGCCCGCGCGGAGCGACGGCCGGCGAGCCCGCCGGCGACGCCACCCAGGATGAACCAGGCGGCAACCGGCCAGTCCACCAGGCCGGAGCGCGCGTACGTCGCCGCCGTCGCGACGCTGAAGGCGCTGACCGCCAGCAGCGAGCTGCCGACCGCCTCGATCATCGGCATGCGGGTCGAGAACAGCAGGCACGGCACGACGAGGAAGCCGCCGCCGATGCCGAAGAAGCCGGACGCCCCGCCGGCGACGAGGGCGAGGCCGGCGACCGCCCCGTCCGAGCGGCGGTCGTATCCGGGCTTCGGTTCGTCGCGCGAGCGCCCCATCAGCACGCCGACGACGACCATCAGCAGGCCGAACAGGAGGAGGAGCTTCTGCCCGTCGAAAGCCTTGCCGAGCGTCGAGCCGACGACCGCGCCGGCGATGCCGACGGCGGCGAAGATCGCGGCGTCGCGCCAACGCACGTTGCCGGCGGCGGCGTGACCGGCGAAGTTCGCGAGGGCGGCGACCGCGACCGCGACCGCCCCGGTGCCGATCGCGACATGGGGCTGGGCGACCTCCGGTCGGGCCACGCCGACGACGTAGAGCAGCAGCGGCGTCGCCAGGATCGAGCCGCCGCCGCCGACCAGTCCGAGGGCGAAGCCGACGAGCGAGCCGCAGAGGATGGAGATCGCGGCTTCCGCCATCGCGGCGCGCCCTGCTCGGGTGCCGCGCCTAGCCGGCGACGGCGCGGCGCTCGGCCACCGCGTCGCCGCCGAGCAGGCCGGCGATCTTGGCGGCGAGACCGGCGGTCGTGAACGGCTTGGCGATGAAGTCGGCGCCGGAGGCGGCGCTCACCTGCCCGGTCGGGGTGATCGCGTCCTTGGTGTAGCCGGTGGTGAAAAGGACGGGCAGGTCCGGGCGCAGCGCCAGCGCCTGCCGCGCGAGCTCCTTGCCGTCGATGGGGCCCTTCAGCACGATGTCGGTGAACAGCAGCGCGACGGCGGGATGGGCGCGCAGCAGCCGCAAGCCCTCGGGGCCGGTGCCGGCCTCGATCACGGTGTAGCCGGTGTCGCGCAGGGCCGCCGAGCTGAACTGGCGCACGAGGTCGTCGTCCTCGACGATCAGCACCGTCGCCGCCCCGCCCGGCGCCGGCTGCTGGTCCGGTCCTGGGACGGCGTCGTGCCGCGGCACCTGAGCGGCGGTCGGTTGGGCGCCGGTCGATTGGGCGGCGGCCGGGCGCGGCAGGTAGATCTTGATGGTGGTGCCGCGCCCCGGCTCCGTCTCGATGGCGGCGTGGCCGCCGGATTGGCGGGCGAAGCCGTAAACCTGGCTGAGGCCGAGCCCGGTGCCCTTGCCGACCGGCTTGGTCGTGAAGAAGGGCTCGAAGGCCTTGGCCACCACCTCGGGCGCCATGCCGGTGCCCGTGTCGGTGACGGCGATCACGACGTAGGGGCCGGGCGCCACGTCGGCGTGCTGGGCGCAGTAGCCTTCGTCGAGCACCGCGCTGGCGGTCGACACCGTCAGGGCCCCGCCCTTGGGCATCGCGTCGACGGCGTTGACGCAAAGATTGAGGATCGCGTTCTCGAGCTGGTTGGGGTCGGCGAACACCGGGCACAGCCCGGTCGCCAGGTCGAGTTCGATCGCCACCGTCTCGCCGAGCGTGCGCTGCAGCAGGTTGAGCATGCCGTCCACGAGCGCGTTGGCGTCGAGCGGCTTGGGGTCGAGCGGGTGCTGGCGCGAGAAGGCGAGCAGGCGGGCAGTCAGCGTCGCGGCGCGCGAGGCGCCGTCGAGGGCGTTGCGGATCAGCATCGTTTGGCGCGGGTCGGCGTCGCCGACGCGGCGCGCGAGGAGGTCGAGGCTGCCGACGACGACGGTCAGCAGGTTGTTGAAGTCGTGCGCGACGCCGCCGGTGAGCCGGCCCACCGCCTCCATCTTCTGCGCTTGGCGCAACTGCTCCTCGACGTGCGCCCGCTCGGCCATTTCCGTCTTCAGCAGGGCGGCGGAGTGGCGCCAGCGGCGGGTGGCCCGCCCCTCCAGCGCGATGCGGCGGATGGCGAAGCCGGACACCCCGAGCAGGGCCAGCGACGACAGCACGGCGACGAGGCCGTAGGTCCACATGTTGCGGCGCCACGGCATCATCGCCGTGCGGAGGCTGACGCCGAAGCCGATCACGACGGGATAGGAGCCGACCTTCTCGTAGCCGAACAAGCGCGTCTCGCCGTCGACGACGGCGGGTCGCATGAGGAAGCCGTTGGACCGGCTCCCGCTTTCCAGGTCCGACAGCACGTCCGGCGGCAGGTGGCCCATCGGCGTGGGTTCGCTGGCCAGCACGCCGCCGTCGTCGCGGGCGAGAACGATGAGGTGCTCGGCCTCGCGCTCGACGGCGCGGTAGAAGTCGTCGAAATAGGACTGGTTGATGGCGATGGTGACGATGCCGGCGAAGCGTCCGGGGGTCTTGCCCGTGATGCGGGACGCCATGCTGAAGATGGGACCGCCCGCGCGCCGGCCCCCGGTCGCGCGGGAAATGTAGGGCAGCGCCTGGTCGTGGGCCCGCAGCGCCTTGAAGTCGTCCTCGTCGGCGATGGTCTCCGGGGCGCCGGGCGGCCAGTCGGCGCCGCGGGCGATCACGTTGCCGTCGGCGTCGGCGACGGTGATCCCCACGACCTGCGGGAAGAGCGCCTTGAGGTGCGCGAGCAGCAGGCGGAGGCTTTGGACGTCCTCGGGATCGGACCAGTTGGTGGTGCGCAGCCGCTCGTTGATCCGGTCGATCATGAGCTGGTGCGTCTCGAACACCTTCAGCGCGTGCTCGTGGAGGATGCGCGTCGTGCGCTCCACCCGGCGCGCGGCGGCGTGCTCGACGTCCCGACGGTTCTGCATCGTCGCCAGGGCGAACAGCACGAGCGGCAGCAGGATGGAGACGAAGAGCAGCGCGATCGTCGATCGCGGCGCGCGGGGCGCGCGAAGCTTGGTGGACAGGGAAGCGCGCGCCGTCGACCCGGGGTGAGGGAGCGGAGCGTCGATCAA
The DNA here is from genome assembly GCA_964244495.1 of uncultured Beijerinckiaceae bacterium. Lineage (GTDB taxonomy): Bacteria > Pseudomonadota > Alphaproteobacteria > Rhizobiales > Beijerinckiaceae > RH-AL1. The sequence goes on from CAXTIU010000003.1 coordinate 76,917, forward strand.
GGCGGCCGACGACGTCATGGGGAGGAAGCCTGCGCCCCGTCGATGTCGCAAAGATGGCCAAGCCCGGTCGCTGGGCCGGTGCGGGCGGCGGGCGGGCTCAGGGCCGGTGAACCGCGCCGCGCGTGGCCCACGGCCTCGTGCCCCATCGCCGGGTGCTCCAGGCCCACAGCCTGTCGACCGGCAGGGGCACGACCATGAACACGTGCTCGGCGACGGCGAGGGCCAGCAGGGAGGCGACGAGGGTGCCGCCGACTTGGCTCCCCGGACCGGCCCCGGGATCGGCGGCGGCGGCGGCGATGGCGGCGGCGGCGAGCACGGCGGCCCCCATCGCCACGGGCATGAAGCCGTTGACCGGCCCCCGCCGGAAGTAGGAGCGCGCGTAGGCGATCGGCGCGGGCATGAAGCCGTCGTTGAGCACGGGCACGCCGAGGAACAGGTTGAGCTTGGCGCTGACCCGCATCGCCCAGAGCACCGCGAAGGTCAGCGTGCCGACCTGGTTGGGGCCGCCCCAACCCACCGCGAGCACCGCCAGGCCGGACACGGCGAGCGCGATCTCGTGGTACAGGATGGACGTGACCGCGTAGCCCACGCGCGACAGGCCGGTCGCCCCGGCGGGGCACGGCAGCGGGCGCGGCCCGGTGAAGAACCCCGCGAGGAAGGCGATCTCCTGGGTGCCCCACAGCAGGATCGCCGCCGTGAAGGCGGCGTAGGCACCCGGCACGTCGGTCCACGCGCTGCTCTTCGCCAGCACGAGCAGGCAGACGGGGAACGCCAGCGCCGCGCCGACGAGCCCCGCCCGCACGACCGCGCGCCGGCGCAGGACGAGCAACAGCACCAGCCCGGTCGAGAACCACCAGACGAAGAGCGCGTATGCGATCGCCGGCGCGACCGCCCTCATGGATCGATCCTGTCCATGATCCTGTCCATGGCCCCGCCTACCAGGCCGGCGCGAGCAGGACGGTCGCGGGCAGTGCCGCGCGCTTCACCGGCAGCAGGTAGAGCCTGGCGAAAGTCGCCGCCGCGGCGAGCGCGAGGCCGGCGCGCCTGAGCGACCCGCCGAGGCCGCCTTGTGCCTTCGCCTCGGCCCGCGCCTCCGTGATCCTGAACAGCCGCTCCAGCCCGGCGCGGAACGCCGGGTGGTCGAGGTCGAGCGCCACGGGGAACACCTGGCGGGCGATCTCCTGCGTGATCGCGAACACCTGGAAGTCGTAGGCGCCGGGATCGATGCCGACCGCCTCGTGGAAGGCCGGACGCATGTGGTCGCGCACGTACATGGTCGCGAACACGGCGAGCAGGAAGAAGCGGATCCACAGGGTGTTGCGGCCCTTCAGCAGCGAGGGGTCGGCGCGCATCAGCAGGGCGAAGGCCTCGCCGTGGCGGAACTCGTCGTTGCACCACTTCTCGAAGTAGCGGAAGATCGGGTGGAACAGCCGGTCCGGGTGGCGCTCCAGCTGACGGTAGATGGTGATGTAGCGGGCGTAGCCGATCTTCTCGCTGAGGTAGGTCGCGTAGAAGATGAACTTGGGCTTGAAGAACGTGTACTTCTTCACCTTGGTGAGGAAGCCGAGGTCGACGCCGATGCCGGCGTCCTTCAACGTCTCGTTGATGAAGCCGGCGTGGCGCGACTCGTCGCGCGCCATGTAGGTGAACAGCTCGCGCACGTCCTTGTTGGTGATCTGCTTCTTGATCTCGGAATACAGCACGCAGCCGGAGAACTCGGCGGTCAGCGAGGACACGAGGAAGTCCTTGAACTCGCGGCGCAGCTCGGGTGGCAGCGCGTCGATGTCGGCCTCGAAGGGTCCCTCGCGGCGGAAATGGGTCTTGTTGTGGTCGGCGCGCAGCTCGCCGATGCAGCGGTCCCACTCGGCGCGCACCAGGCCGACGTCGAGCTTGTCGAGGGCGGCGTAGTCGGTGGTGTAGAAGCGCGGCGAGAGGATCGTGTCCTCCTTGGCCGCCTCGAGCGAGGACGGGTCGGCCGGTACCATGCGGGCCATGGAGCGCGAGCCGCCCCCTTCGATCGGAATCATGGCGCCTTCCCTTCCGAAAAGCTGACTTCGTAGAGTTCGGTCAGTTCGAGGTAGCCCTCGACGTGGGCCCAGAACCGGCGCAGGGGACCGGCGCGACGCACCGTGGCCGAGCGCTGGTAGACGGCGCTCTGCCCGAACGGGATGCTGACCGGCGCGTCATGCACGATCACGGCGTCGCCCGGACCGACGGCGAATCCCTGGAGGTCGACGTAGGCGTGCAGGCTGTCGGGCGACTGCTCCATGTCGATGGTGCAGGGCACTTCGAGCGTTCGCGGACCGGCCATCCAACCCGCCATCCGAGGCTTTGCCACTCCGGATCCCGCCATGGGCCTTCCCTCACCGTTCCCGCCCGGCGTCCGCCGTCCCGTAGAGGAGATCGGCGAAGACCTGTTCGTTGGTCGATCCGAACGACTCGAGCTCGAAGGTCTCGCCCGTCGCCGGATCGGCGAGAGACAATCGGTTATCGGACCATCGCGTCAAGCGAAATGCGTAACCCGTGGCATCATCGACCTTGCGGTGGTCGCGCACCAAGCCCCGCATCACGCCGCGCAGGAAGCCGCCGGTTTCCGGCCGCACCACCGTGACGAGCCGGCCCGTGTCGGCGTCGGTGATGGAGACGCCCCCGTCGGGCAGGTCGGCGAAGGCGAGGTCGCGCACCGTCACCGCCGCCGATGGCGGCAGGGCGATGCGGTCGTAATCGTTGCGCTTGGCGAAGCCCGCCGCCCCGATCGTCAGCAGCATGAGCGCGCCGGCCATGATGAGGACCGGGTGCGGCGTGCGGACGGACGGGGCCTGGTGCGGCGGGCCGCCCCGGTTCGCGACGTCACTCATGGCATGATCTTTCTCGGCCGGTGCCGGGTTGGGGGAAGGCGGGACACGTCAGGCCGCCAAGGCCGCGGCACGCCGGCCGACACGAAGCAGCGGGCCGAGCGCGACCAGGGTGGCGAGGAGCAGGCCGATCTCGCAGGCGTAAACGACGCCGTAGCCGACCGAGGCGCCGGTCATCGCCCGGCCGAGCGCGCCCTTGAGGGCGAGGATCGCCACGCCGTCGCGGATGAGCCCGCCCGCCGCCACCGCGAGGCCGGCCGCCGAGGCCTGCACGGCGCCCCAGATGCCGAGCACGGTGCCGCTCTGGCCAGCCCGCGCGAGGCCCATCGCCGCGCTCAGCGTGCAATGGGCGAAGATCCCGCTACCGAAGCCCACCAGCGCGACGCCGGCGGCGAACAGCGCGGCCGAGGCGAGCGGGGCGGCGAGGATGAGGGCGGCGAAGGCGGCGAGGCCGATGAGCGTGCCGGCCGCCGCGAAGCGGTAGGGGTCGGCGCCGTGGCCCAGTCGGCGCGCGGCGAGGAGGAACCCGGCGAGGCCGCCGACCGCGAGGATCGCCGTCAGTCCGGTGGTGGCGCCGACCGAAAGGTGCAGCACCTGCCCGCCGTAGGGTTCGAGCAGCACGTCCTGCATGGAGAAGGCCATCGTGCCGAGCCCGACGGCGACGAGGCGACGCACCGGCGACCCTTGCGCCGCCAGGAGGGCCCAGGACGCGGCGAAGGTTGGGGCCGCGCGATCGGGCGCGCGGCGGCTGCCGCGCGGCTCCTGCTTCCACATCGCCGCGAGGTTGACCGCCATGGTGAAGGCGCCGGCGCCCTGCACCACCTTGATCAGCCGCAGCTCGGAGTAGGTGGCGAGAAGCGCCCCGAACAGCAGCGCCGCGACCATCATGCCGGCCATCATCATCACGCAGAGCAGCGCGACGACCTTCGGGTGGTCGCGGGGCGGCGCGAGGTCGGTGGCGAGCGCGAGCCCGGCGGTCTGCACCGTGTGCAGCCCCGCCCCGATCAGCAAGAAGGCCAGCGCCGCCGCGACCCGCCCGATCCAGGCCGGCGCGTGCACCGCGCTGTCGCCGCCGAGCAGGATGAGGGCGAAGGGCATGATGGCGAGGCCGCCGAACTGCAGCAGCGTGCCGAACCACAGGTAGGGCACGCGCCGCCAGCCCAGGTGCGAGCGGTGGCTGTCGGACTTGAAGCCGATCAAAGCCCGGAACGGCGCGAACACGAGCGGCAGCGCGATCATGCCGGCGACGATCCACACGGGGACGCCGAGCTCCACGATCATCACCCGGTTCAGCGTGCCGATCAGCAGCACGATGGCCATGCCGACGGTCACCTGGAACAACGACAAGCGCAGCAGCCGGCCCAGCGGGAGATCCGCGCTGGCGATGTCGGCGAACGGCAGCATGGCGGCGCCGACCCGCATCCACGCGGCGGCCATTCCCTTCGCGCCGTCGGCGCCGGTCGCGGGCACGTCGCTCATCCGACCAGGACCCCTCGCGCCCGCGGCAGGACTTCCTGCGCCTCCGAGATGTAGAAGCCGGAGGCCACCCGCCGCGAGCGGCCGAGCGAACAGGCTGCGCCGCTGAGCCTGCCCCGGACCGCCGCCGGCGACACCGGCACGATCGACGGCGAGCGGTCGGCGCGCGGGAACAGCTTGCCCGCCCCGTACATCAGGCTCAAGGCGGCGGTGCGCGGCGCGAAGGTGAAGACGAGCGAGCGCTCCACGCGCCCCGCCAGGCCGGCCACCGCCTCCGCCATGTCGGCGGTGCGGTAGTGGATCAGCGAGTCCATCGCCACCGCGTGGTCGAAGCGGCCGAGCGCGGGATCGAGCATGTCGCCCGACAGGAAGGTGATGCGTCCCCCGCCGGCGATGCCGCCTCGGCAAAGGTCGGCCGGGGCCCGCTCGCGGGCGAGGTCGACCAGGGTCGGCGACAGGTCGACCGCGACGACATCGGCGCCGCGCCGCGCCAGCGCCACCGCGAGCGCGCCGGTGCCGCAGCCGGCGTCGAGCACGCGGGCGCCGGCGAGGTCGGCGGGGAGGGTGTCGAGGATCGTCGCCCGCATCGCGTCGCGGCCGGCGCGCACGCTCGCGCGGACGCGGCTCACCGGCGCGTCGGAGGTGAGCCGCGCCCAGGCCTCAACCGCCGTGCGGTCGAAGTAGTCGAGGAGCTGGCCGCGCTTGGCGAGGTAGGAGGCGCCGGCCATCAGTCGAACCCCAGCAGGTCGAAGATGTCGCGGTCCTTCAGCGGCTTCGGCATGAGGGGCTCGGTGCCCTTGTAGAGGGCCTCGGCGAGCTGGAGGTACTCGTTCTGCACGGCGAGGATCTCCGGCGTCTCCTCCATCTCGAAGAGGGTCGCCTTCTTCAGCCGCGAGCGGCGGATCGCGTCGAGGTTGGGGAAGTGCGCCAGCGTGTCCAGACCGACGCGGGCGTTGAACTTGTCGACCTGGTCGGTGCCGTCCGAGCGGTTCACGATCACGCCGCCGAAGCGCACCTTGTAGTTCCTCGCCTTGGCGTCGATGGCGGCGATGATGCGGTTCATCGCGAAGATCGAGTCGAAGTCGTTGGCGGTCACGCAGAGGGCGCGCTCGGCGTGCTGGAGCGGCGCCGCGAAGCCGCCGCACACGACGTCGCCGAGCACGTCGAAGATCACCACGTCGGTGTCGTCGAGCAGGTGGTGCTCTTTCAGGAGCTTGACCGTCTGGCCGACGACGTAGCCGCCGCAGCCGGTGCCGGCCGGCGGGCCGCCCGCCTCCACGCACATCACGCCGCCGTAGCCGGTGAACACGAAGTCCTCCGTGCGCAGCTCCTCGGCGTGGAAGTCGACCGTTTCCAGCACGTCGATGACGGTCGGCATGAGCTTCTTGGTCAGCGTGAAGGTCGAGTCGTGCTTGGGGTCGCAGCCGATCTGCAGCACCCGCTTGCCGAGCTTGGCGAAGGCGACCGACAGGTTGGACGAGGTCGTCGACTTGCCGATGCCGCCCTTGCCGTAGACGGCGAACACCTTGGCCGTGCCGATCTTCTCGCGCGGGTCGAGGTGGACCTGGACGGACCCCTCGCCGTCGAGGAAGCCGGCGCTGCGGCAGCTGTGGGCCGGCGGTTTGACGGGAGCGTTCATGCCGAGGGTCCTTTGTTCGGGTCCGCGCGGGCGGACGTCGGCGCGGGGCGGCGCTCGCCGGCGGGGCTTGGCGGGAGGGCGCGGACCGCCACCATGGCGGGCCGGCTCGGGGCAGGCGCCGCGCCGAGGCCGGCAGGGGGAACGTCAGCGGGAGAAATGCGCTTTGGCGTCATACAGCGTCTCCACGGAGATGAGGGGCAGGGCGCGCTCCCGCGCGTAGGCTTCCGTGTTGCGGCGGGCCTTGCCGCGCACGAAGAAGGGGATCTTGCCGAGTTCCTTCTCGGCGTCGGGCGACCAGAGCGTGGGGGCTTCGGCGGCGGCCTCCAGCACGGCGGTGCTCCCGTCCGCCGACGCCGTACCCGTGTCGGGGAGGTGGGACGGCGCCGCGCCCTCGTGGAACTCCCCGTCGCCGCGGAACATGCCGAGCAGGTGCTCCTCCAGCCCCATCATCAGGGGGTGGACGAGCGTGTCGAACAGCACGTTCGCCCCCTCGAACCCCATCTGCGGCGAGAAGCGGGCGGGAAAATCCTGCACGTGCACCGGCGCGGAGACGACCGCGCAGGGGATGCCGAGCCGCTTGGCGATGTGGCGCTCCATCTGGGTGCCGAGCACCAGCTCCGGCCGGAGTCGGGTGATCGCCGCCTCCACGGCGAGGAAGTCGTCGGTGACGATCGCCTCGGCGCCGTAGCTCTCGGCGAGCGCGCGCACCTCGCGGGCGTGTTCGCGCCCATAGGTGCCGATCGCCACCACCGTGAAGCCGAGCTCGTCGCGGGCGACGCGGGCGGCGGCGAGCGCGTGGGTGGCGTCGCCGAACACGAAGACGCGCTTGCCGGTCAGGTAGTTCGAGTCGACCGAGCGCGAATACCACGGCAGGCGGGAATCCTCCGCGTCGAGGACCGCCGCGACATCGAGGCCGGCCAGCGCGCCGACCTCGCGGATGAAGTCGCGGGTGGCGCCGATCCCGATCGGCACGGTCCTGGTGGCGGGTTGGCCGAAGGTGCGCTCCAGCCACTTCGCCGCCGACCCGGCGATCTCGGGGTACAGCACGACGTTGAAGTCGGCCTCGCCGAGCCGGGCGAGATCGGCCGGGCTCGCGCCCATCGGCGCGCCGACGTTGACGTCGACGCCCAGCCGATCGAGCAGCCGCGTCACCTCGGCGACGTCGTCGCGGTGGCGGAAGCCGAGAGCAGTGGCGCCGAGCAGGTTGCAGGAGGGCCGCCGGCCTTCGCTCGCCATGCGCGGGCCGGGCCGCCCGGCGAAGGCGCGCACCAGCTGGTAGAAGGTCTCGGCGGCGCCCCAATTCTCCTTCTTCTGGTAGGAGGGCAGTTCGAGCGGCACGACCGGGATGGGCAGGTGCAGCGCCTCGGCGAGGCCGCCGGGGTCGTCCTGGATCAGCTCGGCGGTGCAGGACGCGCCGACCAGCATCGCCTGTGGGCGGAACCGCTCGTACGCCTCGCTCACCGCGCGCTGGAACAGGCTCGCCGTGTCGCCGCCGAGGTCGCGCGCCTGGAAGGTGGTGTAGGTGACCGGCGGCCTTTCCTTGCGCCGCTCGATCATGGTGAACAGCAGGTCGGCGTAGGTGTCGCCCTGGGGCGCGTGCAGCACGTAGTGCACGCCGGTCATCGCGGTCGCGATGCGCATGGCGCCGACGTGGGGCGGCCCCTCGTAGGTCCAGACGGTCAGCTGCATCTCAGGCCACCAGCCGGGTGCGGCGATCGAGCGGCCTGGCGAACAGCGCGGCCAAGTCGCCGGCCTGCTCGAAGCCCTGGATCGGGGTGAAGACGAGCTCGATCGACCACTTCGTGGTCAGGCCCTCGGCCTCCAGCGGGTTGGCGAGGCCGAGGCCGCAAACGGTGAGGTCGGGGGCGGCGGCCCGGCAGCGGTCGAGCTGGCGCTCCACGTCCTGGCCCTCGCTCAGGGAAACATCGTCGGGCAGCAGGGCGAGGTCGGCGGCGAGGTGCCGGCGGTGGAGGGTCGGCGTGCCGACCTCCACCAGCGCCATGCCGAGTTCGCGGTGGAGGAAGCGGGCGAGCGGCACCTCCAGCTGCGAGTCGGGGAAGAAGAAGACGCTGCGGCCCCGCAGGTCGGCGCGGAACCCGGCCAGCGCGACGCGCGCGCGGGCGCGCGGCGGCGCCAGGACGCGCTCGGTCAGCGCGGGATCGACGCCGAACGCTCCGGCGATCGCCTCGAACCAGAGGCTGGTGCCCTCGGCGCCGAGCGGGAACGGCGCCGCGATGGGGATGGCGCCCCGTTCCTCCAGGGCGCGCGCGGTATCGGCGAGGAAGGGCTGGGCGAGGATAAAGGCGGTGCCCGGCCCGACCGGCGGAAGGTCGACGGCGCGGCGCGGCGGCAGGAAGCGCACCGGGCCTATGCCGAGCGCCGCGAACAGCCGCGCGAACTGGTCCTCGACCACGTCGGCGAGCGCGCCCACCACCAGCAGCGAGCGCCCAGTTGAAGTCAACGGGTCCGGGGCCGGCAGGTCCGGCACCAGCGCGGCGAGGCAGGCGTCCTCCCCTTGCGTGAAGGTCGTCTCGATGCCGGACCCGGAATAGTTGAGGATGCGGACGCCGGGCGAATAGGTCTTCGACAGGCGCAGCGCCGCGCGCGACAGGTCGAGCTTGATGACCTCGCTCGGGCAGGAGCCGACGAGGAACAAGAGCTTCACGTCCGGCCGGCGCGCCAGCAACTGCGCCACGATGCGGTCGAGCTCGTCGTTGGCGTCCGACAGGCCGGCGAGGTCGCGCTCGTCGATGATCGCGGTGGCGAAGCGCGGCTCGGCGAAGATCATCACGCCGGCGGCGGACTGGATGAGGTGGGCGCAGGTGCGCGACCCCACCACCAGGAAGAAGGCGTCCTGGATCTTGCGGTGCAGCCACACGATGCCGGTGAGGCCGCAGAACACTTCCCGCTGGCCGCGTTCCCGCAGCACGCGCGGGCCGCTCGACGCCGACGGAACGTCGGAGGTGCCCAAGGCACCGGGAACGACCGCGCTCAAGCCGGCCGCTCCGCCGGCGATCCTTGCAGCCGCGCCGCGCGCAGCTTCAGGACGAACTGGCCGGCGTTGAGCGCGTAGCTGGCGTAGGCGGCGAGCGCGAGCCCCATCAGGCCGCGCGGCCCGAGCGCGCCGCTCGCCAGCGCGCCGAGGTAGGCGGTGTGCAGCGCCAGCACCCCCATGCTGACCACGTCCTCCCAGAAGAAGGCGGGAGCGAACAGCCAGCGGCCGAACACCACCTTCTCCCAGATCGAGCCGGTGACCATGATGGCGTAGAGCGCCATCGTCTTGGCGACCACGGAGGCGGTCGCCAGCGCCAGCCCGTTCCCTGTCAGGAGGAAGCGGGCGACCAATCCCAGGCTGACGAGCAGGATCGCGAACTGCACCGGCGCGAGGACGCCCTGCACCAGCGTCCACGCGGTGGCGTCGCGGCGACGGCGCTGCTCGGGCGTGTAAAGGGGGGGCGCCCGCTTCGCGACGGCGCCGTCGACCGGCGACCCGCCGGTCGCGGACGAACGTCGACCGCGTCGGACGCGGTACGGGGCGGGTGATGCCTCGAACGACCTGTTGCCATTCGCCATGGCCGGTTTAGCGTAGTCGTCGGCGTAAGGCATGGCTGGCCCGCGTTCCCTCATTGCCAGGGAAAGGCTAGGGCCGCCTCCCGCGAGTGTCAATCTAGCTTTACGTAAAACACGCTTGACGAAAGATTGGCGACGGTCCTAGGTTCGAGGGGGATGGGGATATGTCCGACATGTTGAGCCCGCTAGCCGACCTCCGACAACCCGACTTCGCCGCGCCCGCCAGGGCCAAGCCGAGACGTTCGTCGGGCACCGGCCTCGATCTTCGCACGCTCGATCTGCGGGCCATGGTGCGCGGCGAGGTCGTTCCCCGCCTCCATGCCGCGCTGAGCGCCCGGTCCGCCGCACAGGTCGGCGCGATCGGAACATCCGTTTCCCATCGCCGCGTTGATCGATCCCGGCCCGGCGAGCGGACCGCGCGGGACGAGGTGCTCGCCCTTGCGGATGCCATGCTGGCCGACGATATCGAAGGTGCCTGCCGCCGCATCGCCGTGCTAAGGGCTGGCGGACAGTCGCTGGAATCCGTCTTTTTACACGTCCTCGCGCCGACGGCCTGCCACCTCCGCGACCTTTGGAGCGAAGATCTTTGCGGCTTGGCCGACGTCACGCTCGCCATATGCAACCTCCGCACGCTCCTGCGTCGCCACGCGGCGGCGTTCGGGGTGAATGGCCCCGAGACCGGGCGACGCGCCCTCATCGTGTCGGCGGCGCCAGCCGGCGGCATCGACGTCGGACTGCCGCTGTTCGACCTGACGATGAGCGCGCAGTTCTTCCGGCGCGACGGCTGGCAGCCCCGCATCGAGTGCGGCCTGTCGTCCCCCACCGTCCGCGACGCGGTGCGCGGCGAATGGTTCGACCTGGTGGCGATCCTGGCGCCGGACGCCGGCGATCCGGATCGCGAACGGCTCGACGCGATCGCGGCGGGCATCCGCGCCATCCGGCGCGACGCGCCCAACCCGGCGCTCGGGGTGATCGTGTGCGGCCCGGCCTTCGCAAGCCCATCCGAGCTGCGGTCCCGGGTCGACGCGGACGGCGCGGCCCGCGATCCCATCGCCGGCCTGGCGCGGGCCGGCCAGCTCGCGCGCGGTGTTCCGAGGCCGGGGCGGCGCCGGCGCCCGTCCTAGCCCTTCCCTTCGGAAGAACGGGGATGCCTCGCGTTGAACCGCGTTCGCGCTGCAAAGGTGTCAGGCTGCCGTGAAGGCCTTTCGAGCTCCCCAGGACACGATCGGCACGCTCGACGCGCGGACGGCGGCGACGCTGGTGGCGACCGCCTCCGACATCGCGCTCGTCCTCGACCGCGACGGCGTCATCCGCGACCTGGCGTTCCAGCAGGCCGACCTGTCGCAGGAGCTGCAAGGTTCGGAAGCGTGGTTCGGCCGGCCGTGGAGCGACACCGTTTCCCCCGACAGCCAGTCCAAGGTCGGCAAGCTGCTGCGCGAGGCGGAAGCGAACGTCGCGTCGGGCTGGCGCCAGCTGACGCATCAGACGGCGCAGGGGCGCGGCGTGCCGATCCTTTACGCGGCGGTGAAGCTCGGTGACGGCGAGCGGATCGTGGCGCTCGGGCGCGACCTGCGCGCGGTGTCCGCCCTCCAGCAGCGCCTCGTCGACGCCCAGATGTCGATGGAGCGCGACTACGCCAAGCTGCGCTTCGCGGAGACGCGCTACCGCCTGCTGTTCCAAAGCTCCAAGGAGCCGGTCGTCATCCTGGACGGCGGCAGCCACCGCATCCTCGAGGCCAACCCCGCCGCCGGCACCCTGCTCGACGCCGGCGCCAAGCGCGCGGTGGGCCGCCTGCTGGTCGACATGTTCGACGCGTCGGACCGTCCCCGCGTCCAGGCGTTCCTGGCCGAGCTGCGCGCCTCGGGCCGCGCCGACGACGTGGACGCCACCCTCGCCGGCCGCGGCCGGTTCGTCGTGTCCGCCACCCAGTTCCGCCAGGAAACCTCCACGCTGATCCTGATCCGGCTGTCGCCGCTGGAGGCGGACGCCCGTGCGGCTGTCGTCGAGCAGGGTGGCGGGGACGGGCGCCTCGCCGCCTTCCTGGAGGCCTCGCCCGACGGCTTCGTGCTGACGGACCGGGCCGGCACGGTGCTGGCGGCGAACCCCGCCTTCGCCGGCATGGTCCAGGCGGCCGACGGCGCGCGCGGCGCGACGCTCGACCAGTGGCTCGGCCGGCCGGGCGTCGACTTCAACGTCCTGATGGCGAACCTGCGCCAGCACGGCACCGTGCGCCTGTTCGCGACCACGCTGAACGGCGAGGGCGGCGCGCCGCTCGACGTGGAAGCCTCCGCCGCCGCGATGGGCACCGGCAAGGCGGCGACCTACGGCTTCACCCTGCGCGACGTCGGCCGGCGGATCGCCGCGACCACCCGGTCGGGCCAGGGGCTGCCGCATTCCGCCGAGCAGCTCGCCGACCTGATCGGCCGCGTGCCCCTGAAGGACCTGGTGCGCGAGACCACCGACGTCATCGAGAAGCTGTGCATCGAGGCGGCGCTGGAGCTGACCGGCGACAACCGCGCCTCGGCGGCGGAGATCCTGGGGCTCAGCCGGCAGAGCCTCTACGTGAAGCTGCGCCGGTTCGGCTTCGCCGATGTCGCGGAGGACGACGCGTGAGGGACCCGGCGGTTCGAGCCGGGGAGACCGGCGCGGCGGGGCGACCAGCCCTGTCCTGGTTCGGCATCGCGCGCCTCGGCCTCGTGCAGACCGCGCTCGGCGCGATCTTCGTGCTGGCGACCGCCACCCTCAACCGGGTGATGGTGGTGGAGCTCGCGCTGCCGGCGGCGCTGCCCGGCGGCCTCATCGCGCTCCACTACGCGACGCAGCTGCTGCGCCCGCGCCTCGGCCACGGCTCGGACGTGGGCGGCCGGCGCACGCCCTGGATCGTCGGCGGCATGGCGGTGCTGGCGGCCGGCGGCGCGCTCGCGGCGATCGCGACCGCGCTGATGACGCGCCATCTCGGCGCCGGCCTGGCGCTCGCCGCGCCGGCCTTCGTGCTGATCGGGGTGGGCGTCGGCGCGGCCGGCACGGCGCTGCTGGTGCTGCTCGCCGGACGCACCGCGCCGGCGCGGCGTCCGGCCGCCGCCACGATCGCGTGGGTCATGATGATCGTCGGCTTCATCGTCACGGCGGGCGTCGCCGGCCGCGCGCTCGACCCGTTCTCGCCGGGCCGGCTCGTCGCCGTCGCCTGCGCCATCTCCGCGACCGGCTTCCTCGTCGCATGCCTCGCCGTGCGCGGCATCGAGGGGCCGGCCGTCGCCGTACCGGCCCCGGCGGCGCGCGGCGCCTTCGCCCGCGCCCTGCGCGACGTGTGGGCCGAGCCGCCGGCACGGCGCTTCGCGGCGCTCATCTTCGTGTCCATGCTGGCCTACGGCGGCGAGGAGCTGCTGATCGAGCCCTTCGCCGGCACCCTGTTCGGCCTGACGCCGGGGCAGACGGCGAAGCTGAGCGGCGAGCTGCACGTCGGCTCGCTCGCCGGCATGGTGCTCGTCGCCGTCCTGGGTACGGCGCTCGCCCGCCGCGCCGGGGCGCCGAAAGGGTTGGCCGGGGCGCCGGAGGGGTGGATGGCGGGCGGCTGCGTCGCGTCGGCGGCGGCGCTCGCGGCCCTCGCCGGGCTGGGCCTCGCCGGTCGGCCGGCGCCGCTCGGGCCCGTCCTGCTGGCGCTCGGCGCGGCCAACGGCGCCTACGCCGTCGCGGCGATCGGCGCGATGATGCAGCAGGTGGGCGGCGGGCGCGGCGAGGCCACGGCCGGCGTCCGCATGGGGCTGTGGGGGGCGGCGCAGGCGGTCGCCTTCGGCGCCGGCGGGTTGCTGGCGACGACCCTCAGCGACGTGGCGCGGCACGTCATGCCCTCGCCGGCCGCCGGCTACGCCCTCGTCTTCGCGCTGCAGGCGTCGGCCTTCGGCGCAGCGGCGATCCTGGCGCTGCGTCCCGGCCGGACGGCGCGTCCCCGCCGCGGCGAGGGCGGCCTGGCGTTGGCCGTGGACGCGCGGTGATCGCGCTCGCCATCGACGGCATCCTCCTCCTCGTGCCGTTGGAGGCGCTCGCCCTCGTCGCCCTGCACCGGTTCACCGGCGCCGGCATCCCCTCGCGCCGGCTGCTCGGCACGCTCGCCGCCGGCTTCTTCCTGATGCTGGCGACGCGCCTCGCGCTCGACGCCGGCGCCAGCGGCACCCTGGCGGCGCAGGCGCTTGTCGCGGCGTGCCTGCTCGCCGCGCTCGCCGCCCACGTCGTCGACCTCACGCTGCGCTGGCGTGGATAAGGCGTCGGCTGTATCGGGAGCGTCGTAGCGGAGGCGCCAGCGTTGAAGATACACCCCGACGAGGCCGACCTCGCCCGCTTCGTGAACCTCGCCTCGCCCCGCCTCGGTGCCAGCGTCGAGGCGGCATCCGACGCGTTCTTCGGCGACGCGGCGCGGCTGCTGCACGACGCCGACCCGGTCTTCGTGCCCGGCAAGTACGACGCCAACGGCAAGTGGATGGACGGCTGGGAAACGCGTCGACGGCGCGGGCCGGGCCACGACTGGTGCCTGGTCCGCCTCGGCGTCGCCGGCCGGATCGCCTTCGTCGAGATCGACACCCGCCACTTCACCGGCAACTACCCGCCGGCCGCCTCGGTGGAGGGCTGCGACGACGAGCACCCCTCCGCCGCGACGCGCTGGCGGACCCTCGTGCCGGCGGCGACGCTCGGGCCGGACGCGCGCCACCTGTTCGCGAGCGTCGAGGCGGGGCCAGCGCGCTGGCTGCGCCTCGCCATCTACCCCGACGGCGGCGTCGCGCGGCTGCGCGCCTACGGGACGCCGGCGATCGACGCGAGCGCCTTCGCCGGCGAGGCGGAGTTGTCCGCGCTGAAGCACGGCGGGCGCATCCTCGGCCTCAGCGACGCCCATTACGGCACGCCGAGCGTGATCCTGACGGACGGGCGCGGCCGCGACATGGGGGACGGCTGGGAAACGCGGCGCCGGCGCGAGCCGGGCCACGACTGGATGGTGATCGCCCTCGGGCTGCCCGGCCGCATCACGCGCCTCGAGGTCGACACGGCCCATTACAAGGGAAACTTCCCCGACAGGGTGTCCGTGCAGGCCTGCGACGTCGGAGGGGGGAGCGACGGCTCGATCGTCACCCAGTCCATGTTCTGGCCGGACCTGCTCGCGCCCACCCCCCTGCTGGCCGACCACCTCCACGTGTTCGGCGCCGACGCGCTGCAACCGCTCGGGCCGGCGACGCACGTCCGCCTCAGCATCCACCCCGACGGCGGCGTGTCACGGTTCCGCGTGTTCGGCCACGTCAGGTCATAAGGATCCGCCGATGGGAATCCGCCCGTGAGGCTCGCCGTCGAAGCGTTGACGAAGGCGGCCTTCGCACCGTTCGGGGCGGTGATCGAGCGCGACGGCGCCGAGGTCCGCGTCATCAACGGCGGCTCGACCGACCGGCTGCACGCCCTCGCGCCGGTCGACGTGGGCTCGGACGGGGGATGGCCGATCGTCTCCATCTTCCGGGGGCGGCGCCGCCCTTTCCCCCTCGCCATCGCGATGATGGAGCGCCACCCGCTCGGCTCGCAGGCGTTCGTCCCGCTGCAGCCCCTGCCATGGCTGGTGGTGGTGGCGACGGGCGGGGCGGCGGCGCCGGCCGGCTTCCGGGCGTTCCTGGCGCGGGGCGACCAGGGGGTGAGCTACCGGCGCGGCACCTGGCACCACCCGCTGCTGGTCCTCGCCCCCGAACAGGAGTTCCTGGTGGTCGACCGCGACGGACCCGGCCGCAACCTCGAGGAGGTCGCCCTCGGCGGGGCGGCCTTCACCGTCGACGCGCCGCTTCCGGGGGCTTGAAGCGCGCCCTCCTCGTTTGCCTCATCGGCGGGCCGGCACCGATCTTGCTGCGGCCGACCCGCCCGGCCCGCCCCGGGGTAACGGAGTCCTCTGTGCTCAAGACGAGAATGACCGCCCTGGCCCTCGCCACCGCGACGGGCCTCGCGACGTTTACGGCCGCCTCCGCTCAGGGCGTGCTGCGCATCGGCATGACCGCCTCCGACATCCCGCTCACCACCGGCCAGACCGACAACGGCGGCGAGGGGCAGCGCTTCATCGGCTACACGCTCTACGACAGCCTGATCGAGTGGGACCTGTCGAGCGCCGACAAGCCTTCGGTGCTGGTGCCGGGCCTCGCCACATCGTGGGCCGTCGATCCCACCAACAAGACGAAGTGGACGTTCAAGCTCCGCCCCGGCGTCAAGTTCCACGACGGCAGCGCGTTCGACGCCAGCTCGGTGGTGTGGAACCTCGACAAGATCCTGAAGACCGACGCCCCGCAGTTCGACCAGCGCCAGTCCGCCCAGGGGCGCACGCGCATCCCGGCGGTGGCGAGCTACCGCGTCGTCGACCCGACGACGCTCGAAGTCACCACCAAGACGCCCGACGCCACCCTGCCCTACCAGATCGCCTGGATCCTGATGTCGTCGCCGGCCAACTGGGCGGCGCAGGGCAAGAGTTGGGAGGCGGTCGCCCAGCACCCGTCCGGCACCGGCCCCTGGAAGCTGGAGCACGGCTTCGTGCCGCGCCAGCGCGCCGAGCTGACCGCCAACAAGGCCTACTGGAACCCCAAGCGCGTACCCCACCTCGACAAGATGGTGCTCGTGCCGCTGCCCGATCCCGACGCGCGCGTGGCGGCGCTGCGCTCCGGCGGCGTCGACTGGATCGAGGCGCCGGCCCCCGACGCCGTGCCCTCGCTGAAGGCGGCCGGCTTCGCCATCGTGACGAACAGCTATCCCCACAACTGGACCTGGCACCTCTCGCGGTTGCCGGACTCGCCCTGGAACGACATCCGCGTGCGCAAGGCGGCCAACCTCGCCATCGACCGCGAAGGGTTGAAGCAGCTGCTCGGCGGCCTGATGATCCCGGCGACCGGCTTCTTCCCGCCCGGCAGCCAATGGTTCGGCCACCCGACCTTCAAGGTCACCTACGATCCCGCCGCCGCCAAGGCGCTGATGGCGCAGGCCGGCTACGGGCCGGCCAAGCGCGTCAGGACCAAGGTGCTCATCTCGCCGTCCGGCTCCGGCCAGATGCTGCCGCTGCCGATGAACGAGTTCGTCCAACAGAACCTCGCCGAGATCGGCATCGACGTCACCTTCGAGATCGCCGACTGGAACACGCTGATCAACCTGTGGCGCGCCGGTGCCCAGGACCCGAGCGACAGGGGCGCCACCGCCATCAACTACACCTACTTCATCCAGGACCCGTTCAACGGCTTCATCCGCCACCTCCAGTGCAACCTCGCGCCGCCGGCCGGAACCAACTGGGGCCACTACTGCGACAAGGGCATGGACGCGCTGTTCGAGCAGGTGCGCAACACGTTCGACCAGGGCGAGCAGGACAAGGTGCTGCAGAAGGTCCACGAGAAGTACGTCGACGACGCGTTGTTCCTGATGGTGGCCCACGACGTGGACGCGCGCGCCATGTCGAAGAAGGTGAAGAACTTCGTCGAGGCGCAGAACTGGTTCCAGGATTTCTCGCCGATCGTGGTCGAGTAGCGGCCGCCCTCCCCCTTCCGCCGATCCCGGATCGCCATGCTGGCCTACGCCTTCAAACGCATCCTGCACGTGATCCCGGTGGCGCTCGGGGTCTCGCTCGTGTGCTTCCTGTTGATCCACATCGCGCCCGGCGACCCGCTGTCCTCCATCCTGCCGCCGGACGCCTCCGCCGACATGCAGGCGCAGGCCAAGGCCTTGTACGGCCTCGACCGTCCGCTGCCGGTCCAGTACGGGCTGTGGCTGCTGCGCGCGCTGCGCGGCGACCTCGGTCAGTCGATCGCCACCGGGCGCCCGGTCACGACCGAGATCGCGGCGGCGGCGACCAACACCTTCATCCTGGCCGGCGTCGCCACCCTGCTCGGCTTCACGATCGGGGCGACGCTCGGCTTCCTGGCCGGGCTGTTCCGGGGCACGCCCATCGACCGCGCGGCCTCCGGCATCGCCATGCTGGGGGTGAGCGTGCCGCACTACTGGCTGGGCCTCGTGCTCGTCATCGTCTTCTCGGTGGAGCTGGGGTGGCTCGGCGCCACCGGCACCGGCTCCGAAGGCCCCTCCCTCGACTGGGGCTACCTCCGCTACCTGATCCTGCCGGCCGTCACCCTGTCGGTGATCCCCACCGGCATCATCGCGCGCACCGTGCGTTCGCTCGTGGCCGATGTCGCCGCGCAGGACTTCGTCGGCGCGCTGCGGGCCAAGGGCCTGCTGCGGGGCCAGGTGCTGCGCCACGTCGTGCGCAACGTCGCGCCCACCGCGCTCTCCGTGATGGGCCTGCAGCTCGGCTACCTGCTCGGCGGCTCCATCCTCATCGAGACGGTGTTCTCGTGGCCCGGCACCGGCTTCCTGCTCAACACCGCCATCTTCACCCGCGACCTGCCGCTGCTCCAGGGGACCATCCTGGTGCTGGCGATGATCTTCGTTCTCATCAACCTCTCGGTCGACCTGCTCCAGGGCGCCATCGATCCCCGCATCCGGAGGTGATCCCATCAGCGTCCTCGTGTCCCCCGCCGATGTCGCGACGGAACGCTCGCCCGGCTACTGGCGCGGCGTCACGACCCGCCTGCGTCGCGACCCTGTCGCGATCGCGGCGCTGGGCGTCATCGTCGCGCTCGTCCTGATGGCGGTGTTCGCGCCGGAGCTCGCCCCCAACGACCCCAACAAGGGCTCGATCATCCGCCGCCTGAAGCCGCTCGGCACGCCGGGCTTCCCGCTCGGCACCGACGAGCTGGGGCGGGACATGCTGTCCCGACTCATCACCGGCGCCCGCCTGTCCCTGCTGATGGGGGTGATGCCGGTGCCGGTCGCCTTCGCGATCGGCGCGACGCTGGGCATCGTGGCCGGCTACGCCGGCGGCCTCGTCAACGCGCTCATCATGCGCACCGTCGACGTGTTCTACGCCTTCCCCTCCGTGCTGCTGGCGGTGGCGCTGTCGGGCGCGCTCGGCTCGGGGCTCGGCAACGCCCTGTTCTCGTTGACCGTCGTGTTCATCCCGCAGATCGCCAGGGTGGCGGAGAGCGTCACCACGGGGGTGCGCAAGCTCGACTACGTTGACGCCGCCCGCGCGTCGGGGGCCAAACCCATCACCATCGTCACGGAGCACGTGCTCGGCAACGTGCTCGGGCCGATCTTCGTCTTCGCCACCAGCCTCGTGTCGGTGTCGATGATCCTGGCCTCGGGCCTGTCGTTCCTCGGGCTCGGCGTTCGCCCGCCCGACGCGGAATGGGGCCTGATGCTCAACACGCTGCGCACCGCCATCTACGTCAACCCCGCCATCGCCGCCCTGCCGGGCGTGATGATCCTGATCACCTCGGTCGCCTTCAACCTGTTCTCCGACGGGCTGCGCGCCGCGATGGACATCAAGTCGTGACGGTGGCGCCCGCCCCCGTGCTTCCGGTGCTGGGCGATCGCGGCGGCCCGGCGCAGCCCCTCCTCACCGTGCGCGGCCTCGTCAAGCACTTCGCGATCAAGGGCGCGCCCTTCGCGCCGAAACGGGCGGTGCAGGCGGTCGACGGCGTCGACTTCGCCGTGCTGAAAGGCGAGACGCTCGGCGTCGTCGGCGAGAGCGGATGCGGCAAGTCCACCACGGCGCGGCTGCTGGTGAAGCTGATGGAGGCGGACGCCGGCACCATCGTCTTCGACGGCGAGAGCGTCGGCGGCGCTCTCGCCCTGCGCGACTACCGCCGCCAGGTGCAGATGGTGTTCCAGGACAGCTACGCCTCCTTGAACCCGCGCCTCACGGTGGAGGATTCGATCGCCTTCGGGCCGCGCGTCCACGGGCTGCCGGCGCGGGCCGCCACCGCGCGCGCCCGCGACCTGCTCGGGCGGGTCGGGCTGGAGCCACGCCGCTTCGCCGCCCGCTACCCGCACGAGCTGTCGGGCGGCCAGCGGCAGCGCGTCAACATCGCCCGCGCGCTGGCGCTGGAGCCGCGCCTGGTGATCCTCGACGAGGCGGTGTCGGCGCTCGACAAGTCGGTGGAGGCGCAGGTGCTGAACCTGCTGCTCGACCTCAAGCGGGACTTCGGCCTCACCTACATCTTCATCTCGCACGACCTCAACGTGGTGCGCTTCATGGCCGACCGCGTGATGGTGATGTACCTCGGCCGCGTCGTCGAGCTGGGGCGGCGCGAGGCCGTGTTCGAGGACCCCCGCCATCCCTATTCGGCGGCGCTGCTCGCCTCCATGCCCAAAGCCGACCCGGCCGAGCGCCTCGCCGCGCCACCGTTGTTCGGCGACCCGCCCAACCCGATCAACCCGCCGCCCGGCTGCCGCTTCAACCCGCGCTGCCGCTTCGCCGAGGACGTGTGCCGCGCGGTCGACCCGCCGCTCCACGCGCTGTCGCCCGATCACGCCGCCGCCTGCCTGATGGCCATGCCGGGATCGGGCCACAGCCGCGCGGAGGCGCCCCGTTGAGCGCCGCCACAACCGCCTCCCCGGCCATCGCGCCGCGCGACGGCCCCGTGAGCGCGCCGATGATCGACGTCCGCGACCTCACCGTGGTGTTCGAGCGCGGCGGGGTGAAGGTCCCGGCGGTCAACGGGGTGACGCTCGCGGTCGCGCCCGGCGAGGTCGTGGCGCTGCTCGGCGAATCCGGCTCGGGCAAGAGCGTGACGCTGCGCTCGCTGCTCCGCATGCACCCGCCGTCGGCCCGCGTCGGCGGCACGATCCACGTCGCCGGCACGGACGTGATGCGCCTGTCCCGCCGCGCGCTGGCCGACTTCCGCGGCCGGACCGTGTCGATGATCTTCCAGGAGCCGCGCCTCGCGCTCGACGCGGTCTACACGCTCGGCCGGCAGATCACCGAGACGGTGCGCCGCCATCGCGGCGGCGGCCGGGCGGCGGCCCGCGCCCGCGCGCTCGAACTGTTCGAGCGGGTCCGCATCCCCTCGGCGGCGCGGCGGCTCGACAATTACCCGCACGAGATGTCCGGCGGCATGCTCCAGCGCGCGATGATCGCCATGGCGCTCTCCTGCGATCCCAAGGTGCTGCTGGCCGACGAGCCGACCACCGCGCTCGACGCCACGGTGCAGATCCAGATCCTTCTGCTGGTGCGCGAGCTGCAGCGCGAGCGCGGCCTGTCGGTGATCTTCGTCACGCACGACATCGGCGTCGCCGCCGAGGTCGCCGACCGCGTCGCCGTGATGTACGCCGGGCGCATCGTCGAGCAGGGGGCGATCGCCGAAGTCATCCGCGCGCCGCAGCATCCCTACACGCGCGGGCTGCTCGACGCGCGGGTGGAGCTGGCCGGCGACCGCGACCGGCTCGTCACCATCCCCGGCGCGCCGCCCGACCTCGGCGCCCTGCCACCCGGCTGCGCCTTCGCGCCGCGCTGCGGACGCGCCACGGGCGAGTGCCGCGCCGCCGTGCCGCCGCTCGCCTCGCCGCAGGGGCGCGGCCAGGTCGCGTGCTTCCACCCGATGTGAGCGCCCGCCGGCGGCGCGCGGCTCCACAGTAATCATCGGATCAGACGCTTCCTTTCATGACGCTACGTCAATGCAAGGCGCATCCTCAATCTTCGGAGACTGGACGGTGTCAGTAGCATATCATTAAATACTCACCCCTACAAAGACGTCGTCGGCCGCGCATAGGACGTCGAGCTTCCGCGGGGGAAACCATGAAGGCCTTTTACACTGCGAGCGCCGTGTTGATGCTCACGGCCTCCCAGGCGCTCGCGACGCCGCAGAACCCGGCGACGGCGCAGTTCAACGTCACCATCACCATCCTCAAGCAGTGCACGGTGACCGCGCCGGCGACCATCAGCCTGGGCTCGGTGGGCGCCACCGATCTCATCACGACGACCACCAGCGCCACGCAGCCCTTCACCGTCACCTGCTCGCTGGGCACGGGCTACACGGTCGGCTTCGCCTCCACCAACGACGTGACCTCCGGCAGCCCGACGCACCAGATGAAGGGCGCCGCCAGCGGCAACACCGGCGTGGTGCAGTACAACCTCTTCGACGCGACGTCGGGGGCCACCAACACCGGCGCGCTGAGCGCCTCCTCCAGCGTCATCTCGGGCACCGGCACCGGCGCCAGCCAGACCAAGATGCTGAAGGCGCAGGTGGTCAACTACACCACCGCCGTCACGCCCGACACCTACACCGACACGGTCACGATGAGCGTGACGTACTGATCGCGAGCCCCATCCCGCGCGCCCCACCCCGGGGCGGCAGTCCTCAGGCGGCACTCCCATGGCACGATCCCGTCAGCACGCCCTCATCCTCGCAGCGCTCGCCGCTGCCTGCGCCCCCGCCGCCGCCGGCGCCGCCGCGCTGCGCGTGTCCCCCATCCTCATCGAGGGCGGCGAGGGGGCGAACGCGACCATCACGCTGCGCAACCAGGAGGACCGACCCCTCAACGCGCAGGTCCGGGTGTTCCGCTGGTCGCAGCACGACGGCGCCGAGGACCTCCAGCCCACCGACGACCTCGTGGCCTCGCCGCCCATCGTCACCGTCGGCCCGCGCGAGGATTACGTCGTCCGCCTCCAGCGCACCACCGGCGAGCAGCCGGTCGCGGAGGAAGCCTACCGGGTGGTCGTCGACGAGCTGCCGAACCCCGACCGCCAGCGCAACGGCACGGTGGCGGTGGTGCTGCGCTACATCGTGCCGGCCTTCTTCTTCCCCGCCGACGCCACGCAGCCGCGCCTCCGTTGGTTCCTCGCGCGGCGCGACGGGCGGGCCGTGCTCGTCGCGGAGAACGGCGGCGACAAGCGCGTCCAGCTGACCGACCTCGCGGTGAGGTCCGGCGGGCGCACCGCGCTGGTCGGCAAGGGGCTCGCCGGCTACGTCCTCGGCCACTCCGCGCGGGAATGGCCGCTCGGATCGAAGCTTTCGGGCCTCCGGGGAGGAACGATCGTCGCGGGCAGCGACCACGGTTCCATCAATGCGCCGCTCGCGCCCTGAGCGCGCGCCCGGTCCCATCGCCGTCTTGGTCGCCGTCTTGGTCGCCATCCTGCTCGGCGCGGCACCGGCCGCGGGGGCGGAGCTCGCGCCGATCGATCCGCGGCGAACCCCGATCCCGCTTCTCCAGGCGCTGCGCCTGGAAGTCTTCGTCAACGGCGTGCCGACCCACCTCGTGGAGCCCTTCACCTTGAGCGCGGACCGGCACCTCCTCGCCAAGCCGAGCGACCTCGCCGACGTCGGCATCAAGGTGCCGGGCTTCCCCGACCCGCTGCGCCCGATCGACCTGGCGGGCCTGCCCGATGTCACCGTCGCCTACGACGAGCGCGCCCAGACGATCGATTTCAGGCTGACCGACGCCGGGCGCCTCGCCCACACCTACGACGCCCGTCCCGCCGGCCCGCGCGCCGCGCCGGCGCAGGCCGGCTGGGGCGCGGTCGCCAACTATTCGCTGTTCGGCACCTCCACCCAGCAGCTCAGCGCGATCCCGCGTTTCAGCGGCGCCAACGCGACGCTCGACGCGCGCGCCTTCAGCCCCTACGGCACCGCGAGCCAGACCGCCATCGTCGGCAACACCGTGCTGAGCCGCGACGACGCGCTGCGGCTCGACACCACCTACACGGTGTCCAGCCAGGCCTCGCAACTGACCGGACGGGCGGGGGACGCGATCTCCGGCGGCCTCGCCTGGACGCGGCCGATCCGCTTCGGCGGGCTCCAGCTCCAGCGCGACTTCGGCCTGCGCTCCGACCTCGTCACCCAGCCGCTGCCCAACGTGTCGGGCAGCGCCGCCGTGCCCTCCACGGTGGACGTGTTCGTCAACAGCGTGAAGACCTACTCGCAGGACATCGCGCCCGGCCCCTACACCATCACCAACCTGCCCGTCGTTTCCGGCAACGGAACCGCCCACGTCGTCGTGACCGACACGACGGGGCGCTCCACCGACACCGCCGTGCCCTTCTTCAACGCCCCGAACCTGCTCGCCGCCGGCTTGTCCGACGTTTCGCTCGACGTCGGCTTCGCGCGGCGCAACTACGGCCTGCTCTCGGACGACTACGACAAGCGACCGCTCGGCTCCGCCGTCGGCCGTTACGGCCTGACGAACTGGCTGACGCTGGAAGGCCACGGCGAGGGCGGCGCGGGGCTCGTCAACGGCGGCGCCGGCGCGCTGGCGAGCGCCGGGCGCTGGGGCACGGTGTCGCTCGCCGCCAGCGGCAGCCATGTCGGGGCGCGCACCGGCGCGCAGCTCACCGCCGGCTACGACCTGACGGTCGCCGGCCTCACCGTCGATGCCAGCACGCAGCGCACGTTGGCGACCTTCAACGACCTCGCCTCGGTGACCGCCACGGCGACGGTGGTGCCGAGCCTCGCCGCCGCCTTCGCCAGCGGCACCTACGCGCTCGACCCCCGCCCGCCGCGCGCGCTCGACCGGATCACCGTCGGCGTGCCGCTCCACTTCGACACCGCCTCGGTCAGCGCCAGCCTCATCGACCTCGTGGAGGCCAACGGCACGCGCTCGCGCATCGTCACGGCGTCGCTGACGCGGCCGCTTCCCTTCGACGCCTCCGTCTTCGCCACCGGCTTCGTCGACCTCAGCCAGCGCGGGAGCGCCGGGGTGTTCGCCGGCGTGTCGTTCCCGCTCGGGCCCCGCGCGCGCGCCAGCCTCAGCGGCTCGCTCGGCGAGTCCGGCCGCAACGCGCAGGTCGACGTCGGCCAGAGCTTCGAGCCGACCGACGGCAGCGTGGAATGGCGGCTGCGCGACCTCGAGGGCTCCGACCCCATCCGCATCGCCGACGCCGGCTACCGTTCGAGCTACGGCACGGCGCAGGTCGAGGTCACGCAGCAGCGCCGGACGATCGGCACGCAGGGCGAGCTCGACGGCTCGCTCGGTTACATCGAGGACGGCGGCGCCTTCGCCGGCACCCACGTCGCCGACGGATTCGCCGTCGTCGACACCGGCATCGCCGGCGTGCCGGTCTATCGCGACAACCGGCTGGTCGGCGAAACCGATCCGTGGGGCAAGCTGGTCGTTCCCGACCTGCAATCCTATCAAGGCAACCAGATCGGCATCGACCCGCTCGCCCTGCCGGCCAACGCCGAGGCGGGGTCCACCCACCAAATCGTCACCCCGGCCGGCCGCAGCGGCGTCGGCCTGACCTTCGGCGTCGACGCCCATGTCGAGGCGGCGACCGTCCGCCTCCAGGACGCGGCCGGCCGGCCGATCCCGGTCGGCACCAAGGGACATCACCAGGGCGAGCCCTTCGTCGTCGGCTACGACGGACAGGCCTACGTCAGGCACCTGGGCGACAGCAACACCGTGATCCTCGACCTCGGCGACCACGACTGCCGGGCGACCTTCCCCTATCGGCCGACACCCGGCCACCGCACCGCGATCGGACCCGTGCCATGCCTGTGACGCGCCCCTTGCGCCGCGCGCTCGCCATCCTGGCGCTCCTGCTCGCCTTCACGCCGCTCGCCGGCCGGCGAGCCGAAGCGCAGGCGGTCAACCTGTCCTGCTCGGTGTCGGTCTCGACCGTCGCCTTCGGCTCGGTCGACGTGCTGCCGGGCGCCGCCGTCCAGACCAACGCGACGCTGTCCGTATCCTGCCTCAGCGTGCCGGTCGGGACGGGCAACCTCCAGGTCTGCGTGGCGATACCGCCCCGGTCCCTCCAGGGGTCCTCGACGACGTTGTCCTACGACATCTTCGGACCGTCCCCGCTGACGACCTCGTGGTCGAACACGACCGCGATCCCCGTGCCGTTCGCGACCCTGAAGCTCGGCCAGGCCTACACCCTGAACATCCCGGCGACGTTGTTCGGCTCGCAACAGTCCGCCCCGTCGGGCGCCTACGGCCAGACGCTCGCCGCCACCGCCACCTACGGCTCGTCGTCCTGCACCTCCGGCTCGCTCACGGGATCGACGAGCTTCTCGTTCCAGGCGAGCGCGACGGTCCTCAAGTCCTGCAACGTGTCGGCCGGCAACCTGGACTTCGGGGCGGTCGGCGACCTCGACACGATCGTCGACGGGCAGTCCGCGTTGAGCGTGCAATGTTCGCGCGGCACCGGCTACACGATCTCGCTCAACGGCGGCCTGTCGGGCGCCACCGACCCGACCGCGCGGGTGATGACGATGGGTGGGCAGGGCGTGACCTACGGGCTCTACCAGGACGGCGGCCGCTCCACGCCCTGGGGCACGCAGGCGAGCGCCACGCTGGGCGGCACCGGCACCGCCGCCACGCAGGCGATCCCGGTCTACGGCCGCGTGCCGGTCCAGCCGACGCCGGCCGTCGGCACCTACAGCGACACGGTCGTGGTGAGCGTCACCTACTGATCGGGGCTCGCGGACGCCGGGCGCGCGAAAAGGTTTGCCCGGAAGGGACCGCATGATGGGAAGCACGCTGTCCCGCGACTTCGCCGGCGTCCGGCGTCGTCCTCCGAGGAACCCGTCGCGATGCTTGCCGAGTTCGAGCGCTATCCCCTGGCCTTCGGCCCGACCCCGATCGAGCACCTGCCGCGCCTCACCGCCCATCTCGGCGGCGCGGTGGACATCTTCGCCAAGCGGCAGGACTGCAACCCGCAACGGATGAACGCGGGCCATGGCGGAGGCCGGGCCGGCGTCCGGCGCGCGATCTTGCAAAAACAGCCGGAAACGCGCAGTTACCCGATCCGGCAGGGGAACGCAGGCTCGTGGGCAAGCGCATCATGGTGACGGGAGGTGCGGGTTTTCTCGGCTCGCACCTGTGCGCGCGGCTTCTCGCGGAGGGTCACGAAGTCCTGTGCGTGGACAACTACTTCACCGGGCGCCGGCGCAACATCGCCGCCCTGCTCGACGACGGCCGTTTCGAGCTGATGCGCCACGACATCACCTTTCCCCTCTACGTCGAGGTCGACGAGATCTACAACCTCGCCTGCCCGGCCTCGCCGGTGCACTACCAGTTCGACCCCGTGCAGACCACCAAGACCAGCGTGGTCGGCGCCATCAACATGCTGGGGCTGGCCAAGCGCACGCGGGCCAAGGTCTTCCAGGCCTCGACCTCCGAGGTGTACGGCGACCCCAGCGTCCACCCGCAGCCGGAAAGCTACTGGGGCAACGTCAACACGCTGGGGCCGCGCGCCTGCTACGACGAGGGCAAGCGTTGCGCGGAAACCCTGTTCTTCGACTACCACCGCCAGCACCACGTGCGCATCAAGGTCGTGCGCATCTTCAACACCTACGGCCCGCACATGCACCCGCAGGACGGCCGCGTGGTGTCGAACTTCATCGTCCAGGCGCTGCAGAACCGCCCGATCACCTTGTACGGCGACGGCACGCAGACCCGTTCCTTCTGCTACGTCGACGACCTCATCGAGGGCTTCCGCCGGCTGATGGACGCGCCCGACGCGGTGACCGGCCCGGTCAACATCGGCAACCCCGGCGAGTTCACCATGGTGCAGCTGGCGCAGCTGATCCTCGAGCTGACCGGCTCGCGCTCGCCGCTCGTCCACGAGCCGCTGCCGGTCGACGATCCCAGGCAGCGCCAGCCCGACATCACGCTGGCGCGCGAGAGGCTCGGCTGGGAGCCGACCGTGCCCCTCAAGGACGGGCTGAGCCGCACCATCGCCTATTTCGACCAGCTGTTGCGCGAGAACGCGTGAGCGCGCCCCGTCGCGTCGCCGCGCCCGCCTTGACGCCCACCCTCTCGCACCTTTTCCCGGAGGCTTCCCCTTGCGCCTAGCGATGATCGGTTCGGGCTACGTCGGACTGGTGTCCGGCGCCTGCTTCTCGGACTTCGGCCACCACGTCACCTGCGTCGACACCGACGCGGCCAAGATCGCCGCCCTCCAGGACGGGATCATGCCGATCTACGAGCCGGGGCTGAAGGATCTCGTCGAGCGCAACGTGCGCGAGGGGCGCCTCGCCTTCACCACCGACCTCGCCGGCGCGGTGGCCGGCGTCGAGGCCGCCTTCATCGCGGTCGGCACGCCGTCCCGCCACGGCGACGGCCACGCCGACCTCACCTACGTCTACGCCGCCGCGCGCGCCGTGGCGCTCGCCGCGACCGGGCCGCTGGTGGTGGTCACCAAGTCCACCGTGCCGGTCGGCACCGGCGACGAGGTCGAGCGGATCTGCCGCGAGGCGCGCCCCGACCTCGCCAACCCCGACGGCGGCCATGGCCTGGACGTGGTGTCGAACCCGGAGTTCCTGCGCGAGGGCGCGGCGATCGAGGACTTCAAGAGGCCCGACCGGGTGGTGCTCGGCTGCGGGTCCGAGCGGGCGCGCGCGGTGATGGGCGCGGTGTACCGGCCCTTGTCGCTGAACAACCCGCCGCTGCTGTTCGTGGGCCGGCGCACCTCCGAGCTGACCAAATACGCCGCCAACGCCTTCCTGGCGGTGAAGATCACCTTCATCAACGAGATCGCGGACCTGTGCGAGCGCACCGGCGCCGACGTGCAGGCGGTGGCGCGCGGCATCGGGCTCGACAAGCGCATCGGCTCGAAGTTCCTGCACGCCGGGCCGGGCTACGGCGGCTCGTGCTTCCCCAAGGACACGCTGGCGCTCGTCAAGACCGGGCAGGATCACGAGGCGCCGCTGCGCATCGTGGAAACGGTGGTGCAGGTCAACGACGGGCGCAAGCGCGCGATGGGCCGGCGCATCATCGCCGCCTGCGGCGGCAGCGTGCGCGGCAAGACGATCGCGATCCTCGGGCTCGCCTTCAAGCCCAACACCGACGACATGCGCGAGGCGCCCGCGCTCGCCGTCGTCGCCGCGCTGCAGGACGCCGGGGCGAAGGTGCGCGGCTACGACCCCGAGAGCATGGAGCAGGCGCGCCCCCTGCTGCCCGGCATGACCTTCGCCGCCAACGCCTACAGCTGCGTGGAGGGGGCGGACGCCGTCGCCATCCTCACCGAATGGGACGAGTTCCGCGCCCTCGACCTCGCCCGCGTGAAGAGCCTGCTCGCCGCACCCGTGCTCGTCGACCTCCGCAACATCTACCAGCCGGAAGAGGCCCACCGCCACGGGCTGGCCTACACCAGTGTCGGACGCGTTTAGCGCATCCGACCCGGCCGCCGGCCCCCTCGTACCGCTTCGGCGCCAGCCCGGGCGGGAAGCGGGACGGGTGGTGATTTTCTGAACACTCATTGCGTGCGACGCGAATTCCTCACAATCTGACGTTACGACAGGTGGGCGCGGCGAAAGCCTCGGCGAGGCTCTTGCCCCAACGGAAGTCTTGTCGGCTCGCGTGGCGAATTCCAAGCTACATCGGGATTGATAATGGCCGACATCGTGATGTTCCCGCGGGACACCGGCTCGGAGGAGGACCAGCCGCCCTTTCCCGGCGATACGTTCCTCAAGGATGAAGGCCTCGAGCTTCTCGCCGCCTACCGACGGATAAGCGATCCTTCGGTCCGCATGTCGCTCATGCAGCTCGTCAAGACGCTGGCCGGCAACGCGCGAGAGAACGGCGATCGTTGAGACCGGGCGGCGGCACGCGCCGACCGGAGTGAAACGTCGGACGGGAAGCTCAGACCGGAGATAAGGCTTCGCGCAGCGCCGCGAGGCCGCGCGCCACGTCAGCCTCGTCGGCCCACACGTGGGGGCTGAGCCGCAGCCCGCCCCCGCGGCTGCTGGCGAACACGTCGCGCTCCCGCAGCCGCTCGACCAAGTCCGCCGGCACGCCGCCCGGCACGCGGACGCCGAGGATGTGCGGGCACCGCAGCGCCCTCGGCGCCACGTGGAGGCCCATGGCGCTCGCTCCGTCCGCCAGCAGGTCGGTCAGGCCCCGCAGCCGGGCCGCCACCGCCGGCATGGCGAAGTCGGCCGCCAGCTCCAGGCCGGTCGCCGCCATGGACACGGCGACGAGGTCGTCGCGCTCGCCCTTGTCGTAGCGCCGCGCCCCGATGGCCGGCGGCGCGTTGCCGTTGTTCGCCTCCAGCGGCGACCCGTCCTGCCGATGGGGCGCGGCGTAGAGGAAGGCGAGGCCATAGGGGCCGAGCGCCCACTTGTAGGTGGGGAAGGCGAGGAAGTCCGGCTTGAGGACGCCCACGTCGATCGGCCCGGCGCCGACCAGTTGCGTCGCGTCCACCACCAGCGCCGCCCCCGTGGCGTGGACGGCGGGCGCCAGACGAGCCAAGTCGATGAGCGCGCCGTCCGCCCAATGCAGCGGGGTGAGCGTGGCGACCGCGAGCGGCGCCGCGCCGGGACGCGCGATCGCCGCGAGCAGCGCCGCCGTCCAGTCCCCGTCGGCGGGACGCGGCACCTCCTCGACGATCAAGCCGCGCTCGACCGCCAGCCGGTCCCAGGCGTGGCGCTGCGAGGGGAACTCGTCGGCGACGCGCAGGACGCGGCCGCCCGCCGCCGGGGACAGGTTGCGCGCCGCCGTGGCGATGGCGTGGCTCACCGACCCGACGACCGCCATGTCGTCGGCCCGCGCCCCGATCAGCCGCGCCGCCGCCACGCGCGCGCGCTGCGTCCAACCGGCGGCATCGCCACGCGAATGCACCCAGGGACGGCTCTTCGCGCCGATGCCGGCTTCCCCGGCCGCGCGGACCGCGCGCGGCAACGGCGACCACGCGGCGGCGTCGAGGTAGCTGACGTGGCCAGGAATCTCGAACAAGGCGCGCTGGCAGGGAAGCGTTCCGCTCAAGCTAGGCCGCCAAGTCCGCCACCACGGCGTCGAGCACGGGGAAGCCCGCCGCGCTGACGCGCAGCCGGCCGAGCTTGGTCATCTCCACCATGCCCTCCTCCACCAGCGAGCTGATGCGACCCTTGTCGAGCATGCGCTTCGACAGCGCCTCGAACTGGGTCGGCTCGATGCCTTCCGACAGCCGCAGCCCCATCAGCAGGAACTCGTCGCCCTGCTCCTCGATCGACAGGAGGTCGTCCTCGACGAGCCCGTGGCCCTCCGTCTCCACGACGGTGAGCCACATCTCGGGGTGGCGCTCGGTGGAATGGGCGCGGCGGCCCTTCGGCGTCAGGATGCGGCCGTGCGCGCCGGGGCCAACCCCGACGTACTCGCCGTAGCGCCAGTAGATGAGGTTGTGCCGGCTCTCGGCGCCCGGCCGGGCGTGGTTGGAGATCTCGTAGGCCGGCAGCCCGGCGGCGTTCATCACCTCCTGCGTCACGTCCCACAGGTCGCGGCACCGGTCGGGGCCGGGCACCACCAGCTTGCCGGCGTTGCGCAGGCGCTCGAACATCGTGTCGGGCTCGATCGTCAGCTGGTAGAGCGACATGTGCTCGCGCGCGAGGCCCAGCGCCTCGCTCAGCTCGGCGCGCCACGCGGCCGGGGTCTGGTTCGGCCGGGCGTAGATCAGGTCGAAGGTGTAGCGCTCGAAGATCGAGCCGGCCACCGCGATCGCCTTGCGCGCCTCGGCGGCGCTGTGGAGGCGGCCGAGCGCCCGCAGGTCGGCGTCGTTGGTCGCCTGCACGCCGAGCGAGACCCGGTTGACGCCGGCGCGGCGGTAGCCGGTGAAGCGGTTCGCCTCCACGCTGGTCGGGTTCGCCTCCAGCGTCACCTCGGCGTTGGGATCGACGCTCCAGTTCGCGGCGATGGCGTCGAGGATGCCGGCGACCGTGCCGGGCTTCATCAGCGAGGGCGTGCCGCCGCCGAAGAAGATCGAGTTGACCGTGCGGCCCTTGGTGAGCTTGGCGCGGTGGGCGAGCTCGCTGCGGAAGGCTTGAACGAAGCGCTCCTCGTCGATCGCCTGCGCGCGGACGTGGCTGTTGAAGTCGCAGTACGGGCACTTCGACTGGCAGAACGGCCAGTGCACGTAGACCGCGAAGCCGGGATTGCCGGGTGTGTAGGTTTGGCTCGCCATCAGTGCCCCGTCGCTCGCCGCCGCATGGCCCGGATCCCGTCGCCCAAATCGTGCCGCCAAGCCGCGCCATGGAGGGAGCCGGGGCGATCATCGGCACGGGTCAGCATGCGGGAGCGGGTGTTAAGAATGCGTTCACCACGTTTTCCTAAACCGGAAGGGAGCCGAACGCGACCCGCCGAAGAAAACCGCCGAGGGCGACCCCCCGTGAGCCATCCGTCGTGAGCCATTCCCCGTGAGCTACCTGCAGCCGCCGCCCAACATGTCCCCGGTCGTCGTCGTCAAGGACTTCGGCGGCTACGTCGACCAGTACATGGCGCGCACGGAGGAGTATCGGCGGACCGGGCGCGAGGTCCGCATCCACGAGTGCCATTCCGCCTGCACGATGGCGCTCGGCCTGCCCAACGTGTGCGTCTACAGGAGCTCGGTCTTCAAGTTCCACCAGGCCTACGACCCGCGCGACCACGTCACCAACTGGGATGTGACCGGCCAGCTGTTCAACACCTACCCGGTCGCCGTGCGCGAGCGACTGGGCGCGCTCACCAAGCAGTTCACGGTGCTGTCCGGGTCCGAACTGATCGAGCTGGGCGTGCGCGACTGCGAGGCGCCGGAGCCGCGCGTGATGGTGGCGCAGGCGACGATCAAGCCGCTGCCGACGTCGATGACGAGCGGGGGATCGGGCCTGTCCCTCCTCACGGGGAAGCTGCAGGGGCTGATCCCGAGCTTCGGCGGCGGCAAGCCGGACGCGGGCGCGCCGGCGGCCAAGCCGGGGTCGGGCGCCCCAGGCGCGAGGGTGCCCGCGCCGGTGCCGGACGAGCTGCTGCGGGCGACGATCCCGCTGCCGCCGGAGAAGCCGGCCTCGCTCACGGAGGGGGCGGAGCCGGCCGCGCCGCGCGAGGGCGCCGCGCCGATGCCGCCGCCACGGCCGCGGATCCTGGTGGTGGCCTACACGCCGAGCCTGCCGCCGATCCCGTTCATGCGGTCGATCGACGGGTCGCAGGCGATCCTGCCGGCGCGTTTCGTGCCGTTCCCGACGCGACGGGGCTGAGCCGGGCCGGAACTTCGCCGGCCAGCCCCCTCGCCGGCCGGATCCTCCGCCGCCTAAGACTTCGCCAGCGATATCTTGCCGGTCGGCCGCGCGGCCATGCCGTTCATCACGACGCGGCGGCTCGCCTTGCGCTCCACCACCACCGTGCGGATGCCGGTGCGGGCGGAGGCGCTCACCAGGCGCGTCACCCGGCGGTCGGGCGTCAATCGCTGCATCTCCGCCTTGACGTCGGCCGTGGAGGCGCCCATCAGCTCGGCGGCGATCTGCAGCTGGGCCTGCACATCGTCGGTCAGGCCTTGGGCCGCGACGATGGCCTCGGCGAGGGTGGGCGGATCGTGGCGCACGCGGCGCGGGCCGTATTTCGTTGCCCAGGTGGTCGACATGCTCAGCTCCCGCCCTCTGTCGTTTGAGGGAGTGTAGGGCCTTTTTGCTGCACTGCAATAACAGATCGTCGCGCGTTCGGTTTAGCAGCTATGCGCGCGTGGGCGTTCCCGGCGCGCCGGCGGATCAGAACCGGAGCCATCGATCATCATGAGCAACGTCACACCGTCCGTCATCGTCTTCGACGTCAACGAGACCCTGCTCGACATCGAGGCGCTCACGCCGCTCTTCGCGCGGCTGTTCGGCGACGGCCGGACGATGCGCGAGTGGTTCGCGCAGATGGTGCTGTACTCGGAGGCGGTCACCCTCGCCGAGGCCTACGTGCCCTTCGCCGCGCTCGGCGCCGGGGTGCTGCGGATGCTCGGCACGATCCACGGCGTCGCCGTCGCGCCGGCGGACCTCGAGGAACTGCGGCACCGGATGCTGAACATGCCGGCCCATCCCGATATCGTCGACGGGCTGCGCCGCCTCAGGGCGGCCGGGTTCACCCTGGTCACGCTGACGAACTCCGCGCCGAGCCCGGACGGCAGCCCCATCGATCGCGCCGGCATCGCCGACCTGTTCGACCGCGCCTTCACGGTCGACACGGTGAAGCGGTTCAAGCCGGCGCCGGACTGCTACGCGATGGTGGCGGAGGCGATGGGCGTGCCGCCCGCCGCCCTGTGCCTCGTCGCCGCCCACGTGTGGGACACGCTCGGCGCGCAGGCGGCCGGTTGCGCCGGGGCCTTCGTCGCCCGTCGCGGCAACGCCGTGCTGCCGGTGGACGGCGTCGCGCAGCCCGACATTGTCGCCCCGGACCTGGCCGGCGTGGTGGATGCCATCATCGCGCGCTGGGCGCCCTGAGTGTTGGCCCGACGCGGGATCGGCGGACGTCGCGCGGGCTGAGCCGACGCGATCGTGTCGTCGCGAGGCCACGCCGCAGGCTTGCGGCGGGACCGTGGGCTTGCGGCATGGACGCGCCTGTCGTAGGGTAGCGCTACCTTAAGCACCCGACGGGTTCTGCCCGATGTGGCCGCGATCCCCTCGATCCTGACGCATGACGCGAATGACGCGAGAATGTGTGTGCCGCTGGATTTTTTCGACGACCCTCCGGTGCGGCGGCCGGACCATCGCCTTCAAGCGTCCGCGATGCGGTTTGCGTGTGTCAAGGCGTGAGGCACATCTTCGCGAAGGCCTGGAACGCCCGCGCCCGGTGCGACAGCGCCGGCGAGCCGTCTGCCGGAAGGCCGTGCTTCTCTTGGGCGGCCATCTCGCCGAAGGTCCGCCGGTGGCCGTCGGGCAGGAAGATGGGATCGTAGCCGAAGCCGAGCGTGCCGCGCGGCGGGAACACCAGCTCGCCGTCGACCCGCCCCTCGACGGTGACCGTCGGCAGGCCGGGCCGCGCCAGGGTCAGCGCCGAGGTGAAGTGGGCGCGGTAGGGGCCAGCGGCGCGGGCGGCGACGAGTGCCCGGCGCACCGCCTCCATCGCCGCCTCGAAGCCGCCGGCCTGCTTGGCCCAGCGGGCGGAGAAGAGGCCCGGCGCGCCGCCCAGCGCCGCGACGCAGAGCCCGGAGTCGTCGGCGAAGGCCGGCAGCCCGGTGGCGAGCGCCGCCGCCTCCGCCTTGATCGCGGCGTTGGCGGCGAAACTGTCGCCGGTCTCGTCGGGCTCGCGCAAGCCGAGGTCGCCGGCCGCCACCGTCTCGATCCCGTAGGGGGCGAGCAGGTCGCGCATCTCGCGCAGCTTGCCGGCGTTGTGGGTGGCGACGACGAGCTTGCCCTCGATCAGCCTCGGCATGGCTCAGGCGAGCGCCCGCTTCTGCAGGGCGACGAGTTCGGCGATGCCGGCCTTGGCGAGCGCCATCATCGCCGCCAGCTCGGCCTCGGAGAACACCGCGCCCTCCGCCGAGGCCTGGACCTCGACGAGCGCGCCGGCGCCGGACATCACGAAATTGGCGTCGGTCTGCGCCTCCGAGTCCTCGGCGTAGTCGAGGTCGAGCACCGGCTGGCCGCCGCAGATGCCGCAGGACACGGCGGCGACGTGGTCGCGCAACGGGTTGTCCTTGATGATCGAGCGCGCGCGCATCCAGTCGAGGCAGTCGTGCAGGGCGAGCCACGCCCCGGTGATCGACGCCGTGCGGGTGCCCCCGTCGGCCTGCAGCACGTCGCAGTCCAGCGTGATCTGGCGCTCGCCCATGCCCTGCAGGTTGGTGACGGCGCGCAGGCTGCGGCCGATCAGGCGCTGGATCTCCTGGGTGCGGCCGGACGGCTTGCCGGCGGTCGATTCGCGGCGCGAGCGGGTGTGGGTGGCGCGCGGCAGCATGGCGTATTCGGCGGTGACCCAGCCGCGCCCCTGGCCGCGCAGCCACGGCGGCGGCTTGTCCTCCAGCGACGCCGTGCACAGCACGTGCGTGCCACCGAACTTCACCAGGCACGACCCTTCGGCGTAGCGGGCGACCTTGCGCTCCAGCGAGACGGGACGCAGGGCGCCGGGGGCGCGGTTCGAGGGTCGCATGGGTGATCCTTGGGCGGTGGTCGGCCCCTGGTAGGCGGCCGGGCGCGGGAGCGCAACGTGGAAGGCGCGTCGGGCGAGGTCGCCGCCGATCGGTTGCATTTAAGGTATCTTCGTCGTCGGCTGTTCAAATGCGGCGGGTATGGTCATCGCAGGGGAGCAGCTCATGACCACCATCGCGCATGACCATCCGTCGCCGAACGCGCCGCAGGGCTTCGCCCTGGTCGGCCGGTCGTTCCCGAGCGGAAGCTACGAAGGCCTGTACCAGGCCTCGCTGTCGGCGCGGCGCGACCGGCGCGGGCGCGGCGGCAGCTGGGACGGGGTCGCGCGCGTGTGGCGCGGCTCGGGCGAGCCGGTCACCCTGCCGCTCCGGCTTCCTTGACATGATCGACCGCGGCTACTCGCCCGGCGACAGGCTTTCGGCGGCGGCGGCGCGCGCCGGGCCGTTCAGCGGCCGTTCCTCCATGAGGAGCATGGTGACGAAGGCGACCGCCGCGCCGACGGCGACGAGCGCGAACACCAGCCGGAAGGCGCCGCCGAGCGCGAGCCGGTCGGCGGCGCTGGCGTGGCCGACGACGTCGCGGCCGCCGCCGATCACGATGGTGCCGAACACCGCCACCATCACCGCCCCGCCGAGCTGACGGCAAAGGTTGGCGGTCGCCGTCGCGGTGCCGAGCTGGTGCAGGGCGACGGCGTTCTGGATGGACACGGTGGAAACCGGCAGGAGCGTGCCGAACGACACCGAGATGATCGCCAGGATGAGGCTCACCGCCCAGATCGGCATGGTGGCGGCCTCCACCATCAGGACGAGCGCGGCGACCACGGCGCAGGGCAAGGCGGCGAGCGGGACCCGTTTGTAGTGGTCGAGCTTGGCCATGGCCCGGCCGGCCATCAGGGTGCCACCGACTGTGCCGATCATCAGCGGCAGCAGGGCGATGCCCGACCGGCTCGCGGTGAGGCCGCGAAGGCTCTCGAACAGGATGGGCGTGTAGATCGCCAAGCCGAGGAACAGCCCGACGGAGAGGGTGGCGGCGGCGGTCGCCGTCAGCACCAGCTTGTTGAACAGCACCTCCAGAGGGATCAGCGGCTCGGCGGAGTGACGCAGGCGATAGAAGAAGGCGACGAAGAGCGCCAGGGACAGGGCGGCGACGACGAGCGTGCGCGGCACCATCAAGCCGTGCGGTTCGCCGCTCAGCGACACGACGAGCAGCAGCGTCGAGGTCGAGGCGACCAGCAGGACCGCGCCGAGGTAATCGAACTTGTGCGGCCGCTCGTGGCGCGGGAGCCGGCGCAGGGGCTCGTCCGTCATGAGGAAGGCGGCGACGCCGAGCGGCAGGTTGATCCAGAAGATCATCGACCAGGTCAGGTGCTCGGCGAAGAAGCCACCGAGCACCGGGCCGGCGAGGCTCGCGACGGAGAAGGCGGTGGCGAAATACACCTGGTAGCTCGCCCGCTCGCGCGGGCTCATCATGTCCCCGGCGATCGTCTGCGACAGCGAGAGCAGGCCGCCGCCGCCGACGCCCTGGACGAAGCGCGCCGCGACGAGCACCAGCATCGACGGGGCGAGCGCGCAGAGCACCGAGCCGACCACGAAGGTCGAGATGGACACGAGCAGCATGATGCGACGGCCGTGGATGTCCGACAGCTTGCCGTAGATCGGCACGGCGCTGGTGGATGCCAGGAGGTAGGCGGTCACCACCCACGGCAGGTGCTGGGCGTCGCCGAGGTCGCGGCCGATCGTCGGCAGGGCGGTCGCGACGATCGTTTGATCGAGCGCGGCGAGCAGCATGGCCATCATCAGGCCGAAGATGATGCGGCGGATCTCCGGCTGCGTGAGTTTGCGCGCGGCCGGCGCCGGGCTGGTGTCGGACATGCCGCCTTTTCTCTACCCAAGCCGTCCGCCGTACAAGGGCCTTGCGCGCATCGACGCGTCGTTTGCATTGAGCTGTCGGCGACGAGCCGCTACAAGGCGCGCGACGCTCGTCGGCCAAGCTTCAACGGGACTCCACATGACAGCGGCGATACAGGCGGATCCGCACCAGCAGGCCGAGATCCTGACGCAGGCGCTGCCGCACATGCTGCGCTACGACGACGCCACCGTCGTGGTGAAGTACGGCGGGCACGCCATGGGGGACGAGACGCAGGCGCGCGCCTTCGCCCGCGACATGGTGCTGCTGGAGCAATCGGGCATCAACCCTGTGGTGGTCCACGGCGGCGGCCCGCAGATCGGCGCGATGCTGGCCAAGCTCGGCATCAAGTCGTCCTTCGCCGGCGGGCTGCGCATCACCGACAAGGCCACCGTCGAGATCGTCGAGATGGTGCTCGCCGGCGCCATCAACAAGCAGATCGTCGGCATGATCAACGCCGAGGGCGGCCGCGCCATCGGGCTGTGCGGCAAGGACGGGCGCATGGTGACCGCCCGCAAGGCGCACGGCACCATGCACATGGACGACACCGGCCTCGACGAGGAGATCGACCTCGGCTTCGTCGGCGAGCCGGAGCGCGTCGACACCACCGTACTCGACCAGGTGCTCGGCCGCGAGCTGATTCCCGTGCTGGCGCCCGTCGCGATGGGAGCCGACGGGGAAACCTACAACGTCAACGCCGACACGTTTGCCGGCGCCATTGCCGGCGCATTGAAGGCCAAGCGCCTCTTGTTCCTGACCGACGTGCCGGGTGTGCTCGACGCCGACAAGCAGCTGATCAAGACGCTCGCCGTCAACGACATCCGCCGCCTGATCGCCGGCGGCGTCATCACCGGGGGCATGATCCCCAAGGTGCAGACCTGCCTTTACGCCATCGAGCAGGGGGTGGAAGGCGTCGTCATCCTCGACGGCAAGCAGCCGCACGCGGTGCTGGTGGAGCTGCTGACCGACGGCGGCGCCGGCACGCTGATCACCCGATGAACGGGCGGGCGTGAACGGCCTGGACGCGCTGGTCGAGCCGCCGCGCGCTCGCGCCTTCGCCGACATCGGCGTGTGGGTGTTCGACCTCGACAACACGCTCTATCCCGCCGGCTCCGACCTGTGGCCGAAGATCGACCATCGCATCACGCTCTACATCATGGCGCTGCACGGCCTTGACGGCCTGTCCGCCCGCGCGCTCCAGAAATTCTACTACCAACGCTACGGCACGACGCTGCGCGGGCTGATGGAGGCGGACGGGGTCGAGCCGGACGCGTTCCTCGCCTTCGTCCACGACATCGACCGCACGGCGGTGGTCGCCAACCCCGCGCTTGCCGCCGCCATCCGCGCCCTGCCCGGCCGCAAGCTGATCCTCACCAACGGTTCGCGCTTCCACGCGGAGAAGACGGCGGAGGCGCTCGGGCTCGGCGGTCTGTTCGAGGACGTGTTCGACATCGTCTCGGGCGATCTCGTCCCCAAGCCCGAGCGCGGCCCCTACGAGGGCTTCATGGCCCGCCACGGCGTCGATCCCCGGCGCGCCGCCATGTTCGAGGACATCCCCCGCAACCTCCTCGTGCCCAAGGCGCTCGGCATGACCACCGTGCTGGTGGTGCCGGCGGCCGGCGCGCTCGACACCCGCGAGGCCTTCGAGATCCTCGACCGCGCGAGCCTGCCGCCGCACATCGACCACGTCACCGCCGACCTGACCGGCTTCCTGCTGGCGATCGCCACCGCTTGAGGGACGCGGCGCGGGCCGGGCACGAGGCGCTGTGGGCGCGCAAGGTCGAGGCGCTCGGCGCGCCGCACGTCGCCGCGCTCGAAGGCTACCGGGCGGCGCTCGCCGCCGCGCACGGCGTCGTGCCGCACTTCGATCCCGACGACGGCGGCGAGCGCGCCCGCGTCCTGCTGCTGCTGGAGACGCCGGGGCCGCGCATGGGACCGGTGCGGATCGTGTCGCGCGACAGTTCGACCGGGACGGCGCGCAACATCGCCCGCCTCAGCGCCGCCGCCGGGCTTCCGCGCACGCGGACGGTGATCTGGAACACCGTGCCCTGGGTGATCCACCAGCCGGGGCACCGCAACCGGGCGCCCACGAAGGCGGAGACCGCCGCCGGCCTGGCCCTGCTGCCCGGCCTGCTCGACCGGCTGCCGGCGCTGCGGGTCGCCGTGCTCGCCGGCCGCGCCGCCTCGCTCGCGCAACCGGTCGTCGCCGCGCACCGGCCGGGCCTCGCCATCCTGCGGATGGCGCACCCGAGCCCGACCTACGTGTGCACCGCGCCGACCATCGCCGCGGCGATCCAGGCGACGCTGGCGGAGGCGCGGGCGCTGGCCGGCGGCGATCCGCCGCTTTGATCGCTCGTCACCGCG
Source organism: uncultured Beijerinckiaceae bacterium (assembly GCA_964244495.1). Lineage (GTDB taxonomy): Bacteria > Pseudomonadota > Alphaproteobacteria > Rhizobiales > Beijerinckiaceae > RH-AL1. Next base: position 116,345 of record CAXTIU010000003.1, read on the forward strand.
TCTTCCGAAACCCGCGTCGCACGTTCCGGGCTGATGCTACGCGATCAAGCCCCGGATGGGCGCGACCGCCATCGTGCCGGGGAAGACGGCGTGGCCGAGCACGCCCGGCGAGAGGCCGAACTGCTCGGCCAGCACGCCCTTGAGCACGGCGCGCAGGTCCGTCGTCGGCTTGAGGTCGCGCGCCTCGAAGAGCTGCCCCGGCTTGAGGCCCGGCCAGTCGGCGATGACGCGGCCGCCCTTGACCGCGCCGCCGGCGAGGAAGGCGACCGTGCCGGTGCCGTGATCGGTGCCGGCGGTGCCGTTCACGCGGGCGGTGCGGCCGAACTCGGTGACCGCGACGACGACCGTGTCGCGCCACGCCGGGCCGAGCCCCGCCTCGAAGGCGGCGAAGGCGCCGTCGAGGCCGCCGAGCAGTTGGCAGAGGCGCCCGGTGGCGCCGCCCTCGCCGGCGTGGGTGTCCCAGCCGTCGAACACGAGCGCCGCGACGCGCGGGCCGTCGGCGGCGGCGAGCAGCCTGACCGCGCCGGTGGCCGCCTCCACCATGCCGCCCGGCGAACCCGGGCCCCCCGGCTTGCGCTCGTCGCCGCCGGCGAGCTTGCCGGTGTCGAGGCCCTGGCGCATCGCGCTGGCGAGCACCGGATCGGCGTGGGTGTAAAGGTCGAGCACCCGGCGCGCGAGCTCGTCGCCGGCCGGCGGCATGACCTCGGGCGCCCAGCCGGCGACCGGCGCGGCGCCGCGCAGGACGAGCGGCGTCGCCGCGCCGACCGCGAGCGCGCCGCCCCTGATCCGCTCGCCGCGCGGGATCGCGGCGACCGCCCGGTTGAGCCAGCCGGACTCGGTGAAGCCGGGCGCCGGCATGCCGCTCTCCAGCACGTCCTGCCCGTCGAAGTGCGAGCGCTCCCGGTAGTTCGTCGCCGTGGCGTGGACCACCGCCGCCGTTCCCGCCCGGAACATCCGCGCGAAGGCCGGCATGCCGGGATTGAGGGCGAAGAAGCCGTCGAGCGGCAGCGCCGGGTTCGCGCCGCCGAGCCCCATGGCGAGCGACCCATGGAGGTCGCCGTAATCGGGATCGCCGAGCGGGCCGACCGCCGCCAGCCCGTCGAGCGCGCCGTGCAGGACGAGGACGACGAGGCGCGGGTCGCGCGCGCCGGCCGCCGACGAGGCGCGCGGGATGAAGGCCGAGCCGAACAGCGCCCCGCCGGTGGCGAGCAGGGCGCGGCGCGAGGAATGCGGGATCGGCAAGCTCATGCGTTCAGCTCCGCTGCATTTCGGGGGACATCAGGAGGAGGGCGAGGCCTTGGGCTCGGGATTCGGCCGCCGCCACGGCCGCCCGCGTCTCCGGCGAGGGCTCGCCGCCGCACAGCGCGTCGAGCAGCTCGCTCGGGTTCGGCGGGTCCTTGAGCCGGCCGGCCAGCTGCGCGCAGAAGTCGAGGCGCAGCTTCATGCCTTCCGGCGAGGCCCAGGCCGCCGTGGCGTCGGGGTAGCCGTTGGGGCCGGGCGGCGTCCACAGGCCCATGCCCATGGTGTTGAGCGGACCCAGCACGGGGCCGGGATCCTCCGGCAAGTGGCCGAGCAGGCGGTTGGTGGCGACGAGGAAGTCGTAGGGGGTGCGCACCTTGCCGGGCACCGCCTCCCAGGATTCCGGCGCGTCGATCAGCGCGAGGCCGAGCGCGTGGAGGTCGCCGTCGCTGCGCGTGAAGACGCCGGCGAGCCGGTCGACGAGCGAGCGCGGCGGATCGTCGGCGACGAAGGCCCGCGCGAGCTTGGCGGCGATGAAGCGCGCCGTTTCCGGCCGCCGCGCCAGGTCGCGGAGCGCCGCCTCGCCCTGGGCGCGGCCGTTCTCCGGATAGGTCCTGCCGAGCAGCGGGATCGGTCCCGGCTCGTGGGCGTCGGCGTTGAAGGCGAACGTGCCGGGCTCGCCGCCCTTGCCCTGCGGCCCGGCGTAGCTCCAGCCGGTGAGCATGCGGGCGAGGTCGGTGACGTCGGCCTGCGAGTAGCCGCTCCCGACGCCGAGCGTGTGCAGCTCCATGATCTCGCGCCCGAGGTTCTCGTTGAGGCCCCGCTTGCCGTTCGCGCCGGCCTTGGAGTTCGGCCCCACCGACTGGGCGTTGTCGAGGAAGTGCAGCATCGCCGGATGGCTCTCGACGGCGAGGAGCATGTCGGCGAACCGGCCGAGCACGTGCGGGCGGATCGCCTCGCGCTCGAAGGCGCCGGCGGTGACGCGGGCGATGCCGCCCTTGTTGACCGACACGCAGAAGTGGTTCGACCAGAAGGCGACCAGCCGCTCGGCGAAGCCGACCCGCGCCTCGATCGCTCGACGCAGGCGAGCCAGCGCCTCGTCGCGGAAGATGGCCTGCTCGGGCGAGGGCCGCGGCTTGCGGGGCGGCTGTCCGGGCGGGGGCTGCCCCGCCTGCCCCTGGGCCGCCACCTCCTCCGCCTTGGCGAAGACCGGCGACGCGGCGGCGAGCGCCGCGACGGCGCGGGCGCGCTGGCCGGCGTCGAGCCCCTGCTCGCGCTCCGCCTTGCGGGCCGCCTGGTCGGCGAAGAAGCGCTCCGCCGCCGTCGCCGTGGAGGGGAGGGCCGGACCGGAAAGGAGCGCGATGCCCGGCTGCGCCAGCTCCGCCCGCAGCAGGCCACGCGGGTCGGAGGCGGCGATCGCGACATCGCCGTCCCCACGCGCGCCGGTGCCGAAGCGCGTGAGGGCCAGAAGACCGATGTTTCCCGTGCGAACCATCACGTCCCCGCGATCACCGGCCGTCGGGAGGGCACGGCCGGGCTGCCACACACCTCGCGCGTTCAGCACCTTTCCGCGCCGCCACGACGAAAGAAAGACGCGACCGCCCTCCAACGGATCGTGAACCGCAAACCCTACGGAACCATGTCCGGAGGGACGCTTGGCCCGTCGAGCCGCCGGCGCTCGCGCACCGCGCCGGCGAAGCGCTCGACCGCCGCCTCCAAGGCCGGACGGCCGGGCAGCCAGTCGAAGCGCGACACCCCCGCCCCCGTCGTCAACAGCAACGACACGTGCGCGCCGCGCCGCTCGATCGCGATGCCCTCGACCAGTCCCGCCGGATGCGCGCCGGCGACCACGGCCCCGTCCTCGATACGATAAACGGTGATGGCGTCCGCGCCCACCGCGACCAGGGTCTCGCAGATCGCGAGGCGCCGCGCCGCGCGGGCCTTGCGGGCCTTCCCCGCCCTGCGCGAGTCCAGCCAGCGCGCCGCATCGCTCCCGCGCCAACCACGCACCTCGGACAGGATGCCCCAAACGGCAGCCGCCCCCGCCACGACGCATCCGGCGACCGTCACGCCCTGCTCGAGGGCTCCGACCCAGGCATGCGCCGGATCGTCGGGCAGCGCGCCGCCCGCGACGACGGCGACGCAGAGCGCCCAGCCCATCACCACCATCGTCGGCCGCGCGGCGAGGCCGGGGATGCGCGCCTCGAACCGTGTCAGGTGAACCGGCGCCCCGGCCACAGGCGGCGCGGCGTCCTCGCTCCGCGCCCAGGCGGCGATGTCGGCGGAAGCCAGCTCGGCGCGCGGGTCGTCCCGCCGCGCCCGATCACGCAACGCCTCGCGCGACCTGTCGGCCGCCCGCACCAGGACATCCACCCGGTCGGCCGGCTGGCCGGTCGCGGTCAGGGCGGCGGCACCCAAGGGAGGCGAGGACATGGAAAGGCTCGGACGGTCGTGGGCGCGAGCCTAGCGTGACGCCCCGCGCGACGTCGAGCGTGGCGACTGGTCGCCGCCCTGCTCGATCCCGACGCCTCCGCCGCCCGGCGCCATGTCCGAGCACAGGCTCTTGGCATCCGGCGCGGGTGGCGCGCGCGGCCTGGCGGTCGTCGGCGAAGGCGCGCGGGGCGGACCCGACCAGGACCGATCCGATCCCCGGCGGCGCGCTTAACCGGACGCTTACCGAGCCGGGCTCAATCTGCCCGTCCCATGCGAAGAGGAGAAACCATGTCCGACACCGTTGGCCTCGCCGGCGACCGCATCCGCTCGTTCGTCGAGCGCATCGAGCAGCTCGAAACCGAGCTGAGGGAGCTGAACGAGGGCAAGAAGGAGGTTTTCGCCGAGGCCAAGAACGAGGGCTTCGACGTGAAGATCCTCAAGGAGATCATCAAGCTCCGCAAGCAGGACGAGGAGGAGCGGGAGGAACAGGAAACACTGTTGGACGTGTACATGCGCGCCATGGCGGCCGACGACGAACCGGCCGCGAAAGCCGCCTAAGCGGGATCTCGTTCGAGGGGCCGGCCCTCACGTGCCGCAGAAGGTCCGGTACAGCCGTCCGTCCGGCACCGGCGAGGACGCGTAGCGGGCGAGGTCCGGCCGCTCCTCGTAGGGATGGGACAGGGCGGCGAGGAGCGCGGCGAACGGCGCGAAGTCCGCCCGCTCCACGGCGGCGTCCAGCGCCGCCTCGACGTGGTGGTTGCGCGGGACGTAGGCGGGGTTGACGGCGTGCATCGCGGCGCGCCTGTCGGCCCCGTCCTCCTCGCGCAGCCGCCCCCGCCAGCGCCCGGCCCAGCCGTCGTAGGCGGTCGGATCGATGAAGAGTTCGCGCACGCCCTCGTCGGCTCGCTCGTCGGCGGCGGCTTCGCCCAGGCGACGGAAGGTGAGCGTGAAGTCGGCGCGGTTGGCGGCCATGACCGTGAGCAGCTCGCCGGCGAGGGCGGCGTCGCCGTCGCGTTCCGTCGGCAGGCCGAGCTTGCGGCCGAGCCCCCGGTGGTAAGCGGCCTCGAAGCGACCGGCGAAGGTGTTCAGCGCCGCCTTGGCCCGCTCGATCGCCTCGTCCTGGTTCTCCGCGAAGAGGGGCAGCATGGCTTCGGCGAGCCGCGTCAGGTTCCAGTGCGCGATGCCGGGCTGGTTGCCGTAGGCGTAGCGGCCGGCCCCGTCGATCGAGGAGAACACGGCGGCGGGATCGTAGGCGTCGAGGAACGCGCAGGGGCCGTAGTCGATCGTCTCGCCGGCGACCGACATGTTGTCGGTGTTCATCACCCCGTGCACGAAGCCCACCAGCAGCCAGCGCGCGACGAGGGCGGCCTGGGCGGCGATCACCGCCTCCAACAGGGCGAGGGCGGAGTTCTCGGCGGCGGCCGCCTCCGGGTAATGCCGGGCGATCACGTGATCGGCCAGGGTGCGCAGGGCGGCCGCGTCGCCGCGCGCGGCGAAGAACTGGAACGTGCCGACCCGGATGTGGCTGGAGGCGACGCGCGTCAGCACCGCGCCCGGCAGGTATCGCTCGCGCGCCACCTCCTCGCCGGTCGCGACCGCCGCGAGCGCCCGCGTCGTCGGGATGCCCAGCGCCGCCATCGCCTCGCTGACGAGGTACTCGCGCAGCACCGGCCCGAGCGCCGCCCGCCCGTCGCCGGCGCGCGAGAACGGGGTCGGCCCGGCCCCCTTGAGCTGGATGTCGCGCCGCACGCCGTCGCGATCGAGGACCTCGCCGAGCAGCACGGCGCGCCCGTCGCCGAGTTGCGGCACGAAATTGCCGAACTGGTGCCCGGCGTAGGCGGTGGCGATCGGGTCGGCGCCCTCGGGCACCTGCCGTCCGGCGAGCACGTCGACGCCGGCGGGGCTCGCCAGCCAGTCGGGATCGAGGCCGAGCCGCGCGGCGAGCGCCGCGTTGAGCTGGACGAGCCGCGGCCCGACGACCGGCGTCGGCGATTGTCGCGCGTAGAAACGCTCCGGCAGGCGGGCGTAGCTGTTGTTGAAACGAATGGGAGCCGTCATCGCCTGAAGATGGGGTGCACCGGCGGTGATTCCACCGCCGCCGCGCGACAGCGCGCCACCGCGCCACCGCGATCGCTGCCACCGGCAGTCTCGTTCCCCGCGCCGAAACACCTTTGCCTTGCCCTCGCCGCCGCCTTATGAAGGCGCGAGGATGAAGCCCATGACCCAGGCCGCCGCGTCCCGAGAGGCGCCACAAGCCGCACCCGAAGCCAGTCTCGCGGCCCTGCGGCAGGAGATCGACAGGATCGATCGCGGGCTGCACACGCTGCTGATGGAGCGCGGCGAGATCATCGACCGGCTGATCGCCGTCAAGGCGGCGCAGGGCGGCGGCTCGGCGTTCCGGCCGGCGCGCGAGGCGGCCATGATGCGCGCCCTGGTGAGCCGCCACCGGGGCATCCTGCCGCTCGATACCGTGGAAGGCATCTGGCGCATCATCATCTCGACCTTCACCTACGTGCAGGCGCCCTACGCCGTCCACGCCGACGTGTCGGGCGGCGACGCGCCGATGCGCGACAGTTGCCGCTTCCATTTCGGCTTCACGGTGCCGCTGGCGACGCACGCGAGCCCCCGCGCGGTGGTCGCGGCGGTGGCTGCGGCGGCCGGCGACCTCGGGCTCGTGCGGGCGGATGGGAACGGTGACGAGGACGCGGACTCGCCCTGGTGGGACGCCCTCGCCGCCCCCGACGCGCCCAAGATCATCGCCCGCCTGCCGTTCGTGGAGCGGGCGGACCACGCCGCCGGCTTGCCCCTCTACGTCGTGGCGAAGCCGCTCGCCGACGCGGCCCCCCACGACGTGCTGCTCCACGCGGTCCACCTGCCAAGCGACGCCGGTCGGCCGGCGCTCCCGCCGCAGGTGGCGATCGTCGATGCCGTCGAGGCGCCGGGGCGCACGAGCCTCGTGGTCGCCGCGCCCGAAACGGTCGGGATCGACGCGCTCCGAACCCTGTTCGGCCGTTCCGCGACCTCGCTCGCGTTCATCGGCTCGCACGCGGCGCGCTTCGAGGCCGCCGGATGACCCTCGAGTCGATCCTCATGACCAACGTGATCGTACGATGACGAGTTCGGACACGCGCGGCCGGCCCCGGCCCCACCCCGGCGTCGGTGCCGTCGACCTTTACGTGCCCGGCAAGAGCAAGGCGGCCGGCTTCCCGGGCACGGTGCACAAGCTGTCGTCGAACGAGACGCCGCTCGGCCCCTCGCCGGCGGCGGTCGCCGCGTTCCGGGGCGCGACCGACGCGCTCGCCGCCTATCCCGACGGCAACGCCACGCCCCTGCGCGAGGCGATCGGCGCGGTGCACGGGCTCGACCCGGCGCGCATCGTGTGCGGCGCCGGCTCGGACGAGCTGCTGAGCCTGCTCGCCAACATCTACTGCGAGCCCGGCACGCAGGGCATCCTCACCGAGCACGGCTTCCTGATCTGCCGTGTGGCGGTGCTCGCCGCCGACGCGGTGCCGATCACCGTCGCGGACAAGGACTTGACCGTCGACGTGGACGCGATCCTCGCGGCCGTGACGGCGCGCACCCGCATCGTCTACGTCGCCAACCCCAACAACCCGACCGGCACCTACCTGCCCACCGAGGCGATCGAGCGCCTCGCCGACGGCCTGCCGCCGCACGTGCTGCTGGTGCTGGACGAGGCCTACGCCGAATACGCCACCGCGCCGGACTTCCGCAGCGGCTTCGCGCTGGCGGGAACCCGCGAGAACGTGGTGGTCACCCGCACCTTCTCGAAGGTCTACGGCTTGGCCAGCCTCCGGCTCGGCTGGTGCTATGCGCCGGCCGCGATCTGCGACGCGCTGAACCGGGTGCGCGGCCCCTTCAACGTCAACGATCCCGCGCTGCGCGCCGGTATCGCGGCGGTGCGCGACATCGCCCACACGCGGGCCGCCGTGGAGCACAACGCGCGCTGGCGCCGGATCGTGACGGATGAGATCCGCGCGCGCGGCTTCCCCGTCACCGAGAGCGCGGCGAACTTCGTGCTGATCCACCTGCGCGACGAGGCGGAGGCGCGCGCCGCCGACGCCTTCCTCACCGCGCGCGGCCTGATCCTGCGCGGGGTGGCCGCCTACAGGCTGCCGGCCTGCCTGCGGCTCAGCGTCGGCGGCGAGACGGCGTGCCGGCTGGTGGTGGAGGCCTTCGCCGACTTCGCGGCGCATCGCGCGAGCTGAGGGACCACCCGTGCCCGACACCCTCCGCGCGCCGCCGGCGACACCGCCCTTCGACACGCTCGCCGTCATCGGCCTCGGCCTGATCGGCGCCTCGATCTGCCGCGCCGCGCGCGCCCGCAACCTAGCGGGGCGCGTGGTCGGCGCCGACGCCGACCCGGCCGTGCGCCGGCGCGCGCGGGAGATCGACCTCGCCGACACGGTACCGGAGACGGTCGCCGAGGCGGTGCACGGCGCCGACGGCGTGATCCTGTGCACGCCGGTCGGCGCGATGAGGGACGTGGTGGCGGTGATCGCGCCGCACCTGATGCACGGCGCCATCCTGTCCGACGTCGGCAGCTCGAAGTCGTCGGTGCTGGCCGACGTGGCGCCGCTCGTCCCGGCGAACGCCCATTTCATTCCCGGCCACCCGGTCGCCGGCACGGAATACTCGGGGCCGGACGCCGGCTTCGCCACCCTGTTCGCCAACCGCTGGGTGATCCTGACGCCGCCGCCCGGCACCGACGCCGGCGCGCTCGGGCGGCTCACCGCGTTCTGGGCCGGGGCCGGCGCCAACGTGGAGTGCATGTCGGCGGCGCACCACGACACGGTGCTCGCCATCACCAGCCACGTGCCCCACCTCATCGCCTACAACATCGTGCGCACCGCCTCCGACCTCGAGAAGGTCACGCAGGCGGAAGTGATGAAGTTCTCCGCCGGCGGCTTCCGCGACTTCACCCGCATCGCGTCCTCCGACCCGACGATGTGGCGCGACGTGTTCCTCAACAACCGCGACGCGGTGCTCGACGTGCTCGGCCGCTTCAACGAGGACCTCGCCTCCTTGCAGCGCATGGTGCGCGACGGCGACGGCGAGGGGTTGTTCGCGCTGTTCACCCGCACGCGGGCGATCCGGCGCGGCATCATCGCCCAGGGGCAGGAGACGGCGGAGGCGGACTTCGGGCGCGGCACGTCGGAACAGCGGGTGTGAGCCTGTGGCCAAGGCCCGCCCCGCTTGCTAGAAGCCCCTTGTCCACCAGCGAGCCAGCCCGAGCGAGCCAGCAATGCGTACCGCGACCATCGCGCGGAAAACCGCCGAAACCGCCATCACCGTCACCGTCGACCTCGACGGGACCGGGCGGGGCGCGATGGCGAGCGGCGTCGGCTTCTTCGACCACATGCTCGACCAGCTGGCGCGGCACTCGCTGCTCGACATCAGCGTCGACGCGGAAGGCGACCGGCACATCGACGACCACCACACGGTGGAGGACGTCGGCATCGCGCTCGGCCAGGCGATCCGCGAGGCGCTGGGCGACCGGACCGGCATCACCCGCTACGCCGACGCCCTGCTGCCGATGGACGAGTGCCTGACGCGCGCCGCCATCGACGTGTCCGGCCGCCCGTTCCTGGTGTTCCGCACCGAGTTCCCGCGGGAGAAGATCGGCACGTTCGACACCGAGCTGGTGCGCGAGTTCTTCCAGGCCTTCGCGACCAACGCCGGCATCACCCTGCACGTCGAGACGCTCTACGGCAGCAACGCGCACCACGTCGCGGAATCCTGCTTCAAGGCGGTCGCCCGCGCGCTGAAGGTCGCCGTGGCGCTCGACCCGCGCCAGCACGGCGCGATCCCCTCCACCAAAGGCTCGCTATGACCCTCTACGTCGTGCAGGCGCGCGGCACGGACGAGGCGGCGCTGGCGCGGGCGCGCTTCCTCGCCGACGGCTTCTCCTGGCCGGCCTTCGTCCTCGCCCAGCTCTGGCTGCTGTACCACCGGCTGTGGCTGGCGCTCGCGACCTGGATCGTGCTCGAGGTCGCCTTCTTCTTCCTCGTCCTGCCGCACGTGTCCGGCTGGATCGCGGCGGCGGTCGACATCCTCGCCCGCGTCTTCCTCGGCCTGGAGGGCAACCGGCTGCGCTCGAACAAGGGCGCGCGGCGCGCGACGCTCACCGATCTCGTCGAGGCGCGCGACCGCGACGAGGCGGAGGCGATCTTCTACCACCGGCACGGGCCGCTCACCTCGATCGCCGCGGGCGAGGCGGTGGCACGGCGGGCGGACGGACCGCACGCCGGGACGCCCGGGACGTGAACCTCGTCGTCGTCGATTACGGCGCCGGCAACCTCCATTCGGCGACCAAGGCGCTGGAGCGCGCCGCGCGCGAGTCCGGGACGAGCCTGACGCTCACCCTCAGCGCCGCGCCCGACGTCGTCGCGAGCGCCGACCGGCTCGTTCTGCCGGGCGTCGGCGCCTTCGCGGATTGCCGGCGCGGGCTCGACGCCGTGCCGGGGCTGGTGGCGGCGCTGGACGAGGCGGTGCGCGCCAAGGGGCGGCCGTTCCTCGGCATCTGCGTCGGCATGCAGCTCCTGGCCTCGCGCGGCCTCGAGAAGGCGGTGTCCGCCGGGCTCGACTGGATCGGCGGCGAGGTGGGGCCGATCACGCCCGACGACCCGACGTGCAAGATCCCGCACATGGGCTGGAACACGCTCGACGTGGCGCGTGCCCACCCGGTGCTGGCGGGCGTCCCGACGGGGGCGGAGGGCTGGCACGCCTACTTCGTCCACTCGTACGGCTTCCGCCCGGCGGACACGGCCGACGTCGTCGCCACCACCGACTACGGCGGGGCGATCCCGGCGATCGTCGGGCGCGACACGATCGTCGGCACCCAGTTCCACCCGGAGAAGAGCCAGGCGCTCGGCCTCGCCCTGCTCGCCAACTTCCTGCGCTGGGCGCCTTGATCCTCTACCCCGCGATCGACCTGAAGAACGGCCAGTGCGTGCGCCTCAAGCTCGGCGACATGGCGCGGGCGACCGTGTTCAACGACGATCCCGCCGCGCAGGCCGCCGCCTTCGAGGCCCAGGGCTTCACCCACCTCCACGTCGTCGACCTCGACGGCGCCTTCGCCGGCAGGCCCGTGAACGCGGACGCGGTGGAGCGCATCCTGGCGGCGGTGACGATGCCGGTGCAGCTCGGCGGCGGCATCCGCGACATGCGCACGCTCGAAAGCTGGCTGGCCAAGGGGGTGGCGCGCGCGATCATCGGCACGGCGGCGGTGCGCGACCCGGCCTTCGTGCGCGCGGCGGCGAAGGCTTACCCGGAACAAGTCGCCGTCGGCATCGACGCGCGCGACGGCCTCGTGGCGGTGGAGGGCTGGGCGGCACGCTCGGAGCTGTCGGCCACCGAACTCGGCCGCCGCTTCGCCGACGCCGGCGTCGCGGCCATCGTCTACACCGAGATCTCGCGCGACGGCATGCTGGCCGGCCTCGACGTCGCCGGTACCCTGGCGCTGGCCCACGCGGTGCCGATCCCGGTGATCGCGTCGGGCGGCCTCGCCTCCATCGCCGACGTGCGCCGACTGCTGGAGCCGGACTGCAAGGGGCTGCACGGCGCGATCACCGGCCGCGCCCTCTACGACGGCCGGCTCGATCCCGCCGAGGCGCTGGCGGCGATCAGGGCGGCGGGATCGCGGTAGGAGGCTACGCTTGTCATCAACTGAGCGATGACGGAGATCGGGGCCGAAGGCTCGCTCAAAGCTCCAGGTGCGCCACCACCGGCACGTGGTCGGACGGCCGCTCCCAGCCGCGCGCGTCACGCAGGATTTCCATGCCGGCGAGGTGGCCGCGCAGGCCCGCGCTGACCCAGATGTGGTCGAGGCGGCGGCCCTTGTCGGCCTTGTCCCAATCGGGCGAGCGATAGCTCCACCAGGTGTAGCACTTGCGCTCCGGCGGCAGGTGGTGGCGCAGCACGTCGATCCAGGGGCCGGCCGCCTGCACGCGCCCGAAGCGCTCGACCTCCACCGGCGTGTGGCTCACCACCTTCAGCAGCGCCTTGTGGCTCCACACGTCGTGCTCGAGGGGCGCCACGTTGAGGTCGCCGACCAGCACCGCGTCGCGCGCGGCGACGGCGTGCGAGCCCATCCACGCGATCATCTCGTCGAGGAAGTCGAGCTTGTGGGCGAATTTCGGGTTGATCGCCGGGTCCGGCTCGTCGCCGCCGGCCGGCACGTAGAAGTCGTGGATCGTGATCGGGCGCCCGCCCGGCGCCACCGTCACCGCGATGTGGCGGGCGTCGCCCTTGTCGCAGAAGCCCCGCCGCTCGACGTGGAGGAAGGGCAGCTTCGAGGCCACAGCCACGCCGTGGTAGCCCTTCTGCCCGTTGATCGCGACGTGGGCGTAGCCGGCCGCGTGGAAGGCGGCGAGCGGGAACGCCGCGTCGGGGCACTTGGTCTCCTGCAGGCACAGCACGTCCGGCCGGTGGGCGGCGAGGAAGCGCTCGACGAGGCCGATGCGCAGCCGCACGGAGTTGATGTTCCAGGTGGCGAGCGACAGTTTCACGTGAAGGATCTCGGATGCGGGTCCGCGCGTCCGCACACCCCTACAGGGTTCCGTGCCCTTCCATAAGCTTCGCGGTTCCCGGAGCTTCGCCGTGCCGGCGCGGCGCCTGCCCGGACGCCGTCGGGGAACGCGGGCGAAAGTCCTTGCCAACCGCGCCGGCCTCGCCTCCTTGTCAGCGCGATGGCTACCACGTGGCGAAGCGATGCGTGACGCGGGCCTGAGCGCCCGCACCGAGGCGGCGATCGCCGACGTCATGGCCGGCGGCCCCGCCCGACCATGGACGGCGCTGCTCTTCGCCGGACCGGCGGTGGTCGCCTCGATCGCCTACATGGACCCCGGCAATTTCGCGACCAACATCCAGGCCGGCGCACGTTACAATTACGCGCTGCTGTGGGTCGTGGTCGCGGCCAACGCGCTGGCGATGCTGTTCCAGGCGCTGTCGGCGAAGCTCGGCATCGTCACCGGCCGCAACCTCGCCGAACTCTGCCGCGACAGCTTCCCCAGGCCGGTGGTGCTGGCGATGTGGGGGATCAGCGAGGTCGCCGCCATGGCGACCGACCTCGCCGAGTTCTTGGGGGGCGCGATCGGCCTGTCCCTGCTGGTCCACCTGCCGCTGCTCGCCGGCATGGCGGTGACGGCGGCGGTCACCACCGCGCTGCTGCTGCTCGACCGGCGCGGCTTCCGGCCGATGGAGCTGCTGATCGGCGCCCTCGTCGGCACGATCGCGCTCTGCTACCTCGCCGAGGTGCTGATCGCCCCGGTCGACTGGCATGCCGCCGCCGCCCACGCGCTGGTGCCGAGCCTGCCGGACGGCGGCGCGCTGACGATCGCGGTGGGCATCGTCGGCGCCACCGTGATGCCGCACGCGATCTACCTTCATTCCGGGCTCACGCAGAACCGCGTGCCGATCAAGGACGACGCGATGCGCGGGCGGCTCGTGCGCTTCTCCAACCGGGAGGTGGTCGCGGCCCTGACGCTCGCCGGCCTCGTCAACGGCGCCATGGTGCTGATGGCCGCCGCCGCCTTCCACGCCGGCCACGGCGACGTCGCCGAGATCGCCACCGCCTACCACACGCTGACGCCGCTGCTCGGCGGCGCGGCGGCGGCGGTGTTCCTCACGGCGCTGATCGCCTCGGGCGTTTCCTCCTCCGTGGTCGGGACGATGGCCGGGCAGATGATCATGCAGGGCTTCGTCGGCATCAGGATCCCGGTCTGGATGCGTCGCCTCGTGACGATCGTGCCGGCCTTCGTCGTGGTGGCGCTCGGCATCGACGCCACGCGGGCGCTGGTGCTGAGCCAGGTCGTGCTGTCCTTCGCGCTGCCGGTGCCGCTCGTCGCGCTGGTGCTCCTGACGCGGCGGCGCGGCGTGATGGGCGCGTTCCGCAACGGCGCCTGGACGCAGGCGGCGGCGGTCGGCGGCACGATCCTCGTCCTCCTGCTCAACGCGATCCTGCTGCTGCAGGCGGCCGGCGTCGCCGTTCCCGGCCTTCGGTCGGACTGACGCCGGCGGACGCGGGAAAAGCGGGTTTGGGAAAAAGGCGGCCGGCCCCACGCCGCCCTCGTCTTCGCCTTGACGGCGCCCGAACCGGCGTGCTCCTAGCCTCATGGCGATGACCTCGATCTCGCGCGGCGGCAGCCACCGCTGGAGCCTGCCCAACATCCTGACCTACGGTCGGATCGTCGCCGTGCCGCTCGTCGCCGGCTGCATGTTCTGGCCGCAGGTCGAGGGCGCGCGCTGGACCGCCTTCGGCCTCTACGTCGCCGCCGCCGTGACCGACTTCTTCGACGGCTACCTCGCCCGCGCCTGGTCGCAGCAGTCGGCGCTCGGCCGCATGCTCGACCCGATCGCCGACAAGCTGCTGGTGGCCGCCATGCTGTTCATGCTGGTCGCCGACCGTACCATCGGCGGCGCCTCGGTGATCGCGGCGGTGGTGATCCTGTGCCGCGAGGTCCTGGTGTCGGGCCTGCGCGAGTTCCTCGCCGAGCTGAAGGTGTCGATCCCGGTCAGCCGCGTCGCCAAGTACAAGACCACCCTGCAACTGCTGGCGCTCGGTTTCCTGATCCTCGGGCCGGCCGGCGACATCGTGATCCCGCACAACACGAGCGTCGGGCTGGTGATGCTGTGGATCGCGGCGACCCTCACCATCTACACCGGATGGGATTACCTGCGCTCCGGCATCCGCCACATCATCATGCTCGACGAGCAGGCTTGAAGCCGGGCCGCCCGGCGGGGAGGATCGCGTGAGGATCGTCTACTTCGCCTCCGTCCGCGAGCGCGTCGGCCGCACGGACGAGGTCGTGACCCTGCCGCCCGGCGTGGCGAGCGTCGCCGACCTGATCGGCTGGCTGCGCACGCGGGGCGAGGGGTACGAGGCGGCCTTCGCCAGCGGCGGGACGATCCGCGCGGCGATCGACCACGCCCACGTCAAGCACGACGCGGCGATCGCCGATGCGCGCGAGGTCGCCTTCTTCCCGCCGATGACGGGTGGCTGATGATCAGGGTGCAGGCGGCCCCATTCGACGCCGCCGCCGAGAGCGCGGCCCTGACGCAGGGCCGCCGCGACGTCGGCGCGGTCGTCACCTTCACCGGACTATGCCGGGATGAGGCGGGGACGCTGGACGCGCTGGAGATCGAGCACTACCCCGGCATGGCGGAGGCGGAGATCGCCAGCGTGGTCGCGGAGGCGGAGCGGCGCTGGCCGCTCTTGGGGGTGACCGCCATCCACCGCTTTGGTCGCATCGCGCCGGGCGAGCCGATCGTGCTGGTGGTCACCGCCAGCCGCCACCGCGACGCCGCGTTCCAGGCCGCGTCCTTCCTGATGGACTACATGAAGACGCGCGCGCCCTTCTGGAAGAAGGAGCACCGGGCAAGCGGCGCGGCCGGGGACTGGGTGGCGGCGAAGGGCTCCGACGACGCGGCGGCGGAGCGCTGGGGCGGGTAGGCCGCTATATGGCAGGATCGCCGGCGCTGACCGGCGGGGTGGCGGCGACGCCGAGCTTCCCTTCCAGCGCGAGGATGCGCCGCTCCAGCCGCTCGTTCTCGTCGCGGGCCAGCGCCGCCATCGTGCGGACCGACTCGAACTCCTCGCGCGAGACGACGTCCATCGCGGCCAGCAGGCGCTCCACGCTGCCGCGCACCATCGTGTCGATCTCGCGCCGAACGCCGGAGGCGAGGCCCGACGCGTCGGTGACGAGTCGGGAGAAATCATCGAACAGACGGCTGCCGGCGGCCATGGCGAACTCCCGAAGCCGGTACGGCTCGCGTGCAATGTGGTCGGCGATCGCCGGGGCCGCAAGGCCGCCGCGCCGGTCGTCGTGGTGGGCGCGGCCGAACCCGGGAGGGTCGAGTATCGCCCCCTAGTTCCGGATCTCCGCTGCGCTGCGTCCGGAACGACGATCCCTAGCCGAAGCGACCCGGGTGGACGTCGCCGAGGCGGCGAGACCGACGTGTCGATCCTCGCACGGTGCCCTTGCCTCTTCCTTGTGCATCACGAATTTTCTTCGCGGCTCTCACATTCTCGCGTCAGGCTGCGTCATGCGTCAGGAGTCCGGCCACACATCAGCCCCTGCAACCAGGGCAAGCTAAGCCTACCCGAGAAGGATTCCTTGCGAAAGCGACCCGCGTGTTCCGCGCTCGCCTAACCTTATACGCAATTCCCGACGCCTTCATGTGGGAAGCGACGATGAAGTGAGGCGGGCGACAATGCGCTCACCTTCTCGCCTCACAGGATGAACCGGCTCAGGTCCGCGTTCTTCGCCAAGTCCCCGATGTTGCGCTCCACGAAGGCCCCGTCCACCGTGATCGTCTCGCCGGCGCGGTCCGAGGCCGTGAAGCTCACCTCGTCGAGCACCCGCTCCATCACCGTCTGCAGCCGCCGCGCGCCGATGTTCTCGACGGACGCGTTCACCTGCACCGCCACCTTCGCCAGCGCGTGGACCGCGTCGGGGGTGAAGGAGAGCGTCACGCCCTCCGTCTTCAGCAGGGCCTCGTACTGCTTGATGAGGCTCGCCTCCGTCTCGGTCAGGATGCGGCGGAAATCGTCCTCGCCGAGCGGCTGCAGTTCCACGCGGATCGGCAGGCGGCCTTGCAGCTCCGGCAGCAGGTCGGAGGGCTTGGAGACGTGGAAGGCGCCGGACGCGATGAACAGCACGTGGTCGGTCTTCACCGCGCCGTGCTTCGTCGAGACGGTCGTCCCTTCGATCAAGGGCAGCAGGTCGCGCTGCACGCCCTCGCGCGACACGTCGGCGCCGCCGCGACCCTCGCGGGCGCAGATCTTGTCGATTTCGTCGAGGAAGACGATGCCGTTGTTCTCGACCTCGCGGATCGCCTCCTGGACGATGCCGTCCTGGTCGAGCAGCTTCTCGCTCTCCTCGGCGACGAGCGGCTCGTGGGCGTCCTTCACCAGCAGCCGGCGGGGCTTGGCCTGCTTGCCCATGCCCTTGCCCAGGATGTCGCCGAGGTTGATCGCGCCCATCGAGGCGCCGGGCATGTTGGGCAGGTCGAACATCGGCAGGCCGCCGCCGCCGCTCTGCTGCAGCTCGATCTCGATCTCCTTCTCGTCGAGCTCGCCGGCGCGCAGCTTGCGGCGGAAGCTGTCGCGGGTGGCCGGCGAGGCGGTGGCGCCGACGAGCGCGTTCAGCACCCGCTCCTCGGCGGCGAGCTGGGCGCGCGCCACGACGGCCTTGCGCTTGCCCTCCTTGACCATGGTGATCGCCGTTTCCAGCAGGTCGCGCACGATCTGCTCGACGTCGCGGCCGACGTAGCCGACTTCGGTGAACTTGGTCGCCTCGATCTTGAGGAAGGGCGCGTTGGCGAGCTTGGCGAGGCGGCGCGAGATCTCCGTCTTGCCGCAGCCGGTCGGGCCGATCATCAGGATGTTCTTCGGCAGCACCTCCTCGCGCATCGGCCCTTCAAGCTGGAGCCGGCGCCAGCGATTGCGCAACGCGATCGCGACCGCCCGCTTGGCGTCATGCTGGCCGACGATGAAGCGGTCGAGTTCGGAGACGATCTCGCGCGGGGAAAAGTCGCTCATTGCAGATCGCTCATGAACTTGACGCTACCAGGGGGTGGGGCAGCCGCCGCGCCAGGGAGAGCGGCAGGCGGCGAAGGATGGCGCGGCGCAGCGGCTGCCAGCCGGCGCTGACGAGCAGGATGAAGGCACCGAGCGCGAGCAGCACGGTGGGAAGCTGGGTGCCGTTGGTGGCGAAGCCGAACGTGCGGATCAGCGTGCCGCCGGCGATCCCGGCGTAGACGAGGCCGGACACCAGGATCGCGCGGCGGTCGATGATCACCGCGACGATCCCGAGCGCGACGAACACGGCGAGGATGCCGGCGGCGGCCTGGTCGGTCATGCGGTCGCCGAACCCGTGCAGCAGGAAACCCCGGATGAGCGGGTGGACGATGAGGGGCGCGGCGAGAAGGTGCAACCAGAAGGCGATGTCGGTGCGCCGCGTCGCGCGCTGCGGGTCCGACACGTCGAAGCGCATGGCGAGCGCGAAAACGCCTAGCCCGCAGGCGAACAGCACGACGTTGAGGACCGTCTCGTCGATGGATGGCGCGAGGCCGACGACCACCGCCACCGCCAGCACGCACAGGGCCGAGGTGCCGGCGGCGACCGTGATCGGCACGCGGAAGCGGACGTAGTGCATCGCCGCCATGCCGACCGTGACGAGGGCCGCGAGGCCGAGTGGCAGGACATCCACCGGCACGATGCCAAGCCAGCTTTGGCCGAACAACGTCTGTCCTTGCGCAGGGCGCTCCGGCAGGAGGGCCGCGCTGACCTGCGCCGACAGCACGAACACCGCGCCCACGAAGGCGACGAGCAGGGCGATGGAGGGGAGCGCCATGCGCCGCCGGCCGGTGAAGAACTCGGCGAGCAGCCACGCGCAGGCGGCGACGCCGGCGTACATCAACGTCGATCCGGTGCCGGCGTCCATGATGACGCCGAGCGCGCCGAGGAACAGCACGATGCCGATGGTGACGAAGATGTCGGCGAAGCCGGTGACGAAGCGCAACGCCTCGTCGTCCCGCGGCTCCGGTACCGGCGCAGAGCCGGCGACCTCGCCCTCGATGGTCCGCAACCCCGCCACTTGATCCGGGCTGAGGAGGCCGCGCTCGACCGCCAAGCCGAGCGCGCGATCCGAGATGCCGAGCGGGCGATCCGAGACACCGAGCGGGCGCTCGGGGATCACCCGCCGACGCCTTCGACGATGACGTTGCCGTTGGTGTAGACGCAGATTTCCGCCGCGATCTCCAGCGCGCGGCGCACGATGGCCTCGGGATCGTCCATCACCGGCAGCAGCGCGCGGCCGGCCGACAACGCGTAATTGCCGCCCGAGCCGATCGCGATGACGCTGCCGGCGGGGGTGGATTCCGGCTCCAGCACGTCGCCGGTGCCGGTCAGCACCAGGCCCACCTCGCGGTCGGCGACGAGCATCATCGCCTCCAGCTTGCGGAGGTAGCGGTCGGTGCGCCAATCCTTGGCGAGTTCGACGCAGGCGCGCATGAGCTGGCCGGGGTACTGGTCGAGCTTGGCCTCGAGCCGCTCGAACAGGGTGAAGGCGTCGGCGGTGGCGCCGGCGAAGCCGCCGATCACCTCGCCCTTGGCGAGCCGGCGCACCTTGCGCGCGTTGCCCTTGATGATGGTCTGGCCGATCGAGACCTGCCCGTCGCCGCCGATGATCGTGCGGCCGCCCTTGCGGACCATGATGATCGTGGTGCCGTGCCAGCCGGCCGTGGACGGGGAGGACTCGAGCATGAACCCTTCGGGGCTGGTGTGGCCTCCGCATCTATGGAGGCGTGCGGTCGGGCGCAAGGCCGGCGGCCCACCCCTTGACGCGCGCGGCGGCGCGGCCAAACTGGGCCCATCCACAGAGAACGGAACGCCCGTTTGACGCTCCCCGCCACGACGACCGCGCAGACCCATCCCATCGGCGCCCACCCTGTCGGCGCCCATCCTGTCGGCGTCCACGACGTCGGCGGCCGCGACGCCCCGCCGGTGGTGAAGGACGAGCACGCGCACGAGCTATGGGAGCGTCGGGTCGACGCGATGATGATGCTGCTCACCCATCCCTCCCGCCGCCTGCTGGTGCTCGACGAGTTGCGCCGCAACATCGAGGCGCTCGGCCCCGGCGCCTACGAGGCGATGGGCTATTACGAGCGCTGGTGCGCCGCCATCGCCAACGCGATGATCGACCGGGGCGTCGTGACCAGCGACGAGCTCGGGCGGCGCATGGCCGAGGTGGAGGCCAGAGATCGTGCGCCGAAGGAGAGCGAGGGCGCGTCCCGGCGGGACCTGACGGCGATCGCCGCCGCCGGGAGCGGTCCCGCCACCGTCGAGCCGGCCCCCATCGCCATCCCCGAGGGCACGCCGTGAGCGACCCGGTCGACGCCCACGTCCGCTTCGCCCCCGGCGATCCCGTCAGGGTGCGGGTGGCCTGGCAGCCGGGCCACGTGCGGACGCCGGCCTACGTCCGCGGCCGGCACGGCACGGTGGCGCAGGCGCTCGGCCCCTACCCCAACCCCGAGGAACTCGCCTATCGCCGCCCCGGACTGCCGGCGCCGACGCTCTACCGCGTCCGGTTCCAGCAGGCCCAGCTATGGCCGGACTATCGCGGGAGCGGGGCCGACACGCTCGACGTCGAGATCTACGACCACTGGCTCGAACCCGCAGAGGCGCGCGCGTGAGCGACACCCATCACCATGGCCACGGGCACACCCACGAGGGGGTCGTCGTCGCCGACGAGGGACCGCTCACCCATTACCAGCTGATGGAGACGGCGCTCCGCGAGCTTCTGATCGCCAAGGGCGTCTTCACCGCCGACGACGTCCGCCGCGAGGTCGAGGCCATGGAGGGGCGCAACCCCGGGGTCGGCGCCGCGATGGTCGCTCGCGCCTGGGTCGATCCCGCCTACAAGACCAGGCTGCTCGCCGACACGGCGGCGGCGGCGGCCGAGTTCGGGTTCGATGCCGGCCCGTTCCGCGTGCTGACGATGGAGAACACGCCGGCCGTGCACAACATGATCGTGTGCACGCTGTGCTCGTGCTACCCGCGCATGCTGCTCGGCCTGCCGCCGGCCTGGTACAAGGGGCTCGCCTACCGGGCGCGGGCGGTGCGCGAGCCGCGCGCGGTGCTGGCCGAGTTCGGCCTGCACCTGCCCGACCACGTCGCGCTGCGCGTGCACGACTCCACCGCCGACATGCGCTACATGGTGCTGCCGATGCGCCCCGCCGGCACCGAGGGCTGGAGCGAGGCGGGCCTGGCCGCGCTCGTCACCCGCGACAGCCTGATCGGGGTCGCGGAAGCCTCGACGCCTTCGAGCCGCTGACACCTCAGCTCTGGCTGCCCTCGCCGACGTTGGTCACCGCCCGGCGGTTCTGCGACCAGCAGGAGATGTCGTTGCACACCGCCACCGGCCGCTCCTTGCCGTAGGAGATGGTGCGGATGCGCGAGGCCGGGATGCCGCGGGCGATCATGTACTGCTTGGTCGCCTCCGCGCGGCGGGCGCCGAGCGCGAAATTGTACTCGCGGGTGCCGCGCTCGTCGGCGTGGCCCTCGATGATGAACGGGCGGTCGTAGCGCTGCAGCCAGGCCACCTGTCGGTCGAGCGTCGCCTGCGCCTTCGGCGTGAGGTCGGTCGAGTCCGACTCGAAGAACACGCGGTCGCCGACCGTCTGGGCGAAATCCTGGGCGCTGCCCGGCGCCCCGGCGCGGCCGCCGCGCCCATTGAGCGCGCTGCGGTCGATCCCGTAGCCCTCCCGGCTCTGACCGTAGCCGCCAGCGGGACCACCGCTGGCACCGCCGCCGCCGAGGCCGGCCAAGCCCTCCTCGCCCGGCGTCTTCGCGCAGGCGGCGATCGCCAGACCCGCGCACAACACCGCCGCGACCCTGGCGGTCCCGGCAAAATTCTTGAGGCTCATCGCCATGCTCCAAACGCAACACCTGCGCCCCGGAGTACCCCGCGATGGTTAATCCGCCGTTTTCCGTCAACCTTGCCGGAGCGTTGACGCGGGTGGAGGGTGCCGCGCGTTGCGTTCGTGGTTAGCGAACGGTGAAGGCGCGCTCGGCAACCCTTCGGCCAAGCCCCGTCAGAAGCTGGGCATGCCGGCGGGGGCCGGGATGCCGCCGGGGCTCGTGGGATCGACGAGATCGCCCTCGCCCTCGCCGTTCGGCCCGGCGACGCCGGTTTTCGGTCCGGGCTTCTGGTTGGCCGGGTCCACCGAGTCCTCGCCGGTCGCCGGAGGCATACCCGGGGACGAACCGGGAGTCCTCGGGTCCGCCGCCGGCTGGGGCTTGTAGTCGGGGGGAAGGTCGGTCGGCATGGTGCCTCCTGCTGTCGAAGGGCCGGTTCGACCCCTGAGCTATGGGCAACGCCCGGCCGCCGGGCTTGGTTTCTCGGTTTCCCGGCTCGCCGCGACCGGCGCCTAGCTCTGCCCGCCGTCCACCACCGTCTGGGCGCGCCGGTTCTGCGACCAGCAGGAGATGTCGTTGCACACCGCGACCGGGTGTTCCTTGCCGTAGGAGATGGTGCGGATGCGGCCGGACGGGATGCCGCGCGCGACGAGGTAGTCCTTGGTGGCCGCCGCCCGACGGGCGCCGAGCGCGAAATTGTACTCGCGGGTGCCGCGCTCGTCGGCGTTGCCTTCCACCGTGAACGGTCCGCGGTCGTAGCGCTGGAGCCACGCCGCCTGCCGGTCGAGCGTCGCCTGCCCCTTCGGCGTGAGGTCGGACGAGTCCGACTCGAAGAACACGCGGTCGCCCACGTTCTGGGCGAAATCCTGCGCGCTACCCGGCGCGGCGCTGGCGTCGGCGACGAAGCCGTCGGCCGTCGGCGACTTGGCGCAGCCGGCGACGGCGAGGCCGACGCAGAGCGCGGCCGCGAGTCCGGCGCCACGCGCCAATGACGAGGATTGGACGCCGCGCGCCGACGGCCAGAAACGTGGGTGTGGCCACATGTTCATGGCTCCTTTCTTCCGAACTCGGGAACTCGCAAAAGACGTCGGATGTGCCGTCCGCTGGATCCGGCTGGATGCTTTCGGGCTTCGACGCCCGGGCGGCTTAGGAAGGGCTGATGGCGGCTTTGCGGCACGCCCCGGTTCGGTCAAGGCTTAAAGCTGCCGTGTTGCCGGACTAGCACAGTGCGCGAACACCCGGTAAGAGCTGCCGTACCCGCCGGTACGCGTCGCTCGCGCCGGCACCCCACGGCCATGTGAAAGAACGCGATGCACGGTGTCGAGAGCGAGGTCGGGTCTTCCCAGTCCGGGACGGGCACGCCCGATCGCGGCCTGCCGCGCCTGGCGTTCGGCACGGAGCGGATGGGTCTCGTCTCCCTCAAGGCGCCCTGGATCGTCGGCCTCGTCTTCCTCGCGCTGGCGATCGGCTCGGTGTTCGGCCTGCACCGGCTCAAGGTCGACGACTCGCTGAGCCAGCTGTTCCGCTCCAACACGCCCCAGTTCCGGCAGTACGAGGCGGTGACGCACGATTTCCCGTCGAGCGAGTACGACGTGCTCGTCGTGGTCACCGCGCCCGACCTGCTGGCGCGCGACAACGTCGAGAAGATCCGCACGCTGGTCACCGACCTCCAGCTCGTCGAGGGCGAGCGCTCGATCCTGTCGATGTTCTCGGCGCGGCAACCGCCGGAGGCCGGCCAGACGATCCCGCCGCCGCTGTTCCCCGAGCCGCTCCCGGAGGGGTCGGCCTATCAGGGCGTGGTCGCCAAGGTCCGCGGCAACGAGCTCGTCAGCGGCAAGCTGCTGTCTCCCGACGGCACGCTGGCGCTGGTGGTCCTCGCCCTCAACCCGGAGGTCGCCTCTTCCGACAAGTCGGGCGCCATCGTCGCCGAGATCCGCAGGACGATGGCCGACGACCTCGCCGGGTCCGACCTCAAGGGCGAACTCGCCGGCGTGCCGGTGATGCAGCTGGAGATCCACGAGTCCGTCGAGCGCGATCGCGTCGTCTACAACCTGATCGGCTTCGTCGCCGGCTGCCTGATCGCGATCCTGTTCTTCCGCCGCGTGTCCTTCATGCTGGTGGCGGCGGCGCCGCCGCTCGTCGCCATCCTCATCGCGATCGGCGCGCTGGGCTGGCTCGACTTCCGGCTGAACATCTTCCTCAACGTGATGACCCCGCTCATCATGGTGATCAGCTTCTCCGACTCGATGCAGCTCACCTTCGCGATCCGCGACCGGCTGGTGGCTGGCGCCACCAAGGCGCAGGCGGTGCGCGGCGCGCTCGCCGTGGTGGGTCCCGCCTGCGTGTTGACGCACACCACCACCATGGTGTCCTTCGTCGCGCTGCTGTTCTCGGACTCGGACCTCATCAAGACCTTCGGCGAGGCCGGCCTGCTGACCACCGCCATCGCGCTGGTCACCGTGCTCGTGCTGCTACCCCTCCTCGCGGTCACGCTGGTGCGCGGCGAGGCCAAACTGGCGGGGCGCAAGCCCGGCGCCGACGTCGCGATCAACGGGCTGCGCGGGTTCTGCCGCTGGATCGCCGAGCGCATGGTCGGCCGCCCGGGGCTCTACAGCCTGATCGGCATCGCGGTGTGCGTGGTGCTCTCGATCCTCTACGCCAACCTGACGCCGCGCTACCGCCTCGCCGACCAGGTGCCCAACAACGAGCAGGCGACCACCGCCAACGGTGCGCTCGACCGCAAGCTGACCGGGGCCAACCCGATCGACGTGCTGGTCCAGTTCCCGCCGGGCGCCGACCTGTACGCGCCCGACACGCTGGCGACGATCGAGGCGGTCCAGCGCACGGTGGCGAGCGAGCCGGGCATCGGCAACGTGTTCTCGCTGCAGACGCTGCGCGATTGGCTGTCGCAGAAGCTCGGCGACGACGACGTGGCGACGCTGAGGAAATACGTCGGCTACCTGCCCAAGCCGCTCATCCGCCGCTTCGTCGCCGCCGACGATCGCTCGGTGGTGGTGTCCGGCCGCATCCCCGACGAGGACGCGAGCCGGCTCCTGCCGATCGTCGACAAGCTCGACGCGCGGCTCGACGCGGTGCGCGCCGCCCACCACGGCTACACGATCGCCGTGACCGGCCTCGCGGTGATCGCGAGCCGCAACTCGGCCGCGATGATCGACAGGCTGTCGCGCGGCCTCACGATCGAGATCGTCTTCGTCGCCGCCTTCATCGGCTTGGCGTTCCGGTCGTGGAAGGTGATGCTGCTGTCGATCCTGCCGGGCATCTTCCCCATCGTCGCCTCGGGGGCGCTCCTCTACGCGATGGGCGAGGGGCTGCAGTTCGCGAGCGTCGTCGCGCTCACCGTGTCGTTCGGGCTCGGCCTCAGCGCCACCATCCACTTCCTCAACCGGCTGCGGCTGGAGGAGCGGCCCGGCGAGAACGCGGCGCTGGCGGTCGAGCGCGCGACGATCCTGGTCGGCCCCGCCCTGATCCTCACGTCGGTGGTTCTGGCCTGCGGCCTCGCGGTCACCGCCTTCTCGAACCTGCCGATGCTGCGCCTGTTCGGCTGGCTGTCCGCCTTCGCCATGATCGCCGCCCTGGTGGCCGACCTGCTCATCCTGCGCCCGACGGCGATGGTCCTCTACAGTTTGAGGGCACACGGTTTCCGGCGCAAGCCGGGGACGTGACGGCGTCGAATGCTGCAAATATGTCGGATGGTGTTGTAAACAGGTCGTTAAAGGGCTTTTTCCACTGAGACAATAAAGCAACGCCATCCCGTGAAGAGGCGCCCCTCCGCAATCCGTTAGTGAATTGGCGAAGGGGAGGGGGTAACACCAAGCGGTAATGAATCGCTTGGAGATGATATGAACAAGTTTCTGATCGGCGCCGCTCTGGTCGCCGCTACGTCGACGACCGCACTCGCCGCCGATCTGCCGTCGCGCCGCGCTCCCCCGGTCTTCGCCCCCCCGATCGTGGCCCCGGCCTTCTCCTGGACGGGCTTCTACTTCGGTGGCACCGCCGGCTACGCCTTCGACGGCGAGGGCCAGAACACCCTGATCACCAACACGGCGGCCCAGGCCAACGGCGTGGCGATCGGCAGCCGCCCCGGCTTCCTCAACAACCGCTCCAACGGCTTCACCGGCGGCGGCACCATCGGCTACAACTTCCAGCTCGGCGGCGGCATCCCGCTGCTCGCCGGCCTCGGCGGCGCGTTCAGCAGCGGCCTCGGGCCGATCCTCGGCAACGGCGGCGCCACCGGCGGCTTCGTGGCCGGCATCGAGGCGGACGCCGCCTACACCGACCTGGAAAAGACCACCAACTACGTCGGCGCGGTGACGGGCGCGATCACCAACGACTTCAACGACACCCAGTTCGTCGGCACCGTCCGCGGCCGGCTCGGCTACGCCTTCGGCGACCTGCTGATCTTCGGGACGGGCGGCTTCGCCTACGGTGAAGTGCGCACCCAGAGCCTGCTGTTCCCCGGCGTCGCCCCCGGCAACGCGGCCTACGCCGGCGCCTCCAACTCGCTGCGCACCGGCTACGCCTACGGCGGCGGCGTCGAGTACGCCATTCCCACCACGTCGTTCCTGAACTTCTTCAAGTCCAGCGCCGTGACGGTGAAGGCCGAGTTCATCCACTTCGACCTCGGCAGCCAGAACGTCATCCTCGCCAACACCGCCGGCGGCAACGGCGTCTCGCAGACCGACCGCGTCCACACCGAGGGCAACCTCGTGCGCGCCGGCCTGAACTACAAGATCGACTTCAACCCGGCGCCGGCCCCGGTCGTCGCCCGCTACTGACGGGACCCGGCGCGCCGCTCGACCACGAGCGGCGCGCCACCCTCGCAGATGGCGCTCAACATCGCTTGGAGATGGACATGAACAAGTTTCTGATCGGCGCCGCTCTGGTCGCCGCCACGTCGACGACCGCACTCGCCGCCGATCTGCCGTCGCGCCGCGCTCCCCCGGTCTTCGCCCCCCCGATCGTGGCCCCGGCCTTCTCCTGGACGGGCTTCTACTTCGGTGGCACCGCCGGCTACGCCTTCGACGGCGAGGGCCAGAACACCCTGATCACCAACACGGCGGCCCAGGCCAACGGCGTGGCGATCGGCAGCCGCCCCGGCTTCCTCAACAACCGCTCCAACGGCTTCACCGGCGGCGGCACCATCGGCTACAACTTCCAGCTCGGCGGCGGCATCCCGCTGCTCGCCGGCCTCGGCGGCGCGTTCAGCAGCGGCCTCGGGCCGATCCTCGGCAACGGCGGCGCCACCGGCGGCTTCGTGGCCGGCATCGAGGCGGACGCCGCCTACACCGACCTGGAAAAGACCACCAACTACGTCGGCGCGGTGACGGGCGCGATCACCAACGACTTCAACGACACCCAGTTCGTCGGCACCGTCCGCGGCCGGCTCGGCTACGCCTTCGGCGACCTGCTGATCTTCGGGACGGGCGGCTTCGCCTACGGTGAAGTGCGCACCCAGAGCCTGCTGTTCCCCGGCGTCGCCCCCGGCAACGCGGCCTACGCCGGCGCCTCCAACTCGCTGCGCACCGGCTACGCCTACGGCGGCGGCGTCGAGTACGCCATTCCCACCACGTCGTTCCTGAACTTCTTCAAGTCCAGCGCCGTGACGGTGAAGGCCGAGTTCATCCACTTCGACCTCGGCAGCCAGAACGTCATCCTCGCCAACACCGCCGGCGGCAACGGCGTCTCGCAGACCGACCGCGTCCACACCGAGGGCAACCTCGTGCGCGCCGGCCTGAACTACAAGATCGACTTCAACCCGGCGCCGGCCCCGGTCGTCGCCCGCTACTGATGGGACCCGGCGCGCCGCTCGACCACGAGCGGCGCGCCACCCTTCCCAAGCGAAAGGCCCCGATCCTCGCGGATCGGGGCCTTACTCATGCGTCGACCTGTGCGAAGGCGCGGCTCAGGTCTTCGACATCGTCACCAGCACGTTCTTGATGTCGGTGCCGGTGGGGCTGATCGTGACCGATTGCTGGCCGCCGCGGGCGGCGATGCCGATGCTCGCGGTGAAACCGAGGCCGTTGACCTGCGCGGAAATCTGCGTCGGGCCGATCCGCCCGACGATGTGGCCCTTCGCGTTGCGCGAGGTTTCCGCCCAATCGCCCGAAATGGTGTCCCCCTCGGCGGCGACCTTGCTGACGACGTTGAACTTGTAGCTGTCGCTGGCGCAGGTCAGGTTCTGGCTGAGCGTCGAGCCGCCGCCGCCGACGTCGTAGTGCGCCCGGCAGCGCAGCTTCTCCTTCGAGCCGTTATCGATGGTGATGACGCCCGTGCCCGTCCAATTGCCTTCGAACGAGGCGAAAGGGCCGGCCGCCTGCGCGAAGCCGACGGACGACGTCAGCAGGATGAGGGCGAGCGTGCTGCGGAGCGGCACGCCGAAGGGTCCGTTCGGTCGAGTCATGCGTCGATATCCTCGTGATGGTCGATGTCGTCGCGGCCAAGTCAAACGAGCGCGCCCGCGTGCCGACCTCGTACGGTTGGCGTCACGTCTATCGTCGCCGGCGCGCTTCGACAAGGTGTCCAATGCGCCCGCCCTGTGACGCGCGAGCGGAGCCCTTCCTCGTCGTCCGCGGGGCGCCCGCCCCGCACGGCAAGCCTTGCATTCAAGAAGACACCTCGTCACAAGGTGCCTCGCTTTCAGGCTCGGGCCGCGTCCGGGCCTTTCCGCGCGCGTCGTCCCGGCGCGACCCCTCCAAGATGCAGACCCGCCGAGACCAAGCCCGCCAAGACTTCAGCCCGCCAAGACGCGATGGGACCCATCATGCCGAAACGCACGGACATCTCGACCATCCTGATCATCGGCGCCGGGCCGATCATCATCGGGCAGGCGTGCGAGTTCGATTATTCCGGCACGCAGGCGGTCAAGGCGCTGAAGGACGAGGGCTACCGCGTCGTCCTCGTCAACTCGAACCCGGCGACGATCATGACCGATCCGGACCTGGCGCACCGGACCTACGTCGAGCCGATCACGCCCGAGATCGTCGCCCAGATCATCGCGGTGGAGCGGCACGCCGTGCCGGGCGGCTTCGCCCTGCTGCCGACGATGGGCGGCCAGACGGCGCTCAACTGCGCCCTGTCGCTCCAGCGCATGGGCACCTTGAAAGACTACGATGTCGAGATGATCGGCGCGACGGCGGAGGCGATCGACAAGGCGGAGGACCGCGAGAAATTCCGCGAGGCGATGACGAGGATCGGCCTGTCCACGCCGCGCTCGCACCAGATCAAGACGCTGTCGGGGGCGCTCGACATCCTCGACGACATCGGCCTGCCGGCGATCATACGGCCCTCCTTCACGATGGGCGGCACGGGCGGGGGCATCGCCTACACCAAGAGCGAGTACATCGAGATCATCGAGCGCGGCATCGACGCCTCGCCCACCAACGAGGTCCTGGTCGAGGAGAGCGTGCTCGGGTGGAAGGAGTACGAGATGGAGGTGGTCCGCGACCGCGCGGACAATTGCATCATCGTCTGCTCCATCGAGAACATCGATCCGATGGGGGTGCACACCGGCGACTCCATCACGGTGGCGCCGGCGCTCACCCTGACCGACAAGGAATACCAGATCATGCGCGACGCCTCGCTCGCCGTGCTGCGCGAGATCGGCGTCGAGACCGGCGGCTCCAACGTGCAGTTCGCCGTCGATCCGGCGACCGGGCGCATGATCGTGATCGAGATGAACCCGCGCGTGTCGCGCTCCTCGGCGCTGGCCTCCAAGGCGACCGGCTTCCCCATCGCCAAGGTCGCGGCCAAGCTCGCGGTGGGCTACACGCTGGACGAGATCGCCAACGACATCACCGGCGGCGCGACGCCGGCCTCGTTCGAGCCCTCGATCGACTACGTCGTCACCAAGGTGCCGCGCTTCGCCTTCGAGAAGTTCCCCGGCGCCGAGCCGATCCTGACCACCGCGATGAAGTCGGTCGGCGAGGCGATGGCGATCGGCCGGACCTTCGCCGAGAGCCTGCAGAAGGCGCTACGATCGCTGGAAACCGGGTTGACCGGCCTCGACGAGATCGAGATCGAGGGTGACGGCGGCGACGAGCGCGAGATGGGCAACAGCCTGCGGGCGGCGCTGGGACGGCCGACCCCGGACCGCCTCCTCGTCGTCGGCCAGGCGCTGCGTCACGGGATGGATCGCGTCGCCATCCACGAGGCCTGCAAGATCGACCTGTGGTTCATCGACCGGCTCGCCGAGATCGTCGCCCTGGAGCGGCGCGTCCGCGCGCACGGCCTGCCCGGCGACGCCGGCAACATGCGCCTGCTGAAGGCGGCCGGCTTCTCCGACGCGCGCCTCGCCACGCTGACCGGCCGCGAGGAGGCCGACGTACGCCGGACGCGCCAGGCGCTCGGCGTCAGGCCGGTCTACAAGCGCATCGACACCTGCGCGGCCGAGTTCGCCTCGCCCACCGCCTACATGTACTCGACCTACGCCGCGCCCTTCGCCGGCCGGCCGGCCGACGAGGCGCGGCCCTCGGGGCGCGAGAAGGTGGTGGTGCTGGGCGGCGGCCCCAACCGCATCGGCCAGGGCATCGAGTTCGATTACTGCTGCTGCCACGCCGCCTTCGCGCTCCGCGACCGCGGCTTCGAGACGATCATGGTCAACTGCAACCCCGAGACGGTGTCGACCGACTACGACACGTCGGACCGGCTATACTTCGAGCCGCTCACCGCCGAGGACGTCCTCGAGGTGCTGGCGGTCGAGCAGTCCGCCGGCACGCTGAAGGGCGCGATCGTGCAGTTCGGCGGCCAGACGCCGCTGAAGCTGGCCCCGGCGCTGGAGCGCGCCGGCATCCCGATCCTCGGCACATCCGTCGACTCAATCGATTTGGCCGAGGACCGCGACCGCTTCAAGCGGCTGCTCGACAAGCTCGACCTGCGGCAGCCGAGGAACGGCATCGCCTATTCCGTCGAGCAGGCCCGCGTCGTCGCCGCCGATCTCGGGCTGCCGCTGGTGGCGCGACCCTCCAACGTGCTCGGCGGGCGCGCCATGGCGATCCTGCGCGACGAGAACGCGCTCGGCGCCTACCTGCTCGACACGCTGCCGGGGCTGGTCCCCTCCGACGTCAAGGCGCGCTACCCCAATGACAAGACCGGGCAGATCAACACCGTGCTCGGCAGCAACCCGCTGCTGTTCGACCGCTACCTGTCGGACGCGGTGGAGGTCGACGTCGACGCGCTCAGCGACGGCACCGACGTGTTCGTCTGCGGGATCATGGAGCACATCGAGGAGGCCGGCATCCATTCCGGCGACAGCGCCTGCTCGCTGCCGCCGCGCTCGCTGCCGCCGGCCACGCTCGCCGCGCTGGAGGAGCAGACGCGCAGGATGGCGCTGGCCCTCGACGTCGTCGGCCTCATGAACGTGCAGTACGCGCTGAAGGGCGGCGACATCTACGTGCTGGAGGTCAACCCGAGGGCCTCGCGCACCGTGCCCTTCGTCGCCAAGGTGATCGGCCGCCCCATCGCCAAGATCGCCGCGCGCGTGATGGCCGGCGAGGCGCTCGCCGCCTTCGAGCTGCGGGCGATGGAGGCCGACCACGTCGGGGTGAAGGAGGCGGTGTTCCCCTTCGCCCGCTTCCCCGGCGTCGACACCGTGCTCGGTCCGGAGATGCGCTCGACCGGCGAGGTCATCGGTCTCGACCGCTCCTTCGGCATCGCCTTCGCCAAGAGCCAGCTCGGCGGCGGGACCAAGGTGCCGACGCGGGGCACGGTGTTCGTTTCGGTGCGCGACGGCGACAAGCCGCGCGTGCTCGACACCGTGCGCATGCTGAGCGGGCTCGGTTTCGCGGTGCGGGCGACGGGGGGCACGTGGCGCTACCTCGAAGAGAACGGCATTTCCGCGACCAAGGTCAACAAGGTGTCAGAGGGCCGGCCCCACATCGTCGACGCGATCAGCAACGGGGCGATCCAGCTCGTCTTCAACACCACGGAGGGCGCGCAGGCCCTGTCCGACTCGCGTTCGCTCCGTCGCGCGGCCCTCTTGCATAAGGTGCCCTACTACACCACTCTAGCCGGGGCCGTGGCGGCTTCGGAAGGCATCCTGGCGTATAAATCCGGGGCTTTGGAAGTGCGCGCGCTACAGGATTACTTCGCCTGACGGCGTCCCCGGAGGGTCGTGCTGCGGGCCTTTAGCCTATGTTGATTGTCTACGATATCGCGACGAGATGAGAAGAGATGGCACAGCTCGATAAGATCCCGATGACGCCGGGCGGTCATACCGCGCTGGAGGAGGAACTGCGCCATCGCCAGCAGGTGGAGCGGCCCCGCATCGTCGAGGCGATCGCCGAGGCGCGCTCGCACGGCGACTTGTCGGAGAACGCCGAGTACCATTCCGCCAAGGAGGCGCAGAGCCACAACGAGGGTCGCATCGCCGAGCTCGAGGACAAGCTGTCGCGCGCCGAGGTGATCGATGTCACCAAGCTGTCCGGCTCCACCGTGATGTTCGGCGCCACCGTCACCCTCGTCGACGAGGACACGGACGAGGAGAAAATCTACCAGCTCGTCGGCGAGAGCGAGGCGGACGTGAAGGGCGGCAAGGTGTCGATCACCTCGCCGACCGCGCGCGCGCTGATCGGCAAGAAGAAGGGCGACACCGTGGAGGTGAACACGCCCGGCGGCGGCAAGAGCTACGAGATCCTGAAGGTGGCGTTCTAGCCGAGGCAACGTCTCGGGCGCACGGCGGTTCAGCGGGCATCACGCAACCCGAAGGACATGTGGCCATGCGCCTGCCGCCCCTCCCGCCCGAAACCCTCGACACCGACGCGCGCGCCTACCACGACGAGTCCGTGCGCTTCATCGACGGGACGTTCTCCGGCTTCAGGACTCGCGACGATCGCGGCGCGCTGCTCGGGCCATGGACGGTCTGGATCCGCGATCCCGCGATCGGCCGCGCCACGCAGGGGCTGCTGACGGCGATCGGCCAGCTCGACGCCCTGCCCAAGCGCACCCACGAGATCGTCATCCTCGCCGTCGGCGCGCGCTACAACGTGGTCTTCGAGCTTTACGCCCACACCGCCGTGGCGCGCGAGGCCGGGCTCGACGAGCGGCAGGTGTCCGCGCTGGTCGCCGGGCGCCAGCCCGAGGGCTTGTCGGACGCGGAGGCGCTGGCCTTCGACTGCGCCGCCGCGCTCGCCGAAGGCTCCGTGCTGCCCGGCTTCCTTTACGCGGCGGCGGACAAGGCGCTGGGCACGAAAGGCCTCAGCCAACTCATCTACCTCGTGGGCGCGTACGCCTACGTGTCGACGCTGCTGAACGCCCACGATGTGCCGGCGCCGGAGCTGACCGCGCGTCCGTGATCGGCCGGCCGCGGCACCCAAACCGCTGGACCGGCCCGAGGCTCCTGTGGCATGGAATGCGCGCGAGCCGCCCGCTCCGACGTGGGCCGTTCGCGCGCGGGCGTGGTGGAACTGGTAGACGCGCCGGACTCAAAATCCGGTTCTGGAGACAGAGTGTCGGTTCGATTCCGACCGCCCGCACCATGCCTTGTGGTCCCTCGTCGACGGCCTGATACCGGACATCGCACCCATGATCGGAGGCTCCCCGCCGCTGGTGGCGGGGCCGCGCGCCCTGGGCGCTGAACCCGCGGGGCGGGGACAACTGGCCGACGCCCGCCGAGAAGGCGCGCCCGTTCTTCGACCACGAGCCGCCCTCGACATCATCGGGGCCGTCCCCGGCACGGCAAGCCTCGACGTTCGCCGAAAGACCGCCGGATGGGACGACCGTGTCGAGAAAGCCATCGCCCGGGGCTGGCCGTGAGCTTCAAGCGACTGCCCTGGATCGCGCCTTTTCGGCTTGCCTCCCCGTCCCCGCGAACCTATGGTCCCGCCGCCTCGGCCAAGGGTGCGCCCCAGCGTGCGCCTTCCTGTGGCCGGCAAGGAGCCCGCCATGTCGATCCTGTCCGACGCGCTGATGCGCGTGAAGCCTTCCGCGACCATCGCCGCCACGCAGAAGGCGCGCGACCTCAGGGCCAAGGGCAAGACGATCATCGCGCTGACGGTCGGCGAGCCGGATTTCGACACGCCCGACAACGTCAAGCAGGCGGCGGTGGCGGCGATCATGCGCGGCGAAACGAAGTACACGCCGGTGGCCGGCATCGAGGAGCTGCGCAAGGCGATCGCCGCCAAGTTCAAGCGCGAGAACGGTCTCACCTACGCTCCCAACGAGATCCTCGTCGGCACCGGCGCCAAGCACGTCCTGTTCAACGCCTTCCTGGCGACGATCAACCCCGGCGACGAGGTGATCGTGCCGGCCCCGTACTGGGTGTCCTACCCGGACATGGTGGCGATCGCCAACGGTGTCACCGTGGAGGTGCCGACCCGCATGGCGGACGGCTTCAAGCTGACCGCCGCCGACCTGGAGAAGGCGATCACCCCCAAGACCAAGTGGCTGCTGCTCAACTCGCCGTCGAACCCGTCGGGGGCCGCCTACACCCGCGCCGAGCTGAAGGCGCTGACCGACGTGCTGCTCCGCCATCCCCACGTGTGGGTGATGAGCGACGACATCTACGAGCACCTCGTCTACGGCGAATTCGAGTTCACGACGCCGGCCCAGGTCGAGCCGGCCCTGACCGACCGCACGCTGACGATCAACGGGGTGTCCAAGAGCTACGCCATGACCGGCTGGCGGATCGGCTACGGGGCCGGTCCGGCCAAGCTCATCAAGGCGCTCGACACGCTGCAGAGCCAGCAGACCTCGGGCTCCTGCTCGATCGCGCAATGGGCGGCGGTGGAGGCGTTGAACGGGACCCAGGCCTTCATCCCCGAGAGCCGCAAGGTGTTCGAGGAGCGGCGCGACCTGGTGGTGTCGATGCTCAACCAGAGCAGGTACCTGCGCTGCCCGACGCCGGAGGGGGCTTTCTACGTCTACCCGTCGGTCGCCGAGGCGCTCGGGCGCCGCACCCCGGAGGGCAAGGTGCTCGACACCGACGCCGACTTCTGCGAGGCGCTGCTGGAAACGGAGGGCGTGGCTGTCGTGCAGGGCACGGCTTTCGGCCTCGGCCCGAACTTCCGCCTGTCCTACGCCACCGCCACACCGGTGCTGGAGGAAGCCTGCGGCAAGATCCAGCGCTTCTGCGCCTCGCTGAGCTGACGGGGTCGGGCTCCGCCCGGTGAACCTTCGCGACGATGGCGCGTATGGCTTGACGAGGCCGAGGCGGCCGAAGGGCGGTAACCATGGCATGGCCTTGGCCGGTGGGGTGGCCGATGAACCGGGTCGGGCTCGTCAACGCGCTGGCGGTCGGTCGCGACGTCGTCGTCACCCCCGACATCCGCTTCGCCGACGGCCGGCGCGGGCTGCTCGACGTTTACGCCTCGAAGGCGGTGCACGAAGGCAAGGCGCACGACGCTCCGATGGTCGTGTTCTTCTACGGCGGCGGCTGGGAGGACGGCGCTAAAGCGGACTACCGCTTCGCCGCCGTGGCGCTGGCCAAGCGCGGGGTGGTCGTCGCCGTGGCGGACTACCGGCTCTACCCCGACGTGCGATACCCCGACTTCATCGGCGACGGGGCGCGGGCGGTGCGCTGGGCGCGGCGCAACGCCACCGAGTTCGGCGCCGATCCCGGCCTGATCTTCCTCCTCGGCCATTCCGCCGGCGCCTACATCGCCGCCATGCTCGCGCTCGACAAGCGCTACCTCGATCCCGAGAGCCTCGCCGCGCTGGCCGGCGTGGTCGGGCTGGCCGGACCCTACGACTTCCTGCCGCTGCGCAGCGAGACGCTGAAGCGCATCTTCGCTCCCGCCGGCGGCGACCTGTCGTCGTCCCAGCCGATCACCCACGCCAGGGGCGACGCCGCGCCGATGCTGCTGATCTCGGGGCTCGCCGACACCCGCGTGAAGCCGGACAACGCGCGCCGCCTGGCCGCCCGCGTCACGGCGCTGGGCGGCCAGGCGGAGACGCGCTTCTACAGGCACGTGAACCACACGCTGGTGATGGCGGCCTTCAGCCCCCTGCTGCGGCCGTGCGCGCCCGCGCTCCACGACACGCTGGCCTTCATCGCGGCGCGCACGGACGTGCTCCGCCCCAGGCCCGGCTCGCCGCACTTCTTCCACCGCAGCCGCTCGGCCTAGAGATCGGCCCGATGCGGGACGCCTCGCGTTGGCTCCGCGTCGCCGACATCGCGACGCGTCCGCGGCGCGGCCCCATGCCAGGGCAGCGCCGTTTCACACGGCGACGGCGGCGGAGGCCGGGACGTTGAGCGTCCACACGACGCCGCCCGGCTCGAAGCCGATGCCGGACTTGCCGCCAAGCGCGCGGCCGGCGATGCGGTCCATCACCACCGTCCCGAAGCCTTTGCGCGTCGGCGCGGTCACGGGAGGGCCGCCGGTTTCGCGCCAGGTCAGCGTCAGGGTCCGGGCGGTGTCCCCATCGAGCGCCCAGGCTATGGCGACGCGACCGTCCGCGTTCGACAGCGCTCCATACTTGGCGGCGTTGGTGGACAGCTCGTGCAGCGCGATGCCGACGTTCTGCGCGGCTTCCGGGCGCAGCAGGACGTCGTCGCCCTGGAGGAGGATGCGCGTGCCGAACAGGTCCTCGTAATGGTTGAGCTGGGAGCGGACGAGGTCCATCAGCGAGGCGCCGTGCCAGTCGACGGAGGACAGGAGGTCGTGCGAGCCGGCGAGCCCGGCGAGGCGATCGGTGAAGCGCTTGACGAATTCCTCCGGCGTGATGCCGCTGGTCATCGACTGGCGCGCCATCGCCTGGATCACGGCGAGCAGGTTCTTCGAGCGGTGCGTCAGCTCCCGCATCAGGAAGCGGATGTGGTCCTCGCGCCGCTTCTGGGGTGAAACGTCGCGGAAGATCAGCGAGGCGCCGATCACCGGCCCGGCCGGGGCGCGGATGGGGGCGCTGGTCACCCAGAGGTCGATGATCGTGCCGTCCGGGCGCGTCTGCCGCGTCTCGAACTCGTGCGCCTCGCCGCTGGCCAGCCGACGGCGGTGCGCCTCCGCCTCCGCCCCGTCCATGTCGGACAGGCCGGCCGCCACAGGCTGGCCGATCATCGCGGCGGCCGGCAGGCCGAACAGCCGCTCGGCGGCGGCGTTCCATGAGGTGACCGTGCCCGCCCCGTCGGTGCCGACGATCGCGTCGATGGTGGAGGCGACGATCGAGGCCAGTTCCGCGTTCGCGCGCTCGGCCGTCTTGCGCTCCGTGATGTCGAAGGACAAGGAGAGCATCCGCTCCGGGACCCCGGCGGCGTTGCTGAAGAAGCGTCCGCGCGAGGCGATCCAACGGATCGTGGCGTCGCGGCGCACGATCCGGAACTCCTTGTCGAACGCCTGCCCCACCTGATGTCCGCCCGAGAACTCGCCGATCAGCGCGCCGAGATCGTCGGGGTGGATGCGTTCCAGGAGCGTGGCCGGCGCGAGCGGCTCGTCGGTACCACGCGGCGCGAGGTCGAACAGGTCGAGGAAGTTGTCCGAATGCACGAAGTGCCCGGTGGGAATGACCCAGTCGAGGATGGCGAGGCCGGCGGACTCCTGCGCCAGCAGCAGGCGGTCCTCGCTGTCACGCAGGTTGGCCTCGACCTTCTGCAGGCGCAGGAGCGAGCGGACCAGCGTCAGCATCTCGCGCGGATCGACCGGCTCGATCAGGTAGGCGTCGACGCAGTCCGCTCCGTCGTCGACCGGGATGGTGGGAGCCGAGCCGGGATCGGGCGCGGGGTCGGCCGGCGATGCGCCCCGCGCGGTCTGCAGGATGAACGTGTCCGGGCTGGCGGCCTTGATGCGCCGGCACACGTCGAGCGCGGCGCGATCGGAGGGCTCGAAGTCCAGGATCGCGAGGGACGGCGCCTCGGCGGCGGCGAAGGCGAGGGCATCATGGAGGGTCGCGATCGCGACGGCACCGTAGCCGGCTCGCGTCAACAGCGCGTGCGCGTCCCGCGAACGAGACGTGCCGACGACGATGATCGTCTCAACGCTGCTCACGCATGAACCCCCGCGGGTCCGCCCTCGTGTCGACCGGCCCCTCGGTCTCAGACGCTCATACTTTGGGCAGACCCACCCTTACTTCACGGAAGCGCGAGCGGCGTGTCAATCACGGTTCCAAAGAAGTCGGCGGCGGTCGCAGTTAAGGCTCACTTGTGACATATTTGCCGAGGAGCGCCTAGTCCGTCATCATCAGCGCCCAATAGGTCTTGAAGCGCGTGCCGGGCGCGTCGGCGGCGGCGATGCCCATGCGTCGCATCTTGGTGTCGAGCAGGTTGGCGTTGTGGCCGGGCGAGCGCTGCCAGCCGCCGAGCGCCGCGTCGGCGTCGGCGTAGCCGGCCGAAACGTTCTCCACCGCGTAACCCTTGGCGTGATGCGCCGCGTTGAGGCGGTGGTCCAGCGATCCCGCGACCTCGTGGCTGAGATGGTCGGCACGCGCCATCGCGTTGGCCTGCGACTGGGCGAGCGCCATCAGGGCGGGATCGATGGCGACCTCCGACAGGCCGTGGGCGTGGCGGTAGGCGCAGATGCGCTGCCGGACCTCGGCCGGGTCGAGGCGCACGACGACGCTCGGGCGGGTCTGGACGATCTCGGGCGCGTCGTCCTCGGCGGCAAGGCATCCCGCGAGCGACAGGCCGGCGAGGGCGAGGCAGAGGGCGGCGAGGGGACGGCGAACGGCGTGGGGCGGGCTGGGGAAATTCATGGTCCGTTGCCCGGATCAGCCGGTCTTGCGAGGGCGGGCGGCCTCGACGCCCCTGTCGAGGCTCCTGTCGCGGCCGGCTTCGAGGATCGACTGGAGCCTGTCCAGGCCGACGATGTCGATGGCGGTCGGGCCGGCCGCCGGCCCGTCGAAGAAGCCGTGCCGCCGGAAGGCGGCGCAGATGGCGAAATACAGGTCGCTCTTGGTGCGCACCATCGCCTCGACGTCGGCGACGAAGCAGAACAGGTCGAAGGTCATCGCGCCGGCGGTCAGGTTGGTGAAGCGGACCTGCGGCGAGGGCAGCGACAGGACCGCCTCGTTGTCGCGGGCCAGGTCGATCAGCACCTCGCGGACCTTCTCGGGGTCGGCGGAGGCGTGGACGGAGAGTTCGATGGTCAGGCGCCCGACGCGGTCGGTGCGCATCAGGTTCTTGACGACGCCGCTGACGAGGTTCGAGTTCGGCACGATCACCGCCGCGCGGTCGAAGGTCTCGATCTCGGTCGAGCGGACGTTGATCTTGCGGACGTAGCCCTGGTCCGCCCCCACCACCACCCAGTCGCCGACGCGCACCGCGCGCTCCCACAGCAGGATCAGGCCGGACACGAAGTTGTTGACGATCGACTGGAGGCCGAAGCCGATGCCGACCGACAGCGCGCCGGCGACGATGGCGAGCTTCTGGAAGTCGACGCCGAGGTTGGCGGCGGCGAGCGCCAGCGCGACGAGGAAGCCGAGGTAGCCGAGGCTCGTCTTGATCGAGTTGCGCAGGCCGGCGTCGAGCCGCGTGTGCGGCAGGTACTTGTCCTCCAGCCAGTTCTGGACGGCGCGCGTCGCCGCCAGGACGGCGCCGAACAGGATCACCGCCACCGCGATGCCGGCGATGGAGATCGTGAAGTCGCCGACCTTGAAGCCGAAGAAGGCCGCGTGGAGGTTGCCGGCGACATCGGTCGACTGCATGCCCCAGGGCGCGGCGACGACCAGCAGCGCCACCACGATGAGCGTCAGGCGGGCGCCGCCCGACAGCAGGATCGAGAGTTGCCCCAGCGTCTCGCGGCGCAGCCCGACCGTGTGGAGGAGGTTGCGGCCGACCATCGACTTCGGGTCGAAGACGTTCGCGCAGGCCTCGTCGACGAAGGTCACGGCCAAGAACAGCACCGCGCCGACGGCGGTGACGAGAACGAGCTGATCGACCAGGAAGCCGGCGAAGGACGAGTAGCCGGCGAGCACCGCCGCCACGATGAGCACGATGAGCGCCCACGCGACGCCGCGCAGCAGCCCGAACCATTCATGCCGCTGCGCCGGCGAGGACGTCGCCACCTCGGGGTCGCTCGCGTCCGGGTCGTCGCGGAAAACGGCGAGGGCCACCGCCATCGCGACCGCCACCAGCAGCGCCCCGATGCTCCGCGCGGCGATCGAGAACGCTTCCGAGGCGTAGATCACCTCGTTCAACGATTCGATAACCTTGATGGCGGACACGATGATCGCGATGCCGACGACCATGCGGGTCAGCTTGTCGACGGTCGTCTCGTCGAGGTCGACCAGGCGCCACGTCGGCCGGTCCGGCGCCAGGATGCCCCGCGCGAGCCCACCCGCGACCGCGACGCGCAGCACGCCGACCTGCATCGCCGTGAACAGCGGCGCGATGCCGCCGTCAGCGACGGTGACGAACGAGAAGACGTAGGTGACGGCATACATGATCGCGACCACCGCCGCGCAGACACCGAGGCTGGTCCAGACCGCGATCCGGATCTTCCGCCACCCGTTCGGATCGGCCGCGTGGAACCGGCGCGCGATCAGGTGCGTGAAGAGGCGGCTCAGCGGCCAGTACAGGAGGACGACGGCGGCGACGAGCGACCAGAACGCGACGAGCTTGCCGCCGGTGAGGCCCTCGTTGAAGCCGTCGAGCCACCCCTTGAACACGCGCGTGGCGTCGGCCACGTCGCCCGGCGCCTCGCGCATGACACGCAGCCACAGCTGCGGGCTGAGGATGCTGGTCGAGCGCTGGAACAGGGAGGTGGTGAACAGGGCGCGCTGCCGCTTGCCGATGTAGGCGGCCTCCTGCTGGGCCTTCACCTCCAGCACCTTGGCGCGCTTGAGCAGGCCGTCGTTGTCGTCGAAGGTCTTCTGCAGGCCCGCCCGCTCCTTGGCGACGTCGGCGCTGTCGGTGGCGCCCTTCGGCCCGAGCTGGTCGAGGCGCGCCTTCATCGCGGCGGTGCGCGGGATCAGCCGATCGACGATGCCCTGCGCCCGCGCGGTCAGCGGCAGCACGTCGTTCGCCGCCTCGCCCAGGAGCGCGGGGGTCGGGTGGGGAACGTCGAACGTCTTCTCGACCGCCGCGAGCTTGGCGGCGAGCGCGTCGACCTCGGCCGACAGCTGCTCCTCCGTCTGGCTGACCGGCGCGGCGGGCGCCGGGGCCGGCGGACCCTGCACCGCCCCGACCGGCGCCGCCTGACCCGCCGTCGTCTGGCTTCCCTTCGTCTGGGCCGAGGCGGCCGGGACGCCCACGGCCGAGACGGCGCAGACGAGCAGGACGGCGCGGAGGAGGCGGCGAAGCGGCGGGATCATGGAATTGGCATCCGTCAGTCCGGCGTCGGAGGAAGACCCACGAGGATGACGCCGGGTCGGTGGATGGCGCCGCCGGCAGGAAGCGGTGCGAATTCGGTTTTGTTGCGGCGCGGGACGAGGAGCGGGGGCTCGCAGCGTTCCCCGCCTCACAGTCCGGCGTTCTTGCCGATCGTCCGGCCGATACCCGACCAGTCCGTGTCGTCACCCTCGATGGCGATCGTCTGCAGGAGGTGGTCGCGCAACACGCCGAGCAACGGCATCGGCACGCGCAACGCCGCCGCCGAGTCGCCGACGAGGCGCATGTCCTTCAGGCCGAGCGGCGCCTTGAAGCCGACCGGCTGGTAATGGTCCTCCACGATCATCCGGCCGTAGTTCTTGTAGGGGGGCGCGTCGAACAGGGTGTTGGTCATCACCTCGTGCAACATCGCCTTGGGCACCCCGCCCTTGGCGGCGAGCGTCATCGCCTCGCCCATCGTCTCGATGGCGGAGAGGATCATGAAGTTGCCGCACAGCTTGACGAGGTTGGCGGCGGACGGCGTCTCGCCGACCCGGAACAGCTTCGGTCCCATGGCCTTGAAATAGGGTTCCGCCTCGTCGATATCCCCGGCCGCGCCCGCCGCGACGATCGACAGCTGGCCGGCCGCCGCCGCGATCGGGCGGCCGAACACCGGAGCCGACAGGTAGCGTTGCCCGTGCTCGGCGTGCTCTCGCGCCACCCGGTCGGCGGTCGCCACCGAGATGGTGCTGAGCGACACGTGCAGGGCGCGCTCCGGCAGTCCTTTCAGGAGCCCTCCTTCGCCGCGCAGCACGGCGAGCAGGGCAGCATCGTCCGCCAGGATGCTGAAGGCGACGGTGGCGTCGGCGACCGCCTCGGCGGCGGTGCCGGCCTCCCGCGCGCCGGCGGCGACGAGGTCGGCGGCCTTGCCGGGGCTCCGGTTCCACACCGTCACGTCGTGGCCGGCCTTGACCAGGTTGGCGGCGATGCCGGAGCCCATGCTGCCCAGGCCGATGAAAGCGATGCTCATGGTCGATGATCCCTTCGCGTCGCCGTCATCCCGGCGCCCGCCTCCCACCTTCGTAGACGCTCGTGGCGGGCCGACGCAACACGGTCGACGAGGGCGCCTTCAGGCTTCCGCCGTCGGCCCCGCCGCCCGGAGTCGCTCGGCGACCCGCGTGATCAGCGCGTCGCCGCGCGCGATGCGGGCGCCGCGCTGGAGGGCGCTGTGGATCATGCCCTCCACGCGCTCCGCCTCCACCGGCACGCCGGCGGCGCGCAGCCGCCGCGCGTAGGCCTCGCCCTCGTCGCGCAGCGGGTCGACCTCGTTGGTGACGACCAGCGCCGGGCACAGGCCGGCGAGGTCGGGGGCGAGCAGCGGCGACACGTCGGGCAGCGTGCGGTCGGCCGTGCCGCAGTACAGGTCAAGGCTGCGGCGCAGCTCGTCCATGCGGATGACCGCCCCGTCATAATCCGCGCGCGAGGGGTAGGATGTCCCCTCCGGCAGCTCCGCGCTCGGGCGCAGGTCCGTGTTGGGGTAGAGCAGCACCTGGAGCGCCAGCGACAGGCCGGCGTCCCGCGCGCGCCGCGCGATCACGGCGGCGAGGCAGCCGCCGGCGCTGTCGCCGATCACCGCGATGCGGCCCGCCTCGACGTCCGGCTCGGTGAGCAGCACCATCAGCGCGGCGGCGCAATCGCCGACGGCGGCGGGAAACGGGTGCTCGGGCGCCAGCCGGTAGTCGATCGCGGCGACCTGCCAGCCGGAGCGCAGCGCCAGCCAGCGCAGCGGGATGTCGTAGGCCGCCAGCGAGCCGGCGACGAAGCCGCCGCCGTGGATGAACAGCGCGGTCGGCCGCCGCCCCGCCGCGTCATCGGGACGGTAGACCCGCAGCGCGATGGCCCCACCGTCGGGCAGCGGCACCCGCCGCGTCGCGCCGGCGATCGGGGGGGCGGCACCCTGCATCGCGACGACCTTCTCGAGTTCGGCGCGGTAGCCGGCGAGCCACTCGCCCGCGTCCGCCGCCATCGGCGCGGCGCCGGCGGCCAGTTGGTCGAGCACCGACCTGGCCTGCGGATCGATCCGAGGTGCGTCGATCATGGGCGTGTGTCCCTCTGTCTCGCTCGGCAACATGTGCCGCGCTCGCGTGTTCCCGGCTTAGCGGCGAGAGAACGGTGGCGGGAAAGGCTGGAGCGCATGGATTACGCGGTTCGAGGCAAGGCGGCGGTGGTGACCGGCGCCGACTCCGGCATGGGCTTCGCGACGGCGAGGATGCTGCTCGCCGAGGGCGTGCGCGTGGTGATCGCCGACCAGTTCCCCGATCAGATCGAGGCGGCGGCACGCGAGCTGAGCGCGCATGGCGAGGTTCACCCGGTGGTGGTCGACGTGACGGAAACCGCGTCCGTCGAGGCGCTGCGCGACGCGG
Organism: uncultured Beijerinckiaceae bacterium; assembly: GCA_964244495.1. Classification (GTDB taxonomy): domain Bacteria; phylum Pseudomonadota; class Alphaproteobacteria; order Rhizobiales; family Beijerinckiaceae; genus RH-AL1. The sequence goes on from CAXTIU010000003.1 coordinate 159,069, forward strand.
CCCTCGCCAAGCTCGGCCCGATCGACTTCCTGGTGAACGCCGCCGGGGTGACCGGCGCCACCGGCGATTTCCACACCATCGGCGACGAGGGCTGGCTCGACACCATCCAGATCCTGCTGATGGGGACGGTGCGGGTCGCGCGCGCCTTCATCCCCGGCATGGTCGAACGCAAGCAAGGCCGCGTGATCCTGTTCGGCTCGGAGGACGCGGAGCAGCCCTACGCCGACGAGCTTCCCTACTGCGCCGCCAAGGCCGGCATCCTCAACCTCGCCAAGGGCCTCTCGAAGACCTATTCCAAGCACGGCGTGCTCGTGAACTCGGTCAGCCCCGCCTACATCGCGACCCCGATGACCGACGCGATGATGGAGAAGCGCGCGAAGGAGAACGGCACGAGCGTCGACGAGGCGATCCAATCCTTCCTCAAGGAGGAGCGGCCGACGCTGGAGCTGCGGCGCCGGGGCCGGCCGGAGGAGGTCGCCAGCCTGGTGGTGTTCCTGTGCTCGGCCCAGGCGAGCTTCATCAACGGCTCGAACTACCGGGTCGACGGCGGCTCCGTCGCGACGGTCGGGTAGGGCTCGGCCGCCGGCCCCAACGCCGGCCCTATATCGCAGGGCGCGCGGGCGATGATGACGCGGGAGGGATTGATGTCCGGCCACAGGCAAGTTCCGCGCGTCGCGGCGATCGGCGCCCATGGCGCGATCGGCAACCTTCGTTCGATGGCGCTCGTCTCGACGACCGGCTCGATCGACTACCTGTGTCATCCCAACCTCGACTCGCCCACCGTGTTCGGCACCCTGCTCGACCCGGCGGGAGGGGGTGCCTTCAGCATCGGGCCCGACGACGACCACCGATGGCGCACGCGGCAGATCTACATCCCCGACACCAACGTCCTGATCACCCGCTTCATGGACGACGCGGCCGTCGTCGAGATCACCGACCACATGCCGATCATGGCCGCCGACGGGCCACGCAGCGCCATCGTCCGCCGCGTGCTCTGCGTGACGGGCGAGGTCGCCCTGACCGCCCGGTGCTGGCCGCGCTTCGACTACGGCCGCGACGGCGTGCCCCGCGTCACCCTCGATGCCGACAGCGCCACGTTCACGCCCAACCGCGCGACCGACTCCGGGCCGCTGCGCCTGCGCTCCAGCGTGCCCCTGAGGGCGGATCGGCACGGCGCGGCGGTCGCCGCCTTTTGCCTGAAGGGAGGCGAGAGCGCGAACTTCGTCCTCGAATGCGGCCACGAGAAGCCGAGCGACGGCGACGCCCTGAAACGTTTCATCGACGATTCGTTCACGCAGACGATCGCCTACTGGCAGAGCTGGTCGGCGCATTCCTCCTACAAGGGACGGTGGCGCGAGCACGTGAACCGGTCCGCGCTGGTGCTGAAGCTCCTGTGTTCGGCGGACCATGGGTCGATCGCCGCCGCCGGCACCTTCGGCCTGCCGGAGAAGCCGGGCGGCAGCCGCAACTGGGACTATCGTTTCTGCTGGATCCGCGACGCCGCCTTCGCCACCTTCGCGCTGATGCGGCTCGGGTACGTCAGGGAAGCCGCCCATTTCAACGAATGGGTCGCCGCCCGCGCCGACCGCAGCGAGGCCGGCGAACTGCAGATCCTGTACCGCCTCGACGGCAACCGGGAGGCGGCGGAGAGCGAGCTCGCCCATCTCGCCGGCTACGGGGGCGCCAAGCCGGTGCGCATCGGCAACGCCGCCGCGAGCCAGCTGCAGCTCGACATCTACGGCCCGCTGCTCGACTCGATCTACCTGTCCGACAAGCACGGCGTGCCGGTCACCTACCGCACCTGGGAGCGCACGTCGCGGACGCTCAACTGGGTGTGCCGGAACTGGGACAGGCCCGACGCCGGCATCTGGGAGATCCGGGGTCAAGAGCGGCATTTCCTGTCCTCGCGGCTGATGTGCTGGGTCGCCCTCGACCGTGGGCTGCGGCTCGCCGCCAAGCGCTCGCTGCCGGCCGAGGAGGCCGCCAAGTGGCGGGAGAACCGTGACCGCATCTACCGCGACATCCACGAGAACTTCTGGGACGCGCGGCGCGGCGCCTTCGTGCAGTACAAGGGCGGCAAGACGCTCGACGGCTCCGTGCTGCTGATGCCGCTGATGCGCTTCATCTCCGCCAAGGACCCGCGCTGGCTGTCGACGCAGCGGGCGGTGGAGGCGGAACTGACCTCCGACGTCCTGGTGCGGCGCTACGAGACGGGGGCCACCGGCAACGTCGACGGGCTCGACGGCGACGAGGGCGCCTTCACGCCCTGCTGCTTCTGGCTCGTCGAGTGCCTCGCCCGCTCCGGCGACGTCCGCCGCGCCCGGCTGCACTTCGAGAAGCTGGTCAGCTACGCCAACGACCTCGGGCTGTTCTCGGAGGAGATCGGGGTCGGCGGCGAGCAGCTCGGCAACACGCCGCAGGCGCTCACCCACCTCGCGCTGATCAGCGCCGCCTACACGCTCGACGGCGAACTCGACCGCATGCCGATCCCGCGGGACAGCTGGCGGCAGTACTAGACGGGATCGTCCCGGAGCGCCGCGACCTCGAACCGCTTGGAACGGCGGGAGGGAGCGGGTAGAACCAGGCGTTGGGACGGAGGTTTGCTCCGAAGGAAAGCATAGCATGGCGCAGGAGCACGACGGATCGCAGGAGTCGGAGCCTTCGACCCCGGCGGGGTTCGACCACGCTCCATCCGAGATCCTCGGGCCGGAGGTCGCCAAGTCCGAGGTCGCCAAGCCCGAGGTCGTGGAGCCCGAGGTCGTGGAGCCCAAGATCACGCAGGCGGCCAAGGGGTCGCCCCGGGATGCCATCGTCGAGGCCTTGATGGAGCTGGCCGGCGAGCGGTCCTGGGAGGACATCTCCATCACCGACATCGCGACGCGCGCCAACGTCTCGCTCGCCGACTTCCGCGACGCGTTCCCGTCGAAGGGCGCTGTGCTGGCCGGCTTCTCGCGCAAGGTCGACCGCACCGTGCTGGAGGGCACGACCGACGACCTGATGGGCGAGCCGGCCAAGGAGCGGCTGTTCGACGTGCTGATGCGCCGCCTCGACGCGCTGGCCCCTTACAAGCTCGGTCTGGAGGGCATCGACGAATGGATCGTCCGCTCGCCGCTCGCCGCCGCCGCCGTGAACCGGGTCGAGATCAATTCCATGCGCTTCATGCTGGAGGCGGCCGGCATCGAGTCGGAAGGGCCGGTCGGCGCGGTGAAGCTGCAGGGCCTCGTGCTCGTCTGGTCGCGGGTGCTGCGCGCCTGGTTCCGCGACGACGACCCCGGCCTCGCGCCGACCATGGCGAAGCTCGACGACGAGTTGACGCGCGGCGCCCGGATCGTCGGGCGCGTCGAGGACGTGAGCCGGCTCACCACGCCCCTGCTCCAGCTCGCCCGCGCGATGTTCGAGCGCCGGCCCGACTATCCCCGCGAGACCACCGCGAGCTACGCCAAGACCGAGGAGCCGACGGCGTTCTGAGGCCGCGCTCCCCGCCGGTCACGTCCCTCACCGCATCGGCGCGTCCGGAAAGCGCCGCTCACGTTTCGGACCGGCGCTTCAGGCGGCGACGGTCGCGCCGACCGGGCAACTGACGCCGGTGCCGCCGAGCCCGCAATAGCCGCCGGGGTTCTTGGCGAGGTACTGCTGGTGATAGGCTTCCGCGTAGTAGAACGTCGGGGTCGGCACGATCTCCGTGGTGATCGGGCCGAAGCCGCCCTTCGCGAGCACCGGCTCGTAGGCCGCCTTCGCCTCGCGGGCGATCGCCTGCTGCGCCGCGTCGCCGTACACGCCGGAGCGGTACTGGGTGCCGGCGTCGTTGCCCTGGCGCATGCCCTGCGTCGGGTTGTGCCCCTCGAAGAAGCGGCGCACGAGGTCGGCGTAGCCGATGACCTTGGGGTCGTAGGCGACGAGCACCACCTCGTTGTGGCCGGTGCGGCCGGAGCACACCTCCTCGTAGGTCGGGTTCGGCGTGTCGCCCCCGGCGTAGCCCACCGCCGTCACGTGGACGCCGGGCAGGGTCCAGAACATCCGCTCGGCGCCCCAGAAGCAGCCGAGGCCGAAGATCGCCGTCTCGACGCCTTCGGGGAACGGCGGCCTGAGGGGCCGGCCGTTGACGTGATGGCGGTCGGCGGTGGGGGTCGCCGCCGCGCGGCCCGGCAGGGCTTCGGCGGCGGTCGGCAGGGTCGTCGGCTTGCGGAAGGAAAACATCGCCTCTCCTCTACGCGCTTCGACGGCGGTGCGGCCGGAGCGCCTTTCCCGGAGATGGGCACCGGCCGCCGGCCGCGCAATGCGACGCGGCGCACTTCACCGCCGGCTGTAGCCGATCTTGGGCGCCGGCCGGCGGGTGAGCGCCAGCAGCACGAAGCCGACGATGCCAAGCACGAGCCACGCCGGCAGCAACAGGATCGTCACCAGCACGGGGTCCCACAGCAGCGGGGCATGGGTCTCGATGAAGGTGTGGGCCTTGACGAAGGCGTCCGGCGCCAGCGCGGTGGCCGTGCGGCCGAGCGGCAGGATCTCGGTGGAGCGCGCGGCGACCGAACGCGTGCCGTCGACGACGAGCGACACGAAGGCGCCCGCCAGGGCGAGAAGGCCGACGAAGCGGAAGAACAATCGCAGCATGGGTCGGCCAAGGCGGCGGGCGGACGACCTTGCCGCGCAAGACGTGCGCCCGCTGTTCAGGGCTTAGGATAGGCTCCTCGCGCGGTCAATTGGCCGCCGGCGACACCATCCCGTGCCGACGGCCGGGGGCCGGACCGGTCGCCGCGCGGGCGCCGATGGCGGACGGCCCCGGATAAATTGACTCGCGCGCCGGCTTTCCCCTATAAGTCGCGCCGAACGACAGGCTTTGGAAACGACAGGCTTGGAGCTGCCGCCTCGCGGACGCCCGAGCCCTGCGCTCGTCACGGCCCCCACCCGCTGTTTTGACTGCCCGCGACGCCGGCTCAAGGTCCCACGGGACGCCGCGTCGACAGGGTCGGAGTTCCCAACGTGAAACGGACGTACCAGCCTTCCAAGATCGTGCGCAAGCGCCGCCACGGGTTTCGCTCGCGCATGGCGACGGTGGGCGGCCGCAAGGTGATCGCGACCCGTCGCGCGCGCGGCCGCAAGCGGTTGTCCGCCTGACGGACCGGCAAGACCCAACGGATCGGCAAGCCCCAACGGATCAGTAAGGGCCGGCGCGTTCCACGCGGTCGGACACGCGAGAGGGTTTACGCGATGCGGGACCCGTCCGACATGCCCGGGGACGCCCGGCGGCCGACCGTCCGGGGCGAGGCGCCCCGAGCCGGGTCGGACGCGCCGATGTCTGTGCCGCCGGTGCTGGTTCGGTTGAAACGGCGCGCCGACTTCCTCCACGCCGCCAAGGGCAAGCGTTGGCATGGCAAGGCCCTGAGCCTGCACGCCGCGCCCGCGCGGAGCCGGGAAACGCGAGACGGCGATCCGGCGGTCGCCCGCGTCGGGTACACCCTGACGAAGAAGGTCGGCAACTCCGTCGTCCGCAACCGCGCCCGGCGCCGGCTCCGCGAGGCGGTCAGGCTGTCGGGCGACCTGCCGGCACGGGCCGGGTACGACTACGTCATCGTCGGGCGGATCGACGCCGTCCGCGTCGCCTTCGCCGCGCTCAAGCGCGAGGTCGGCCGGGCGCTCGGTGACGTGCACGGCGCCCGCCCCGGCAGGGCCAAGCCCCACGCGCCGGGACCCCACGATCAGAAGCCGAACACAGCCAAGCCGAACACACCAAAGCCTCGCACCATCAGGCCCTGAAGGATCAGGCTCACGCCATGAAACCCGACACCAAGAACTATTACCTGGCCCTGGCCCTCTCGATCCTCGTCGTGTTCGGCTGGAACTATTTCTACGGCAAGCCGAAGCTCGATCAGGCCCACCAGGCGCAGGTCGCGCAAGGCACCGGGGCGAACCCGCAGATGCCGGGCGTCACCGGCGCGCCGGGCGGGCTGCCGCCGCAGACGGTGAACGCGCCGCCCCAGGGCGGCATCGCGCCCGAGACGCCCGTGGCGCGCCGCGACCGCGCGACCGCGCTGGCCGAGAGCCCGCGCGTCGCCATCGACACGCCGAGCCTGGCCGGGTCGATCGCGCTCAAGGGCGCGCGCCTGGACGACCTCGCCCTCAAGGACTACCGGGAGACGGCCGACAAGAACAGCCCGAACATCGACCTCCTGTCGCCCTCCGGCGCGCCCGGCGCCTACTTCGCCGAATCCGGATTCGTCGCGCAGCCCGGCACCGGGGGGAGCGCCGACGCCTTGAGCCTGCCCGGTCCCGACACGTTGTGGACCGCCCCCGCCGGCGCGAAGCTGACCGTGGCCACGCCGGTCTCGCTGACCTGGGACAACGGCCACGGCCTCGTCTTCACGCGCACGATCAGCGTCGACAAGGACTACATGTTCACCGTGACCAACAGCGTCGCCAACGGCGGCGGGACGCCGGTCACGCTGTCGCCCTACACGCTGATCGTGCGGCAGGGCCTGCCGGCGACGTCGGGCTATTCCGTGCTGCACGAGGGCTACGTCGGCGTGGTCGGCGACGGGCGCGTGCAGGAGCCGAACTACAAGGACGTCGAGAAGGACACCAACGGCACCCAGACGTTGCAGGGGACCGGCGGCTGGCTCGGCTTCACCGACAAGTATTTCGCCACCGCGATCGTGCCGGACCAGACGCGGCCCTTCGACGGCACCTTCTCCGCCCACGGCACCGGCGAGAAAACCTACCAGACCGCGACCCTGAACGCGCCGCTGACGATCGCGCCGGCCGCCACCGCCGCCTCGACGACCCGCCTGTTCGCCGGCGCGAAGGTGGTGGCGCTGCTCGACCGCTACACGAGCGAGTACAAGATCGCGAAGTTCGACCGGCTGATCGACTGGGGCTGGTTCTATTTCATCACCAAGCCGATGTTCTTCCTGCTCGACGGCATCTACAAGGTCGTCGGCAACTTCGGGTTGGCGATCATCGGCATCACCGTCCTGGTGAAGGCCGTGTTCTTCCCGCTCGCCAACCGCTCCTACATGTCCATGGCCAAGATGAAGGCCGCGCAGCCGCAGCTCGCCGCCCTCAAGGAGCGCTACCCCGACGACAAGGTGAAGCAGCAGCAGGAGATGATGCAGATCTACAAGCGGGAGAAGATCAACCCCGTCGCCGGCTGCCTGCCGATGGTGATCCAGATTCCCGTGTTCTTCGCGCTCTACAAGGTGCTGTTCGTCACCATCGAGATGCGCCAGGCGCCGTTCGTGCTGTGGATCCACGACCTGTCGCAGCCCGACCCGACCAACATCTTCAACCTGTTCGGGCTGCTGCCCTTCAACCCGACCGAGCTGCCGGTGTTCGGCCACTTCCTCGCGATCGGCCTCTTACCCCTCATCATGGGGTTCTCGATGTTCCTCCAGATGAAGATGAACCCCGAGCCGACCGACCCCGTGCAGAAGCAGCTGTTCACCTTCATGCCGGTGATCTTCACCTTCATGCTCGGCACCTTTCCCTCGGGGCTGGTGCTGTACTGGACGTGCAACAACACGCTGACCCTGCTCCAGCAGTCGATCATCATGAAGCGCGCGGGGGTGAAGCTGGAGCTGTTCGACAATCTCACCGGCATGGTCCGCCGGCGGCCCGCGCCCGACAAGGCGACCGCCGTCGCGCTCAGCAAGCGCAACCTGAAGAACCTGGAGGCGGAAGCCGAGGGCAAGAAGATCGCGCCGGGCGAATGACCGGCGCCGGGGTCTCGAACCCGTGAGTGACCGGCCTTGAGCGAGGGCGAGGCGGCCGACTTCACGGAAGCCGGGCGGCTGCTGTTCGCCGCCGAATGCCAGTTCATCTGGGCGGCGGCCGCCATCGACGGGCTGCCGCCGCCGGGACCGCCCGAGATCGCCTTCGCCGGGCGCTCCAACGTCGGCAAGTCCTCGCTGCTCAACGCGCTCACCAACCGGAAAACACTGGCGCGCACCTCCAACACGCCCGGCCGCACCCAGCAGCTCAACTTCTTCGCCCTCGGCGAGGACGGAGGTGAAGACGGCGTGCGGGCGCGGCTGCGGCTCGTCGACATGCCAGGCTACGGCTACGCCGCCGTCTCCAAGGAGAAGGTCGCGAGCTGGACCGCCCTGATGCACGGATTCTTGCGCGGTCGGGCGCCCCTGGCCCGCGTGTTCGTGCTCGTCGACGGCCGGCACGGGCTGAAGGCGGTCGACCGCGAGATGTTCGACATCCTGGACAAGGCCGCGATGTCCTACCAGGTGGTGCTGACCAAGCGCGACGAGGTGAAAGCGTCGGCGCGGGACGCGGTGGTCGCCGCGACGCTGGCCGAGCTGCGCACCCGCGTCGCCGCGTACCCGTCCGTGATCTTCACCTCGGCCGAGACCGGCGAGGGCATCTCGGAGCTGCGCGCGGCGGTGGCGCTGCTGCTGCGCCAGCGCGGGGCGTGAGGGCGGCGCGTCACACCGGCACCGCCTGGCGCTCGATCACCTCCGTGTAGGCGTCGAGCGTTTCCCGCGCCATCCGCTCCACGGCGAAGCGCTCGGCGGCCTGCTTGCGGGCGCGCAGCGCCAGCGCGTCGCGACCGCTGGCCCCGAGCGACAGCGCGGCGCGCAGCGCCTCGGCGAGCAGGGTGGGGTCGCTCGGCGAGACGCGCCACCCCGTGCGCTTGGCCGGCTCGACGTCGGGGGGCGCCAGGATCGTTTCGGGTACCGCGCCGAGGTCCGAGACCACGGCCGGTGTCCCCAGCGCCTGCGCCTCGACCACGATCCGGCCGAACGCCTCCGCCTCGATCGAGGGCACCACCACCACGGCGGCGGCGAGCAGCGCCGCCGGCATGTCCGCGCAGGCGCCGACCCGGCGGATGCGGTCGCCGAGCCGCGCCGCCTTGACCGCGTGGTCGACGTCGCGGCCGGCGCCGCCCCTGCCCTCGCCGACCAGCACCAGCTTCACGTCGCGCAAGCCCCCGGCGACGAGCTGGCCGACCGCCTCGATGAGCACCTTGTGGCCCTTCCACACGCTCGGCCGCGCGGCGAGCAGGATGATGCGCTCGTCGGGGGCCACCTGCCAGCCGTGGCGAAGCGCCTGCACGCGCGACGCCGCGATCGCGCCCGGATCGTACGACCGGAGGTCGACGCCGGGTCGGACCAGCACGACGCGGGTGGCGGCGTGGGGGTAGAGGCTGGCGATGGTCGCGGCGGCGAACTTGCTGCCGGCGAGCACCGCGTCCCCCTTCGCCATCACCGAGTCGTAGCGCTGCTTGACGATGGACTGGCCGGGCGACAGCTGGTGCAGGCTGGTGACGAACGGCGTGCGGCTGGCCCGCGTGCCGCCATAGGCGACCCAGCCGGTGAGGCGGGAGCGGGCGTGCACGAGATCGACCTGCTCGCCCGCGATGAGGCCGCGCAGCCTGCGCCCGTTGAACAGCATCATGAGCGGGTTCCTGGCCCGGGTGGGGAACGGCACCCAGATGCCGCCCTTGGCCTGCAGCTCGCTGACGAGGCTGCCGGCCGGTGCCGCGACGAGGGGGCGGGCGCCGGCCTCCGCGAGGGCGGCGGCGACATCGATGGCGGCCTGGTCGGCGTCGGGCGCGTCGAGCGAGGCCACGAGCTGCAGCACGGTCCGCCCGGCGAGCCGATGGGTGCCGCGGCGATGGAGGGAGAAGCCGAAATCCTCGTTCATGGGGGCACGGTCGGCTAAGAGGGGACGCTGCGGGGGACACCGCGATCGGGGCGCATCATGGTCGAGGATATCGGATCAAGGTTAACGCATCCGGAACGGGCCCCTCCCGCGTTCTTGAGCGTCGGGGCCGGGGCGCGCCCGATCGCCACCCGCCGGCGCGAGGGCGCGGGACCGGGGGTGGTCTGGCTCGGCGGCTTCCGCTCGGACATGCTCGCCACCAAGGCGGAGGCGCTCGACGCCTGGGCGGCGCGGCGGGGACGGGCCTGCCTGCGCTTCGATTATTCCGGGCACGGCGAGTCGGGCGGCCGCTTCGTCGAGGGCACGATCACCCGCTGGCTCGCCGACAGCCTCGCCGCCATCGCCAGCACGAGCGGGCCGCAGGTCCTGGTCGGCTCATCCATGGGCGGCTGGCTGGCGCTGCTCGCCGCCCGGGCGCTCGCCGCCGCCGGCACGCCGCCCGCCGGCCTCGTGCTGCTCGCCCCCGCCGTGGATTTCACGCAGCGGCTGTTGTGGCCGAGCCTCGACGCCGACGCGCGCCGCGCGATCGAGAGCGAGGGCGTGTATCTCCGCCCCTCCGGCTATTCCCCCGAGCCGGTGCCGATCACCCGCGCCTTGCTGGAGGACGGGCGCACGCACCTGATGCTGGACGCCCCCTTGCGCGCCCACGCGCCGGTGCACATCCTGCAGGGCATGGCCGACCCCGACGTGCCCTGGCGCCACGCCACCATGCTGATGGAGCACCTCGCCGACGACCCGGCCGTGCTGACCCTGATCCGCGACGGCGACCACCGCCTGTCGCGACCGCAGGATGTCGAGCGGCTGCTCGCGGCGGTGGAGGGGATCGCACCGGCCCGGTGAAATTTCCCGGACACGCACATTCTCGCGTCAGGATGCGTCATGCGTCAGGATCCGGGGGATGCGCGGCCGGCTCGGTCGGCCCTCATCGGGTAGCCATACCTTACGCCCGGTCCGTCACGGCCGCAAGTGGAGGAGGGCCGGCCTCCGCCACCGGTATTATACTTCGCCACGACGCTTGGACCCTCACGCGGCCGGGCGCGCGGGCTGGCCTCGCCATGAGGGCGAGGCGGTTCCTCCCGCAAGCCTCACGCCGCCTCGCGCCCGCCCGCCCGCTTCGCCTCGCGGCGACGCGCGGCGAGGATGTGCTCGGTGTAGCCGTTGGGCTGCTCGCGCCCCTTGAAGACGAGGTCGCAGGCGGCCCCGAAGGCCGGGCCGTCGAAGCCCGGCGCCATCGGCGTGTAGAGCGGGTCGCCGGCGTTCTGCCCGTCGACCACCGCCGCCATGCGCTTCAGCGTGGCCATCACCTCGTCGGCGGTGACGACGCCGTGGCGCAGCCAGTTGGCGATGTGCTGCGAGGAGATGCGCAGCGTCGCGCGGTCCTCCATCAGCCCGACGTTGTTGATGTCCGGCACCTTGGAGCAGCCGACCCCCTGGTCGATCCAGCGCACGACGTAGCCGAGCAGCCCTTGCGCGTTGTTCTCCAGCTCCTGCCGCACCTCGTCCGGCTCGAAGTTCGATCGCGCGAGCGGGATCGTCAGCAGGTCGGTCAGCTCCGCCGGCACCCGGTCGCGCAACGCGCGCTGTCGGGCGGCGACGTCGACCTCGTGGTAATGCAGCGCGTGCAGCGTCGCGGCGGTGGGCGAGGGCACCCAGGCGGTGTTGGCGCCCTGCTCGGGGTGGGTGCGCTTGGTCGCGCGCATCAGCGCCATCTGGTCGGGCGCCGCCCACATGCCCTTGCCGATCTGGGCGCGGCCCGGCAGGCCGCTGGCGAGGCCGACGTCGACGTTGAGGTCCTCGTAGGCGAGGATCCAGGGCTGCGCCTTCATCGCCGCCTTGCGCACCACCGGGCCGGCCTCCATGGAGGTGTGGATCTCGTCCCCCGTGCGGTCGAGGAAGCCGGTGTTGATGAAGCACACGCGCTCGGACGCCGCCTGGATGCAGGCCATCAGGTTGGCGCTGGTGCGGCGCTCCTCGTCCATGATGCCCATCTTCATCGTGTTCTTGGGCAGCTCCAGCGCCCGCTCCACCGCGCCGAACACCTCGCTGGCGAAGGCGACTTCCTTTGAGCCGTGCATCTTCGGCTTGACGATGTAGAGCGAGCCGGTGCGGCTGTTGCGCAGCGCGTGGTCACCGTGGAGGTCGTGGCGGGCGATGAGGGCCGCCACCATCGCGTCGAGCAGGTTCTCGGGGATCTCGCGGCCCTGCCCGTCGCGCACCGCGTCGGTGAGCGTGTGGTGCGCGGTGGAGCGGATCAGCATCAGGCTGCGGCCGTGCAGGCGCAGCTCGCCGCCCCCGGCGCCCTCGTAGACGCGGTCGGGGTTGAGGTGGCGGTGCACCGTCTCGCCGCCTTTCTGGAAGGACTCGCTGAGGGTGCCCTTCATCAGGCCGAGCCAGTTGCGGTAGCAGACCACCTTGTCGGCGGCGTCGACCGCCGCCACGGAATCCTCCATGTCCATGATGGTGGTGATCGCGGATTCGAGCACGAGGTCGGCGACGCCGGCGTGATCGGTGCGGCCGATCGGGTGCCCCCGGTCGATCACGATCTCGGCGTGCAGGCCGTTCTTGGCGAGCAGGATCAGGCTCGGTTCGCCGGAGTTGCCGCGGAAGCCGACGAACCCCTTGGGATCGGCGAGGCTGGTGTCCGCGCCGCCACCCATGGTGACGACGAGGCTGCCGCCGCTGACGCGGTAGCCGGTGGCGTCCGCGTGCGACCCGGCGGCGAGCGGGGCGAAGGTGTCGAGCACCGCCTTCGCCTCGGCGACGACGCGGGCGCCGCGCACCGGGTTGTACCCCTTGCCCTTGGCGGCGCCGCCGTCGTCGGCGATCGCGTCGGTGCCGTAGAGGGCGTCGTACAGGCTGCCCCAACGGGCGTTGGCGGCGTTCAGCGCGTAGCGGGCGTTGTTGATGGGCACCACCAGTTGCGGGCCGGCGATGGCGGCGATCTCCGCGTCGACGTTGGCGGTGGTGATCGCCGCCGGCGCCGGCTGCTCTTCGAGGTAGCCGACCTCGCGCAGGAAGGCCATGTAGGCCGCCTGGTCGAACGGGGCGCCGCGCCGCTCGTCGTGGTAGGCGTCGAGCTTGGCCTGCAGCGCGTCGCGGGCGGCGAGCAGCTCGCGGTTGCGCCCGGCGTAACCCTCGATCAGGCCGGACAGGCCGGCGAAGAAAGTGGCCTCGTCGATCCCCGAGCCCGGCAGGGCCTCGCTCACCAGGAAATCGTGGAGCACGCCCTCGATCGTCAGGCCGTTCGTCTCGATGGTCGTCATGCAATCCTCCAGGTCGGCCTGTCTCGCCGGACTAAGTCGCCGGCCTTCGTCGTCGGCCGGTTCATGGGCGGAGGATGGCGCGGGCGCGAGGGGCTGTCAATTTTTCCGAAAATGTTTTCCGTTCAGCGGCATGAAAAGCTTTAAGCCTTGATCGTGCTCGTGTTCTGGTTTTTCTTGAAGCCGTTCAGGCATGGAGTGGAAAATCATTTCAACCGGCGAGACCGTGGCGGACACGCCGCCCCATCGGCAACGGGGGCGACCCCGAAGCACGCGAACGAGCGAGACCGGGCAGGTCCAGGCGCTCGACCGCGCCCTGACCCTGCTCGGCCTGCTGGCGGAGGGCGACGGCGTCGCGCTGTCCGAGCTCGCCCATCGCGCCGCGCTGGCGCCCTCCTCCGCCTACCGCCTGCTGCAGACGCTGGCGGCGCGCGGCTTCGTCGAGTTCATGGAGCGCCCTCAGCTCTGGGCGATCGGCGTCGAGGCGTTCCGCACCGGCATGGCGTTCCAGCGCCGGCACTCGATCGCCGCCGTCGGGCGCGGCATCATGGGCGACCTCGTGCAGGCGAGCGGCGAGACGGCCAACATCGCCATTCTCGAGGATGGCGAGATCGTCTTCGTCGCGCAGGTGGAGAGCCACGAGCCGATCCGCGCCTTCTTCCGCACCGGCGAGCGGCGGGCGGCGCACGCGTCGGGCATCGGCAAGGCGCTGCTCGCCGCCATGCCGCGCGAGGCGGTGGAGCGGGTGATCGCCACCCGTGGCCTCCAACGCTTCACCGCCGGCACGCTGACGGACCCGGCGGCGCTGTTCGACGAGCTCGCCCGCACGCAGCGACGCGGCTGGGCGCTCGACGACGAGGAGCGCAACGCCGGCATGCGCTGCATCGCGGCGGCGATCTTCAACGAGCACGGCGACCCGGTCGCGGGGCTGTCGGTGTCCGGCCCGGTGGCGCGGATCGACGACGCCACCGTCGGCCGGCTCGGTCCCCGCGTCACCGCCGCCGCCGCCGAGATCACGCGCCTGATCGGCGGGATGAAGCCGTCGCACATCGCGGCGACATGAAGGCGAACTTCGCCCGTTTTCACGTCGGGATGGAACGTTGGAGATGAAGCCACATTGAATGTTCTTTCACTCTCGGGAGGGCTGTCATGCCGAATGCGTGTCTCGCGACCAAGCTCGAGCGGATCGAAGGCGCGATCGAGCGACAAAAGTCGTTCGTGCGCACCGTGCCGGACCCGGACAATCGAGCCCTCGCCGAATCCAACCTCGTCACACTCGTGATCATGCGCGACGACGTGAAGGACGTGCTGGCGCAGGGATCGCAGTCGGTCGACATGCACGCCGTCGAGATCAGGTAGCGGGCGGGCCGGCCACGCGCGATCCCGTCGCAAGCCTTCTTCGCCCGCGGGTTGGTGCAGGACAGGTGGCAGCGGGAACGGCGAGCCTCGCCCGCACCACGTTTTCGGATCAAACCCCGGCGAGCGAGCGGCGGGTCGTCAACCACGATGGACTGACCGATAGCAGCCGCTAGCGGTCCGTTGGCCGCGACGCGGCTACTCCGGGCTCTCGATCACCCTCCCCTCTTCGATGGTCGCATCTTGGGCCCACGGCGAGGCGAGGGCGATACTGTCCGCGCTGGTGTCGGGACCAAGGTCGCGTTGCGTCGACGCGCTTGGCTCCACCCTGCGGCACCGGGTCGGGTTCGCGTCGACGCCGTTTCGTGGGAAACGGGCCGTCGTCGTCCAACCGCAGGCCGCGCGTGCCCGAAGGTCATGCCATCCACCGCGAGGCGCGGGATCAGGCGCCCATGCTGCAGGGGCAGGTCCTGTCCGCCTCGTCGCCGCAAGGGCGCTTCCTTGACGGCGCCGCCCTGCTCGATGACCGCCTGTGCGCCTCCGTCGAGGCCTACGGCAAGCACCTCTTCTACAATTTCGATGGCGGCGACACGCTGCACGTCCATCTCGGCCTTTACGGCAAGTTCCTCAAGGCGGAGCGCCCGGCCGCCGAACCGAGGGGCGCGGTGCGGCTCCGGCTGGAAAGCGCCACCCATGTCGTCGACTGCAATGGCCCGGCCGCCTGCGAGGTCCTCGATGCCGCCGGCGTCGCGAAGCTGAAGGGCAGGCTCGGCCCTGACGTGTTGCGGGACGATGCCGACCCCGATCAGGCCTGGGTGAAGATCGCCAGGAGCAAGGCGCCGTTCGGCGGGCTGGTGATGGATCAGGCGGTGATCGCCGGCCTCGGCAACATTTATCGCACGGAGATCCTGTGGCGGCAGCGCATCCATCCGGAGACGGCCGGCAAGGCGCTGACCCGCGATCAGTTCGACGCCTTCTGGGCGGACTCGGCGGCACTGTTGCGCATCGGCGTCGATCAGCGCGCCATCATCACGGTCGACGGCGCCAAACGCGGCCACACGCGATACGGCGCGCGGACCAACATCTTCAAGAAGCCGAACTGTCCCCGCTGCGGGGGCGAGATCCGCCAGTTCACGATCGCCGCGCGCAAGGTGTTCTGCTGCGACCGATGCCAGGTGAAGAGGGACGCGTGAGGGCGACGGCCGGAGCGCTTCGGCAGGAACAGTCCCCGGTCAAACCTTGGCGAAGCCGGCCCATGTCGCGAACAGCCGGGGCCACGCGTGGTCCTCGTCGCCGTCCTGGCCGATATTGAAGCCGTGGCCGCCGGAGCGGAACACGTGCATCTCCACCGGCACGTGAACCCTGCGCAGCGCGGCGAACATGCCGAGGCTGTTCTCGACCGGGGCGATCGGGTCGTCGGTGGCATGGGCGAGGAAGGTGGTCGGCGCGTCGTCCGTGACCTGCCGCTCCACCGACATGGCGGCGCAGGCCTCCGGCGTCGGGTCGGGGCCGAGCAGCGTCAGGGTCGAGATCCGGGTCCGGTTCGGCGGCATCATCGTCAGGACGGGGTAGATCAGCCCGGAGAAGTCCGGCCGCGCGGACCGCTCGTCGTCGTCGTCCACGCTCGCGTAGAGGGCCGCGTCCGGACGCATGGAGGTCATGCCGGCCAAATGGCCGCCGGCGGAGTAGCCCATGATGCCGATCTGCGATTCATCCAGCCCCCAGCCTTCCGCGCGGGCGCGGATCAGGCGCATCGCCCTCTGCGCGTCCTGGAACGGCGCGTCGACCGGCCAGCCCGCGTTGGGCAGGCGGTAGTACAGGATGAAGGTCGTGACGCCGTAGCCCAGCAGGTAATCCGCCGTCCGCTGCCCTTCGGCGGCGATGCTGATCCCCCGGTAGCCCCCGCCACCCAGGATCAGGATGGCCGATCCGTTCGGCCTGGCCGGCCGCTGCATCAGCATTCGCGGACGCACGACGTTGCGGACGGAGCCGTTCGCGTCCTGCTCGTCGCCGCCGGGTCCGGCACCGCCGGGCGGCGGCCCGGGCCACAGGTCGAGGAAGGTGCCGGGAATGGGAGTCGAACCAGCCGCCGTCATGCCCACGGTACTCGTCGCCGCGAGGGATGGGACGCCGGCCAGCGTCGCGGCACCCAACATGAGATCACGTCGATGGAGGGGGGGCAAACGGTTCTCCGAACGGTCGCGAGTTGATACATCGCGCGTGACCGTTCGTCCATTGGCCGCATCCTCGTGAGACGGCCGGGATCAACAGGATTCAGGCCGTCGGGTGAGCCGGTTCCGCTTTCATCGCTGACCTCGGCTTGCTCGCCACCTTGGCGGCAACCTTGCGCTTCGCCGTCACGGCCGGCGAACCCGCGGACGGGACAGCCCCGGCCGCCGTCTTCGCGGGCTTCTTGACGGCGGCGGGCTTGGTCGGGACGACCGGCTCGGCGGTCGCCGCGCGCGCGATGGCGGCCTCGGCGGTGAGCCAGTGGACGTTGTCCAGGCCATGAACCATGCCGGAAGCGAGCCAAAGACCGTAAGCCCGCTCCCTCACCTTTTGCTCGATCGTCGCGTCCATCAGCGGAAGTCTCCATGTTCGGAGGCCACAGCAAAGCGCACGAACGGTTAAGGGATGGTTAACCCTCGCTGAGGGGTCACCCCGATGCCGGGCCGGGGACCCGAGCCACCGGTCCTAATCGTACCGCCGATGATAGCGGCGGCGGTGATAGTAGTAGGTGCTGCGATAGAGGGGGCGGATGCCGAGCGCGCCGTTGACCGTGCCGACGCCGGCCCCTACCGCGCCCCCGACGACGCCGCCGATCGGACCCAGCGCGCGGTCACCGGCCCGATACCCGTTCTCGGCCCCGCCGACCAACCCTTGCGCCTCGGCGGCGACCGGCAGGGCGAGCAGGACGAAGGCGCCCAGCGCGAAGAGACGACGTAACATTCTTCCTCCTGAAACAACGGCCCGCGAGGCGCGCCCGCACCGTGCCACGCGGACCGGGTGGGGAATGACGAGCCTCCCGAGCCTGCGACAAACGGGCAAGGACGCCCATGGTTGCCTGCGAGGCTTGAGCCATGGAGGCGGAGACGAAGCCCTGACAGCTATTCCTCGACGGGCTCGCCGGCGGCGTTCCAGTCCAGCATGCCGCCGGGGTAATGCGCGGTCACGTCGGCACGGCCGGCCTGCTGGGCCTGCGCCATGGCGACGAGCGAGCGCTTGCCGGAGCGGCATGACAGGACGATGCGCTTGCCGGGCTGCGGCGGCGGAAGGGCGGCCGGATCGAAGCTTTGTAGCGGGTTGAGCGTCGCGCCGGGAATGTGGCCGTCGGCGTATTCGTGGGGCTCGCGCACGTCGACGAGGACGATCGACCCATCCGCGAGGCCGCGCTTGAGGTTCTCGCGGCTCACGTTCTCCACGGGCGTCCCGACCATTGCATGCTCCCATCGACTTTCGCGCGACCATAAAGGCGTGGACGGCGGCGTCCAGCGGTTCATGAGGCGGTTCGGGGGTTCATGGATGCCCGCGTCGCGCGCGTGGTGACGTGAGACGCGGCGGCGTAGACTTCGGGTGAAACGGGGACTTCGGATGAAACGGGGCCCAACTCCGGTCGCCGAACGATAAGGGACGCGCATGCCCATCCCCATCAAGCCGCAGCCCGTCGTCGACTATCCCGTCGAGATCGTTCCGCCCGATATCGCACGCTGGCGTGCCGGCAACACCGGCACCGCCGGCGTGCACAGCTTCGCGGCCGGGCGACCAGGTCCGCACGCCATGTTGACCGCCATCATCCACGGCAACGAGCCCGCCGGGGCGGTGGCGCTCGCCCGCCTGTTGGAGCGCGGCCTTCGGCCCTCGCGCGGCCGCCTCACCTTGGTCTTCGGCAACCTCGACGCCTACGACCGGTTCGATCCGGCCGATCCCCGGGCGAGCCGCTGGATCGACGAGGACCTGAACCGCGTCTGGTCGTCCGACCGCCTCGCCGGCGGCGGCGCCAGCGCCGAGCTTCGCCGCGCCAGAACCCTGCTTCCGTTCGTCGAGCGGGCCGACTTCCTGCTGGACCTGCATACCACGCAGCACGCCAACGAGCCGCTGATCCTGGCAGGGCCCCTCGAACGCAGCCGGCGGCTGGCGCGAGCGGTCGGCGGCGCCGACCTCGTGGTCATCGACGAAGGCCACGCGCAAGGCCGGCGCCTGCGCGACCACGCCGGCTTCGGCGATCCGCTCAGTGACAGGACGGCCCTGCTGATCGAGTGCGGACAGCACTGGGCGGCGGAAAGCGCGGAGGTCGCCACCGCCGTCGCCGCGCGCTTCCTCGAACACTTGGACATGCTGCCCCACGACTTCGCGAGCGGCCCCCTGGTGTCCGTCCCCGACCGGCCTTCGCGCTTCGTCGAGATCACCTGTCCGGTCACGATCAGGCACGGGTTCGTCTTCGCGCTGCCGCTTCGCGGCGGCGAGATCCTCGCGAGGGCCGGCACCGTCATCGGACACGACGGCGGGGAGCCGGTCGTCACCCCGCACGACGATTGCGTCGTGATCATGCCGTCCCAACGGCTGTGGGCCGGGCTGACCGCCGTGCGCCTGGGCCGGCTCGTCGCGCCACCGGATGCCGGCGAGGCCCCGCCGTCACGCTGATCGCCGTCCGAACGTCTCGCGCTCGCGGACATCGGGCGGCACGCGCGATGGGCTCGAGCGCGCCGCCTTGACGCGTCCCGCGTCGAGCCTCAGTAGGATCGCCACCCCTTGAGGTCGCCATGCGCCGTCGCTACCACGTCCTCGACGTCTTCACCGACACGGCGCTGGCCGGCAACCCGCTCGCCGTCGTCCTCGATGCCGACGGCCTCGACGACGCCGCGATGCGGGCGATCGCGCGCGAGTTCAACCTGTCGGAAACCGTGTTCGTCGGCGCGCCGCGCGATCCCGTCAACAGCGCGCGGCTGCGCATCTTCACGCCGACGACCGAGCTGCCCTTCGCGGGGCACCCGACGGTCGGCACCGCCGTGCTCCTCGCCCATCTCGAGGCCGCCGACCTCATCGCCCGCGAGGACATCGGCCTGGTGCTGGAGCTGGCGATCGGCCCGGTCAGCTGCAGCGCGCGGCACCGGCGGGGCGAGGCGGCGCACGCCCGCTTCGAGGCGCCCCGGCTGGCGGAGGCCGGCGGCGAGCCGCCGGACGGCGCGGCGCTGGCCGCCACGTTCGGGCTGGCGGCGGCGGACATCGGCTTCGCCGGCCACCGCCCGGGCGTCTTCTCGGCCGGCATCGCCTTCACCTTCGTTCCGCTCGCCAGCCTGGAGGCGCTCGGCCGCGCCAAGCTGCGCGCGGGGCAAGACGGCCCGCGCCGCGCCTATTACCTTTACACGCCGGCACCGTCCGAGCCGGGCCGACCCCGCGCGTTCCGCTCGCGCATGCTGGCGTCCGGCCTCGGCGTCGCGGAGGACCCGGCCACCGGCTCGGCGGCGGTCGCCTTCGCCGGGGCGTGGCTCGCCGCCGAGCGCCTGCCCGACGGCGAGCACGATTGCGTCCTGCTGCAAGGCGTCGAGATGGGGCGGCCGAGCACGATCGGCCTCGCCTTCGCCGTCGCCGGCGGCCGCCTCGCGCGCACCGATGTCGGTGGCTCGGCGGTGATCGTCGCGCAGGGGACGCTGGACGTATGAGCCATTCCCGACCTGCGAGCGAGGGATTCGTCGCCGCCGTCGACGTCCGCGTCGAGCGATACGACTGGGCCTTCGCGCGCGAGCAGGCGCCACGCCTCGACGCGCATTGGGACGCGTTGCGCGCGCGAAAGCCGTCGCTGTTCGACGGCCGCGTGCTGCTGTCGCACGCGCTGGCGATCGAGCCGACCGGCGGCGGCGTGCTGCGCGGGCGCTGCTTCGAGACCGGCTACCGTTCCTTCATCGGCTGGCGCGACTTCGGCTACCCCGGCGCGCCGGTCACCAACTGCTTCGCCTTGCCGGCGCTGCGCTCCGCCTGCGGCGCCTTCATGCTGGGCGCCATGAGCGCGACCACCGCCAACGCCGGACGGCTGTACTTCCCGGCGGGGACGCCGGAGCCGGCCGACACCGACGCAGACGGCCGCGTCGATTTCGACGCCAACATCCTGCGCGAACTCGCGGAGGAGACCGGGCTGGGCGCGGACGACGTGACGCTCGACCCGACGTGGCGGGTCGTGCGCGCCGGGCCGCTCGCCGCCCTCTTCAAGGTCGCGCGCTCGCCGCTGGACGCGGCGGCGCTGCAAGCCCGCTTCGCCGCGTACCGCGCCACGCAGGCCGAGCCGGAGCTCGACCGCCTCGTGCCGGTGCGCGACGCCGGCGATTTCGACGCCGAGCGCATGCCGGCCTTCATGCTGCGCTACCTGGCCGACGCGCTCGGCACCTGAAACCACGGCGTCGGCCCGGACACCGCCGCGCACGTGCCGGGCTGGCGCCCTAGGCGCGATAGCCGTGCGAGGCCTTGGACTGGGCGACGATCCTGTGCGCCTCGCCGGCGCGCCCGGCCGAGCAGGCGGCGGCGGCGCGCGACAGCTCCGACTGGATCTGGGCGTAAACCTTGTCGGCCACGTTGCCGGTGTCGAGGTCCGCCTTGAGGATCGCCTGGTATCGGTCGATCTCGGCGGCGCAGCCCGAGCCTTCCGGATGGTAGGCGCCGGGCGTCGCCGGGGCGGAGGCGACCGGACCGCCGCCGAGCGCGTCGTTGCAGCCGGCCAGCGCCAGCGCCATCAGCGGTCCGGCGAGCAGGAGGGGCAACCGGGGCCGGACGGTTCGGGCGGCGGCGGATCGCGACGGGAAGAGGGTGCGCATGGGATCGGCTCCTGGACGACGGCGTTCGTAACCCGGCGCGCGGCGCGGCACCACAGGGGCTCGCGCCCGATCCAAGATAATGCCGGAGTGAGGCTGCTTGACCACTCCCGCCGCCTCGGATACGAACCTGCCTCCCCCCATTCGCTCGATCTCGAGGACCCCACGATGTCGCGTCGTTGTGAACTGACCGGCAAAGCCGTTCAAACCGGCAATACGGTCAGCCATTCCAACCGCAAGACGCGGACGCGCTTTTTGCCCAACCTCGTCAACGTGACGCTGACGTCGGAGTCGCTGGAGCGCTCCATGCGGGTGCGGATCGCGGCGGCGGCGCTGCGCTCGGTCGAACATCGCGGCGGGTTGGACGGCTTCCTCGTCAAGGCGCGGGAGACCGAGCTGTCCCCGGCGATGCGCGTGCTGAAGCGCGAGATCGCCAAGAAGCACACGGAGCAGCACGCGGTCGCGACGCCGGCCTGAGCCGCGCCGACCGCTTCGGCGATGCGACGACGAAGGGCTGCGCTGCGGCCCTTTTTCATGCGCGCTTCCCCGCCCTCGTCCTTCCACTAGTCTGGCCGTCCGGCCGGTGAACGGGGAGGCGGGAGACCATCGCGATGGATGACACGATCTTCGCCGTCGCGACCGGCGCCGGGCGCGCCGCGATCTGCATCGTCCGCGTGTCGGGACCGGGCGCGCGCGAGGTCCTGCGCCGGCTCGCCGGCCGCGTGCCCCCGGCGCGGCACGCCACCTTGGCGCGGCTCCGCGACCCCGGCAGCGGCGAGACGCTGGATCAGGCGCTGGTCCTGTTCTTCGAGGGGCCACGCAGCGAACTCGGCGAGGACGGGGCCGAGCTGCACCTCCACGGCGGCCGCGCGGTCGTCGCCGCCGTGCTCGCCGCCCTCGCCGCGATGCCGGGTCTGCGCGCCGCCGAGCCGGGCGAGTTCGCCCGCCGCGCCTTCCGCAACGGCCGGATGGATCTGGCCCAGCTCGAAGGCCTCGCCGACCTGATCGACGCCGAGACCGAGTGGCAGCGCCGTCAGGCCCAGCGCCAGCTGTCGGGGGCGATGCGCGACGCCACCGCGCCCTGGCGCGCCGCGCTCGTCGAGGCCGCCGCCCTCGTCGAGGCGGCCATCGACTTCACCGAGGACGTCGAACTGGACGGCACGGTGCGCGGCGACGTGCGCGACCTCGTCGCGCCGGTGCGGGCCGGGCTGCGGGCCGAGCTGGCGCGGGCGCACGCCGCCGAGCGCCTGCGCGAAGGCGTGCAGGTGGTGATCGCCGGGCCGCCGAACGCCGGCAAGTCGTCGCTGCTGAACGCGCTCGCGCGGCGCGAGGCGGCGATCGTCTCGGCGCTCGCCGGCACCACGCGCGACATCGTCGAGGTGCACCTCGACCTCGACGGCTGCCCGCTCACCCTCGTCGACACGGCGGGCCTGCGCGACGCCGCCGATCCCGTGGAGCGGATCGGCGTCGAGCGCGCGCGGGCGCGGGCGGGCGCGGCCGACCTCGTGCTCTGGCTGGGCGACGACGCGTGCCCCGCCTCGGGCCAGGCGCCGGTGTGGCGGATCGCGACGAAGGCTGACCTCCGCCCGGCCGCCGCGTGCTTTCCCGACGCGATGCCGGTCAGCGCCGTCACCGGCCTCAACCTCGACGCGCTGCGCGAACGTTTGGCCGCCTTCGCGGCGACCATCGCGCAGGGCGGCGCGAGCGCGCTCGTCGCCCGGCAGCGCCACCGCCACGCCTTCGCCGACGCCCTGCGCGCGCTCGACGCGATCGAGGCCGGTCCCACCCTGCCGATCGAGCTGGTGGCGGAGCAGCTGCGGGTGGCGCGGCACGCCCTCGCCCGGCTGATCGGCACGGTCGATGTCGAGGACATCCTCGGCGACATCTTCTCCCGCTTCTGCATCGGCAAGTAGCGCCGGATCTCCTGTTCCACGTGAAACACCCCCGGCTGTGGCGCGGCGCGTTCCCGACCTGCTATAAGGCGCCATGGCATTCTCATCCTACGACGTGGTGGTCGTCGGCGGCGGCCACGCCGGCTGCGAGGCCGCCGCCGCCGCCGCCCGCACCGGGGCGCGAACCGCCCTCGTTACCCAGCGTCGCGCCACCATCGGCGTGATGTCCTGCAACCCGGCGATCGGCGGCCTCGGCAAGGGGCATCTCGTCCGCGAGATCGACGCCCTCGACGGGCTGATGGGCCGCGTGGCGGACGCCGCCGGCATCCAGTTCCGCATGCTGAACCGCTCCAAGGGCGCCGCCGTGCGCGGGCTGCGCGCCCAGGCCGACCGCCGGCTCTACCGCGAGGCGATGCAGGCGGCGCTCGCCGCGACGGCGAACCTCGACATCGTGGAAGCCGAGGCGGCGGACCTCGCCGTGGAGGACGGCCGCGTCGCCGGCCTCGTCCTCGCCGACGGGCGCACCCTGCCCTGCGGCGCGGCCGTGCTGACGACCGGCACCTTCCTCAACGGGCTGATCCACTGCGGCCCGGTCCGCCGCGCCGCCGGGCGCGACGGCGACGCGCCCTCGCTCGCGCTCTCCGCCTCGCTCGCCCGCCTCGGCTTCGCGCTCGGCCGGCTGAAGACCGGCACGCCGCCGCGCCTCGACGGACGCACGATCGACTGGGCGGGGCTGACCCGTCAGGGCGGCGATGCGGAGCCGGAGCCGTTCTCGTTCCTGACGCGGGAGATCGGCAACCCACAGGTCGACTGCTTCATCACGGAGACCACCGCCGCCGGCCACGCGATCATCGCCGACAACATCGCGCTGTCGCCGGTCTATTCCGGGGCGATCGCCGGCCGCGGCCCGCGCTACTGCCCCTCCATCGAGGACAAGGTCGTCCGCTTCGCGGCGCGCGGCGCCCACCAAGTGTTCCTGGAACCTGAAGGGCTCGACGACCCGACGGTCTACCCCAACGGCATCTCCACCTCGCTGCCGCCGGAGATCCAGGACCGTTTCCTGCGCACCATCCCCGGCCTGGCGCACGTCACCGTGCTGAAGCCAGGCTACGCCATCGAGTACGACTACGTCGATCCGCGCGAGCTGACCGCGTCACTGGAGGCGAAGCGCGTCGCCGGCCTGTTCCTCGCCGGACAGATCAACGGCACCACCGGCTACGAGGAGGCGGCGGCGCAGGGCCTGGTGGCAGGCCTCAACGCCGCGCGCCGCGCCGGCGGCGAGCCGCCCGCCACCTTCGATCGCGGCGAGGCCTACCTCGGCGTGATGATCGACGACCTCGTGACGCGGGGCGTGAGCGAGCCCTACCGGATGTTCACCTCGCGCGCGGAGTACCGGCTCACGCTGCGGGGCGACAACGCCGACCAGCGCCTGACGCGCCGGGGCGAGGCGCTGGGCTTGGTCGGCAGCGCGCGTGCGGAACGCTTCGCCGCCAAGCAGGCGGCCTACGCCGACGCGGTCGCGGCGCTGCGGCGCGTCGCCCTCAGCCCGAACGAGGCGGCGCGGCACGGGCTCGCCGTCAACCACGACGGCGTGCGCCGCGACGGCTTCGCCCTCCTCGGCTTCCCCGACATCGCCTTCGACGCGCTGCGCCCGGTCTGGCCCGAACTCGCCGGGGTGTCCGCCGCGACCGCCGCGCAGGTCGAGATCGACGCGAAATACGCCGTCTACCTCGACCGCCAGCACGCCGACATCGCCGCCTGCCGCCGCGACGAAGCCCTCACCATCCCCGCCGACCTCGACTTCGCCGCCCTGCCCGGCCTGTCGAGCGAGATCCGCGCGCGCCTCGCCCTGGTGCGGCCGGCCACGATGGGGCAGGCGGGGCGCATCGAGGGGATGACGCCGACCGCGCTCACCCTGCTCGCCGCCCATGTCCGCAGGCCGGGCGCGGCCGGCAGAACCGCGCGCGCCTAGCATCGGCCCCCACGTGAGCAGCCAGCACCGCGTCACCGCCTCGCTGCCCGACGCCGTCGCGCGTCGCCTGACGATCTACGCCGACCTGCTCGGGCGCTGGCAGCGGACGATCAACCTCGTCGCGCCCTCCACCCTGCCCGACCTGTGGTCGCGCCACATCGGCGACTCGCTGCAGGTCCAGGCCGCCGCGCCGGCGGCGCGGCGCTGGGTCGACCTCGGCTCGGGCGGCGGCTTCCCCGGGCTCGTCACGGCCATCGTGCTCGCCGAGGTCGCCGGCGCCCGCGTCCACCTCGTCGAGAGCGACAAGCGCAAGGCGGCCTTCCTCGCCGCTGTTTCACGTGAAACAGGGGTGCCGGCCACCGTGCACGCCGAGAGGATCGAGGCTTTCGTGCCGCGCCACGACGAGCCGGTCGACGCGGTCAGCGCCCGCGCCCTCGCGCCCCTCGACAAGCTCGTCGCCTACAGCCACGCGTTCCTGCGCGCCGGCGCGGTCGGCGTCTTTCCCAAGGGGCGGACGGCGGCAAGCGAATTGACCCACCTCCACCTTGACCGTAGATTCAGCATCGAATCCGTGCCCAGCCGGACGGAGGATGGCGCGAGCCTCCTGATCGTGCGGTGCGCGACCGGCCATCCCACCCCCTGCGGAGTGTAACGACGTGCCGCTCGCCAAATCGCTGCGCGTCCTCGTGCTCGCCAACCAGAAGGGCGGAGTCGGCAAGACGACCACCGCCATCAACCTCGGCACGGCGCTCGCCGCGATCGACGAGCGCGTGCTGCTCGTCGACCTCGACCCGCAGGGCAACGCCTCGACCGGGCTCGGCATCGACCGCAAGAGCCGCGCGATCTCCACCTACAACGTGATGATGGGGGAAACCTCGCTCGGCGACGCCATCCAGGTCACCGCCGTGCCGCGCCTGTCGGTGGCGCCCTCCACCCTCGACCTGCTCGGCGTCGAGCTGGAGATCGCCGGCGACCGCGACCGCGCCTACAAGCTGCGGGAGGCGGTGCTCGACTTCGACGCCGCGCAGGCCGGCCGCGCGGACGCCTACTCCTACATCCTGATCGACTGCCCGCCTTCGCTCAACCTGCTGACGATCAACGCGCTCGCCGCCGCCCACGCCGTGGTGGTGCCGCTGCAGTGCGAGTTCTTCGCGCTGGAGGGCCTGACCCAGCTGCTCGCCACGGTGGACCAGGTGCGCGCCGCGCTGAACCCCGACCTGTCGGTGCACGGCGTGGTGCTGACGATGTACGACGCGCGCAACAACCTCGCCAACCAGGTCGTCGCCGACGTGCGCGGCTTCCTCGGTGACAAGGTGTACGAGACGGTGATCCCGCGCAACGTGCGCATCTCGGAGGCACCCTCGCACGGCAAGCCGGCCCTGCTCTACGACCTGCGCTGCTCCGGCAGCCAAGCCTACCTCAAGCTCGCCTCGGAAGTGATCCGGCGCGAGCGCCACCTCCGCGCCGCCTGACAGGATCTTAAATGAAGGCTTCGACCAACGAGGAACCCCGCTCGCGGCTCGGCCGCGGCCTCGCGGCGCTGATCGGCGACAGCGGCAACGAGAGCGACGCGGTGGTGCGCGCGCGCGGCCAGAAGCGCGTCCCGCTCGACGTCCTGCGCGCGAACCCCCGCAATCCCCGGACGACCTTCGACGAGGCCGACCTGGAGGAACTGACCGCCTCGGTGCGCGAGAAGGGGATCATCCAGCCGATCCTGGTGCGCACCGTGCCCGGCGTCGCCGACGCCTACGAGATCATCGCCGGCGAGCGGCGATGGCGGGCGGCGCAGCGGGCGGCGCTGCACGACGTGCCGATCGTCACCATCGAGGCGGACGACAAGCAGGCGCTGGAGATCGCCATCATCGAGAACGTCCAGCGCTCCAACCTCAACGCGCTGGAGGAGGCGCAGGGCTACGAGCGGCTCGGCGCGGAGTTCGGCTACTCGCAGGGCAATCTCGCCAAGGTGATCGGCAAGAGCCGGCCGCACGTCGCCAACACGCTGCGCCTCTTGCGGCTGCCGGAGCACACCCGCGCGCTCCTCTCGTCGGGGCAGATCAGCGCCGGCCACGCCCGCGCCCTGCTCGGCTCGGAGAGTTCCGACGCGCTGGCGAGGCAGGTGGTCGCCAAGGGGCTATCGGTGCGCGCGCTCGAGGCGCTGGTCAGGAAGGAGGTCGAGGCCCGCGAGAACGGACCGGTGCCGCCGAAACCCGCGCGGCCTCGCAAGGACGCCGGGACGCGCGCGCTGGAGAAGCGCATCGCCGACCGCGTCGGCCTGGCGATCGCCATCAAGCACAAGGGGGACAGCGGCGAGGTCCGGCTGCGCTACGCGAGCCTCGACCAGCTGGACAGGCTCGTCGCGATGCTGGGGGCTTGAAGGGCGACAGTCGTCGCGGGGCCGGACGGGGCCGGCCTCTGACTCCCGATCGTTCCGCCGGGGCCATGAGGCTTGCAGTCGTGACTAGCCGGGCATGGGGTACGACCCCTGACATCCAAGCGGGCCGACGGCGGCGGCCACGTTCCATGAGACCCTGACGCATGACGCAGCTGACACGGGAATGCGCGCGGCGGAATGATGTCTACGCCGGGTGCGTCGGGTCGATCCAGAGCACGGTGCTCGGCGTCTCCGCCGGCTCGATGTCGAGGTTCACCGCCACCGCCTCGCCGTCGGAGCGCAGCAGCACGCATTCCAGCACCTCGTCGGCGCTCGCGTTGATCTCCTGGTGGGGCACGTAGGGCGGCACGTAGATGAAGTCGCCCGGTCCCGCCTCGGCGACGAACTCCAGCCGCTCGCCCCAGCGCATCCGCGCCCTGCCGCGCAGCACGTAGATGACGCTTTCCAGGGAACCGTGGTGGTGCGCGCCGGTCTTGGCGTCGGGATGGATCGTCACCGTGCCGGCCCAGATCCTTTGGGCGCCGACGCGGGCGAAGTTGATGGCGGCGCGGCGGTCCATGCCGGGCGTCTGCGCGGTGTTGGGATCGAGCGAACCGCCGGGGATGACGCGGACCCCGTCGGTCTTCCAGGTCTCGCTATGCTCGTGATCCGCCATGCCCCATCCCTCGCCACGATCGCTTCCGACGCGAAAAGCGCTTTGTATCCCGCCGCCTTTTATGGTGGGAAGGGCGCATGCTGAAAGCCCGCCTGATCCCCTGCCTCGACGTGAAGGACGGCCGCGTCGTCAAGGGCGTGAGCTTCGTCGACCTGCGCGACGCCGGCGATCCCGTCGAGGCGGCGGTGGCCTACGACGCGGCCGGCGCCGACGAACTCTGCTTCCTCGACATCACCGCCAGCTTCGAGGCGCGCGGCACCCTGCTCGACGTGGTGAGCCGAACGGCGGAAGCCTGCTTCATGCCCCTCACGGTCGGCGGCGGCGTGCGCGACGAGGGCGACATCCGCGCCCTGCTGCGGGCCGGCGCCGACAAGGTGTCGATCATGACCGCCGCCGTGCGCGACCGGGACTTCGTGCGCCGCGCGGCGGAGCGCTTCGGCAACCAATGCATCGTGGTGGCGATCGACGCCAAGGCGACCGCGCCCGGCCGCTGGGAGGTCCACACCCACGGCGGGCGCCGGCCGACCGGCCTCGACGCCGTCGCCTACGCCCGCGAGGTGGTGGCGCTCGGCGCCGGCGAGATCCTGCTGACCTCGATGGACCGCGACGGCACCCGCGCCGGCTTCGACCTCGCGCTCACCCGGGCGGTGGCGGCGGCGGTCGCCGTGCCGGTCATCGCGTCCGGCGGGGTGGGCACGCTGGACCACCTCGTCGCCGGCGTGCGCGAGGGCGGGGCGACCGCCGTGCTCGCCGCCTCGATCTTCCATTTCGGCGAGTACACGATCGGCCAAGCCAAGCGGCACATGGCGGCGGCCGGCGTGCCGATGCGCCTCGACGGCCTCGCCCCAGGGGTCGCCGCGTGAGCGCCTTCACCCTGGCCGACCTCGCGGACACCATCGCGGCTCGCGCGCGGGCCGACGCCGGCGCCTCCTACACCCGCTCGCTGCTCGACCGCGGCCCGTCCCACTGCGCCCGCAAGTTCGGCGAGGAGGCGGTGGAACTGATCGTCGCCGCGCTCGAACGCAAATCGCTTGACACGGAGTCGCTCGACACGAAGTCCCCCGCGCCGATCGTCGCCGAGAGCGCCGATGTCCTCTATCACCTGCTGGTGCTGCTCCAGGCGTCGAACGTGGCGCTCGCCGACGTGCTCGCCGAGCTCGGGCGGCGCACCGGGCAGTCCGGCCACGCCGAGAAGGCCTCGCGCGGGGCCTCCGCCGGCGGCATCGGCCTCGACAACACGGGGGCGTGAGCGCTAAGAGCGTGACGTCGTGCCACCATGTATCATAGGATGGTTGTCACGAGGGCAGCGACGCGTGGCGGAGTGCCGATGGACGAGCGTGCCAGCCAACCCCTGACCTTCTCGCCCTACCATCACTTCACCCGCGCGCAATGGGCGGCGCTGCGCGCCGACACGCCGTTGACCTTGACGAAGGAGGACCTCGGCCGCCTGCGCTCCATCAACGAGCCGATCACGCTGGAGGAGGTCATCGCGATCTACCTGCCGCTGTCGCGCCTCCTCGCGCTCTACGTCGCGGCGACGCAGGGCCTGTTCAAGGCGACGCAGCGCTTCCTCGGCGCCGACGACGGCAAGGTGCCCTACATCATCGGCGTGGCCGGCTCGGTCGCGGCCGGCAAGTCCACCTTCACCCGCGTGATGCGGGCGCTGCTCTCGCGCTGGCCGAACACGCCCCGCGTCGACCTGGTGACGACCGATGGCTTCCTCTACCCCAACGCGGTGCTCGAACGCGCAGGGCTGATGGGCAAGAAGGGCTTTCCCGAAAGCTACGACGCGGCGCCCCTGCTGCGCTTCCTGTCCGACGTGAAGGCCGGTCGGCGCAGCGTCGCCGCGCCGGTTTATTCGCATCTCACCTACGACATCATGCCCGACGAAAGCGTGGTGGTCGACCGGCCGGACATCCTGATCGTCGAGGGCCTGAACGTGCTGCTGCCGGAACGCCGGTCGCGGGAGGGCAGGGGGAACGGCGTCGTTTCCGACTTCTTCGACTTCTCGATCTACCTCGATGCCTCGGAGGCGGACCTCGAGCGCTGGTACGTCGCGCGCTTCATGCGGCTGCGCGAAACCTCGTTCCGCGACCCGCGCTCGTACTTCAGGAAATACGCCGACCTCGACGATCGCGCGGCCGAGGCCAAGGCCCGCGAGATTTGGACGACGATCAACCTCGCCAACCTGCGCGAGAACGTGGCCCCGACCCGCGAGCGCGCCAACCTGATCCTGACCAAGGGCGACGCCCACCGCATCGAGGACGTCGAGCTTCGCAAGCTGTAGGGCTCAGCAGCGAGGGGATCGCCTTGGACCGGGACCGCTGGAGCGCCGTCGACGCTGACCTCGCCAAGCGCCTCGTCCCGCCCGGCGCATCCTGGAGATGGGGCGCCCGGCGCCGTTCCCACCATCCGGTTCGCCCGCGCTGGGGGGAAGGACGGCCGTGCCGTCAGCCGACCTCTACACGCCGCCGTCGCGACGGGCGGCCCGGCGCGCCGACCTGACGGACCGCGTCGACCTCCGCGTCGGGGCGGCATCATCATCGGCGGCGACGCGGTGGTCGACCGAGGCGGGACGCGGGATGCCCGCAGGGGCCTGCGGCCTTGAATTCTCCCGCGGACTAGGCCTTATAGGCACGCCAGGACGGCCGACTTTTGTCGCGCCGTCGACGATCCTCGGGTCGTGCGACCCGGTCGAAGCGACGACCGGCTGGGAAGGGTGTCGCGGGGCCTCGCGCTCTCGCGGGTCACGATTCATTCGGCGCCCTCGCCTCGATGGAAGAGATGCGTTCCCCGGTGGGGCGTCCGGACTTCAAATCCGGGAGGGGCCGCCAGGCGGTCTTTGGTGGGTTCGACTCCCACTCTCTTTCGCCATCCCCGCCTTCGACCTTTCAACCCCATCCAACTCACGGATCGCGCGATGAAGTCCGAGCCCGCAGCCGCCACGGTCACGCTCGATGGTGCAGCGGGAATTTCGAGGAGGCTACCGGCGGTCGACCGCCTGCTCGGCCACGCCACCGTCCTGACCGAGCGCTACGGCCGGCGCGCCGTGGTCGACGCCCTTCGCGAGCGCCTGTCGTTGGCCCGCGCGGCCGTGGCGGACGGCGGGGCCGCGCCCGACGAGACGACCCTGGTCGGCGATGCCGGTACGGCGCTGGCGCGGGCCTTCGCCCCCTCGCTGCGCCCGGTCCTCAACCTGACCGGCACGGTGCTGCACACCAATCTCGGCCGCGCGCTGCTGCCGCCGGAAGCGGCGGAGGCGGTGGCGCGCGTGCTGACGCAGGCCTCCAACCTGGAGTTCGACGTCGCCGAGGGCCGTCGAGGCGAGCGTGACGACCACGTCGAGGCCGTCGTCTGCCGCCTCACCGGCGCCGAGGCGGCGACGATCGTCAACAACAACGCCGCCGCCGTGCTGCTGGTGCTGGCCGCGCTGACCGAGGGCAAGGAGGTGCTGGTCTCGCGCGGCGAACTCGTCGAGATCGGCGGCGCCTTTCGCGTGCCGGACGTGATGGCGCGGGCCGGTTGCCGGCTGAGGGAGGTCGGTACCACCAACCGCACCCACCTGCGCGATTACGCCGACGCCATCGGGCCGGACACCGCCGCGGCGATGAAGATCCACCAGAGCAACTACGAGATCAGGGGTTTCACGGCGAGCGTGTCCGACGCCGACCTCGGCGCGCTGTGCCGCGAGCGGGGCGTGCCCATGCTCGACGACCTCGGCAGCGGCAACCTCGTCGACTTCGCCGCCTACGGCCTGCCGCGCGAGCCGACCGTCACCGACGCGGTCCGGCACGCCGACATCGTCACCTTCAGCGGCGACAAGCTGCTCGGCGGGGTCCAATGCGGCCTGATCGCCGGGCGCCGCGACCTCGTCGCGAAGATTCGCAAGCACCCGCTGAAGCGGGCGTTGCGCGTCGACAAGATGACGATCGCGGCGATGGAGGCGATCCTGCGCCTCTACCTCGACCCGGACCGGCTCGCGCGGCGGCTGCCGACCCTGCGCCTGCTCACGCGGGCGCGGGCCGACATCCGCGCCCAGGCCGAGCGGCTGCTGCCGGCGGTCGCAGCGGCGGTCGACGGGGTGGCGAGCGTCGCCGTCGCGGATTGTTCGAGCCAGATCGGCAGCGGCGCCCTGCCGGTCGAGACGTTGCCGTCCGCTGCCCTCGCCCTGTCGCCGCCGCCATCCGGCCGAAACGACGGCCGATGGCCGGACCGGCTGGCCGAGCGTTTCCGCATGCTGCCGGTGCCAATCGTGGGCCGTATCGCTAACGGCTTGTTCCTGCTCGATTTACGTACGCTGGAGGACGAAAGGTTGTTCCTCGATCAAATCGCTTCCCTGAAAGCCTGATCGACTGTATCGCGACATTTCGTGCCTGCGCGAAGCGGGCGCACCAAGCCGTTGCCGGCTCCATCACGGAGGTGGCCGCACCTGCGGTGAAGCATGACCACGAACTTCGCACCCGAGAATGCCGGCGATCCGGTCCGGAACCCGGCCGGCCAAGCTCCCGCGGGACCGGCGCCGGCCAAGCCGGATCAGGGGGAACCGGATCCGCTTTCCCTCGAGAACCAGCTCTGCTTCTCGCTCTACGCCGCCGCCCACGCGATCAAGAAGGCCTACCGGCCGCTGCTCGAGGCCCTCGGCCTGACCTATCCGCAGTACCTCGTCCTGATCGTCCTGTGGACGACCGACGGCCTCAAGGTGTCCGACATCGGGCGGCGGCTCAGCCTCGACTCCGGGACCCTGACGCCGATCCTGAAGCGGCTCGAAGTCGCTGGCCTCGTCAAACGGACCCGCCGCGCGCACGATGAGCGCGAGGTCGAGATCGGCCTGACCCCCGAGGGTCGGGTGCTCCGCGAGCGGGCCGTCGGCGTGCGGGAAACCATCGTGGAACGACTCTGCATGCCGGAACGGGAGGTCGCCGCGCTGCGCGCCGAACTCAACGCGCTCGTCGCGACGCTGGGCAACGTCGCTTGACCCGGCGCCGCGCGGGGATCCATCGCGCGACGATCGCGAGGCTGCGGCCCTACTTCGCGCCGGCCGCCTTCGGTGTGCCGCCTTTGGCGACGGCCTTGGGGTTGTAGGCGCCGGTCGCCGGGGTGGATTTGGCGTCGCTCGACAGGCCCGCGCCGGTCTCCATCACCGCTTGGCCGTTCACCTCCGGGTTCGCCCCCACGGCGTGGGTGACGGGGTTGGCCGTGGGCGGCGTCGCCGACTGGCCGAAGGCCGGAGCCGCGACGGCGATGCCGCTGCCGACCAGCGCCGCCCTCGTCCATTTGGAAATCATAGAAGTGGAAACCATCGGGCGTTCCTCCCTTTGAAGCCATGCCAGCCAAGCGGCACCCGCCGCTTGGACCGCGATGAGCAAGATATGCGCCGCCCGCGCGCCGTCGCGCGCTCGCACGTCGTCGCATCGTTTCACCGGAACCGCTCACGGTCCGCCGCCGGGGGACCGCTCGTCGAGCGCACCGGCATGGCCTCGATCCGCAGCCGGCGGCGCAGCGCGCGCGACCCCGCGTCGATGGCGAGCGACAGCGCCGCCGTGGCACCGAGCAGCACCAGGGCCGCGTCCAATTTCTGATCGTCGAGCGCGGCGTCGATGTGGTAGCCGAGCGTCCGCACGCCGAGGATGCCGACGATCGCGCCCTCGCGCACGATGATCTCGGTGCGGTAGAGCACCAGCGCCAGGAACTGCCCGTAGAGGCGCGGCAGCGTCTCGTAGGCGTAGAGGTCGAGCGGCCCCGGCGCGTCGCGGCGGTAGGTGAGCGCGTCGGCGTGCCGCCCCATGAGGGTGCCGATGATGCCGCCGTTGTGCAGGCCGAGCGCCAGCACCGCCGGGAGCATGGACGGCCCCAGCAGCTGGAGCAGGATGTAGGCGAAGACGTATTCGGGGGTGCCGCGCAGTAGGATCAGCGTGGCCCGCGCCGCCACGCGGCCGACCGGCCCGCTGAAACGCTGGCTGATCGCGGGGAAGAGGACCAGCGCCGCCGCCGCCGCCAGCGCCGCCGCGAGCTGGGACAGCACCAGCGTCTCGACCGTGCCCGGCACGATCGCGTCGCGCGCCAGCGCGCCGGCCCACGTCGCCAGCGCGCGCCAGGTTTCGAGCGAGGCGGGCGCGTGGTCGCGCAGCGGGCGGGGGATCAGCGCGTGCCCGAAGCGGGCGAGCCGCGCGCCGACGGGATCGCCGGGATAGCTGGTGGTGAGGGTCGCCAGCGCCACCACGCTGCCGGCGACGAGGACGGGCAGGGTGGCCGCCCGCGCCCACAGCCCGCGCGTGGCGATCAGCGCGTAGAAAGCGAGGATGAGCGCCGCCGCCTCGCGGTAGTAGCCATCCTTGAAGTAGCCGTCGAGGTCGAAGCCGAGCGTCGGGATGCCGACGAAGCCGAGCACGAGGGTCGAGCGCAGGCCGCATTCGAGCCGGTACAGCGTGTAGGCGCGCAATGATCCCGCGAGGACCGGCAGGCGGACGAAGAGGAAGCGGGACAGGGCGGAGGTGCCGGCGGGCAGGGCGCGCTCGGGCGCCCGGTCCATCTCCTCGATCATCTCGGCGTAGACCTTGGCGAAGATGCCGGCGTAGGGGATCGCCACGGCGAGCACGCCGGTGGTCGCCGACAGGCCGGTGACCTGCGCGAGGATCAGCGCCCAGAACAGCTCGTGGATCGAGCGCAGGCCCGCCGCCACGACCCGCGCCGCGCGGGAGCGGGCGAAGACGAGCGACGCGGCGAGGCCGGTGAGCGCGCCGAGCCCGACGCCCACCACGGCGAAGGCGACGGTGAGGGTGAGCGCCCGGAGCCCGACCGCGGCGAGGTCCGGCCGGAGGAAGCCCGCGCCGAAGCGGGTGAGGTCGGTCCACGGATGCAACGCGGTGACGTGCAGGTCGGCGACGGCGGCGGCGATGGCGGCCAGGCCGAGGAAGACGGAGGTGACGGTGCCGTAGCCTAGAACGCCGTGGTCGGGATCGCCTTGGCCGGGGACGCCTTGGCCGAAGGCGTGACGACCAAGCCTCCGGCGCAGGGTCCGGCCGGCGTCGCGCACGGCCGTCAAGCCCTGTAGAACGCGACGAGGTCCGCCTCGCGCAGCGCCCCCGCCGGCGCGTCGAGCGCCACCCGGCCGTCCCTCAGCACGACCACGCGGGTGGCGTGCTCCAGCGCGAGCGCGACATCGTGCAGCGCGAGCACGCTGGTGGCGGCGGCGGCGTGGATCGTTTCCAGCACCCGGCCGCCCTGGCCCCGGTCGAGCGCCGACACCGGCTCGTCGCCGATCACGATTTCCCGCCCGTTGTAGAGCGCGCGCGCCACAGAGGTCCGCTGCGCCTGGCCGCCCGACAGCGAGCCGGCGCGCTGGCGCAGCGCGGCGGCGAGGTCGACCTTGGCCAGCACCGCCTCCACCGCGTCGAGCGTCGCGCGCGCCGGCCACACCAGCTCGCGGAGGTTGCGCAGGGCGGAATGCCGGTCGAGCCGCCCCATGTAGACGTTGTGGAAGGTGGACAGCTGCGGCACCAGCGAGGCCGCCTGCGGGATCAGCGCCGCCTCTTGGCTCAGCGCGTCGAAGATCGTGTTGAGCAGGGTCGACTTGCCGGCGCCCGACGGCCCGAGAAGGGCGATGCGCTCGCCGCGCCGGATCGCGAGATCGACATGGTCGAGGACGGTGCGGCCGGGATAGCCGACGCTGGCGCCGGCGAGCGTCAGCAGCGGCGCCCCCGCGACGCCCGCCGCCATCCTCAGTCCAGCAGGCCGCTCTGCTTGGCGACCTCTTCGACCGGCTCGTACTCGGCGTTGTCGGCGGGGACGAAGCGGCTGCGGCCGAAAGGCTCCAGGATGCGCGGATCGGTGACGGCGACGAG
Source organism: uncultured Beijerinckiaceae bacterium (assembly GCA_964244495.1). Lineage (GTDB taxonomy): Bacteria > Pseudomonadota > Alphaproteobacteria > Rhizobiales > Beijerinckiaceae > RH-AL1. The sequence continues at coordinate 194,903 of CAXTIU010000003.1, forward strand.
TTCCGCCTTCACCTTGGCGGTGAAGCCGGCGCCGAAGCGGGCGTCGAGGTCGCCGCGGACCGTCCACTGGTAGTCCGGGAACGGTGGGCTCTCCCAGATCACCGACACGTGGCCCTCGTCGACGTGGCCGGCCTTCTTCTCCAGGTCCCACACGCTGTAGTCGACCGCGCCGAGCTGGTAGGCGCCGGATTGGACGAGCTGGATCGTGCGGCTGTGGTCGCCGGAGAAGCCGACGCGGCTGAAGATGTCGTCCGGCGCCTTGCCGAAGCGCTGGCGCAGGTAATAGTCCGGCATCACCCGGCCGGACGTCGAGGCGCGCGCGCCGAAGGTGAACGTCTTGCCGGCCACGCCCCCGTCGATCGTCGCGCCGCGCTTCAGCCCGGTCGCGGCGTTGGCGATGAGGTAGAACTTGAACTGCTTGTCCTCCTGCCCCTGCGCGATCGCCTGCGAGCCCGGCACCGCCGCGCGGGCCTGGACGCCGGTGACGCCGCCGAACCAGGCGAGCTGGACCTCGTTGTTGGTGAAGGCGGTGACGGCGGCGGGGTAGGACTTCACCGGCACGTAGCGGACGGGGACGCCGAGTTTCGCCTGAAGGTACTCGGCGACGCGCGTGAACCGCTCGACGAGGCGCGTCTGGTCCTGGTCGGGGATCGCGGTGAAGACGAAGGTCGGGCCGGTCTGCGCCGCGACCGGCGGAGCGGCGGCGAGGACGGCCACATGGACGGCGATCGCGGCGATGACGCCGAGGGAAGTTCGTGTCACGGTCTGGTCCAACATCAGATGCGTCAGGCACGATTGCGACCTCCGACCGGCACCGTCAAGACCGCGATCACGGCCGTCCGGACGCGGAGGGACGCGATGCGCCGCACGACGTGCCTCGCCGTTTGCTTCCTCGACGCGATGGGATCTTCATCATGACCGGCACCCGACCCCGACTGACGGATATGGCGCACGGCGGCGGCTGCGGCTGCAAGCTGGCGCCGGCCGTGCTCCAGGACATCCTGGCGAAGATGCCGGTGCCCGCGCCCTGCGCCGCGCTGCTGGTCGGCACGGAAACGGCCGACGACGCGGCGGTGTACCGGTTGAACGACACGCAGGCGATCATCGCCACCACCGACTTCTTCACGCCGATCGTCGACGACCCCCGCGACTTCGGACGCATCGCCGCGACCAACGCCCTGTCCGACGTCTACGCCATGGGCGGCCGGCCGATCTTCGCCCTCGCGCTGGTCGGCATGCCGGTCGGCTCGATGCCGGTCGAGATGGTGCAGGACATCCTGGCCGGCGGCGCCGCCGTCTGCGCCGAGGCCGGCATCCCGGTGGTCGGCGGCCACTCCATCGACACGCCCGAGCCGATCTACGGCCTGGTGGCGATCGGCCTCGTCCATCCCGACAAGGTGCTGCGAAACGCCGGCGCGCGGGCCGGCGACGCGCTGATCCTCACCAAGGGGTTGGGCGTCGGCATCTTCTCCGCCGCGATGAAGAAGGGCGACCTCGACCCGGCCGGCTACGAGGCGATGGTCGCCTCCGCCACCAAGCTCAACGCGGTCGGCGCGGACCTGTCCGACCTGGCCGCCGTCCACGCGATGACCGATGTCACCGGCTTCGGCCTGCTCGGCCACGGGCTGGAGATGGCGCGCGGGGCCGGCCTCGCGGCGACGCTGCGCGCCGAGGCGATCCCGCTGCTCGCCGGCGCGCAAGCCTTGGCCGAGCGGGGCTACGCGACCGGCGCCGCGGCCCGCAACTGGGCGAGCTACGGCCGCGAGGTGACCCTGCCGCCTGGCATGGCCGATTGGCGGCGCGGCCTGCTGTGCGACCCGCAAACGAGCGGCGGGCTGCTGATCGCGGCGGCGCCCGAGCACGCCGACGACGTGCTCGGGCGCTGCCTGGCGGCCGGCTTCCCGCACGCGGCGATCATCGGCGCGATGAGCGAGGGGAAGGGCCGCGTCACCGTGACGTGACCTCGCGAGCCGCGACGCGTCACAGCCGCCCGCGCTGGTGGCGATGCACCAGCGGCAGCAGGACCGCGTCGGGGATCAGCGGCAGGATGAGGGCGGCCGCCTTGTTGCCGAGGCCGGGCACGATCGTGCGGCGGCCGGCCATCAGCCCGGCGTAGCCGGCCTCGGCGACGGACGGGGCGCTCGCGCCGCGCGTCGCGTCGAGCGCGGTGCCGGCCAGGCCGGCGCGGGCGTGGAACCCGGTCCTCGTCACGCCGGGATGCAGCACGCTGACGGTGACGCCCGACCCCTTCAACTCCTCCGTCAGCGCCCGCGAGAAGGCGCTGACGAAATGCTTGCTGGCGTAATAAACCGCCATGCCGGGGCCGGGCATGAAGCTCGCGACCGAGGCCACGTTGAGGATGCGGCCGCGCGCGGCGCGCAGCGCCGGCAGGCACCGGAGCGTGAGGTCGAGCAGGGACCGCACGTTGAGGTCGACGATGCCGAGCTGGGCGGCGGGGTCGAGCGCCGCGACCGCGCCGAGCAGCCCATAGCCGGCGTTGTTCACCAGCGTCGCGACGGTGGCGTCGGCGGAGGCCAGCGCGGCGGCGACGCGGCGCGCCCCGTCGGGCGCGGCGAGGTCGGCGACGATCACCAGCGGGCGCGGCCGGCCCGTCGCGGCGATCTCGATGGCCAGGGCGTCGAGCCTGTCGGCGCTGCGCGCCACCAGGGCGAGGTCGTGGCCGTGGCGCGCGAAGACGCGGGCGAGGTCGGCGCCGATGCCGCCCGAGGCCCCCGTGACGAGCGCCACCGGCCGCACGGTTCAGCCCGGCTTACGGCTGCCCGACCAGGGGCCTTCGGGCACGGACGCCTCCGGGCCGGCGGGATGGGGCTCCTGCGCCACCTTCTGGCGCAGCACGACGCGCTCGCGGGGGGCGACGCCGAGCAGCTCCGCGATGCGGGCGACGACGTTCTCCTCGAACTCCGTGACCTCGCCGTCGGCGAAGACGACGTCCCACATCATCTCGATGATCTTGCACCGCCCGTCGTTGTCGAGCGTGTGCTTGAGCACGTTGGTGAAACGGAAGAAGTCGACCGCTTCCTTGTCGCTCTGCTCGGCGCGCGCGATCAACCGCCCGGTCGCGTCGGCGTCGAGCCCGAAGCGCTCGTGGATGATGGCGCGCAACCGCTGCCGCTCCGCCGTGTCGATCGCGCCGTCGACGTTGGCGACGTGGATCAGCAGGGCGGCGGTGGCGAGCCGGTAGTCATCGGCGGCGAAGTCGGCGTCCGCCCCGGTGCGGCCCGCCGTGTCGGCGATGAACTGCTTCAGCGATTCGAACATCGCTCAGCGGATCGGCAGGCAGGTGTATTCACCCTCGGGGCGGTGATAATCGCGACGCATCTCCGAGATATAGTGGTCGCAGGCGCGCCGGCCAGGGAAGCAAAGCTTCTCGTCGTGCCAATCCAGCACGATCGCGCTGCCCGGCCCCGAATAATGCGAGTACCCGCCGCTGAAATGGCCGAGCCAGACCGAGGGGAACGCCCGCACGGCCGGGTCCTGACAGGGCAGGCCCTCGGGCGGGGCGGCGGTGAAGGGCCGGTAGCCGCTGGAACCGTCAGCGTCGGCCGCCAGCGCGGCGCCGCCGGTGGCGAGCACGAAGGCCACGACACCGGCCGGCAACCAACCTCCGACCGATCCCCGGCGTCCCGTCATCACAGGCCGAGGAACGAGAGCAGGCCGCCGCCGGGCTTCTGCGTCGTCGTGGCGGCGACGTCGTAAGGCTCGGTGCCGGGCGCGGCGCCGGTGACGGTGATGGTGGCGCCCTCCGCCTTCACCATGTTGTAAAGGCGCGTGGCGTTGGCCGGGGCCAGCCGGATGCAGCCGTGCGAGGCGGGGGAGCCGAGGTGCTTGACCTCGTTGGTGCCGTGGATCGCGAAGCCGTAGAAGAAGAAGATCGCGTGCGGCATCGGCGCGTTGTCATATTTCTTGGAGTGGTACACCTCCATCATGCGCTCCGGCTTGAACGTGCCGGCCGGCGTCACGTAGCCGGCGCGCGCCGACGAGATCGGCCAATCGTAGCTGCCCTCGGCCGACTGGACGTGCATGTGCTGGGTCGCGAGGTCGATCGCGACGGCGACTTCGGCCTTCGCCGGAGCGGCGGCGAACAAGACGAGCGCTGCCGCGCCGAGGAGGACGGGTCGCGTGACGTTTTTCATGGAAGCCTCGGTGGAAATCACACAATTGCCTGATCGCCGCCATCCTTCCACGCGCCCGGCGCACGGTAAACGCCCGCGCGCGCCGGCCGCCCCGTTCGGCGACCGGCGCGCTTTCCATGCCACAGGACGGCGGTCGCTCCCGCCGGTCGGTCCTCAGTAGCCCAGCCCGTAGGAGTAGACGCCGCCGCCGTTGGGGTCCGTGTAGGGCTGGTAGCCGTACGATCCGTAACCGCCGCCATCGCCGTAGGTGTGGCGCACCCGGCGGACGGGGGCATAGGGATCGTCGTCGTAGGCATGGTCGGCCGCGTCGCCATCGCCCCGCGCCGCGCCCCGGCCGGCGGCATACTGGGTGGCGAACGGCCGCGAGGCCGGCGGCGTGCCGCTGATGGCGATGCGCGCGCCCTCGCGCCGCACCATGTCGTAGAGCTGGGTGGCGTTGCCGGGCGACAGGCGGACGCAGCCGTGCGAGGCCGGGCGCCCGAGGGAAGCGGTCGAGTAAGTGCCGTGGATCGCGTAGCCGCCCCGGAAGAAGATCGCGTGGGGCATCGGCGACATGTGGTACTTGTGCGAATAGTGCATGAGTTCGAGGTGGGTCGGCGCGTAGCTGCCGTGCGGCGTCGAGAAGCCCGATCGCGCGGTGGAGATCGGCCAGTCGAACGATCCCTCGTTCGAGTCGACGCGCATGCGCTGATGGGTGAGGTCGATGGCGACCTGAACCGTCGCCTCCGCCGCGTTCGTCCAGCCGAGCAGGGCGCAGCCGAGCAACGCCACGCCACCGGCCCCGCGAAAAACAAGACTTTGGGGGATACTCATCGCCGACCCTCGCCTCCGGTCCGTGCGTCGGACCACGAAGCAAGCGTGCTCGCACGCTGCCACGCTTTCGACAACATCTTAGGAGCGACAAGGTTTATTTAACCAAGGGCGCGGTGTCGCGGCCTTGAGACGCCAAAAGTCCCAGCAACGATCGCCCGTTCACGCGGGAAACGCCGGCGCCGCACGGCCGGGCCAGCGCGCCTTCACCGCCCAGACGCGATGGGGCACCACCAGCGGCTCGCGCGGCCAGCCGGCCCTCAGCATCGCGGCGAGTTGGCCGTCGAACCGCGCCACCGCGTCGGCCGGCAGGGAGGCGCCGACGCCGGCGGACGCCCGGATGCGGCCGCGCCAAGCCTCGTGGCTGTAGGACACGTCGCAGTCGAAGGAGAAGGTTTCGAGAGCGTCGAAGCCGACCTCCGCCGCGTCGGCGAGCCAGTCCGGATAGAGGCCGGACGTGTTGCCGAGGTGCCAGGCCGGGTTGGCGCCCTCGACCAGCCGCTCGGTCGCCGTCACGACGTTGTCGCGCAGCGGCAGCCAATCGAAATGGGCGATCACCAGCCGGCCGCCCGGCACCAGCACGCGCCCCACCTCGGCCGCCGTGCGCGCGCGGTCGAAGAAATGCCAGCACTGGCCGGCCGTGACGACGTCGAAGCTTCCGGCGGGCAGGCCGGTGTCCTCCGCCCGGCCCTCGACGTAGGCGACACCGGTCGCCGCCTCGCGATCGAGCCGCGCCGCCTCCGTCAACAGGTGCTGGGCGGAATCGAGGCCGGTGGCGTGGCAGCCGCGCAGCGCCAGCCCGCGGGCGATGGTGCCGGTGCCGGTGCCCAGATCCAGTACGCGCTCGCCGGTCGCGACCCAGCGCTCGTCGAACAGCCGCTTGAAGAAGGCGGCCGGGAAGCCGGCGCGGTAGCGCCCGTAGTCGGCGGCGGTCGGCCCGAAGTTGACCGGCGATACGGGACGTCCCGTCAGGTTGTCACTCGGCATGGATCTGGCGGGGCAGCATGCGGTCGAGCACGGCGTCGCGGCGCACGAACAGGTGCCAGGCGGTGCCGGCGAGGTGCAGGGCGATCAGCGCGTAGACGGCGAACTGGCCGTAGACGTGGACCGTCGCGGCGACGTGCCCGGCGGTGGGGCCGACCGGCAGCTTGGGGACGTCGAACAGGCCGAGGATGCTGATGGGGTAGCGCCCGCCCGACGAGGTGACGTAGCCCGACACCGGCATGGCGATCAGCACGGCGTAGAGCAGCCAGTGCGTGAGGTGGGCGAGGCCGCGCTCCGCCGCCGCCATGCGGCCGGGCAGCGGCGGCGGCCGGTGGACGAGGCGGTAGGCGACCCGGACGGCGACGATCGCGAGGAGGACGAGCCCGACCGTCTTGTGCACGGAGGCGTAGTCCGCCGGCGAGCCGGGGAACGGCGCCACGAACACGTCCGGCTGGCCGGGCACCGTCTTGAAGGCGGCGAAGATCCAGCCGAGCGGGATGACGGCGACCATCAGGAGCGCGGTGAGCCAATGGAACCAGCGGGCGGCCGGGGAATAGCGGCGCGTCTCGGTGCCGTAGAGGGTCACGGTGGATGCGGTGATGTCTTTCATGGGCGGTCTCCGGGCGGAGACTTAGCATCGCCGTGCGAGGCGATCGAGGCCCGCCGGGACCTGCTGAAAGGATCGATCGGCCCGCCCCGCTTCCGCGTCCGTCGCCGGCGACCCGATGATCCCGCTTTCAGGCTTTCGGCGGCTTCACGGAAGGATGCCCCTCTTCGAGGAAGCGTCCGACGCGTTGAGCCGTCGCATCAGGCTGGCTCCGGTCCGACCGGCATCGACCCTCTGAGCCGACGTCGTGCGATCCAGGACGAACGTCTTGAAATACAGGGCGACGAGTGCCGCGATGCCTAGGACGACCACTATGCTGAAGATGATGTCGGGGTTCATGGAGGAAGTCCTTGTCGGTGGACGAAGGTTCGGCCGACGAACCGCCGTGCGCGCGAGCCCTGTCGCAGGACAAGGCTTGGCGATCCGCAAAGATCGACCGAGGGCTCCGCGGCATCTTCACCAAGCCGCTCCAGCCAGGTCAGCCTTCCCACCGCCGGGCGGAACGTCGATTTCAGCGGCAAGCCGAGGCACGTCGTCGGACACGACGCCCCGTGAGGATCGACCTCGCGCCCCCTCGCCGCGCGCGCCTCACGCCCCCAGCAGCGGGCTCCAGGCCGGGTCGCTCGCGTAGGACGGCGTCGACACCGGGAACTCCTGGCGGCCGAACACGTCCGTCATGACGATGCGCGAGCCGCCGCCGTTGCCGGGGTCGCGGAAGAACATCAGGAAAAGGCCGTTCGGCGCCCAGGTCGGCCCCTCGTTGTGAAAGCCTTCGGTGAGGATGCGCTCCCCCGAGCCGTCGGGCTTCATCACGCCGATCGAGAAGTCGCCCCTGCCCTGCTTGGTGAAGGCGATGAAGTCGCCCTTGGGGCTCCACACCGGGGTGGAATAGCGTCCCTCGCCGAAGGAGATGCGCCGCGCCCCGCCGCCGCCGGCCCCCATCACGTAGATCTGCTGCGTGCCGCCGCGGTCGGACTCGAAGCAGATCTGCGCGCCGTCGGGCGAGTAGGACGGCGAGGTGTCGATGGCCTGCGTGTCGGTGAGCCGCGTCGTCTGCCGGGAGCCGAGGTTCATCGTGTACAGGTTGGTCGCCGCCCCCTCCGACAGCGACATGATGATCTTCTGCCCGCCCGGCCCGAAGCGCGGGGCGAAGGTCATGCCGGGGAAGTTGCCGACCGGCTCGCGCTGCCCGGTCTCGATGTTCATGGTCATGACGCGCGGCTCCTCGCCGCCGAAGGTCATGTAGGTGATGTCCTGCGAGGCCGGCGAGAAGCGCGGCGTCACCACCAGGTCGTCGCCCCTGGTGAGGTAGCGCACGCCGGCCCCGTCCTGGTCCATGATGGCGAGGCGCTTGCGCCGCCGCGTCGCCGGGCCGGACTCGTCGATGAACACGACGCGGGTGTCGAAGAACCCCTTCTCGCCGGTCGCCTGGCTGAACACGGCGTCGGCGACGATGTGGGCGACGCGCCGGGCGTTGTTGGCGTCGGTCACGTACTGCTCGCCGGCGACCTGCCGGCCCGAGGCGGCGTCCCACAGGCGGAACTGGGTCTGCAGGCGGCCGTCGCCGGTGTTGGCCACGCGCCCGGTCAGCACGTATTGCGCGTTGAGCGCGCGCGCGGACTCCATCGGCGGCGGCACGTCGGGGTTGCCGACGTCGGGCGTGCCCCCGACGGGGGTGAGGAACACCGAGCGCTTGAAGTCGCCCAGCATCACGCTCGTGATCTTGTCGCCCGACACGCCCTCGCCGAGGAAGCGGGTGACGACGATGGGGATCGGCTGGAACGAACCGCCCTTGCGCACGTCGAGCGCACCGCCTTGGGCGAAGGCGGGGGACGGGGGCGCGAGCGGCGTGCCGACGACCGGGGCGAGCACGACGCCGGCGAGAAGGGCGCCGAGCGAGCGGCGGGTGGGTGTGATCATGGCACGGATCCTTTATCGCCCACGGCGGCGCCGGTGCGGGCGCCTCGCGCGGTCGGTCTCACGGACGAAGCGGGTGCTTCAGGACATTTCCTTGGGGTCGAAACGCACGGTGCGATCCCGCCAGGATTGGTAGAACGGCTTGAAGCGGTCCGGCATGGCCATCGGGTTGCAGCGGTTGACGGCGCGGATCGCGCTGTCGGCGAGGCTCTTCAGGTTGGGGTCGCGCGGCGGGTTGAGCAGCGCCGGCTGGCCGATCAGCGAGCCGTCCTGCGCCAGCCTCACCCGCACCTCCGGCACGTAGTCCTGCGTCGCGCCCAGTCCGAAGTAGCTCCAGCAGCCCCGGTAATGGTCGATCATCCAGCCGTCGAGCTGCGCCATCATGGAGGGCGACATCTTCTCCGCGTGGCCGGTCGGCGCGCCGAGCGAGGCGACCTGCGTCAGCGCGCGTCCGGTCGACGCCTTGTGCTGGGGCGCGTCATGGTCGAGCAGCGCGGAAATCTTGGACGGGTCGAAGCTGTCGCGCGGCGGCTCCTTGGACTCGTTGCCGGAACGGGGCTTGGCCGGCGGTTCCGGCGGCCTGGGCTCCGGCGACTTGGATTCGAGAGGCTTCGGCTTCAGGATGTCCGGCTTCAGCGTGTCGAGCAGCCGCGCGACGCGGTCGAGCGCGCTCGGGTCGGGTTTGGGCGGCGGCGCCTTGATCGGCTCGGGCTTGGGCGGCGGTGGCGGCACCACCTTGGCCTCCTTGACCTCGCGCGGGTGCGGCACCGGCACCGGCTTGGCGACCTTCTTCGGCTGCGGCTTGGCCTCCTGCTTGGCCTCCGTCTTCGGCGGGTCGATCTTCGGGCGCGGCGGGGGCGTCGGTTCGATCGCCTCCGCTTCCGGCGGCGGGAGCGGCTTGACCGGGTCCGGGCGCGGCGGTGGGGTCGGCGCCTCGACCGGGCGCTCGGGCGGCGTCGGCGGCAGGGCGGCCACCGGGGGTGCCGGCGGCTGCACCGGCGGCATGGGGACCGGCGGCATGGGGACCGGCGGCATGGGGATCGACGGCGCGGCCGGGGTCGGGTCCACCGGGCGCGGCGCGGGAACGGGCGGCGGCGGCAGGGCGGCCTCCACCGGCCTGGCGTCGGGGCCGGGATCGTCGTTGGGCTTGTCGGGCGCCGGCGGCGGCGGCGTGTCCTTGCGCGCTTCCGCCAGCGGCGGCGCCGGGTTGGACTCCTCGATCGAAGCGACCTTGTCGACGCGGCGCTGCGGGGTCGGCAGCGGCTTCGCCGTTTCCTCGCCCTTCATCACCTGGTTCAGCTCGCTCGTCGTCACCATCTCGACCGACACCGCTTCCTGGGTGTCGTCGAAGGTCGGCGCGCGCGAGAAATCCGCCACCAGGAACACGAGCGCGAGCAGGTGGGCGCCGCCGGAAACGACGAGGCCCGGATCCTTCTTCCACAGGGCGGCCAGCCTGTTCATGGGTCCACGCGACGCTCGGATCTTCGGGATCAGGTCTTGGCCGGCTCGGTCACCAGCGCGACCCGCTTGAAGCCGGCGCTGGTGATGATGGACATGACCTCGGCGATGCGCCCGTAGTTCACCTGGTTGGCGCCGCGCACGTAGATGCGCTCGTCCGGACCGGCCTTGGCCAGTTCCTTGAGCTTGTCGGCGAGCTGCTCCTGGGGCACCGGGTCGTCGTTGATGAAGATGTCGCCCTTGGGGTCGACCGCCACCGAGATCGGCTTCTGGTCGATGTTGAGGGCGGCCGCCTTGGTCTGCGGCAGGTCGATCGGCACGCCGGTGGCGAGCAGCGGCGCCGCCACCATGAAGATGATGAGCAGCACGAGCATCACGTCGATGAACGGCGTCATGTTGATGTCCGCCATCGCGCGGTAGCGCGGCTGACCCCGTCCCCGGCGCCGACCGCCGCCGCCACCCGCCACACTGCCTGCCATGATCGCCGCTCCCGCCGGGTTCGTTCGAGGCTCAGGCCGCCCGATCGCGCACGGCGTGCTGATCGATCTGGCGCGACAGGATCGACGAGAACTCGTCGGCGAAGCCTTCCATGCGCGCCTGCTTCTTGGCGACGTCGCCCTGCAGCTTGTTGTAGGCCACCAGCGCGGGGATGGCGGCGAACAGGCCGAGCGCGGTGGCGAGCAGCGCCTCCGCGATGCCGGGCGCCACCACGGCGAGCGAGGTGTTCTTGGAGGCGGCGATCGAGCGGAACGAGGTCATGATGCCCCACACCGTGCCGAACAGGCCGACGAACGGGCCGGCCGAGGCGACCGTGGCGAGGAACAGGAGGTTGCCCTCCAGCCGCTCGACCTCGCGGGCGATCGACACGTCGAGCACCTTGTCGATGCGCGCCTGCAGCCCCATGAAGGAGGCGCCGACGTTCTGCACCGAGCGCTTCCACTCGCGCATCGCGGCGACGAACAGGCTCGCCATGCCCTGCGCCGGCCGCGACGACAGGGTGGTGTAGAGCTCCTCCAGCGACGTGCCCGACCAGAACACGCCCTCGAACTTGTCCATGGCGCGCTGGAAGCGGGCGTACATGATCGACTTGTTGACGATGATCGCCCACGACCAGATCGAGGAGCCGAGCAGCATCACCATCACGATCTTCACCAGCAGCGACGCCTGCATGAACATGCCGAGGACGGTCACCTCGGCCAGCGGCGTCGCCGCGGCGGAAGCTGCTACATCGGCGGGGTTCATATGATCGTCTCCGAGTGAGTCCGTGTGGCGGCCTGTGGACGGACTGTCCTTGCGCGCAATTCCGCCATTTTGACGGCCCCGAGGGGCGCAGAATGCGACGCCTTTGGCGCGACGAGTTAAGCGCCCGGCAGGGTTAACACGGGGTTAGCGGTGCCGTTCGGGGCGCGCCGCGCTTCGGGCGGACCCGATACGGGGCGCTAACCATGTTCGATCGGCCGCAGGGCCGGCCGGCCGCGCCGCCGCGCCCTTCCCGAATTTCGCCCGGATCGTGCGCGCAAGGTGACGCTCCCTTCCCCCGACCATCCCGGAGGCCCGAGCGGCCATGTTTCGTCCCGCCTTCACCGCCGCCTCCACCGTTCTCGTCCTCATGTCCGTCGCCTTGGCCGCCCTGGGCCTCGCCGCCACCCCGGCGGCGGCGCGCAAGAAGGCCGACCCGGACGCGGCCAAGCTCGCCCAGGAGTCCGACAAAGGGTCCGACAAGAAGGAGGACGCCGGCAAGCCGGTGCAGGTCGCGACCTTCGGCGACTGGGGCGCCTACCTCGCCAAGGGCAAGGCCAAGACCTGCTATGCCTTGGCGAGCCCGCAGGACCGCAAGCCGGAGGCCAAGCACGACGCCGCCTACGTCTTCATCGCCGACCGTCCGGGCGAGAAGGTGCACAACGAGGTGTCCATCATCATGGGCTTCCCCATGAAGGAGAACGCCGGCGCGCAGGCCAAGATCGGCGCCGCCAGCTTCGACCTCGTCGCCAAGGGGGCGAATGCCTGGATCAAGAACCCGGCCGAGGAGGCCAAGTTCGTCGAGGCGCTCCAGCACGGCGGCAAGCTGGTGGTGAAGGCGCCCCCGGTGAAGGGCCCGGCGACCACCGACACCTACTCGCTGACCGGGCTGAAGCCGGCGCTGGAGCGGGTGTCCAGGGATTGCAAGGTTTAGCGGCGCGACGGACGGGAAGTCGCCCGCCGGCGACATCGCGGGTCGGGCGGTGACGGCGGACGCCGACACGCGAGCGGGCCTTCGTCGGCGAACGTCGACGCCGGGGTGCGACCATGTCGGGGTTCATCGACATCGATCGCGACGTATGATCGGGGCGCCGCCAAGCGGGAGCCGCCGCCGACACGCGAAGGATGGCGCCGCGCGCCGCCAAACGCAAGCCCACCCGCCCGGCGGGTTTCGCGCCTTCGCACCGGCGCGCGGCACGGGTGTGACCGATCGCGGGGCGGCGGCGCCGGAGGGGCATCGAGACACGCGGAGACAGGTGGAAGCGCGCGACACCCCCGATGTATGATCGAAGGTCCGGCGTCCACCGGTCACCCCGTCGCTCAAACCATGGGGGTGGCGGGGCCCGGCCACCCCGCCATCGCCACGTCCACCACCCGCAGCAGCTTCTCGCGCGGGGCGCCGTCGCGGGCCAGCGTCGACAGGCCCTGGATCACCGCCACCACGTGGCCGGCGAGCGCGTCGGCGTCCGTCGCCAGCTCGCCGGCCGCGACCGCCGCGTCGATGCGGCGGCGCAATGCGTCCTCCACGTCGCGCCGCAGCGCCGCCAGGTGGTCGCGCACGTCGTCGGCGCCGGCCGAGCAGCTGATCGCGGCGCTCGCCAGCAGGCAGCCGGGCGGCGTGTCGGCGCCGGTGAAGCCGACCGCGACCCCGCGCAGCAGCGCCAGCACCGCGTCCCGCGCGGTGGGCGCCCCCTCGAGCGTCGCCTCCAGCGTGACCGGGCCCGAGACGTAGCGGTGCACCGCCTCCAGGAACAGCCGCTTCTTGTCGCCGAACGCGGCGTAGACGCTGGGCGGCGTCACGCCCATCGCCGCCGTGAGCGCGGCCAGCGACGTTCCCTCGTAGCCGTGCCGCCAGAACAGCAGCATCGCCCGGTGCAGGGCGGCGTCGCGGTCGAACGACAGCGGCCGCCCGGGCCGGCGCGCCGACGGCGCGGGCTCTCCGTGTTTCATAGCGATGATTATGGAAAGCTTGACGCCGGCGGGCAAGGCACCCTAGCGTTTCGTAGTCAACGCTATGGAACAATCCCATGTCCCTCGCCGACCATCGCACCCTCGGCCGCTCCGGCCTCGCCGTCAGCCCGCTCGCGCTCGGCACCATGACCTTCGGCACCGCGCGCTGGGGCTCGGACGAGGCGACGAGCCGGGCGCTGTTCGACGCCTATGTCGAGGCCGGCGGCAACTTCGTCGACACGGCCGACGTCTACGCCGGCGGCCGCTCCGAGGAGATGCTGGGCGGCTTCATCGCCGCGCGCGGCCTGCGCGACCAGATCGTGCTCGCCACCAAGGCGGGGTTCGCCGCCGGCCAAGGTCCGCACGCCGGCGGGTCGGGGGCCAAGCACCTCCACGCCGCGATCGAGGGCTCGCTGCGCCGGCTGCGCACCGACACCATCGACCTGTACTGGCTGCACGTGTGGGACGGGGTGACGCCGGCCGCCGAGGTGCTGGAAACGATGACCGCCCTCGTGCGCGCCGGCAAGGTGCGGTACTGGGGCGTGTCCAACGCGCCGGCCTGGTGGTGCGCCACGCTCGTCGCGCTCGCCGCCGCGCGCGGCGCGCCGGGGCCGGTGGCGCTGCAGCTCTTCTATTCGCTGGTGGACCGCACGATCGAGGACGAGCACGCGCCCCTCGCCCGCGACGCCGGCATGGGCGTCGTGCCCTGGAGCCCGCTCGCCTACGGGCTGCTCACCGGCAAGTACGACCGCGCGAGCGTGGAGGCCGGCGCGCCGCGCGCCGGCGGCCTGCCGAGCGCGGAGGCCCGGACCGGCACGCGCCCGGACGACGACAAGCGGTTGGATGCCGCCAACCCGTTCGGCGACAGCCTGTTCACCGAACGCAACTGGGGCATCGTGGAGGCGCTGCGTCGGGTCGCCCGCGAGGTGGGCGAGAGCCCGGCCCGCGTCGCGCTCGCCTGGGTGCTCGGCCGGCCCGGCGTCGCGTCCACGCTGATGGGGGTGAGCCGGGTCGGGCAGGTGGCCGACAACGTCGCCGCGCTCGACGTGCGGCTGTCCCCCGAGCACGGGGCGGCGCTGGACGCGGCGAGCGCCCCGGCCGACCCGCGCCTGCTCTACAGCCTGTTCTCGCCGCCGGTGCGCCGGCACGTCACCTTCGGCGGCGCGTCCGTGACGGGATGGCGGGAGTAGGTGTCGGGCGGGGTCCGTCCCGCCGGGCGTCGGGTGGTCGGCGGACTGGACGAAAGGGTCAACGGAAGCGCTTGTTCGCCGCCGCCCGGCTGACGCATAGTCCGCGCGAAACGCGGCGGGCGGGCCGATCCGTGCCTCGCGCCACGGATCGAACCAAGAATGGAGCCCGCCTCGAGGCTCCGCGCCGGGGAGGCCCCTTTGTCAGAGAAAACGTTTCCGGTTCCCGAGACCGTCGCCAGCCACGCGCTCGTCGATCGCGCGCGCTACGAGGGGATGTACGCCCGATCCCTCAGCGACCCCGACGGGTTCTGGGGCGAGCACGGCCGCCGCATCGACTGGATGAAGCCGTTCACCAAGGTGATGAACGCCTCGTTCGGGCCGGGCGACGTGTCCATCAAGTGGTACGAGGACGGCACCACCAACGTGTGCGCGAACTGCGTCGACCGCCACCTGCCCGCCCGCGCCGATCAGGTCGCCATCATCTGGGAGGGCGATCACCCCGACGAGTCGCTGTCGATCACCTACGCGCAACTGCACGGGCACGTGTGCCGCCTCGCCAACGTGCTCAAGGCGCACGGGGTCGGGCGCGGCGACACCGTCACCCTCTACATGCCGATGATCCCCGAGGCGGCCTACGCCATGCTCGCCTGCGCCCGCATCGGCGCGATCCACTCGATCGTCTTCGGCGGCTTCTCGCCCGACGCGCTCGCCGGGCGGATCGAGGGGTGCCGCTCGAAGGTGGTCATCACCGCCGACGAGGGCCTGCGCGGCGGCAGGACGGTGCCGCTGAAGGCCAACGTCGACACGGCGATCGCCAAGGTCGCCGCCGGTGGCAACGCCGCCGTCGACACGGTGATCGTGGTCAAGCGCACCGGCGGCGCCGTGGCGATGGAGGCCGGCCGCGACCACTGGTACGCCGACGAGGTGGCCGCCGCCTCGGCCGACTGCCCGCCGGCGGAGATGGGCGCGGAAGATCCGTTGTTCATCCTCTTCACGTCGGGCTCGACCGGCGCGCCCAAGGGCGTGCTGCACACCACCGGCGGCTACCTCGTCTACGCCTCGATGACCCACCAGACCATCTTCGACTACCACGACGGCGACGTGTACTGGTGCACCGCCGACGTGGGCTGGGTGACCGGGCACAGCTACATCGTCTACGGGCCGCTCGCCAACGGCGCCACCACCCTGATGTTCGAGGGCGTGCCGAACTACCCCTCGATCTCCCGGTTCTGGGAGGTCGTCGACAAGCACAAGGTGAACATCTTCTACACCGCGCCGACCGCGATCCGCTCCCTGATGGGCGCCGGCGACGCGCCGGTGAAGCGCACCAGCCGCGCGTCGCTGCGGGTGCTGGGCTCGGTCGGCGAGCCGATCAACCCCGAGGCCTGGCACTGGTACCACGAGGTGGTGGGCGAGGGCCGCTGCCCGATCGTCGATACCTGGTGGCAGACGGAGACCGGCGGCATCCTCATCACGCCGCTGCCCGGCGCCACGACCCTGAAGCCCGGCTCGGCGACGAAGCCCTTCTTCGGCGTCGAGCCGCAGGTGGTCGACGCCGAGGGCCGCGTGCAGGAGGGCGCCTGCGAGGGCAACCTCGTGATCGCCCGCTCCTGGCCCGGCCAGATGCGCACCGTGTTCGGCGACCACGAGCGCTTCGTGCAGACCTACTTCTCCACCTACCCCGGCAAGTACTTCACCGGCGACGGCTGCCGGCGGGACGCCGACGGATACTACTGGATCACCGGCCGCGTCGACGACGTGATCAACGTGTCGGGGCACCGCATGGGCACCGCCGAGGTCGAGAGTTCGCTGGTGGCGCACGCGGTGGTCTCGGAGGCGGCGGTGGTCGGCTTCCCCCACGACATCAAGGGCCAGGGCATCTACGCCTACGTGACGCTGATGGAGGGGCAGCAGGGCTCGGAGGCGCTGCGCAAGGAGCTCGTCGCCTGGGTGCGCCGCGACATCGGCCCGATCGCCTCGCCCGACGTGATCCAGTTCGCGCCGGGCCTGCCCAAGACGCGGTCGGGCAAGATCATGCGGCGCATCCTGCGCAAGATCGCCGAGAACGAGGTCGACAAGCTCGGCGACACCTCCACGCTGGCCGACCCGGCGGTCGTCGACGACCTCGTCGCGAATCGGCCGCAGGCGGGCGGCGGGCGCACGTCCGCCTGACGAACGCGACCGCGTCGAGGCGTGAAGAAAAAGTTAACGTGTAGTGGAACTGACGAAAACCAGCCGCGAAGTCGCCACTTCGCGGTTTTTTTGCGACTTCGCCGCAACAGCAAGCCCCGATCGGAGTCCATCCCACTGTTTTAACTCTGTTTGAACACCTGAATCGGTAAAGTCCCCCTCACGGACCGGTTGGCGCGACGCGCTCGGGTCCAGATTCAACGGGGATAACATGGTCAGGAACATTCAAATCGGCCTGCGGGCCGGTCGGCTCCTCGCGTCCTTTTCCTGCGGCGCGATGGTCGTCGGCCTGGGTTTGGGTCTCGCCGTCTGCGCCCCCGCGCAGGCCAAGCAGTCGGTGGCGGTGCCGGGCTCCTACCCGCCCGGCATGATCATCATCAAGCAGTCCGAGCGCCAGTTGTACTTCACCAACGGCGACGGCACCGCGATCCGCTACCCCGTCGCGATCGGCAAGACCGGCAAGGCCTGGCGCGGCCAGACCTTCATCGAGGGCAAGTTCATCCGCCCGGACTGGTCGCCGCCGGAGTCCGTCTCGCGCGACCATCCGGAGCTGCCGCCGCTGATCCCCGGCGGCGCGCCCAACAACCCGATGGGCGAGGCCGCCCTGACCCTGAAGCTCGACGAGGTCGCCATCCACGGCACCTCCAACAAGATGCGCAAGTCGGTCGGCACCGCCGCGTCCTACGGCTGCATCCGCATGCTCAACGAGGACGTGGTCGACCTTTACGGCCGCGTGAAGGTCGGCACGCCGGTCGTCTCCATCCCCTGACCGCTCGCTTGTCGTCCCCGGGGCTCGGCGAAGCCCCCGGGAGGGCCGAAACGTCCCGGCTGTCAAGGCGTCGGGTCGAGCAGCCGGTGCAGGTGCACGATGAAGTAGCGCGTGTCCGCGCTGTCGACGGTGCTCTGCGCCTTCCGCCGCCAGGCCTTGAACGCCGCGTCGTAGTTCGGGAAGATCCCGACCACGTCGAGGGCCTTCAGGTCGCGGAACACCAATCCCTCGGTGCTGGCGAGCTCGCCGCCGAAGACGAGGTGAAGGAGCTGTTTGTCCGCTTGGTCGGTCATCGCCGGTCCTCTTGCTTACCCGTTTCTCACCCGTTCCGGGGCCTGGACGGGTCCGGGCCGGCGGGCGGCGCGGCCGGTGGCGCGGCGTCCCGCGCCTTCGCGTCCCCCGGCTTGGCGTCGTCGGGCGAAGCCTCCGTTCCGAGCCGATGGGCGCTCGCCGTGAAGCGCTGGGCGCCGACCTGGCCGAACACGGTGAGTTCCGCGTCGTCCCGGAACACGAAGAACGCCTGCAGCCTGCGATCGTCGGAGCAGACGACGTCGGACAGGCGCAGCGAGCCCGGCCCGGTCTTGGTGTCGCCTCCCGTGCAGCTCACCCCGGCGCCCAGCTTGAACTCGAAGCCCGTCGCGCCCGACCCGGTCAGCAGCGTTCCCGAATAGGTTTCGCGGCCGTCGTCGAGCAGCCCCGAGAAGATCCAAACATCGGCGGGACCGGGCGGCGGCGGCGCGGGCGTGAAGGGCGGCACGGGATGGTCCGGCAGCGAGGGCACCCCGTCCCGCGCCGTCTGCCGTGCCGTCCCTTGCGCCGCGGCCGGCGCGGCGAGTGGCGAGCCCCCCGCGAGCAGGGCGAGGAGGATCGCCCCCCTCAAAGCCACGATCGCTCCGCCATCTTCCCCTCGAACGCCGCCACGCTGCCGCTCTTCTCAAGCGTCAGGCCGATGTCGTCGAGGCCGTTCAGCAGGCAATGCTTGCGGAACGGCTCCACGGCGAAGGTGAGCGTGCCGCCGTCCGGACCCTTGATGGTTTGGCCCTCGAGGTCGATCGTCAGCGTGGCGTTGGCGCCGCGCCCGGCGTCGTCCATCAGCTTGGCGAGGTTCTCGGGCGAGACGACGATGGGCAGGATGCCGTTCTTGAAGCAGTTGTTGTAGAAGATGTCGGCGAAGCTCGTCGAGATGACGCAGCGGATGCCGAAGTCGGCGAGCGCCCAGGGCGCGTGCTCGCGCGACGAGCCGCAGCCGAAATTGTCCTCCGCCACCAGGATGCGCGCCCGCCGGTAGGCCGGCTTGTTGAGGATGAAGTCCGGGTTCTCCGACCCGTCGTCGCGGAAGCGGTGCGGCGCGAACAGGTGCGCGCCGAGCCCGGTGCGCTTGATCGTCTTGAGGAAGCGGGCGGGGATGATCTGGTCGGTGTCGACGTTGCGGATCGCGAGCGGCGCCGCGACGCCGGAGAGCTGGGTGAACTTTTCCATGGGGCGATCCTACAGACGCGTGATGCGCTCGGCAAACGGACGCGCTAACGAGTTGGCGGCGCCGCGACGCCCTTCCGCACCCTGACGTAGAGCGCCCCGGCGCCGCCGTGCGAGCGCCCGGCTTCCTCGTAGCCGACCACCGTGGCCCGGAACGCCGGCTCGCTCAGCCAGAGCGGCACCGCGCGCTTCAGGACGCCGATGTCCCGGCCCTCGTACCCGCCGTTGGCCTCGTCGGGGCGGCGGCCGCCCTTGCCGGTCACCACCAGCACGACCTTGAGGCCGTCGCGCTGCGCCCGCTGGAGGAAGCGCAGCAGCGCGCCGTGCGCCTCGCCCTGGCGGAAGCCGTGCAGGTCGATCGCCGCGTCCGCCGTGGCGCGTCCGCGCGACAGCCGCTGCTTCAGCTTGCGTTCCAGGGGCGCGAGGGGCGGGGCGGGCGGCCCGGCCGGCGGCCTGCCGCGCCCGGCGGGCTTGGCGGCAGGCCCGGGGGACGACGGCTGGGGCGGAACCCGGCTCGCCGCCGGCTCCTCCGCCGGCGCCCGCGCGGGCAGGGCGCTGCCGATGCGGCGCGTGACGCCGGCGGCGACGCTCAGCCACAGCTCGATTTCCTCGGCGCTGAGCCGGCGCAGCCGGGCCCGCGGCGGTCCGCTCGATTCAACCGTCATGGCTGGCCGCCTCCGTGCTCCGCCGTCGCCGGGCTATCCTCCTTGGGCCACAGGACAAGAAGCGTGCCGTGATCGCGGATGGCGCCGGCCCGGCGCCCCGCCGCGTCTCCGGTGCCGAGGAAGATGTCGCCCCGCGCGCGGCCGCGGATGGCCGCGCCGGTGTCCTGCCCGACCAGGAGGCGGCGGAACGGCGTCGGCGCCTCGCCCCGCCAGGGTAGCACCGCGTCGACGTAGTACGGCAGGCCGTAGGGCCACAGGGCGCGGTCGACCGCCAGCGAACGGCCGGGCGTCAGGCTCACCCCCTCGCCGCCGACCGGCCCGGCGTCGGGGGGCGACGCGTCGTCGAAAGTGAAGAAGATGACGGACCGGTTGCGCCGCATGAGCCGCGTCCCGGCGTCGTCCGGCCCCTGGCCGTTGGCCCTGATCCAGGCCCGGAGCGGCGCCATGCCCATCGCGTCGGGCGGCACGTGCAGCGCCTCGACCAGGACCTTGCCGATCGCCGTGTAGGGGTAGCCGTTGCGTCCGGCGTAGGCGAGGCGCCTGAGCGTGCCGTCCGGCAGCCGGACGCGGGCCGACCCCTGGACCTCCACGAAGAAGGCGTCGACCGGCTCGCGCAGCCAGACCAGCGGGCGACCGGCCTCGCCGAGCGCGCCGGCGGCGATGCCGGCCCGGTCCGGCAGGGGCACGAGCCGCCCGTCCGGCAACCGCCGCGCCGCCGACAGCGACGGGTCGAGGCCGGCCCGGTCGGTCCCGGCCGGCAGGTCGACCAGGTCCGGCGGGCGGGCGTAGAGGGGCGTCGCGAAGGCGGCGTCGGGCTTCAGCGCGCCGTCCACGACCGGCTCGTAGTAGCCGGTGAAGAACGCCGCGCCGTCCCCTTCGACCCGGCGCGCGGTGAACGCTCCCGCGAAGAAGGCGCGCGCCGCCGCCTCATCCGGGTCCGGGCCGAGCGCGGCGGCGCGCGCGCAGGCCGCCGCGAGGCCGGGCGGCGCGGGCAGGGCGGCGTGCGGCGGCGGGTTGGGCGCGGCGCACGAGGCGCGAAACGCGCGCAGCGCCGCCCGGTGGTCGTCGGCCTCGAAGCCGGGCAACGTGGCGACGGGAACGGTGTCCACGGAGGAGGGCGCGGCGGGGACGCTAAGGGAGGGCGCGTCGCACCGCGCCGGGTACGGCGCGAACGCCGCGGCGAGTCCCAGGAGGAGGGCGGCCCTCACCGACCCGATTCGGTCGCGACCAGCTTCCAGTTGGGATCGCGCGAGGACACGTCGCGGGCGAAGGTCCAGATGTCGTTCATGTCGACGACGCGGTCGGGGCTGCCGTCGCGCAACTGGCCGTCCGGCCCATGCGTCGCGGCGATCTGCTTGGACAGGAAGCGCACCCCGACCCGGGCGGTCTGCCCCTCCTGCGAGGCGGATTCGAGTTTGGCGTCGTCCACCGACACGAAGGTCGTCGTCAGCTTCTCGCGGGCCTTCTCGCGCTCGCCGATGGCGGCGTTGAAGCTATCGTAAACGTCCTTGGCCAGCAGGTTCTGCAAGGTGCGCCGCTCGGCGGCGGCGAAGGCGGTGATGATCGCCTCGTAGGCGATCTTGGCGCCTTCGAGGAACGGCCCCGGCGCGAAGGACGGGTCCGCCACCGCCACCGCGTCGAGACCCAGCGCGACCGGCGAGCCGGGCGCGGCGTAGGCGCGCCAGCGGTTCGGGTCGCTCGGCGCCGGGGCCGCGCCCGGCAGGCGGACGACCCGGTCGGCGATGGGGGATGCGGCGGGCCTGTTCGGGTTCAGCGACCTGTCGGGGGAAGCCCCACCCTTGGGCGGCCCGAAGGGATTACGCGGCGGCCTTTCCGTCCCCGTGCGCTCCCCCAGGACGGACCGAAGCTTCCAAACCACGACGAGCGCGACGATGGCGAAGATGACCGTGAGAGGATCCAAGGGCGTGGGCCGTTTCGGGCAGGAGGGACGGACGGGCCTGGCAAGCAGGCGAGGCGAGAAGTTGTGGCACCGGTCCGTTGCAAATGGCGCGGCGCCGGCTCATCTCTTCATGTGGGGAGGCCGGACGCAACGTCCAGCGCCTTGGTCCGGGCGCCCCCTGTCCCCGCGCTTCATGTGTCCCAGCGCTTCATGGTGTCCAATGCTTCATGGTTCCGTGCCTGGCGGACCGGAGACGGTCGTGCGTCGCATCCTGTTCACCATGGTCCCGCCGTGGCGCCTGAGGCTGGCGCTGGCGCTGTGGATCGGCCTCGAGATCGGGGCCTTCGTCCTGGTCGTGCGCTGGATCGGGCCGGGTGGCGCCGTGCTCGCCGGCTTGGCCACGAGCCTGCTCGGCGTGTCGCAGCTGAAGCGGGCCGGGCGGGCGGCGATCGCGAAGCTGCGCGGCGGGCTCGGCGGGCGATCGGCCGGCGGACCGGCAACCGGCCCCCTGTTCGACGAGACGCTGGGGACGCTCGGCGGCCTGTGCCTGCTGGTGCCGGGCTTCCTGTCCGACATCGTCGGCGTGGCCCTGGCGATCCCCGCGCTGCGGGGATGGTTGTCCCGGCGCGTCGGCCGCTGGATCGGGCGCCGTCCGGGCGCGGGACCGGCGGGCCAGGGCCGGCCGCACGCGCCGGCGGCGATCGACCTCGACCCGGTGGAATGGCGGCACACCGACGAACGGCGCGCCGACTGGCGCAACCCCGAGCGGACGAAGCCGATCCCGCCGCCGTGATGCCCGCTTTCGCCACGTGGACGCCGCCTTGTGGCGGGGATGGCGCCGTGCTAGCCGGACCCGCGCGGCCGAACCGTCCGCGCCTGCCGCATCGGCCCGAGGACACGCGCGTGCCGGGGCGATGCCCTAGGGAGTGGAAACGATGGTCGAGGCGAACGGAACGGGCGCGGGCGCGGTGGGCGCACCCGGGGGCGCGCCCTCGCTGAACGCCATGGTGCAGTTCACGAAGGACTTCTCCTTCGAGAACCCCAACGCGCCGCGCTCGCTCGGGCCGCAGGAGAAGGCGCCCAACATCTCCATCCAGGTCAACGTCAACGCCAAGCAGCTCGCCGAGACGGACTTCGAGGTGAACATCATGCTGGAAGGCTCGGCCGGCGAGGGCGCCGACACGCTGTTCAAGTTCGAGCTCGACTACGCCGGCATCTTCCGCCTCCTGAACATCCCGGCGGAGCAGCAGCACCCGGTGGTGATGATCGAGTGCCCGCGCCTGCTGTTCCCGTTCGCCCGCCAGATCATCGCCGAGGCGGTGCGCGGCGGCGGCTTCCCGCCCCTCTACATCGACCCGATCGACTTCGCCGGGCTCTACCAGAGCCGCATGGCGGAGGTGGCGGCGCAGGGCGGACCGCCGTCCTGACGCGACGCCGACCCGATTGATCGTTTGGCGCATCCCTTGCTCCGGCCCCGGCGGGCGCCGCCTACCACGGCGACCCACGATCCGGAACGGGGTGCGACATGACAGGCTCGGCGTTCATCGACGAGGGTCCCGAGCCGCAGGCCGGCGCGGCCCACGGCTCGCTCCCCGCCCTCAGCCTGGCGGCGCTCGGCATCGTCTTCGGCGACATCGGCACCAGCCCGCTCTACACCTTCAAGACCATCCTCGACCTCGCCGGCGAGCGCCCCTCGCCGGCCGTCATCCTCGGCATCGTGTCGCTAGTGTTCTGGACGCTGATCCTCATCACCGCGGTCAAGTACGTGTCGGTCGCCATGCGCATCGACAACGACGGCGAGGGCGGCATCCTGGCGCTGATGGCGCTGATCGGCATCAAGGGCCGGCGGCGACCGGTCATCATCGCGCTCGGCCTGTTCGGCGCCGCCCTCATCTACGGCGACGGCGCGGTGACGCCGGCGATCTCGGTCCTGTCGGCGCTGGAGGGGCTCGACGTCGCGACGCCGCTGTTCCACCCCTACGTGCTGCCGCTCGCCGTGCTGATCCTCCTCGGCCTGTTCGCGATCCAGCCGCTCGGCACGGCCCGCATCGGCCGGGCGTTCGGGCCGGTGATGGTGGCCTGGTTCGCGATCATCACGCTGATGGGCCTGTCGGGGCTCGTCCACCACCCGGCGATCCTGGCGGCGCTCAACCCGCTCGTCGGGCTCGGCTGCCTCTTCACGCACGGCGTCACCGGCTTCCTGGTGCTGGGCGGGGTGTTCCTGTGCGTCACCGGCGCGGAGGCGCTCTACGCCGACATGGGGCACTTCGGCCCGCGCCCGATCCGCCTCGCGTGGTTCGCCGTCGTGTTCCCGGCGCTCATCATCAACTACGCGGGGCAGGCGGCGCTGGTGGTCGACGGCGGACCCACCGACGGCAACATCTTCTACCGTCTGTGCCCGCCGCTCCTGGTGGTGCCGCTCGTGGTGGTGGCGGCGCTCGCGACCGTGATCGCCAGCCAGTCGATCATCACCGGCGCCTTCTCCATGACGCGGCAGGCGATCCTGCTCGGCTGGCTGCCCCGCCTGCGCATCCGGCAGACCTCGGCGGAGGGCTACGGGCAGATCTACGTCGGCGTCGTCAACTGGATGCTGATGGCGGTGACGCTCGGCCTGACGATCGGCTTCCGCCACTCCGACAACCTCGCCGCCGCCTACGGCATCGCGGTGTCGCTCACCATGCTGATGACCACCGTGCTCCTTTACATCGCCATGCGCGAGGTGTGGGGCTGGGGCGTGGCGGCGGCCGGCGCGGTGGCGGGCACCTTCCTGCTGGTCGACGGCACCTTCGTGCTGGCCAACGCCGTCAAGGTGCTGGACGGCGGCTACGTGCCCCTGCTGCTCGCCGCCGCCATCTACGCCGCCATGGCCGTGTGGCACCGCGGCGCCACCAGCGTGGCGGAGCGGATGCGCGAGCAGTTGACGCCGATCGACGAGTTCATGGCGCAGATCGGCGCCGGCCGCATCGCCCGCGTGCCGGGCACCGCCGTGTTCCTCACCCGAACCAACCGGGACACGCCGCCGGTGATGGCCTGGCAGGTCAAGTACAACAAGGCGCTGCACAGGCAAGTCTTCATCCTCCACGTCCGGATCCTGCCGGTGCCGTGGCTGAAGGACGACCGGCTGACGCTGGCCGCCATGGCGCCCGACGTGTGGCGGGGCGAGGCGCGCTACGGCTTCATGGAGCGGCCCAACGTGCCGGCGCTGCTGGAATCCTGCCAGGCGCGCGGCTGCGCGGTCGAGCTCGACGACGTCACCTACTACGTCGCCCACGAGACGGTGGTGCACCGCGAGGACGGGCGCGGCATACCCTTGTGGGAGGAGATGCTGTTCGGCCTGATGGAGCGCAACGCGGTGCACTACGCCGACTTCCTGAAGCTGCCGGACGACAACGTGGTGGAGATCGGGCGGCACATCGCGATCTAGCCGCCGGGGCGTGCCCTCGCGCGCAGACGTTGAAGTACGGCACCGGGCCGTGGTGGCCGCGGTCGGCCTCGTCCCACGCGAAGGTCTCGATGTACGCGATCGCGGACGGGCCGTGCCCCGGCTCCCAATCGTAGTCGTACGGCATCGGCGGGCCGGGGCGGGTGGGGAGCCAGACCTCCATGCCGAGGAGCTCGCACCCGTTCTCCCGCAGGATGGTGACGACGAGGATCGCGTCGGCCGCCGCCCAGGCCAGTTCGCCGCCGCCGGAGCAGTAGGCGCGGTCGACGAGGTCCTGCGGCGGGAGCGCGAACCAGTCCTTGTACCGATCCACCCCTATGCGTCTGCCCATGATGGTCGCTCCCGATGCCGCCCTGGAACGACATCAGTCACCCCACCGCACCCTCCTTGAACCGCAGCCACATCGCCTTCTCCCCCAGCTCCGCCACGAAGGCGGCGTGGGCCACGCGCTCCGCCTCCGTGAGCAGGGGCGGGAGCGGCGCCGGGCGCTCCCGGCGCTTGGGGCGGGCGCCACCGCCCTCCCACCCGCGCGACGCGGCGCTGCCGAACACCAGGCTCGTCTGCCGGCCGCCGGTCAGCTCGGCGTAGACCTCCGCCAGGATCTCCGAGTCGAGCAGCGCGCCGTGCTTGGTGCGCCGCGCGGTGTCGATGCCGTAGCGGGCGCACAGCGCGTCGAGGCTGACTGGCGCGCCGGGGTGGCGGCGGCGGGCCAGCGCCAGCGTGTCCACCATCCGCTCGGCGTCGAGCGGCGGGTGGCCGAGCGCCACCAGCTCCGCGCTCATGAAGCGAAAGTCGAACTCGGCGTTGTGGGCGACGAGCTTGGCGCCGGCGGTGAAGGTCAGCCATTCCTCGACCACGTCGGCGAACAGCGGCTTGCCGGCGAGGAACTCGGCCGACAGGCCGTGCACGGCGAAGGCCTCGGGGGGCATGTCGCGCTGGGGGTCGAGGTAGTGGTGGAAGGTGCGCCCGCTCGGGATGCCGTTGAGCAGCTCGACGCCGCCGATCTCCACCACCCGGTGCCCGTTCACCGGGTCGAGCCCCGTGGTTTCCGTGTCGAAGACGATTTCCCGCATGGTCCTACCTAGCCTCCAGCGCCGCGATCACCGCCCGCACCCGGGCGGCGGCGGCCTCCATCCCCTCGCCGGTCTCGACGACGTGGTCGGCGCGGCGGCGCTTCTCCGCGTCCGGCATCTGCTTCGCCAATATGGCGGCGAAGCGCGCCTCCGTCATGCCCGCGCGGGCCATCACGCGGGCCTTCTGCACAGGGGCCGGCGCGGAGGCGAGCACGACCACGTCGACGTCGCGCTGGGCCCCGGTCTCGTAGAGCAGGGGGATGTCGAGCACCGCGATCCCGGCGCCGGCGGCGCGGGCCTCGCGCAGGAACGCCTCCCGCTCCGCCCGCACGAGCGGGTGGACGATGGCCTCCAGCCGCGTCATCGCCGCCCCGTCGCCGATGACGCGGCGGCCGAGCGCCTCGCGGTCGATCGCCCCATTCCGCGCCACGCCGGGGAAGGCCGCCTCCACCGGCCCCACCGCCGCGCCGGCGTAGAGGCGGTGCACCGCCGCGTCCGCGTCGAAGACGGGGATGCCGGCGTCGGCGAACATCCGTGCCGTGGTGGACTTGCCCATGCCGACCGAGCCGGTGAGGCCGACCACGATCACGGCGGCGGGCCCGCGATGTCCGCCTCGATCAAGGCGCGCAGCTCCGCCGTGACCACCGGCCTGACGCCGAACCAGCGCTCGAAGCCCGGCACCGCCTGATGCAGCAGCATGCCGAGCCCGCCCACGTTCCGCAGCCCACGCTCGCGGGCCCGCGCCAGCAGGGGGGTGACGCCGGGCACGTAGACGATGTCGTCGACCACCGCGTGAGGCGGCAGGGGCGCGAGGTCGAGGTCGAGCGGGTCGTGGCCGGCCATGCCGGCCGGCGTGGTGTTGACGAGGAGGCTGGCGGCGGCGAGCGCCGGGCCAAGCGCCGCGACCGGCACGGCGGCGCAGTCGAACCGCCCGGCCAAGGCGCGCGCGCGCGCAGGCGTCCGGCTCGCGATGGTCACCGCGAAGCCGCGCTCCACCAGCGCGTCGACGATCGCCCGCGCCGCGCCGCCGGCCCCGAGCACCACCGCGCGCCTGCCGCCCTCCGCGCCGCCCTCGTCCCAGCCTCGCGCCTCCTGGTCGAGCGCGCCGGTGAAGCCGCCGCCGTCGGTGGTGTCGCCGCACAGGGCATCGCCCTCGAACCAGAGGGTGTTGACCGAGCCCGTGCGCCGCGCCGCCGGGGTCAGGCGGTGGCAGAGCGCGGCCGCCGCCTCCTTGTGCGGCACGGTGACGTTGCCGCCGACGAACCCTTCGCCCGGCATCGCGCGCAGGAAGGCGGCGAGCGCGTCGGGGGGCACGGCGGCGCGGTCGTAGCGGCCGGGCACGCCGTGAGCGCGCAGCCAATGGGCGTGGATCAGCGGCGAGCGGGAATGGGCGACCGGCCAGCCGATCACGCAGGCCAGGGGCGGCTCGCGACCGCTCACGCCTCCAGCGCCCCGTGCGCGCGCAGCAGCCGCAGCAGTTCGAGCATCGGCAGGCCGAGGATCGTCGAGTGTTCACCCACGATCGCCTCGAACAGGTGGATGCCGAGCCCCTCCACCGCGTAGCAGCCGACGCTGCGCAGCACGCCGTCGCCGGCGAGTTCCAGGTAGTCGTCGAGGAAGGCGTCGGTGAAGGGACGGCACGTCAACCTCGCCTCGGCGCGGGCGGAGGCGACCACCGCGCCGTCGCGCACGAGGCAGAGCGCGGCGTGCAGCCGATGGGTCCGGCCGGCCATGGCGCGCAGCTGCGCCCTGGCGCTCGCCCGGTCGAGGGGCTTGCTGAGGATGAGCTCGCCGATCGACAGGGTCTGATCGGCGCCGAGCACGAGGCGGTCCGGCAGGCGCGCGCTCGCCGCCATCGCTTTCTCGCGGGCGAGCAGCGCGGCGACCGCGGCGCCGTCGTGCCCCGCCGCCCGCGCCGGGGCTTCCACGAGGCGCTCGTCGACAGCGGCGTCGACCGCCTCGAAGGGGATGCCGGCGGCGGCGAGAAGGCTGCGGCGCGCCCCGCTCTTGGAGGCGAGGACGAGGGGGCGGGCCAGCAGCCAGAGGTTCGGCATGGATGTCCTCGAACCAGTCTCGATGTCCACCCCGGGGGCTGGGGAGGCTTCCGCCGTTCTCGGCACGATACCGCCGCCGCCGTCGAGAATCCATCTTTCGACATGGGCTTCGAGTTTCCATGGTGTCCGGCGGCGCGTGGGATGGTGCCGAACGCGGCGGCCTTGTCGCGCCATCACCTCGACGCCGACGCCGACGCCGACGCGCGTCCGCTCGCGACCGGCTCCAGTTCCCTCACGGTGAGGAGCCTCCGCGCGGGCGTCCGCCGCGCCTCCTCGCCAGCAACTGAGTTGGTGACAAGATGGGTGCTCAGCCGGCCGCTCACCATGGAGGTCGGAGACGCGCCGCGCCCCCCTCGCGGGCGATCGAGCCGCCCTTGCCGGCGGGCCGCCCCTAATCCAGCGCGAACGACTTGTGCCGATGCGCCCGCAACAGGTCCATGATGGCGGCGGCGGTCTCCTCGATCGAGCGCCGCGTGACGTCGATGGTCGGCCAGCCCTGCCGCTCGAAGAAGCGCCGCGACTCCGCGATCTCCTCGGCGACGCGGCGCTTGTCGACGTAGTCCGACTTCTCGTCGGCGTTCAACGAGAACAGCCGGTTGCGGCGGATCTGTACGATGCGGTCCGGCGTCGCCAGCAGGCCGACGACGAGCGGGCGCACCAGCGTGCGGATCGAGGGGGGAAGCTGGATCTCCGGCACCATCGGGATGTTCGCCGTGCGCACGCCGCGGTTGGCGAGGTAGATGCTCGTCGGCGTCTTGGAGGTTCGGCTGACGCCGAGCAGCACGACGTCGGCGTCCTCGTAGGTTTCCACGTTCGCCCCGTCGTCGTGCATCATCGTGTAGTTCAGCGCCTCGATGCGGCGGAAGTAGTCGGCGTCCAGCATGTGCTGGGCGCCGGGCCGGGGCGTCGCCTCCATCCCGATATAGGCCTGGAAGAAGTTGAGGATCGGCTCCAGCACGGAAAGGGCCGGCGCGCCGGCCTCGCGGCAGGCCTGCTCCAGCCGCTGGCTCAGCTCGGGTTCGACCAGGGTGTAGAGCACCATGCCCGGTGCCGTCTCGATCTCGGCGATGGCGCGGTCGAGCTGCTCGCGGGTGCGCACCAGGGGGTAGATGTGCTCCATGGAGGAGGCGCCCTGGTACTGGGCGGCGGCGGCGCGGCCGATCGCCATCAGCGTCTCGCCGGTCGAGTCCGAGATCAGGTGCAGGTGGAAGGACTGACGCTTCACGGGGGATCGCCTCGGCGGGTGTCGGTGGAGACGGGAAAAGGCGGGGCGGGGGAAAGCTGGGGGCGGGCGTGGATAAGCGGCCGGGGGGCACGGCCGGGCCGAACCGCGTTAGCCCGGCCGGCCCGTTTCATCAACACCCGTGACGCGGGCACGGCCGCTGTCCCGGGACCGCCCAAACTGTTAACAAGACGTTAACCTCGGGGCGAGGGCGGCGTTCGGCGGTGGAACCTTCTGAGGACGCAGCGAAACGACGGCGGGCGCGCGGCGCGTCCCAGGCTGTGGACAAGACTCGCAACGGCGCGGCCGCGACGACGCTTGTGCGTCCCGTCGCGTGCCCCTAATCCAACGTCAAACATCTTAATCAAGAAGATCTTTCTAAAGGTTTAATGATTTGGTCGAGGATGGGATCGAGGCTCCGGCCTTCCTGAGGGCGTTGGGGGGCGAGTCGGTGTGGCCGCCGCCGCTGTGGCTGATGCGGCAGGCCGGGCGCTACCTGCCGGAGTACCGCGCCATCCGCGCCAAGGCGGGGTCGTTCATCGCCTTCTGCTACGACCCGGCCTCCACGGTCGAGGCCACGCTGCAGCCGATACGGCGCTTCGGCTTCGACGCGGCGATCCTGTTCTCCGACATCCTGGTCATCCCCGACGCGCTCGGCCAGGCGGTTTCCTTCGAGTCGGGCGAGGGGCCGAGGCTCGAGCCGATCACCGATGCGGCGGGGATCGACGCGCTCGCCGAGGCGATCGACATGGCGCGGCTGGCGCCGGTGCTGGAGACGGTCGCCCGCCTCAAGCAGGACCTGCCGCGCGGGACACCGCTGATCGGCTTCTGCGGGGCGCCCTGGACCGTGGCGTCCTACATGATCGCCGGGCGCGGCACGCCGGACCAGGCGCCGGCGCGGCTGTTCGCCTACCGCCACCCCGCGCTGTTCCAGCGGATCGTCGACGGGCTGGTCGCCGCTTCGATCGACTACCTCGCCGCGCAGGTCGACGCCGGCGCCGACGCCCTCCAGATCTTCGACACCTGGGCGGGCGTGCTGCCGGCGGGCGAGTTCGAGCGCTGGTGCCTGGCGCCGATCGCCGCGATCGTCGCCGGGCTCCGCCTGCGCCATCCCCGCGTCAAGGTCATCGTCTTCGCGCGCGGCGCCGGCCCCCGGCTCCCCGAGATCAAGGACGCGACCGGCGCCGACGCGCTCGGCCTCGACACGGCGACCGACCCGCACTGGGCGGCGCGCACGCTCGCCGCGACCACCGTGCTGCAGGGCAACCTCGATCCCCTCGCCCTGCTCGCCGGCGGCCAGGCGCTCGATAGCGCCGTCGGGCGCATCCTCGCCGCGTTTCGCCACAGGCCGCACATCTTCAACCTCGGGCATGGCATTTTGCCGGAAACCCCGGTAGCTCACGTCGAACGCCTGGTGGACCTCGTCCGCCGGCACGCGTCGTAGGGTTCAGGGACGATGGCTTACCTTTGGCTGAAGGCCGTGCACGTCCTCGCCATCATCTCGTGGATGGTCGGGATGCTCTACATGCCCCGCCTGTTCGTCTACCACGTCGAGGCCGGCATGGGCTCGGCGGTGGCCAAGACCTTCGAGACGATGGAACGACGCCTGCAGAAGGCCATCATGCTGCCGGCGCTGATCGCCGTCTACGTCACCGGCCTCGCGCTCGCCACCGAGGGCGAGTGGTGGCGCGCCGGCTGGCTCCATGGCAAGCTGACGCTGGTGCTGCTGCTGACCGCGCTGCACGGCTACCTCTCGGTCGAGCGCAAGAAGCTCGCGGCGGGATCGAACACGCATAGCGCCCGCTTCTTCCGCATCCTGAACGAGGTGCCGACCGTGCTGCTGATCGGAATCGTGGTATTGGTCATCGTCAAGCCGTCGTTCTGAGGCGTTCGCGGACGCTGGTCGGCATCGGAGACAACAAACTTATTCGTCAGACCGCAACGAACCGCTCCGACGTTAAGTTGATCCGCTCGAAGACTGTACGATATCGAACGCTTCGCGCGTGAAGCGCATCGCATTGCCTGGATTGTATTATTTGTTAATGAAGAAGAACGGAAGCTCGTAAAGGTTCTGTCTCCCCAGATGAAGGCTGCTCGCACATGCCGCGCTACTTCTTCGAGACCCATGACGGCGATACCGTCCACGTCGACCAGGAGGGTCTGGAGCTCGCCGACAACGCGAATGCCCGGCTCGAAGCGTTGAGAGCGTTTTCGGACATGGCGCGGGATAATATCCCGAACGGCGATCACCGGGTCTTCTCCTCCATCGTCCGCAACGAGGCCGGCGCCGTCGTCTACGCCGCCACGATGACGCTCGACGGCCGGTGGGCGCGACCTGTGACGCTGGTCCCACCGCCCGATATCGCGGTGGCGTGAACGAAGCGGCCCCTTCCGCCGAGCCAAGGGGACCCGTCGACCGGTCGCCGTGCTTGGCCCGACCGCCTCGGCACGCGTGATGACCCATCGCCGACACGCCTGCGCGACAAGGTCGGCGAAAAAATCACGACCGATCCGCCCATGACGGCGCCCGGTGCCGCGCCGGTCAGCGCGGCGACAGCACCATGACCATCTGACGGCCTTCCATGGAGGGCTCCGCCTCGACCTTGGCCAGCGTGCCGGTCTCCGCCTTGACCCGTTCGAGCAGCCGGAACCCGATGTCCTGGTGGGCCATCTCGCGGCCGCGGAAGCGCAGGGTGACCTTGACCTTGTCGCCCTCGTCGAAGAACCGGCGCACCGCCTTCATCTTGGTCTCGTAATCATGCTCGTCGATGCCCGGACGCAGCTTAATCTCCTTCAGCTCGACGATCTTCTGCCGCTTGCGCGCTTCCGCCGACTTCTTCTGCTCGAGGAAGCGGAACTTGCCGTAATCGAGGATCTTGCAGACCGGCGGGTTGGCGTTGGGGACGATCTCCACCAGATCGAGCCCGGCGTCCTCGGCGATCTGCAGGGCCTCCGCCGTTTCCGTCACGCCGCGGTTGGTGCCCTCGGCGTCGATGAGCTGAACTTCCCTGACACGGATATCGCGATTGGTGCGCGGTCCGTCTTTCTGCGGGACCGGAGGGGCTTTCATGGGGCGGCGAATGGTGGTCTCCTGAAACTGTTGCTCGGAATGGCGATCGGCGGCGGCCCGTCGCGTCCTTGGAAGGCGGGCTCGGTGAAAAAGATCGGTTGTGCCGACGCCAAAGTCAACAAAAGCCCTTCGACATCGAGCATTTGACCGGCGAGGGCCGACGATCCGCCCGGCCCATGCCTCGCGGAGAACGTCGTGTCCGCGCCATCGGGCGCGCTTGGCTCCAACGAGCGCTTGGTTCCGAGCGCGCCTTGTTCCAGCGGATCGGTCCTCGGCGCGACGGCGGTCGCGTCGCCGCCCTTCACGACGACGGACGCAAGCGCACTCGGGCCGTCCCGTCGCACTCCGGCCACGGTGCCGCCCGGCGTGAGCCCGCCGATGGCCCTACCGCTCAGGACGCCGACGAGGCCGGCGCAAACAGCCGGCGCCTCCCGATGCCATCCGCGGCCGGTTCCGACCCCGTTCGCGCGGTCCGACGAAGGTGTCGGACGGCGTCACGACAGGTTGAAGACGACCTTCACGCACCCATCCTTCTTGTCGCGGAACGTCTTGTAGAGTTCCGGTCCGTCGGCGAGGTCGCTGCTGCGATGGGTGATCATCGAGGACGTATCGATCTTGCCCTGCTGGATCAGCTTGGTCAGCGGCTCCAGGTAGCGCTTAACGTGGGTCTGCCCGCTCTTCATCGTCAGGCCCTTCTGCACGATCGAGCCCATGTTGACCGGGATCGGGCCGCCGTAGACGCCCGGCACGGAGACGATGCCGCAGCCGCGCACCGCCCGGATCGCCTGGGTGAGCGCGTTGGGCCGCTCGGTCGCCGTGATCTTCGACTGCACGGCGGTGAGGACACCGCCGATGCCGTGGCCGCCGGACGCTTCCATGCCCACGCAATCGATCACGGAGTCGGCGCCCTCGCCCTTGCTGATCTCCTTGATGCGCTCGTAAACGTCCTCCTCGGCGTAGTCGATGATGTCGGTGGCGCCGAACTTCTTGGCGAGCGCTATGCGCTCCGGCACGGTCTCGATGGCGATGATGCGCTCGGCGCCCATGATCCTCGCCGACTGGATGGCGAACAACCCGACCGGGCCGCAGCCCCAGATCGCCACGATGTCGCCGCCCTTGACCTCGGCGTGCTCGGCGCCCTGCCAGCCGGTCGGCAGGATGTCGGTGAGGAACAGCATCTGGTCGTCGGTCATCCCGTCCGGCACGACCATCGGCGCGACGTCGGCCATCGGCACGCGGACGTACTCGGCCTGGCCGCCGGCATAGCCGCCGGTGAGGTGCGAGTAGCCGAACAGGCCGGCGGTGGGATAGCCGAACTGCGCCGCCGCCATGGCGCCGTTGCGATTGGAGCGCTCGCACACCGACCAGTTGCCGCGCTTGCACTGGGCACACTCGCCGCAGTTGATGTTGAAGGGCACGACGACGCGCTGGCCCTTCTTCAGCTTGTGGTTGGGGCTGCCGACCTCGACGACCTCGCCCATGAACTCGTGGCCGAGCACGTCGCCCGACTTCATCGTCGGCATCTGCCCGTCCATGAGGTGGAGGTCCGAGCCGCAGATCGCGCAGCTCGTCACCTTGACGATCACGTCGCGGCTGTCCTCGATCGTCGGATCCGGGACGGTGTCGCAGCGGATGTCGTTCTTGCCGTGCCAGCAGAGCGCGCGCATGTGTTTTCCCGGGAAAAAGCTGTTTCGGAGTGTGACAGCGTAATGGCCCGGACCATCGCGGGTTCCACCAAATGCCGATGACGGACTTGGCGGGCGAGACGAATACTTGTCTAGATCTTGGTGTTATAACGTATCGTTATTTGCTGGCCCTCAACTCGACCCGGGGCGGCGATCGTCGTCCCCGGTCCCCGTCCGGGCTCGGCGTCCCGGCATGACGAAGGTGGCGCCAATCCCTGTCACTCCGGGCATGCCGAAGGCCATGAACCCAGGGGCGGAGGGACAAGGAGGCCGGTCGTCGTCCTCCTCGACGGGCGGAGCCGTCCTCACCGCATCGCGTGCTCGGCCACGACCGCGAGGATGACCGTCCCGTAGGCCTCCACCTTGGCGGGGCCGACGCCATGCACCCGGCCGAGCGACGCCGGGTCGCGCGGCTGCGCGCGGGCGATGTCGCGCAGGCTGCGGTCGGTCAGCACGACGTAGGCCGGCACCTTCCGCGCGCGGGCCTGCTCCAGGCGCATCGCCTTGAGGGCGGCGAACAGGCGGGCCTGCGCCGTCGTCAGGGCCTCGCCGTCGTCGGCCGACGGCCCCGACGACCGGGCGTCGCGCGCGCGTCGGGCGGGGCGGCCCGCCTCCGTCGCTTCGCCCGGCGCCACGAGGCTGAAGGGCTCCGCGCCGCTCAGCACCGCGCGCCCGGCGTCCGTGACGCACCACCGCTCGTCGTCCCCGTCGAGCGCGATCAGTCCGGCCGCCTCGATTTGCCGGTACACGCTGCGCCATTCCGGGGCGTCGAACTCCGCCCCCACGCCGAAGGTCGGCAGGTCGTCGTGGCGATGGCGCGTGATGGCGTCGGTCACCTTGCCGATCAGGATGTTGGCGAGGTGGCCGGGGAAGAAGCGGCCGGACGTGCGCAGCATCGCCGACATCGCCTTCTGCGCGGCGACGATCCCGTCCATCATGGGGTGGGCGCCCTCGCACATGTCGCAGAAGCCGCAGGGGCCGCCCGCCTCGCCGAAGGCGGCGAGCAGCGTCTGGCGCCGGCAGCGCGGGCTCTCGCAGAGCGCGAGCAGCAGCCCCAGGCGCTGGCGCTCCATTCGCTTGCGGGCCGGGCCGGCGTCGGACAGCGCGATCTGCCGCTCGCGCAGCCGGACGTCGCCCTCGCCCCACAGCAGCAGCGTGTCGGCGCGCGCCCCGTCGCGCCCGGCGCGGCCGATCTCCTGGTAGTAGCCCTCCACGCTGCCCGGCAGGTCGGCGTGGCAGACGTAGCGCACGTCCGGCTTGTCGATGCCCATGCCGAAGGCGATGGTCGCCACCACCACGACGCCGGGCTCGCGCAGAAAGGCGTCCTGGTTGGCGTGGCGGAGATGGCCGTCCATGCCCGCGTGATAGGGCAGCGCCCAGGTGCCGTCGGCCTTGAGCGTCTCGGCGAGCTTCTCCACGCCCTTGCGCGAGGCGGCGTAGACGATGCCGCTCTGCCCCTTGTGGGCGCGCACGAAGGCCTTGACCTCGCGGACGGGCTCGACCTTGCGGCGGATCGCGAGGTGGAGGTTCGGCCGGTCGAAGGAGCGCACGAACAGGCGCGGTGCCCGCCGGAA
Organism: uncultured Beijerinckiaceae bacterium; assembly: GCA_964244495.1. Taxonomy (GTDB): domain Bacteria; phylum Pseudomonadota; class Alphaproteobacteria; order Rhizobiales; family Beijerinckiaceae; genus RH-AL1. The sequence goes on from CAXTIU010000003.1 coordinate 230,332, forward strand.
CAGCTTGGCGACGATCTCGTCGCGGGTGCCGGGGTCGGCGCTCGCCGTCACCGCGATGATCTGCGGGTCGCCGAGCGCGTCGGCGGCCTCGCGTAGCGCCATGTACTCCGGGCGGAAGTCGTGGCCCCATTGCGAGACGCAGTGCGCCTCGTCGATGGCGAGGCGGTCGCAGCCGGCCTCGCGCAGCGCCGCCAGCGTGCCGGGGCGCAGGAGCCGCTCGGGCGAGACGTAGACGAGCTTCAGCTCGCCCCGGCGCAGGCTGCGCTCCACGTCGGACTGCTCGGCGCCGGCGTTGCCGGAGTGCAGGGCGCCCGCGGCGACGCCGCGCGCGGTGAGCGCGCCGACCTGGTCGCGCATCAGGGCGATGAGCGGCGACACGACCACGGTGAGCCGGCCGCCGACCAGCGCCGGCAGCTGGTAGCACAGCGACTTGCCGGCGCCGGTCGGCATCACGGCGAGCACGTCGGCGCCGGCGAGGATGGCGCCGACCACCTCCGCCTGTCCCGGCCGCAGGTCCGTGAAGCCGAACACGCGGTGGAGCGTGTCGAGCGCTTCGGACGACGGCTCCGGGAATGCGGGCGAGGTCATGCGGGCGAGGTCATGCGGGCGGGGTCATGCGGGCGGGGTCATGCGGGCGGGGTCATGCGGGAACCCTCACGCGCGGGCGGCCGCCTCGGCGAGCGCGCCCGGCAGCTCCGCCATCCGCGCGACGACGATCGCGGCGCCGGCCGCCCGCAGCCGCTCGGCGTGGCCGGCGTCGGTGTGGCTGCCCCCGGTGAAGCCCACCACCGGCATGCCGGCGGCGACCCCGGCGCGCACGCCGGCCACCGCGTCCTCCACCACCACGCAGTCGCCCGGCGCGACGCCCATGACGCGGGCGGCATGGAGGAACAGGTCCGGCGCGGGCTTGCCGCGGGCCACCTCCGCGCCGGAGAAGATATGACTGCCGAAGAAGCCGTCGAGCCCGGTCAGGCGGAGCGTCAGCGCGATGCGCGCGCGGTCGGACGAGGAGGCGACGCAGCGCGGCCCGGGGAGCCGCGCCAGCGCGTCGGCGACGCCGGCGACCGCCCGCAGCTCGCCGTGAAACCGGTCGATGATCCGGGCGCGCAGCCTCGCGCCCTCGTCGGGGGGCAGCGCGCGGCCGATGCGCGCCTCGATCGCGCGGACGATGTCGGCGTTGTGCATGCCCATGTAGGCGTCCTGGCACGCCGCCACGCTCATCGGGTGGCCGTACCCGCCCATCATCGCCGAGAGGACGTCGAGCGCGATCAGCTCGGAATCGATGAGCACGCCGTCGCAGTCGAAGATCGTCAGCATGCGGGGATCGTCAGCATGGCGGGTCCGGTCGAGGGTTTGTTCGGGGCGAACGGCCGCGCCGCCACCTGCGGCGCCTACATCGGCGGCTTCGCGCCGTCGCGGCCCACCACGATGCCGCCGGCGCCGACCGACCCGTCCGGGGCGGGACGGCCGTCGCGCACGAACACCCCGCCGCCCACCTTGAGGTCGGCCATCGTGCCGGGCGCGTAGCGCACCACCGGCGTGTTCGGCCGCACCTGGATCGCGCTTTGCCCACCCTTGTAGGTCACGGTGAGCGTCTGCCCGTCGACGGCCTCGACCTTGCTGCCGACCGCGCCGTTGGTCATCCGGCTCGCCTTGCCGAGGTCCCACGGGCGCTGCCCCTCGCCGGTGCCGCGCGCCGCCTCGGGGAAGATGTGCACCTCGAGCGCGTCCTGCCGGCCGTCGCCGCCCACGTTGGCGATCCCGACGTAGGTGCCGGGCTTGATGTCGGCCAGCGACGCCGGCTCGCTCACCGTCACCTTGGCGTCGGGCGCGAGGCGGAGGGTGAGCGGGGCGCCGGTCGGCGGCTGGATGGTGAGGACGGGGGCGGCCGCGCCCGTGCCGACCACGCGTGTGATCGTGCCGCGCACGTGGATCGGCGCCGGCTCGTCGGCGCGGGCGGCGCCGGCCGCGCCGGTCATGGCGACGACGAAGAGGGTCAGGGCCGGTCGCATGGAGGATCTCGCTCGCATGGCGCCTGCCTACCACACCTTGTCCGCCCGTGGCTGCCGAAACCTTGGCCAGGTGGCGTCCCGATCCGGGCGATGACATAACGACACCGTCGGGAGCTGATGTCCTCATCCATGGAGCGGAGGCGAGCCCATGCGTGCGCCAAGGCCAAGTGCGACAGGTTTGGGCCGGACCGACGAAGCCCTCGCGGCGAAGCCTGGCGTCGCCTCCCGCCCGCCCGTCCAACCGCACCCTGCGCTCGACACGCCCGACGTGTCCGTCGGTGGGGGTCCGCGCGCGCTCGGGACGCGGGACACGTGACGGCTTATGCCCCCGTCTTCGTCGACAACCTGGCGCGCCTGTACCACGCGGACTGCTTCGCGTGGCTCGCCGAGCAGCCCGAGCGCTCGGTCCAGGCCGTCGTCACCGATCCACCCTACGGGCTCGTCGAGTACACGGCCGAGGAGCAGCGGAAGCTCCGCTCCGGGCGCGGCGGCGTGTGGCGCATCCCCCCCTCGTTCGATGGTCACGCGCGAGCGCCCCTGCCCCGCTTCACCGTGCTGAAGGACCGCGATCGGGAGGAGCTGCGCGCCTACTTCGGGCGGTTGGCGGTGGCCCTGGTGCGCGTCACGGTTCCGGGCGCGAACGTGGTGGTCGCGTCCAACCCCCTCCTCGCGCATATCGTCGCCGAAGCGATGAGCGGCGGCGGCCTGGAGGTGCGTGGTTCCATCGCGCGCCTGGTGATGACCATGCGCGGCGGCGACCGGCCCAAGAACGCCCATGACGAGTTCCCGGGCGTGAGCGTCATGCCGCGTTCCATGTGGGAGCCCTGGATCGTCCTGCGCAACCCGATCGAGGGACGGGTCCAGGACAACCTGCGCAAGTGGGGGACGGGCGGCTTCCGGCGCCCCAGCGAGGATCGTCCCTTCGGCGACGTCATCAGGTCGGGACCGACGCCCGTCGCCGAACGCAGGATCGCGAAGCACCCGTCCCTCAAGCCGCAGGCCGTGCTCCGTACGATCGTGCGGGCGTCGCTGGCGCTCGGGGAGGGGGTCGTGCTGGACCCCTACGCCGGGTCGGGCTCGACGCTCGCCGCCGCCTGCGCCGTGGGATACCCGAGCCTGGGGGTCGAGCGCGACGCCGACTACGTCAAGGTGGCCCAGACGGCGATCCCGGCCCTGGCGGCGCTCCCGGACCGGTGAACGATCGGTGGTTCGGGGCATTGGCCTGGGAACGGCCGCCCGTGGTCCGGGCGCGATACGCGTCGGGAACACGGGAGGGTGCGGTGAAGCTGATCGGTCTGGAAGAGCACCTCGTCACCGACGAGGTCATCGACGCCTGGTCGCGGCTCGACCCGGCGAACCAGGACGCCATGGCGCGGACGATCGACAGGTCCGATCTCAAGGCCCGGCTGGCGGATGTCGAGAGCGCGCGGTTCGAGGCCATGGACGAGACCGGCGTCGACGTCCAGGTGCTTTCCCTGATGCCGCCCGGCGTCCAAAGCCTCGACCCCCGGGAAAGCGTCGCCCTCGCCGAACGGATCAACGACCTGATCGCCGCCACGGTGAGGGGCAAGCCGGCGCGCTTCGAGGGGTTCGCCACGCTGCCCACGCCGTCGCCCGAGGCGGCCGCGCGCGAGCTCCGGCGCGGCGTCACGGAGCTGGGCCTGAAGGGCGCGATGCTGTGCGGCCGGACGCGGGACCGCAACATCGACCACCCGGACTTCCGCCCGATCTTCCAGGCGGCGGCGGACCTGGGCGTCCCCCTCTACATCCACCCGCAAACCCCGCAGCGGGCGGTGCGCGAGGCCTATTACTCGGGGTTCGGCGAGGCGCTCGACCTGGCGTTCGCGACATCGGGCATCGGCTGGCACTACGAGACCGGCATCCAGTTCCTGCGCCTGATCCTCGCCGGCACCTTCGACCGCCACCCCGACCTGCAGGTCATCCTCGGCCACTGGGGCGAGGTCGTCCTGTTCTACCTCGACCGGATCGACGGCCTGTCGCGGATGAGCGACACGCTGGAGCGCCCGGTCGCCGACTACGTGCGCCGGAACCTCGTCGTCACGCCGAGCGGGATGTTCAGCCAGTCCTATCTCCAGCGCTCGATCGAGATCCTGGGCGTCGACCGCGTCATGTTCTCGACCGACTACCCGTTCCGCTTCGCCCCGAACGGCGGCGCGCGCGCCTTCCTGCGCGACGCCGCGCTCAGCGAGGAGGACAAGGCGAAGATCGCGCACGGCAACTGGGAACGGCTGACCTCCCGCCGGTGACGGGCCGGTCGAGGCGTCGCATCCGCGGGGGCGCCACCGCCGGCCGGCGTCACACCCTGCGCACCTTCGGGTCCGAAGGGTTGACCGGCGTGAAGGTGATCGGCCCCATGCCGCAGATCGCGATCACGGCCGGCTCGGTGCCGTTCGCCTTGACGCCGTCGTAGTGGTTCGTGCCGGCGACGCGGTGCACGAAGCCGCCGGCCGTGACGGGCACGGTCGAGCCGGGGTCGAAAACCTCGCCGCTCGTCACCCACCAGGTGCCGGACAGGACGACGCAGAGCCGGTCGGTCGCGTAATGGTGCGGCGCGCTCATCCAGCCGGGGAACCACCTGACGAGCGTCAGGTAGAGGCCGGGGTCGGAGGGCTTGGAGAAGAGGTGCGCCTCCTCGTTGCGTCCGGGCGGCTGGCCGAGCTGGGGCTCGAAGGCGATCGCCTTCGCCGGCACGACGATCGTCTTCGCCGGGTCGGGCGCGGCGGCGGCGTCGGCCATCGTCAGGAGCTGGGGCAGGGCGGCCAGAAGCGGCGCGAGCAGGAGGTCGCGGCGGCTCGCCCCCATGACGGTCCCCGCGACACCCCCCGTGGGCGCGGGCTCGACGCGCGGCGGCCCGGTCTCTAGCATGGCGTCATCCCTCCCGTGATCGCGGGGCAAGCGAGCGTGCGCCGCCCCGGTTCCCTGCCCATCCGTCCCAGGATCCTTGTCCATGCGCATGAATCGCCTCGGCCGCACAGGCCTGTTCGTCTCCGAACTCTGCCTCGGCACCATGACCTTCGGCGGGGGCGCCGCCGGCATGTGGGGGCAGATCGGCAACCTTCAACAGGACGAGGCGGACAGGCTGCTCGCCCGCTCGTTGGAGGCCGGCATCAACTTCGTCGACACGGCGGATGTCTACGGCGGCGGCCGCTCCGAGGAGATCACGGGCCAGGCGATCCGCAACTTGCACGTGCCGCGCGGCGACATCGTCGTCGCGACCAAGGTGTACGGCCCGATGGGCGAGGGCGCCAACAATCGCGGCGCCTCGCGCGTCCACATCCTCGACGGGGTCAAGGCCAGCCTCAAGCGGATGGGGCTCGACCACATCGACCTGTACCAGCTCCACGGCTTCGACCCGGCGACGCCGGTCGAGGAAACGCTGCGCGCGCTCGACATCCTCGTGCAGCACGGCCACGTCCGCTACGTCGGCGTGTCGAACTGGGCGGCCTGGCAGATCGCCAAGGCGCTCGGCATCGCCGACAGGCACGGCTTGGCGCGCATCGACTCGCTGCAGGCCTACTACACGGTGGCCGGCCGCGATCTGGAGCGCGAGATCGTGCCGATGCTGGCAAGCGAGGGCGTCGGGCTGATGGTGTGGAGCCCGCTCGCCGGCGGGCTGCTCTCCGGCAAGTACGGGCGCGACATGGCGGTGTCGGAGCAGGGGTCCCGCCGCGTCGCCTTCGACTTCCCGCCGGTCGACAAGGGGCGCGCCTTCGACTGCATCGACGCGATGCGGCCGATGGCGGCGGAGCGCGGCGTCTCCGTGGCGCAGATCGCGTTGGCGTGGCTGCTGCACCAGCCGGCCGTGACGAGCGTCATCGTCGGCGCCAAGCGGGTCGACCAGCTCGACGACAACATCGCGGCGACGACCGTCGCGCTGACCGCCGCCGAACTCGACGCGCTGGGCCGGGTCAGCGCGCTGCCCTCGGAATACCCGCAGTGGATGCAGGAGCGCCAGGGCGAGGCGAGGCTGAAGCAGCTCGCCGCCTCGCGGCAGGGCTAAGCCCGCCGGCCGTCCCATGAGGTTAAGCGCCATGACCCGATCCGACGCGGGAGGAGCCCGGTGACCGCCGGCGGAACGATCGAGCGCCTCGACGCGGTGCGCCTGCGCATCGCCCGCGCCGCGCGCGACTGCGATCGCGATCCCGCCGCCGTCACGCTCGTCTGCGTGTCCAAGACCTTCGACGCCGAGGCGATCGTCCCCGTGCTGGAGGCGGGCGAGCGGGTGTACGGCGAGAACCGGGTGCAGGAGGCGCAGGGCAAGTGGCCTGGCCTGCGCGGGCGCTACCCCGACGTCGCCCTTCACCTCATCGGTCCCCTGCAATCGAACAAGGCGGAGGACGCGGTCGCGCTGTTCGACGTGATCGAGACGGTGGACCGGCCGAAGATCGCGGCCGCGCTCGGCAGGGCCATCCAGAAGGCCGGCCGGCACCCGCAGCTTTACGTCCAGGTCAACACCGGTGCCGAGCCGCAGAAGGCCGGCGTGCTGCCGGAGGCGGCCGACGCGTTCCTCGCCTCGTGCCGCGACGAGCATGGGTTGACGGTCGCCGGGCTGATGTGCATCCCGCCGGTCGACGACCAGGCCTCGCCGCATTTCGCGCTGCTGGCGGCCATCGCGGCGCGCAACGGCGTCGCCGGCCTGTCGATGGGGATGAGCGCGGACTTCGAGCTCGGCATCCAGCTCGGCGCGACGCACGTGCGGGTCGGCAGCGCGATCTTCGGGGCGCGATAGCTCCGGGTTGGTGTGCCGCATCGGCTTTTCGCGAAAGCCCAGCGCACGCGGGCTGATGCCGGGACCGTCCTACAGCACCACGAGCTTGGCGCCCCTGGCGAGCCGCGGCAGCAGGCGCCGCATGTCGGCCGGCCGCAGCGCGACGCAGCCCAGCGTCGGCGGCAGGCCGGGCTTGGCGCAATGGAGGAAGATCGCGCTGCCGCGCCCGGCGCGTCGCGGCCGGATGTTCCAGTCAAGCACGAGGACCACGTCGTAGAGCCCGTCGCCGCGCCACATGGTCTCGTGGGCGGGCGCCATCGGCAGCGGGGCGGGACGGTTGTAGAGCGGCGACGCCGGTTCGTCGCACCAGCCGAGGTCGCGGGCGAGCGGGCGCAGCGGCACGCGGCAGAACGGGCGGCCCATGCGGTCGCGGCGGTAGTAGCCGCCGAGCACCGCCATCGCGCCGTGCGGCGTCGCCCCGTCCCCCTCGCGCTTGGCGTGCGTGGTGCCGGCGCGGCCGAGCGCGCACGCAAGCGTGAGCGCGCCGGCCTTGACATGGCCGCGCGGACCTCCTTCACCCGGCAGGCGGGCGGCGCGCCTGACGAGCAGCGTGCGCAGCCCGGTGCGCTGGCGTGCGCGGTCTCCGGATCGCTTCTCGGTGTCGCGGCGCTCGTCGACCATCGCTGTCCCCGTCCGGGCCACGTCCCCCGACGTGCCTCGCGCGGCATGCCCCCATCGTCTAGCATGCCGCGCGTCCTTAGCAGGCGGCAGGTTCAAGACCAGAGGCTCCCCCGATGCAAGTTCGCAAAATCCTCATAGCGGACGACGACGACGACCTGCGCGCGGCGCTGGCCGAGCAGCTCGCCCTGTACGAGGAGTTCGAGCCGGTGCAGGCGACGAACGCCACCGATGCCATCGCCCGCTCGCGCCAGGACCGGCCCGACCTCGTGATCATGGACGTCGGGCTGCCGGACATGGACGGCCGCGACGCGGTCAAGATCCTGCGCGAGGGCGGCTTCAAGAACCCGGTCATCATGCTGACCGGCCACGACGGCGAGGCCGACACCGTGCTCGGGCTGGAGGCGGGTGCCAACGACTACGTCACCAAGCCGTTCCGCTTCGCCGTGCTGCTCGCCCGCATGCGCGCGCACCTGCGCCAGCACGAGACCAGCGACGACGCGTCCTTCCGCATCGGGCCCTACACGTTCCAGCCCGGCTCCAAGCAGCTCGTCACCGACGCCGGCGCGAAGCTCCGCCTGACGGAGAAGGAGACGGCGATCCTGCGCTACCTGTACCGTGCGGGCAAGGCGGTGGTGGGACGCGACGTGCTGCTGAAGGAGGTTTGGGGCTACAACGCCGCCGTGACCACCCACACGCTGGAAACGCACATCTACCGGCTGCGCCAGAAGATCGAGGTCGACCCGACCAAGGCGGAACTCCTGGTGACGGAGGCCGGCGGCTACAAGCTGAAGCCGTGAGCGCGAGGTCCCACCAAGGCCCCCGCCCACCAAGGCCCCCGCTGAAGAACCCATCCGAGGACGAACCATGGCGCTGCAGGATGACGTACGCAACATCGCCACCATCCCGACCCTGCGCGACCTCGGTCCCGACGCGCTCAGGCTCATCGCGTTCTCCGGCGAAACCCGCATCCTGCGGGCCGGCGACGTGCTGTTCCGCCGGGGCGAGCCCTCGGACGGCGGCTTCGTCGTCCTGTCCGGCGCCGTGGCGCTGGAGACCGGCAAGGGGCGGCCGACGATCGTGAGGGGGCCGGCGCTGGTCGGCGACGCCGCGCTCATCGTCGACACGGTCCGGCCGGCGACCGCTTCGGCCCGCGAGCCCACCGGCGTGCTCGCGATCAGCCGCGCCCTGTTCCGCCGCGTGCTGAGCGAGTATCCGCTCGGCGCGAGCCGCCTGCGCCAGACGCTCGTCAGCCGACTCCTCGCGCTTCAGGACGACCTCGATGCGCTGAGGCTCTCGGCCCTCGAGTGAGGCGATGGCCATGGCATCGGACGCCATCGTGAACGCGGACCGGTGCCGCGACACTTCTACGTCGCATCGCCGTGTACGGGGACCGCCGCGCGTGTCGGGCCGATAGTTTAGCGCACTATTGAATGCCGTGCCCGAAATACGCGCGTCAAGCGTCGTACGTCATGGCGAGTGAGGCGGCAAGGTTCGCGCGAGCGCGGGACACGCGGTCCATGATCGCGATGCTTTCGCTTCAGATGAAGCAGGCGTTCCGCAGGCATACGCGAAAACAAAGGGATAAGCGGCTGGACTTACCGCAGGTATCAACCCCCGGGAAAAGGTTTCATTTCGGATGCGAGATTGAAAAATAAAAAATTTGCCAATAAATGATGGTTTCTAGCGGCGAAAACCTTTCGGACCGCTTGACAAGATATCGGTTGTACTCGGATGTGTGAGCATCGGTTGCTTGACTCGTTCTATTCGAGCACGCCGCGAGACGGAGCATGACGTTGAGGACACCTGACGTGGACGATGGGCAAAGCGCCGACAGGCATCTGGCGTTGATGGCCGATGTGGTCGCCGCCTACGTCAGCAACAATTCCCTGCCTTTGAACGATCTCCCGACGCTGATGCGCTCCGTCCACGCGTCGCTCCTCGACCTCGCGGCAGGCCATCCGCCGGCGCCGGTCGAGGAGCCGAAAGCCCCGGCCGTCCCGATCAGGAAGTCGATCACGCCGGAATTCCTGATCTGCCTGGAGGACGGCAAGAAGTTCCGGTCCCTGAAGCGCCACCTCGGCACCGTCTACAAGCTCACGCCCGAGAAGTACCGCGAGAAATGGGGGCTGCCGAGCGATTACCCGATGGTCGCCCCGGCCTATTCGGCGGTGCGCTCGCAGTTGGCGAAGGCGATCGGTCTGGGCCAAGCGGGCCGGATGGAGGCGGCATCCCCTCCGATCGAGGCGCCGGACGCCGAAGCCGCACCGACGGGACCTACGCCCCGGTCCGCCCAGGCCAAGAGGGTCACGGCGTCTGCGACGAAGTCCGCGAGCGCCGAACGCGTCGAGACGCGCGGCCGTCCCGGACGCTGAACCCGCCTCAGGCGCGGCCGTTGCCGCGCGGACCCAGCGCGTTGGTGATCGCGTCCGTGACCCGTGTCAGGTCGGACATGGCCATCGCCAGCTCGTGCTCCAGCGACTTGACTCGCGCGACGTGGTGGGCGGCGAACAATTCGGCCCGCTGCGCCCGCTCGTTTTCCGCCTGCGCGCTCGCCTCGGCTGCCTCGTAGCGCTGCGTCGTCTCGGCGAGCTGCATCTGCAGCTGATGGTAGGCCGCCTCGTCGTCGAGGTGCTGCGTTTCGAGATCCTGGATGCGCGTCGACATCATGTTCATCGTCGAGGCGGCGTGCTCAACCGCTTCGACGAGCCCCGTGATGTTCGGGCGGCTCGGTGCCGGCTCGCTCGGAAGCTCGGCCGGGACGTTGGCGCCGCGCAGGTGCCGATCGAGGTCGCGGATCAGGTTCCGGTCGATGGAGGGGAAGAAGGCTGACAAGGGTTCCGAGTCTCTGCCGCTCACGACGTTTCCTCCGCACTCGCTCTGGTGCCGGCCTTCACATACGATCCCTAGCGCGCGCTACTTGCCCGACCGTACATGGGTCCTTCACAAAGGCGAGTCGAACCTTGGGGAAGGCGAATCGCTCGCACGTTCCGACGCGTTCAACGACGTATGCCGCGTGTTGATCGTCGTTTGATGCTGCTTCGGCCTTGATCCGTCAAGGGACGCTGCGCGTTGGTGGCGCAAAGGAGCCCCCCGACGCGCCCTCTCTCGACGCCTGTGTCCAAGAAGACACTATAATTGACATTTGATACAGGTTCGGCGCGCGCCGGCACGAGCGACTATTATGGCGCGATCCGTCGTGGAGCGTTCGCCACGCGACGTGGTGCGCGGCACCGTCCGTCGGTCAGGCGCCGAACACCGACCAGCTCATCGCCTTGGCGAGCCGCTCCAGCGCGATCCGCCCGAGGTGCGAGTTGCCGTTGGCGTCGAGGCCCGGCGACCAGACGGCGACGGAGGCCCGTCCCGGCGCGATCGCCAGGATGCCGCCCCCGACGCCGCTCTTGCCCGGCAGGCCGACCCGGTAGGCGAACTCGCCCGAGCCGTCGTAATGGCCACAGGTCAGCATGACGGCGTTGATCCGCCGCGCGCGCTCGGGCGACACGACCGAATGGCCGGTCGACGGGTTGCGCCCGGAATAGGCGAGGAAGCGCCCGGCCATGGCGAGCTGCCGGCAGCTCATGGCGATGGCGCAATGGTGGAAGTACACGCCCAGCACGTTGTCGACCGGGTTCTCGACCACGCCGAAGGACTTCATGTAATGGGCGAGCGCCGCGTTGCGGAACCCCGTCCGCTTCTCCGAGGCGGCGACGGCGCCGTCGATGGCGATGGTGGGGTCGTTCGCCAGCGCCTGCATGAAACGGAGGATCTCGCCCAAGGCCTCGCGGGGCTGGCGCCGCGACAGGATCACGTCGGTGACGGCGATCGCCCCGGCGTTGATGAAGGGGTTGCGCGGGACGCCGCGCTCGCGCTCCAGCTGGACGATTGAGTTGAATGGGGAGCCGGACGGCTCGCGCCCGACGCGCCGCCATAGGTCGTCGCCGACGAGGCCGAGCGCGAGGGTGAGCGTGAACACCTTGGAGATGGACTGGATGGAGAAGGCGGTGTCGGCCTCCCCGGCCGCCGCGACGATGCCGTCGGCCGCCACCGCGACCAGTCCAAGGGCGTCGGCGTCGACCCGGGCCAGTTCGGGGATGTAGGCCGCGACGGTGCCGCGATCCGGCCGACGCCGCAGGTCGTCGACGATCTCGTCCACCACGCGCTGAAGGTCGGGCACGGTCGCACTCGTTGCCGCGCTGGATCGGTGGCGCGCGTCACCGGCTTCGATCCACCGGCGGATCGCCGCCCGACCTTGGGGTATCGCGAGCCCCCGTGTCCAGGGCGTCCCGCCCGAAAAGTCGCGGGCGGGTCAAGGCGGGCGGGTCAAGGCGGGCGGGTCGAGGCGGGCGGGTCGAGGCTTGGCCCATCGCGGCGACGCGTTCCGTGCGTGAGCATCCGTCTCGACAACGGTCCGGGAAGCTCCTATGGACCGTTGGGCTGAGTTGGTGCGACGTGCCGGGTACGGGGCGTGCCGGGGAGACTCGCGGATGGGTCGCGCGAAAGAGTTCTGCGTGGAAACGGCGCTGTCACGCGCGCTGGAGGTTTTCTGGCGGCACGGGTTCGAGGGTGCCTCGATGAGCGAGCTCACCGTGGCGATGGGGATCACGCGGCCGAGCCTTTACGCCACCTACGGCAACAAGGAAGAGCTGTTCCGCAAGGCGCTCGACCTGTACGACGAGCGCTACATGGCCTTCACGCGCGAGGCGCTGAAGGCGCCTTCCTCGCGCGAGGTGATCCTGCGGTTGCTGACCGGCTTCGCGCGCATCACGACCGACGCCCACAAGCCGCGCGGCTGCATGGACACCAACGGGACGCTCGCCTGCTCGGCGGCGGCCGATCCCATCAAGGAGGAGCTCGTGCGCCGGCGGGCGGTCCTCGAAGCCGCGCTGTGCTCCAGGCTGGAGCGGGCGCGGGCCGCCGGCGACCTGCCCGAGGGGCAGGACCCGGCCGACGTCGCCCGCTACGTCATGACGGTGGCGTGCGGGATCGCCGTCCAGGCCGCCGGCGGCATGTCGCGCGCGGCGCTGGAACGGACGGCGGCGGTAGCCCTCCAGGTTTGGTCGGCGCCCGCGCGGCCGGCGCGGCACCTCGTCCCGGCCTGAGGCCGGACCATCCCCGCGACCGGGTCGGACGAAGCCAGGCCGCACGAAAAGCTTGATTAACCCCCAGGCTCTTCGATACTATACCGAACGGTACTGAATTCGAGCTCTCGCGTCTCCCGGGCCGCGCGGCAAAGGGGCGGACATGAACGCTTTCGTCAAAACGCCGACGGGGGACGCCGTCGAGATCGCGCCGCCGAAGCGGCGGCGGCCGGTGGGGCGGACGCTCGTGGTCCTCGCCCTCCTGCTCGGGGCCGGCTACGCGGGGCGGGACCTGCTGCACCCGGCCGCCCCGCCGGTCGCCGCCGTGCTGCCGCCGCCCCCGGTCGTCACGGTGAGCGCGCCCCTGCGACGCAAGCTGGCCTCATGGACGACCTTCACCGGCCAGTTCTCCGCCGTCGACCGCGTCGAGATCCGCGCGCAGGTGAGCGGCTACCTCACCGCCATCGACTTCAAGGACGGCCAGCTCGTGAAGAAGGGCGACATGCTCTTCGTGATCGACCCGCGCCCCTACGAGATCGCGCTGGCCAACGCCCGCGCCCAGGTCGAGACGGCGGAAGCCAGCCTCGACCTCGCGAGGAAGGAGCTGGTGCGCACCAGCAGCCTGGTCCAGAGCAACTACGCGTCCCGCGAAACCTTCGACCAGCGCACCCAGCAGCAGCACGGCGCCGAGGCCGCGCTCGACCAGGCCAAGGCGGTGCTCGGCACCGCGCAGCTCAACATGGATTGGACGCGCATCGCGGCCCCTTTGTCGGGCCGCATCTCGGCCCATCGCGTCTCGGTCGGCAACCTCGTCACCGGCGGCCAGGGCGGCGGCGCGACCACGCTGCTGACGACCATCGTCTCCGAAGACCCGATCAACCTCGACTTCGACATGGGCGAGGGCGACTACATCGCCTACCAGCGCTACCTCCACCGCGCGCCGGACGGCCACGGCGTGGACCACATGGTCGATGTCGCGCTGTCCGACGAGACCGGGTGGCCGCGCAAGGGCAAGCTCGACTTCGTCGACAACGAGATGGACCGCTCCAGCGGCACGCTGCACGCCCGCGCCACCGTGCCCAACGCCGACCTGGTGATCGCGGCGGGTCAGTTCGCCAGGCTGCGCGTGCCGACCGGCGGGGAGGCGGAAACGACGCTGGTCCCCGACGCGGCGCTCGGCATGGACCAGTCGCGCACGATCCTCATGACGGTCGCGCCCGACGGCACGGTTGTGCCCAAGGCGGTCGAGACCGGCGCCGCGGTCGGCGACCTTCGCGTCGTCAAGCGCGGCCTCGCCCCCGACGACCGCGTGATCATCAACGGCCTGATGTTCGCCCACCCCGGCACGAAGGTGACGCCCAAGCCCGGCACGATCCCCGACGTGCCGAACCAGAGCTAGGGCTCCCAGCCAGCCATGCGCTTCTCGCACTTCTTCATCGACCGGCCGATCTTCGCCGTCGTCGTCAGCCTGTTCGTGACGATCGTCGGCGCCGTCGCCTACCTGACCCTGCCGATCGCGCAGTACCCGGAGATCGCGCCCCCGACCATCCAGATCACCGCGAGCTATCCCGGCGCGTCGGCCGCCATCGTCGGCCAGACCGTCGCCACGCCGCTGGAGCAGCAGATCAACGGCGTCGAGAACATGCTGTACTTCTCCAGCCAGTCGACCGGCGACGGCAACCTCCTCATCACCGTCACCTTCAAGCTCGGCACCAACCTCGACACGGCGCAGGTGCTGACCCAGAACCGCGTGGCGATCGCCACGCCGCGGCTGCCCGACACCGTGCAGCGCCTCGGCGTCACGGTGAAGAAGGCCTCGCCCGACCTGTTGATGGTGATCCACCTCCTGTCGCCGGACGGTTCGCGCGACCAGATCTACATGTCCAACTACGCCACGCTGCACCTGCGCGACGCGCTCCTGCGATCCGACGGCGTCGGCGACGCGACGGTGTTCGGCGGGCAGGACTACGCCATGCGCGTCTGGCTCGATCCCGACAAGGCGGCCGGGCGCAACCTGACCGCCGGCGACATCGTCGCGGCGCTGCAGGCGCAGAACGTCCAGGTTTCGGCCGGCGTCCTCAACCAGCCGCCGGTCGCCTCGCCCGGCGCCTTCCAGCTCAACATCAAGACGCTGGGGCGCCTCACCGACCCTTCGCAATTCAACGACATCATCATCAAGGCGGACGCGTCGGGGCACGTCACCCGCGTCCGGGACATCGGCTGGGTGGAGGTCGGCGGCCTGAGCTACGGCGCCAACGGCTACCTCGACCGGGGCGCCGCCATCCCCATCATCATCTACCAGCAGCCGGGCTCCAACGCTCTCGCCACCGCGGAGAACGTCAAGGCGACCATGAGCCGGCTCGCCGCGCAGTTCCCGCAGGGCCTGAAGTACGACATCGTCTACGACACCACGATCTTCATCGCGCAGTCCGTGCGCGAGGTGCTGCGCACGATCCTCGAGGCGGTCGGGCTGGTCGTGGTGGTCGTCATCGTCTTCCTGCAGACGTGGCGGGCGTCGATCATCCCCATCGTCGCGATCCCCATCTCGCTGCTCGGCACCTTCACCGTGCTCGCGGCGGTGGGCATCTCCCTCAACAACCTGTCGCTGTTCGGCCTCGTGCTGGCGGTCGGCATCGTGGTCGACGACGCGATCGTGGTGGTGGAGAACGTCGAGCGCAACCTGCAGATGGGCTACAACCCGACCGAGGCGGCGCACCGCACGATGGACGAGGTCGGCGGCGCGCTGATCGCCATCGCCCTGACGCTCTGCGCGGTGTTCGTGCCCTCCGCCTTCATCTCCGGCATCTCGGGGCAGTTCTTCCGCCAGTTCGCGGTGACGATCGCCGCCTCCACCGTGGTCTCCGCCTTCGTCTCGCTGACGCTGAGCCCGGCGCTCTGCGCGGTGCTGTTCAAGCCGCACGAGGGTCCCCACGTCGAGGGGATGCCGCCCAAGCGCGTGCCGCTGCTGGCGCGGCCGATCGTCGGCTTCTTCGCCCTCTTCAACGCCGGCTTCAGCCGGGCATCCGACGCCTACGGGCGGATGGCCGCCACCCTCGTGCGCCTCGCCGCGCTCACGCTGCTGATCTACGCCGGCTTCATCGGCCTGACCGGCGTGCAGTTCGCCCGCGCCCCGACCGGCTTCATCCCGGACCAGGACCTCGGCTACCTCATCACCGTCGTCACCCTGCCGCCCGGCGCCTCGCTGGCGCGCACCGACGCGGTGATCCGGCGGGCCAGCGACGAGCTGCTGAAGGTGCCGGGCGTCGCCCATACCGTCGCCTTCGCCGGCTTCGACGGCGCCACCTTCACCAACGCGTCCAACGCCGGCGCCATCTTCACGCCGCTCGAACCCTTCGAGGAGCGGGCGGCGAAGGGCCTCACCGTGCCGGCGATCCTGGGCGCCATGCGCAAGCGGCTGTCCGGCATCCAGGACGCCTTCATCATCACCATCCCGCCGCCCCCCGTGCCCGGCCTGGGCACCGCCGGCGGCTTCAAGATGATGCTGGAGGACCAGAACAACCTCGGCCCCAACGCCCTGCAGGCGGCGGCCTACGACCTCATCGGCCAGGCCCGCCAAGTGCCCGGCATGGGGCAGCTGTTCACGCCCTTCTCGACCGGCACGCCGACGATCTACGCCGACATCGACCGCCAGAAGGCGGAGATGCTGGGCGTGACGCCCGCCAAGGTGTTCGAGGCGATGCAGGTTTATCTCGGCTCGCAGTACATCAACGACTTCAACTTCCTCGGCCGCACCTACGAGGTGCTGGCGCAGGCCGACGGCCGCTTCCGCAACACCATCGAGGACGTGGCGCACCTGAAGACGCGCAACGCCGCCGGCGCGATGGTGCCGATCGGCTCCGTCGCTCAGTTCCACCGCACCTCGGACCCGTACCGGGTGCCGCGCTACAACCTGTTCCCCGCCGCCGAGGTGCAGGGCGGCGTGGCGCCGGGCTTCGCCTCGTCCTACGGGCTCCAGGTGATGGCGCAGCTCGCCGCGCAGCGCCTGCCGGCCGGCATGGGCTACGAGTGGACGGACCTCGCCTACCAGGAGACCACCACCAAGAACACCACGCTGCTGATCTTCGCCGCGTCCGTGTTCTTCGTCTTCCTCGTGCTGTCGGCGCAGTACGAGAGCTGGACGCTGCCGCTCTCCGTCGTGCTGATCGTGCCGATGTGCCTGCTGGCGGCGGTGACCGGGCTGATGCAGCGGGGCATGAACATCGACATCCTCGCGCAGATCGGCTTCATCGTGCTGGTCGGCCTGGCCGCCAAGAACGCGATCCTGATCGTCGAGTTCGCGCGCCAGGCGGAGCAGCGCGGCGCGACACCGGCGCAAGCGGCGGTGGAGGCGGCGCGCACCCGGCTGCGGCCGATCCTGATGACGTCGTTCGCCTTCATCCTGGGCGTGATCCCGCTGCTGATCGCCACCGGCGCCGGCGCGGAGATGCGGCAAACGCTCGGCACCACCGTGTTCTTCGGCATGGTCGGCGTGACCGGCTTCGGGTTGGTCTTCACCCCGGTGTTTTACGTGGTGGTGCAGCGGCTGTTCGGGCGGCGGAAGCCGGTGCAGGGCACCCTGCCGCAGGGCGCGCCGCACGCGACGCCGTCGTAGCAGGGCTCAAAGCCGAAGGCGGTCCCGGTCGACGACCGCGGTCTCGACATCATTCCGCGTTGGCGGACACCGGTTCCGGATCTTCGCTCCCGCCGCGTCGGGAATGACGGAAATGGTGGCCGCACCGCGTCCGTGACGTGGTGCGGCGTTCTAGCTCCGCACGGCCGCCGCCACCCGCACCGCGACCGGCCCGGCCATGCCGCGACCCTCGCGGTGCGCGCCGAGCCTGTCCCGCTCGTCCGTCGGGGAGGTCTTGGCCAGCGTCGCCGCCAGCTGCGCGTCGAGCGGCTGGCCGGGGTCCCACACCGCCGCCACCGCGCCGATCTTGACCATGTGGTCGAGGCCCGGCGCGAAGACCGCCGTTTCCTTCGACAGCTCGCGCAGCTTCGCCTCCGGCAGCTTGGTCACCCGCGCCATGGAAGGCAGGTCCATCACCACCGGCTCGGCGCCGGGCAGGGCGACGAGCACGTCGGTGGCGAGCGCGGTGGCGAGGAACGCGCCGGCCGCCGCTTGGCCGTACTCCAGCCCGACGGTGCGGTGGCCCTCGCGGCTCGCCAGCAGCAGGCACTTGGCGAGGTGGGCGAGGTACTCGTTGAGGCCGAGCCGCTCGTCGCGCTGCGCCATGCGCTGGCCCTGCGTGTCGACGAGCACCAGGATCGGCGTGTCGCCGCCCCCCGCCACCACGTCGAGCACGTGGCGCGCCAGCGGGATCACGCCGTCGACGCCGAGCGGCTCGCCGTTCGCGACGCCCACCACCGCGATGAGGCCGCCCTCCCTCAGCGGACCGGCGCCGGTGATGAGCCCGTCGTCGCTCACGCTCACGTCGTGGCCGGAGGGGAAGAGCGAGCGCAGCACCTCATCGAGCGACATGGTTGGCCTCCCCGATCGCGTCGGCGACCGCCGTGAAATCCTCGTCGCCCATGTCCTTGATCGCGCCGGGGTCGTTCACCCCCAGCGCCGCCCACATGGCGGGCGCGTCGTCGCAGCGACCGAGACGGTCGAGGCGGCGGGCGAGCCGCTCGTGCTCGGCGCGCAGCGCGGCGAGGTCGAAGGCCGGCACGCGCTCCAGCACGGCGAGCGTGGCGGCGCGGAAGCCCTCCATCGTGTCGCGCGCGAAGGCGTCGGCGCCGCCGAGCAGGCGGCGGGTCTTGCCGCCGTCCGTGCTCCACACCAGCGCCTTGTCGGCGGAGTCGAACTCCTCCACGCCCTTGTTGGTCTCGATCACCTCCGGGCCGGTGACGCCGGTGCGGCCGGCTTCCGAGATCACGATGCGCGAGCAGGTCGCGGCGGTCAGCCCGGCGCCGCCGAACGCGCCGGACCGCCCGCCGACCAGCGCCACGACGGCGACGCCGGCGGCCCGCGCCTCCGCGATGGCCCGCATCACCTCCGCCACGGCCAGTTCGCCGGCGTTGGCCTCCTGGAGGCGCACGCCGCCGCTGTCGAGCAGCAGCAGCACCATGCGGGGCAGGCCCGCGTCGTCGCGCGCGGCGCGCAGCAGGCCGACGATCTTGGCGCCTGACACCTCGCCGAAGGTGCCGCCCATGAACTGACCCTCCTGCGCGGCGACGAGCACGGGTCGGCCGGCGAGGGCGCCCCGGCCGACCACGACGCCGTCGTCGAAGGCGGTGGGCAGGTCGAACAGGTGGAGGTGCGGGCTCACCACCCGCTCGGCCGGGCGCAGCGCCTCCGTGAAGCTGCCGGGGTCGAGCAGTCCGGCGAGCCGCTGGCGCGCCGTCGCCTGGAACCAGCTCGCCCGGTCGTCGCTCGCCGTCTGGTGGGCCGCCCGCTCGGTCATGCCGCCGCCATCAGGGCGGTGCCCTGCATCAGCCGCAGGAACACCGTGTCCGGCCGCGCGCCGCCGTCGTTGATCGAGATGCGCAGCCCGCCCGGCGCCGATCGCTCGACGAAGTCCCGCACCACCGCCTCCCACACCTCCCCGTAGCCCTTCACGGCGGTGGCGATCGCCACCTCGCAGGCGGTGCCCTCCAGCACGCGCTCCAGCAGCACCTCGAGGTTGCCCGAGGCGACGACGCCGATGATCGCCTCCGCCCGCTCGCCCCCGAGCCGGCTCTTCGCCTGGTGTTTGAAGGTCAGGGTTTCCACAGGTGCGCTCCTACCAGGTCCGGTATCACCAGTTACGGTACTTCTTGGGCGGGTCGTACAGGTTGCCCGACCAGCGCATCAGGTCCTGCACCGAGCGGGCGGCGAGCAGGCTCCGGTGCGCGTCGAGCGGGTTGAGGCCGAGGTCCTCCGGCCGCTGGATGACGCGACGCTCCCGCAGGCGCTCGACCATCGCGCGGTCCCGCGCGCGGCCGACGTCGGTGTAGCCGGCGATGCCCCGGATCGCCTGCTCGCGCTCGGCGCCGGTGCGGCACAGCAGCAGGTTGGCGATGCCCTCCTCGCTGACGATGTGGGTGACGTCGTCGCCGTAGATCATCACCGGCGCCAGCTCGAGGTGCAGCTTCTCCGCGAGGTTCAGGCTGTCGAGCCTCTCGACGAAGGTCGGCGCCATCTTGTCGCCGAAGGTTTCCACCATCTGCACCACCAGCTTGCGGCCGCGCGTCAGCTGGGGGTTCGCGTCCCCCGCCGCCTCGCGGCCGGCCTTCAGCCAGGGGTCGCTGGCGTGGCGGCGGCCGTGCGCGTCGCAGCCCATGTTGGGCGCGCCGCCGAAGCCGGCGATGCGGTCGGTGGTGACGGTGGAGCTGTTGCCCTGAAGGTCGATCTGCAGGGTCGAGCCGATGAACAGGTCGGTCGCGTAGAGGCCGGCCACCTGGCAGAACATCCGGTTCGAGCCCATCGAGCCGTCGCGGCCGGTGAAGTAGATGTCCGGCCGGGCGCGCATGTAGGCGTCCATGCCGACCTCGGAGCCGAACGAGTGGATCTGGGTGACCCAGCCGCTCTCGATCGCCGGGATAAGGGTGGGGTGCGGGTTCAGCGCCCAGTGCGTGGCGATGCGGCCCTTGAGGCCGAGTTTTTCCGCGTAGGTCGGCAGCAGAAGCTCGATCGCGGCGGTGTTGAAGCCGATGCCGTGGTTGAGCCGGCGGACGCCGTAGGGCTCGTAGATCCCCTTGATCGCCATCATCGCGGTGAGGATGTGGGTTTCCGTGACTTGCGCGGGGTCGCGGGTGAACAGCGGCTCGACGTAGAAGGGCTTGGCCGTCTCCACCACGAAGTCGACCCGGTCGCCGGCGACATCGACGCGCGGCAGCTTGTCGAGGACCTCGTTGACCTGCGCGATCACGATGCCTCCCTTCATCGCCGTCGCCTCGATCACGACGGGGGAGTCCTCGGTGTTGGGACCCATGTACAGGTTGCCGTCGCGGTCGGCGGCGCGGGCGACGGTGAGGGCCACCTTTGGCGTCAGGTCGACGAAGTAGCGGGCGAACAGCTCGATGTAGGTGTGGATCGCGCCGAGCTCGATGTGGCCGGCGTTGAGCGCGCGGGCGATCGCCGCGCCCTGCGGCCCGGAGTACGAGAAGTCGAGCTTCTTAGCGATCCCTCTCGTGAACAGGTCGAGGTGGGCGGCGAGCACCAGGCCGGACTGCACGATGTGGAGGTCGTGGACGATCTTGGGGTCGACGCGGGCGAGGGCGGCGGCCAGCACGTCGGCCTGCTTCTGGTTGTCGCCCTCCACGCACACCCGGTCGCCCGGCCGGATCACCGCCTGAAGCAGGGCGGTCGCGTCGACGGGCTTCACCATCTTGCCCTGGGCGAACCGGCCGCCGGCGGCGAGGCGCTCGGCGCGGCTGCGTCGTTCCCGGTCCCATTCAGCCATGCCGTCCATCTCCCGTGGCCACCACCTGTACCCGAAACCGGCCGTCCCGCCGAGCCAAACGGGAATGCCGTTCGTCGAAGGCTCGCGAGCTTCCGGGAAGCGGCCGGTCAGAAGGCGGTCGCGCCTACAGGCCGCCGCCGACCACGATGCCGGTCGCGCTCACCTTGGCATCGGGCGCGAGCTCGTGGAGGAGGCCGGACGCCCGCGCCTGCGCCTTGGTGGCGGCGAACACCTCCGCGCCCGGTCCCTGATAGTTGGGATCATAGGGCGCCTCTTCGTAGCCGTAGCGCGGATCCTCCGGCACGCTGTCGATGTAACCGTACGGAGCCGGCGCGCGGCCGGCGATTGTCCGGCCGTGACGATGGTGGACGGCCCGGTGCGGCGCGACGACCGGCCGGAGACGCGGCTGGGCGGCGGCGCACGTCGTCGGAAGGACGATCGCCGGCAGGACGATCGCCGGGACGACGAGCACGGCGGCGAGGGCCGCCGCGTGGAGGGGAGGGAGACGCACGGTGAGGATCCTCGGCAATGAGACTTCGAATATGTAGGCGCCGGGCGGTTCGCGCCAGCCGCGCGCGACAACCGCGCATGGTCGGCCGGTGCGGCCGCCCTCGTCAGAACGGCCCGATGAGGCGCCGGTACTCGGCTTCGGGCTTGCCGTAGGCGTCGCCGGCGAGCTGTTCCAGCCCGGCCCTGTGGCGGATCGTGACGCAGCCGCGCTCGGATCGGATGAGCCGGTGGCCCTCCAGGATATGCAGGGCCTGCGTCACGCTGGGCCGACGGACGCCGAGCATGATGGACAGGTAGTCGTGGGTGATCGGAAGATCGTCGCTGAAGGACCGGTCATGCGTCATGAGCAACCATCGCGCGAGCCGTTGATCGATCTGATGGACCGCGTTGGAGAGCGCCGTGTAGCTGGTCTGGACGAGCATGACCTGCGCGAAGCGCAGCATCAGCTTCAGCAGGGAGTTGCTGCGTCCGAAGGCGTCGGCGAACTCGGCGTAGCCGATGCGCTGCCCATGTCCCGGCACCTGCATCTGGCTGCTGTGGGGGATGCGGTCCGTATCGAGCGCCATCGCCGGGACGCTGAAGCCTTCCCGCCCGATCATGCCGGCCTCGACGCGCAGGCCGTGCGGCGTTTCCGCGATGAAGGACGCGATGCCTTGTTCCAGGAAGTAAACGTACGGGATCGGTTGGTCCGCCACCGCCAGGCGCGTGTGCAGCGGAAGATCGACCGGCTTGAGGTGTCCGATCAGCAGCGCGAGGTCGTCGGCCGACATCAGCGACAGGAGGCGGTTCTGGAAGGTCGATTGCTGATGCGACATCGAACCTGCTCAGGCTGTTTGCTCGTGCTGGTAACCGTCCCGTCGTTGACTATCACAGGATGGCTTTTTGTCGCACCTTGATCGTTGTTTATCCCGGCGGTCCCCGTCCGTCGAGCCTTGCGGGCGGCGTGCGATCGTGCGCGGCGAGGATGTTTTGGGCGGGAATGATCGTCGCGCCGGGACCCGCGAGGGGGCTATGCCGACGGTTGGGCGAAGGGGGGCGCCCCAAGCGTGGGTTCCACGCGCCCGCGCGTCCGCAGCAGTCCCTCGGGCGCGGCGGAGAAGCCGACGAGGATGTCGAGTTCGCCCGCCTCGACGATCCGCTCGAAGCCCTCGCCGGGGAACGCCACGTCGGCGATCGCGAGGGTGAAGCGGAGCGTTTCCCGCTCCCCCGGCGCCAGGACGGCCTTGGCGACGCCGCGCAGCTCCAGCACCGGGCGCGTGACGCCGGCGACCGGATCGCGGATGAACAGGAAGGCCGTGGCCTCGCCCGCGCGCGCGCCGGTGTTGGCGATCGTGACGGCGACGTGCAGCGGCGCGTCGGGCGTCAGGACGCCGCCGTCGGTGCGCAGGTCCGCGAGGGTGAAATCCGTGGTCGCCAACCCGTGCCCGAAGGGAAACAACGGCGTGTTGGGACTGTCGAGATAACGGCTGGTGTAATGGTCATCGGGGTTGCGGGGCCGTCCGCCCGGCTTCTCGCCGTAGAAGATCGGGATCTGCCCCATCGAGCGCGGCCAGGTCATCGCCAACCGGCCGCTCGGCGCGGCGCGGCCGGCGAGGATGTCGGCGAGCGCGCCGCCGGCCTCGTCGCCGAGGAACCAGGCGGCGAGAAGGGCGTCGGCGCGCTCCGCCAGCCAGGGCACGACCGGCGGACGGCCGCAGAACACGATGGCGACCACCGGCCTGCCGGCCTCCTTGCCCGCGTCGAGCACCGCCTCGGCGAGCGCCCGCTGCCTTCCCGGCAGGTCGAGGTCCGTGCGGCTGGTGGCCTCGCCCGACAGCGTCGCGCTTTCCCCGACGCAGAGCACGGTGAGGTCGGCCCGTCGCGCCGCCTCGACCGCCCCAGAGATGCCGGACGCGTCGTTGCCCTCGACCGCCACGCCGGCGACGGGGTCGAGCGTCGCGTCGGGAAACACTTCGCGAAGGCCGGCGAGCACGCTCACGCCCCTGTCGCGGTCCGCCGTCACCGCCCAGGGGCCGGCCATCTCGCGCGGCGCGTCGGCCAGCGGCCCGATCACCGCGATGCGCTGGCGCCCCGGCGCGATCGGCACCACCGCGTTCTTGTTGGTGAGCAGCACCACCGCCCTGGCGGCGACCTCACGGGCGAGGCGGCGGTTCCCGGCCACGCGGGCGGCGTCCGGCGCCCCCGCCTTGCACCGGCGATACGGATCGTCGAACAGGCCGAGGCGCTGCTTCAGGGCGAGGACCCGCCGCACGCACGCGTCGACGGCGGCCTCCGTGACGAGGCCGCGCGCGACCGCGTCCGGCAGGTGGTCGACGTAGGCGTAGCCCATCATGTCGATGTCGCAGCCGGCCCGGATCGCCGCGGCGGCGGCCTCCGCCCCGTCGCCGGCGATGCCGTGGTTGATCAGCTCGCGGATCGCCCCGTAGTCGCTGATGACCACGCCGTCGAACCCCTGGCGCCGCCGCAGCCAACCCTCCAGCAGGGCACGGTGCGCCGTCATCGGCACGCCGTCGAGGTCGCTGAGGGCCGGCATGACCGTCGCGACCCCGGCCGCCACCGCCGCCTCGAAGGGCGGCAGGTAGACCTCGCGCACGGTGCGCCCGGACACGTCGGTGGCGGCGTACTCGCGGCCGGCCGTGACCGCGCCGTAGCCGCAGAAGTGCTTGGCGCAGGCGGCCAGCGCGTCGACCGCCGCCAGCCCGGACCCCTGAAAACCGCGCGTCTTGGCGACGCCGAAGCGGCTCGCGACCCAGGCGTCCTCGCCCGGTCCCTCCATGGCGCGGCCCCAGCGGGGGTCGCGCGCCACGTCGAGCATCGGCGCGAAGGTCAGGTCCTGCCCGTCCGAGGCCGCCTCGGCCGCCGCCACCCGCGCGGTTCGCTCCCAGGCTTCCGGATCGAAGAGCCCGGCCTCGGCGAGCGGGATGGGGAACACGGTCCGGTGCCCGTGGATGACGTCGTCGCCGAAGAACAGCGGGATGCGCAGCCGCGTTTCCTCCACCGCCACGCGCTGGACCTTCGCGACCGCCTCCGCCCCGACCAGGTTGAGGAGGCTGCCGACCTGCCCCTTGCGCACCGCGTCGGTGGCGTCGCCGGCCGCCGCCGCCCCGGTCAGCGGGGCGCCCCACGCCAGCATGTTGAGCTGCCCCGCCTTTTCGGCGATCGTCATGGCGGCGAGGAGCGCGTCGATATCGGTCATGTCGCTCGAACGGTCCGCGCATCGGATGTTTCCACCCGACGCAGGGCGCGTCGGAGGAAACCGGTTCGCGGCGGCGCGCCCGAGCACCAGCTAGGGTGCGAAGGCGACGGGACCGCTCCCCGACGAGACCCTCCCGCGACGAGGCCATGAGATGACCGGATCCTGAGATGACACGATCGCCGATCGAGCCGGACGCGTCCGATGCCATCCCCGAGGCGCGGCCGCCGCTCAGCTTCCGCACCCAGGTCGCCACGCTGAGCCGGGGGCTGTGGGCCTCGGGCGAGCGATGGGTGCTGCTGGCGCTCGCCGGCGCGGTCCTCGCCGTCATCCTGATGACGGCGGCGGCGCAGGTCGCGCTGAACGCCTGGAACGCGCCGTTCTACAACGCGATCTCGGCGCGGGACGTGCCGCGCTTCGTCCATGAGCTGCTGGTGTTCTTCGCCATCGCCGGGGCGCTGCTCGTCCTCAACGTCGCGCAGATGTGGCTCAACATGACGGCGCAGCTGAAGCTCAGGGCCGGCCTGATGCACGACCTCCTCGACCAGTGGCTGGTGCCGCTGCGGGCCTTCCACCTCGCCCACGCCGGCGCGCTCGGCGTCAACCCCGACCAGCGCCTGCACGAGGACACCCGCCACCTCACCGAGCTTTCGACGACGCTGGCCATCGGCCTGCTGCAGGCCTCCGTGCTGCTCGGCGTCTTCATCGTGGTGCTGTGGCGCATCTCCGCCGGCTTCGTCTTCGCGGTCGCCGGCCACACGGTCGCCATCCCCGGCTACATGGTGTGGGCGGCGATCGGCTACGCGCTGGTCGGCTCGGCGGCGAGCTGGCGCGTCGGCTCCTCGCTCATCCGCTACAACGCCGAGCGCTACGGCCGGGAAGCGGAGCTGCGTTCCTCGCTGGTCCGTGTCAGCGACCAGATCGACACGATCTCGCTGTATCGCGGGGAAGCGAGCGAGCGGCGCCTGCTCGACGTCGACCTCGCCCACGTCTTCGCCGCGATGCGCGAGCTCGTCACCGCCACCACCAACCTCACCTGGGTCACGGCCGGCTACGGCTGGCTGACCCAGGTCGTCCCCATCCTCGTCGCCGCGCCGATCTACTTCTCCGGCCACATCAGCTTCGGCGGCCTGATGATGTCGGTCGGCGCCTTCAACCAGGTGCAGACGTCGCTGCGCTGGTTCGTCGACAATTTCGGCGCCATCGCCGACTGGCGCGCGACGCTCACCCGCGTGGCCGACTTCCGCGAGGCGGTGCTCGCCGCCAACGCCGACACGGTGGCGGACCAGATCACCATCGAGAAGGGGGGCGGGGGCTGCCTGGAGCTGTCCAGCCTCGCCGTCGCCTCGCACGGTGGCTGCGCCAGGCTGAAGGACCCGGACGTGCGGATCGCGGCCGGCGAGCGCGCGCTCATCACCGGCGAGTCCGGCGACGCGCAGACCGTGCTGTTCCGCGCGCTGGCCGGCCTGTGGCCTTGGGGCACCGGGCGCATCACCCTGCCGGGCGACGAGACGTTCATGCACGTCGCGCGGCGCCCCTACGTGCCGCCCGGGCGCCTGCGCGACGCGCTCGCCTATCCCGAGGACCCGGCCGCGTTCGACGTGGAGCGCTACGCCGCCGCGCTGGAGGCGGTCGGCCTGTCCCACCTCGCCCCGCGCCTCGACGAGACCGCGCGCTGGAACCAGGAGTTCGGCGAGCAGGATCTGCAGCGCCTCGCCTTCGCCCGCCTGCCGCTGCAGGAACCGCGCTGGATCGTCATCGACCAGGCGTTGGACACGCTCGACGAGAAGGTGCGCGACCAGATCCTCGCCGTGCTGGGGGCGATGACGGCGTCCGCGATCATCGCGACCGGTCACGCCACCGCCGGCGTCACCCTGTTCGGCAGGACCTACGAGCTGGTGGACGACCCCGGCGGCTGCACGCTGCCGGAGCGCGAGCCGGAACCGGCGGCGAAGCGGACGGCCGCCGCGACGGCGTGATGCCCATCCTTCCCGCCACGGGCGGACCGCGGCGGGGACGCTGCGACCCCGCGAGGCTTGCGGCGTTGGCCGACACACGCGAGAAAGCCTCCATGCAGATCCATCTCGACGCGCTGGGCGGCATGGCGGGCGACATGTTCGCGGCGGCGGTGCTCGACGCCTTCCCCGAACACGAGGCCGGCGTGCTCGCCAGCGTCGCCGCCGTGACCGGCGAGGTCGGCTGCCGGCTGGTGCCGCACAACGACGGCGTGCTCCAGGGGCGTCGCTTCCTGGTGGAACGGGACGGCGCGCCGGCGGACGAGCCGTCTCACCGCCACCATCCCCACGACCACCACGAGCACGCCCACCCGCACGCCCATGCCCCGCAAGGCGGCCATCGGCGCTGGTCCGACATCGAGGCCGACCTGCGGCGGGCGGAGTTGCCCGCCGCCGTGCGCGACCACGCCGTCGCGATCTTCACGCACCTCGCCCGCGCGGAGGCGGCCGTGCACGGGATCGGCGTCGCGGATGTCGCCTTCCACGAGGTCGGCGCCTCCGACTCGATCGCCGACATCGTCGCCGCCGCCCACCTCGTCGACGCGCTCGGCGCGCGGCAGTGGAGCGTCGGCGCGCTGCCGCTCGGCTCCGGGCGGGTGCGGAGCGCGCACGGCCTGCTGCCCGTGCCGGCGCCGGCCACCGTGCTGCTCCTGGCGGGTTTCGCCACGCTCGACGACGGGATCGCCGGCGAGCGGGTCACCCCGACCGGCGCCGCCATCCTCCGCCACCTCCGCGACCTCGGCACGCCGACGGCGCACGGTCCCCGCGCGCTCGGCCGCACCGGCATCGGCTTCGGCACGAAAACCCTGCCCGGCGTCAGCAACTGTCTGCGCCTGCTGGTGTTCGACGAGGAGACGGTGCCCGCGACCCTGGCGACGCACCGCGAGCTGGCGGTGATCGAGTTCGAGGTGGACGACCAGTCGGCGGAGGATCTGGCGATGGGGCTCGACCGTTTGCGCGAGCATGAGCACGTCTTCGACGTGGTGCAGATGCCGATGTTCGGGAAGAAGGGACGCGTGACGACCCATGTCCGCGCCCTCGCCCGCGTCGACCGCGTCACCGAAGCCATCGCCGCCTGCTTCCGCGAAACCACCACGATCGGCCTGCGCCACCACGTCGTCGAAGGCGCCGCCCTGCCGCGCGCCGTCACCATGGTCGAGGTGGACGGACGCCCGGTGCGGGTGAAGACGGTGGAGCGGCCGGGCGGCCGCACCGCGAAGGCCGAGGCCGACGACGCGCTCGCCCATGCCACGCACGCCGCTCGCGCCGCCATCCGCCGCGAGGCGGAGCGGTTGGCCCTCCTGCACGGCGACCCCGGATGAGCGCTCCGCTTCATCCCCCGCTCGCGGCGGCCCTGCGGGACATGGCGCCGCTCGCCGTCGCCGTCAGCGGCGGGGTCGACAGCCTGACGCTGGCGACTTTCGCCGCCCGCGCGCTCGGCCCCGACGCGATGCTCGCCGTGCACGCGACGTCGCCGGCCGTACCAGGGGAGGCCACGCGCCGCGTCGAGGCGCAGGCGATGGCGGAGGGTTGGAACCTGCGGATCATCGCCGCCGGCGAGTTCGCGGACCCGCGCTACCGCGCCAACCCGGTCAACCGCTGCTTCTTCTGCAAGACCAACCTGTACGGCGCGATCCGCGCCGTCACCGACCGCCGGATCGCGTCGGGCGCCAACCTCGACGACCTCGGCGAGTACCGGCCGGGGCTCGACGCGGCGCGCGAGCACGGCGTGCGCCACCCCTTCGTCGAGGGCGGCCTCACCAAGTCCGACGTGCGCGCCCTGGCCCGCGCCCTCGGCCTGCCGGCCATCGCCGCGCTGCCGTCCGCGCCGTGCCTGTCGAGCCGGGTCGAGACCGGCATCCGCATCGAGGCGGCGACACTCGGCTTCATCCACGCCGTCGAGGGCCTCGTCGGCGCCGAACTCCGCGGCGGCGGGGCCAAGCAGGCGGTGCGCTGCCGCGTCCGCGCGTCGGGCGTCGTGGTCGAACTCGACCCGGCCAGCCTCGCGGCGCTGGACGACGGCCGCCGCGCGGCGCTGGAAGCCGCCATCCTCGCGCGGGCACCCGCCGCGCTCGCCACGCGGCCGGTCGGCTTCGCGCCCTACAAGACCGGCAGCGCCTTCCTCACGGGACAAGGCTCGTGAGCGTGGCGGATGAATTCGTCCTCGACTTCGCCCGCCCCGAGCGGGTCGGGCTGGAGGAGGCGGTGTTCGCCGCCGGCAAGTCGGTGGCGCAACTCGACGCCATCTGCGACGCGGCCGAGGCCCGTGGGGCATCCCTGCTGCTGACCCGCCTCGATCCCGATAAGGCCGGGGCGATGGCGCCCCGACACCGCCTCGACTACTGCGCGGTGTCGCGCACCGCCGTCCTCGGCGCGCCCCGCACCCTCAACGCCGGCGGCCGGGTGGCGGTGGTCTGCGCCGGCACCTCCGACGTGCCGGTGGCGCGCGAGGCGGTCCGCACGCTGGAATACAGCGGCGAGCGGGCGACGCTGGTCGCCGACGTCGGCGTCGCCGGGCTGTGGCGGCTCACCCGCCGGCTGGAGGACTTGCGCGCGCACCCCGTCCTCATCGTCGCCGCCGGCATGGACGCGGCGCTCCCCAGCGTGCTCGGCGGGCTGGTGGCCGGCGTGATCGTCGCCGTGCCGACCTCCGTTGGCTACGGGGTGGCGGCCGGCGGGCGGGCGGCGCTCGACGCGATCCTCGCCAGCTGCGCGCCGGGCATCAGCGTCGTCAACATCGACAACGGCTACGGCGCCGCCTGCGCCGCGCTGCGCCTGCTCAACGCCGCCTCCCGGCTGAAGGGGACGACCCTATGATTTCCACTCAAGGAGACTTCCCATGGAACGTCGCAGCTTCATCCAGGGCGCCGCGCTCGGCGCCGGCCTCGTCGCGACCGGTGGCGACGCGGGCGCGGCCGTGACCGCCGCCGCCCCCAGCGGCCTGCCGCAGACCCGGCCGGCCGACCCCGCCGACCTCCCCTTCGTCACCGACCCCGGCGAGCGGCGCGGCGACATGCTGTACCGCCGCTTCGGCCGCACGAACGAGATGATCTCGGCGATCGGCATGGGCGGCTTCCACCTCGGCAAGTCGGCGGTCACCGACGCGGAGGCGACCCGACTGGTGCACGCCGGCATCGATCGCGGCATCACCTTCATGGACAATTGCTGGGACTACAACCACGGCCGCTCGGAGCTGCGCGTCGGCGCCGCGCTGTCGGAGGGCGGCTACCGCGACAAGGTGTTCCTGATGTCCAAGATGGACGGGCGCACCAAGAAGGAGGCGGCGCGCCAGATCGACATGTCGCTGGAGCGCCTGCGCACCGACCGCATCGACCTCGTCCAGCACCACGAGATCCTGCGCTACGACGACCCCGACCGCGTCTTCGCGGAGGGCGGCGCGATGGAGGCGTTCCTGGATGCCAAGCAGGCCGGCAAGCTGCGCTACATCGGCTTCACCGGGCACAAGGACCCGCGCATCCACCTGCAGATGCTGCAGGTGGCGGAGGAACGCGGCTTCCACTTCGACTCCTGCCAGATGCCGCTCAACGTCATGGACGCGCATTTCCGCTCCTTCGCCCACCTCGTGCTCCCCTACCTCGTGCAGCACGGCATCGCGGTGCTCGGCATGAAGAGCTTCGGCGACGGCGTGCTGCTGAAGAGCGACGCGCCGATCAAGCCGGTCGAGTACCTGCACTATTCCCTCAACCTGCCGACGGCGGTCGTCATCACCGGGGTGGAGAACCAGCGCGACCTCGATCAGGCTTTCGAGGCGGTGAGGACGTTCAAGCCGATGGACAAGGGTCAGGTGGCGGAGCTGCTCGGCCGCAGCCGGCCCTACGCGCTGGAGGGCAAGTACGAGCTGTTCAAGACGAGCGCGACCTTCGACGGCACGGCGAAGAACGCGAAATGGCTCGGCGACGACGTGGCGGGCGTGACGGAGCTCGCGCCCACGATGGAGTGAGGCGGCGTGGCCGCCCCGGCCCTCCGGTGGCGCTGTCGCGCCTGCGGTCCGACGGCAGCTATATCCGTGATAAACCACGGCAACCTGAGGCAGGATGACGGCACTGGAGATCGCCGCCGTGGCGCCAGCAAGGTCGACGAGACCGACATCGACGGCAAGGCCAAGAACGGCGCCCATCGTGAGCCCGCGAAGAAGGCCGGCGACAGCCTGGTCGGCGAGCGGCCGCTCGTGCCGCGGCATGGCGACGTGGTGGTCGATATCGACGGCGAGCGCTCGTTCAAGGTGTGGAAGCGCCGGGGCGGTAGGGCCGGGCTCGCCTTCGCCAAGCCACCCCGCCTTCGATCCCGGCACGCTGGTCTACGAGGCCTTCACCACCCTGGCCGCCAGCCTCATCACCCTCAACCGGTGCGGACAATTCCGTCGGACGTTCTAAGCGCTTCCATTTCCTGCCTGCCGAGATCACCGCTGCGGCCGGTCACGAATGAGTTGCGCGCGCGGAGACAGATCAGCGCTCGATGTGAGGTCGATCCGTGATGTCCTGGTCGGGAGACGTCTCGCCGAAAAGCCTCCTGAACGCCTCGAACGGAATACGGGCTTGAAGGACCACCGGACGCCGTGTGGCGACCCCGGCCCGCTGCTTCTCCAGGCGTTGACGCGTTCGAGAAGCTTCAGCCAAGCTCGCCGTGTGGTCCAGAGGCTCGTCGATGAACTCAACCATAGGAACTCCGTACTCGATACTGTACACTCCACTACACGATGGATGACAGGACGAGTCAAACCGGTTCAAAGCTGTTGTCCAGCGGCATCGACAGCTTGCGGGCAGTTCATCGGGCCTCGGACATGGTTGGTCCTGCCCTCGCAGCTCGGATGCGCAAGTCAAACCCCAGCTAGCTTGATCATGGAAAATTCATAGTCTGTTGAAAGATCGACGGAGTTGAAGTGCGGATAAACCGATCGTCAACTCTCTAGCCGCAGCTTCCGTAGGGGAAGCGGAGGCTGGCGATGTCATCGGAGAAACGCGCGATCGTGCAACGAGATGAGTGTGCGATCGACGCGAAAATCCTGCTTCCGAGGGAAGCTGAGACGATACCCTGCGTGATACGCGACCTTTCCATCGCGGGCGCGCGCGTCGAAGTCGACGACGGCGCCAGCCTACCTGTTCGCTTCAAGCTGGGCCTGCTCGTGGCGGGCGAGATCATCGACTGGCGCGATGTCGACGTGAGATGGCGCCGTCAAGGCACCATGGGCGTTCACTTCGTGAAACGCTGACACGGGGCGCGCGATCGACGCCGGATCGCGGACACCGCCGACCGTCCCGCCCGGGGCGGCCATCGATGGTAACGCCGGTCATTGTTGCCAATGGTGTGGGACGATGGGTATCGGCTTGTGCCGCCTTGGGCTTGAGTACGCTCGTTCTCGCGCCCCTGTCGTCGACCCGCGCCCAGCAAGCCGATGGCGATGGCGCGGCGCAGACCGCCCCCGCCGAGGGCACCCAGCCCGGCGCGGAGACGACCAAGCCGAAGCGCAAGCCCGCGCTCGCGAAGAAAGCGGAGAAGGCGGACCGGACCAAAGCGGCGCAGACGCCGGCCGACACGGGAGCCAACCCACCGGGCGGGAAGCCCGCCGCCCCCGCGACGCTCGCCGATACGGCCGCCGCCGGCGCACCGGCCCCGACGGATGTCGCCGCCGCCCTCAAGGGCGCCGGCGCGGGCCGTTGCGCCGACGCCATCGACGCGGCGGCCGCACCCTCGATGGTCGGCATCACGCAGTCGAACACGGTGTCCACCTGGTCGAGCCAGAAGCCGGTCGACAAGCATGCCGCCAGCGTCGTGATCGGCCAGCGTTACGGCAACAACACCGCCGTGCCCTTCGGCGCCACCACCATCGTCGCCTCGCCGTCGGGCCCTTGCGACATGACGGTGTTGCAGGTGGTGTCGAGCCCGCTGCCTTGCGCCAACGTGCGCGGCACGCTCGGCAAGGGCAAACGGGTCACCGACATCGCGGGGCTCCAGCTCATACAGGGGGACACCAACAACACCGTGCTGATGCCGACGGGCACGAACACCTGCGTCCTCATCGACTACAAGGCGACCTTCGCGCCGTAGGCTGGCGATCGGCCACGCGCCCTTGCGCCGGGCAAGCGCGGAACAAACCGACTTCGGCGCACTGGTCGTCGAAGCAGGATCACTCGAACCCGACGGAGTACGGCGTGCTACGACTCGCGGCGAAGCGACCATTCAATCTCAAGGTCGCCGCCGCCCTCGGCGGGGTCGGGTTGCTCGTCCTCGGCGGCATCGTCGCCATGGTGTTCGCGCAGCGCGCCGGCCGGGGCGAGCATGCCGCCGTTCCGCCACCCTCCGCCTCGCCCGTCTCCTTGTCGCCCGGTTCCTTGGACGTCGCGGCCAAGCTGAAGGCTGTCGGCGCGGGGACCTGCGCCGCGCAGCTCGACCTGGCCGCCGCCGGCACGATGGGGAACGTGGCCGCATCCAATTTCGTCTCGAACTGGGCGAAGACGGCGATCGACCGACGAATGACGAGCGTCTCGCTCGGCCAGAAGTACCCGGCCGGTTCCCCCGTGCCTTACGCCGCCACGACGGTCGTCGCGGCGCCCAACCCCGCAGGGGCCTGCGACGCTGTCGCGGTCCAGGTCGTTCCCAGCCCGATGTCCTGCGAGACGGTGCGCGCCAGCTTGGCCGCGTCGAGCAAGCTCCTCGGCGATCTCGCCGGGGTGCAGGTGATGCAGAACGACGGCGGCGAGACGATGCTGGTGCCGACCTCGACGAACGCCTGCGTGCTGGTCGGTGTGAGAACCGCTTTCGCCAAGTAGGGGTCGAACTGTCCGGGTTCGCGGGACGTGACTGCCGCGACTGACCGAAGACAGCCGATCCGAGCGCCTGGCTCAGGCGAATCCACGCAGCCGCAGTTCGCGCAATCATGTGTCCCGCAAACCCATCCAACTGGAGGTAGGTCGACGGCATCGGAGACCGATGCCGTGTCCGTTCTGTCCCGCCCCCATGTCCACGCCGAAGCCGCCTCGCGAAGGCGGGGGACGCCACGCTCAGCGCGCCCACCACGACACTCACGAACAGCTCCGGGCGCTCCTGCGGCTCTTCGTGGATGCCTACAACCATGCCCGACGGCTCAAGACACTTCACGGTCTCACGCCGTAAGGGTGCATCTGCCAGGCCTGGACCAAAGAGCCCGATCGGTTCAGGCTCGAGCCCTCACACCTCATCCCGGGACCGTACACCGAGGGCGACCGTGACGTTGTCGCGACCGCCGGCGGCGTTGGCGAACGCGACGAGGCGACGGCACGTGACGAGGGCGTCCGCGCCCTTGCTCGCTTCCGTGTAGGCAAGACCCAGACGCTCCGGATCGTCGACGTAATTCCATAGTCCGTCGCTGCAAAGAAGGAGATCGGTGTTTGATGGTAGGAGCGTCACCCGGACGTGGACGGCCATGTTCGCGAGCGGCATGCCGAGCCATTGCGTGATGGCGTGGGCGTTCGCGTCGCGCTGCGCCGCCTCGTAGGTCAACCGGCCGGCGTCGACTTCCTCCATGCACCACGAATCGTCGCGCGTGAGCAGAGTGGCGGGTGTGCCGGGTTGGACGAGGTAGGCCCGGCTGTCGCCCACCCAGGCGACCGCCAGGGCAGCGCCGGACAGGACCGCGACCACGATCGTCGAAGCCGGTCCGTCGGCGGCCTCGCGCTTCAGGGCCGTCACCGCTCGTGCCGCCGCCTCGACGCAGAGGAAGGCTTGGTCGCCCACCGGCGCGTCGCCCGGTGCCGAGGCGAACGCCGCCTCCGCCGCCAGCACGGCGGCGGCGGAGGCCGCCTCCGGCCTGTCGGAAACCGAAACGCCGTCGGCGACGACGAGCAGGACGGTGCCATCGGGCCGCCGCCGGACGCCGCCGCCGTCCTGATTGGTGGGGTGGCGACGGCCCTTGTCGCTGGCGACCGCCAGGGTGGCGCCCACGTTGTCCTCGAACCCGGCCGCGGGCGTCGCCGGTGCCGCCGTCTTGAGGCCGCACACCTCGCAGTAGCCATCCTCATCGGGCATCGGCTTGGTGCACCGGCACCCACCCGCACCGCCCGGGTGTCCGGCATCGAAGGCCCTGCCGCAGTTCTCGCAGAAGAGGCCCGACATGTCCTGCCGCAGCTCTCCGCAAGCGGGGCACGTCGCACGCGATGACGCCACGCCGCTCACACCAGCGTCGCCGGGCGCACGCGATGGGCGCTGTCCACCCATCGCGCCTTCTCGGCGGCGCTTCCGGCCAGCCGCCCGGCCTTCAGGTACTCGCGCTCCGCCGCGAACTGCAGCGACCGGCGCGTCATCGGCGTGCCCAGCAGGTTCCGTGCGGCATCCTCCTTGGCGCCGCCCTCGGCGACCAGGTCCGCCGCCTTGGCGAGCAGCGTGGCGGACAACTGGTGGAGGCGCCCGCTGTCCACCTTCACGGAGGCGAGCGTCTGACCGGCTTGCTCCACCGACCCGCCGACAGCCGGGTCGGCGACGGCCGTGAGCACCTCCGCAAGCACCAGCCGCGACTCGGTGAACATCGAGGACGAGGCAGGGATGGCGGCCAAAGCCGCCGCCGCACCGTGCGGATCGCGGGTGGCGAGGCAACATCGGGCGAGGCCGAAGCCGGCGGAGGCGTAGGCAGGATCGATAGCGGCGACGATGCGGTAGAAGCGGATCGCGGTGGCTATGTCGCCGGAGGCTTCTGCGGCGGTGGCGATGCCGAGCTTGGGGCCGAGGTCCCCCGGCATCTCGAAGTACGTCCGGTCGAACCGGTCGTGCGCCTTGGCCGGCTCGATGGCGACGAGCAGGGCCTTGCCGGCGTACCAATGCGCGCGCCACTCGAACTCGTCGTCGCGCAGCAACTCGTCGGCCAGGTGCAGGGCCGCCGCGAGTTGGGCCCCGCGCGAGGGCTCGTCGCCGGCCTCCATCGCCGCCTGGATGTGCGCGTCGCAGAGCCTGAGCCTCGCCTCGACCGAGGCCGGTCGCTTGCCGCGGAGCCCTTTCAGGGCGTCGATGCGCTGGGCGGCATCGGTGAGCGCGGAGAGGGCGAGGAGGTCGGCGGCGGCGGCGTCCGCCGGGTCGATGCGCAGCAGCGGCAGGGTCCTGGCAAGCGGCCGCGACGCGCCCTCGGCATCCGCGCCGTCGACGAGGTTGTCACCGAAGAACACCCGGCTCTCCGCGGGTTTGGGGCCGGTCTTGCCAGCCATGATCTCGCGCAGGATACCGAAGAGCTGCCCCTCCATCTCGTCGGCGCTCTGGAAGCGCTGGTCGGGGTCGTCGTGGGTGGCACGCAGGAGGAAGCGGTGGAGCGAGTCGTAGCGCTTCAACACCGGCTGCTCGTCGGGCGTCGGCAGCGCGGTCTTGAAGCCCGTGACGATCAGGCGGCGGGTGGTCACCTTGCCGGTCGCCGCGTCGGTGTCCGCCCGCACCTTGTAGAGGAAGTCCATGAGCAGGATGGCCAGCGAGCGGCCGAGCGCGTAGAGGTCCGAGACCGCGACCGGGTCCTCGCTCGCCTCGGGCGCGAAGAAGCCTTCGGTGCCGAAGATCAGGCCGCCCTCGTCGCCGATCCGCCGCATCGCGCCCAGATCGAGGAGCTTCACGGCGTCGCCCTCCACCATCAGGTTGTCCGGCTTCATGTCGTTGTGCGTGAAGCCCTGCGTGTGGAGGTGCGCGAAGGCGGAGCAGGCGGCCAGGATGTAGGAGACCGCCTGCTCGGGCGGCAGCACGCCGAAGCGCGTCACCTGGACCACCAGCTTGGCGTCCTCGGGCGCGATGTCCTTGCGCAGGACGCCCTTGCGCACGACGCGGCCGTCCGGGGTCAGGAGGTCGACGACGTCGCCGTCCGCCCGGATCTGGTCGACGGTGCGGCCGCCGACGTATTCCAGCACCATGTAGCCATCGGTGCCTTGCGCGCAGAAGTCGTAGATCTGGACGATCTTCGGGTCCTTGACGGCGGCCAGGAACTGTCGTTCGGCGACGGCGGCGGCGGCCGCCTCCGGGTCGCTGGCGTTGAGCACGCCCTTGAGGACGACCCAGCGTTTCAGCACCACGTCCGTGCCGAGATAGATCCAACCCATGCCGCCGAGGCCGATCGGTCCCTTGATCTCGTACTTGCCGGCGACGATGTCGCCGCGCTTCAGGCGCGGCCGGAAGTCGTAGGGCTTGCCGCACTGCGAGCAGAAGCCGTTCATCCGATTCACGCGCGAGGAGCAGTGCGGGCACGTCCGCTTGTTGGGCGCGACCTCCGGCTCGGCCATGACGAGCGTCTCGGGACTCTGGCTCGGCACGGGCGGCAGCGACACAAGCCCGCCGCCGAGCGACTGCCGTCGGCTGGTACCGCCGGCCGAGCTTTGACGCCGGCTGATCCGCCCCGACCCGGTGCGGGCGACCCCGGCCGTCCCGGTCCCGGCGCGAGCCCGCGTTCCAGTGCCGGCCTGGGCTGCGGTGCCGCCGGTCGACGTGTCCGCCCGAGCCGTGACGGCCGTCGCGGTGGCGACGAGCGTTCCCTGCCGCGCTGGACGCCCGCAGGTGCCGCAGACGCCATCGTCGAACTCGCCCCCGCAGGGCCGACCTTGCGCGTCCGGACGCTGGCAAGTGGCGAGGCTCATCGCGTCGGGCCTTTCTCGGTGTGATCTTTCACGGGAACAGGTCCTTCACGGGATCATGGCCGGCAGCGCCGCCAGGGCGGCCTCGTAGGCATCGAGCAGACGACCGGCTTCGGCCAGCCGGCACGGCGCACGGGCGAGCGCCGCCTTGGCCTCGGCCTCGAGGCGCGCCACGGCGGGATCGGCCGATCCGATGGCGGCGCGCTTGGCCCGCAACGCGCGCAGCCTGCCCCTGGCATCGTCCAGGGCGCCGAGACGAGCGCGCAACCCGTCGTGCGCCTCGCGGACGGCTTCCGTGCGGGCGCGACAGGCCTCGCACCACTTGTCGAGACCGATGCCGGCCGCGCGCAGGCCGCCCGACGACACGGTCTGCTCGAGGGTGGCGAGCCAGCCGCCCATGGAGCCGACGTCATCCAGCGCGGGATCATGGGCCGGCGCCGGATCCGCCAGGCCTTCGGCATGCTCCGCGCGCGCGGCGCGCCATCGCGTCACGAGGGCGGCGAGCGTAGCCAGCGTGGCCTCGGCTTCCCGCAGGCGGATGCGCAAGGCCGCGACGGCGCGTTCGGCCTCAAGCCTGCCCGCGCGTGCGATCTCGACAGCGGCTTCGATGGCCGACAGCCGGCTGTCGGCTTCAAGGGGATTCAAGTCGCCGTCGATGGCAGGAAGATCGAGCGCGCCGGGCAAGGCTAGCGAAGCTTGACGCAAGGCATCGATCTCCGCGCGGAGGGTGGCCACGCGCGGCGCGGCGCTGTCCTCGGCGCGGGCAATCGCCGCGACGGTGTCGCGTGCGGTGAGGAAGGCCCGCGTCATCATGTCGAGCACGTCGGCGGGACGGGCGAGCGCCTGCCTGTCCGCCGGGTCGAGCAAGCCCCTTTCGCTGATCGGGATGGACAGCGTCGGCAGCTTGATCGAGGGCCCGGTCAGCATGGCGACGACATCCTCGTCGCGGCTCGGCAGCAAGGCGCTGCGATGGGCCAGGGCGGTCGCCTCGTCCACGACCTTGGACACGAGCAGGTAGTCCTGCCACAGGCCGGCCAGCGCCTCGGCCGCCCGGCGCGCCTCGGTGGCGGTGCGTCCGCTGTAAGTCCGCATCGGATCGGCGAGGCGCGCCCGCACCCGCGTCGCCGCCTCGGACTCGTGGAAGTCGGTCAGGTTGCGGGCGATGGTCGCGAGGCGGCCCTGCCATTCCTCGCTGAGGCGGACGGCATCCCTCGCCATCAGAACGCGTATTCCTTCAGCCGGACGTGGAGACCGGCCCAGCAGGCGACGGAAGCCAGCAGCCAGACGGCGAGGATCGCGGCGTAGACCATCGCGTGGACCTCCCCCTCGGAGGCGACGATCGCCGCGTCGAAAGCGGCCTGGTTGATGGCGAGCGTGCGGTCGATGGCGTCGACGAAGCGGGCGAAGGCCCCATTCGATTGGCCCGGCCCGTTGCCGATGTCGAGGGCGACGGCATCCGCCGTACGCCCGGCGCGTTCGAGCGCACGGAGGCGATCATCGAAGTCCAGGTAGGCCAGCCATGCCTTGAGGGTCGCTTCGGCGGCGGCCCGCTCGCCGACGAAGGTGATGTTGGCGAGTTCGTCGCCGAGTAGCCCCTCGATCCGCGCCTGCCGTGCCATGGCGGCGGCGGCACCGGCACGGTGGAGCAGCAACCGTCCGGTCCTGACCCTGAACGCGTTGTCGTATTTGGCTTGCGACGCGGCATCGCCGTGGGCGAGCAGCCAGAAGTTCTCGGCGGCATTCGCGTCGCTGGCGATCGCCCTGGCGGTCGACAGCGCGGCGATCGAGTCGAATGCCTGTTCCTTGGCAACGTACACCGCCTGCTCGCCATGCAGCAGGCGCAGCGCGGCCACCCCGCCCGCGACCCCGACGAGAAGCGTGGCGAGGACGAGACCCGGATTGAGGAGGCGCCGCGTTTCGCGGGCGAT
The DNA here is from genome assembly GCA_964244495.1 of uncultured Beijerinckiaceae bacterium. Lineage (GTDB taxonomy): Bacteria > Pseudomonadota > Alphaproteobacteria > Rhizobiales > Beijerinckiaceae > RH-AL1. Next base: position 269,448 of record CAXTIU010000003.1, read on the forward strand.
CATCACCTGGACACCGACCAGCACGACGAGGCAGGCGAGCGTAACGCCAGCTGCCAGCAACCCGAGGGCGGTCTTGCTCGCGCGGTACTTGTCGTAAGAGGCGGTCAGGTGGTCGAGGTTGGCGCGGTCGAGCGCGGCGGCGGCCGGCAGGATGGTGAAATGCATGAGGGTGTCGGCCTCGCCCGCAAGGGCCAGCGTGCGTTGACCAGACTCCGCCAGGCCGCGCGCACGGCCCACCAGCTGTTCGTACTGCGCCGCGTCCTGGGCCATGGTGACGATGGGACCGTTCTCCTCGTCGCCGAAGGTCACGTTCTCCGCCGCTTTCACCAGCTGCGCCTCGGCGTCCCGCATGTCCTGGCGGAATGCCGACACGTAGGCATCGTCCTTGCCCTGCGCGCTGAGGAGGATGTTGGCGAAGTCGCCGTTGGCGTCAGCAAGCAGCGTCCGGGTGCGCTCCGCCGCCACGATGGAAGCGGTGGTGTCGTGGCCGATGGTCCGCGTCACCGTATCGACGGCCCGCAGCGCGACGGCCCAGGCGGCCGAGGCGATCAGAACGAGCGCGAGCAGCGTGGCGCGGCCGAGGCGCAGGCGCGCGGGGAACGACGAGGCGAGCGCGGCAAGCCGGCCGCGCGGCCCGGATGGCTTCGCTGGTGGGAAACCGGCGGCACCGCCCGCGGGAAGGAGGCTGCGCGTCATGGCCGGCCTACCGCGCTTCGACCACGAGGCGGGTCCACAAGCCCAGCGTCACGCGGTCGCCGGGGCGCAGGGCGGTTTCCACGCCGGGATCGACGGGCGCGCCGTTCAACCTGGTGCCGTTGCTCGATCCCACGTCGACGAGGTAGAGCGCGCCCTCCGGCCGCCGGCAGATCTTGAGGTGGCGCGCCGACACCGAAGGATCGTTCACCGCGATCTCGGGGTGCACGCCAGCCCTCGCGTTCCGCCGCCCGACGAGGTTCTCGTCGAGGTCGAGGGGATAGGAGCGGACCGGCTCGTCCTGCGGGAAGGGGATGTCGTCCTCGGCGGTCATCAGCGAGCGATCGGGCGTGACGATCGCCCACAGGTTGCGTCCGGGAAAGGCCGTAGCCTCGGGCGCGGCCGCGTGGCCGGCAGGGACCGTATGAGCAGGCGCGGGGCCAGGGGCTTCGACGGCCGGCGTCGATGGGGCGGCGGGCTCGCCTCGACCGGCGGCGATGAAGTCGTGACGGCACACCTCGCAGTACCTCGCGCCGGCGACCCGTGGCGTCGCGCACGTCGGGCACATGTCGCCCATCCCAGCCGGGTTGGCGGGGACCGGAGCGCTGCCGGCCGCTTCCAGGCGCAAGCCGCATTCCGAGCAGTAGTCCGCGTCCTCGGATGCGTGGCCCCTGGGGCAATCGTATCTCATCCCTGACATCGCGCTCAGACGGACGGACGGCGCACGGTCCGGGTGCCGCCCATCTCCAGTTCGAGCTCCTCCCCCTTGCCGGCGTCGCGGCGCAGGCGCACCGTGCCCTCCGCCGCGTCCACGACGTCCACCACCTTGGACAAGCGTCGGGTCACCTCGGCGTTGCCCGAGGCGGCGGCGATCCTGGCGGCGCGGCCGAGCAGGCGGGTGGCCTGGTCGAGGTTGCCGCGGTTCTTCGCTTCCAGCCCCTCGCGGATGGTGTCGGCGAGCTCCGCCTGACCCGTGTAATGCGCCACCTCCGGCGAGATCCGCGCGGTGAGGTCGGCGTCCTCGCTCCAGGTGGCGACGACCGGGTTGCCGCCCGCCTTGGCCGGCGCGTCGGCTTCGCTCCAGGTCACCGAGGGCCGGCACACCAGCATCTCGTCGCCGACCGCGCCGTCCACCACCTCGAAGACGGCGTGGTAGTCGCGGGATTCGGTGCCCCACGCGCCGAGCGGGAAGGACGTGACGCGCTCGCTCGCCTTGACGCCCATCGCGGTGATGTCGACGTTCTCGGGCTGCATCTGGCGCAGCGAGACGAGCCTGGAGGTTCCGGGTCGCCACAAGTCGAGGCGCACGTCGCCCATGCCCTTGGCCAGCGCCCGCTCCAGCGCCGCCCGGAACTCGGCCTCGAGCCGGGCCGGGTCGGCGACGGCATCCGCCGTACCCAGCAGGGCGTTGGAGATGTTGCGCAGTTCCGCCGGCTGCCAATCCGTGCCGATGCCGCGGCAGTCGCACTGGAAGACGCCGCGGCAGCGATCGATGGCGGCGGCGAGCACCGGGGGTCGCTCGCCCTCGTTGGCGCCATCGGTGAGGAACAGCGCGTAGGCGATGGCGTCCGGCACGGCGGCGAAGGTTCCGCGCGCGGCGTCGAGCGCCTTCGACATCTCGGTCCCGCCCCTGTTGTCCAGGCGCTGGACGATCCGGTCGGCCTTGGCTTTCGCCTCCGGGCTGGCCTTGGCCAGCGGAACGACCACCTCCGCGTCGCTGCCGAAGGCGACGACGAAGACGTGGGTGTCGTCCGGCAGCAGGGCGATGCAGCGCCGCGCCGCGTGTTTCGCCGCCTCGATCTTCCCCTGGTTGAACATGGAGCCGGAGCAATCGAGGATCAGCCCGACCACGCGCGGTCCGGACGCGCCGGCCCGCGCGTCGACCTCGGCGGTGAGCGTCAGCACGGCGTCGACGCGTCGCCCACCCGGCGCGAGGTTGGGGTTGAAGTAGCTGGCAAGCCTGAACCGCATCGGTCTGATCCGTGGTTGGGATGCGGCCGTTCAGCCGCGCGTCGAGGCGACGGCGAGCGCGGTGCTCCGCGCCAGCCCGTCGACGAACTTGTCCTTGGTCGCGCTCAGCAAGCGCGCCGCCTCGTCGCGGGTCTGCCGGTTGCGCGCATCGAGGGTGGCGCCCTTGTCGACGATGCCGATGATGCGATCGGCGATCGCGCCCATGGCGGTGATCTCCGCGAGGGCGCCGCTCTCGCTCTCCTTGGCGCGGGTGTAGGCGAGGTCGAGCGCGTCGATACCGGCCTGCGCCATCCGGCCTGCGAGCTTGCGGCGCGCCTCGCTGCTCCGCGAGGCGTCGCCGATCTGCTTGAGCGCCGCGATGCGCAGGATCGCCGACTTGAGGCGGGGCAGGTCGAACAGCAGGGTGTCGACGATGTTGCGGTACTCGATGCGCCCGGCCGATTGCGTCAGCCGCGTCTGCGGCACCGACAGGAGGGCGTCGGCCGCCGCCATGTGGAGCCGCATCAGCCGCGTCTCGAAGCCGTTGATCTGGTCGCCGTGATCCCGCACCGCTGCGAGCTTGCCCGGATCGCGATCGATGAGCGCCGCCTCGCGGTCGACCATGAAGCGGGCCTTCTCGCGATCGAGGATCACTTGGCCGGCCGCCACATGCAGCTCGATCTCGCGCATGTTGGCGAGGTTGGTCGCCACCAGCCCGTCGAGCTTGCTGTCCATCGCGGCGAGGCGGGCCATCTCCTTGCGGCCCTGCTCCTCGATGCGGGTGAAATGGCGGCTGATGTCCTCGTAGCGCGCCTTGAAGCGCTGGAAGGCGGACAGGTACTTGCCGACGGCCGGCAGGCGGGCGAGCAGCCCGGGCGTGCCGGCCGCCTCACGGCGCATGCCGGGGATGTCGAGCATCTTGATGCCGGTCGCGAGTTCGGCCACCAGGCTTCCGGCGAGCCCGACATCCGCCGTGCGGATGCCCTCGAGCAGCATGTCGAGGTACTTGTTGGCGTTGGCCTGCGGGGCGATGCCGAAGGCGTTGACCGCCGCTCCGTCCAGTCGCGGCACCTTGGCGACGATCTGGTCGATCTTGCCGCGCGCGTCGGCGTCGAAGGTCGACAGGTCGAGGCGGTGTCCGGCGTCGAGCTGGTCGGCCAAGGCGGGCACGCCGGACTCGGGTCCATCGAATTTGGGCCCGCCGGGCGAGGGCTCGACCAGGCTGGACGACGATGGGTCGGTCCGGAAGGCGAGGGGCGAGGTCATGGTTGCCTCCCAACGGTCCGCGCAAGGGAAGTCCTCCGCGCGCGGCTGAGATGAAAGCGCAGCGGCGCCCATACCTTGTGGATCACCTTCACGGCATCGTCGGAAAGTGGCACGTAGTCGAGGTCCTCGACCAGCGACGCGCCCCGGCCGTACCCCCAGTCGAAGAAGCGGAGCGCCGCGGTGCTGGCCTCCGGGTCCACGGGGTCGGCCCGCATCAGGACGAAGGTCGCGGCGGTGATCGGCCACGATGCGGCGCCGGGCGCGTCGACGAGGCTGAAGTCCCCCGAGGCCAGGTCGGTGTGGGTCGAGGCCGCCAGGAACGAGGACGGGGTCGGCTGGACGACGCGGCCGTCGCGGTTGACGAGATCGAGGTACGACAGGCCGGCGCGCTTGGCATCCGCGTAGTCGACGTAGCCGATCGCCCCCTCCGTGCGGCGCACCGCCTCGATCATGCCGCCTGAGCCGGCCACGCCGGTCCCGGTGCGCCACGGGATGGTGGACCCGTGGCCGATCCAGCCGCCGGCGACCCTGCCGAGGTAGCCGGCGAGCACGAAGGTGGTGCCCGAGGCATCCGATCTGTGGATGAGCGCGATGTCGAGCGGAGGAAGGTGCACGGTCGGGTTGAGGCGCGCGATCTCCGGCGCGTCCCACCGGGTGACCTCGCCGGCCATGATCCTGGCGAGCGTCCTTCCGTCGACGGCGAGGACGCCGGGATCGAAGCCGGGCAGGTTGATCACCGCTAGGACGCCGCCGATCAGGGTCGGGAACTGGACGAGGTGCTGGCGCGCCAACTCGGACGGCGGCAGCGGCTGGTCGCTGGCCCCGAAGGTCACGATCCCAGCCTCCATGTTCCTGATCCCGTCACCCGAGCCGACGCCCTCGTAGGACACGAGGGTACCGGTCTCCCGGCCGAAGGCTTCCGCCCATTTCAAGTACAGCGGCGCCGGAAAGGTGGCGCCGGCACCGGTGACGGTCGTCACCCCGGCGGCGTGGGCGGCGCACCAAGGCAGCAGGGAAGCAAGCAGGATCGCGACGGGACAAAAAACGGCGGGGCGATGCAGACGACGCATGGAAACTCCTAGCGACGACGTCGACACCCGTGATCATAGCGGATCGACCCGCTCGAAGACAGCTGCCGGAACGGCGACAGCGAAACGTCACTACCACATCGTGCAAGGCCGTCGGCTCGGACGCCACGAAGACGCCGAGCGTTCCCAAGCGCAACGGCATCTGCGGCAGAGCCACGCCATCACCGGATGGCGTCCGGTCCTCCGCCTCCATGTCGAACCTCATCTCGGCTTGGTCGCTTGCTCGCCCGCCAGCGATGACAGGCTGACATCCAACGGCCGAGCCCCGACCGGCTCCGCGTGGCCTGGGTTCCGCGTGGGCTGGGTGAAGTCGCCGTACGTGAGCGTCACCGTGCGTCCGCGCTCCACTCGAGGGCGATGCCGATCGCTCCGCGCGCGAGCGACGGGCGCAACGCTCCATGGGACGCGCGACCTGTGACGTGGTCGGTGACGTGCGGAAATGGTAGCCGACCGCCGCAGGCCCGGATGGACAGATGGGGATCATCGTCGTGGCGCGGATCCAAGGCGGTCCCACGTCGTTCGAAGCCATGACCCACCCGCTCGCGAGGTAAAGGCGGCGGCGGAAGAAGGGCGCGCGAGGATTGGCCCAGGAGCCGGGCAAGCCGGTCACCGCGCCATGCGCGCTCTTTGATCGTCCAAAAGGCTCCAGAACCCGTACTTGCGACCGTGCGCCTTCCTGAGAACGTCGGCATAGGCGTGATGATCGGAGGGTCCGTGGCGCGCGGCTCCATCCGCGGCAAGGGAGGCAAGCGTCAGGAAATATCGGGCGGCGTGCCCGTAGGCTTGCGAGCGACCCTTCGCGAGAATGTCGTCGATGAGCGCTCGGTAGACGATCGTCGCGGCCAGCGGGTAATCTTGTTCCAAGGCTTCGGCGGCGGGAGCCAAGACCTCGTAGTGCCCGCCGTCCCAGTCGGCGACGTGGTCGAGAACCAGCTTGGAGGCGAGGTCGAGACGCGGCCAATTCAAGAGGAAGGCGAGCGCCCGGTAGCGACGGGGATGCGCGGCGACATACGCGAAGGCGCCTTCGAGGGCTTCCTCGTCCTCGAAGTCGGGAAGCTTCGCGACGTACTCGCGGAGCAGATCGACGTCCAACGTGGCCTGGAACGTCGTCCATCGCAGCTGTTGCGCGGCCTGACGATCCTCCAGCGCCGTGAGAATGCGGATCTCGAGTCCGATGCGGCGGCGTTCCAGCACGTCGATCCCGCCCGAGGCGTCCGCCAGATCCTGTCGGTCCATCGCCCGCAGCCCGGGGCGGTTTGGTCGACGGACCCACCGCAGAGCCTCCGCGCCGCGGCCGCCCTCGAGCAAGCGCTCGGCCACCGCGAGGTTGTCCCGTGACCGCTCGGGTTTCAGCGCCTCGAGCTTCATGAAGACATCGACGTCCCTCGTCGCATCGGCGATCGCCTGTCGCGCCCGGATGATGCGGTCGCGCCGCTCCTGTCGCTCCCAAGCGCGTGCGCCACCGCCGGGCGAGGTGTCCGGAAGCGCTTGCCTCAACGCGAGATCGAAGGAGGCCAGCTCCTCGGGCGCCGCCTTGGAGACGAAGCCGCATACGGCTTCTTCGATCAGGCCGTGGTCGTCGGCGAGCAGAAGCGGGACGAGGCGACCGAGAAGATGCAGCCTGTCGTCGCTCGCCATGCGCTGGGCCGTCGCCGGCAGCGCGGCGGCCGCATCCTGGTAGATCCTCCCGATGGAACCCGAGGAATCATCGACGCGATCGAACACGCCCCCGGCGCTCGCCAGGAAACGCAGGATGCGCTCCGCGGCGGCCTTGGGGTCGGCGCCACCGAGCTCGTCGACGATGGTCGCCGCCGTCGCCCTGAGGTCGGCCGCGAACGCCCGGCGCTTGTCCCAGTCGATGGTGCCTCGCGCTCGTTCGAGGCTCGCGAGGCGCCGATCGATGATCGCGGCGACGGCGTCCGGCCCCTTCGCACCGGCGAGGGCCGCCGTGATGATCCTCTTGTAGGGGGCGTTGTGCTGCACTTCGTCGAGGATGAGCTTAGCGAGCTTGTCGGCGCCGAGGGCGACAAGGGTCTCCAGCGTCGCTCCTCGTGCCATGGTCCTCGACCCTCCTGCCCGAACCCCGATGCCAAGCTGAGACATCCAGCATCATGTGCGCGCGGGACACGCGCGCGTCAGCCGCCGGCCGGGCGGAGGCATGCCGTCGTGCATCCCGTCGGCCGCGTCTCGCCCATCTTCACCGTACCAAGCTCCATAGAGCAACTCCCGATGGCGGACGTTCCCGCGCGCGACATCGGGTCGGACGCGCTTGAACTCATCGCGATAAATCCGGGCGAACCCTCCCGACTTGTCGCCAATCAAAGCCGCCCAGGACACTTGGGGCGCGTTCCGGTTCGGGTCGTGGGGGCCAGGGGCGCCATTGCACTTGCCTTGACCCCGGGCACTTGCCCGTTGCCAGCCGAACCGTCGTCGCGGTGCTCACTGGCGCGAACGTCGATCCAAACAAGTATAACCGCGCGCGCCATCGGCGTCCCGCTCCGAGCCGACGGGCACGCTTGAGAGAGCGTGTACGAGGATCCTGCTTGTCCTAAACGTTTGTTCCGCTACCTGCCGTTAACTGCTGCACGAGCTGGCGCGCGCGGGGCGACAGGGCCGCGAGATCGCGCACGCAGATGCGCAGGTCCCGCATGGCCCAGCGGTCACGCAAGGGGACGATCCCGATGGCCATGGTGCGCGCCGCGCGCCGCGCCGTGGTGTCCGGCACGATGCCGACGCCGACGCCGGCCTCCACCATCCGGCACACCGCGTCGAAGCTGCGAAGCTGGACCCGCAGACGCAGCCGCCGCCCCTCGCGCGCCGCCCGGCCGGCGAGGAAGCGCTGCAGCGCGCTCGTTCGGTCGAGCCCGACGAACTCCTCCTCCAGCACGTCGGAGAAGGCGATGGTCGCCCGATCGGCCAGGGCGTGGTCGCGCGCCGCGACCAGCACGAAGCGGTCCGAGCGGAACGGAAAAGAGTGCAGCGCGCCGGTGTCCACCGTGCCCGCCACGATGCCGATGTCGGCCGAGCCTTCCGCGACCAGTCCCGCGATCTCGTCGCTCAGGCGTTCCCGCAGGTCCACCGTGGTTCCGGGGTGGGCGGCGAGGAAATGGCCGAGCACGTCGGGAAGGAATTCGGTCAGGGCGTTCGTGTTGCTTAGAACGCGGATATGGCCGCTCGAGGCGCCGGCATAGGCGCTCATCTCCTCCCGCATCCGGTCCGCCCCGGCCAGCAGGCCGCGCGCGTGGGCGAGCAGCGCGTGGCCGGCCGGGGTCAGGGTCGTGCCCAGCCGGCTCCGCTCCAGCAGCGCCGTGCCGAGCACGACCTCCATGCCGCGAAGGCGCGTGCTGGCAGCGGCGAGCGCCAGGTGGGCGCGGGCCGCGCCGGCGGTGATGCTGCCGGCCTCCGCCACGTGACGGAACAGGCCGAGATCGGCGAGGTCGAGACGCGGCATGACATCCTTCGTGTTCGGCGAAGGCTGCCTAGCATAGAAGCCGGCTTCCTCCTCGTCCTCTTCTCCGCATGCTTCGATCGCCACGAAGGGGGGGACGAGAATGGCCCTGGTTGCCGCAGGACACGCGATGCTGTTGCCCGCCGCGCTCACGGCCGTGACGATCGGGTTGTGGGCCACGTCCCGCCTCCCGGAGTACCTGGTGGCGCTGCTCTTCTTCGCCGGCGCCACCATCCTCCGGGTCGCGCCGACCGAGGTGGTGTTCTCCGGCTTCGCCTCCTCCGCCTTCTGGCTGGTGCTGAGCGGCTTCGTGCTGGGTGCCGCCATCCGCGAGGTGGGCCTGGCCGACCGCGTCGCGCGGCTGCTGGCGGCCCACCTGTCCTCCTCGTGGCCGCGCATGGTGGGCGGCGTCGTGCTGCTGACCTACGCGCTCGCCTTCGTCATGCCCTCCAACATGGGGCGGGTCACCCTGCTCATGCCGGTGGTCATGGCATTGGCGGAACGTGCCGGCCTGGCCGAGAACAGCCGCGGCCGCGTCGGCCTCGCCCTGGCGGTCGGCTTCGGCACGTTCCAGCTGTCCGCCAGCATCCTGCCGGCCAACGTGCCCAACCTCGTCATGACGGGGGCGGCCGAGCGCGCCTACGGCGCCCACTTCGGCTACCTCCCCTACCTCGTCCTGCACGCCCCGGTGCTCGGCCTCATGAAGGGCGTCGTCCTGGCGGGGTGCGTCGCCGTGCTGTTCCCGGCCACGCCGCGGGCGGTGGCGATGGAAGACCCTCCCGGCCCGCTCAGCCCCGCCGAGCGCCGCCTCGGCTTGCTCCTCTGCCTCACCCTGCTGCTCTGGGTGAGCGATAGCAGGCACGGCATCGCGCCGGCCTGGGTCGGCCTCGCCGCCGCCTGCGTCTGCCTGCTGCCGCGCGTCGGCTTCCTGAGCGGTGACGCGTTCGCGGCGGGCGTGAACGTCCGCACCTGCCTCTACATCGCCGGCATCCTCGGCCTCGCCGCCGTGGTGGCGAGCTCGGGCCTCGGCGACCGGATCGGGCGCGCGCTCCTGCCGCTGCTGCCGCTCGACCCTGCCCGACCGGCACTCGACTTCGGCGCGCTGACCGGGCTGACGGTTCTGCTCGACGTCGCGGTCACCGCCAACGGCGTGCCGGCCCTGTTCACCCCGCTCGCCCGCAGCCTGGCCGAGGGCACGGGCTTCCCGCTCCTGACCGTGCTGATGGTGCAGGTGATCGGCTACGCGACGCCTTTGCTGCCCTACCAGGCATCCCCCATCGTGGTGGCCATGGGCATGGGCAGGGTGCCGGCGCGCGACGGGGTGCGGCTGTGCCTGCTCGTGGCGGGGGTGACCTTTGCCCTGCTCGTGCCGCTCGACTACCTCTGGTTCAGGGTCACGGGGTTGATTCCTTGAGCGAGCGTCCGCTCCTTGCGCGCGCGCGCTCCAAACCTGCCTGCCCGTTGCAACCACGACCTTACGGACCGCTTCGCGCCCATCTACGTCATGCCTCGACCTGGAGGACGCCGCCGACAGCGGGCGTTCGCCTCCGCCTAGCTTCCCATCACTTCCGTTGTGCAGGGCGCGGCGGATCACTCATCGTCCGTCACCTTCGGCGTCAGCCGCCATCGACGCGGCGCGCCTCGCAGATCGCCTAACGAGGCCCGGCGATGTTGAAGCCGCCATCGACGAGGATGCTTTGGCCGGTGATGAAGCGGGCCTCGTCCGTGCACAGCCACACCGCCACGTCGCCCACGTC